>CAXXVT010000046.1:0-22831 GCA_963676215.2 Opitutales bacterium | reverse complement strand
CATGAGCGATTTGGTTCAAGTTTAAGCCTTTAGCTAAAATAGGTGAACCTGCCAAATAGGCGACTACACCAAAAGCAAGGACTGTACTTATCGAACATCCAATGGCGAGTCCGTCAGCACCATCCGTTAGGTTTACGGTATTACTCGTTGCAGTAAGGACTAGGAACAACAGGCCAAGGGTCATCCAGATAGGCATGGTTGGCATAAAGGCAACCTCGGTCATAGGAATCCATAATTCGCGGATATGATTCGCACTCTGTTTGTCTTCTAGAAGGACCCACAAAGCGATGACCGAGATCACCAATTGCCCCAGCAGCTTGAATTTACCGTCCAAGCCACGTTTGTTTCGCATACTTATCTTCAAAAAGTCATCGAGGAACCCGATCATTCCGAATCCTATCATAACCCCCAAAGCACAAAGCGTATAAATGTTCCATTCCGCCCATATCAGAGTGGATGGTGTAATTGCCGCAAGGATGAGCAGCCCACCCATAGTCACGGTATCTTTCTTTCCCGCATGCAACTCTTTTAATTTCCCAAGATTGTCATCATCTCGCACAATTTCCCGCACTCTGTTTCGCGTCATTAGCGCGTAAAAAGGGCGAAAAAGTACAAAAACTAGCAATAGAGAAGTGATCCCCGACAAACCCAGTCGTGTGGACCACTCTAGTTCCATAATTTGGCCCTTAAAGGCCTCTACATATGCGAGGATTTCTAACATAGTTTGCCAGTTTCCAATACGATTTTTTCAGCTGACGCTGGGATAAGAGTTTCTAGTCGGTTGAGCCGGCTGCCTTTGAGAAAAACAGCCCCTTCAAAATCTTCGACTATCTCTCTGGCATCTTCGGCTGTTTCCGAGCAGAACACGTTTGCTAGATTGTAACCGTTGCATGCCAATCCTTCCTGGTAGTCTTTTGCGTATTTTCCCACAAATACGAACCGATCGCTGGCCCGCGCAGTCATGCGCGAAGTCACTTCGCGGTGAAAAGATTCGGCATCATCACCAAGTTCATACATGGAACCCAATACATAGAGTCGCGAGAGTCCGGATTCGAAAGTGCTCTCAAATGCGCTCAGACTATCTCGCATACTGTCTGGATTGGCGTTGTAACAATCAGAATAGATCCATGAGGTTCCATTGCGAAGGACCTGCCCACGATTGTCAGAAGGATACCAGCGAAGGAGCCGATACTGTAAAGCCTCATCATCCACACCAAGTTCACTTGCAGTCACGATTGCCAATGCAAGATTTTGGCGCATTCCTGGACTCATCGCAGGAATGAAAAAACGGCGTTGAATACCATCTTTTCCACATAAGAAAAGATTCCAACGGTTGCTATCGTCCAATAGACACCAGTAATTCACTGGAGTTACCCAATCGAGTTCAGGCAATTGCTGTCCAAGTGGAGTCAAAACAAAATTGGTTGTCTCAGTAATATCTCTGAATGCTTTGTATCGAAGACAAGATGCAGGATATATAACCCCCGCTTTTTCTTTACCCAAACGCAGCAGATCAGCTTTTTCTTTAGCTACATTTTCGAGCGACTTAAGAAGTTCAAGATGAGCATGTCCCACCATCGTCACAATACCGTAGTCTGCATCAATAACATTGGCCAATTCAGCCATTTCATCCTGCATATTGATCCCAGCTTCAATGACGCCAAAATCGTGTCGACTGTCGTCGAGACGAAGCAATGTCAACGGTACGCCGAGATAGTTGTTGAGATTTCCAGCAGTTTTAAGAACTCGTTTTTCCCCGAGCAAATGACTGAGAAGGTCTTTGGTGGATGTTTTTCCGCAACTACCGGTAATGCCCACAACGGGTCCAGAAAATGCAAGACGATGATTATGCGCAATAGACTGCAGCGCATTCACCCCTTTTTGAACCTTAAGTTGCGGAATTTTGGAACGACCAACGACTTCTTCGGTCAAAGCTGCTGCTGCACCCTTGCGTTCCGCATCTGCAACAAAGGCATGTCCGTCCCGTTGTTGCGAACGTAGCGCAATGAACATCTCTTTACGATCAATATTGCGTGAGTCGATGGAGAATCCAGCGATCTTATCGTTGGCTTTATTGTTCACCCATTCGCCACGAGTCCATTTTGCGAGTTTTTCTTTTGGGAAATATACCATACTAACGATCTCCACCTAGTTCAGATTGTCTGTCACATACTTCTTCCAATACCGCGCGGGCCACCAAGCGGTCATCAAAAGGAATCATCGAATTTTCAATTATTTGGAAAGTTTCATGCCCTTTTCCGGCAATCACGACCGCATCACCGCTTTGAGCGTTTTCAATCGCTTCACGAATTGCAGCTTCACGGTCGTCAACAAATTGCACGCGAGTGCTTCCATCCATTCCTCGGAGCATGTCATCAAAAATTCGTGACTGTGCTTCATTTCTCGGATTATCAGACGTCGCAATCACATTGTCAGAGTAGCGACATACCGCAGCCATCATCAGTGGACGTTTTTCACGATCACGATCCCCTCCACACCCAAAAACAGTGGTTAGTTTTCCGTTCGTGAGGGACCTCACCGTGTGCAACAATTTGTCGAGCGCATCGTGAGTGTGGGCATAGTCCACAATGGTCAAAAAGTTTTGGCCTTCAGAAACCACTTCCATTCGTCCTGGAACTGACTTGATTTCTGATATGAGTCGCACCAATTCACATACGGGTTTTCCACTCGCAAAAGCACTAGCAATAGCCGCCAACGCATTACTTACATTAAAAACCCCAAGCAACGGAAGCATGACATCAAAAACACCCTCTGGTGAGTGCAGTTCAAAACGAGTTCCTTTTTCTGACACTCGAACATGATTCGAAACAAAATCTGCATTCTTTCCCTTGGCAGAGAAGGTTAGCGTGCGAATTTTTGGATCTAATCGCGCAATAAGTTGGGCACTGCGTTCGTCATCCACATTGATCACTGCATTTTTCGGAAGCGGATTTGATACTCCTTCGAAAAGGCGAGCTTTCACATCGAAGTAGTGATCCATATCACCGTGATAATCCAAGTGATCTTGGGAGAGGTTCAAAAATGCCAATGTATCAAATTCGAATCCGTAAGTGCGGTTCTGATCAACACCATGAGAACTCAGTTCCATAGCTGCAGAGTCACAATTGCTTTCCACCATTTCCGCCAAAAGCGCACAAGTTTCGTCCACTTCTGGTGTTGTTTTATGGGAAGGCAAAACACGTTGGCCAACGATGTAATCGATGGTGCCAATCAAACCGCATTTATCATTTCCATCATCCAAAAGATACTTAACCATCCGTGTCACCGTGGTTTTTCCATTGGTTCCGGTAACCCCTACTAAATTTAGTTTCGAATCGGGAGCGCCGTAAAAACGACGCGAGGCATTTGCCAGTGCAATCCGTACATCCTCTGTTTCGATATAGCTAACATCCGGGCGCTTTTTCCCCGCTCGTTCAGATACAATTGCAATTGCTCCCCGTTGAATCGCTTCCGGGATGTGATCATTCCCATCGATGTTTTCGCCCTTTATCGCGAAAAAGACACTCCCTCTTACAACTTGACGACTATCCCAAACAAGTGCAGCAACCGGGCGATTCCGATTTCCATTGATGCGTTTGCCATTAATGACCCGGCTCAAATCCGAAAGCATTACCGCAGGTTCAGATTCATTGAAATACGGAGATGGATTGAAACGAGGGTCCTGCATCACGATATCTTTCCGTGCAACCCGTAGCAACATGCTCAACTGACTGTCTCTTAAATCCAACATGAAATTATTGATTCGATGCGATCAATTGAGAGTTCTTATTGACGGGCAAAATCCCACGAGAGGATACGATATAGTCCGCAACCGCGCGGAAAGCTGGAGCTGCAACAACTCCGCCATAGGTAGAACTAGCATTGCGTGGATCATTGACCACGACAGTGATCACAAATTCTGGTTTTGTCGCAGGGAAGAAACCCGAGAAAGAACCAACATGGCGATCCTCACTGTAACCATCGGATAAAAGTTTGCGGCTAGTTCCCGTTTTACCGGCGATTTGCACATTCCGTAAAGTCGCCCGTCGGCCTGTTCCACCCAAGCTCACCGCTTCGATCAAACAATCACGAATTTCATTCGCTGTACCACGCGAGACAACCTGAGATGGTTCCTGTGTTTCAAACACAACCACGGGTTTCATCTCACTATCCAAAGCCTGGTCGACAACATGGGGAGCGATCCATTTTCCTTCATTAGCTACAACGCTCATCGCCATGTGCATTTGAAGCGGTGTCACCCCTACACCATAACCGATTGCGAGTCGGGAAAGCGTGTAGTGGTCCCATTCAGAAACTTTTCGGAAGATTCCATTTTCTTCTCCGTTCAATTCAATTCCCGTAGAACGTCCGATTCCAAACGCATCACAATAATCGAAGAAACGGGTTTCACCCAACTCTAGACCAGCTAGGGCTGACCCCCGGTTGCTCGATTTTTTGATAATCTCGTGAAAGGAAGTTTACCGCGAGGATGAGTATCAGTCGGCAACACTACTTTTCTATTTCGGAAATACACACTCCGGGTGGCACAATCAAAAACGGTATCCCGATCCCCTAGTCCTTCGTTTAAGAATCCGGCTGCCGTAATGATCTTAAAAGTGGATCCTGGTTCGTAAATATCACTGATGGCACGGTTACGAAGATCATTTTTTAGATCATAATCCCAAAAATGGTTTGGATCAAAGGTTGGGCGGCTACCCATTGCCAATACTCGACCCGTGCGATTTTCGGTTACAATTATAGTGGCACTTTCTGGCTCTAGGTCGGCAAAAATTCGATCCAATTCAGCTTCAACGACCTGTTGAATTCCGGAATCAATCGTAAGTTGCACATTGTATCCGTTTTGTGCATCAACATCGCGTACCCGAAATTGACGAATTTCGTGGCGTGACCCATTGACTTCACGAACACGCCAACCCGGACTTCCCTTCAAATAGAAATCAAGCGTTCGCTCGATTCCCATGACCGGTGTGTGGGCCTTGTTCACAAACCCAACAACGTGCGCAGCATCCGAACCGGTCGGATAATAACGGGTATAATAGCGATTCCCGTAAACACCCTTTAAATCAAGTTTAGCAACGGCCTTGAAGACTGACTCATCCACTTCACCAGCAAGCTTCACCCAGCGGGTGCGCTTCAGATTACCTTCAGACTGGTCATTCCATCCAAATTTTTCCTCAAGAACGTCCGTAGTGGTATTCAGCACCATAGCAAGGTAAGGGAGCTTACTTTTCTCACGAACATCTACCGTCATTGGATCAACTCCAATATCCCAGGCAGGCTTGGACGAGGCCAACACGGCTCCATTACTATCAAGGATGACACCTCTGCGGGCTTGAATCTCCTGAAACCGATATCGGTTTTCAGAAATAACCCTGCGGGCTTGATCCTGATCCAATACATGTAGATAGAACAACCTGCCAGAAACGGCGGCAAACATCGACACAACCGCAATAACAAAAATGGTAAATCGACCAGTACTTATAAATGAAGGAGCCATCACACACCTTCCTTTCCAGCCGAGGTGGATTGATTAGCGATCCACTTTTCAGAATCAAATTGTTCCAACCCAACATCGGATACGCGAATAACTTGCCCTTCACGAGGAAGTTTAAGAACCCCACTAATGCGAGCCTTCAAAACGTGAGGTTGTATCGAATCATCCACTGTCACTTCCAAAGCTCGGAGCGTATCCTGTGCTTTAAGAACCCGATATTCCAGCTTCGCAATTTCTTTTGCGTCTTCGCTGATTTCACTACGCACCAACACAAGATGGAACGCTGCGACAAAAAGAGATGAGCTCACCAGGGAACCAAAAATGATGATAAGCTTCCATGCGTTAGTTTTCACACCTGCCCTTTCATTTGAGTCGCGTCCTTCTCTAAAACTCGCATTAACGCCGAGCGACTCCGTGGATTCCGCGATACTTCCGCCTCAGTTGGGCGCAAGGGTTTGCGGGTGATAAGCTTTGCAACAATATGTCGCTCCTGCCGTGGTGTAGAATCGCTTGAATCCAATGGAAAACCTGCCCATTTACGAAACTGGCGTTTCACAATACGATCCTCCAGCGAATGAAATGAAATCACGATCATCCGGCCACCTTCTTTTAGAAGGTCAAAAGCCTTAGGCAAAGACAACTCCAGATGAAGGAGTTCCTCGTTCACAGCCATGCGGATACCTTGAAAGGTTTTAGTAGCGGGATGAATCCCTTTTTTCTGACGTCGAATGCGCGCGGGAGTCACTGACTCAATTAGACGAGCCAGGGAAACGGTGCGAGAAAGCGTTCCCGTCCCCCTGGCGTCTTCCAACGCTTTAACTATGATTTTCCAGTTTTTATCTTCTCCATACTCTCGTACTGCCTTTACTAATCCATCTTTAGGAGCCATTTCGAGAAAGTCCGCGGCGCTCTGTCCAACGCGCGTATCCATACGCATATCAAGTGGAGCATCCTTCATGAAAGAGAACCCTCGTTCCGCTTCATCAACGTGAAACGAGGAAATTCCCAAGTCATAAAACACTACATCAAATTCTTTTTCTCCGATCGTATCGATATCGGAGTAATTACAGGAAAACAGCTGAAATCGCTCACCATACTCAGCCTTGATCGATTCTGAGCGATCCATCGCTGCAGGGTCCCGATCAACACCCAAGACTTTAGCCTGAGTGTTTTCTAAAAACGCACGGGAGTGACCGCCTCCGCCAAAACAACAATCAAGGATTTTGACAGGTTTCACTTCCCCCACAAACTTAAGCGCCTCGTCCAGCATTACTGGCACATGCCCTGGAGCAGTTTGTTCAAAAGATTCCTTTTTCAACATCGCAACCATGGCCTATAACTTCCCCAGTTTTGATAGTGAACCAGCCAGTTTCTCAGAACGCTCTTTCACGCTCTTACTTACCTTGCTGTCGTATACTTCCTTACTCCAAACAGAGAAGGTTCCAAAGTTACCTTGAAGCACCACTTCTTTTCCTTGGATTCCAGCGAACTCAAGCAAGTGCTCATCAATACTGATGCGACCTTGGCTGTCATAAGAGAAAGACTGTGCCATTGAGGAAAGCTCTATCAACGCTTCCTGCTGCTCAGCATCGGCAAGATCAATTTCACTCATTCGTTCGAGAAACTTAGCGGCTCTCGCGGGCGGGTACACTGTTATGCATCCGGTTGTTGGATTTGGCAGCGCAAGAAACTCCTCATCATCATTTCCCCTCCATTTGGAAGGTACAGTGAGTCTACCCTTAGCATCTCTATTGTGCCGGTATTCTCCCGTGTAAATGACTGTTTTTGGTGAGCCCATTCGAATGGTGTTAGAGGTAACCCCTCTTAGTTAACTTGCACCACTTTCCCCCACATCGCCCCACATGTCAACACTTTTGCCCCATTTCGAGCACCGTAACCCCACTTTTTTTCAGATAGTTTTACAGGGGTTGTATGGGATTTTTACCTATTTCCGGTCAAAAGCGTTCGAACATGAAGATCACGAATTGACACCAGAATCCCGCTGCAATCCGCTCAACAAAGGGAATTACAGAGCCTAAAGTCCAATCACGCTGCCTCATTCAAGGTAACGGAATCTACTAAATGGATGTAAAAACACCGAAAAAGCCGACTCCCGCCCTTTCGCCCCACTTCACCCTCTCATCACTTTTGACCCTGATAAAAATTTCCAACGCATGGTTCATACAAGTATCCACAGCAATCTTCTCCATTACCGCTTGCGCCGTGATCCCAAAAATCTATTTTCAGACCATGCCAGGGTCCAAAATCAAAAAAGTCCGCGCAGATGAACTTCTCGTTCGCCGGAAACTCGCAGCTTCTCGAAGTGAAGCAAAGTCACTTCTGATGGCGGGCAAAGTGAGATCAGGGAGTCAGGTTATCGACAAAGCCGGTAAAGAAATTCCCGAAGATATGGACCTTACCGTTATCGCACCCCCCAAATACGTCAGTCGCGGCGGGGAAAAACTCGAAGGCATCCTAAAGAAACTGCAACTCGACCTCCAACTCCCAAGAGCCCTGGACATTGGAGCCTCCACAGGCGGATTCACGGATTGCTTGCTCCAGCAAGGAGTGGAGAAAGTGGTCTGCATCGATGTCGGTCGTAATCAACTCCACCACAAGATCCGCTCTCATCCCGCCGTCATCAATATCGAAAAATACAATGCCAGGAATCTCAAAGCAAAGGATCTTCCTTTTCCAGACTACCCCATAATCGTCACGGATGTTTCCTTTATTTCCCTCAAACTCATCCTTCCTCCTGCATGGACGGTACTCGCAGACGGAGGCCATCTCATCTGCCTGGTCAAACCGCAGTTTGAAGCCGACAAAAAAACAATGGATCATTGCAGAGGTGTAATCAAAGATGTCGCTGTCAGCGAAAAAATAGCCCTTGCCATTCGAGACTTTGCTCTCGACTCACTGCCCCATTCAAGATTGCTTGATTTTCAGCCCTCCGTCATTCAAGGCACCGATGGGAATCAGGAATATTTGATGGCCCTTACAAAAGACATATCGTAGTTTTTAACTGACCACCTCTCACCCCTAACGATCCGCATCCATGCAACCAATTCGCTCAATGGCAGTTGTTGTCAATCCGCTCAAATCTGGAGCGGAAGAGCTTGCACAGCGCATCATTGATCAAGCCGTCCTCAAGGGTGTCAAAACGAATCGCATTTCAGAATACCCTCTGAATCTTCACTCCCTTGACGGCTATGATGTCTGTTGCGTGATCGGAGGAGATGGCACCATTCTTGGAGCCGTGCCCGAAGCAGCTCGCTCCGATACTCCCATACTTGGTGTCAATTTAGGAAAACTGGGATTCCTAGCTAGCTACATTCCTGAAGAAATTCAATCCCACATTCTCCCTATCCTAGACGGAGACTACCACCTGGATGAACGCTCCCTGATTGAAGCTCATTTTGACGGTGAACCCATTAGCCACCTGGCACTCAATGATGTCGTCATAAAAAGCACCTCCATCAACTTAATGCGGCTTCAGGTATTTGAAGCGAACAAGCCGATAGCAGAGTATTCGTGCGACGGACTCATCTTTGCAACACCCACAGGTTCCACCGCTTACAATCTATCAGCAGGCGGCCCCATTCTTCACCCTCAAAACTGCTCCATCGCAATGACGCCAATTTGCGCTCATACGCTGAGTAATCGTAGCTTCATTTTCCCTGACGAAGCTGAGCTGAGAGTGGAAAGCGCCACCCCTGACCAAGGCTCCAGTGTCAGCATCAGCGTCGACGGCCGACCATTGACTTCCTGTCATTCCATGTTCCCATTTCACATTCGTATGGCAAAACAACGCATGCGCCTCATCCATGCAGCAGACTATTCTCATTATAAGATGTTGCGAACCAAATTGAAATGGATGTAATTCCTCTCATCTTTTGTTATTTGTGTGGAAACACTCTATTCTATCATTTTTAGCCTTCGATTGTTATGTCCGAGTACTACATCAAACAACCCGATACCGATCACGCGCGAGGCCCTTTGAGTCTCGAGCAACTCATCTCTTTGGGAGAAACCGGCAACGTTACCGAAGATACACTGCTTTACGATGAGGGCACAGAAAAATGGAAGCCCCTTACGGCATTCCCAGATATCCTGCCTCTGCTCTTTCCAGAACGCAAAACCCTCACCCTTAACCGCATCGAAGCGGTTCCAACCGAAGATCACGTCGCGAATGAAATCGCAGAGGGGAACGTAAAACCGGCAATCAGCACTGATAGCATACTGGCAGCGGCCTCGGGAGACACCAAAGACACCCGCCATATCGGACGAAGGAAAGAATCGAAAGAGAAAGCAGCAAGCATGGCAGTTCCTGGAATAGCCGCCCTGCTAACCATCAGCGCAATCGCCCTTATTTTCCCAGCCAAAAACCTTGTCATTGAAGCCATCTCGTCAGAAACGGCCCTCATGAGCATTTTCGTTAATCCGATGGTTTTGATCGGTTTGATCTATGCCGCATCTGCACTTGGAGTGTTCCTTGGTGTCACGACGCTTTTCCCTCTCGTTCGTATCATTGGAGCGATAACGGTGGGACTCATGGGCTATCTTTTTTGGGCCTGGGGAAATCCCTTTTTAGCCTACTGCGCTATCTTAATGGGCTCTGGACTTTTCGGAGCCACAATCTCCACACGATATTTCTGGATGTTAACATGCCTCGTCATTGGATTTATAGGAGCCGTCTCTATTGCTTACTTCGCCATCACTGGTGTCATCGTTTACCCGTAATGAAGGAAGTCGGCGAGAATGGAACTTCGATCCATGACACCATTTGAACCATTATTTGACTTCGCCCCGCAAACAAGATCGATTCAATCCTGCTTGTTGGAAGTGCATTCAACTCTCCATCTATTTATCGAGCTTTCCATTCAGCAGGGGTGCGTTATCTCCCCTTACAGCCTTAGCTATTGCCCCGAACCGAAATGGTTACCCTCACTCTGACTTTGCTACTCCTATTCGTCATCTCCAACAAAATATAAAAAACTTTGTTCTCCATCTATCCTCAGAACTTCCTGCTTTCCAACAACTAGCGTAAAATTCCACCCTCGCATGATTAAACCATAACAATTTCAGGGTTGAAAAACCGAAATATTTCTGGAGAATAGAGATCGATCCATTCTTTTACATTAGTTTTACAATCGGGTATACCTTAATGCCCCGACCTCTAAGCAATTTCGCCCAAACCTCAACCTCAAACTCAAACTCCATAGCAAATGAAGCTTAAATTCCTCTCGTTTTTATCGATCCTATTCCTTGCGAGCACATCCTACGGGCAGATCGTTTTTACAGAAGATTTTGGGAGCAGTAGTGGGAACACAGATTCCTATTCTAGCGCAAAGAATTCTAGCTTAATATTCACATCACTGGGAGAAGGCGATCGATTTTACAATAGCGCCAATTCAAGCGGCTATCTTGAAGCCTCAGGAGAAAGAAACGTTTTAATGAATGCTGCAGGAGAAGGGCTTTCGATTTCAAATATCGATGTTTCTTCTTACTCTGGCCAATTCCAGCTGAATTTTGGTGGATACGAACGCATTGCTGACGTAACAGGACTCAAAAACTCTCACATGTTAATAACTTACGAAACCAATTTGGGACAATCGGGGAGTTTAAATTTTAGCGAAGGTACTTCAAATGAATGGAACAGTACCCTTCTTCAAACTGCAGTTTTTGACATAACTGGCGCTTCACTCTTAACTCTTAACTTTAATTATACCTACTCTGGTACTTCAGCAGTTCGCTTCGACGATTTGACTCTCTCCGCCATTCCTGAACCTTCGACTTACGCTGCGCTCCTCGGCGGGCTTGCACTTTGCGGCATTTATTCCCGACGGCGCAAACAGCAAAAGGCCTAGACTTCACAACACCATTTTCCTTTCTCTCCAATCAACAAAGTGACTGATTCCAACCTCGCGAATTCCCTCTCCGGGAATTCGCTTTTTTTACGGCGTTCCCTAACAAAATCCCCGATTCTTTCCTCCACCCTATGACTCATGCCCATTGGCGTTAAAACTGAAAAGAGATCCCTTGCCATTCGACCAGCGCACGGTCACGAACAAGCATAAGATACTATAGTTGATGAAGTGTAGCATTCGATGCTCGTCATCGAATTTTTCGGCGGATTGACGGGTGTTCGGCGGACCAGGATATCGTATGCAAGCATGCGATGCTACAACAGGCGGACGCCAACCGGTTAGTTGGAATGGAATATATTGTTTAAAATCGTTCCGCTCCGCACCACTGGATACTCCACTGCGTTCCGTAACAGGATAAACGGCTCTTCGTTTGTTCAGCAGGTTTTGTAATTTCATTCGGTTTCTAACCTGTTGAGGTAACGCCTTATCCTGCTCCGCCACCGGCGGATCCAAGGAACGAAGTGACTGATGTGAATTTAAGAATTCTCTGCTCTTCGGCTGACCAGGATATCGCATGCAAGCATACGATACTGCGACTTCATTCACTGGAAAGGAACACTGACGTTCCTGTCCACAACGCATTTACTTGTAGCATTCGATGCTCGCATCGGATTATTCACGGCACGAACTATGCGCTGATCTGTATCACAAAATAAAACAAACAACATTACACAGGAGAGATTTCTCTTTCAATAAGGTCAGGTTTAATCAGCATTTCGACTGGATCAATCCGTCTACTCCCGGGCCTCCATCTCTTTAATACTCACTTTCAATGGAAGAGGTAGAATCAGCCAATCACTCTTTGATTCTCGAAATACTAATCCATCTCTGAGCGCTCTGTGAGCTCGAGCGTAGCGGGTGACTTCATCAGTTATTGATCGTAACGACTCCAAATCACGACTAAAGTGATGACCTCCTGACTTTCTTCTAATCACTCCACGCCAATTTGGCTCCGCGCCTCCGCATCTCTGCGTGAACGATCACAGAACCCATCCTCTCAACGCAAACACCAAGCCGAATCGGTCGGATTCTGATTTCCTGGAAATGTTACGCCCTAGAATCAATCACTTTCTGAAACGCAATAGCCGCTTCATTCCAGTCCAAATCGGTTTTCGGTTCAAATGCAGTCAATTCGTAGGAGTCCGCGATAATACGGCGACCGGAACGAATCGTCTCAATTTCACCATCTGCCTTCAATTGCGCGAGCACATTACCCAAACTACTTCCTTCAAGGGGACCTGCCAGGACCTTACAACCAGTCGCATCTGCCGCCAATTGATTCAAAAAGGAATTCTGTGAGCCGCCACCAAGAATGTGAATGGTATCATAGGTCTTACCAGTGACCTGCTGGATCCCATGAATTACACTCCGATAACTCAACGCCAGTCCTTCAAAGATGGAACGGCAAATCAATGCGGGAGTCGCTTCGACGTTCTGACCCGTTTTTTCAAAATAGGCCATAATCCTTTCAACCATATTCCCAGGTCGTTCAAATACCGGATCATTTGGGTTCAAATAGGCTTGAAACGGGGCTTCTTTCACCGCCATCTCCCGCAATTCATCATAACCAAGACTAAGACCTTGAAGATCCCAATCGCGCTTGCATTGCTGAAAGATCCAAAATCCACTGATATTTTTCAACAAGCGTGTCGTTCCTTCGACTCCTCGTTCATTCGTAAGTCCCATTTCATTTGCAACGGCACTTGTCTGACAAACCTCAGACTCCACTCCCATAAGCGACCAGGTTCCCGAGCTGATGTAAACGGAATCGGGTGAACTCAGAGGACAAGCCGCCACCGCAGCCGCCGTATCATGAGAGGGTGTGGTGACCACGCGGATTGTGTGCGACTTCACCTCTTCAGCAATATCCGGAAGCAATGTGCCGAGGACAACACCTGGTTCTACTAACTCACCAAAAATGCTCTCAGGGAACTCAAAGCGTTCAATCATGGACTTCGACCATTCGCCGGTCTTCGCGTCAAGCAGCTCACTGGTGGAAGCGATCGTTACTTCATTTTTCGCTACTCCGCACAACCAGTAATTGATAAGATCCGGGATGAACAAAAGTTTGTCCGCCGTCAGCAGGTTGTTCCCTTCCAATTCCCTCTCCGCCAACAATTGGTAGATCGAATTGAAATGCAGATGCTGGATCCCCGCGATTTCGTAGCGTTCCGACTGCGGCATGATGCCTTCGGAAACCACATCCATTCCATCGGTGCGCTGGTCTCGATAACAATAGGGAATGCCTAAGCTTCGCCCATGTTTATCGAGCAGTCCAAAATCAACCCCCCAGGTATCCACTCCAACACTCACAACGTCCTCCCCAAACTGCTGCACCGCTTCCTGGATGCCCTGCTTTACCTCACTAAAAATCCGGGTAATCTGCCAACGTAGTGAACCATTGAGCGAAATCGGTTGATTATCAAAACGTCGGATCTCTTCAAAACGAATCTTACGATCCTCAAAAACCGCTGCTAACACCCGGCCACTTCCAGCGCCAACATCTGCTGCCAAATATACTTTTCTGCTCATTTTAATAGTACTAAATCCTTAAATAATCGTATTCGTGTTCGTTATCCTGATCGTTTTCGCATCCAGGAGAATTAGCGTTGAGAAGAATAATCTCCTGCATCTTCCCTTAGAATACCTCCGGGATTTCCAAGCTTACTGAGCATAGCTGCGATACGATATAAAAATTCTTTTTGATGTTGGCTTTTTGAGACATCCAACAATCCACAATTCGAAAGAATGTCCTGTATCACGGCGCACTCCAATGCAGACCCCCTGGCAATTTCAAAAAAGCGGCGTCTGTCAGGCACTGTTCCTCGACCATTGCCTTCTGCTATATTCAGAACAATCGAATAGAATGCCCGAATGATTTGATCCCTCAGATGTCGGTCCATCGCGTCCTTGTCGGATGTGAATTCGTAAACCCATTTGGTGTAGTCCAAAGCGAGTCGATACACATCCAATTTTTCAGGTCCAAACTGCATGGGATTGATCCGCGTTTCGATTTGGATAACGATGACGACAACGAAAACGATCTACAAAGTGTTACTAGCGACTCGAAAGCACGTCTTTTTCGTAAGCTTTGACTTCGTCCAACCAGGCAGTTCCGCTTGGAACGTTATTACGAATGCAAAACTCTTCCCAAACCAAGCCCCAAGGCAGATTCTTGTATTCCTCAAGCAATGCCAGACGAGAGGTGTAATCCCCTTTGAGCTCAAGCTGCTGTAGAGTAGCGGACGGTTCGAGCAGAGCTTTTAACAAAGACCGTTGCGCCGAACGAGTTCCAACGACCCAGGCAGCAATACGATTGATACTGGCGTCGAAGAAATCCAATCCGATGCGAGTCGTAGGTAAAAAGTTACCCCGCACCAGTTCTTCCATCACAGAGGTAGTGGCGTCATCACATAAAACCACATGATCGGAGTCCCAACGCACTCCACGACTGACGTGCAACAACGTTCCGGGCACAAACTGCTGTACCGAGCTCAACTTATCCGAAATTTGCTCAGTTGGGTGAAAATGACCCATGTCCAAACACAGCCATTTTTGATTCTTCACAGCATACCCCAAGTAAAACTCATGGGAGCCAATGACACAGCTCTCAGAGCCGATTCCAAAAAGTTTACACTCAATCGCATCAATATTAAAATCCCCGATATCCTCAGAAAAGACCTCATCCAAGGACAGTTCGAGGCGTTCACGGTAACCCTTACGGTCGATTGGAGTATCTTTAAATCCGTCGGGAATCCATACGTTAGTCACGACAGGATTATCGAGCGCCTCACCCATCTTCGCGGCGATTGCCCGAGAGCGCTTGCAGTGATCAATCCAAAATTCACGAATTCCGTCATCGGAATGGGAAAGCGTAAATCCATCAGATGATTTGTCGTGAGAGAAACAAGATGGGTTAAAATCTAACCCCAAATCGTTTTCCTTACAGAATTCCACCCATGACTCAAAATGCTTATACTCAATCTCATTACGATCCACTTTACCTTCCGAAAAATCACCGTAGATGGCATGTAAATTCAGACGCTTGACTCCGGGAATCAAACTCTCCGCAAATGTGAAATCCTGGCGAAGTTCGGCCATGGTGGTCGCCTTTCCAGGATAGTTTCCTGTGACTTGGATTCCACCGGTCAAATCTCCGGCACTTTCAAAGCCACCCACATCATCTCCCTGCCAACAGTGCATCGAGATAGGAGTGGACTGCAACGTTTTCAAAACTTCTTCGGTATCGACTCCGATTGCAGCGTATTTCTCTTTAGCGATTTGATATATATTTTCCATGGCGTATCAGAAAAGGTGTTTGAGTATTTAAAGTAAGGTAAGATTAAAAACCAATGATTTTGTAGATTGAAAAGAAAGGGAATAAGGCCCTGAAAAAGGGACCGTCATACAAAAAGAGACAAAACGGGTTTAATGTTACTCTTCCCCAGTTTTGCCTCAAATTTCATGGATGTAGTTTGTTCTAAATGCTGCAGGCCTTAAATGACCTTTCGAAATGTATCTTTTAAGGTGTTGGCAGATTTAATCAGCCCTTGCCGTTCCTTTGGCCAAAGCTCGATTTCAACATGATTTTCAATCCCGTCTTTGCCAACAACAGTTGGAACACTGATCGAAATATCACGGATGCCATAACATCCTTTTTGCACACTCGAAACTGGAAGAATTCGCTTGGAGTCGAGCAACATTGCGTGAATCGTCTCCGCGATGGTTGCCCCGACAGCCCACCCGGCTCCCCCTTTTCGTTTGATCACTTCCGCCCCACTTCCACGGGTGCGCTCAAACATCGTGTTTTCAAAATTGGATGTGACCTGTGGATATCCCTTCAACAGAAGACCTGCCGCCGTGGCCGCACTCCAAATCGGAACCATCGTATCCCCATGTTCACCGAGGATAAGAGCATTCACTTGGGTACTGGCAATACTAAGCTCGGCTGCGATCAATGAGCGGAAACGAGCGGTGTCCAACATCGTGCCCAAACCAAAGACCTGCTTCGGATCTACATTGAGTGTCTGAGCTGCCAGGTGGGTGAGAATGTCAACTGGGTTTGAAACCACAAAAAACTTGGCTGAACTCTTAAATCCACCTTGCTGAATGCTTTCCAAAATGATTTTGAACAGCGATACATTGCGGTTGATGAGATCGAGCCGAGACTCATCGGGCTTACGCCTGAGACCAGCCGTGATCACGAAAAAATCGGAATCTTTTGCGCGGTCATAGTCACCCGCGTAAATCCGCTGGTCGCCAAGCACGGAAGCGCCATGCAAAAGATCGAGCGCTTCTCCTTCTGCCAATTCCACGTTTGCATCGAGAATTTGAATCTCACTCACCATGCCAGCACATTGCAGCGCAAATGCCGCGTTGGAGCCGACCCGGCCTCCTCCTCCGATAATCGTAACTTTCATTTCCCTTACCTTAAATCTTTCCTAAATTACTAATACAGGTTTCGTATCGCTGAACGGTCTTACTTACCGCAACCGCAACTATCGTTACCCATTTGACTATAAATTTCCCGCGTAATGGCGCGGACCATCTCTTCGGCATCCCCATCACTACTTTGTGAACCAGGCACCGAACATTGACCTCCCATTTGGCTTACAAACCCGGGACGGAAATCAGAGTTGTCACAAAGCTCACATTCTTTCATTCCATCACGCTTGTCTTCCATTCCCAACATCTTGCGGATGTCGATGAGTTCCTGCGCTTCTGAACCCTTGATCGGAGTCAATTCCTTGCCCAATTGGGATGCCACCCAAACAGTCTTACAATAAGACTCGGTGTTTTCCATTTTCCAGTATGCATCCTCAATGTCCTTACCCCAGGTGATCACACCGTGGTTGAGCATCAACACTGACATATGGTCAATCGCTACGCGCCCTACTTCAGCGGCATTGTCTGGAGAACCCGGCGTGCGGTATTCCGCTAAACCGATTTGTCCAAGGAACACTTCTGCTTCGGGGATCAAACATGTGGGGGGTTGCACCTTCGCAACGGCAAACGCAGTCGCATGCGGCGGATGAGCGTGACAACAAGCCTTCGCCTTTGGCTGAACCTTCATGATCGCCAAATGGGTCATCGCTTCACTGGTACGTTTTAACCGTCCAGCAATTTGATTGCCCTCTAGGTCGATCAACGCCATGTCGTCGGCCTTCATATAGCCCTTACAAATCAAAGTCGGCGTGCAGAGAACCAGGTTATCCCCCACTCTTACAGTTAAGTTTCCACCGTTACCGTCGGTGTACTCCCGTTTCCACATGCGATCTCCCATGAGGGCCATGTTTTCGCGCACTCGGGTGATTTCAGGTGAATAATAAAACGCACGGATCTCGTCTTTGGTTTTAGGATCACTGCCAGGCACCCAGCTATACTCATTGTCCGGCAATTTGGGCTCACCAAACAAATCATCGCCGTCAGCTTTATGAACCGCAGTAGAGACGGGCTTTCCACCAGACTTATGCTGTTTGAGCAAATCCTTCGCAGAAGGCGTCAATATCGCATCTGCAGGAATCGCATCGATTCCCTTTCCTTCTTTCAAAAGGGATTCCACTGTGCTTGCTGTAATTACTCTTTTCATAAATTCCTCTCGTTTTCTAAATTCTTTTTTTGGGATTTCCCTACTTCACCATATTGACTTGATCCACAATCACCGCGTTTGTGGCATCGACTGGAGTCGGGTGATCGAACGGAAACATGGCTTCTCCACCTTCTGTAAATCCAATAATATCACCAGTGGTTGCTCCAAGGTTATCATATACAACGGTACTCGGGTCGCTTCCGATTTCGTCACTTTCCAGGTTTAAAAACTGTGCTTTCCCCATTGGCGCTACCACCAACCATCGGGCACCTTTCAACCCAGGGTCATGGTGGCTCAACACTACATTGCCAATTACTTTGCCAAACCTCACGCTTCAGTCCTTTCGTTGGTTTGGGAATCCACAATCCCCGCAATCACATTGCGAAGCGGGGTTTTAGGATCCTTCAAATAGACCTGTGCTGCATCGCCATCGGCATCGACCAAAACATTGGTCCCGATTCCAGCTCCCAGCCAATCACCCGCACCTACGATACGCCCTGTTCCGACCCCCTGATCATCGAGCACTTCGCACAACAACAGGCGAGCGCCTTTCAGACCGGGATGGCTGACAGCAGCAGTAACGTTTCCTACAATACGGGCAAGTAACATGGTTTCGAAAGTCCGGGCTATCCGATAATGTTGAGATTATCCACCATCACACAACGACGTCTGCGGGTGAAAGCCAGGGTGTTGGCGATACCTTCACCAGTGGTTGTTGCGATTGAATAATTCAAGTAGCCTTCACCACCCAAACCTAGACCCGCCACACTCGGACCGTTTTTCACGAAAAGCGTGCAGTTCATGCGACGTCCCATCTTGGTCAAGTTGTCCAGGTTCTTGGAGTGCATGATCGCAGAATGGCGATATCCATGCTCACTTTCATACGCAAATTCAATGGCTTCATCCACATCACGGGCACGAACCACAGGGATCACCGGCATCATCTGCTCTTCGATCACAAATGGACACTCCATCGTGCACTCGGCAAACAATACCTCAGTCTTATCCGAACAACTAGTGCCAGCAACCTTCGCAAGAACAGAAGCATCCGCACCCACATAATCACGGTTTAATACCGGATGTGAGCAGCCTCCGCCATCTTCCTTGTATGTAAAAACCTCACCTGCGAGGCGCTTCATCTGCTCTTTCTGCAGATAGTGAGCTCCCGCCCGTTTGAACGCTTCGATAAATTGGTCGTAGACTCTATCGACTACAAATACTTGTTTTTCACCAATGCAAAGGAGATTGTTGTCGTAGCCACCCCCTTGGATGATGGAGCGAGCTGCCAAATCGATATCGGCCGATTCATCAATCACGACTGGCGGATTTCCCGGTCCAGCGCAGATTGCACGTTTGCCACTTTTCATCGCAGCATTCACAACTCCCGGACCACCTGTCACACAGAGCAGATCAACATCCTTGGACCCACAAAGCGCGTTAAAGGATTCAATGGAAGGTTCTTCAACGATCGTGATCAGATTTTCGATCCCAACCTTCTGAGAGATGACTTCGTTGAAATAAGCAACGGCAGTTGCAGCACATCGAGCTCCACCCGGATGGGCATTGAACACCACACCATTACCCGCAGAAACCATGCTAACAATATTACCGGCAATCGTAGGAATGGAGTGAGTCACAGGAGTAATCGCAGCGACAACTCCCCAAGGAGCAAACTCCTCCAAAGTAATGCCATGATCACCACTCATCCCATAAGGATTGAGCCATTCGATGCCTGGGACTTTCTTTACGATCTGCAGTTTTTCGACTTTGTGATCAAGACGACCCACTTGAGTTTCTTCAAACTCGAGCTTGCCCCATTCCACTGCTTTCAAATCGCAGATTTTTTTGATCAAATCGACAACCTCAACACGAGCGGCGACCCCTTTTTTCAAAAGTTGCCGTTGCGCGACTTGAGCAGCTGCTGCCGCTTCATCCGCAGTATTGAAAACTCCCCGACGACTTCCGCTAGAACGCACCACTGAAGGAGCTCCTCCGCCGATCGATGGTGAAGAAGACGCTGCTCCACCTTCTTGGAGTTTGGCGAGCACTTCACTTACGACAGTTGATATAAGTTGTTTATCCATTATTCGTTCGAACCACTTTGATAAGTTGACTTTCCGAGAACATTTACGGAATCGACGATTCCGACAACCGATGCATCGATGGGCACACCTTTGAGCCCAGTCACCTGACGAGCCGAGCTGCCTTGTACAAACAGCACAACTTCATTAGTGCCCGCACCCATTGTGTCCACCGCAACGATTGTATTTCCCCCATCCTTGAATTTGGAGGGGTCTGCTGGGTCCACTAAAAGGGGACGAAGCATAACCAGACGACGACCTTGGAGAGTTGCCTCTTTTTTGGTCGCGACCACCTGGCCGATGACTTTAGCTACAAACATTGCCGTTCGGGTTAGATTAAAATCTTACTTTGCAGCAGTTTTGCGAGCGACTGGTGCTTTAGGGAGCACGGCAGCAACGCTGTCACTCGGACGAGCGATCACGTGAGCACTGAGCACTTCACCTACAGTTTGCGCAGCTTCTACACCTGCATCGATAGCCGCTTTTACAGCAGCAACATTACCAGTAACAGTCACACTGACCATTGCACTTCCCACATTCTTTGCGGGTCCAACGACCTGGACGTCTGCTGATTTGAGCATCGCGTCTGTTCCCAAGATGAGAGCGGTCATTCCTTTTGTTTCGAGCAGTCCAATTGCTTGTTGCATGATTTTTCCTTTATTTAGTTTTTTGAAATTTGAAGTATTAAATTACTTGCTTTTATCGAGCTTTATTCGCCATGAACCGTGACGTTTCACGAGCGACGACGAGTTCCTCATTGGCAGGGATTACCCACACCTTTACCTTACTGTTTTCGACACTGATACAGGCTTCTTTCCCCCTTACGGTAGAGTTGATGCCTTCATCGAGCTCGATGCCCAGATCTTGCAATCCTTCGCATACTTTTGCCCGAATATAATCAGCGTTTTCTCCGATACCGGCCGTAAAAACGAGAGCGTCCAATCCCCCCATCTGAAAGGTGTAGGAACCAATGTAGCTGCGAATACTGTAGATCAGTGAATCAATCGCCAGTTGTGCATTCGCATTTCCATCTATTGCCTTCTCCCAAATATCCCGAACATCATTGCTGACACCCGAAAGCCCTAAAAGGCCAGATTCTTTGGTTAATTGAGTTTCCACTTCCTCCGCACTCAGACCAAGCGTCTTCATCACGTAGGTTACGGCCATCGAGTCGAGTTCACCCACTCTGTTGTTTTGGGGAAGTCCACTCTGCGGACTCAGCCCCATACTTGTGTCGATTGCTCGCCCATTGAGAATACCGGTTACTGAGCTACTTCCACCGAGGTGACAGGAGACAACCCGCAATGGGGTGTCCGAAACATCAAGATGGTCACCATGATAGAGTTGTTTCACCCGATCAGCGACATCCTCTCGTCCCAATAACTCAGCAGAACGCTCCGCAATGAATTTGTGGCTCGCACCATGGAATCCATTTCGTTTCACACCAATGTCTACCCAGCTCTGGGGGACTGCATATCGACGACTAGCGGGACTTGCCCACTGATAAAATGCCGTTTCATACAAAGCCACAAGTTGGGCATTGGGCAGTGATTTTGCAAACTGCTCGATTCCGTTCGCATACGCAGGGTTGTGAGCCGGTGCCAGTGCAGACGATTTTCGAAGATCAGCAATGACCCGTTCGTCGGCAGCGATACATCCGGTTACGTCGAATCCGAGCACGGTTTTAAACCCAACAGCATCAATCGCGTCTGAGTTTTCAATGTGCCCGGCTTCCTGCATCTTGGACAACGCATCCCGTATGCACTCGGCATAGTCAGTGACGCGCTCATATCCACCCTTGGTGAGTGGAGTGAGTCCATCCGTATCCCCTTCAAAAAGTTGATACTTAAAGGATGTCGATCCAAGATTTGCGACCAGTATTTTCATGAGTTCGGTGTCCCGTTTAGGGTCAGGCTTTGCCCGGCTATAGAACCGGATCATGGCGATTTTTTATCCAATAAAGCTACCGAGTTTTCCGAGATCGTCGTGAGGACGGGCAATCACCTGTACGGCGACGATTTCACCAACACGGCTACCTGCTTCGGCGCCTGCGTCGATTGCTGCTTTTACAGAAGCAACGTCTCCAACAAAAAGTCCACAGACAAGGCCGCTTCCTACTTTTTCCCAGCCAGTCATTTTGACATCAGCTGCTTTAAGAGCGGCATCGCTTGCTTCGATAAGAGTCGTAAGACCCTTGGTTTCAATCATTCCTAGTGCTTGTGAAGCCATAATATTTAAAATTTGAGATTAAAATTGATACTTGATCAGTCTCAGACACCAAACTGTTTAAGAATGTCGTCGTGGGGACGTGCGATCACGTTAGATGACACGAGGTCTCCCACTTTTTGTGCTGCTTCTGTCCCAGCTTCTACAGCTGCCTTCACACTTCCAACATCACCTTTTACGATGATAGTTAGGAAGCCTCCACCGATCTGAACTTGTTTTACCAAATCCACACCAGCTGCTTTTGACATCGCGTCGCTGGCTTCGATATTGCCAACAAATCCGCGTGTTTCGATCATTCCGATTGATTCACTCATATCTGATATTTTGGTTTAATTTGAAATTTTTGGGTTTGAATTAAAATTCGTTGAATGCCGTTTCGAGCTTACTTAATCAATTCGCAATACGAATCGGGACCCAGTCCACAGCCATTGCCTTCGTCGGTATCAAGGTGAACCTCCAGTTTAAAATCGGGATTCACTCGAACAAAAAGACG
>CAXXVT010000045.1:0-144910 GCA_963676215.2 Opitutales bacterium | reverse complement strand
TTACAGTGGATTGTCCTTTGCCGCTTGAGGACATCAGTGGTTTCACGACACATGGAATACCGATGGTTTCGATTGCAGTTTTAAGTTCATCGATGGAACTCGCATAGCGATAGTTCGCGGTTGGGAGTCCCAATTCCTTGGCAGCAAGATCTCGGATTGCTCTTCGATTCATCGTGAAATTACCGGCCTTGGCGGATGGAACGACTTGAATTCCTTTTTTCTCATAATCATAGAACCGCTCGGTACGAATCGCCTCAATTTCAGGGACAATGATTTCAGGTTGATGCTTGGCGACGATGGTGTCGAGGGCCTCGCCGTCGAGCATATTGATTACCTCCCATTCGTCAGCTACCTGCATGGCAGGGGCTCCTGCATAGTGATCAACGGCGATCACGTGTCTACCAAGGCGTTGCGCAGCAATGACAAATTCTTTTCCGAGTTCCCCGGAGCCTAAAAGCATGATTTTGTTCTTCATGATGATTACAGAAAATTGATATCGAAAGCGATCTCTGGCAACTCAGAGTTCCATTTACTTTCCCTAGTTCTACCCCCGTGATCGAAAACTTAGGTAGCTGAATTTATAAAATTTCAGAGATCTAAGGCTCACGTTTTCACTCAATTGATCCGAATTCTCACGAATCCGGGTACGAATTAGAATCAGAAAGCTATTTAACGAAGTAGAACTAGCTAATCATGGGGTTTCCACGTTTGCAGAACTGAATCGCGAATCCCCACGGATCGCGCATCATAAGAAGATGGGAGCCATCCGGCAAATGAAGCTCCTCGACTAGACTAGCGCCCGCTTCTATCAACCGATCGCGATCTTTATTGGGATCTTCCGAAACAAATGCCAAGTGCACCAAAAGGGGATTCATAGCGGCATAGTCGGGCACTTCTTCCGGTGGATTGTTGTAGATCTCGATCATCACCTGCCCAGTGGAATCTGCTAGAAAATGAGCGAAGGGGGCCGCATCCTGACTCCGCTTAACACTCATTCCGAGGTGCTTGCAGTACCAATCGGAAACCGCAACCGGTTCTTTTACGTTGAAAGCAAAATGTTCGATCTTCATGGGGCGACAATAGTCTTTTCCGTGACAGCGTTGCAATTAATCAATTTCCGAACGTTTGAAGGACGTATTGGAATCTTGCTTGATAACAGATTAACCTTCTTTCATTGGGTCAATTTAGGGCTGCTCTATTCACTTTCTCTTCAACCCATACATAAAAGACCGGTAACATGATTAAGGTAAGGGCCGTGGAAGTAAAAACTCCGCCAACAACCACAACTGCGAGTGGTTTCTGAATTTCTGAACCCGGTCCTGTTGCCATTAGCAGGGGAACCAACCCCAATACTGTTAAAATGGCGGTCATAAGCACAGGACGAAGTCGACGTTGGGCTCCTTCAAATGCAGCTTCTTCGAGGGATCGTCCTTTCTCTCTCAACTCGTTGAAATGGTTGACCATCACCACTCCATTCATGATCGCGATACCAAGCAGTGCGATAAATCCAATTGTAGCTGGCACTGACATGTAAAATCCCGTTACTGCGAGAAGTAGAATCCCTCCAATCATTGCTAAGGGCACGTTGAATAGAATCAATAGCACTTGGCGTATTGTTCTGAAGGTGAAAAAGAGAATGATGAAAATCAGTCCTAATGCTACGGGCACGGCTAACAGTAGGCGTGCTGCGGCTCGTTGCTGATTTTCAAACTGTCCGCCATAAGTGATCCGATAACCGGAGGGTAGATCTACTTTTTCAGCGAGATTTGTTTTCAGTTCCTCCACAAAACTTACCACATCGCGACCGAACACATTAGTCTGCAATACGACCTGCCGTTGACCGTCTTCTCGTTGTATCTGCACCGGTCCATCCTCAAGGCTCAACTCGGCAATATCGTCCAGACGGATGGTCTCCCCAGTAGATGTTTGTAAGGTGAGTTCGCCCAATAGATCGAGTCGGTTACGCAGACGATCTGGATAACGAATCATCACAGGGATACGTCGATTTCCATCGATAAGTTCGGTTGCAACGATGCCTCCCACCGCTTTTTCGATGAGACTATTGATGTCATCAACGGTCAATCCCAGCGTACTCATAACCTCATGTTTCATGCGAATGGTGAGGTAGTTCTGACCAGTGAGCGGGGTGCGGAAAATATCTACGCTTCCCTGGGTATCTGCTATCACCGCTTCGATCTCCAAGGCTTTTTGTTCGAGAGTCTCAAGATCTTTTCCCTTAAGTTTAAGAGCTACAGCTGCTCTCACACCTGTCAGCATTTCGGAGACTCGCATATCAATTGGTTGCGTAAAACCGTAGTTGATGCCAGGGAAGTCCTCCATCACCTCTCTGATACTGGACTGGAGAGCTTCAACGGAATCGACGGTCCACTGGGAGCGTGGGAGTGTGACCAGAAAGGAATCACTTTCTTGTAAACCCATCGGATCAAGTTTGAGTTCATCCGATCCAATCCGGGATACAACTCCCGTTATTTCAGGAATTTCCCTAATGAGGATCTGTTGAAGTCGGTTTTCGATCTCGATCGAATCTTCTAATCCGATGGACGCAGGTTTTTCGAATTGGATGATCATTGTTCCTTCATCGAGGTAAGGGAGAAATTCCTTTCCTACAAAAGGAAATACCGCTCCTGCAAAGATTAAAAGAATCATGGCAAGAAACGAGACTAAGACCCGGTGTTTCATCGCCAACCGAAGGGATGGGGAATAGCCCTTGAGCAAAATCCTTTGCACCCTATTTTGATCATCGGACCCTGCACCTTCCCGTTTTCTGGTCGCTCGCATGAACATACCAGCTAGCACTGGAATGACCGTTAAGGATAAGACTAAGGAAGTGATTAGGGCAAAAACGATAGTCAGTGCCAGAGGAACAAAGAGTTTCCCTTCTACACCAGTCAGCGAGAGAATGGGGATAAAAGATGCCACGATGATCAGAGCACCTGCAACAATGGGTTTTGCCACTTCAACTGCTGCCTGAGCAACGATGTGCATGCGGTTTTTGGGGTCTGAACCATGCAGGTTGCTATGGATGTTTTCGACCATTACAACCGCACTGTCAACCAGGATTCCAATGGCAATGGCGAGTCCTCCCAACGACATCAAATTGGCAGTCAATCCGAAGTATTGCATCGGCAGGAAAGCAATGATGACGGTCAGCGGTAGAATCAGACCAGCGGTGAGCGCACTCCTCCAATTGGCCAGAAACAGGACCAATACAATGAGCACCAGAACGATGGCCTGAAAAAGGGCAGTTTCCACGGTAGCGACCGCCCGTGTGATGAGGTCGCTGCGATCATAAAAGGGTACGATTCGGATACCCTTTGGTAGGGTAGGTTCGAGTGCTTGAATCGCAGTTTTTACTCCTTCGACGGTTTTCCGACCATTGGCACCACGGCGATTGAGGACGAGTCCCTGCACGGCTTCGCCGTCACCATTGGCGACTACGCCTCCATATCGGGTGAGGGCAGCTTTTCCGACTTGAGCCACATCTCGGATGTGAATAGGAACTCCGTCGCGACTTGTGATCGATATGCCTGCAATGGATTCGATATCGGTGAGTTGTCCAGAGGTTCGGATCAGATACACCGCATCGTTATAGAGAAACTGACCGCCGCCGGCATTTCGGTTGTTTTTGGTGAGTGCTGTTTCAAGATCATCAATGGTAAGATTGTATGCCTTTAGGGAGTTGGGGCGAGGGGTCACCTGATAGGTCATCACCTCTCCGCCCAACGCATTGACGTCAGCCACACCTTCGACCGAAAGTAAACTTGGACGGATCACCCAGTCGAGAATTGCCCGTCGCTCCATCAATGAGTAACCCTTCCCCTCAACGAGAAACATATAGACATCGCTCAGGGGCATCGTAATGGGTGCCAGCCCGCCTTCCACGCCATCGGGGAGTTCTCCCAGCACCGTTCCAATACGTTCACTTACCTGTTGTCGGGCCCAATAGATGTCGGTTCCTTCTTCAAAATCGATGGTGATCACAGAGAGCGCAAATTTGGTGATCGATCGCAGAACCGATTGATTGGGGATTCCCCTGACTTCTGTTTCGATAGGGTAGGTGACGCGTTGTTCAACTTCCTCTGGTGCCATGCCCGGAGCTTTTACAATCACCTGAACTTGTGTTGTCGAGATATCAGGAAAAGCATCAATGGGGAGTTCTCTATAGGCGAGGAACCCCGCCACAAAGGTGATTGCGAGGATCAACAAGACGAGCAACCGCTGGGAAAGACAAAATTGTATTAAAATCTTGAACATAGTCTTTACTCCTTATCTTGCCAGGCTTGTTTGAGCAGATAACTATTCGTCGTTATGATGGGCGTGCCGACGGGTGGACCTTCCAATAATTCCACAGATTCAGCATCCTTTGTTCCCAGAGTGACAGATTGTGGAACATAAGTATTGTTTTCCTTTTCAACAAAGACGACGGATCGTCCTTCTAGTTCCTGAATCGCAGTGATTGGCACTGCTTTGGCAACTTCAATTCCGAGTCCTTTAAATTCAACCCTGGTCGGCATACCGGGCATCCAGATCCTCTCTTTGTTAGGAACGATTGCTCTTACGCTGATCGTGCGGGATCGAGGATCCATGATATCTTCGATCAAAACGATCTTGGCCGTTCCCTCAAGCGCCAGAGATTCATTACGGATCACAACCTGCATTCCATTGGCAATCACATTGCGGTACCGCATCGGTAATTGAAAAGTGAGCCAGAGCTGATTGAGATCCGCTACCTTAAAAAGTGCAGTTCCTGCTTCGACCGCATCACCTAGATTGATGTACCGCTGCAGTATTTGACCGTCAATGGGGCTCGAAATGAAATAGTGGGTCATATCCTGGAGGTCGGGACGTTCGAGATAGGAGTGAAGTTGACTTTCTTCGTAACCAAGTAAACGCAGTCTCTGAAGGGCCACTGAATGGGCATTTTCTGCGGAGTAGTAAGCCCGTTCAACTTTTAAGAACTGTTCCTCTGTGGAAACTTGTTTTTCCAGAAGTTTGCGCTCGCGGTCCAAATCTACAATGGAAGCCTGAAAACTACGTTCTGTTTCAACATAACCCATGATGCGGTCCGCGAGTTCCTGGCTCGAAAGGCTGATCAATGGTTGTCCCTGATTAACCTCGGTACCGGCATCTGCAACGATGTTCTCCGCAATGCCTGCTATTCGGGATGGAATCATCGCTAGCCGGTGCTCATCGATGATGAGTTCACCCTGTATACGGATTTGCTGCCGAATTTCTGCTGATGCTACGGTGCTTGTATTTAAGGCCAGATTTTCGATTGCATCGTCACTGAGATAGATTTCGTTTCCTTTGGAAGCTTCCACAGAAGTGGTTTCAGTTTCGTTTTGACGGGTGCAATGAGTGTTTAACAGGGCTAGCCCTGCTAGCAGACAGGCAATGGTGGTTTGTTTCGAGAATTTCATGGATAGAAAACATTAAAAGATCAGCGATTGAGGCGTGGATTCGGCAAGGATTTCGTAAAGGTCAGTCGTGGCTTCGAAAAAATGGGAAAGGGATTCGAGGTGGAAGGATTCGATCTCGAAGAGGGTTTGTTGCACCTCGAGTAGATAAAGCAGTTCATAGCGGCCAAGTTCAAAACCCTCGCTCGCAAGTTGATAGGTATCTTTGGCCTTTGGGATTGTGCTCTGTTGCAGATTGCGGGTGGTGTTCCACGTTGCGGTTAAAGTGTGATAGATTTGAGACAATTCCTCTTTGAGTTTTCTTCGATTGGCAGCAATTTGAAAATTACTCTGACGACTGGCAGCGGAAGCGGCACGAATGCCATGTTGATTGCGATTGAAGATTGGAAGATCAATTGCTAGACCCACGTTCCAGGCCTCGGCTTCTTCGGATCGGAACCATCGACGTCCAGCACTCAAGGTCAAATCTGGATGTGAGTTCGATTTTTCCATTTCAATTAGAAGTTGTTTACGATCAAGATCCACCTCATTTAGTTTCCAGCTGAGGGAGGTCTGTAGGGCCTGAAAAAGGACTTCGAAGTTGGGGATAGAGTCAGGGATCTGAATTTCAGAATTAACTGCATCAAAATTGGGATTTTCTTCTCCCCACAGAGAACTCAATCGACGACGAGCGAGTTCCAGTTGTTGGACGGCTTCGTTATGTTGGATACCTGCGAGGGAAACTGAAATTTCCATACGATGACCATCGAGAGCGTTGGCGGCTCCCATTTCTTGGCGGGTTTTCACTGCATTTGCGGCATGAGTTGTGGCACCGAGCCTTTCACTTGCGATGGATTCAAGGTTTTGTGCGATGATTAGATTGAGGAATCGGCGACGTGTTTCACTGACAATGAGTTCCCTGATACGCTGTTCCTTGAGAGAGGCTTCTTTTAGATCCATTCCGGCCAGTTTCCTGCGAACAGACTGTTTCCCACCAAGTTCCAATCGTTGTTCAATCGTCAATGTATATTCTGCTGAATCCGTCCCAGAATAGGCATCTGAACCTCCAATATTTTCAGCATCAAAAACCAGTGCAGGGTTCAGGATCTGAGCATTCTGTTTTGACCTAAACTGATATTTTTCCACTCCAGCTTGTGCAGATTTCAGGGCCGACGAGTGCTCTAATGCTTTTTTGACACTTTGTTCCAAGGAGATGGATTGGCTATGAGTTGTTGAAATAGAGCTGCAAACAAGGGCAATTCCAAAGAGGATTCGCAGGTGACTAGGATCGTAGAAAGATTTAATGAACATTTGGAGATTCAGGTGGAATATTGAATTTGGATAATGAATGGGGCTTATGAATTGTTTTTTGGAATATGATCACTTCTATAATCTTCTCAAAAAGGAGATACCTCTATTACAATTTGTTATATTAGCATATTCTAAATAATATGCTAGTCGCATTGTCAATTGATAGGACATTTTTTCCAATAAAACGGTTTATTGGGGATTCATTTACGCAGTTTTGATCATTTCCCATTAAAATTGAAACACCGGCCGCTACCGATGTGTTACATCTTTTTGCGAATGCCGTATTGAGGGACTTGGATTTTTGGGATAAAACCTATTTGAATCTAGGATAGTCGTATCAGCGATTCTCACTTACGCGAAATGATACTCTTCACTGATCTCACTTTGTCTCGATAGTCCTAAATTAACGGATGGAATTGTTTTATTTCTCCGATATTGTTGTGTCCTGATCCTGTATTCTCGCCTGGATGAGGGCAGCGGGAAAAGTGCGAATGAGGCATCGGTCGTTTGGTTTTGAGGCCGATTGCGCGCTCAGGGCAACGACACCTGCGCAGGCCTTCCATTCGTAGGAGGGATCGGTTGTGTAGAAGAGCAAATTGAGCAAAGGCTCTTCACCGATGGATAATGTAACAGGAATCACGCCGATGGTATCTAATCCCAACTTGAAAGGTGCTCCATCGATCTGGTAGGGAACGGGGGATCCGTAGTTGAACTGTATTCCTTTTTTTGAGAATGGGTTTAGTAATCCCAGTAGTTTACTCTTGGGTATGAGTTTGATCAAAATATCTTTGAGCCCATCGGTCTCGGTAACGATTTTGAAAAATTCAGTGAGAGAAGGAACCGCACCCACAAACGCTCTTTCGGAGGCAACTGAGAGTTGGGCAATTGAAAGCACTTCGGGAGGGAATAGTTGCTCCTTATCTTCAAAAGGTGTCGATCGAATCGTGTAGGCCATTGGCTCTCCATCGGGAAATTGTTTGCGGTAGCGTTTAGCGGCTTCAAAAAACTCGTGGAGATGGTTTAAGCCGAGGCTGAGGTAGTCATCATTTACCTCGATTTCGAATTGTTCGTCCTTTGTTTTGGAGAGCCGTTTCTTTCGGATCGGACCATAGAGATGGGAATGCAAGGTTGATTTGGAGGAATGGAATACGAATTGGCGGCCTGTTGATGTGTACAAGGTTCCGATGCTGTTTTGCATTTCTGATTCCGAGGTCTCACCCAATGAAAGTTCCATCCAGTAGGATTGCTTATTTGTTCCCTTATTCAATTCGATGGCTGCCAAGATTGTGGTCTCATATTTTGGGGCTTTGTTGTTACTCATTTCTTCGGAAAAAAAGCGAAGCATGAGTTCGGAGGGCGATTTCAACAAATCGGGTTCGATGGATGCTGTTGAATGCTCCTCAATCGCCGAGTAAAGAGCTGCGGCGGGAAAGAAAAGGCAACAGAGCAAAGTGAACGAAATGTGAGGGCGGACAGTTACTTTTTTTTGCATGCTCTGTTAAAAAAAATGGAAAAGGGCCCATCAAAGAGCTAACGAAAAAGCCTTTTTTAGAAAAATACTGCGATGGGATTGGGTTTTGTTGCTTTGAGACGATAAATCTAGGAATGGGTTCAAATGTCGTCAATAGAATGTAAATGAGAAGGTGCTATAGGAAATCCGTTTATCCCTTGATGAAACTTGCCGATGTTTCATTTTTCTTGGCGCAGCTGCAGGTAAAGGCGGTCAATAAGCGATGATTTTATCAACCACTCACAGGCGATGCAGCATTGCAGCGGTGATACCGTTTTTGTTGGCGATTCATGCAATCGTTGGCCTTGTTAGTGGCTTTGGTCAGGAGGTTTCAGATTTTGGCTCTGATGCTGAGTCATTTACTGGTAAAGCAAAAATTAAAACCCTGACTTCGAGGGATTATAAGGGAAACCCCAATAACTTTTTTTTATTAGAAGATCCACAGGGCTTTATCTACTCTCTAAATCCAGATGGTGTTTTTCGGTTCACGAGCAGTGGAAGTCGAAAAATTGCGAGCGGCAGTTATACCTACGGTGCTTTCGATGAAGAAGGTAATCTTTGGGTGGGTGGATATCGTGCGTTTGGGAAATTGAGCCAAGATGAAACTGGTGTTTGGGAATTCGAGAATCTTTATGATGCAATTGCTGATTTCGATTCCGACGGATTCCTTCCCAATTCCATACTTTTTAAAGATGGAGTTGTGTATCTTTCGAATCGAAAATGTGCGCTACGCTATGAGCCTGGAGCTGACAAAGCAGAATTGATATTTTCGTCTCCTTACATCCGAAGAATGTACTCCATTGGGAACAAAATCATTCCTGTGGCCTCCGATAGTTCAATATACTTTTGGAATGGTGCTGAAATGGAAGAGGTCCCGAATTCTGGGTTTTTTTATGGGGAAAATGGGCCTATTTCGAGTGCCCAATTGAGCAATGGAAACATTGTGATTTTAACAAGCGGTGGCAATTTTTGGATCTATGATGGAGAAAAAATCTATGCCGGAGACTATACCAGATACACTGGAAATCCTCGTTTTGAGGTGAGTTCGGTGAGCGGAACTAGTGAGGGTAGTCTTTTGATCGGTACGAAGGGAAATGGGGTTTGGATCGTGACTGAATCGACTTGTCGAGTCGTTCGAAGAGAGCAGGGACTTGTCACCAATTACATCAATTCCATTCATGAATCAAACGACGGAACTGTTTGGATATCTCATGACAAGGGGATCAGTGTGATGAGTTTTCCTGAGAACTCCTGGTTTTTTGGAAAAGACGAAGGTATCCAGGGCAATGTGCAAGATATTTCTATTCTCGGGGATGAAGCGTATATCTTGACGAGTGTTCACAATTATCGAGTGAATGTTAAAGCATTACTCGAGAATAATAATAGTAACCTGAGATTTGAAAAACTTCCTTTTGCGGCTTCAAAAACATCAGTGGTTTTTGACGATCAGATCCTGATTGGAACCAACGTAGGTTTGATGATTGGCGAGGGTGATCAGTGGGTTCACGTTGGCGAGGGTGATTGTAGTCTTGTTTTTCGTTCCAGAGTCCATCCCAATCACATCTATTTTGGAGGCTTTGAAGGTCTTTATAGCTTGGAAATGGGAGCGAATGGGAAATGGGGAATTCCCAACAAAATCCTTGATCGTGAGAACGTTGTTCATGGAATAGGAGAATCAAAGGATGGTACGATATGGCTTCGCATGGGAATGGCAAAGGTTGGAAGGTTGATTCCTCCCGATGAAGGTGCCAGCGCATGGACTTTTCAAGAATTAGGTAGCGAAAGTGGAGTACCAGCCCATTGGATCAATCCTTTGATTGTTGAAGGTAAATGCTACATTCTTGGAGAGAACTTGTTGGTTTATGATGATTTAAAGGAGGCTTTCGTGTCGCAAACTGATTGGTATTACTTCGGCGGTGGACCCCCATTCAATTTTACTCAGGAAGTATGGAGTCAGTCAGGCGGATCCCAAGTCGCTTACTCAGAATTGATTGCGAACCTCGTTCCCAAACCTCAGGGAGGCATTTATGAAGCTCTTGAGTTTTTTGGAGAAGCTTTGGACAACCGCGCTCTGTGTTTCCGTGAACAAGATGGGTTACGAATTCTGGGGTTTTATGGTGGCGTTATATTTCAAAGAACAGATGTCAGAACGAGTTCGGAACCCAAAGCCTTCGACGTATTTGTGGGAGAAATTACCGATACTAAGGCCCAGAAACCAATTTCTGCCTTTTTTGGAAATCGGAAGGATCAAACCCAACCCGTAATTTCCGTGGATTCGGAAGTTCGGGATATAAGATTTAGCTTCACCACTAATCGGTTTTTCCTCCAGGAAAAAAATCTCTACAATTTCTATCTCAAAGGGTACGAACAACCGAACGATAATTGGGTTTCGGACATCTCCAAAGACTATACGAATTTACGGCCAGGAAAATACACTTTCATTATCAAAGGAAGAGACTTTTTGAATCAAGTTGCTGGTCCGTTGGAAGTATCCATTTTGATTCATACACCATGGTATATGACAAACATTGCCTATGGCTTTTACTTCCTGGCTTTGATATTTGTTATCCTGCTATCGATAAATGTCAGGGAACGGCATTTGAGAGTTCGCAACAATTGGTTAACCAAAGTGGTAGAGGAGCGAACGGAGGAAATACGACTTCAGGCAAATGAACTCATCGCCAAAAATGATCGGCTTGAAGAGGCGTTGAAATCAGCGAAACAATTAACGGAAGAATCAAAGGCTGCTTCGATCGCAAAGGGGCGTTTTCTCGCTTCAATGAGTCACGAAATCCGCACCCCAATGAATGGAGTGATCGGAATGTGTTCGATGCTTGAAGATACAGAGTTGGATGATCTCCAATTGAGTTTTCTTGGAACCATACGGGACTCTGGAGAGCACTTGCTCACCATATTAAATGATATTCTCGATTATTCAAAAATAGAAGCTGGAAAACTGGAACTCCAGAACCATTCATTTTCGGTTCGAAAAGTAGCGGAAGGCGTCGTGTCATTATTGGCTCCCCTTGCGAAAGAAAAAGGCATCGAGTTGACATTATATGTTGATCCCGAAATACGCCGCAACCGAATGGGGGATCCTTCTCGCTTGCGCCAGATATTTTTTAATTTGCTTGGCAATGCGATCAAATTTACGGAACAAGGATACATTCGAGTTCGGATGATTCCGTTCGAGTCTGATGAGCAAAAAGACTGGTTGAGAATTGAATTTGAGGATTCTGGGATTGGGATTCCTTTTGAAAAACAAGACCATCTTTTTGAAGCGTTCTCACAGGTTGATGACACTAGTTTGAGAAAGTTTGGTGGCACTGGATTGGGTCTTTCGATTTCCAAGAATCTGACTGAAAGAATGGGTGGAGACGTCTTTGTATTTAGTTTACCGGGGAAAGGTACTATTTTTGGTATTGAGGTTCCTCTTGCTGAAGATATGGATTTTTCGCCTGAGTTAGCTCCCTGTTCATTTGAAGGGAAGGTGATATGGGTTGTATCAAGAGATGATGGTCAGATTCGTGTATTAGAATCTTATTTGAGTGACTGCGAAGCAGAAGTAATTTCTTTAAATGGAGATGAAATTTTGGATCAAAATCTCGAGGAATTGAAACATACCCCCGACTTATTGATATTGGATTTGATCGACGGATTAGCGACTGACAAGTTGATGAGGAAATTGAAAAACTCGTTCCCCGAATTAGTGGTAATTTTCTTAAGGGATGAATTGAGCGAGACTTCCGGTGATTCAAAACAAGTGTTTCTCATAAAACCTTACGCTTTTGATGAACTCATTCAAATTTGCCAGAAAGCCCTTTGTCTTGAAGGTAAAACAGACTCTCATGAGCATCGAAGGAGGGGACGATCTGAACTGTATGCAGGCAAGACAGAGGAATTTGATGGACTTAAAGTTCTACTTGTTGAAGACAATCGAGTAAATCAGAAAGTCGCAGTGTTGATGCTGCGAAAGTATGGTATTGATCCAGATATTGCCGGTGACGGAAAACAGGCCATCGAGGCCGTAATGAAATGCGATTACGATGTTATTTTGATGGATATCCAAATGCCGGTGATGGATGGAGTTGAGGCAACACGATGGATTCGTGGGAATTTGGATGAATCAAAACAGCCCAAAATAGTGGCTATGACCGCAGGGGTGACTGCGCTTGATCGAGATCTAACAATCGAGGTTGGCATGGATGGATTTATCGAAAAACCAGTGCGACCTTCGCAATTGTATGATGAAATTGCAAAAGTTGTGAGATATTAGTTACTCGTTGGATGAATCCTGTTTTTTTTCGTCAACGATTTAAGGGAAGTCTGAATCGACCCCGGCGAGGATTACCTTCATGGCGGTCAGCAGTTTTTGGGATCATTTTCAAACACTCCCTCCACTGGTTGGAGAAGTTCCAATATATGCAAATTTAGTCAAAGAAGGGCTCTATTGATAATATTACTTTTAAAAAGGTAAGAAATTTGGTGGCGCTATTCTAATGTAAGTGGAAAAAAGTAATTGTCTTGATTAAAACCATCACGATGGATGTGGTTTTTTCGTTTATCGACTAAATTATTTGATTCGCCATACGCAGGGTTTTGTAAATAGTTCATCGAGTTTTGAAAGATCAAAGGAGTGTGGATATGGAAAAAAATGATAATCCCGTCGTTAATGGAAAAACTATAGCGGTTTTTTGCCCGTTTCACGGAATGGGCGAAAAATTCCTAATCGGGTTGGCTAATTATTTTAGCGAAAAACCAGATTGGGATTTTCAAGCAATAAGGATAGTGAATTCCATTATTGTTGAAGAATTTGATGAAGCGAACTATGCTGCTGCTATTCTATTGGATTCGGGTGAACCTTTGCCTTCTGTTTTGGAAGCATTAGAAATACCCGTTATTCGTGTTTTTGATCGCAAGGAGGGCAGTCGAACTCCATTAGTCACCGTCGATCACGATGAAATTGGTCGCATGGCAGCACAACATTTGCATGGGCGTGGTTTCAAAAATTTTGCTTTTGTTGGAGGCATAGATCCAACATTCGCGAAGCGTCGGTATTTTTCATTCAAACGTTATCTGGATGAAAAAGGAGTGAACCTCCATTTGTTTTCAGAGGCATTTCCGTCACGGGAAATTGTGGAAGAGAGTAATCAGAAGAACTCTGGATTCCGGGAACGCATCAAAACTTGGTTGGATGCGCTTCCTAAACCAATTGGAATCTATGCATTAGATGATTGGAAAGCATTTGAAACTCAGTTGGCTTGTAGAAAAATTGGAATTCGGATTCCGGAAGATGTGGCGATCATAGGAGTGAATGATGATGATCTCGCCTGCCATATCTCAAACCCCAATCTCTCGAGTATTCGTCTTCCTCTGGAGAAACTCGGCTTTGAGTCGGGGAAAAGTGTCGTTGCATTGCTTGAAAACGGGAAAGTGGAAGATAAAACTTTGAAGAGTATTGGTCTAGTTACTCGCGCTTCTACCAATACTTTCGCCGTTTCAGACACAGTTGTTGAAGAAGCCCTTAAATTCATGCAACGGGAGAGCAACAAACCAATTCGAGTTGAAGAGGTGCTACAGCATGTGGGAGTGAGTCGTTCGTTACTCGAACGTCGTTTCCGAGGAGAAATCGGCCGCACTCCTTTGGTGGAAATGAGACGTCAGCGAGTGGAGCGAGCCCGGGAGTTGTTGTCGGATACTGAACTTGCAATTAACAAAATTGCTGAGCTTTGTGGATTTGCCAGTAACATCCGTTTTACCACGGTGTTTCGCGAACAAGTTGGAATTACTCCGACCGAATTCCGATCTCAAATGCGTAATTTGTCTCTCGAGCCAGCTTCAACCTGAGTTATGGCTGTTTTTTAATGACCGGGTTCCTCGGGGAATCCGGTTTTGTGATCCATGGATTGACATCAAGGGAGGGTTTAAAAAAATATTATCTATGATGATATCCCGTAATCTTGTATTGTTTATCCTCACTTGCATTTTTTTCCTTAGCACGGCCTGTCGCCCTTTGGACTTAGTTCCAGTCACTCCAGAAACTGTGCATGGCATGGGTGGGGAGACGACTCAGGACAGCTCTGCCGAATAGACAGAGGCCATCTACTTCCGTTTTTTGTGAAGGGCTACTTTCGGATTTCCCTTTGGAGAGAACTTATGGCTGCACGGAATTCTCGATTATTAATCGACTTCCTTTTGAAGGAAGAGTGTTCACCCTTCTGCCCAAACCAAAGCGATATTCACAATTACTTCGGCCGCTTTCTGCATATCCTGCACTGATACCCATTCCTGACGAGAGTGAAAACCATGACCACCGGTGAATATATTGGGGCAGGGAAGTCCAATAAAAGAAAGCCTTGAACCATCGGTTCCGCCTCGAATGGGGACTTTTTCCGGATTCAACCCAGATCTACGAATGGCCTCTTCCGCGTGAGTTACCACCATTGGATGGTGATCGAGGACCTCTTTCATATTACGATACTGTTCGGTTGCAATGAAGTCGTAGGATGATCCCGGATAGCGTTGCAGTACAGCTTCTACGACTGCCTTAAGTTCGGCTTGGTGTTCTTCCAATTTGGAGGTGATAAAGTCCCTGATAATGAACTGAAGCTTAGCCTGTTCTGCGATCCCTTCCATTTTTACAGGATGTACGAAACCTTCCCGAAGTTCGGTGGCTTCGGGGGTGAGACGGTCTTTGGGTAGTTCGGATAGGATTTCACCTGCGATTTTGATGGCATTTTCCATTTTCCCTTTCGCCATCCCAGGGTGAGCACTCACGCCATTAATGATGACTTCGACCCCATTGGCCGAGAATGTTTCATCCTGTAGTCCTCCCGCTTTTTCTCCATCGATCGTATAGCCAAAATCAGCGCCCAGTTTTTTCATATCGACATGATTGACGCCTTTACCGATTTCTTCATCGGGGGTGAAAAGAATACGTATTGCGCCATGGGGAAGATCGGGGTTCTTCACCAAATGATGGACAGCATCCATTATTTCTGCCAATCCCGCTTTGTTGTCCGCTCCGAGAAGAGTGGTACCACTTGCGGTGATGACATCGTTTCCGACTTGCTCCAGTAGATCGGGATGATCGACTGGGCGAATGACTACAGAGGGATCATCGGGCAGTGCTAAATCCTGGCCTTGATAGTTTTTATGAATGATGGGTTTCACATCTTTCCCGCTTGCGTCCGAGGAGGTGTCCATATGGGAACAGAAACAAATGACGGGCACATCCACAGTGGTGGTGGCTGGGATTGTGGCATAGACGTATCCATGTGGATCGAGGTGAGCGTCAGAAATCCCCATCTCCAGCAGTTCTTCGACTAGCACTTTGCCGAGGTTTTTCTGTTTTTCGGTGGAGGGAAACGTCGTCGACTCTGGATCAGACTGGGTGTCGATTTTTACGTAACGGAGAAAACGATCTAGTACGGTGTGCTGCATCGTTTTATCATGAGCTTTCTCTTTTGACGGGGCAAGGTTGGAAGCGATCTTGTATGAATTAGCGGTAAAAAACTGAGGTTTCTGGGCTCTAATGGTTTGCAATGTCTAATACGAAAGATAAGATAAACTAATTAAGACCTTCTGGCCTTACTACTATCATCTCCAATTGCACACTATGAAAATCAATAAAATCGGACTTTTAAGTCTTGTCGCGACACTATTCTTCTCCCTTCAAAGTTTCGGAGCCATTAATGTGCTCATGAAGTTTGAAGGACTTGATGTCCCAAAAGATTTTAGAACAAAATCTCAAATCGATGGTTTTAACGACGGTTGGGCTACGATCTATGGAGTATCTTCTGGATTCTCTGTTGATGTCGGTACTCCTAGCTCTAGGAGGGTAGGGCAACCTGCATACCAAGATTTTTCTGTTGTGAGGTTGGCCGATGAACTTTCGCCGAGTTTGATTCTTGCCGGAGCCAAAGGGACAGTCATCACGAAAGTGATCATCGCATGGGTTAGCGCAGGTGGATCAACAAAACCGGCAAAGGTTATGGAGTTTATTATGGAAGATGTATTTGTTTCTTCCAGTTCGATATCCGCTTCCCAAGGAGAGGAGAGCGGGACTGAATCTGTTTCTTTTAATTGGGGGAAAATGACGATTAATTCATTTACTCAAGATTCGAAAGGTGTCTCTAGCGGGCCAGCTACTTCTGTCGTGCTCGATGCTGTAAACAATACTGCTGGAAAATAGTTTTTTTATTGTTCTCCAAGTTTTGAGTAAAACAGTCATCTCACCAGGGTGACTGTTTTTTTGTCTAAAAATCAAACTGCGGTTAATCAACTGAATCCACTGAGCAGTAGTAAGCGATGCTTCCATTGTGTGCTTCGACGATATTAGGCGGTACAAGGGCATCCCGCCCTCGCCATGCTTCAGGGTGGTGAGACTGCCGAATCCACAAGCAGTAGGGCCACTGCAACAAAGGTTATGCGGGGCACCTGTACTGGCGCCGTTTCTTGAAATAGATGGCTTACGCATCTAGGACAGCTATCGACAACGATCAAAAGCCCTAGCTATCGGGCAACAAGGATCCCTTTCTATTCGCACAAAAGTAATACCATTTTGCGTTTAAAAGACTTCAAGTTGAAACAGATCTCATGCCGTTCGACAAGCTCACGGTCATAAACAAGCATGAGATACTACAGGTGATGAGGCGTAGCATCTGATGCTTGCATCGGATTATACACGTATTGAATTAAACGCTAATCGGTAAACAGGCCACGATCCATCGAATCAGATAATAGTATAAAATTGAAACATATGATCGTTCATCGACCGTTCTAAAACTCGCACTTCAACAGAAGCTGTATCTGCCGCCCCGGGCCGGGGACGCGATCACCGGAGAGGAGTTCACTTCCAGGGGCGGTTGCTCCTGATGCGGGTAATGAAAGATACGGGGCGTATTGGGTATCGAAGAGATTGAGCACTGAAAGCCCCACTTTGATGCTGTTGTGGAAAGTGGTGCTTAACTGCAGGTCCCAGAGTGTATAAGCATCGCTGTTGGCGTAGATAGGGTTGACCTGTGGAAGTGCATTGCTCCTGGAGCCTGTCCAGCTTCCATCAAAACGAAGATGAAACTCGAGATCGGGGTTTAGGTTCCATGACCTTACCGCAGAGAATCGAGCGGTTGTTCCAGGGAGTTCTGGCAAACGATCTCCTTTTCGATAGTTGACTCCGTTGGACTGAAGTTGAGCCTCTACCCACGCAAACGAAAACGGAAATTGCCAGTTCTTTGCGAGGCGGAAAGCTCCCGATATTTCGACACCTGTGAATGAAGTATCTACGTTTCGATAGCTGTAAACTGATTGTGCTGCTGGTAGTGGAAGCACTCCCGCTGTGGTTCCAACCTTTTCCCTCCATTGGTAGTCTTCAACCACAGAGTAAAACGTCTCCAGTTGCAGGTAAAAATTCTGATGATGGAAGTTTACTCCGCTGGACCATTCCCATTTCCGTTCTGGCGCTAGGGCAGGGTTTCCAATCTCAAATCCGCCACCCAGTGCATTGAGAAATGCGCGATAGCGTTCAGTCGCGCCAGGAATCTGCCCAGTTGAAGCGATTCCAGAATAAATCGATAAATGGGAATTCAAGGTGCTCTGGTAAAGGAGATTGGCACTGAATACCTGGTCTGAGGCTTTGGATGAAAGTTCGGTGCCTTCGCCATACTGATTGTAGAGGGATTGTATTTCATGTCCAAAGGCTTTCTCGTTGGCTAGTTGTGCCTTGGTTCCGACATGATCGAGGCGTGCACCTGCTCTTAGAACGGTATTTTCTCCGACTCTAAAGAATCCTTCGGTAAAAAGTCCGACTTGGTCATATATCGTGTCGGGCCAAATATAATCCTTCGCCACTGGTCCTCGATTTCGAATCGCGAGTTTGTTTTCCCGGTTGAGGTCCATACCTATTCGAAGGGTTGTTTCTTGGTTGGGTCTTAGCTTGAACTGAAGATCGCTGTGGTAAGTGCGGGTGCCCGCTTTGTTTTGCACCAGCATGGGTTTTGCTCCTCGATTGCGATTGTTAAGGATCACATCATTTTCGGAGTAACCATACCGAGCCCGGAAGTCCCAGTCTTTTTGGTCGGGACTCATTTTCAGATGAGCAGCGGTTACGGCGAAAAATTCACCTTCCACGGTATCCAGAGGGAGGGAAGCGTTTTCATTGAGCGCTTGGTGTTGGTATTGAAACCCTGCTTGATGTTGCCACCGCTCCCCGGTGAGAACTTTTGCATCCAACGCTGCTCCCCAGGTTTTTTGATGGGAGGCTACCTTCTGCCCGTCTGCACTTTGGAAGTTTCCAAGGTCTTTCTGATTCAATGAAAGTTGATATTTCAGTTTTTGATTCCACGCCGCACCAGGGTGAAACAAGTGAGAACTCCAACCTGCTCGATTCGCTTCGTAAACACTGCTGATACTCGATGAAAGGGTAGCATGCGATTCTTGCCATTTGGTGTCGACCTCTATCCAACCACCGGTTACTGGCGGACCGAGTGTCAATGAGGGAACGGCGGCGTTTAGTGTGATGCTTTTGCCGTCCATACTCTCAAATCGTAAAATCGGTGCGTGGGTGCGAGTCGGGGATGCGTTTGGGAGCCGCATTCCGTTGGTGGTTGAAGCTACTCGGTCAAGTGCGACTCCTCTGATTAACGGTTCTGAGCTTCCTTCTCCCCGTTGGATGAAATCCAATCCAGGAAGATTCTTGAGCTGGGTTACCAAGTCCTCCAAATGGATGGAGTCTGAGTCGTCGACAGTCTTTTCTGCAAAACTTGAGTTGGTTGATTCAGCCACAATCCACATTTCGCTTAGATCGACGATCGGATCGATCGCGTTCCTGATTTCCTGGGATTCCGCAATTAAAAGAAAAGTAAGAACTCCGGTTGTGAGTGTGATTAATCTGAGGAATGACTTATTGATAGACATCATGACAACATCAAAATGGCGATTCCTGTGATTGCGATCGGAGCTCCGATATAGAATTGAATTCCAAGTTTTTCTTTTTCCAAAAGACGGGCAGCTGGTAGGCTGATCAGAGGGGCGATAGCCGCTATAGATTGCACAATACCTGGGTTCATCGTGCTAACAGCCCATAGCCAGCAAGTGACTCCTAAAACTGGGCCCACAATGCCATTCATTCCGATCCAAAACAGGGGTTGTTTACCGATGCTCTGACCGCGTTGTAACCATTTGAATTCCTCTTCCAATGGATTCCAACCAGCTGATTTTTTCCGAAGTAACATCGGGATTAAGAACAAACTTGCGATGAGGGCTCCTCCCAATATGCGGATGAAGGCAGCATCCAGTTTTGCAATGGATACATCGGAATGCGCTGCGACCACAAATACGTGGCGACTGATCACCAGGCTCAGGGCTTGGCAAGTCGCTGCCATGAAACCAAAACTATATCCTGAAAAACGAACCTGAAGGGTCGCAGGTTGGCTTTCTTTCATCCAAGACCAGCCGGCAAGCAAAACGCCAGCTAAGATGACCACACATGCGAGGATTTGCGGTAAACTCATGGTATCCTTCACAGCTAACCATGCAAGCAGTCCAGCCATGATCGCAGTCGTGCTTTCTACGAGGAGCAATGCCGTCGGAGTACCCAATCTCTTGAGTGTTTGCATCATCAGGAAGCCCCCAATTCCAAATCCGATTCCCCCTGCTATCGCTAATCCCAGCAACAATCGCATCGGCATCCCTTGCCAGGAAAGCAACGCAATAATCCCTAGAATCACGAGACCAACGACTAGCCGACCGGTATTTGCCCGTTCGGCACCCGAGCACTGGGTGGACTGGCGGGCGCTAATGCCCGCCATAGCAAAACACAGTGCAGTAAGGACGGATGGAATCATGCTTCAACACTAGAGAGTTTTTTCTCTATTGTCGCGGCATTTCGTACTATTCGCCCTCAGCGGCAGTGTAGTGGGTGTGGAGTAAGTGATGAGAGCGTTCTCCCATCGGTGTTCCAAGGAATTCTGCGTAGATTTGATTGATATCAGGGTTGTGATGGGATGCTCTTAATGATTTTCCCTCATCTTCCTGGTAGATCGCATGGATACGCTTGAGTCGCACACTGTCATCTGTGAAACGAGGTTGCCCCCCTCCTCCGATACAGCCACCCGGGCATGTCATAACCTCCACGAAATGGTATTGTTTTTGGCCGGTTTTAAGCGCTTCCATGACTCGCCTGGCATTCGCAAGCCCGTGGGCAACGGCGACTTTGAGTTCTACCCCCTCTAGGAATGACCAGTCGGGGAGAAGACCTTCGAGTTTTAATGTTGCTTCCTTAATTCCCTCTAACCCTGTGACGGGTTGCACATGGAGATTATCCATTGGGAGAGGGCGACCCGTTATCAACTCATATGCCGAGCGTATGGCTGCCTCCATCACTCCTCCGGTATTGGCAAAAATATCTGCCGCACCGGACCCAAGACCCAGAGGTGCATCCATCTCGCCGTCATCAAGGTTTCGGAACTGGATGCCGGCTTGTTCTATCATCTCAGCGAGTTCACGTGTCGTGAGCACATAATCTACGTCCTGCGCACCACTATCTGCCATTTCAGATCGTTGTGCTTCGAACTTTTTGGCTGTGCAGGGCATCACGGAAACCATCGTTATCTCATCGGGTTTTCGATTGATTTTGGCACCATAATAGGTCTTGGCCACGGCCCCCATCATTTGTTGGGGGGACTTACAAGTGGATAGATTATCCAGGAATTGCGGATAGAAGAATTCGGTGAACCGAATCCAACCCGGCGAACAGCTGGTGAACATTGGAAGTGGAACCGTTTTCTTTTCCACTAAGGCTTGTTTCAGCCGGGTGAGTAGTTCTGTTCCTTCCTCCATGATCGTTAGATCGGCGGTGAAGTTGGTGTCAAACACGGTGTCGAACCCCAATTCGCGGAGAGCAGAGGTCATTTTCCCGGTCACTAAGGTTCCTGGTTCATATCCGAAACATTCGCCAAGGGCGGCACGAATGGCGGGTGCCGTTTGAACTATCACATGTTGGGTGGGATCATGCAGCGCTGCCCATACACCCTCAATGTGACTGCGCTCGCTAATGGCACCTACCGGGCAAACAGCTGCGCATTGACCACATTGTACGCACGGCACATCATCGAGATCACCTCCGAAGGCGGGTCCGATATGAGTGGAGAAACCCCGACCTTGCGGATGCAGTGCTCCGACCGTTTGCCCTTCCTGGCAAACGGTGACGCAACGTCGACACTTGATACACTTCCCGCTATCCCGGATAAGGGCAGGGGTGCTATCGTCGATCTCACAGGCGAGCTTTTCACCCTGATATCTCACTTCCCGAATGCCCATTTCCCGGGCGATATCCTGAAGTTCACAATCCCGCTACGGTTACAAGTTTGGCAATCTCCACAGTGCTCCGAAAGCAGCAGCTCTACGATGGTGCGACGGGCCTCTCGAACCCGACGGGTTCGAGTGTGGATGACCATGCCTTCTCGGATCGGCGTAGCGCAGGCGGCCTGCAATGTGCGGGCTCCTTCCACCTCAACGACACAGAGTCGACAGGCCCCGATTGCGGGGCGGTTTTCCATTTTGCAAAGTGTGGGGAGCTCGATCCCGGCCTGACGCGTGGCGTCGAGCACGGAAGAGCTTTCCTCTACTTCGTATTCGCGATCATTGATTGTGATTTTTAAGCTCATCTTTGTCCCTCCGTTATTTTCCGTAGTCGCAACGTAGACAGCGCTTTGCCTGACGCACTGCCACACTTTCGGTCCATGATTGATCAACTTCGTCGAAGTTGTGGCATCTTCGGTCGATGGATAGTGTACTGATTGCTTCTCTTGGGTAGGGAACCGGATCGGCTTCAGGATCGTATTCGGTCGTATTGTCGTGTTCCTCTCGCCAGAATGCATGAGTTTCTCCGCTGAGGTAAGTATCCATACCTACCGCCGCTTTTTCTCCCCCTGCAACTGCATCGATGACGGACCGAGGCCCAGTCATCGTATCACCTCCAGTGAAAATCCATGGGATTTCGGTTTGTCCCGTTTGTTTATCTCCAATGACCTGATGTCCGTTAGTGATCGACTCCTGAGTGCCTGCACAGACTTCGGCAAAATCGAATGCTTGTCCGATCGCGAAAATGACCTGATCGGCTTCGATATGGAAGGTCTCAGTGGATTCTACCGGGCGACGTCGGCCTGAACGATCGAAGTCTCCCAAATCCATGCGACTGCATTCTACTGCGACAATGCGTTCTCCATCTCGAATAATCTCGTGAGGGTGGGTGAGAGTGTGGATCAAGACGCCCTCCTGGAGTGCTTGTTCGATTTCTTCTTCATATGCCGGCATTTCAGCCTGGGATCTCCGATAGACCATGTGCACTTCGGCGCCGAGTCTTACGGCTGTGCGAGCCGCATCAGTTGCAGCGTTGCCTCCACCGATAATGACGACTTTTTGCCCGACCTTAACGGAACCTCGTAGGTTATACTCTTTTAGGAACGAGATGCCATCGACGACTCCGGGGCCTTCACTTCCGGGAAGATCCAGGGTGATTCCTCCAGGTATTCCAATTCCGAGAAAGACTGCCTCATACCCATCTTCTTTGAGAGAATCGAGGGTGAAGTCGGTCCCCAGTCTCTGATCAGTGCGGATTTCGACCCCCATTTGTTCAATCATACGGATCTCTCGGGCGACGGTTTCGCGGGGAAGACGGTAGGCTGGAATTGTTTGCACCAGCATGCCGCCGGGGCGTGGTTCTGCTTCAAAAACCACCGGTTTGTAACCGAGCCGGGCGAGGAAATAGGCGCAGGATAATCCCGCCGGACCTCCGCCTACGATGGCGATTTTCCGCTGTGCGTTTTCTGGGCTCTCTCGCACTTCGGGCAGCTGGATGGTGACCTCCTGGTCCACCATGAAGCGTTTGACTCCGCGAATGGAAACTGACTCATCGATGGAGGATCTTCGACAGCGACTTTCACAGGTGTGGAAACAAACTCGAGCGCAGATCGCGGCGAAGGGGTTTCGTTCGCGGTGCAGCCGGAGTGCCTCGGCATAGCGTTTTTCACCTGTGAGTGAAACGAATCCTGGAATATCGACATTGGCAGGGCATGCACATTGGCAAGGAGCTCTGACTAGGGATGCACAACTACCGGATCTACAGAAATGCTGGTGGATGTGCTCTTCATATTCCTCTCGGAAATGACGTAAGGTACTAAGAACCGGGTTTGGTGCAGTTTGTCCCAGCCCGCAAAGGGAAGTATCCTTGATCTGTTCACCGAGTTCGATGAGCAAGTCAATGTCTTCCGGTTTTCCCTCTCCTGCACAGATGCGTTCGACAATCTCGAGCATGCGTTTGGTTCCGACCCGACAGGGCACGCATTTTCCACAGGATTCTTCTTGCACAAACTCAAGGAAAAAACGGGCAACGTCTACCATGCAGGTATCTTCATCCATGACAATGAGCCCGCCAGAACCCATGATCGCCCCGAGTTTCTGTAGGGATTCGTAGTCGAGTGGTACATTAAGATGTTCCTTGGGAATACAGCCTCCGGAAGGACCTCCCATCTGGGCAGCCTTAAATCCCCGATCATTTTTGATGCCTCCTCCGATATCATAGATGAGTTCACCCAGAGACGTTCCGATCGGCACTTCTACCAGACCCGATCGATTGATGTCTCCAGCAAGGGCAAAGACTTTCGTTCCTTTGCTCTTCGGAGTTCCATGACGCGCATACCATTTGGCTCCATGGAGCAGGATGGCCGGGATGTTTGCGTAAGTTTCTACGTTATTGAGTACGGTTGGGGCTCCCCAGAGACCTTTTTGTGCGGGGAAGGGAGGTCGGGGCCGTGGTTCGCCTCGTTTCCCTTCAATCGACTCAATGAGAGCAGTTTCTTCTCCGCAGACGAAAGCCCCTGAACCCATGCGAATTTCGAGATCAAAGGTGAATCCGCTTCCAAGAATATCCTCACCGAGTAGCCCTCGCTCACGGGCGGCATTGATCGCGGTCTGCAATCTTTCAATTGCCAAGGGATATTCAGCGCGTACGTAGACGTATCCGGTGTGGGCTCCGACGGCAAACGCTGCGATAGTCATCCCTTCGATCACAGAAAAGGGATCTCCTTCGAGCACGCTACGATCCATGAAAGCTCCGGGATCTCCTTCGTCCGCATTGCAAAGCATGTACTTTGTATCGTTTTGTTCTTTGCGGGCGAATTCCCATTTGAGTGCAGTTGGGAAGCCGGCACCACCCCGGCCTCGAAGGCCTGAGTCTTTGACTGTTTCTATGACTGACTCAGGATCTTTTTCCTCGAGGATCGTGCCAAGGGCGGAAAACCCATCCAGGGAAATATAGTCTTCGACAGAAGTCGGTGTCACTCGTCCACAGTTTCGCAGGACAATCTTTTCTTGCCCCTTGAAGAAATCGATTTCATCCGGAGTTCGCGTGAGTTTTCCGTCAGTCGCTCTTTTCCACAGGAGAGATTGCACCGGCTCTCTCTTGATGAGGTGTTGGTCCACGATTGTCTCTATATCTTTCGGTTTGATGCCGCAGTAAAAAGTATTGTCCCGATCGACTTGCATGACCGGACCTTCCGAACAGGGACCCATGCAACCGCATTCCTTGATGCTTACGGTCTGAGTGAGCCCACGGGAAGCCAGGCATTGACGCAATTCGCTGACAATGGATTTGGAGCCTGAGGAAAGACAACCTCCTCCCGTGCACACTCGAACTTGCTGCAGATGTGGGCTATTTTGCAATTCTTCGGCTTCTTCTTGAAGCTGGTTTCTGAGTTGATCCAAATCTTTTTTGTTTCGAATCGGAGTGGTTAGCTGCTTGATCATGTCTGTCCTCCTGTTTCGGGGATTTGTACCGCAGTATCTTCGAGTGCCTCTTTTTCCCTGTATTCCTGGATAATCTTTTTTAATTTGGCGGGTGTAACCCGCTGATGAACATCGACTCCTACCATCATAACGGGAGCCAGACCACAGGCGCCAAAACAACGTCCCACTTCCAGTGAGAAACAGCGATCCTGGGTCGATTCACCGATATCGATTCCCAGTTCTTTTTTGATCTCATTGAGAACTTCTTTGCCTCCTCTGACGTAACAAGCGGTGCCAAGGCAGACACGTACTTGGTTTTTCCCTTGCGGATGACGGGAGAAGAAAGAATAGAAACTGACGACTGCTGCCACCTCACTGATCGATTTTCCCAATCTTTTTGCAATGATCTCGAGTGCTTCATCTGGCAAATATCCGATGAGACTTTGAGCCATCTGCAAGATGGGAATGAGGGCCCCCGGCTTCCCTTGGTATCCTTCGATGATTTCATCGAGTTTTTCACGAAAACAAATTTCGTCGCGTTCAGGTGAAGATTCAGCCGGTACCTTAATTTCAGGGTCCGTTGCAAGCATTTGATCCTCCTGGATTTGGGGGTTAGGAATGGAAGTGTTTCTTAATCTTTTGGGGAAATCGAAGATTCGGTTTCTTCCCAAGGCTACGTCCTTTGCAGCTGTTCCAAATACTAATCCTATCGACGGAGAAAGACAATCTATATATTAAGAAAGCTAATTCTATAAGATTGCAGAATAATAAATATTAATAGAAGGGTTTCCTTCTCCCTTTAACAACAATTCTGCATGAATGCAGAAAAGGTAGATATTTACCCATTCAAATACTGACTGTTGCATGGATCGGCAGTATTGGGATCAACTAATCTCAATATGCAATTGGTGATGTAACCACGCTTCTGCTTCATCAATGGAGTCAAATAATTTTGTTTGCCATGGGTTTGCCATCGAATACTTAGCATAGACTTCCATCATGGCTCGAATCGTCTCTACGGGGGAAACAATGGCGACTTTGATCCGCGGATTGCTCTTCGCTGCGGCTTGATCGAGGTAGGCTATTTTCTTCATGTCCATTTCATTGAAGGTAATTCTTTCCACTTCTCTGAAATCAGCGATCTGATAGCGTAAAGAATCGAACCTTGGATCACCATAGATGTCCATGTTGCTCTGTAGCGTTTCCTTGCTAGTGACGGCTCCGGAAAATTTCCAGCGCACGCCCTTATTCTTCCAATAAATGTTGTAAGGCATTAGGTGTTATCCTTTTGCGTCGTTGTACTCTTGTTCCCCAGAAAAGATCCAAGTAAAGTTAGCTTATGAGCAGCCTGCTACAATTCAACATTCTCTTGTAAAAAAACGCTCTTGGTTGAGTTGAGCGTTTTCTCCCTTCTTTCGGATTAGTCTTAGTTTTTCTGACAATCCGAAAGCAAAACTCTGGGTAATTTCTACGGGACAACATAATATCAAATGATGCTGGTATTACCGTATCAAGAACCCACCTTTCGACCAACGATTAGAATGGGATCGAACCCTCTAGGGATCATCCTATTGTTGAGCGTCTCATTGTTATTTGGATCCATGCTTACTGGAAAAGAGAATCCTCCGGACCTTGTCACGAACCCTGAGTCTGTGAAACCAGAAATAGACCCCAATCTACCAACGGTTTTTGTCGCAGGGGACTCGACCGCTGCAAAAGGTAAGGGTGAGCATCAACAAGGATGGGCAGAGCCGTTTAAATCCTACTTTGATTCTGAGAAAGTGAATGTGGTTAATCGTGCCAGGGGAGGGCGTAGCAGTCGCACGTTCATCACCGAAGGTCTCTGGGAACAATTGTTAGACGATGTCAAAGCTGGAGATGTGGTGATCATTCAATTTGGGCATAACGACGGAGGGGCAATCAATGAGGAACCTCCAGGTTCCACTCGCCCGACGCGAGCACGGGGTTCTCTTCCCGGGCTCGGTGAAGAATCAGTTGAAATTGATAATGTCATCACCAAACAACATGAAACGGTATACACTTTTGGGCATTGCATCCGCCAGATGATAGAGGATGTACGTTCCAAGGAAGCAAGTCCTGTTTTGGTCTCGCTGACACTGCGCAACCTTCGCAATGACAGTGGCCGTCTCGAAAGGGGCAGTGGAAACTACGGAGGATGGACCTACCAACTCGCCAAAGAATCAGACACTCCTTTTATTGATTTGTCGCACACGATGGCGGATATTTTGGATGCGATGGAAACAGCAGAAGTAGACGCCCTGTGGGAACAGGACTATGTGCACTACAATTTGAAGGGAGCTGATCTGCACGCTGAGCGTATTGTTGCAGGGTTAAAAGGGCTAAAATCAATTGATATGAAAGATTGGCTTTCCGAAAAAGGTCAAAATAGTGCGGCTGATGAACTGGCATGGCTGAGTCTTCCTGTGCAAGTGAATAGGGAATTGCCAACCATTTTTCTCATCGGAGATTCAACGGTTCGCAACGGACGTGGCGATGGTAGTAACGGACAGTGGGGGTGGGGAGATTTCCTTTCGGCTCACATCGATCTCGATAAAGCTAATGTGGTTAATCGTGCGGTAGGAGGCCTCAGCAGTCGTACTTATCTGACTTATGGTCACTGGGACCGTGTGAAAGCAATGTTGCAACCGGGCGATGTGGTGGTGATGCAGTTCGGTCACAATGATTCAAGCGCGATCAATGATGATCACCGTGCGAGAGGTACCATTGAAGGCACTGGAGAAGAGATAGAGCAAATCGATAACATTCTGACGGGTAAACATGAAGTGGTACACACTTATGGGTGGTATCTTCGTTATTTTATTTCTGATGCCAGAGAATCGGGTGCATCAACCATTGTATGCTCACCCGTTCCACGTAAAAAGTGGAACAATCGAACGATAATCAGAGGCGAAGACAGTTATGGGGATTGGGCAGAGTTTGTGGCCAATCAAGCGGGATCAGCATTTGTTGATCTGGAAGCATTGGTCGCAGGCCACTACGATCAACTTGGACCCCAGTCAGTGGAGTTACTCTTTGGTGACGCACATACCCATACGAGCGCGGCAGGTGCAGTTTTGAATGCAGGTAGTTTTGTAGAAGGACTGCGGTTGATAGAACAAAACCCACTGCAAGAATACCTGCTTTTCTAGACTGCCTTTCGTATTTTCCAATGATTTCAAAGGAATGAGATAGGCAATGGATCTCTGCTCTTATGAAAAAGAGAGGAGATCCTTGAAATCCTGAGATTTTTTGTCCACTGTGTTGCAGTCTCCTTGGAAGGGCGCAGCTTCCAGGTGATTTTTTGAATCAAAGAAAACAGATGGAAATTAGCTAAACCAACAAATCGTTAATAGCACCCCTGCAGCGGGTGGTATTTCATTATGCTTCGATCCGCTTCTAAGAAACTGACGAGGACGTTGTATTAGCATTTTATTTTCCATCCGATTTTCTTTTTTATGTCATCTTCACAATCTTCACTTCTACTAGCAGTCGAGAGACTCACTTTTGGTTACGATACCGCCTCTACACCGTTATTTGAGAGTCTTCAGTTTGAAGTTGCTCCGAGTTGGACAGGTATTTGCGGCGCCAATGGCGCTGGTAAGAGCACCTTGCTCAAGCTGTTGATGCATCAATTATTGCCGACTAGTGGCACCATTCAGCGTCCGAAGCATGCCATTCTGTGCGAGCAACGCACTGACTCTCCTCCGCTGAACTTAAGGGATTTTATTGAAGACTATAGTGCGGAGAGTTACCGCATTCGTGTGAATCTTGGTATCGAGGATGAATGGATCGATCGTTGGGATACACTGAGTCATGGAGAACGCAAACGCCTGCAAGTAGGGACTGCCTTGTGGTGCGACCCCGAACTGCTTCTTCTCGATGAGCCTAGCAATCACTTGGATGCTGAGAGTGGGCTGCAAATGGTTCGAGCGTTGAAACAATATACCGGTATCGGAATGATCGTGACTCACGATCGAGCGCTGCTGGACGGACTTTGCGAGCAGTGCCTTTGGTTCCAACCACCCATGCCTCCGAGCCTGAGACGTGGCGGCTACACAAAAAGTAAGGCCAGCATTGATTCGGAAGTGAAAAGTCAGATGGAATCCCTTGAGCAATTGCAAAGGGAAAACAAACGGCTAAACCGGACGGCGCAACTTCATCGTCGCGAGGCTTCGCAGGCTGATCGCAAGTTGTCGAACCGTGGGATCGATTTGAGAGACAATGATGCGAGGAATAAGCGCAATATGGCACTCGTTTCAGGCAAGGACGGGGTAGCCGGGAAGCGGTTGAGCCAGATGGAGGGGAGGCTGCGTCAATTGCAGGAGTCAAAAGACCGCATCAGAGTCCATAAGTCATTTGAGATGGGGATTTGGATGGATTTTGAAGTGACCCATCGGAACTTGGTTTTTTCCTGTGAGGAGAAGGGGATCAAATTGGGAACTGAGGGACAGCTTACATTACCGAGGATTGAGCTGCGCCCTCATCATCAAATCGTGCTGCGCGGTCCCAATGGGGCTGGGAAGTCCACACTTTTGTCTGAGATCGTAAAACATCACAGGCTGACTGGCGACGAGTTACTCTATCTCCCGCAGGAGATCTCAGCAGCCGAGGCAGCAACCATGCTTCGCATGATTAAAGAGTTCCCCAAGGATGAACTGGGGAAACTGATGCAGATCGTCAGGCGCTTAGGATCGAACCCAGGCAGTGTATTGGAAAGTGAAGTTCCTAGTCCCGGGGAGCTTCGAAAGCTCTTGTTTGCGATTGGGATTCTTAAAAGACCAGCGTTTCTGATACTGGATGAACCCACAAATCATCTTGATCTTCCCTCCATCGAATGCCTTCAATCGGCCCTTGTCGATTGTCCTACCGGGTTTCTTATTGTCAGCCACGATGTGCAATTTTGTGATGCGCTGAGTCTCGATACGTGGTGAGATCGTTAATAGGGGAGAAAAGGATTACCTCCTACAGCTCGTTTGAGAAGGGGCTCTTTTTTATCTCCGGCGTCATTTATGCAATAACGATGATCAGGAGACTCAGGGCCATTCTATCAATCAGCATCGAAGACGACGACTTTGTCCCAGAGGTGTTTGTATTTCGCAATAAAAGCATCGTGGATTTCATGGGGACCATAAACGTTGTGACCCGCGACATCATCGAAAAGCACCGTGAGTGCTGTACCAAAGCTTTTGTCAGTTACCTCACGATTGGGCGTTTCTGCGGGTGTCCCGACGTAAAATCCTCTCACCGTGGGGATTTCTTCGAGCATATGAATCCCTTTCAAAAAATCTGTCTTTTGGGGTTCAGAGACTTCAGGTTTAAAGTAAAAGAATACGGTATGGACTAACATACTTTCTATAGTTGGGAAAAACACTCGTTATTCAAGCCTTGTGAGTGATTGGAATTTCCAGAGGCTCCCTCGTTCTATTCAATCATATCGATGTGAACGGAAACTTGCGGTGTTGAATTTGTAAATAATCAGAGATTCGAGACTCACGTTTTCATTCAACTCTTCCGAATTCTCACGAACCCGGCTATTCATTAGAATCAGAAAGTCATGTTACGAAATAGAACTCGTCATTGTGACTCTTCGTTTCAAAAAAACTCAACTTGGACTGGTTTTTTGGCGATCGAACAAATAGGTTGATAGACGAATTTTAAAAAGAGTCTTAATGGTCATTCATCCACACTTATGAAAATACTTTCCCTATCTTGCGTCCTATTTCTGATTCATTCTGGGCTGTTATCCGCAGCTCAGACTGCGAACCTCGCAGAAATTTCCTCCATCGAGGGCGTTGAAGTCAGGAAGGTGGGCTCCTTTGAGCATCCTTTGATTTCAGAATCGTCGGGATTGGCAATCAGTCGACAGTGGGAAAACATTATGTGGACCCACAATGACTCGGGAGACAGTGCCAGAATCTTCGCGACAGATCTGGAAGGTCATTCGATCTTCCCCACGTTTATGACTACGGACACTTATGAGGGACTGAGTATTGGTGACGCCATCAATGTCGATTGGGAAGACATCGCTACCGACAACGAGGGAAATCTATACATCGCTGCGTGTGGTAATAACGCCAACATGAGGCGCGATCTCGCCATCTACAAGATCCGCGAACCTCATCCACTTGCGGCTGTTAATTCTCGATATTTTCAAATCTATCGCTTTGAGTGGCCAGACCAACATTCCTTTCCACCCAAACAAATGAATTTCGATTGTGAAGCAGTGTTTTGGGCCAATGACACTCTTTATGTGTTAAGTAAAAACCGTTCCGATACCTTTACCAAACTCTACCGTTTTGTCGATCTGCAATCGGATAAACTCAATATCCCATTGTTGGTTGCAACGTTTGATGTTGGTGGGCAGGTCACTGCTGCTGACAGCAATGCGGACGGCAGTAGACTCGTGATTCTCACCTACGATAATATTTGGGTTTTTGAAGATTCGTCGAAATCAGGCGAATGGTTTAATGGCAGTATCAAGTATTTGAAAACGACCCAAGACAACATCAAGCAATGTGAGGGTATTGCGTTTAAAGATGAAGACACCTTGTTAATCACCAATGAGCAACGTGATATCTTTGAGTTGAAGCTCGAGAACATGGTGACGGTTGTTCGTTGAAATGATCGTTGATTTACTGCGGGTGCAAACAAACTTCGGTAACCAGAGCTCATTGAAGGTGGTGTGAGTGGTCCCAAGAATGAATTCATGGGTTGGATAAGAACGACTTCTGACACCAATTTGCGATAAAACGACTGCGGGTAGCAGGATGCGTCAGCATTTTCAAAAGTTCGTGAATTACCAGCAACTGAAGTTTTACAACTGGCAGGCTTTTTCGCTTCGCTCCTGGACAGCGACCTAAGATCCCTTCATTTGAAAGGTTGGAAATTAAATGCTAATTGGTATGCGCTGTTCTTGTCATTGGTTAGAGAGGGCAAAAGGGAATATTTCCAGACACGAAAAAGCCCGGAAGCATTGCTGTCTTCCGGGCCATTTAATTTCTAATTTAGGTAATGGTTTAAGCCTTGAAGCGGATTGGGACAACTGCACGAACAGGGACTGAACTGCCCTGATTGACAGCTGGTTTGAATACCCATTTTTGCACGGTAGTAACGGCTGCAGCGTTGAGAACGTCATTTGTTGACTTCAACACGGTTGCACTTTGAACATTGCCATTTACGTCAATGACGAATGCAACGTGAACCATTGCAGTGATACCCTGCAATTCTGCTGATAATACTGGAGCCTCCTGCTTCACAGGCACTGGAGCAGTCTCAACCTCTTTGATCGAAAGCACGTTCGCATCGGCGTCGGCTGCAGTCACAAAGGTTTGGAATCCTCCAAGCGTTAATGTAGTGATTAAGAGTGCGATGAATTTTTTCATTAGTCCAACAATGATCGGATAACTTCCAAAATCTTGAGGTAAACTAATTGTAAAACGATTTTACCGAATCATTAATCCTTTAGAAACCTCGGTTTATTCGAGGGTAAATGGGTAATTCTCTCCATCAAAGTCCGGGGTTTTTACATTTATTACTTCTATTCTACTTCGTTACTTTTTAGAAAAGATCTGAGCGTATCCAATAGTTGTTGCGTGGGACCCCCTTTATTTTGCCATAGGATTCTGCGGGTATTGTTGTCGATCAGAATAAGAAATGCGTCGTCGGTTTCATCGTATTGCACAAGCTCTTCCCATGTTTCTGATCCCTTACGAATCAGGAGATTTCGCCTATGAAGTTTTTCGGGAGTGTTTTTACGAATGCTGCGAATCACGGTCCCGCGGATGAATCCTGGGATCTTTTCGACCATCATTACGCGGAATGGTTCCAAATTAGTTGGTTCTTCTTGCAATAGCTCTTCTATGGCGTTCGACCATGCATCCATTGCCGACCGTGATGCTTTGTTGAAACCGATGATCAGTAGGCTGGGTGATGATGTTGGTAGATCACGAGGAAGTTTGAAACTGTTGTCCTTTTTTTGCAGCGTTTCACTCAGTAGCAACGGAAATTCTTTCAGTTCCTTCGATTCAAAACAGGCCAATACATCTTCTTGGAAATAAGGTGTCTCGTTTCCCCAGAACATATATTGGACTTTTAGGAAGTCCTTTGCGAAAGCATGGAGTAGGGGGACGATATTTTTGTGAATTTTGATCTGCTCTCTATCGACCTTTTCATCGTTTGAGTTTGTTCCAAAGTCAGCCCCCGTGGCACCTACATAGTTTCCATCCTGGATTGCAATACCAAGTGGTGTGGTGAAAGAGTGTTCATGCATCATCGCGAGAGCATGATTGAGCTGTCCCTTTCGTCGTGGCATGAGATCGGGTGCAGCCAGGCCTACCCCGATTTCCTCACCATATTGATAGATTGAACGCAGATATCCCTGATCTTCCCATGGCAACCATTCCCCCGGCATGAAATTCGCATATTGCATGCAAGTAGAGTTGGGGAAGGCGTTTTTCAGAGCCAACATTCGTTTCTTAATGCTTTCAGTGTAAAGAGTCGGTGAGAAGGATGGGGCTGATTCCTGAGTCACTCCAATCGAAGTTTCCTGTAGGTTGATCCCTTCGATTCCGCCGTCAAACGAGGCACCCAAAGCCTGGATAAGACGTTTGAAGCGTTCCTGAACTCCAGCATTCCAGCGTTTAGCGATCCATCCTTCCAAGTTTCCTTCGTTGTCAAACTGTGGAACGACACCTCCATCGTAGGTTTCGCTAAGTAAATAATCGGGCACTGCTTTGAACCCGGGATTAAAGGTTCCGTCCTGCAACTGGATGAAAAGCTTCTTTCCAACCTTTTGAAGGTAATTGAGATCTTCCTGAATGGCAGAAAAATCATAGACACCTTCGGATGGTTCGAGTTGTTTCCAAGTGTACATGATTTGCGCTCCGCTGAATGCAGAATGATGCAGCAGTGCATGATCTTTAAGGGAATCTCTGTCTCTGGCGAAGTATACAAAATGCTGGATGCCATCGTTCTCATAGTCGATAGGGCAAGTTGCTCTAGCATACGCCTTGTATGCATCCTGGTATCGATCAGCCTCATCGGCAGGCAACATTGTCACGGCATTGGATGTCATTGTGAAACCAGTAAGAATGAAAGCGATGACTGGGAATCGGTTTTTGAATGGCTGCATTGTCGTTCAGTATGGGTAATCTGAGGTATTGGACGCTATGTCGTGATGGAATCGAATCTACTTTTATAGGAAGGTTAAAGCGATTTCCCTGTGGAGCTTGTGCCCTGTTTTACGCGCATAGAAACAACGCCAACGAGATCATCGCCGGGAGCGCTTGAATGGTAAGGATTCTGCGACTGACAGTGATCCCTCCAAAAATGCCGGCGACGATGACACAGATCAGAAAAAAAACGATGAATGTCGACGCTTGATTCGCGTTCAGTAATCCCCAAGTTAATCCAGCTGCGATGAATCCGTTGTATAGGCCCTGATTGGCTGCCAGGAGCTTAGTGTCCTTGGCTCTTTGGCTGGTATTTGAAAAGGCTCTCAGTCCCGCAGGTTTATCCCAAAGGAACATTTCAAGAATCATGAAACAAAAATGAAGTAACGCTACAAGGGCGATGAGGATATATGCTGCAATTTTCATTGATAAATTTGTGGGACCAAACAATCCCAAGGCATGCTAGTCTGATAACCTAGTTTTTCAATCTTCACTCCCAACAATTCCGACTTTGCCAGGGAATAGGTTCTAAGTTCTCAGCGATTTGTGACGATTTATGAATCAAGCACACGCGGCGAGATGCAAAACTTATGAGATCCATTCATCAACTTTCCCGACCCATGCAACAGACCCTGGTTCAAAGCGGTGGCCCTGAAAAAGTAGCGGAGCTACTCAATGTGTTGTCTCAGGATGACAAACAAATGTCGGACGACTTGCTCGAGAAGCTCGAAAGTCGAAACCCGTTGTTGGGACAGCAAATTCGGAAGCAACTTTACACTTTCGACGACCTTGCCCGATTTAGCCCACGGGATCTTCAACGAGTGACACGTGAGCAGGAAAAGTCCGATCTTGTGCTTTCTCTCAAACTAGCCAGTCGATCCGTAAAAACCCGTCTCTATCAATCGCTTTCAAAGCGAGCTGCCGAGGACCTTCAGGCGGAACTCGTTGAATTGGGCCCCGTTCCCATCCGAGAGGTTGAAGCTGCACAAAGTCGCATATTGGACTCGGTTCGCCGATTGGTGAAGTGCGGTGAAATCTCAAATTCGCATAACCCAGAAGACCGCTGGGTGTAGTGTAATCGGCGGTTGAGGGTCAAATGCTAGGATCTGCAATCGTACGATCGATCTGCATCAGTTCTATTGGAGCACCATTGTCTTCGATAAAAGCGACTAAAACTCCTGGAGAAGGACTATTGGGTTCGATAATGACGGTCTTTCCTTTTATAGCCTCGGACAAGTCGTCCACTTCAAATGCGACATGAGCTATTTCTTTCACTATCGAAGGATAATCGGCGTCATCGTCAAAACGCATCCATTCAATTCCAAATTCATTTTTCCCATATCCGCTGACAGCAATCTTTAGGTGCGCCAGATAGATTTCGTTCTCGAATGCTTTTGTGGTCGGGATGCCAAGATGGTGGTATTTCATATTGAATCAAATTTCCTTTCAACATTGAGGCCGTGAGTCTCGACTCGGGAGAAGCTACGCTCCATTCAACTTCGGAGAACCGAAGCATGCAGTGACTTCAGTGCCAAATGCAAATCGAAGGTGGCACCTTCAACCCTCTTCGACGCCTTTTTCGTTTCTGTAAACTGAATAAACCGTTGTTGGCAAATCGCGATTGTTGGGATTCGAATACTGCTTTTCGAGGCTCATTCCAATTTTCTCTGCGACTCGCCTAGATTGTGTGTGCGCACTCTCCATGTAACTACAAAGCTTTTTGAGCCTTAGAGTCTCAAACCCGTAATTTTTGACTGCAAGAGCCGCTTCCGCAGCATATCCGTGCCCCCATTTGTCTTTCCCTATTCGATATCCAATTTCATATTCCTGGACGCCATCGATGGTTTGTATCGTTATCCCACAATCACCGATAAATGATGAGTTGCTTTTTTCTATCACCGCGAAGAGCCCATATCCGCTTTCTTCAAATGTTTCCATTTGTTTTTCGATCATTTTTTTGATCTGTGCACCCGAATAGGGCTGCGGGTAAAACGACATTGTATCGCGATCTCCCAATACCCCTTTTGCATCTTCCAAATCTGAGGATTGATAGGGGCGTAAAAGGAGTCTCTTTGTTTCAATCATCATTGTCTTTACAAACCAAATTGGGTTTAAAACACGGCGTTTTCAATCAGATCTCGCGGGGATACCCTTTTGCAGCAGATCGAATTTAAGCAAAGTCTTTGTTAAGTCCCAAGACTCTTCAATAAAATGAAGACAGGAGTCCCAGTTGGGAATGGTTCATCCACGGTTTGGGTGTGGGAGGAATTATTTTTGATCTCATTTCCAATCGACAGAGGGTCGGTGGTGGAGAGTATTCCAAAAAAAAAGAGGGAGGAAGAGGAGAATTTCAGTGTTTGTTGAGGATACCTGACCTGCTCGACTCTTGATTGAGCCGGCAAATCAAATACTCACTTTGAAGTGATAAATCGAAACTAGTTCGCTTCAACTTTTTGGGCGCAAGGACCTTTTTGTCCTTCACCAATTTCAAAAGACACTTTTTGGCCTTCGTTTAAGGATGCGTATCCGGATCCTTTGATTTCGGAATGGTGTACGAAAAGATCTTTTCCGCCATCATCTGGAGTGATAAAACCGAAACCTTTTTCTGAATCGAACCATTTTACTGTACCTGTACTCATATTATTTCTTATACTTTTTGATTTATTAATCACACGATTCTACCTTTGTAGGAATCATGTGAAGAGATACATGGCTTAATATGATCGGTAAGTCGAGCGTTTTGAGTGGAAGAGCCAGACATTTCACAAAACGAGTTAATATTGTCTCTCTTTTGCTTCAAATTTCGGGTTTCAGCGCAGCTTTGATTATATCGGCGACTGAGTCTTTTGTAATTCCCTTTTCTTCGCAGTATTTGGAATTAATCCATTCCGATAGTTTTTTGGTTCCTTTGTTTGCGTTGCAGGCGACACAACACCGAGCGATATTTTTTCTCGTGATCATGGTTTCATCATTGATGATGTATTCCCATGAAGCTGCGGAATTTTTTGATCCATATTTTGGAATCATGTCGAGCATTTTCACCCCGCAGTAGACACAATGTTTATCTCTTTCGATGACTTCATTTGCGAGCCATTTTGGAATGTTCCAATTCTTCATTTTTGATAACGTGGAGGTTTGGTTCGGGAAACCAAGTTCAGTGTGGGAAAGAATTCCTTCAACTCATTTATTCTGCTGTCTGCTTGATTACTTCTATGGTGAAACCCTCCGAAGATGAAGGTGCTACAAAATACTTTGATACATCATAAAAAATTTCCTCGGTATCAAAATTGCGTCGGCTCGGATTCTCTTGTCTTCTTCTTTTAAGGTGTACGAGACATTGAGAATCTTCGATATCCAAAAACATCAGCTTATGAGGGATCTGCTCGGGAAGAAATATTTCTTTGAACCACATCCTTTGCTCAATGGTGTTTCCGGGAAAGTCCATCACCACTGATGTTCCTTTTTTCAAAATGTCTTGAACATGGCTCTTTAAAATACCTTTCAGCCTGGGGGAGTATTTGATGTAATCATTGAATGTTTTAATTTCGTCAGGATAAACCGCTGACAACCATTTGTCCTCTGAGATCCGAACCGCATTCAACTCTTGTGCGATCTTTTTGGAAAGGGTGCTTTTCCCGGCTCCCATTTTTCCACAAAAAAATATTATTTCTCCGTTTTTTTTCATAATGTCTAAGGACGGGATGCTGAGAAGCGCAGTTTCACAAAACCCTTATGCCTGCATTTATAAACTTTGCATTCCTTGTTCGAAACTATGGCTTTGCTTGGGCATTTTTACATCCTATCGTTCATTGCCAAACTTGAACTGACCAGTGACCTTCGCCATGATGAGTTGTTCTTCCCGTTCTGTTGCGGATTGAATCTTCGACAGAAAGCGGGTGGCGTTTGCACCCTTGATTGTCTTCGCGAGTTTTCCTTCTGCATAGATCATCACTAATCCTTTATTGGTACGGATGAACTTGAATGGTTTATTCGCGAGTGGATCCGGTCTGGTCATTGAGGTATTCTGGTTCGTTGAGATCGTTTCTCGGATTGAAGATCTAGTTCTGCGACTTTTGTTCCCAATTAACTTCTTGCCCTGACTCAACTACCAGACCTGATGTTACGATGGTTGTGACAACATGAACTTCATTCATGGCCTGCTCATAATACTGAGATAACGCCTTCGCCAGACCCATTTGAAGCGATGAAATATCGGAGACTGACCACAGGGATGGAAGCATCAAGGTCGCCATGATTTTGTATTTGTTCCCTAGCTGTTCACTGCTCGTGACAGTATTGATCGTCATGTGCTCCGATGGTATACCAGATTCGTTAGCCCAGATTTCAATTAAATTTTTCGAACTTGCTGTGCAGTCCTGTGTGATAACGCAATTCGCTATTGGCATGATGTTAATAATCGTTCCATTGAAGATGAGATTGACTCACACTTCCTAGTCTATATGCAACTGAAGGATTTTTGAGAGTTCATCAAATGCAACGGTAATTTCTTCGCAGAATGTGGAATCAGCGATATCTGGAAGCGTCAATGAATCCCGATAATGTTGATCGACCCAGCTTACCAGTTCGTCATACAGCGCATCATCCAATAAAACCCGTGCGCCGAGAGCCTGTTTTTCGGCTTCATTCATGATGACACGCAGACGGAGGCAGGCAGGGCCTCCTCCATTGCGCATGCTCTCCCGTAAATCAAAATATCGAACATGGTTGATCGGAGCTTCGATATTATGGCACAAGGATTCTAGATAGTCTGAAACAATGGGATCCTCTCTGCACTCTTGCGGGGCGATGAGGGTCATATTACCGGAAGGTCCGACAAGTTGTGAGTTAAAAAGATAGGTTTCAACTGCTTTACCTACAGAAATCAGCTTATCAGGGACCACGATGTGATTCAATTTTGATCCATTGGTGCGCTGGAATGCGTCTGATATCATTTCCAATGCCTCTTCGCCTTCTGTATAGGCATTTTGATGAGAAAAGTAACAATCCAGATTCCCAACTGCAATGACGTCATTGTGGAATACTCCAGCATCGATGACTTCCTGGTTTTGCTGGATGTATACCGTCTGATTCGATCCCAATTTTAGTAGCCTAGCAACTGCCTTCGAAGCCTGTAGGGTCTGCCTGCCGAGAAACCTTTGGTTGGTAATGGTGTCGCTCGCTCCGTCGCGACCGTAAACAAAGACATGAATGCCAGGTGTGCCATAGGTGATTGAAAGTCGGGTATGATTGGCGGCGCCTTCATCACCCATCGCTTGCCCTCCGGGTAATGCGGAAACAGTGGCAAACGGGCCAAAAATTCTACGCAAATTGTTATAGGTATTGGGTCCCTCAATCGAGCGGTGCAATTTGCTGGTGAGGTTTGCAGTTACCAAGTGGAGATTGCTATCTGCTGTATCCACCGAAGGCGCAATCGTAGCGGCATTTGCGGTCCACATACTACTGGCAGAGGAAACTGCAGAGAGTAAATGCGGAGCCGTATCGAGCGCTTTTTGAAGGATGACCTGGTCATTGTCTGCTTGTGTTCCGAAACCCAGTGCCCGAAGGGTTTCAATGGAGGGTCTTCGCAGGGGTGGTAATACTGCTTGTGGGAATCCCGAATCGTGAAGAGCCTTCATTTTCTCCAATCCCTGAAGGGCCGCTTTTTTGGGATTAGATGTTGCATCGCGGTTGGAGTCGGATGCGAGATTGTCCCCTGACAATCCCCCATAGTGATGGGTCGGGCCGACAAGTCCGTCAAAGTTGATTTCCTGGTAATCCTTCATGGGATGAAATATTAAAAAAGGCGGTTAGATTCTACCAAAGGCCTGGAAGCGGTGTTTCGGGAAAAGATAGGGTGGACTTCTCCATTGAAGCGACTGGGTAGGAACAATAATCCGCTGCGAAAAATCCGCTGGGTCGGAGATTGCCACTGCGCCCAATGCCGCCAAATGGTGCAGCTCCGGATGCTCCTGGTAGGGGGTAGTTCCAATTGATAAGCCCAGCTCTCGCTTTGGAGTAGAACTCTCGATAAAGGTCTTCTTCATTGCTCAGTAGGCCCGATACCAAGCCAAAACGAGTATTGTTGGCTTCTTCAATGGCCTCTTCGAATGAGTCCACGCGGATAACTTGGAGCAGCGGGCCAAAAAACTCACTGTCCTCTCGTTTCTTAACATCTGTAACGTCCAGTATGCCTGGTTGCAGTAGACCCGTTCCTGGTTTCAACTGTTTCAACGGAGCGAGTATTTGCGCTCCTTGGGAAACCAACTGTTCCTGCGCCTTGAGCAGTTGCAGTGCTACTTCTTCGTTAATTACAGGTCCACAGAATGGAGGTGGACTGCAGTCTGGGGGTCCCACTCTGAGAGTGGCTGCCTTTTCGCAGACGAGTTTCAGAATCTGATCGGAAGCCCCATCTTTCCCAATGATGAGGCGGCGAGCACAGGTGCACCTTTGACCTGCAGTAATAAAGGCAGATTGAAGAATGGTGAGGGCCGCAGCATTGAGATCGTTTTTCCCCCAGACCACGAGTGGGTTGTTCCCCCCGAGTTCGAGCGCAAGCATTTTGCCTGGGTTTTCTGCAAACGTCTTTCCTAGAAACTCTCCTGTTTGCGCGCTCCCTGTGAAGGCTAGGGCATCGATGCGCGCATGGTTTGCTACTGCTTCTCCCGTTTCCTTGAGTCCTTGTACTAGCTGGATTGTTCCCTCTGGCAAACCTGCTTCGAGTAGTAATTGCACAATCCAGCTCGAGGATCGGGGAGTCTTTTCGCTGGGTTTAAAAACGACGGTATTGCCCGCTAGTAATGCGGGTATGATGTGGCCGTTGGGCAAATGGCAGGGAAAATTGAATGGACCAAATACAGCCATCACACCATGAGCTTTGAAGCGAGTGCGCGCATCCCCATTTCCAAAAGCGGAGCAGCGTTGATGGTAGGCATCGATAGATAGTTGGATTTTTCCTGCCATTGTTGTGACTTCTGTGGCAGCTTCCCAGGCTGGTTTTCCGACTTCATCGGATATGCACTTTGCGATTTGATCGGCATTTGACCGAACGAGTTCTGCGTATTGCTTGAGAATCGTTTCTCTTTTTTCCGAAGACGTGTTTGCCCATTGAAGCGTTGCTTTCGAGGCCGTTTCCACGGCCTTATTCACCTCTTCTTTTGTATTTGCAGCAACGCTCGTGTTCGTTTCTCCAGAATAGGGAGAGACGATGCGGAATGGCATTCCTTCGCCTGCTATCCATTGATTTCCAATAAATGACAATGGGGCTGTGGTAGTTTTCATAGTCTTACTTTGGATTTGCTGGTGTTACTCAATGCCGACTTGAGGACGAAGCGGAACGATGTTGACGGGTGCTCCAGATTCGATTTCCAGGGTATGCATCATTTGGTCGGAGAGTATGACTTTGTTGGATCGGACGGATTCGGGATCGAGAGGACAGAGCGCACAACGGAAATCCAGTTGGGAATTGCTCACCAAATATTGTTCGCAAGCTTCATCCGATGCGGATGCGTTGCCTTTGACAGCGGTTGCCTGGATCATGGTTTTTGAGATCCGTAATTCGCTGAGTTTGGCTTCAAACATTGGGCCAGCATCAAAAATATCGACTGCATTGGTCTTTTGAAACCCCTCTTTGCGCAAAATCGCAACTGCAGCTTCGGTATCCCGATGAACCGCACCGATTTTGGCGTGGATGGTTTCGGGAAGCAGCGGCAAATAGATCGGATATTTGGGCATCAGATCTTTAATGAAGTTTTTGTTTCCGATGCCGGAGAGAAAATCGGCTTCACTAAATTCGCGTTCGAAAAAATGACGGCCGACATGGTCCCAAAAAGGAGATCGACCTCGATCGTCCGCCCATCCTCTGAATTCCGCTATCACGCGTGAGCGAAATCGATTGGGAAATCTCGCCATGAACATGAGCCGGGAGAGAGACACTAACCGACCGAGGCCCGCTTTGCGAAAATCTGGATGAAGAAAAAGACTTCCCAGCTCACTTGGACCATCGTGATCTGCTTCAAGATGCAGCACTTCGATGTTTTTGTGTATTTTGAGGGGTTCATGGGCAAAGGTTTCGTTCTCAATCCGATAGGTGTAAAACGGTTCGTAGCCACCAATTCGTGCGATGACAGAGCAAGTTCCGAGGACTTTTCCAGTAGAAGTGTCCTCCAGAATGAGCAGGTATTGCTCCGAACCGGGCTCACTCACGCCAGGATAGAAGGATTGGATGGATCGGTGGATTCTTCGCTCAAGAATCGATTCGTTCTGGGGCATCGATGTGAGAGAATGCTCCAGTGTTTTAAGTAAAAAGATCAGTTTTGGCAGATCCTCAAGTTTGGCAGGTCGGATGATGAACGACGAATTCATAGATGTTTAGGATGCAGATTGAGAGTTTTGTTGCAGTTGCATCTGTTTGAGTTGTCTTGCAAATAGTTCATTTGATTTTGGATGATCAAAATCACCTGCGGATAACATCATAAGGAAAGTGGCAACGAGTGTGGTTCGTTCTGTGATACTTGAAAGAACGGCATACTCATTTGGACTGTGGATTTTGTCTCCGATCATTCCAAGATTGTCGATGATTGGTAGTCCTGCTGCTTGCAGGATATTGCCGTCCGATCCACCGCCTGTATCACGCCAATCGAGAGTTTGACCCAATGCTTCAGCTGCCTGGTTCCATGCACCAAACAGGGCATCAAATGTGGGGCCAGTTTCTTTTGCTTTGCGATTGAGATGGGCTTCCCACTGGCAATCGTATCCCTCTTCTTTCATGGATCGATGAATGTCGGAGAGTGCTTCGAAGAGTGCTTGTTCAGCCTGTGCATCTTCGACTCTGAGATTAAAACGGGCTTCAGCCTCCTCGCTGACCACATTGAGCGGTCCTCCTCCGTGAATTGAGCCAGTATTAATGATGGCTCCAGGGATTTTCTGGTTCAATGCATGGATGTGGGTAATCCAGTGCGAGAGCTTTACAATCGCATTTCTTCCATCATCAAAATTTCGTCCGACATGGGCACTTGTTCCCAATACCTTGGCATGCCCATAGCCAACTCCCATGCGTTTTCGCACCAATTTACCATCGGGAAGAGAGGATTCGAACGTGATACCCAGATGATTGCGTGCTGCGGCTTCTTTCAAAAGAGGGCGACTTTGCACGGAGCCTATTTCCTCATCGCATGTCAGCACAACTTCCCATCCGATTTTGGGATCTTGAACTTGGGCTTCAAACAGCTCCAGAGCAGCCAAAAGGATGACGATGCCTCCTTTCATGTCGGTAATACCAGGACCTCGGAGGGTGCCGTTTTCCTGCATTTCGCAGTCCTGAAAAGGGTGGTTTTTGTCGTAAACGGTATCGACATGACCATTCAAAAAAACCTGAATCGGGGCGTTTTCACGGCAGCGATGCACGTAACAGGCGGGACAAGAAACGGTGCACTCGGAATCGGGAACATGTTCAAACTCCACTATTTCCCCGTTTCCTGGAAGGATCGAGAAACTCTTGGAAACTGCGTGCAGCATCGATCGGTTTCCTTGGATGTTATGGGTTCCGGAATTGATTTGTGCCCATGCTTTCAGTCGATCGAGATCCGATTGATAGCGAGCTTTTGCAGCTGTTTTGATGGCTTCGATATTCACATTCACGCAGTGACTAGAATGCCTTGAATGTGTGCGTAAAGTCAATGCGTGTGATCTGAATCCGGCTTAGATTCTTCCCTTCAGATACTGATGGATGAATCTGACATTTTCAGGGCCTTATATGTGGTCCTGCAAATTTGACAAATACCCTAGGGATTGTCAGATTGAAGATGTCCGTAGTGCATTTATATGAAAGCTTCCATTTCCAGGTTTAGTTTCATCATTGCACTCACTGCGTTTGGACTCACCCTTCCGGTGGCTGGATATGAGACGTTTGCTGAACCAGTGCTCTTAGTGATCTACGATGGATCTGATCTCGGGGGCTACGATGCTTATCGCGATGTGAATTTTGCAGATGGATCGATGAGAGCAAAAGTGGTTGAACGCACTCAACCCACCTACGCTATTGATGCCGAAAGTATGGATGATGCGTTGGATGCGATCGAAGCAATGGGCATCGCTCCTGAAAGTCTCGATCGGATCGCAATTGTGGACCATGGAGATGTTGAAAAGGATCCACCCATTCAGACTCTTGGGAATGACGCTCTAAGACCTAGAGATTTTCGATCCTTGAGGTATCTATTGAAGCGAGAAGGAGATCTATGTCTGTATGGATGTGAGGTCGGAAAGAATGTGCGGTATTTGAAGCGAATATCGAGCCATCTCAAAGGACGGAGAGTATGGGCCTATGCGGGCTTGTTAAGTTATGATCATGATAATCCACCTCCGCTTCCAGATCCCGATCGGAGTATGTTTTTCTACTACCCGATGCTTTAAAAGGGAATTTACATGGTAACGACCTAGGATATATCACCAGAGCTAAATTGTTGGCAGAAGCGATACCAGCATTGTCGAATCCGGTCGGTCGCAACCCTGTAGAGATATCTCCCAGCAGCAGTTTATCCTTTGAAAATTATGATATGCAAAATAGAAATGATCCTGAACTCCCAATCTTCCTCACCGAGTGGCCGCATGCTAAGAATAAACTAATCCAAGTTTACGATCCGGGTTGGTTACATAGTGATATGAAGGATCTGTCATATGTTTATATTTCCAAACTTTATGATGAAATTGTTTGTCTAACAAATTAGGAATCGTATGAATAAGTTAAAAATATCAATATTCTTTTTTATGTTTTTTTCTGAAATCGTTCTTTATGGAGGAGATTTCACGATTGTTGTTAAGGATCAGAATGGCTCACCTGTAGAAGGAGCCAATATCACGGTTGGATTCGATGAACTTCCATTAGGGAATTTTAGTAATCGAAAAGGAATCACCGATGTTGGAGGCAAATTTCAATTTTCAGGGGGACTTTATAATGTCGGATTTTTGGCTGTGAGGAAAACTAACTACTACGATACGGGAATCCGTTTCAGTGCTGCTTATCATGATGAAAACGAAGGCAAGACGAAGCTTTTTGATGAGAAAACGGTTGAGGTAGAATTGAAAGAGATTAGTGACCCGGTTTCAATGTATTGGTTGCGATTTTACAAAAAACAAATATCCATTTTTGATCAGAATATTGGGTTTGATTTAAAAACCGGGGACTGGGTCAAACCTTTTGGAAAAGGAACTGAAGCGAACTGCTATTTTAGACTCGAAAACCTTTCTGACGATCCAAAAATAGTAAATCGAAAAGTCAGTATTCATTTCCCAAATAAAGGGGATGGACTGATTCCTTTCGAAATTATTCCATTTGAAGGAGAATATGGCGGATCTGAATTACAGTCGGACTATCTCGCACCGGAATCTGGGTATCAACAAGATTGGGAATGGCTTGATCATTATGACTGGACAGGTAGCAGAGGTGGCAAAAGGGTTCATCTGGATTATTCAAGGAGCCGAGCCTATTATTTCAGAGTCAACACCATATTGAATGAAGCTGGGAATGTGATTTCCGCATATTACGGAAAAATATACGGGGATTTGCGTTTACGATTCGTTCGCGAGACGGGAGAAATTACTTGGGGTGGGATCTACTTCAATCCCCAGATCAACGATCGACGGGTGGAATTTGACCGCACCCGGCCTTTGCCGGATTCGTTGCTGGATGAAGAGAGAAAGAGAAGGGCGCGTCATGTTCGAAAAGGCATCAAAGTGGACGAAGGTCCGCTGATGTTAAAACATGTGCGACCGTAACGGAAACGATCTTTCTTATTTTTATCGATATGTTCCTTATCCCCAGAGTTTTAATAAGTGTTTTGCTGCTGACAATGAAGGGAGTAACTCCGCTCTGGAATCCCTGATTCTATGAGGGGTTCTTTGTCTCTATGGATGTGAGGTCGGAAAGAATGTGCGGTATTTGAAGCGAATTTCGATTCACCTCAACGGACGAAGAGTATGGGCCTATGCGGGCTTGTTGAGTTACGATCAAGATAATCCACCTCCGTTGCCAGATCCCGATTTAATACCAATTAGCTTATTGTTAACTGAATAAAAAAACTTTTTTTGTAGTGGCTCCTGCTTGCAGGATGCCCTGTAAATCCCGCTAATATCGGTTGAGAAACACGATGCAAGCATCGGTTGCTACACCTAAATATATTCAGTTTTAATATGCAGTTTGGTATAAACATGTTTTTTACTACCCGATGTATTGATATTGGGGACTTTGAAGGATACCTGACTGGGAGATTAAAAACGATGAATTCCCCGATAACTGAGGGAGTTTGAAGGTGCAGGGATTTTTTCCGAAAGAGAATCTGGCAGGTATGATTAGCGGTGGCTTTGGACGTTCCCTTGGCTGATCTGACTGTTCATCGAAATACTTATTGTATTGGCAATTAAGTTTTTGCTATTGATCCAGTTTAGCTAACTCCGAGGCTTCCTTCCTTTGCGTTACATTTCTGATCTTTTTGAAATTTTATAATGTTTGGGTCCCGTTTCCATTTTTTTTGCTTCTGGTATTCTATTAAGTCGTTCGGAGTCGTTGCTCTTTTGTGCCTCAATGCAGGCAATTTGCATTCGAAAACTTCAATCGAAACTGAGGCGGATTCTGAAATTTCAGTAGGTCGGAAATATCCTAAAAGAGTGTATCATGTCACGAGGATATCGGGTGATTCTCCCAGCATCGATGGTAAGCTCGATGAATCGTGTTGGCAGTTGGGAACATGGGATGGAGGTTTTCTGCAGCGGGAACCCGAAGAAGGATTGGAACCAGCGGATGAAACGCAGATCAAAATCCTCTATGACGATGAAGCCATTTACGTGGCGATGCGTGCATTTGTGAAGGATGTCGCCAATCGCGATCGGTTGATTGGGCGCAGAGACAGTTTTGCCGGTGATATGGTCGGATTTGCCTTTGACAGTTATTACGATCACCGTACTGCCTTTGAGTTTGATGTGACAGGAGGAGGATCCAAAGTTGACGCTCTCATCCATTCTGACGGATTTGATATGACTTGGAACGCAGTTTGGGATGTGGCAACTGGAGACGAACAAGATGCCTGGATTTCCGAATTCCGAATTCCCTTCAGTCAATTGCGTTTCCCAAAAAATGTCGAAAATCGTGTATGGGGATTGCATGCGTGGCGTTGGCATCGTGAACAGAGCCAGGAGAGCAATTGGCAAATCATTCCCCGGGATAACTCAGGGTTTGTGTATCAATTTGGTGAACTTCGAGGGCTTGAGAATCTTGAGCCAAAGCGACAGATCGAAATATTGCCGTTTGTTTCGGGTCGATTGACGGATCAACCGGTCGAAGTGGGAAACCCATTCCGCGATGGTGCTGAAAATGATGTTGATTTCGGATTGGACGCAAAGATCGGCATCACTTCCAATTTTATCGTGGACCTTACCATTAATCCCGATTTTGGACAAGTTGAAGCTGACCCATCAGTGCTCAATTTAAGCACCGTGGAGACCTTTTTTGAGGAGCAGCGTCCGTTTTTTCTAGAGGAAAAAGTTTGTTTGAATTCGACATGAAAGGGGATCTCGCTTTTTATTCTCGACGGATTGGCCGTCGCCCCAGCCATACACCCGATAGTGATGGATATGTAAGTATTCCAGATGGAACCCGCATACTGGGTGCGGCTAAGGTGACAGGTAAAACTCAGAATGGTTTGTCCGTGGGAACTTTGATGGCTGTGGCAGCGGAAGAAGAAGCAATCATTTTTGAGAACGGCAGTTATCGGAGGGAAATTGCGGAGCCTCAGACCCAATATGTAGTGACTCGGATTCGGCAGGAGTTTGATGAAGGCGGGACAGCCATTGGGGGCATTTTCACCGGCACTTTTCGTGGGTTGGATGCGAATGATGCCACCTTGCTCACAGAAGATGCCATCACCGCAGGAGCTGACTTCAGTCATCGATGGTTGGATCGGACGCATTTCATTAAGGCATCCATTATCAGCAGTCACGTGTCTGGTTCGGTGGATGCGATCGATGAACTTCAAAGAAATTATCTCCACAATTACATTCGACCTGATGCGGATCATCTTGACTACGACCCCAGTCGAGAAGAATTGAAAGGTTGGGGAGGGAATATCGAAATTGGTAAGGATAACGGAGGGCATTGGAGGTATGAGACCGAATTGGATTGGAGGAGTCCGGGGCTGGAACTTAATGATGTAGGGTTTATTGATAGTGTTGACCAATTGAAGCTCGATCATTCGGTGCGCTATGTCGTCAATGACCCAGGCCAGTGGTTTAATCGATATAGCGTTATTCTAAATCAAAAAAACCGTTATTTGTATGACGGAACGGTGACCAAACGGGATATTGATTTGCGGGCAAATTTTCACACGAAAGGAAATTGGAATTTTAGACCCAGAATCGGCTATGACACTGATGTTCTTTCGACCGGATCTTTGAGAGGAGGGCCAGCGATTAAACTGCCCGGGTTTTGGACTGCGCAGTTCAACATGAGTAGCGATGGTTCAAAGGACTTTTTGTGGTGGATGGGAGCCTACATGGATCGAAGCGTTGATAGCGATGGAGGTTTCTCTGGAATTTATCCGGGATTTCAATTCAAACCGGGTAGCCGATTTCGGCTGAATTGCAATTTGACGTTTTCGAAAGCAAAATCTGATTTTCGATGGTTTGGGTCCGTTGAAAATGATGATGGTGACAGCTCCTATTTTCTTGCGGGACTGGATCGGGATACCTTTGGAGGCACGATTCGATTTGATTACAATTTCACGCCCAACGTTACTCTTACCTATTATGGCAATCTGTACATCACCTCAGGTGGGTACCGCGATTATAAGCTGGTAACCGATCCTCAGGCCAATGACCTGGAAGATCGGTTTTATCAATTTGGTCCTGGACAATGGTCACGGGTTAATGATTCGCAACTCGAACTACGAGGACTCGATGCTTCCTATCTATTGGATGACAATGATTTTAACTACCGGTCATTTCGTTCCAATTTAGTGTTCCGTTGGGAATACAGACCTGGATCTATTTTGTATGTTGTGTGGAGTCACGATCGGGAAAATTCCGATTTGAATCGGGACTCTAAAATTGGATCTGACCTCGATTACCTGACGGATGCAGAACCCAACAATACGCTCCTCATCAAAGCGAGTTACTGGTTCTCAATCTGATCTTTTGATACCCATCCGGGTTTCTTCATCCCACATTTAAGGCAGTTTGGAAATTGTATTGGCTGACAGGCTCGTTCTACTGCAGTGATCGAAAACTTATAGCAATTAGCGTTTAATTCAATAGGTGCGGCATCACCCGATGCGAGCATCGCATGCTACCCCTCATCACCTGTAGCAACTTATATTTGTTCATGATCGTGAGCTTTTCGAACGGCATGAGATCTGTTCCAGTTTGAAGTCTTTTAATGCTCATCGGTATTAGGTAGCCGAAATTGTAAAAAATCAGAGATTCAAGGCTCAGGATTTCATTCAATGGCTCGGAACTCTCGCGAGACTCCGGCTACGAATTAGAATTAGAAAGTTGCTTTACAAAGGTGAACTGGTGATGAGAGTATCATTCTCAGTCGAGGATTTTCGGGATACTTTCGAGAGAAAAAATGATCACTCTTTCTCCTGTGATCGTGCTAAGATCTGAGTGCAGGCACCGGATCCCCACTCCGAGAATATCTTTGATCAATGCTTCTAGCAGTGGTCTTGCTTTTTGAAGCAGTGCATGCCGCATTTTTTTTACCAATTCTCTTCCAGAATCGGATGCATCTGAGGAGATGAGTTGCGTCTCAGCGGGCGTCAAAACACCTTGTAATTTGATTACGACCAGGTTGTCGACGAGATAGGTTCTTGAATCCGTTGGACCTCGTCCCATGTAGTCTTTCTCAAACTGAATGATGGCCTCACTAATACGTGCCTCCATCTGTCCTTTTGTTTTAAACTGTTCGGGCATATAGAATGTTGGAGATTGTCAGAAAACGATGAGTGATGCAATTTGAAAAGTCCGAGTGATTGAGGATCGAAAATTCTCTTTGTATTATTTGAAGCCAACCAAAAATATTCGTCCTTTATTCCGTCAATTACTTTGAACGATTGACAGGGTTTCCACTCCATAGGAATAATGCATTCTTATACACCTCATGCTGAGAGATTTTAGAGTATTTTTCGATTTGAAGTCCGCAATGCTGTGGATTTTCTTTTTTCTCGCTGTTATGAATCCGTTTGGATTCTCCCAATCGCGAGGAATTCCTTTGGATCCACCAAATAGTGTTGATGCCAGTGGGAATGAAAGCGATTTTGTTGTTCCTGGACCTTTGGACCGAATTTGGATGGCGAAAGTTCAGGATTTTGAAAAAAAATCGTATGACAAAGCGGTTCAAAAACTCGTTGCCAGTTTTGAAGAAACAATCGGAAGAGTGATTGAACCGGGTGAAAAACACCGGGTTGGGATTAAGGTGTATACAAACTCTGGTGCCGGTTTGAAAACGCCTCCAAAACTTGTAAATGCGCTGATCGATTTGCTTATTCAACGTGGTTATTCCAAGAGGGACTTGTTTGTAATTGATCTTGATACGGATTCTTTGTGGCGTTCGGGGTATATCACAAGTCGGGCAAGTCAAATCCGCGAGTTCAATGGAGTTCCGGTATATGCTCTCGATGAAGGCAAATTTTACGATCCCAACTGGTTCTATGATAGTCCCTTGCCGAGTCAGTATTTGTCACCAGTCCGGCTTAAAAATGAAGGCGGCTATGATATTGACCTCAAAATTCAGGATGACCGAAAAAGCTATTTACCGGTTCCACTATTGTTGGATGTCGATTTTTGGGTGAATTTACCAGTGGTGTCAGATCATCCTGATCTTGGTATCAATGGCACGCTTGCAAACGCGACTTTGTGGAATATCAGCAACCAGTTTCGGTTCATGGGTAATATGGCGGGAGCTTCTGCGGCAATTGCTGAAATCGCTGCGATTCCGGAGCTTCAACGGGGATTAGTGTTTTCGATTGTTTCACTCGAAAAGCTACAATTCATGGGTGGTCCAGTTTTTAATTCAAGTTACGTTCGTTCTTATAATGAAATCTATTTGAGCAGCAACGCAGTCGCATTGGACCGGATCTTTTTGGAAAAAGTTAACCGAGCGAGAGAAACGATGGGGTTTGCCGCAGTTTCACCGATCCCGCCTTTGTTTGAGTATGCACGAAGTCTTGACCTGGGAGACTTTGAACGAGATTCCTACGTGATGAAGATTTTGCCGATTAATTGAGGCCATTTTCGAAACATCCTATCTATGCAATGGTCTATGGTTCGGATCCTTTGAGTTAAACTCATCCGATAGGCGAGTTTGGATTGTGACGATAACTGAAGTCATCGACTCCTGAGGTCTTGAAGTGCGGAGCACATGAATTCGTTCGTGCGAATAAAAGAGTATTCTTTCGAATCGCTTTTCTGCGAAACGCAAAAAAGCTACTCTGTTTCCAGAGTAGCTTTTATCAAATTGGTTAAAGCAGTGAGCTTTACGCCTTTTGAATCTTTCCGGCTTTGATAGCCTTCGCAGAGACCCACATGCGCTTGACGCCGCCATTTGGGAGGCGGACGCGAATCCGCTGGAGGTTCGGACGGAATACTCGCTTGTTAGTTTTAACAAGCTGGAGTCCGATGCCACCGCTTTTCTTACTTTGACCCTTATGGATGATACTACCACCTGTGTGGGGCCGTTTTCCTGTTATTGCGCAAATTCTAGACATGGTGAAAATTGGGAAAAGTAAGAAGATGACTGCAAATTCTATTATTTCAAGGGTAAATGTGTCGGAAATATAAAATTTATGAGACAAGAGTAATACCAGGCGAGGACTTGAGCTCATTCTCTTGGATTAGAATTGGGATCCTCGCTCTGCTGAATCGGTAACCGCCGAAACGATTACCAATCCTAGCAGGCTTATGATGAATGGATGCTGTTCGTGGTGATGAAGTTGAGGTTATATTTCATACGTATTTAACTCTGTTCAAGTTACAAAAAATTACAGACTTAACATTTGCTGCTTCCCTAAAATCTCGATTCATCGAGGTTTATGAAACAAATAGCTTGCAAGCGGTTCGAAGTTCTGTCGTTGTCCTCAATCTTTGGTTGAGCGGTAGGTCCGCGAACTGGCTAGGTCTGGTTTTTCAACCCCTGAACATGTGCAGCGATGGTGTATAGTTTTGGAAATTAGTAAATCATCGCACGCCGTATAAATACGGCAAAAGTTATTCATGATTCAAAAATTTGATGAACTGGAACTGTGTACGCAGATCCAGCAAAACCTTACGGCCAAGGGATACGAGACTCCGTCTCCGATTCAGGCCCAATCTATTCCTCACCTTTTGGAAGGAACCGACTTGCTCGGCTGTGCGCAAACGGGCACAGGTAAGACCGGTGCATTTGCGCTGCCGATCTTGCATCACCTTTCTAAGCGACCAGAGAGAGCGTTGCCTTACTCGACACGCGTATTGGTATTAACGCCCACTCGTGAGCTCGCCGTTCAAGTTGCGGAAAGCTTTGAAACCTATGGAAAGGGACTGGGACTTCAGGTTACTCAGGTCTTCGGTGGTGTTGGTTTTGGTCCTCAAAAAGCGGCTATGAAACGCGGTACAGACGTCTTGGTGGCGTGCCCCGGTCGTCTTCTCGATTTAAGAAAGCAGGGCTTCTATAAGCCCGATAGTATTCAATACCTTGTATTGGATGAGGCGGACCGCATGCTCGATATGGGATTTGCCAAAGAAGTACAGCGCATTGTCGCTGAGATTAATACTCGTCGGCAAACCATCCTTTTTTCCGCTACCATGCCGGATTCAGTGATGAAGCTGGCTACCTCGCTCATGCGGAATCCTGTGCAAGTGAAGGTGGATCCTGTTTCTTCAACAGCTGAGAACGTAAGACAAAGCCTTTGTTTTGTGCAGAAGAAGGAAAAGCGAAACTTGCTGAAGGCACTGATGATGGGCCAGAAGAAGCAAAAAGATTCCCTGTGCCTAATCTTTTCAAGGACCAAACATGGTGCTAATAAATTGGTATCGGAATTGGAACGAGTGGGAGTAAAGGCCAATGCCATTCACGGCAATAAATCTCAGGGAGCTCGTCAACGGGCCTTGGAGGAATTTAGGTCTGGTAGAACACGTGTTCTTGTCGCTACAGATGTTGCTGCACGTGGCATTGATGTGAAGGGTATCACTCTTGTGGTCAACTTCGATATGCCAATCGAACCTGAGGCTTATGTACACCGAATCGGGCGAACCGCACGAGCCGGCAAGCATGGCAGAGCACTTTCATTCTGTTGTGAAGAGGAATTTAAGGAACTAACTCAGATTCAACGGCTTATCAAACAGACCATCGACGTGGATTTGGAGCAGCCTTATCATGATGGTTCCCTTCAGGAACAATTTGAATCCGGTGGCCGTGGAAGTCCACGTCCAGCCCCTGGCGGAAACCAGCGCTCCAGAGGATCTCGACCCAGTCAATATGGTCGACGTTCCGGTGGTAACGGTGGTGGCTTCAAAGGCAAGTCCTTTCATCGAGGTAGACGCCAGCAATCTGCTCGATAGTAGAATGCTTTCATTTTAGAAGGTTTTTAGAAGAAATCCCTCAGGCTTTCGCCTTGGGGGTTTCTTTTGTACACCCATCGTTGTCAGAAACTGAGTCTCAGATCTGTAGTTTAAGGGAATGATACGTAGTGTGAATAAACCCACGAATGAATTCATGGGCTCCAGAACTGTATGGTGAGAGCGGTGAATCCAGTCGTCGCACCTAAGCTTTCTGGTTCCCGTTGGAGTGCCTGATAATTCAGCTAGATTGTGATTGTGAATAGTGAGGGCACTTTTTGTTGGGTGCATGGTTGGAATGTTTGTAAGGACGGAATAATGCGTTACTCGGAAGTTTTGATCTGGGGCATTTTGATGGACCGAATTTGCATTGATATGGGAGAGCTCAGAAGTGTTGTGCTGCCATGTGAATGATTGAATTTTTGTGTTGGGTTCCAGTCATTGTTGAAATTGGAAGATTGTTAGATTACCGTGATCTATCAGCTTAATCATTCCCCCAGTTTATGAAAATCTCCCCCCGTTTTACACTACTTCTGAGTTTATTTTCCATCATCGGAAGCTTATTCTCGTATCACACAGCCGTTGCAGAAAATAAGGATAAACCAATGAACGTGGTTTTTATCCTTTCCGATGACCATCGGCATGATTTCATGGGATTCACAGGCAAAGTGCCTTGGCTCAAGACTCCTGGCATGGATCGCATGGCAAAGGAAGGGGCTCAGTTTAGCAATGCTTATGTGACGACCTCCCTTTGCTCTCCCAGTCGTGCGAGTATCCTTACAGGTCTCTACTCGCATAATCATACGATTGTCGACAATCAGGCTCCCGAACCCGAGGGCTTGGTTTATTTTCCGACTTACTTACAGGAAGCAGGCTATCAGACCAGTTTTTTTGGAAAATGGCATATGGGGGATGGGGAAGACAATCCAAGGCCGGGGTTTGACCACTGGGAAAGTTTTAAAGGGCAGGGCGTTTACTACGGTGTAAAATTAAACATTAACGGTAAACACGTTCAGTATGACAAAGATGTTTATACCACTGATCTCCTGACCGAGCATGCGAAGGAATGGATTGATCAAAGAGATCCCGAAAAGCCCTTTTTTGTTTATCTATCTCACAAGGCAGTCCATGCGAAATTTGCGCCTGCAAAGCGTCACAAAGGCATATATGCGGGCCACAAGGCTCCGGTTCCAGCTACCTTTGAGCAAACCAAAACAGGCGAGTATCGTGCGTTGAAGTGGCCGGAATGGGTCGCCAAACAACGGGTATCCTGGCATGGGGTGGATTATATGTATCACGAAAACGATTCTTTGGATCAGAAAGTGATCGATTATTGCGAGACACTCATGGGGGTAGATGACAGTATTCGCGCTGTGCGAGCTCATCTCGAAGCCAATGGACTGAGTGAAAATACTGTGATCATTTACATGGGGGATAATGGTTTCAGTTGGGGAGAGCACGGGCTTATTGATAAGCGTCACTTTTATGAAGAGAGTGGGAAAGTGCCGTTTCTCGTATACGATCCTCGCCATGGCACTAAAGAGCAGAAAATAGAACAGTTAGTGCAAAATGTGGACATTGCTCCGACGATTTTGGAGATAGCTGGAGTGAATAAACCAGATTACATGCCGGGACGTTCCTTCATTCAATTGTTGGAAGGCGACGATTCGAACTGGCGGGAGCAAATATTCTACGAATACTTCTGGGAAAACGACTTTCCGATGACTCCTACGGTCTTTGGAGTGCGCACTCAGCGATACAAATACATCCGCTACCATGGTATTTGGGATTGGAATGAACTCTATGACTTGGAGGAAGATCCTGATGAGATGGTGAATTTGATCGACGACCCTGAGCATCAGGAACGGATTTTGGAAATGGCCAAAGCGCTCACTCAATGGCTGGAGGAAACAGATGGAATGCAGATTCCTCTAAAGCCTAATCTTCGATATCGTTGGGGTGATTACATTCATCCCGTGCAGTATTAGAGTCTTCGCCCTTGTTCTTAATTCTTAGAAGGCAAAAGCCCGTGCGTTCCCCAACACACGGGCTTTTTTGATGATAACTATCTTTTTATATGACCCAAAACCACTCGTCTGTTAATTTATCTAAAGTGGTGCTATGATTAGAAACGCAATCGATCCCTCTCAGGTTACAAATTTATGTTTGTTCGCGATTCACACGGTTCAAATAACCGATGCGAGCATTGGATGCTACAGCTGATAAGGGGTAGCAAGCATCTTATGCTTGTTCATGACTGGTGAGCTTGGCGAACGGCATAAGAGCTTCTTCTGTTTGAAGTCTGTTGAACACAATTGGGTGTTGTTTGCTGGGTCGATTCGTTTTTGAGCACAAAAAAACCGATCCTCGAAAGGATCGGTTTTTTCAAAATAAGAATTGGCTAGGTGCCAGGGCTTACATCATTCCGCCCATTCCACCCATTCCGCCCATTCCACCCATTCCGCCCATGTCCGGAGCGCCACCGGCGTTCTTTTCTGGGAGATCAGTGATAACGGCTTCAGTGGTAAGCAAGATTCCGCCTACGGAAGCAGCGTTTTGCAATGCAGTGCGGGTAACCTTAGTTGGGTCAACAACACCAGCTGCAACGAGGTCTTCGAATACTCCAGTTGCAACGTTGTAACCATTGCTTCCTTCAGAACTGAGTACTTGCTGAACAATGAGAGATCCTTCAACACCTGCATTTGCGCAGAGTTGACGCAGGGGCTCTTCGATTGCACGGCGTACGATCTTTGCTCCGATAGCTTCTTCACCTTCGAGCTCGAGAGCATCGATAGCAGCAGCGGCGCGCAACAATGCAACTCCACCACCAGGAACGATACCTTCTTCAACCGCTGCGCGAGTCGCGTGCAATGCATCTTCAACACGTGCTTTCTTCTCCTTCATTTCAGGTTCAGTCGCAGCGCCAACATTGATTACAGCAACACCACCAGCTAGCTTAGCAAGGCGCTCTTGAAGTTTTTCGCGATCGTAGTCAGAAGAAGTTTCTTCGATTTGATTGCGGATCTGCTTTACGCGAGCCTGGATGTCAGCACTTGCACCAGCGCCTTCGACGATAGTAGTGTCTTCTTTGCTGACTGTGATGCGCTTTGCAGAACCCAAGTCTTCAATTTGAACATTCTCAAGTTTGATTCCGAGGTCTTCAGAAAGGAATTTACCACCCGTCAATACAGCGATGTCTTCAAGCATTGCTTTACGACGATCACCAAACCCTGGAGCCTTAACCGCACAGATGTTCAACGTGCCGCGGAGCTTATTCACAACGAGAGTTGCAAGAGCTTCACCTTCGACGTCTTCAGCAATGATGATAAGAGGTTTGCCAGTTTTGGATACAGCTTGGAGCAATGGGAGGAGATCCTGCAAGTTGCTGATCTTCTTCTCGTTGATGAGAATATAAGCGTCATCCAATACCACTTCCATGGAATCCATGTTAGTGCAGAAGTATGGGCTCAAGTAACCTTTATCGAACTGCATCCCTTCAACAACGTCGAGGGAAGTTTCGATAGACTTAGCTTCTTCAACAGTGATGGTTCCGTCTTTACCGACTTTATCCATTGCTTCAGCAATGATATCGCCGATTTCAGTATCCCAGTTTGCGGAAACAGTAGCAACACTCTTGATCTCTTCGCGGTCCTTAACAGGATTGGAGAGCTCTTTCAATGCGCCGATTCCAGCTTCAACTGCCTTATCGATACCGCGCTTTAAATAGATTGGGTTTGCACCAGCAGTAACGTTCTTCAGTCCTTGACGGTAAATTGCTTCACCGAGAACAGTTGCAGTCGTTGTTCCATCACCCGCAAGATCAGAGGTCTTGGAGGCAACTTCCTTCACCATCTGTGCGCCGATATTTTCAAATGGATCTTCGAGTTCGATTTCCTTAGCAACGGTGACACCGTCCTTAGTCATCGTAGGAGCACCGAACTTTTTGTCGATGAGAACGTTGCGACCGCGCGGTCCCAATGTTACTTTTACTGAGCGAGCCAATACCTCAACACCTTTGAGGATCTTTGCTCTCGCATCTTCTTCGAAAAGAATTTGTTTAGCCATAATTTTTTAAGAATTCAGGTTAATTTATAAAGTGTAATTCCAGTTACGATTATCCAATGATTCCAAGGATATCGTCTTCACGGAGCAAATTGTGGAGTACGCCGCCGATTTTTACTTCGGTTCCTCCGTATTTACTGATGAGAACGTTGTCTCCAACTTTCACCTGGAACTCGATTGCCTCGCCATCCTTTTTTCCGGACCCAAGGGCTACGACTTCCGCAGTTTGCGGTTTTTCCTTTGCGGAATCGGGGATATAAATCCCACCGACTTGCTGTTCTTCTTCAGCGGCCGTTAGTTTAACAAGAACTCGATCTCCGATTGGAGTAAGGTTTGCTGATTGTAGTGATAGACTCATGTTATCTCTGTTTATTCGATTAAAGGTATAATTGTGAGAGCTCGTCGTTCCTGCGAGCGTTGTTTATTGAGCAAGCGAAGTGCCATTTGTAAATGGATTTGTAAGTGCTTTATATAGAGGGTTATAAGTGATTCGTGTTGTGTGGTGACTGTGTCAGTAAATACAATGTGGCTCAAATGTAGTGTCACGCTTTAGGGCAAGTGTGACACAATAGCCCAATAAAGTTGAAGGAATAACATAATGGAAGGATTCAGTAAAAGGTTTCAACAGCAGGTCAATTTTCTGATCGAATTGGATAAACTCAAATCAGTTCTAAGACGCACGATTTTGTCACATGAGACTCGGCTCGAGAATTCAGGCGAACATAGCTGGCACGTGACGGTGGTTGCTCTGATGTTTCAGGAATACGCGGATGAGGCCGTCGATATTCTTAAAGTCATGAAAATGTTGCTCGTGCACGACGTTGTTGAGATCGATGCTGGAGATGTTTACATTTACGATAAGGAAGGTAATGAAGGTAAAGTGGAACGGGAACGGGAAGCTGCGGAGCGGATCTTTGGGCTATTACCTGAGGACCAGCGCGACGAACTCAGGGCCCTGTGGGAAGAGTTTGAGGCGAAGGAAACAGCGGAAGCTAAGTATGCCGGGGCATGTGATCGGATTATTCCCCTCCTTCACAACTATTACGCAAAAGGACATAGTTGGAAAGAGCATGGAGTGCAGAAATCAGATGTCTATGAAATCAACCAAGTTATTGAACTTGGATCTAAATCTCTTTGGGAAGCAGCGAAGCAGGTCATCGATGACTCCGTGAAGATGGGGTATCTTGCTGCAGAAAAGAAATAGGCGGAAAGGTTTCCGTTTCAGTTTTAGAATCCGCTGATAATGATGGTATATCGTATCCCCATTGCTTTCTGTTTGTTCATTATTGGATAAAATGATGGCAGGTTACCAGAGAGAGAATTTGGTGCGATAGACAAGTAGTCGACCGAACAAACTGCTCGATATCTTCCAAGCTATTTTTTTGACGACAGTGATCACAGAACCTCTGCTTCAAAGGCCTATTTTACTTTTCTGATAAGAATTCCTTCATACGTATGCGCGGATTTTTAGCAAAATGATTTGTGTTTCGCGGCTCATCTCCATAGGACGGGGCATAATTATTTGATAGCTATGTCTGAACAGAAAAAAAAGATCGGAATTCTAACTGCAGGGGGATTGGCTCCCTGTTTGTCTTCAGCCGTTGGGGGGCTGATTGAACGCTACACGGAAATCGATCCCGAAATCGAGATCCTGTGCTACGTTGGAGGTTATAAAGGGCTTCTACTGGGCGAGAGTATTAAAGTGACTGACGAAATCCGCGAACATGCGGGCACGTTGCACCGTTATGGGGGAAGTCCGATAGGGAACAGCCGAGTCAAACTCACCAATGTGAAGGACTGTGAAAAACGTGGCTTAGTCAAACCAGGAGAGAATCCTCAGAAAGTTGCAGCGGATCAACTCATCAAAGACGGTGTGAACGTGTTGCACACTATCGGTGGAGATGACACAAATACTGCAGCTGCAGATCTTGCTAAATTTCTCTCTGAAAACGACTATGGACTTCAAGTGATCGGGTTGCCAAAAACAATTGATAACGATGTGTATCCGATTCGTCAGAGTCTTGGTGCCTGGACTGCTGCGGAGCAGGGTGCGTTGTTTTTTGACAATGTGGTCTCAGAGCACAGTGCGAACCCACGTATGTTGATTGTTCACGAAGTCATGGGGCGCAATTGCGGATGGTTGACTGCTGCTACTGCATTGGAATATCACACGCTGATCAGTCATGATGACTATGTTCCTGAACTCGGATTGAGTATGGATCGCCGTGATGTGCACGCGATTTACATTCCAGAAATGGAAGTTAATCTTGAGGAAGAAGCGAAACGACTCAAGGCCGTGATGGATGATATCGATTGCGTGAATATATTCATTTCTGAAGGTGCTGGATTGGATAGCATTGTTGCTGAAATGGAAGCAAAAGGACAGGAAGTGCCACGCGATGCATTTGGTCACGTTAAGCTCGATGCCGTGAATCCGGGAAAATGGTTTGCGAGCCAATTTGCTGAGATGATTGGTGCTGAAAAGGTGATGGTTCAGAAGAGCGGTTATTTCTCACGGGCTGCTCCGGCCAATACTGAGGATTTACGTTTAATCAAAAGCTGCACTGATTTGGCTGTTCAACGGGCATTGGAAGGTGGAAGTGGTGTGATTGGTCATGACGAAGATCAGAATGGCATCCTTCGGGCGATTGAGTTTGATCGAATCAAAGGGGGGAAACCTTTCGATATTGATGTTTCATGGTTCATCCACTTGCTCAATGAAATGGGGCAAGACAAGGGGAAAAAATTGGAAGTTTCCCACTAAGCTTCATCAAAAATCGATTGATTTTTCTAAAACCCGGATGGTTAAGTCCGGGTTTTTTGTGTCGATCTATTGCGCGTCCATATTCCTTGCCATCTCGGTGTCTTGATTTCCTTCTCGTGAGTTGATTCAAGTCAAGAAAGGGTGATTTTAATGTGCATTGCAAAAGAAGATACGCCTCGGCTGGTGCTAAATTGGGGCACTGATCGTATTATCGCTATTTGACGGTGAATCATTAAAAACTCGAGATTGTTGGGGGATTACTATTATACTATGCTTTAAGAACTTTCTTCTCATTCCTCTAATCCTAATTTTCCCAATGCCTTTCTGGTTTAAAACGAATTCAAAACTCCTTTTTTTGAATATGGTTCGGATAGTTGGTATGCTGGGCCTATTCGTAACCTCCGCTATTGGTCGTGTTGTGGATGAGTCAAGGTTGGTGATATTAGATTCTCCTTCTCCTCAGTTCATTGCGATGCTTAACCAGAATTCGGTGAGCCTGTTGTTATTAGTTTCATTGCTCGCAATGGGATTGATGGTTCTACTGTTTTGGACGAAGTCGAAGGCTGATCAATCGCTTAGGGATTTACAGGTTCAACTCAACCGGAAGAAAGCCGAGTTGGAAACGCTGGGAAAGAGGAATCATTACTTGATTTCGACCATTTCCCACGATTTAAGAAATCCGCTCACTGGAATGATGGGGATTATTGACACTCTTCGTATTAAGGAGACCATCGATGATCTCAAAGTAAGGGAAGAATTGATTGATCTGGCAAGTGCGAGTGGGAAACAGGCAGTTTCAATCGTGGAAAATTTAATAAATTTCGAATTGATTTACTCTGGAGAGCTCCACCTCACTCTCGAACCCCGAGCCGTGCAACCGATACTCAAAGTCGCGGCAATAGAGAATCGATTGATGTTGCAGGCCAAGGGTCAGAGGCTCGTTTCAAACTTTGAACTAGCGACTCAAAATGTATCTATCATGTGCGAGGAATCTGCACTCATTCAGGTGATTTCTAATCTCATAAGTAATGCTTCGAAATATTCTCCAGCAGATAGTAAAATTGAACTTACGATGAAGGTTACAGGCGATAAGGTGATGATCGGAATTCGGGATAAGGGTCCGGGTATTGCTCGCGATCAGTTTGAATCCCTCTTCGATCCTTTTTCGAATACGAATGGGGTGAAAAATTCAATGCGTTTTGGCCTGAGTGCCGTAAAATCGCTGACCCAGGCAATGGGGGGCGAAGTGGAATTCGAAAGTAGTGAAGGGAAAGGATCCTTTTTTCGGGTAAGTTTTCCTCTTCGAAAAGAGAATGAGATATCGGAAAAAATAGTTTTGGTTAAGCCTTCAACGAGCGAGTTATCTGAAATTTTCTAGACCTACATAGTTTAACAGACAGCCCTGCTCAACCCACCTCCCATCGAACTAATTTGAGTTAGGGAATGGAATCCTTCGATCATACGGTTCGAGTTCTTCGACTCAGGTTCAGTAGCTGCGTTTTCCCATATTCTGCTAACAATGTTTTCGTTGGAATTTCGGTTTTTGATTCCACAAACTGGGCCAGTTCCTCATCTACACTTGTATGCATCACTGGAGCACCATATTGGTTAGTGATATTCAGTTCCCATTTGTTTTGTTGACGACCTGAGCCTCGAATCGTCGATGTGAAAATGTTGAGTGTGTAGGTGTCGAATCCAATCTTGATGTGTTCTTTTTTCATTAGTCTCAATGGGGTCAGCGTTAAGGCCCGTTACGATGGACAGTTAGTAGCAGTCAAACGTTCGGAAGTAATCGCATTGGGAAAAGGAAGCTCCTCTAGTTTTCTACTTCGAAAGGGACTCTGATTCGACCGGGGAATACGGTCCTCTGGAATCCATACCTTAATTCTTGGAGTCTCCCTAAGATTTGTCCGGTAGTTATCGGAATACTTCCTTAGTGCATAGTAGCGTGCGAAACGAACGTTTTCTAGCATTTAAAAACTGAAGTTGCTGAGATGCAGCCAGTATGATTGGACAGGGGTCTTTTCAATTCAGCAATCCCCTTTGTTTGAAAGGTGTCTTCAAAAGCATCGATCAGGGACCTCTGTCCAATGTCATATTTTTTTAACCGAAAAATTTTGAGAAGCTGAGTAATGATGAACGCGAACAGGCAATGGTTGGACACCCGATGGTCGGGAGTGCTAGCTCATATTTCCTCGCTTCCAAGTGATTTTGGGATTGGGAATTTGGGGAAAGGCGCACGGGGTTTTATTGATTTTTTGAGTAATCATCGATTTACCTTTTGGCAGATTTGTCCCGTCGGTCCGACAGGCTATGGTGATTCTCCTTATCAGTCTTTTTCTTCGTATGCAGGAAATCCCTATTTTATCGATCTCGATGCCCTTTTGGACTTAGGTTTGGTCGAAGAATCCTGGGTTGAATCCTTGAAAACTCTATCTGTAGATGAGGTTGATTATGGTGAATTATATCGTCGATTCTGGAACATTTTAACACTGGCTAAAGATCGATATGATGATTCTCCAGTTGTGATTGGTGATAAAACGTTCAAAGAGTTTGTTGAAGAAGAAGCCAGCTGGTTGGAACCCTATTCCTTGTTTATGGCGCTAAAACAGTATCATAACGGGCGTCCCTGGCACGAATGGAGCGAAGAATGGAGAACTTGGAATCGTGCCAAAGAGTGGAAACTTGAAGGCAGCATCGCTGCAGAATGCGACCGTCAGCGCTTTTATCAGTATTGTTTTTATCAACAATGGATGGGTTTACGTCGATATGCTCAGCAACATGGAATTCAAATCATCGGGGATCTCCCCATTTTTGTCTCTTACGATAGTGCTGATTGTTGGCAGAATCCCGAATTGTTTACCCTGGATGAAGAGGGACAATTGAATACGGTGGCGGGTGTTCCCCCCGATTATTTTTCAAATATGGGTCAACTTTGGGGAAATCCCCTTTATGATTGGGAATTGCACAAGGGTTCTGGGTATTCATGGTGGCTCAAACGGATCGAACGAAGTTTCAAGTTATACGACGTCATTCGACTCGATCATTTTCGTGGATTTGATTCTTACTGGTCGATACCAGCCGGAGCCAATGATGCACGAAGTGGGGAGTGGTTACGCGCACCTGGAAGTGAGTTTTTTAAGGTTTTATCTATGTCTCTTCCACAGGCAAGGTTGATTGCTGAAGATCTGGGATACATTACCGAAGATGTTTACAAATTGAGAGTAGAGAGTGGATTCCCCGGGATGAAGGTTCTTCAGTTCGGTTTTGGTCATGATGAAAATCATGTGAACCTCCCTCACTGTTTTGAACGGAATTCGGTGGTTTATACCGGAACTCACGACAATGATACGACCCGTGCTTGGTTGAGCTCGCTTCAAGGGGAAGAAAAACAACGGGTTCGATCCTATTTTGACACTGAAGATTCCCACTCTGCCTGGCCCATGATTCGGGCTGCGCTTTCGAGTGTTTCCAATTTAGCGATCATTCCTTTGCAGGATCTATTCGATCTTCCTACGGATGCACGGTTTAATCGTCCCGGCACTGCCTCCGGTAATTGGAAGTGGCGTTTCCGTCAGGATCAGTTGGATCGATTGATCGTAAAACGAGGTGAGCAGATTCTTTACTGGCAGCGATTGTATGGGCGGGAAGGAATGTCCGGAAATCGGAATTTTAGTGAAACACCGAATTCAAAAGCTGAGGATAGTGAATCACTTCTTTCCAATTAGGGAGTGGAAAAAACTGTCAGACACAGCATTGTTGCTGCTGAGATTGAAAAATGAGTTGATGATTTCGAAAACGAAAGAGGAGTAATGTTATGAAAAAACCAAGATTGAGTTTTTGGCAAATCTGGAACATGAGTTTCGGGTTTTTGGGCATTCAGTTTGGCTTTGCCCTACAAAATGCTAATGCCAGTCGCATCCTGCAAACGTTTGGTGCTGACATTGAGCACCTCAACTGGTTTTGGCTAGTTGCGCCGATAACCGGGATGTTAATCCAGCCGATTGTAGGCTATTTCAGCGACAAGACCTGGACTGGATTGGGGCGCCGTCGACCCTACTTTTTGGTTGGAGCCAGTCTCACAAGTATGGCTCTTATTTTGATGCCTAACGCGTCTCATTTCGCTCATTTCATCGCTCCAATGTTTGTCGGAGGAGGCCTATTGATGATCATGGATGCCTCTATCAATATATCGATGGAACCCTTCAGGGCCTTGGTCGCAGACAAACTGCCTGAGGAACAGCATACGCTAGGATTTAGCGTGCAAACGCTTCTGATTGGATTGGGAGCAGTCATTGGATCTTGGCTTCCCTACATTCTTGGGAACTTTGTGGGGATTTCGAAAGAAGCTGAAGCTGGGCAGGTTCCGGGGAATGTTGTTTGGTCCTTTTATATTGGAGCAGCTGTTTTGATCAGTGCGATTGTTTATACCGTTGTTACCACCAAGGAATATCCTCCCGAATTTTATGAGGATGAAGAAGCTCCCGAGGAGAAGCAGAAATTCAAAATACCCAAAACAATGCTGCAGCTCCTTGTTGTGCAGTTTTTCTCATGGTTTGCTCTCTTTTCCATGTGGGTCTATACGACTCCGGCAATCGCTTCACAATTTTATGGGACCATTGATCCTAGTAGTCTGAAATATCAGGAGGCGGGAGATTGGGTGGGCATTCTGTTTGGTGTTTACAATGGAGTATCGGCAGTGGTCGCACTCTCATTGCCTGTGCTGGCGTCAAAAATTGGGAGGAAAAAGACCCATGCTTTGGCTTTGGCGATTGGAGGCGTCTCCTTTTTGTCCTTTTCGTTATTTACGAGCGCAACTTGGCTACTTATACCGATGATTGGAATCGGACTTGCCTGGGGGAGTATTCTTGCGATGCCTTATGCAATACTGGCAAATTCGCTTCCGCCAAAACAAATGGGTGTCTTTATGGGACTATTTAATATGTCCATCACCATCCCGCAAATAGTGAACGGACTGTTAGGGACCTTGATTTTAAAATATGTTTATATGGGGAATCCATTTAATGCGATTATGGGTGCGGGTGTGTTCATGATCCTAGCTGCTGCAAGTGTGATGTTTGTGACTGATCAATTGGATCAGAAAAAATCTCATCAGTAAATCGCTACTCCTAAATCCTACTGATTAACGGATAAAAATTTAGTTGTATTCCAAAAAGAAATGGATCACTCTCATACTTGATGTTGTTGATGAGGACACTTTGGTGTCCAAAAAGCCCAGTCTTAATTGACTGGGCTTTGTTTTGTACAGACATGAGGGTTTGTTCAATTGCAACCGCGGTCTAAGGAAGCTTTTGAAGCCGCTCTATTGCTTCATCCCGCGCTTGTTGGTTATAGGTGTGATCTCTAAAATACTCTAAAATCGCTTTTGCGTTCCTATATTTGCGATGGAAAATCATGAGATCGGCGGTGAGAAAAGCGATTTCTGAGTCATCTCCCAGGGTTCGTGCGTTATCCATTAACTTCCGATATTGAGATGGAGAAGGTTCCGAGTTAGTGCGGATCCAAGCAAGGGCATAGAGTCGGCAGGCGAGGGGATTGCGGGGTGCAAAGGTTAATAGTTGGTTGATACATCGAAATGCTTTGTTCAGCTCTGGCAACGGTACCACCACATTGTAATAAACCTTTTGCCCAGGAATCACCTGCAGTAACGCCTGGGCAGTTAACAGCAGGATCGTTGGAGATCGGTTGCCATTCTGGTAAGCTGATCGGGCAATGTGATGAGCTGTTTCAAAATCATATTCATAAAAAGCTAGTGTGGCCTGTTCAATTCGTTCGAGATTGGCGAGTTCTTTAGCATTTTGAACTTCTGTTGGTTCGGAAAGGTGGTTGAGAATATCACGAGAATCTTGGAATCTGCGAGATAACGTTTTGGCGCCTGTTAGCAGAAGTTCATTGATTCGGGCTTCGCTTTGAGTCCATTCGAAGGAATGACTTGAGTTGGTTCCAGTCAGCGGGATTTCTCCTTTGGGAAACCGAAATGAGCGAGTATATTTTTTAAGCCTATCTGTCATTTCCGCGTAGGACATTTCAAAGTGCTTTTGAAAAAGGGTTTCTGTTGCAACTTGCTTCCGTGCCGCTTCAATAAAATGGAAAAATCGATCTTTGAATGCACCATCATCAGCGAATAGGGCATAGTGGGTGAATATCCAGGCTGTGGCGTAGAAGCCTCCGCTGAGCGTGCGTTCATTGTATTCAGGAGAACCATGATTCACATGAAACAATCGGTTAAATGCAGTCGGGTTATTTCGCTGTATCCAATGGCGGTGCTTTGAGTCTGATAATCCGTATTGAAGGGATTTATTTTTGATCCGAAACAGAGAAAAGACTTCTGCAATGCCTTCGTCGAGCCAGAGTGGGATCTCTCCCTGGGACCGCATTTCCCGATGTACCAGCTCGTGGTATAGAACAGAGCGCAGCCGAGACTTTTGTGCATTTGCAAGGACAAGAATTACATCATAACCTAATCCTTGGGTGAAAACTCCTGATACGTCCTCTTGATACTTCGATTCATTAGGGGCAAGCATGGCAAAGGTTTCATTGTCTTTGCAGACGTAGATGCGAAGTGGCCAATGATCCTCTCGAGTTGGGTAGGGCAATACCTTGGCAATATGATCGAGGAAGTCAGCGACCCCAGTGGTGATGACTTCAGTATTTTTCAGAGAGGCATTACTGACTACTGTCACATGATCCCATTCAGTGTGGATCCATTGATCGGACAATAATGAATCCAAATCATTTGCCGCAGAGCATCGCAATGAAAGAAAGGCGATGATTGAAATCCGGACGAAGCAGTGCAAAGTTATACGGATTTTATTGGGACAAAAGTAATGAATGTGTGGGTTGAGCACAGATGTTGATCGTATCAATAAAATAGCGCCATGAACGAAGCCACGGCCGCTTTACTCATCTGGATCTATGCGGGGATTTGTCTTAAAAGCAACTATTCCTATTGATTTTGCGAAAGGATTAACTGGCAATTTTTGCTCTGCCGGGTGAAAAGTCTTCGCGGTCGTGGTAGACACTTTTAGGGGTATCTTCCTCTTCCTGGTGCTTTTTCTGAAAATTGGCGCGGTAATCTGCAGGGGACAATCCCGTAAATTTTTTGAAAATCCGCGCAAAATAGGCTGCATCCGTGTAACCACTCGACCATGCTATCTCGGAAACATATAGCGAGGTCGTTTCGAGAGCATAGGTGGCTCCTCTTATGCGAATCCGTTGGATGTAATGAATGAGTTTTTCGCCAGTTTCACTGTGGAAAAGGTGAGAGAGGTAGTCGGCAGAACATTGAAGATGAGTTGCAATCATTTTCACATTGAGATCTGGGTTGGATATTTGCTCCCTAACAATCCACTTCGTTTGAAAAACCTTACCAATGTCTTTGTTCAGACTGTTGTTTCCATTTTCCACTAAATCGAGGAAAGAGGCTAACAAGTTCGTAACAATGCCTTTGATGATGTAGTCTCTCGCCGGAGAGGTGGAATGGAAAACCTCCACTAACTGATTGGTAAGGCTCACATAATGATCCAAATTGGGCGTATCGTAGAACTGGATATACTCAATGTCCGGTTTTTGAGGAGCTGCTTCGTAGGCAAAATGCAGGCTAATCGTATTGGAGTAAAACCCCACGACCAAATTCCGGAAACGATGATCCTTTGGATAAATCACTTCTTTGTGTGGAATACCAGTGGGCATAACCGCCATATCGCCCTCGAGCAGGAGGGTTTCTTCATGAGGGAGGACGAACTTGGTATCCCCCTGTAATTGAATAAAGATTTCTGGTTTGAAGTGGTAATGCATGCCCGGAAGCTTTTGGAAATCTCCGGATTTGCTGGGAATCTTCAGTGGAATCGCCCTACGGTCATTACTTTTAATGAAGTCCAACAGAGTCTCGCGCATTTCTGCACGGAATTTATTTTCATGGGCTTGGAGTAGCGATGGAGTTTTTGCTCCAGTTGGGGTCTCGAGCTTATAGATCATAAAAGTGGGGGTTAATTGATCTATAACCTATCCCTAATATATGGAAATTCAAATAGGAACTTAGATTCTTCGTCGAAATCTAAGATTTGTCCTTATCTCTGGAGATAAATCCTATGACGGTGCGGTTGGAAGACCAATAATCATCCAAGTTATTTCTTGGGGTAAGTTGCAAAATTTTAATTTAACAAGAATAACAACCCAACTTGCAACAATCCGACAACGAAACCAAGCACCGCTCCTAAGTGTTCGATCGTTCGGAATTCATTTTTGGCGACTTTCTGTACGATGTTTTCCAAGGCATCAAGATCAAGCGCATTCATGCGTTCTTGGACCATGTGTTTGACTTGGATTTTTGATTCGAGATCGTTTGAGACATTTTCTATAATACTGGGAATTTCATCCTGAAGGCTTTCGATTGCCATCTTTTTGATCATCTCGAGAGTACTGTCGTTTATGAAACCTCCTACAAACGGAATACTTGAGAGTTTATCTTTCAGTTTACGATCTACCATGCGTTCGACAAGCGTTCTTAGGTGAGGTTCGATATCAATACTCTGAATGGCATCTCTAATCGCATGCTGGTGCAGAATTTCCGTTTCAATGATTTCCGCTGTCTGTTTTGCCAGATCCGCTTGTCGTCTTGGTATGAGACCTTGGAATGAAAGTCCCAGGAATTTTACGGGTTGCCTCGGACGAAAAAGCATGCGAATCGCCACCCAGTTGGTAAACCATCCGATGAGGGCTGTGATAATGGGAATACTGGCTATTAGAAAGGGATTCATATCTGGAGTGTTAGAAACAATATTCTACGGTGATGTTCAAGGTTATTTCCAAGGCATTTCTTGACTCCTTCTTTCATCCTTCGAAAACATTGTCATCGAATTTATTATGATTTGGCTCGCCGTTTAAAGACGAGTGGATTTCTTAATAGAAATTACCAAACCCGAAATTTTGTTATGTCAGAGATCAGAGATATTCCACTCAAGTCGTTCCATGAATCCAAAGGAGCTCGATTCGTCCCTTTTGCTGGCTGGAATATGCCTGTGCAGTATACCAGCATCATTCAAGAGCATCTTGCAGTTCGGAAATCGGTAGGACTCTTTGATGTATCCCACATGGGTGAAATTATCCTCACAGGGGCTCAATGCGAAGACTATTTAAATCATTTGTTGACCAATGATTTTAGTGCTCTGGAAATCGGGGCATCCAAATACTCGATGATGTGTTATCCCGACGGTGGGGTTGTTGATGATTTGATCGTTTACCGACTGGGCCAGAAACGCTATCTTATCTGTGTCAACGCAAGTAACATCGATAAGGATTTTGCATGGATGCTCGAGCAACGCTCCGGCTTTGATGTGAGTTTAGCCGATGAGTCTGATCAATACGCGCTGCTCGCGCTGCAAGGACCCCGCAGTCAGGAATTTCTGCAACCGCTAGTTGCAGATTTTGATCTCTCTTCGCTCGGACGGTTTCACCATATGAGTGTGACTATCGCTGGAGTTGAACTTCTGCTCTCTGCGACGGGTTATACGGGGGAAGATGGATATGAACTCTATATCGACGCAAAAGAAGCAGTAACGGTCGCTGAAGCGATTGCTCAGCGCGCCGAAACGATGGACCTGAGTGACTTTTACTGCGGCTTAGGGTGTCGTGATAGTTTGAGGCTCGAAGCGGGTTACCCATTGTACGGACACGAAATTAGCGACTCGATCGACCCCATTACCGCAGGACTCGGTTGGACCGTAAAACTGAAGAAACCGAATGACTTTGTTGCAAAAGATGCCCTCCAGACAATCAAATCGGCGAAGCCACAGAAACGAGTGAAATTCTACAAACTCAATGACCGACGCATCGCTAGGCAGGGAGAGGCTGTTTGGTTAGGTGAAGCCCAAGTAGGGGAAGTGCTTTCTGGCACTTTTTCACCGATCGCAGGAGTGGCGATTGGTTCACTGATGATCAATAGTGACTGCGTCGAGTCCACAGAAATCGAAGTTCGACTTCGGGGAAAACCTTTTAAGGTCGAAATCGTAAAACCTCCGATAAAATAGAGCGAATTGTCCCTTTTGATTTCCTTGACCGTTAGGAAGCCACAACTTAGCGTTGGTTTTTCTGAATCCCTTTTTGAGATCTAAAGAATAGCAATATGAGTATCATTAGAGACGATTTAAAGTATACGCAGGACCATGAGTGGATTGTTGCAGATGGAAACATCGGCACCATCGGCGTGACGGATTTTGCTCAGGAAAGCTTGGGTGATGTGACTTTTGTTGAATTACCTGAAGTCGGAACGGAATTCAAAAAAGGGGATGCATTTGGTGTCGTTGAGTCGGTGAAAGCAGCTTCCGACCTTTACCTGCCTGTAGCTGGCAAAGTGATTGAAGTCAATTCCGCCTTGGACGATAATCCGGAGCTCATCAATTCCTCTCCTTATGATGATGGTTGGGTTTTAAAGATCGAACTGGAAGACGCCTCTCAGGTCGATGAGCTATTGAGTCCGACCGCTTATAAAGGGTTGATCTAATTCGTCGATCTATCGCGAATCGACAGGCAAATTTCGATTTGAATCATGGCCCTGTGGTCCAATAGGTTTTATCTTTTTTTTTCCTGGGGTGGCATCTTGTTTGCTGCCGTGTTTCTTTGCATCACGACTGTGAAGCTCATTCCTTCGTCTGTCCGTCAACGGGATTTTCAAAAGGAACGGATGGTGCAATTGGAAAAACAATTGGCCGATACTGAGCACGCTATTGAAGTCAAGCGGAAGTTTTTGGACAAATTGAACACAAATCCTGCCTTTTTAGAACGAGTGGCGCGAGAACGGCTGAAATATGTGGATCCTGATGATGTTATTGTTCACGTCGATGAGCAGTAAGTTCTGAGGCTTTCAACTGATCATTCTTTTAGGGCAACATTAATACAAATTTTAAAAAATAATTCCGTTATGACAGATGCTGACAATGCACTCATCGAGAAATTTAACGCTCACGGACAGGGACATATCTTTCAGTTTTTTCCGGAATTGAATGAAATCGAGAAAAATGCTCTATTGGAACAGATTCGGGATATTGACCTCGCTGAACTAGAGGATCTGGTCGAAAAATATGTGAAACACGATGTTCCGCTCGATGTTGATTTCCGGCTGATGGAGCCCTCAGCCTACGTCTCGCATCCCGAGAATAAACCGGAGCTAGCCTCCAGGTGGGAAACAGCAAAGATGTTTGGAGAAGAAGCATTGCGTCACGGTCGAGTTGCAGCGTTTACCGTTGCGGGAGGGCAGGGTACTCGACTTGGCTATGACGGACCTAAAGGAACATTTCCGGTTTCTCCTGTTTCAAAGGCGACGCTTTTTGAAGTTTTTGCGAAAAAAATCGGATTTGCAGAAAAAGTATATGGGGCACCTGTCTATTGGTTCATCATGACCAGTATTGTGAATCATGAGGAAACGGTGTCGTTTTTCAAGAAGAACGACTTTTTTGGCCTCGAACACCATCGTGTGCACTTTTTCAGCCAGGGGTTGATGCCTGCGGTTGATTTTGATGGCAAACTAATCCTCGAGAACAAGCACCAGTTGGTGATGACTCCTGATGGCCATGGCGGCGCTCTTCGGGCGTTGAATCGCAGCGGTGCGGTAAAGCTGATGGAAGAATTGGGTATCCAGGTGATTTCCTATTTTCAGGTGGATAATCCACTCGTGAAAGTGGTTGATCCTTATTTTATTGGGTTTCATTTACAGCAAAAGGCAGAGCTTTCCAGTAAGATGATCCCCAAGGCCTACCCCCATGAAAAAGTGGGTCACTTCTGTGACTACAAAGGCAAGCAAATGGTCGTGGAATACAGCGACCTTCCGGCAGAATATCAGGAGCAACGCGATGAAAACGGTGACTTGCGCTTTGTCGCTGGTAGTATCGCCATTCATATCATGGATGTGGCGTTTGTGAAAAAACTCGGCGCTGATGATTCTGAAATGAAACTTCCTTTCCACAAAGCGGTGAAAAAGATCCCATTTGTGGATGAAAATGGAACGGTTCAAAAACCCACAGAAGCCAATGGAGTGAAGTTTGAAATGTTCGTTTTCGACGCCGTTCCATTTGCCCAACGAAACGAACTGATCGAAACCCTAAGGGAAGAAGACTTTAGTCCGGTTAAGAATGCTGAGGGAGTCGATTCTGCGCTGACTTGTAAGCAGCATCAGCTGCGTATGTGGGCCAAGTGGTTGAAAGAGGTGGGGGTTATAGTGGAAACAGATGAAGCGGGTATCCCCACTTTCGATTTTGAGATAGATCCTCTCTTTGCATCAGATTCTGATTCTTTTAAGGTTGCCTGGAATCGTTTGCAAGCTAAGCCGAAGATCGAATCAGGCACTATCTTGGGAGTTTAGGCGGTTGGTTAAAGACCATACCCTATTAAGAGAGGAATAAACCTAATCTGGATAAAGCCACGAATGAATTCATGGGCTTCGGAAGAGGATGTCGAAGGCAATGGATTCAATACGCCGCACCCAAGATCTGCGCTACCCGGCTGAATGTCTGTTCATTCAATTGGTTCGCGAATGTCATACCGATTAGCGTTTAAATCACACTGTGCAATATCCGATGCGAACATCGAATGTGACACTTCGTATTTTGTAGTATCTCATGCTCGCATGAGATCTGTTTCAGTTTGATGTCTTTTGAGCGCTAATTGGTATAAGAAGGTAGTTTTTTTTAACCGAAACCATGAACCTTCCACGATCGGCTTTAGGGAGTATCTTTTGTCACTTCCTGGGCTTCATCTCTATTCAATTTTGGTGTTGCGCATTGATTAGCGCAACAAGTCTCCAATTGTTTGAGGCTGCATCAAGAGATGCAGTCGGATCATGCTTCCGAATTTCGGAGCGATTCGAGAGTTTTCAATAGTTGATCGGAGGATTCTACTACGAAGTCTGGATTATGATCCATTAGTGATTGCTTCGCATTATAACCCCAGGTCACCGATATTATTTTTATGCCAGATTCTCTTGCAGCTTCGATATCCCTGCTCTCATCACCGATGTAGAGCACTGTATCTTTGTCGATGCCTCTTTTCTTGAAAATTCGTTTAAATTCACGAGGTTTACCCATGAGGCGAGAAGATGATCTTACAAAATGAATGTTGGGAAGCTGATTCAACAATACAAACCGTTCCACATTTTTTCTGGAATTCGAAGTTACAATTCCGCAAGGAATTCCGGATGATTCCGCCCATTCCAGCAATTCCCTTACTCCATCAAAAACCGTAATTTTATCAAGGTTGCTGTAGAGCATTTTTCGCCCTTTTCTGAGGAGGAATGGAACTTTACGTTTTGGGATTCTGACAAATTTCAACAACTGCCAGGCATTCATGTGACGAGCTTTTTCAATATCGTCCACGCCAATACGGTCGTAACCATATTTTTGAGCAAAATGGTTAAACATCCTCACCGTTTCGGTAAAGGTATCGGCAATAGTACCGTCAAAATCTAGTAGAATGACGCGTAGGTTCATCAGTAGGGCAGATTACCTTTGAGCTCTTAAATGCCAAGCCGAATTCCTCATTTTTTTGAAAATATAAAAGCCTCCGGTCAAAGATGCCGGAGGCTTTATCAAAGTTGGTGTTTTGAAGGTAATGGGAATTCCGAAAATCTTCAAAAACCACCTAGTTAGTCTGCTGGGATTAGGAATTCCGCAATGCGGCTTGTGCAGCTGCTAGTCTTGCCACAGGGACACGTGGTGGTGAACAACTGACGTAGTTCAATCCAACGCTGTGGAAGAAGTTAATGGAAGCCGGATCTCCACCATGTTCACCACAGACGCCTAGTTTGATATCGTTGCGTGTGCTGCGACCTCGCTGAACTGCAATGTCCACTAGCTGTCCTACACCGTCGACATCGATCGAAGCGAATGGGTTCTGAGTGACTATTTCAAGATCCTTGTAGATCGGAAGATAGCTACCGGAGTCATCCCGGCTCATACCCAGTGTGGTTTGAGTCAGGTCATTGGTTCCAAAACTGAAGAACTCTGCATCGTTTGCAATTTTGTCCGCATTGAGTGCTGCACGAGGAATCTCAACCATGGTTCCAACCATGAAGTTGGGGCTGACGCCTTCGCGGTCGAAGACCTCCTTTGCCACTCGACGGATGATGGCAGTTTGATTTTTCAGTTCTGCTTCAAATCCGATTAGCGGAACCATCACTTCAACGTTTACTTCGATTCCAGCTTTTGTCACTTCTGCAGCCGCTTCAAAGATCGCGCGGGATTGCATTTCAGTGATTTCAGGGTAGGAAATGCCGAGGCGGCAGCCACGATGTCCAAGCATTGGGTTCGCTTCATGTAACGCGGCCACTCGCTCAGCAATTGCTTCCTGTGGGATATGCAATTTTTTCTGCCAAGGCATGACGTGCTCCTCCTTCGTGTGGTAGGAATTCATGCAATGGTGGGTCCAGCAAACGAATGGTTACTGGAAGCCCCTTCATCTCCTCAAAGATTCCTTTGAAGTCTTCTTTTTGGAATGGAAGGAGTTTATCCAGCGCTCGACGGCGTTCTTCGGTAGAGTAGGCGAGAATCATCTGACGCATCACATCAATACGGTCCCCTTCGAAAAACATATGCTCGGTGCGACACAGTCCAATGCCTTCCGCTCCAAATGAGATCGCATTGGCGGCCTGTTTTGGATTGTCCGCGTTGGTGCGAACATTCATGCGACGGTACTTATCTGCCCAATCCATGATGGTTGAGAAGATTTTGAAAGTGTAGCTTTCTTCTTTCGGTTTTTGCCCAGAGAGTACCTGGTTTACTTCACTAGGAGCTGTGTCGACGTGACCGGCAAAGATTTCACCCGTTGTTCCATCAATTGAGATGAAATCTCCTGCTTTGAGAACGTTGTCGCCCACAGTTAGTGTGCGTTTTTCGTAGTCAATCACAACATCATGGGCACCACAGACACACACTTTTCCCATTTGACGAGCCACCAGTGCAGCGTGAGAGCTAACTCCACCGCGCGATGTCAGAATCCCTTCACTCGCGATCATCCCTCGCAAGTCTTCTGGGGTTGTTTCCAACTCGACAAAGGATCGCCTTATCACCGTGTTTAGTCATGTATTCACATCCATCCGCTGTAAACGAGATACGACCTGTTGCGGCCCCTGGCCAGCAGGAAGGCCCTTCGCAAGCACTTGATGCTGCTTGCGGTTTGATTCATCAAACACAGGAACAAGTAAACTTGAGATGGACTCGGCAGGAATTCGAAGGACTGCCGTTTTTTTCGTCAATCAAGCCTTCTTCGACCATTTCGTAAGCAATGCGAACTGCCGCGAGACCAGTGCGTTTTCCGTTGCGGGTTTGCAACATGTAGAGTTTGCCTTCCTGGATGGTGAACTCAAAGTCTTGCATGTCTTTGAAATGCTGTTCAGTTTCTGACGAACATCTTCAAGCTCGTTATAGGATACTGGCATTTCGTCTTGGAGTTGGGCAATTGGTTTTGGCGTCCGGATGCCTGCAACCACGTCCTCACCCTGTGCATTGATGAGATACTCTCCATAGAATACTTTTTCACCGTTTGCTGGGTCCCGCGTAAAGGCTACGCCTGTTCCAGAAGTGTTCCCTGTGTTGCCAAAGACCATTGTCTGGACGTTGACAGCAGTTCCCCAAGCCGCAGGGATGTTGTATTTTGCGCGGTATAGTTTTGCGCGCTCATTATTCCAGGAACTGAAAACAGCACTAACGGCTCCCCAGAGCTGTTGATAGGGATCTTCAGGGAAAGGCTCTCCAGCATAGTCGAGGATAAGATTTTTATAACGGGCAATCAGTTCCTTTAGGTCATCTGCGGTAAGATCATTATCCTCTTCAACTCCTTTTTCCTTTTTGAGATCTGAAAGAACGAGCTCAAAAGGTTCGTGATCGTTTTCGCCTTCTGGTTGCACTCCCATTACCACATCACCATACATTTGGATAAAACGACGATAACAGTCGTAAGCGAAACGAGGATTCCCTGTAATAGCGGCAAACCCTTCTGCGGCTTCATCGTTGAGGCCAAGGTTAAGGATCGTATCCATCATGCCCGGCATCGATTCGCGGGCTCCTGAACGAACTGCAAAGAGCAATGGGTTCGATGAATCCCCAAATCTTTTCCCTTCCTGTTTTTCAGCGGCAGCTACAGCAGCGCGGATTTCAGCATCCAGTGTTTTGGGATAGTTTAGATCATTGTCGTAATAATAGGTGCAGACCTCAGTTGTAATGGTGAACCCTGGGGGGACGGGCAGACCAATGCGGGCCATCTCAGCGAGGTTGGCTCCTTTTCCGCCCAATAGGTTTTTCATCGTAGCATCGCCATCAGTAGTTTGGCCAAACGCGTAGATATATTTTTTGGTGGGGTTCGTGTTCGATTCAGAACAAGCTGTCATGATATATTTTGTGTTATTTGATTCTCGTTGTAATGAAGAGAATTCATACTTTTTGTTTAGAGAAGTGTTTTCGCTATTGTATTCCAAGAACGCTGTGTTTGTGTTTTGTCAACGAATGGAGCCTAATAAATGAAAAAAATGGACAAATCCCGTAAGTCTGGTGAGGAAAGTGATAGTGGGGAGATGCATTTCCTCGATCATTTGGAAGAATTCCGCTGGGTACTAATCCGCAGTATCGTTGCATTTTTTGGTGGGGTGTGGGGTTGTTCTTAGTTTTGTCCCTTTTGCTTCTGGATTTTTAGCAAAACCTTTGGATATCGCAACAGCCAAATTGGGCAGTGATATTGGGACTTTGGTTACGAACAGTCCTCTGGGCGCTTTTACGGTACTACTGCAAATGGCGTTTCTAGGAGGAATGGCCCTATCAATGCCTTTTGTTCTCTATTTTGTCGCGAGCTTTTTGGCACCAGGGTTAACCAAGCGTGAGAGAAACGGGTGTTGTTTCCAGGGTGTATGGCAGGACTCTTTCTTTTTCTGTTTGGGGCCGCATTCGCCTACTTTTTTATCCTGCCCCTTTCGGTGTATGTGTCGCTCCGCTTCAACCAGATGTTGGGGTATGAGATCGTGTGGACTGCGACGGAATACTACAATTTCGTGATCTGGATGATCCTGGCTGTTGGCGGGGCATTTGAGTTTCCTCTCGTTTTGTTGCTCCTTCAGTATGTGGAGATTGTTTCACCGCAACGGCTACGGAAAATTCGTTCGACTGTTGCTGTGGTGATCATGGTTCTTTCTGCCATCATCACTCCAAGTGATCCGATTTCGATGATTATATTAGCGGTGCCATTGTACATTCTATATGAACTCTCGATTATGTTGGGTGTCGTATTCCTGAGAAAGAAGCATGCTGCTGAGGAGGCAGATCGTCAAAAGTGGGAGAGTGAGGAATAGATTTCGCGTGGGAAAAAGTGGAATCGAATGATGAATCTATATCTCGCATGGCAACGTTCACGTCTGCAGGGTAATCAAATGATGCAAATTTAATTCATTCCGATTTGAGATCGTTGATGGAGGCTTAACTCGATCGAGGTACAACGGTTCCGGATACTACTGCTGTTTTCTCATTGCGATTAGCGTTAACAAGACTTCAAACTAAAACAGATCTCATACCGTTCGAAAAGCTCACGGTTTTGAACACGCATATGATACTTTTAGGTAGGTGAGGTGTCGTATCCGATGCTCGCATCGGATCATTCACGTATTGAAATAAACGCTAATTGGTATCAGTCCCGCTTTATTCAGGATATTAAGTTGATCGACCTTGGTATAAAGGAGCCTGTTTTTGCCCATTGGGTATCAGCCAAGGATACCGTTCACTACAGGATTTTGTTAAAAACTTCCTGCAACTTTAGTTTCAACTCTTTAACTGAAAGATCTTTCTGAATAAAATAATCGGCCCCAGCTCGAATACAATTGAGCACTGTTTTTTTATCGTTTTCGGTCGTGAGAATAATGACCCTGGTCGTCAATTTTGTGGCTTTCATCTCGACCAGTGTATCGAGTCCTGATTTGCGGGGAAGGCTGTAAGACATGATGATGAGGTCAAAGTCATTCATGACAAATTCGCGGTATCCAGTAATGCCGTCTGGTGCTTCACGGATACTCCAGACACCCATGCTAGTGAGAATTGCCTCATATAGCATTCGGAATTCTTCACTGTCATCAACAATAAGGACAGATTCTGGAACTTTTTGCTTAGGATTTCTCACTTTTGAACCGATTCATTATAGTGACTCTTCAACTCGATTGTTCTCTAAGGCAATTAGATAATTAAGTAATCCATTATGATGTCTCAACAGGAGATTCTTTCAAAGCGTAAAATACTCATTGTCGATGATATCGCCTTTAATCGCACTGTCTTAACTAAAATTTTAGGAAAGGTAGGACACGAGCTATCTATCGCCACCTCCGGCGAGCAAGCTCTTGCGCAGTTGGAGATCTCTAGTCCCGATGTTGTATTGCTTGATTTTATGATGCCAGGGATGAGTGGCCTGGATGTGTTACTGCAGATGAAAGGTGACAATCGGTATAGGAGAATTCCAGTTATTTTCCTTACCGCAAGCGATGAAATGGAGTATATGACCGAAGCTTTTAATAATGGAGCGGTCGATTATATTACGAAACCTTTTAAAGCAGCTGAATTGAATGCTCGCGTGAACACTCAAATTCGGCAGTTAGATGATGCTGAAGCGATTAAACGAAAGGTGCAGGAGCAACAAGAGCTGATTCATGTGCTTGCACATGATCTACGAAACCCGTTAGTGGCCTGTCGGGGGTTGGTAGAGCTCGTGGAAATGGGAGATGCTGATCCGGGTGTTGTGGGCCCCAGAATCCGTCAGTCCATGCAAAAGTGTTTGGATACAATCGAGTTGGTGCGAAAAAAGGACTTTTGGAAGAAGATGTATCTTCGCTTCCGCTCGAGCCAGTCGTGTTAAAAGGCGAAGTGGATGAAGTTCTTGCCGGTTTTAATGACGCTCTGTCTAAAAAGGGTATTCGAGTCGTCAACACCATTGATGAATCGATTGTGGTGAATGCGGAGCGGGTTTCGTTGAATAATGTAGTATTGTCTAATTTGCTCAGCAACGCGATTAAGTATTCCTATCCAAACTCAAAGGTGGAGTTGAGTGCGGAAGAGACCGAATTTTCCGTTGTTGTGACAATAAAAGATTATGGTATGGGGATTCCTGAATTCCTATTGCCACAGATTTTCAATCCTCGGAAAGTGACTCGTAGAGCTGGAACCCTTAATGAGCAAGGCACTGGCTATGGCATGGGACTCGTGAAAAAAATCATGAAAGTTTATGGAGGTGCAATTGATATCGAATCGGTTGCAAAGAGTGCAGATAACCGCAAGCACTTCACCTCTATGATTTTGACTTTTCAAAAGGCAAAATCCTCTGAAGTTGCTGCTTAATTGGAACCTGATCTTACCTCTCTATCTGGCTTTGTCTTTTTCTTATCCTCAGGGGCGTTTAAAGTCTTTTAAACGCTAATCGGTATAAGGTAGCTCTGAATGGTGAGTATTCAGAGCTCGATTCAAGCAGAAGTATCACTAATGGATGCGGAATTCAGAAAAACACTTTGGATTTTTTTTAACGTGCTTTAGATCTCAGGCAATTTTGAATCGCTGAACAAGCTCGCTTAAATCCGATGAAGAGGTTTTCAACCGATTCGCATTTGTTTGAAGTTCGTGGCTCATGTCATTGACATTTCCAACAAGATTATCGACGCCTTTAATTTCTTCCGCGATTGCAGCTGTGGATTGGGCTCCTTTGCCGACATTTTCCGCGACTTCATTAATACCGTCGGAAGCCTGTGTGATATTGCCACTGATTTCTTGGGTAGTGACAGACTGCTCCTCAACCGCTGCTGCGATGGTTGTCACGGCGGAATCAACGTCCCGGATAATCTCGGTAATCTTTGTAATTTGTCCCAGTGTTGATGCACTGGAAGATTGAATACTGTCGATTTGGGTTTGGATTTCACTCGTGGCATCTGATGTTTGACGGGCTAGCTCCTTAATTTCGTTTGCAACAACTGCAAATCCTTTCCCTGCTTCACCTGCACTTGCTGCTTCAATGGTCGCATTCAAAGCCAATAAATTGGTTTGTTTGGAAATTGAATTAATGACTTCCGTTACATTGGTTATCTCCTTTGCCGCTTGCTCGAGGATTTGCATCTTTTCTGTTGTTATACTTGCTTCATTGACAGATTCGGCGGTCATTTGATTGGCGTGTGAAGTGCTTTTTGAGATCTCGACAACGCTGGAATTTAACTCTTCTGCGGCGGACGCAACCACATTGATATTGGACGAATACTCTTCGACTGCACTCGCAATTGTTGCTATACTTGCACTCAGTTCTTCCGATGAATTTGAAACCGAACTGGAACTTTGTGCCAAATTAGTAGCATTTCCAGAAATTTGCTCAGCGATTCGAAGGAGTTGACTTGAAGCTTCAGAAGTCGCTGTGGTGTTTTCTGCAACTCTAAGGATGATTGACTGTAGATTTCCAATAAAAGCATTAAACCAATGCGTCAGGTCGCCAACTTCGTCCTTACCCGATGCCGTCAGGCGTTTGGTCAAATCTCCCTGTCCCTGAGCAACTTCTTTTAAACCTTCGATGGCATGAGACAGCGGGTTTGTAATGCTCTTAGCGATATACCATGCCAGAAAAACAGAGACGCCGAGACTTATAATCAAGGCCCCAAGGAGGAGAGCAATTGTTGCTTTAAAAACAGCAACAGATTCTTGGTGGGCTTTGTCAGCATCCTTCATGTTCAGCTCGGTTGCCCGATCAATAAAGCCGCGCATCGTATCGAACTGAGCACTAACGTCTCCAACAGATGCTTCAATCGCTTGAATTCTGCTTTCAGATGCTGAGTCTTGACCAAGTTCGATGACATTTTTTGCTGACTGTTCCCAGGTAGAATAGGCCTTTTTAAACTGAGGAACAAGAGTCCTTTCCTGTTGGTTGGTTATGAGTGCAGCGTATTTTTCATAGCGTTGGAAGGTCTGTGCTTTGTTGTCATTAAAAGCTTCGACCAATGCTGGAACAGCAATTGAGCCAGGTTCGGTGAAGAGTAGTGTTCGCTCAGCGATCAAAGATTGGTGGAGGTCGCGATCGGCCTCCAGTAAGAAACTGACTGACGGAAGTCGAACTTCAAAGATGTCTTCGAGATTATGTTGAATTTTGTGTACACTATTGAAACTTATGATCCCGATAACGATCATGAATAAGATGTTGATAGCAAAGCCGATTATCAGTTTGTTTCTGATTTTAACATTTTTCAAAAGATTCATATTTTATCTCCTTTGGTAGACTAAAACTTTATTGACGTTCCCAAAATGTGGCTTGTGGACCAATTGTCCGTGGTGCCGGAACGCTTTCGTTGATACATGTAGTAAAAACTGGTGGAAAACTTTTCCGTGAATGGCACTCCCAATACGATTGGATAAAATCGGTTCATGGTGATCATGGATTTATCGACTTCATAGAATACTTCGTTGCCCACTCGATAGAACTTCAAATGGGGTGTCTTTAGATTCCAAGTCATTGTAGTGTATTGGCGGATTCGATTGAAAGTCTCACTCCCTTTCCCCTCTTTCCAGCGGACCTCCCAACGGTTTCGCATTGCGACAGTGGGACCTTCGGATCCTAGTTTGAATTTGGCTGGATTAAGCTCTAAATCGATTCGGTAGGTGTTATTATAATCAGAGCTGCTGGTTGAACGGCTTCCTTCGATGGTCGGATGAGTTCCTAGTGTCCATTTTTTCCCCAGTTTGGTGTATAGTTTCTGACTGTAGCGAAAATAGCTGTTGTATTCTGCTTCTGGAAATCTGAACTCCGCGTGAGAACGTGTTTTGATGTTTTCACTGAGTTGCCAGTCGGTACTATTTAAGGTGAGCCAGAGCTGTTCTGACGCATAGCACTGCAATGCGAAGGGGATGAGCATCAAGTATATCGCAATTTTCTTAAAGAAACATTTAGTCATAATTCAGCTTACGTTTAGTTTATCGATTTTAACTTGTAGCTGAATAATCGACCCTTGATTAACTTAATTAAGGTAAGAAATGCGTAGAATCTACTGTTTGTTCACAAAAAGACTCTTATGGTGGTTTTAATTTATTAGTTTTGTTAATGAAATGAGCTTTGTCGGAAATCGGGGTGATGGCGATTTAGCGAACTATTTCTGTGACTTTGGTGCTATGACTTTAAAAAATAAAAAGCCCCGTTTGATTAAAAATCAAACGAGGCATTCTTTATTGAAATAGGGTAGCGGGACTATCCGTTGATGCGATCATCGATGTGTGCAATGATTTCTGCCTCGGTCATGCGTTTTTGTTCGGTCGTATCCCGATCTCGAACTGTAAAGGTACCGTCCTCAAGAGAATCAAAATCTACGGTGATACAGAAGGGAGTGCCGACTTCGTCCATGCGACGATAGCGACGTCCGATAGCACCAGATTGGTCGTAAAACACGTTCCAACGCCGTTGTAGTTTCCGATGCAGTTTTTTCGTGAGTTCAACGAGTTCAGGTTTATTCTTCACCAGAGGGAAGACTGCCGCTGTGATAGGAGCGATCTTCGGGTGGAAACGCATGAGGGTTCTTTTTTCCCCTCCGATTTCATCTTCTGAATAGGCTGAGCAGAGCACTGCGAGTAGGGTGCGATCGACCCCAACTGATGGTTCGATTACATGGGGAATATAGCGTTCTTTCCGAGCCTCATCAAAATACTCAAGTGTTTTGCCCGAGTGTTCCTGATGTTGAGTCAGGTCAAAATTTCCGCGTGCGGCAATGCCCCAGAGTTCTTGGCGTCCAAATGGGAAGTCAAAAGTGATGTCAGTCGTCGCTCGGGAGTAGTGAGATAGTTTCTCTTTTGGATGAACATCTTCTCCCAAACGGTCTTTGGGAATACCAATGCCGTGTAACCATTCGAGGCAATTGTCTATCCATTCACGATGCATCTTAGGCCAGATATCGTCATCTCCGGGGATGAAATACTCGATTTCCATTTGTTCGAATTCCCGAGATCGGAAAATGAAATTACGTGGCGTTATCTCATTACGAAATGCTTTCCCTATTTGGGCGATTCCGAATGGCAGTTTTACCCGAGTTGAGTCGACGACGTTTTTGAAATTTGTGAAAATGCCTTGGGCCGTTTCAGGTCGAAGGTAGGTTTTCGAAGAGTCATTTGCCAATGCCCCGACGTAGGTTTGGAACATCATGTTAAAGGCTCGTGGTGGAGTGAGAGAGCCTGGTTTTCCCGTTGCAGGTGAGGGTACCAATGCAACCTCGTCTTCAGTGGCTTCAGTGAACTCTTTGATTTCCAATGAATCCAGTTCGCCTTGGACTCCGGCTTTCCGTTTGAGTTCGAGTGCTTTTTTTACGAGTTCAGCTTCGGTGTCTGCACATTCCTGTGCCGAAACGTAACCAATGGAGTTGCCGTCGACCTGGACATTTGCAAAAAACAATTGGTCAGCCCTGTAGCGCATTTTGGACTCTTTACAGTCCACCAGTGGATCCGTGAAATTATCGAGATGCCCCGATGCTTTCCATACTTTTGCGCTTTGAATGATCGTAGAATCGAGCCCCACGACATCATCGCGTTGGTGGACCATTTCCTTCCACCATACGTTTTTGATATTCTGGCGTAATTCGACTCCAAGAGGACCGTAATCGTAAAATCCGTTGATTCCCCCATAAATTTCCGATGCGGGGTAGACAAACCCGCGTCGTTTTAGGAGGGAAGTGAGAGTTTCCATTGTTAGCTCGGTAGACATAATCAGGAGTTAGAGAATGGCACCGCGGTCTTTCGCGTCAAGTCCCAAGGGGCTTTCTTGACACTTGTCGGTTTTAATGGCGATCTTTGATTCCTCCCAAATTAAATTCGAATAACAATAAATGGCCGACTTCAAGTATTGTTATTGAATTATTTTCCTAGGGATTTTACATTCCGGCTATATTGTCGATAAGCTATTTTAATGACTGACCCTAACACCAAAGATCCTTTGAAAACCCTTGAGGGTTGTATGGGTGAGGATATCGAGAAGATGATGTCCGAAGAGGTCATTCACGACTTTAAAAATATCCTTACAGGAATACTCGGCAACCTGGGTATCGCCAAAGACTGGAGTAAACCGGAGGACCAAGCCTATCCATTTATCGAAGCGGCGGAGCGTGTCACGAAGCAAGCGAATCAATTGGCTCTTCAAATGCTCGCAGATGCCAGAGGAGGTGAACGGAAACACTTCGATTTTGGTCTATCGAAAATTGTTCGTGATTCTGTCGATTTGATGATTGGAGGCAGTCATTGTTCTCCCAGGGTCCAAATCCAAAAAGAACTCAAGATGGTTCGGGGGGATGAGACCAGAATTAGGCAAGTCATCAACAATCTTTTGGTGAATGCTAAACAGGCGATGTCAAGTGGGGGAGTGGTTTCCATCAGTGCCTCTAATATCACGATTACCGAGGATTCGGAGTATCAACTTGATCCTGGTGAATATGTAAAGGTGTGTATTGAAGACCAAGGTGTCGGGATTCCTGAAGAGAATTTGCTTAAAATCTTCGAGATGCACTACACGACCAAAAAGGAAGGTTCAGGCATTGGTCTGGCGTCATGCATTCACATCACGAAAGAACACGGTGGTTCGATCCATGTTGCATCTGAAGTCGGGCAGGGATCCACCTTTTCGATTCTATTGCCGGCATTGGAAAAGATCGATTCAGACGCTATTTTGAAGACTGATGAGCGAGTGGAAGGTAGTGGCACTATTCTCGTTATGGATGACGAGAAGATGGTTCAACAAATCATAGGCGACATGTTGGGAATCTTCGGATATGAAGTGGAGTTCGCCTCTAATGGTGATCAAGCGATTCAGTGTTATGAACGTGCGTTGCTTAAGGGTACTCCTCCGAAATTGGTTATTATGGACCTTACTATTCCGGGCGGAATGGGCGGGGTGGAAGCAGTCAAATGTCTAAAAGATTTGGATCCGAATGTGAGGTCAGTTGTTTCCAGTGGTAATCCAAACGAACCAGCGATGCGGCATTGCAACGAGTATGGTTTTATCGCTTCGATTCAGAAGCCCTATACTCTCAATGATCTCCAGTCAATGTTGGCGAACACGATCGAGTAGCAGTCGCTTCTTCCGATTTTTGATGCTGTCGACAAATCGAGGTCATACATTTTCAATAAAAGGTCTTGAATAATCCCCACACTTATTTGGATTGGTTTTGTGGGAACAGGCACGATGAAAGAAATACTTCCAGCGCATGATTTAATTGACTGGGAGGAAGCGATTGGAGATGCCAATGTCGCAAATCATCTGTTTCGTCTGGAATCAGAGCTGCGAGGGAATCCTGGATTAATCACAGCCACCTGGAGTCGCTCAGGTAAGTTGAAGCGAGAAACCCAATGGACCTTTGGGGAGCTACAGGAAAAAGTGATACAGTGCGTGTTATTGCTGCAGCGGCAAGGACTATGCCATGGGGATCGAGTGCTTCTGATGGTCCGCCCAGGGTTGGAACTCATCACGCTTTGTTTCGCACTCTTCCGGTTGGGTGCCATCCCGATCGTGATCGATCCTGGGATGGGGATTTCAAAATTCAAAAAGGCGGTTGCTCATAGCCAATCGATTGGACTTGTAGGCATTCCCCTTGCGCATTGGGTGAGCCGACTTTTCCCGAGGAGCTTCGAGAGTATTCAGAAGCGAATTGTCGTTCACCCAAGGAAGTTTCTGTCCGCTTTAACCGAAGTTGAAACCCATGATGCGCCTCGGGTTGTTCGTGCCGAATCAACGGACCTGGCGGCAGTTTTGTTTACATCGGGTTCGACGGGTTCACCAAAGGGAGTCTGCTACGAACATGGTATGTTTGATGCGCAGATCCAACTGCTCCGACGGGAATTGAAAATTGAGCCTGGAGAAGTTGACCTTCCGATGCTGCCGATTTTCGCTTTGTTTAACCCTGCAATGGGAATGACGACGGTGATTCCCCAAATCAATCCGAGTCGTCCTGCTTCCGTCAATCCTGCCAAGATTGTTGCAGCCATTGAGCGTTACAATGTTACTAATTCCTTTGGGTCTCCCGTTCTGTGGAGGAAGATTGGCGATCATTGTGGTCGTGAGGGAATTCAACTGAAATCACTCCGTCGCATTCTAGTAGCCGGTGCAGCAGCTCCTACTCAACTCTACCGACAGTATCAAAAGATTATCCCAAATGGAGAGATGGTTTCTCCCTACGGTGCAACTGAATGTTTGCCAGTGAGTCTTATCTCGGGCGGAAAAGTGTTGGGACAGACTGCTGAGCTCACTGATATTGGAGAGGGAATATGCGTAGGAAAACCTTTGCCTGAAGTACAAGTAAAAATCATTTCCCCAGCCACCGATAGCAGTGCGGAAGTAGAAGAACAACCTCAAGGTGCGATTGGCGAAATCCTGGTTCATGGACCGTCTGTTACACGGGAATATGATCGTTTGCCTGCAGCAACTGCCAAGGCAAAAATTCAGGACGAGAAGCAACTTTGGCACCGTATGGGCGATATGGGTTACCTCGACCCTGAAGGGTTATTGTGGTTTTGCGGTCGTAAAGTGGAAATGGTGCAAGACAGAGATGAATGTTATTACTTCACTGAAAAAGTGGAAGGCCCTTTTTTAACTCACCCTCAGGTGAAGCGCTGCGCCCTTACCAGTTGGAACCGAAAAAATGATGCGGTAGGAGAATTGGCCCTGGTGGTCCAGCCGGAGGCGGATTATTGGCCGTCCTCTAAAAGTGATAAACTGGCATTTGCACAATCTCTGGAAAGCCATATTATGGGAATGGGAGTAAATTCACCCGTGAAGGTATTCTTTTTCATGAAATCATTTCCTGTGGATGTTCGACACAATGCGAAGATTCATCGATTAACCCTTCAAAAAATGATTCTAAAACAAATACCTGTGAAACTCTAATATTATACTACATTATGAAAATACTCATCACTGGAGGAAACGGATTTTTAGGGAGTCATATCGCCCAGAAATTGGTGGAGAATGGGCATAATGTTGTTTCACTTCAGCGATCGGATCCTGTCGTGATTCAACAAATCGCGAATGTGGACTATGCTCAGGGAGACCTGTGTGAGAAAGACTCCATTCTTGAATATTTTGAAGGAGTCGAAGTGGTGTTTCATGTGGCTGCCTTTGCCGGTGTATGGGGTCCCTGGGAAGAATTCTATGCGAGTAATTACGAAGGCACCGTAAATGTGGTGGAGGCCTGTCGTGCACACGGCGTTAAAAAACTCATTTTTACGAGTACCCCCAGTGTGGTATTCTCCGGGGATGCCATTTGTGGAGAGGATGAAAGTATGCCATATGGGTCCAATTGGTTGTGCCACTATGCTCATACCAAACAATTGGCTGAGGCCTATGTTTTGAGTGACGAAGTGGCAAAGGATATGGATGTCGTGGCGCTGAGACCGCACTTGATATGGGGGGCGGGAGATCCTCATCTACTTCCACGGCTAGTGGACCGTGCTCGAGATGGAGAATTGAAAATGGTTGGAGATGGTATGAATAGGGTCGATATAACTCACATCGACAATGCTATGAATGCTCATCTGTTGGCTTTTCAAAAGCTGATGGATGCTCCGCAAATGATAAAACAAAAGGCTTATTTTATCTCGGATGGTGATCCCGTTGTGCTGTGGAACTGGATACAGTCGCTGCTGGAAGATCTAGGCATTCCTCCAATTCAGAAACAGCTCTCATTTAAGTTAGTTTATCGCATGGCTAGCTTATTTGAATGGTGGTATCGAACTTTCAAGACCAAAGGAGAGCCACCGATGACTCGGTTTGTGGCAGTCGAACTCTCAAAGGACCATTATTTTGATATCAGCGCGGCAAGAGAAAACTTAGGATATACACCTGAGCGCAAAGAGTCTGATCGAACAGAACTTATTGATTATCTTCGACAATTATAAATTACTGTCGCATTCCATTTTCAGACGGAATGAAGCTCAGAAACCTCGTTCGATTAGGATTTCCTAAATCTGTGTAGGATTTGCTCTGGTAATCCACTCTTCATTTGGTTAACACCAGTTAATCATCCGAACCTATTATGAGAGCTAAACGATCATTCTTCCTATTATTGGCCTTTTGTGCCGTTCCATTGACTGTAGTCACTGCAGATACTTTTCCTGTTTATGCCGGAGTTGGATATGGCCTCGCCAGATATGTTGGCGATGAAGTGACGGATCCGGTATTCATTGCAGGTCAGAAAGCGGAAGGTGACCGCGGTTTCTACGAAGCCTATGTGGGGCTAGATATCGGGGATATTTTGTCGGTAGAGTTGGCGTATGCGCAATTTAACGCTCTCGAAGAAACTTACGAACTGTCAGGTGATATTCAGTCAATCGTAGCACCTAACAATCGAGAGAAAGTAGAATTTAATCGATTCTCAATCATGGCAGTTGCTGACTACCCGCTCACGCTCGGCTTTAGTGTCTACGCAACGGGTGGTTATGCCTATTATGATTTTGACCGTTATTTTTATGGTGGCTTTTCCTCTTCAGTTGAGGAGACAGCAGTTCGAGTAGCCAATGGTGACCATGGCTTGGAATATGGTTTCGGAGCTAAATGGGAGGTCTTAAGCCGGATTTCCGTAAGAGGGCAGTGGTCTCAATCCATTATCAATGACCGTAAGGTGCAATCCAACCGTCTTTCCGTCGAAATCCATTTTTAGGAGATTAGGAAAAGACTCGATCGTTCTAGAGTCTTTCTTCTACTCGTCAGTTGGAGAATTTTCGGGCTGAGCTTGTTTCCACTCCTTGATTTTTTGCATTCGAAAGGCTGTTTTTTCCTCAAATGGAAGTGACTGCATTTTCTCCTGGATGGATAGTCTCTCGTCTTCAGGCAAATTCCGCATCATCTGTTGCCACGCCTGGCGGTCTTCGGTGGAAGCATGTCCCCAACCCTGACGAATCATTTCTTGGTTTTTTGGGGACAATTGTTCAAATTGGCTGATTTTCTCCCTAAGAGCAGACTTTTCTTTGGGGGACATCGCCTTAATTTTCTCTAAAGTATCAATCATAGCCTGGAGTTGTTTGTCGTCCAGAGCTAGGAACCTTTTGAGATTTACAAGCTGATTTTGCTGGATTCTCTGTGTTGAAATCGATTCTTTCTGAGGGGTCAGATTCATAGGGGGATGTCCTGAGCCCATTCCTCGCCCCATTCCCCCTCCCTGACCATTCCCACCACCTCCTTTTGCGATTGTGATTAGAGGGCAAAGTATCACCAACAGAGCGGCTAAAAAAAGATTCGTTTTAAGATAAGGTTTCATGATGTTTAACGATTGTTGGGGAAAGATGCCATTGCGAGTGAATCACTCAGGTTAGGGAGCGAAGAAAGTGCCTGAAGTATTTCCCATTGTTCTTGGTCTAACATGACTGATCCGGATTCTAAAAGTTGATCCATCTCCACTAATTCTTCATAAGCGATCAATTCCTGTGGACTTAAATTTCCTGGGATTCGGTCAAACGTGGCATTGGGCTTAATGAAAAAAATGACAAGCAAGGCTGCGACCGCGGCTAGGGGAAGTGTGACACTTGTGATCTTCCATGAAATGGAAATTATTTCACGTTTCCTAGGAGCATTTCGGATGTCCCGAAGCCAAGTTTCCGACTTCTTCTGGAATTCTGAAGAAGGGTGTTCAACTGATGTTGCTGCCCATCGTTCAATTGTTTCATTATTCCATTTGTTCTTCATTTTAAATTCTCCAGTTCGATTTTGAGGGCTTCTCTTGCCCGATGAATCATCACTCTTGTTGCGGAGGGTTTTTTACCAATGATTTCCGAAATTTCCTGAGGTTGCAGTTGTTGTTGTGTCAGAAGGAGTAGGGTGGTGCGTTGCAGTTCCGGAAGTTTCATCAAAGCCGCTTGGAACATCTCCTCCATTTCTCTGAGCGAACGATCGTCAATTTCTGTTGTATGTTGAATGAAACTTAGATCCGAAGGATCAATGATATCCAGAGGTTTACGTTTATTTTTTCGAAAATGATTCAACATCAGTCTACGACCAATGAAAAAGAGATAAGATGAAAATTTAGCGGTTGGTTTGTAGCGATCAATGGATTGATGAACTTTGACAAATACTTCCAAGGCGAGCTCCTCTGCTTCTGTTATATTTCCGATGGAACGGTAGAGAAAGCTAATCAATGGGCGTTTCCATTTGTGAAATAGCGTTTCAAATGCCTGTGTATCTCCTTGTTGATATTTAAGAATCAATTCGATGTCGGGGTCATTGTATTGGGCTAAATCCTTCATCGATTCTTGTGTGAATTGAAGGCCTTGGCAGCTCCTTTTTGAACCGCCATTTATCCACTGGTCTACAACGTGTCCGAGAACACCCATTGGGATATTAATGGAGAGTGAAAATTTCAATTCTTACGGCTACTTGTGTTAACAACTAGGTTCGATAGTAATGGATGAAAGAGTGGGCATCAAGAAGGATCCATATTTGAAACCCACTCCAACTATACCTATTCCCATTCTCCTGTGTTAGGATCGAAGACCGATGGATAGCGATCTTCAGTCGTCATCCAACGGTTTCCATCTGCATCAACAAACCATAGTTCGTTTGCTGAAAAAGATTCGATTGTCATCCAGCCAAAGCGCTCTGAATACACTTGAGGGTAATTGCCTCCGATAAAGAGGTTCCCCATCCATGTCGCAAACCATCCTTGACCTAGGAAGGTTCCATCGGGCCATGGAGTGCTAACGAGCTCTGAGCATACTGCATTACTGTAAGTCACTTGATTTCCCGCGTTCTGTCGGGCGCGATATAAGGTGTTATTTGCAGGCTGATTGACCGCTATCTGATTGCACACCGCGTTGCTGCCTGCGTTCGCACCGGTGCCGTTTCCGTTTCCCCCTACATTTCTCCAAGGACCTTTACCTCCTGCTGTTTTTGCCTGGATGGTTAAATTCGTTCCACTTCCGTTTGTCCCTTGAGGGTTTCCTCCTTGGCATGAAAGCAATAGTTGCCCATTGCCCGATCTTTGTGTGCCCATTTGAAGGTTCTCTGAAACGGTTCCACCCGATACGATATTGTTGTTGAATGCCCGGAGATGATTGTAAGAGCCTCTCAACAAGTTTTGGTAGACCGTTGCCAGTGTTGGATCAGTAACACTGTTCATATCGGTTTCAAGGTCCTCAATATCGGTTTCTTCGATGAGCACTCCAACTTCGAGAGCATCCAATAACGACAAGGCACCTTTTGCGATTAGTTGATTGTATAGATCCGTTAATTCGGGATAGGTAAATTCACCGGTCGCTGCGGGAGTTTTATCCACCATATCATTTATTTGCATGATGTAATCAACCGCATTCATGTGCTTTTGTTCTGCTCGTGCGATGTTCGAAAAAATGGGAACATCATAAAGACTCGCCATGTGGGTGTAGACATCACGCGCAAATTTTTCTTCCTGTTTCATAAATTCGACACTTGCGGATTCTACATCTGTGAGAGCGTAAGCTCCTGAGAGGCCACTGATTGCAGCCAATGAAAGGGTTAGCGTTGTATTGAGTAATTTCATGATGCACAGGGAAACACCATGAATTTTCAGTTGTTACATTTTCGATTAGAATTTTCTAATGTTTTCCATCTTTATATAAAAAACGGAGTTTTACGATGATAGTGACCATGAATTGCGCTGCTTTCCGCACTGTCTTAATCATTTGGTTTAATATCGGCAGAAATCCTTCCATTGTGGCTGGATCATCGAAATGAATTCCGCACGGTTGAATGGTTGTAGGTGCAGGTATTTAATTTCAATTATTGGACAGGCGATTCGTATCTGATTTTTTGAACACCTGAACCAGTATCGAGTTGAAAATCGATGGACCTGCTAAAGCAGCGAGATTTGAGAATTTGGGAAATTGCTTTGTAAGAGCTTTGCTAAGCTTGGGACCGTTTTATGGCACATTCTGAGCCTATGTAGGCATGACTGCAATGGCTTACCGGGCTTTGGAAGAGGACTGTTAGCTCTATTTGGAATTGGGATGGATATCCTGGTGGTGTCGAATAGGTTCCAAATGAGTACTGATAATGGCTTTCCCGTGGATCGTGTTTGCCATTGATTTTTCAATCTGAGTTGCGATCTCATGGGCCTTTTTTATCGGCATTTCATCCGGGAAAAGCAGATCGACATCCACATCTAATGTTCCTCCGATATCGCGAAATTTAAGACGATGATACTGCACTCCCTTCTTATTACATTCTTCCTCGAGAGTATGTTGGAGTTTTTCTCCAACGGTTGGATCCGCTCGGTCCATGAGGCCATTGAAGCCATTGGCCATCAGCTTTATCCCAGTTACCAGGATGTTAATTGCGATGATAATTCCGACAAGAGGATCCCAGTATTGCCATCCAGTGAATTGAACTAAAAGCAGCGCTACCCAAACTCCGACACTGGTCCAGGCATCAGTGAGGACGTGAAACCCATTTGCCCGAAGAATGATCGAGTGAATTTTTATCGAAACTCTCCACAGAAGGAATCCAAGCAATAAATTGCTAAGTAAAACTACCAAACTTAGGGCAATCCCTTTATCCAAATGCTGAATGGTAGTCGGTTCTTGAAACTCCAGGATGGCCTTCCACGCTATGAATAAGGCCGCCAATGAAATCATGGCACCCTCAAAAGCAGAGCTGAAAAAGGAGATTTTTGCGTGACCATAAGGGTGATCCTTATCAGCTGGGCGTTGGGAGATTCTTACACTGTAGAACGCAAAAATAACTGCTATCAAATGGACGATGGACTCGATGGCATCGCTCAGAATTGCCGTAGAGTCTGTAATGGAGAATGCTGCAAACTTGAGAACCAATAGTAATACGGCGACCCCAAGTGAAATACCCATCCACGTGCGCTCAATTCGGTGGTTATGTTTCAGTTTTTCGGGCATTTCATTGCGAATGGGTGAACCACAAAGGGTGTTGGATATTGATAATTTGTCGAGAATTTGCGCTCATTTTTCCAGTGATTTCATTCCATATCCTCACCTTCTCTAATTCCAAAATTACAGGCATTTCCTGTGCTGATGATTGAAAAGGAAACGAAATGTAATTTATTAGCTAAACTTTTGATCTCCGTAGGCGATAAAAAGAGTGTAGAATGAAAAAAAGTATCGTCTCCAATTACCTCCTTTTTTGCATGGGTTTTGGCATTTCAATGGGATGCATATTCCCGGTATATGCTTATTTTTTTGTAGAATACCACTCTGATCTCGCAAGAAACCTTTTCATCATGGGGTGTTTGTTAGCAGGAGCAATTGTGGGCGGGCTCAGTTTTCTTATTGGAAAATTGACGATTATCAAAGCGATCGAAACGGCCAGAGATTTGTCGGTAGAAATCATTCAAACCAAAACGCTTGATCGACAACTGGAGATTCGTTCCCAAGATGCCATTGGTGAATTTGCTGAGTGTTTTAACAAACTCGTTGGAACTCTGAAAGAAGTGCTTCAACACTCGTTTGATGATTCCAAAACGATTGACGAATCGATTTCTGAATTGAATCGACTCTCATCCAAATCAGTCAATGAGGTTGATGAGGTGTATGATCAGATTTCAAAAACCGAGCATGATATGCATACTAGCTCGGAAGGTGTGGAAGATATTCGTAGTAATCTTGGAGAACTTTCCCAGTCGATCAATGTAGTCGCATCTGCTTCTGAAGAGTTAAATTCGAGCGTCAATGAAGTTGCCAAACATTGTCGTCATCAGAGTGAAACCGCTGGTGGTGCTTTGGTTAAGAACAATGAAACCCAACAAGTGGTAGAGTCGTTGGTAAATGGAGCTGATCAAATTGGGGAAGTTGCAAAAACGATCAAATCCATTGCTGCGCAAACTCAACTACTGGCGTTGAATGCTTCGATTGAAGCGGCATCCGCAGGAGAAGCTGGAAAAGGGTTTGCAGTGGTTGCGAATGAAATCAAAGAATTATCGAAACAAACTTCAGGGGCCACCGAAGAAATTGACACATTGTTGCAAGAGACCGCGAAGCAAATCAATGTTGCGGTGGAAAGTATGGAAATGAATCGATCCGTCATCGAGGAGATGGCTGGAAGTTCGAATAATATTAATCTCAGCCTACAGCAAGAAAGAGAGGCTTCAAATGAGATTTCGGAACAACTTTCTATTCTATCATCAAATAGTGATGGCATCTCCTGTAGTCTCAACCAGGTAGCGGAGAGTGTTCAAGGCATTGTCACTAGTTTGGAGATACTTAAAGAATCTGCGGAGACGACCAGTAACGACTCGAAAGAAGTTGGAGCACAGTCTCAAAAGTTGGCAAAGCTTGTCAAAAATCTCGAGGCAGTTCTTTCTGATTTTAGCGCCCATACAGTGACTTCATAAGAAGCCTTTTTCGCACATTGCTGGTGTTAGAATTTTCGCTCTAGGTGGGGACTTTTATCGCCCATGCAGGTTTCAACATACCGAGCGGTCTGAATCCAATCGTGGTCTGGATCAACCAGTTTCGTTTTTCCTGCGACTTCTTCCAGTGGAACTGGCACGCAGCAATTGCCTTTGATCGCAATCATAACGTTGAAATTCCTTTTGATGAGCATATCACCGACGCATGTTCCTAGCCGAGTGGTGAGGAGACGATCTGTGGAGGAGGGTGATCCTCCTCGCTGCACATGTCCAAGGGATGTGGTTCGACAATCGATGCCAGTCTTCGCACTGATTTCGCGGGCAAGGCGATTTGCCATGGGTTCCTGAACCAGCATCTGTCCATCCTCTGTAATTGTATGCTGAGTCGTGGACTTTGTCTTTTTCTTTTTCCCATTTTCTTTGATCTCCGCCAAGAGTCTTTGATGGCGCTTTTGTGAGATCGCTCCTTCGGCGACCGCAATGATGGAAAAACGGCGACCGGTACTGCGTCGATAAAGGAGATGTTCGGAAATCGTATCGAGGTCGTAGGGGATCTCCGGAATCAAAATCACATCAGCACCGCCAGCAATACCAGCTCCTAGAGCGAGCCAACCCGCCTTATGTCCCATTATTTCGCAGATGATGACGCGGTGGTGGCTGGTAGCAGTGGTGTGCAATCGGTCAATCGCATCTGTTGCAATGTTCATTGCAGTATCAAAACCAAACGATATGTCGGTGTTATAGACATCATTATCGATCGTCTTGGGCAGAGTGATGACATCGAGTTCGCCGGATTTTGCGAGGTGCATCGCATTTTTCTGAGTTCCGTTCCCTCCCAAGCATACGAGGCAATCGATTTGATTGCGTTTGGTATTTTCAATGGCGACTTTCGTCATGTCCATGATTTCACCTCCCATATTCATCTTGCGAGGTTTATCACGACTGGACCCCAAAATGGTTCCCCCTCGGGTGAGGATGCCGCTTACTTGGAGTGATTCGAGATTGATGTGCCGGTTCTCCACCAAACCGCGGAAACCATCCTGAAAGCCGACAACACTAATGCCATGATGCATGGCGGCTTTTGCGACTCCTCTAATTGCAGAATTTAGGCCCGGACAATCGCCTCCAGATGTGAGGATCCCGATACGTTTCACTTTTTTTCCACTCATTTCAAAAAAAGAATATCGAGCGCTGCCTGGTTGTCACATTGTTTTTAGATCATATTGGAAAAAACTGACACCCCACCGGAATGAGAATGGGTAGAATTAGTTTTTTAGGGCATTGATGAGATCTTCCAAGGGTGGACGTTCATTGATATCTTGAACTTGAACGAAGGTTATTACGCCTTTGAGGTCTACCACGAATAGAGCTCGTTCGGTGAATCCTTCGGAGCGTAATACACCGTAGCTGCTTGCAACATCGCCATGGGGGTAAAAATCAGAGAGAACCGGAAAACTGATCCCGCCCATTGCCTGTGTCCATGCGTAAAGGGTCGGAATATTGTCCACTGTAATTCCCAGTATGATCGCATTGGCTTCCTCAAAGTAGTCATTCGCTAATTCGTAACCCGGCCATTGAGCGCTGCAAACGGGTGTCCATGCCGCAGGAACGAAAGAAATGACCACTTGTTTTTTCCCGCGGTAGTCACTTAAACGAACCCTCTTTCCTTGAATCGAAGGGAGTTTGAAGTCTGGGGCGATGTCCCCGACATTGACTTTTAGCTGGCTTGTGACACCTTCGGCTCTTCCTTTTGTGAATAGCAGGTCGGACAGATTGATCTCCTGGCCAATTAGCGATGACGAAAGGATCGCACTAAAGGTCAATAATGAGAAGAAAAGGCGACGCGAATTCATCGAAATCATATTCATTTCACACTATTTTCCGGTTCGTGTATAAGTTCAATAAAGGCTTCTGCTTTTTTGCGACTGAGATATCCTGAAAATGTGCCTATAATACGATATTCGCCAGTTCGACGGCAAACCAGAAACCCTGAAGGAGTTTTGTCGACTCCCAATGCATCAGTGAATGCTTTGTCTCTGTCGGATACTGCTGGAAAGTTCAAATTCAGCTTTTCCGTAAAGGCTTTTACTTCAAACGGAGTATCTCCTCGTCCCAGTCCGATTACAGCTGCTTTTCGAAGGCGCGGATCATTTTCGATCTGTTCATTGAGCCATCGCATGTTGTTGGCGGATTGCTGACAAGCATGGCAATAAAGATCAAATACTAGCAGTACAAATAAGTCAGTTTTTAAATCCGAAGGTCGAAACTCTTCCACTGTTTCACTCAGTCCAAGCTTTGCTTTTCCACTGGCATTACCCGGAGCGGGAAGACTCAATTGAAACGCTTTTTCAAGACCGGGTGCAGGATTTCCGGCAGTTGGTGATGGACAAGAACCGCCTAAAATCCCGATGCTATTCTCGTTTATCGTAATCGGTTCACAGCGATCATTGGGTGGGGAGTCCTCCCCAACCAAGGGTATCACTATGGTTAGGGAAACAGCTGTCAGAACTAGACAAACGAAATAACTACGGTTATTTGCAGTCCTTTTTCTAAACATCAGCTCGACATTTCGAATCATCATTAGAATCTCCAGCTCAGCCCAAGTTCAAAGCTATCTTCGGAGAGTGTTGAACTGATCGTGGTCATCGTTCCCAATGGAGTGGTTCCAGACTCACTGATCGTTTCTTCAAATGCGTGCATGTATGCGACATTCAAGGTGAATGTTTCACTTATAATCCAAGAAGCACCCATCGTGACATGTCGTTCCACGATTGCCGGGAATCCGATGATCCTGAATGCTTCATAATAGTAACGTGGAAAAGGTGTTCCTTGGACCATAACGACATCGTTGGGCATTCCCGTATTTGGGTTGAAGCTGCCGTTGAAACCATTGTTTTCTTTAACTGGGTTGCTTCCAAAATTGTATCCTGCGCGAATGATGAATTTTTCCGGAACGACTGCGTATTGGCCGCCGACTGCGAATACCGTTTGGTTTTCCCATCCAAAATCTTTGTAGCCATTCGCTTCGCCCCATTGGATCCAGCGAACATCCACTCCAAGAACCAGGCGTTTGTCCATGATTTCTGTGGAAATACCAATGGCAATTTGCTCAGGTGCTTCCAAATCGAGGTCGTTGTAGGTGGGGGCCATGGGGGGTTGGCCTGCTGCAAGCACTCCTTCGTAGGTAATTTCCTGAGGGTTCGTGTAGCTTGCACCAATGAAGACATTGGGCACCGGCGTATATAAACCGCCAATCTGGAATCCGAATGTGGTCCCATCGGCTTTTCTTTTGTTGATCTCAAGTTGAGAGTAGTTGAAGTGGAGAGAGCCACCGACCGAAAGGTTTGGGAGAACTTTGTAAGCCAATGCTGGAGCAAGTTTGGCGATCATAAGTTCTGTTTGTAGGCCAGTTCCTTGCCAAGGATCGCCTGGCGTGAGCGGAATGGGAGGGTTCATATTGCTAGTCCCCGTTCCAGTGAAAATTCCATTTATTTCAGATCCACGATAGTCGACACCCAATCCGCTGACGCCATAGGCGGAAAATCCGAAACGCAAACGATCCTGACCGTTTTTTGATAGCGGGATGGATAAGCCCAGAGCAGGGATCGGGTAGACTTTGTCATCGCTTTGGGAAGTGATGGTACTACCGGTCGAATCCGTTACTGATGCGGAAACACTAGGCATGAAGGCGGTAACAGATGCATTGAGTTCAGATACCGGGCAGTACGGGCCGAAACACATTGCAGCGGGGTTCGCAAACACAGCACTGATTGGGTCCTGTGGGTAAGCGACTGAGAGTCCGCCGGATCCTCTTGAAACTGGACCCACTGCGATCATATTATCGCCATTGGTCGCGTGAACTGCACTCGCAAGCATTAGCGTTGCGGCGGTGAAGATAAATGTCTGCTTTAGTTTCATCGTGGGGTAGTTTGTTTGGTTAAACTAAACGGGAACTTGTTGGATATCAACTTGCTCTAATGATTTGTATCTTTCTTATAAGAAATAATAATAGCCTAATTGCCGTTTAAAGTCCCCTCGTTTTTTTTGAAAAACTGATCGATTTTTGTTTTGCAGAACACTTTCCGCAACGTGTTCATTCTCCGTATTGCAGCTCGGCCCTATTCTCCTTTTTTGATAGGATGATATCTGATTCCGTCTCTCTCGGTTTGGAATGGAAAAGCTGAGGATTGCTCTCTAATTGCAGGGGGTAGGAGGTTCTTTACAGACCCCGCAAATCCTGAACCTGATGACTTGGCAGTATTCTTTGGAATACTCTCCCCCCAAAAAAAAAGACCCGTGTGCGAGGCACACGGGTCTTTTCAAAATCAAGACTGATTAAAAACAGTTTTAGTTTCTGTTGATCGCATTGAGGTCTTCGAATGCAACCTTCAAACGCTCAACCATTGACTCTTCTGCTTTACGCAACCAAACGCGTGGGTCGTAGTATTTCTTATTTGGTACGTCGTCTCCGTCAGGATTGCCCAACTGAGTTTGCAAATAGGCTTCGTTTTTCTTGTAGAAGTCGAGAACGCCTGCCCAAGTTGACCACTGAGTGTCGGTGTCGATGTTCATCTTAACCGCACCATATCCAACTCCCTCGCGGATTTCTTCGCGAGTGGATCCAGAACCACCATGGAACACGAAATTGACGGGTTTATCGCCTGTGTTGTGCTTTTCCTTGATGTAGTCCTGAGAACTTTTCAAAATGGTTGGAGTCAACTTAACGTTGCCAGGTTTGTAAACACCGTGAACATTACCAAAAGCAGCAGCGATTGTGAAATTCGGGCTGATTTCTTTGAGCTGAACGTAAGCACCGTCAACTTCAGAAGGCTGAGTGTAGAGAGAAGCGTTATCAACTTCAGTGTTATCCACTCCGTCTTCTTCCCCACCCGTAACTCCGAGTTCGATTTCAAGAGTCATGTTCACTTTTGCCATGCGCTTGAAGTATTCAACACAAGTGGAAAGGTTGTCTTCGATTGGCTCTGCAGACAAATCGATCATATGGGAGCTGAAGAGAGAGCAACCGAATTCTTCGAAGTGACGCTCATTTTCGTCCATCAAACCATCGATCCAAGGCAGGAGTTTGCGTGCAGCGTGGTCCGTGTGAAGAATTACGGGAATACCGTAAGCTTTCGCCATTGCTTTCACATGATAGGCACCAGCGATTGCACCGATGACATCTTTGTCAGGAGCAGGGCATCCCTTACCAGCGTTGAAGATCGCACCACCGTTTGAAAACTGGATGATCACTGGTGAGTTAACTGCCTTGGCAGCTTCGAGAACCGCATTTACGGATCCACTGTTCACCACGTTGACTGCGGGGAGCGCGAAGTTGTTCTCTTTCGCGTAGTTAAGTAGTTTGGTTACATCATCACCTGTGACGATACCGGGTTTTACGATGTCTAAAGCGCCCATATGTTTGTCTTCTCCTATTATTATATTCAAATGCCCGACGGCTCGGGCGAGTGAGAGTTGATTCATTTTCAAAGCTCAGAGAATGTCAATCTTCATCTGCTAATTGTGATAATCTGGTAGGTAAGGAATTCTAATCAGAGAGTAAATTGGTGTTTTGGGGCAATTCACTTGAGTTTATTGCTTTCAACCAAAAAATCCCGATGAAATGAAACGATTGATTTCAAGTTTTTTAGTAGGCGTTGGTATTGCGGTATTGTTGGTTGCAATTTGGAAGACTCAGTTCGCAAGTGAAGCAAAACTGGCGGCATTTGAGCGCAACCCTGAAGGAATCATGGGAACATCCTGTCGTTTGGTTGTGGTAATGGATTTTCGTCAGGGTGAGGAAGCACAGAAGATTCTTGATAAAGCGGAATTCCAACTTCGCTACATTGAATCCTTGGCGAGCAACTGGATCAAAGAATCAGAGATTTCTCAGTTCAACGCAGCAGGGGTTGGTGAATTCCAACTTTCGCAAGTGAACTGGGATATTGTTATGGCTGCATATCAAGCTTTTGTGAGCACCCAGGGTGCTTTTGATGCAACTTGCCAACCATTGATTGAAGTTTGGAAAAGTGCCGGATTGTTGAAGGAACTTCCCTCTGCTGATGCCTTGGTCGCAGCTCGGGAGATTTCTTCTTGGGACCTATTGGCCCTCGATACAGACAACAGGTCTGTGTTCAAAAAGGAATCGACTGTTCGAGTTGATCTTGGAGGGATTGCGAAAGGCTATGCGATCGATGAGGCCTTGGAGGCAATGGTTGAGCAAGGGGTCACTGGTGCGATGGTTGAAGTCGGTGGCGACATTCGGGTATCTGGAACCTCGGCTCGCGATGGCGGCACCTGGAAAATTGAAATTCAAGACCCTCATCGAGCAGGGGTGATGAGTTCATTTGAACTTGAGGGAGGTATGGCAGTTTGCACGAGTGGAAACTACGCACGCTTTGTTGAAATTGAAGGTGTGCGTTATTCCCACATTTTGAATCCAGTTACTGGCTACCCCACTGCGTCAGTACCATCGGTGACCGTAGTTGCGACAACTGCGATGCAATCCGATATTTGGGCTACCGCGCTTAGTGTATTGGGAGGGTCCGCTCTGGAATTACTGCCTCAGGGGGTTGAAGCTCGAATCATTGAAGGAGCTACTAATGACAGTGAAAAAGTGGTTGAAACATCCGGGTTTCCAAAGTGATGGTGGGACTGGAGTGATACCAATTAACGTTTAATTAAATACGTGAATAATCCGATGCGAGCATCGGATACTACACCTCATCTACCGTAGAATCTCATGCTTGTTCATGACCGTGAGCTTGTCGAAGGCATAAGATCTGTTTCAGTTTAAGTCTTTGAAACACTAATCGGTATAAGATGAATTAGATCTTGTTGTTGAAGGCTTTCCTTCTCTTGTGGAAAACCAAATCAAGATTCCAGATTTTTATGCATTTGCTGCGAGAAACCTGGCTTTCCAAACTACTGGTTTGGATAAAAGGGCCAAATGAATGGAATGAGACTCGTGGAAACGACCATATAGAGGATGTTGAGTGGTACTCCGATTTTGAAAAAATCAGAAAATCGGTATCCTCCCACACTGTAGACGTAGGTATTGGTTTGGTATCCAATGGGAGTTGCAAAACTTGCTGAGCTCGCGATACAAACTGCTATGATGAAAGGACGAGGGTCGACTCCCACTTGAGTGGCTATGGAGATTCCCAATGGAATCATGATGACAACGGTCGCATTGTTGGAGAGGATCTCTGTGAAAATGGATGTGATGATATAGACTACTACCAATGAGACGATCGGGCGCCAAGGCTCGGCCACTGTCCATTCAATTCCCTGCCAGGCCAGGCCTACAATCCATTCGGTTGCGCCTGTGACTTCCATGGTCATCCCGACTGCCAACATTCCATAGATTAGAAAAAGGAGACTCCATTCGATCGAAGCATAACCTTCCTTGGGTTGAAGGCAGCCTGTTACAAAAATGAGAGCGACACCGATTATCGTAGCCGCTGCGATTGGCATGATATTGAACGATGATGCGAGGATGATGCTAAGGAGAATTCCAACGACGATTGGGGCTTTTTGACGCATCTGTTTTCCTGGAACGGCTGGCCGATCGAGTAAAATCAAATCTTCGCCTTGATGCAAATTATCGATGGCCTGCTCAGAGCCCATCAGGAGGAGGGTGTCTCCGAGTTCGAGTTTTAAAGTGGTGATGCGATCCCGTACGTTTCGACCGCGACGGTGAATCGCCAGCACCAACATACGGTACCGCTGACGAAAGTTAATATCTGAGAGTGTCTGTCCTATGAGACCCGAATTTGGGGCCAGAACCGCCTCTACAATTGCTCCTTGATGAGCTGAAATCGTGGAAAGACCTGTTTCTCCCTCTGTGTTGAGTTGCAAGCCTGAAAGTTCCTGAGCTTTAGCAAATCCCGATGGACGAGCGGACAATACGAGACGGTCGCCCTGTTGTAGCGGGGTTGTATTATGCGTGTTCCCTCCCAATGCAACACCGCTGCGGATGATTTCCATTACACGAAATCCATGTTTGCGGTACCACTCTGTGTCCTGGACCGTTTTACCAATCATCTGTGACCCCTCTTTCACAAAAACCTCGGTGATGAACTCTTTGCGTTCTTGGTCACTGAGGATCGACATGAGGGTTTCTCTATTGGGCAACAGACGTTTTCCCATGGTTGCCAGGTAAAATGCTCCACAGAAAAGCAAAGGAACTCCGATGGAGGTGATTTCGAACATTCCCAACGGTGGGAGTCCCTGTTTTTCGATCAGTCCACTGGCGAGGATATTGGTGCTGGTGCCGAGTAGGGTGCAAGTACCGCCAAAAATGGAGGCGTATGAAAGTGGAATGAGCAACTTGGAGGCACTCATCGACATCGATTTGGCCAAGCTAAGCATCACAGGTAGGAGCATTACGACCACGGGTGTATTGTTCACAAATGCGGAGGCAAATCCCACAGTAAATACGAGGAGGATGGTGAGCCGTTTGTAGCCAAGATTCTTGAATCGATTGAGTAAACTGGACAGCGAATCGATGACACCCGACTTATTGAGAGCGGAGCTGATGATGAACATTGCTCCAATGGTTAATGGCGCAGGATTGGAAAAGACCTGAATGAGATCCTCAATTTCTGGTAATTGCGCCTTTGGAAATAGAGTCGCCGCCAGGATGATGATCGAAAACGCAAGAATTGCGGTCACATCGCTGGAGACTTTTTCCCATACAAAGCTACCTATGGTAAGAAGAAGTAGGAGCAGTCCGAATGTAATTTCCCAGGTCATACTTGTACGTTATATGTCTTAATATTGGTGAATTCTATGATACCCTCAACACTAAGCTCTCGTCCATAGCCGCTTTTTTTCACTCCGCCAAATGGAACTCTGGGATCAGACTTAACAAAATCATTGATACTGCAGGTCCCAGCTTCGAGCCGATGGCCCAATTCAAGTGCGTGTTCAATATCCGTGCTATAAATGGAGCTTCCCAATCCCCATTTTGTTTGATTGGCCAATGCGACGGCCTCAGCTTCGTTTTCGAATTGAGTAATGCACATCACGGGTCCAAAAGTCTCTTCTTTCCAAACCGACATTTCTGGGGTAACTTCAGTGAGCAGTGTTGGAGGATATTGACAGCCTTGCATGGGCGTGTCTGCGTAAGTGTCGGGTATCCAACAATCAGCACCCTGGAGAATACTGGAGTGCACTTGGTGCTGAATTTCATCGCGAATGGTTGAGTTCGCTAACGGACCCATTGTGGTCGAGTCCTCCAGAGGATCCCCCAAGCGGATGGCGTTGATTTCCTCTTTCACGAGTTCAACGAAGGGCTTATAGATACTATGATCGACCAGAATACGTTTGGAGGCAATACAGCTCTGTCCTGCGTTAAGCATACGTCCTTGAACCGTTTTTTGTGCCGCCAATTTGAGATCTGCATCCTTGAGAACTAGGGAAGGGTCGCTTCCTCCCAGTTCCAGAACCGTTTTTTTGATCTGAGTTCCCGCGAGGCCAGCAATTTTTTCTCCTACTGGATTACTTCCTGTGAAGGAAATTCCGACGATGCCTGGATGTGCAATCAAAAGAGCCGCATTTTGGCCGGATATCGGTACCGTGCGCATGAGATTGATGGGGAATCCCGCCGCCTGAAACAAAGACTCTATCGAAAGAGCACAAGTGGTGACATTGGATGCATGTTTGAGAATGGATCCGTTTCCTGCCATGATTGCAGGGACCACTGCTCTAAAAACCTGCCAATAGGGGAAATTCCATGGCATGATCGAAGCGAATACACCCATTGCTTCATAACGAACGAAGCTGCGGGTATAGTTCGACTCTATTTCGCGCCCTTGAAGGTATTGGGGTGCCATCTCTGCATAGTGTTCGCAGAGTTGAGCGCATTTTTCGATCTCAGCTCGGGCTTCAACAATTGGTTTCCCCATTTCAGTGGAGATCGTTTTTGAATGAAACTGCTGCCCTTGTCTCAAATGTTCTGCAAGATTATGCAGTAGGGCTGTCCTATCTTTGATTTCGGATGAGTGCCACTTCTTTTGAGCTTCGATTGTCTTTGCGACAATGCGCAACAGTTCTTCAGTCGGGCATTCTGGGTATTCCCGGATTGTGTCAAGGGTGAATGGATTGATCGATAGCAAGGACATAGGACTCTGGTTGTGTGAAGTTTCCAGATTGTGGCCTGAATGGATCGGACTCAAACTTTCATTTTAAAACGAAGCGTCGCACCATTGTTTTCCAATTCCATAGAATCCACAAGTTTGGAAATGAGGACGAGTCCGAGATGTCCCGGATTAAGTTCCAAAAGCTGTTGATCGCGTTCTTGATAGTTAAATGTATGACCCTCACCCGGATCAGTTACGATCGCTTCAAGTGTAGAGTCGGAAGGGTGATACTTGACCAAGAATTGCATCTGCATCTTTGATCCTCCCTTGCATCCGTGTTTCATTCCATTGAGTACTGCTTCCCTACAGGCGAGAAGGAAACGCTCCGTTTTTTTGCTTTCTACATTCGGCAAAACCAGTTGAAGACTGTTCTTCCAAATCCTTTGGAAACGATCCACTTTGCCTGTGGCATTTCCAGGAAATTCATTGTAGATGAAAGGAATTACAGAGGAACTTTTTCCATGAAACTCAATGTTAGCCAGCAGAATATCATCATCAGCATTGATCAGGAAGCTTTGGGTGTCGGACTTATTAAGTGTGCGTAGGTGGTGTATGAGGCTCAATACATCCCATTGGTATTTCATCGCGAATTCTACTAATCCATCAGTGAATCCATAAAGATGGTGAAATAAGTTCATCTGGAAGCTCTCCGCGGAAACTTTCAAGTCTTCGAACCATCCGAGCGGATGATGTTGAGGATCCATACGCGTCACGTCGCCATCTTCTCCAATGAGATAAATGAAAGGAAGTCCACAATTGATAATTTTGATGCTTTGGTTTTCCTCGAGTATTTCGATAGCGCAGACTCCCAGCGAACTTCCAACCCTAAAAGAGGGATTCCAATCACTTTGAGCTGCTCGCTTGAGCAATAGGGTGTTGTAAGACTCTAGGAGAGTTGGAATATCGAGGTTTGATTGTATCGATCTTCTTCCATTCAGGTTTCCCAGAAAATGACTACTCAGAAGGGCAGATTGGATATCATGTCCAGAAATATCTCCGAAGATTGCACAGTGCTGCTTTGTCGATGTCTCAAATACTTCGATGAAATCGCCACCAAGTTCGTGTTTTGGATTGTAGATCAGATCGATATTTGTAGACCAGTCTGTGGTGTCGATGGTATTGAAAAGACCCGTTGAGCGGGCGGCTATCAAGCTAGCCTCGGTTGCATCTCGTTTTCGCCGTTGGGAAGTTGCCAATACTGCTCTCTCTATCGAGTTATAGAATTTTTCGAGATTGAGAGGTTTGTCGAGGAAATCAAATGCGCCCTGTCTCAAAGATTCCTGAATGATGCCACGTTCGTTTTCACCTGTTACGAGGATTACTTCCAGAGTGGGGTCAATTTTCTTAATATTCTCGAGCAATTCAATGCCAGAGAGTCCTGGCATGCTATAGTCGGTTACTAGGCAGTCGTAGTTTTTGAGATTACTCGATTCGACCGCTGTGAGACATTCTTTGGCTGATCGAAATTTTGTTACTTTGCACCCTTGTTCTTCCAACGATATCTCCATTATCGTTAGGTTGATAGATTCATCATCGACCAAGATGATATGGGAGTTCGAAAGATTGGGGTTCATCAGGATTTTATGCCGCAACGGTGCTTTTGTGTGGGGAATGGAAATTTAAGAATGAGAGGTTTGGATTTCTCTCGCTGATATTGAAGAACTCAGGAAATTTTTCCAATCAACTGTATTGTAAAAGCAGAGTGCTTCTTCAAAACATTGAATCAATCCTTCACTTGCGGCGTTTAGATTTTCTGTGGGGTACTGCGATAGCTTTTCATAGAGAAGCCCGGCATGGGTTGCCAGTTTCCATGCGCCGACTGAGGTGGCCATGCTCTGAGTCCGTTGAACCAAAGGTTTTAACTCTTCTGGGAAGTTCTGTGAGTAGGTTTTTTCAAAAAACGCCAGATTGTTCTCAAGCGTGGAAACAATGTGGTCGCGCAAATCTTCGAGGACTTGAGAACGCTCTGAGAATTGGACCATGAATGGTGTTGGCTCGTAGTCTTGGTGGCTAAGGGATTCCGAAAATGAGAATTCTGATGGAGACGCTGAGTTTGGGGAAAAGATGCGCTTTTTCATCTCTAAATGCATGAGAGCTCTATCGTAAGAAACTTTGACATCTTCGATATCAAAAGGCTTTTGGAGAATAGCGTCGAAATGTTTGAGCTGACGAGTAAGATCCGCTTCTGTAAGCGGTGTACCTGTCATTGCGATAATCGGTATTGCTTGATAGTTTCGTTTGGATTGACGGATGAGACGAGCAGTGTCGAACCCGTTGAGACGGGGCATGTTTAAATCGAGGAAAACACATTGGTATGAGTTTGTCTCAAGTTGTTGGAGTGCCTCTTTTCCGTTGCTCGCAATATCGTAATGAATGCCAGCCCAGTCCATGATCGAACAACAGGTGTCTACGAGTAGTTTATTGTCATCGCAAATCAAGACGCGCTCAGGCTTGTTTTCCCAGAGGCTGCAAAAATTCCTCGAAAGCTCCATGTGGGCTAAGTGGGATTCTGGGAATGCCACATTGTCAGGGCACCAAATGCGAATGCACTCTCTGTCGTCCACCTTGAATGACTCAGAGATAAACCAATGTTTGCTGCCATTTGCTCTGAACTGTGATTGAAAAAAGCATTTTTTGTCTGTGTTTAAGGTTGCTAGCAGCAGCAAATCCTTCATACCCATTTCTTCGCACCTCGAGCGCATCAGGGTGGAGCCTCTCGATATCCACTTCCTCTTGAAACTCAGCATTGCTTTCTAGAAACAGCCCAGTCCGAGCATCAACAATGCAGTATGGGATATTTGGAAATTGATTGATCCCCAAGGCCGGTGGACGGTGGTTTGAAACGATTTCTTGAGCGGTTAGTGATCCAGATTTTTCAGTTAAAAAGTGGAAGCTTACATTGTAGAATTCGCAAACCAGTTTCCCTTGGAAAATTGGATAAATAGTGGCGGGAAGCTGGTTTTGGGAATGAGCTGTAAAAGGTGGGATGAGATCCCAAAATTTATTCAGTGGATGAAGAGTGGTTCGCACAATCGATCCCTTTGCGTTTTCGAGTAGGGGTTCAATTCCATCAATGAGCTGGTTGATGTTATCTTGTTCGGGTTCTAGCTCGATCGTTCCGGTGGAAGTGTCGATTGCGTAGAGTTCGCCTTTCTCGTCGCAGATGCACTGAAGTTCCCCGTGTCGCCTCGTAAGCGCGCAATAATCACGGATAAAACTCAAATCATCTGATGAGCGGTACTTCTTAGCAGCGAATCCAACCATCTATGCATTATCGGCAAATGGATCATTCCATGAAGGGCTATAGCGGAATTTTTTGCTACAAAGCGACTCAATGAAGGTTATCAGATACTTGGAGGACTCAAAAAGTGGGAGATGATGATATTTTTTACGAACTTACTCTAAACTCTCAAAGCAATTAGACGATAGCTCATTATGACAGTTCTACCTCCGGGTATCTCTGATCGCCAAAAAAATTAAATCAACCCTTAGAAACTGTGAATCTTCAAATACAAAATACCCAACAAACAATACATGGACGTTCTATATCGGAGAACATCTATTTGGGATATCAATTCTACTCGTTAGGGAGATTAATCAAAATCTCGATATTGCGCCAGTGGCCAAGGTGCCAGATTACATAAAAGGTGTTTTGAATCTAAGAGGACAGGTTGTCACTGTCATGGATTTGGCCAAAAGACTAATGTTTGAAGAACGGTCCCCATCCGAAGATGCCAATTGCATCGTTTTGAAGACGAATTCTGAGATTGAAAGCAGTGAGGCTTCGGAAGGGTTAGAAGACCGCACGCTCGCTGATAAGGTGGGGTTATATGTGGATCGTATTGGGGATGTTCAGAACATTTCGGCGAAGGACATTATCCGAACTCCGACAAGAGATAGCAAATTGGACAAACGTTTTATTAAAGGTGTCGTCCGTTTGAACGATCAATTACTTATCCTCCTAAATTTAAAGGAAGTACTCAATCCGGACCAAAAGGCGGAATAGTTACAATCTAATTAACAGAATTGAATTTGGAAAGACCCGCATATGAATCACGCAATTGAAGAACGTAAACTCAGCATCAAAGTGGGAGAAGATATTCTCTCCACCAACGTTGACACTCTCGCCAAGGGATTTCGAGAAAGCATCGAAGAAGCAGGGGCAGATGCCAACCAAGTGGAGTTAGACCTGAGCGGCATCGATACGATCGACTCGCAGGGGCTAAATCTACTCATCGGACTTTTTCAAGAATGCAAAAAGAAGAAATGGGGATTCCAAGTCATCAACTGCACTGAAAACGTGCGGTGGTTGTTTTCAATTTTTAAACTCACTGATGTTTTCGGTGTAGATAAGGAATCATGAGTATTCTCATTTCCAAATATAACCTAACCAATTATTCGGAGCCTGAGCTATGGTAGATAATGAGTTAATTGACATCTTTGTCCAAGAATCCAAAGAACACTTGGATGCGCTTGAACCCGAGATTCTTGCGATGGAAACTGCCTCCAGTGATTCTGAAGGGGTGAATACTATTTTCCGTGGCGTGCATAGTATTAAAGGGTCTTCGGGCTTCTTTGGCTTTGAACAAATTACAAATCTTAGCCATGTCATGGAAAATGTGATGGCATTGGTGAGGGAGGGTGATCTTGCTCCGAGTCGGGAGATGGTCGATGTGTTTCTCGAGTGCACTGATACTTTAAAAGTCATGATCGATGAACCCCAAAATAGTGGGAGTGTCGAAATTGAGCATCACCTTGTAAAACTCAACGCATTGCTTGAGCCGGGTGGGGGGGAGGCCAAAGTAGAAGGTCCAAAAGTAAATGACAGCGTTGATCTGCCAGAAATTCTAGCAGACTTTGTTTTGGATCCTCTTTTGATCAAAAATGCTATCAGTCATGGACATTTAGTTTTTGTGATTAAGCTGTTCATGAACAAGGATATCAAGGATCAAGGTAAAACACCTTACGACTACTTTAAGGAGATTGAGACCTTGGGAGAATTCCTTGATGCACATTTCGATTTTTCGGTTATTAGCGGATTGGACGATGCGCTTGAGAGCGAATTGGTAGTGTCTTTTCTCTTCACAACAGTGATGGGTTCCCCGGACATGATCACTAGTGTATTTGATGTTCCCACAGAACAGGTAGAAGAGATTGATGTTGAAGTTCTTAAAGAATGGTTGGGTACTGATCCGTCTAAGGTTGAACCCAAATCAAGATCAGAGGAAGTTTTCTTAGAAGTTGTCGATGACGAGGAATCCGCTTCTGCTGACGCTGTAACATCTTCAACTTCAAAATCCGATGAAGTTGAGAAAAAAGTTGTTCCCACCGCAAAGGCCCCACCGCCAGCTAACACTAATCGGAAAAAAAGCGGATGAGACGATCCGTGTGAATGTTTCTTTGCTCGATGATTTGATGAATCTTGCGGGGGAAATGGTCCCTTAGTAGGAATCAGTTGATCAGGATTTCAGAAAGTGACGGACAGGAAGTTGCAGGTCTTCAGGGAGTGATCCAAAACTTGAATTTGGTGACATCTGAAATGCACGAACGGGTGATGCAGACGAGGTTGCAGCCTCTTGGAATCATTTTTGCAAAATTTAATCGGATCATCCGAGATCTTTCAAATAAACTAGGGAAGGAAATTAGGCTAGATATCGAAGGAGAAGATGTGGAACTCGATAAGTCCATTGTTGAATCTCTTTCTGATCCGCTCACCCATTTGATCCGCAACACAGCTGATCACGGAATTGAAACACCAGACGAGCGGGAAGCTGCGGGAAAACCACGTGAAGGTTATGCCCGCTTGGCGGCAAGGCATGTTGGGGGACAGGTCCTCATTGAAATCAAAGATGATGGACGCGGTCTCGATACCGAAAAACTCAAACGAAAAGCTGTTAGTAAAGGAATTCTGACTCAGGAAGAGTCGGATGCGATGACCGAACGCCAGGCGTTCAACATCATTTTGATGCCTGGGTTCTCGACCGCAGAGCAAGTGAGCGATGTCTCGGGTCGTGGCGTGGGTATGGATGTGGTTCGTTCCAATATCGAAAATTTGGGGGGGACTGTTGACATCGAATCTGAACTCGGTCGGGGAACGATCATTTCATTGCGTCTACCCCTAACACTGGCGATCATTCCTGCGATGATTGTAGGAGCGGAGGGGCGCCGATTTGCGATCCCTCAGGTCAATCTTGAAGAAGTTGTGCGATTGGGAGGTAAGAACAAACCTGAAATCGTTCGAGGAACTCGTGTTCTTCGATTGCGAGACACTTTGTTAACCCTTCTAGATCTCGCTGAAGTTCTTGAAATTGATTCAGAAACGGGTGTCGCGGAAGTTGCCGAGGCTAGCGCCGATGATGTAAAGAAAGACGTTCCGGAAGAAGGGTTTGTCCTCGTGCTGAATCTGGATAATAAACAGTATGGACTTGTTGTCACCGAATTATTTGACAGTGAAGAAATTGCTGTAAAGCCGATGAGTACCTACACCAAGGACGCTGGTTGTTACTCCGGAGTAACAATCATGGGCGACGGAAAAGTTGCGATGATTTTGGATGTAGCTGGTATCGCGACCATTGCAAATCTTGATTTTGGTGAGGTTGAAACCCTCGCGGAGGAAAGAGAAGCCGAAGAAAGTGCTGCCTTGCGCAGTAGTGATAGTGAATCGTTACTATTGTTCCGAAATGAAGGATTTGAACTCTTTGCTATCAATCTTTCGACAGTGGCTCGAATTGAGAAAATCAAAGTCTCAGACATCGAAAATGTCGGAAGTGGAGAGTATCTCAATCTCGGAGGGAAATCGATTCAGTTGATTCGGATGCACCATTACATGCCGGTTGCTCATCCCGAAAATACGCCCGAAGAGCTTTATGTTCTCATTCCTAAGCTTGTTGCCAAACCAATGGGGATTATCGCGACTAAGATTGTAGACACTGTTGAAACTTCAGTGGATTTGGATCTCAAAACCATCACTGGAACGGGTATTCTCGGAAGTACCTTTATTAATGACTCATTGGTGCTCCTGATCGACATCTATAATCTTTTTGAAGCGGTTGATCCAGAGGTTTTTCAGGTCGGATATATCGAGGAGACATACAAAAGTCTCCGTGTGATGATGGTGGAACACAATGTATTCTTCCGCAGAATTCAAAAAGCATTTCTTGAACAAATATTTGGAGAAGTTGTGGTGGCACGCAATGGGGTAGAGGCTTGGGAAAAGCTCAATGATGGAGATTATCACATGATCTTTACAGAAATTGAGTTGCCCGATATGGACGGCCTCGAGTTTGCCGCTCGAGTGCGGAACTCCGACAAATACAAGCACTTGCCTATCATCGCCAGTGCGAGTCGAAATGAAGCTCTTTATGAAAGTAAATGCCAGGAAGTTGGGGTGGATAGGTTCATCATGAAATTCAATAAACAACTGCTTCATCAAACTGTTATGGGGACTCTTGAATCAAAGACTCCGCTTCTGGAACAAGGAGTCTAAAACCAACTGTCGTGTATTCTATTCTCAATTTATGTTTTAACTCTGCTGTTAGCCTCTAAAAATGAATGATGGTCAAAAAATAAGGGTTGTTATCGCTGATGATACCGCCCTTTACAGAAAAATTCTGTCTATGGCGGTTGAAAAGATCCCCTCTGCTCAACTCGTCGGCAGTGCCGCAGATGGGATTGCCGCATTGGATGTGCTTAAGAGGACTCCGGCAGATTTGGTGTTGTTGGATGTTTGTATGCCCAGAATGGATGGTGTGGAAGCTCTGAAGGAGATTCACAAGCTTTATCCTCAGACTGCCGTGGTGATGCTCAGTGGCGTTACTTCAGCCGATGCAGATACCACAGTGGAAGCACTTGAAATCGGGGCATTGGAGTTTATTCCGAAGCCTAAAACCAAAGGCCTGGATGAGAGCATGAGTTCACTTTCACACGAACTGACCCGCATCGTGCGATTGCTGAAGATTCGTAAAATTAGTCAAAGGATATCCAGGCGTGTGCCGACGAGCAAACCTGTGGCACATGTGACTTCTCCATTGGCAGCAAAGGCAACTCCTGTAGTGCCCGCGCCACGACGAAAGTTTGTGAATTTTGATTCCAGTCGTTCAATCATTGTCATTGGTGTTTCCACTGGTGGTCCAAACGCTTTGAATCAATTGATGGCATTGATGCCAAAACAGATTGGACGTCCGATCCTCATTGTTCAGCACATGCCTCCGTTTTTTACTGCTTCACTAGCATCATTTTTAACCAAAAAAACCGGACATAATATTGTGGAAGCAAGTGATGGTGAAACGGTTCAGCCTAATACCGTCTATATTGCGCCTGGAGGAAAGCACATGGTGCTTAAAAAACAGAGCGAAGTCGGAGGAGGGTATAAGCTGTGCATGAACGAAGATGCTCCGGTGAATTCTTGTCGGCCCGCTGTCGATGTTCTGTTTAAATCTGTTGCTGAGCAATACAGTGGATCCGTGCTTTCTATCATCCTTACGGGGATGGGAGAGGATGGAGCCGATGGAGTCGCGACTCTTAAACGTTCTGCGAATTGTTATTCTCTAGCGCAGGATGAAGATTCTTGTGTGGTCTACGGCATGCCAAGAGCGATTGCTGAAAAAGGACTTGCAGACGAAGTTCTTCCTCTCAATCAGATTGCGAGTCGAGTTTCCGAATTAGTTTTAAAAAGAAAGGTAAGTTAGTCCTAATGGCTATAAGTACAGAAGAGTTCAATTTACTGCGTAATTTCATTCTAAAACACAGTGAAATTGAGGTTAAACCTGAAAAAACCTATCTCATCGAAAGTCGATTGAGTCGGATGATGGTTGAATTGGGTGCCTCCAATTTCAGAGAGTTTTATGAAAATGCTCAGCGGGATACCACCGGGAAGCTGAAGGAGCGTATCATCGATGCGATGACAACGAATGAAACCTTTTGGTTTCGCGATGCCAAACCTTGGGCCCTTATGCGGGAGACTATTTTCCCGCAGCTCATAGAAGCAGCGAGAGCCAGGCCTGGGATGAAGATTCGTATCTGGTCGGCAGCCTGTTCGACGGGTCAGGAGCCGTATTCTATTGCTATGGTCATTGACGATGTCCTGAGTAGTGGAAAATACCCCGGTGTTCGACTCGAGCAGTTTGAGATTATGGCAACTGATATCTCACCGAGTGTGCTTTTTTTAGCAAATGCTGGTCGATACAACCAATTGGCAATGTCGAGAGGATTACCCGAGAAATACAAAACCAAATACTTCACCCAACAAGGGAAGATTTGGGTCGTGAATCCATCTCTAAAAAGTCGGATCACTTTTAAGAAATTCAATCTGCAGGACCATCCATCTGTATTGGGTAAATTTGATTATGTGCTCTGTCGGAATGTGGCAATTTATTTTACGGATCAGTTCAAGCGTGAATTGTTCCAAAGAATTCACGGTCTTCTCAATCCTCCAGGGTTTTTCCTTTTAGGATCCTCTGAGTCACTTGTTGGTTATTCCACTAATTTTTCAATGGTGGAGGCACAAAATGCAATTTATTATAAAAAGAAATAAGGTAGAGTTATGAAAATACTTTGTGTGGACGATTCGTTGGTAATGTTACGCATCATTTCAGATGCGGCAGCAGTTATCGGCGCAGAAACAGTCACCGCTCGAAATGGCACCTTGGCACTGAAGGTGCTCGAGGAGCAAGCTGAAGATATTAACATGATACTGTTGGACTGGAACATGCCAGGAATGACAGGTCTTGAATTACTTCAAAAAGTGAAGACGGATGATCGCTGGAAAGAAATTCCAGTGATGATGGTAACCAGTGAAGGCAATCCCGATAACGTAAAGAAAGCGTTGATGGCCGGCGCAACAAACTATTTGGTGAAACCTTTCGCCCAAGAAGACTTGGAATCAAAAATTATGCAATGTCTCGGTCAAGGATTTTGATTTTTATTGTTTCCTCATTCATTTAATAATATGGACTTTTCCCAAGAAATCAGAGATCAGCTCAAGACTTGTGAGCTTCCTCCTTTTCCGGAGCTGACCCAAAAAATAATCGTATTGACTCAGGATTTTTATGCGGATCCTAACGATATCGCAGATTTGGTAAAAATGGACATGTCTTTGTCTGCTTCGGTTTTGAAAGTAGCTAATTCAGTTGCTTACGGGTATGCTGGGAAAGTCTCTTCCATTCCTGAAGCCATTAGTCGTGTCGGGATAACTTCGATGAGAGATTTGGTGTTGTCGGTTTCCCTTGTGAGTAATTTCAAAAGTCTCAATGGTATCGATTTCAGACAGTTTTGGATTCACAGTCTTGCGGTTGCACTGACTTCTGAAGTCATTCGAAAGCATGCAGGGAAAGGGGCTGTCAATAGCGACAATCTGTACACCGCAGGGTTGCTTCACAAAGTGGGGATATTGTTGTTGGCTCAAAATTTCCCAGATCAGTATCAGCAAGTGCTAAACGACGTTAAGGAAGACGAAAAGGATCTGTGGGAAATTGAAAAAAAACACATTGGTGTGACCCATATGCAGGCTTCTGATTTTGTCTTTGATCACTGGCAATTCCCTCGGGAGGTTTCAGATGTGGCTCTTTATTATAATGATCCTGCGAACGCACCGGATGATACGCGGGACATTATCTATATCGTTCACATTGCAAATTTTGCCTGTCTGAACCAAGGAATCGGAGTCGGTATCGATCGGTTCCCTCTTAGTTTTTTCGATGAAGCTTGGGATAGTGTGGGGATGGAAGTCGATGATATTCCAGATCTCCTGGCAGAGGTGCATGAAACAACTGACAAAGCCAAACTAATTTTAGAAGCAGCGGGTTAAACCATAGCTTCGTAATTTTCTGAATAATTGTTGTAGTATTACCAAACAAAAAGGCCATTCAATCGATATCGATTGCATGGCCTTTTTTGCAATTTAATTCTCAGAAGATCGGATTATCCCAATTTCTCAAGCATGGTGTAGATTCGTTTCACCATGGCTTGTGGATCTTCCATCAAGCCAGCTGCAATACGACAATTGTCAAGAATCTGCTCGGCTATCAGTGCCGCATTGTCACTCTTTGCTTCTCGGGATTCGTTTAGTTTTACAATAAGGGGATGAGTTGGGTTGAGTTCCAACAATACAGGGATTTCACTGGGAACTTCCTGATTCATGGATTTCATGATGCGGCGCATATTGGAAGTCATCATTTTGTCCTTACTCAGTGCAACAGCGGGATTATCGACCAGGCGTTGACTGATTTTCACTTCGCTGACTTTTTCTCCAAACTGCTCCTTCATCCAACCGCAGAGGGCTGTTCCTTGCTCTTCTGTGAGGGAATTTCCTTCTTTATCAAGTGTGACGGAGTCGAGCTCGAGCCCTTCCTGATCTGCCGATACTAGGTCCTTTTCTTGGAAAGTGCGGATGTGGTTCATTACAAACTCGTCCACGCCTTCGTATAGGTAGAGCACTTCAATGTTATTGGCCGTAAATGCTTCGATATAAGGCCCATTTTCGATGGTTTCACGATTTGAGCCAAGGAGATAGTAAATTTGTTTCTGATCTTCTTTGGCGCGGGAGATATAGTCCTCAAGAGAGGTTGTCTTTCCAGCTTCAGTCAGGGACGACTCATAGCGGACCAATTTACTAAGATTGTCTTTGTTGACTGGGTCCGTGGTGATTCCCTCTTTGAGGTAGTGCCCAAATTCCTTCCAGAAATCATTATAGACATCCTCGTCTTTTTTGGATTTTTCTGCCAGGAATTTGATGAATCGTTTGGTGAGAACGGTGCCGATTTTCTTTACAAGTTGGGAATCCTGCATGGATTCTCGTGAGATATTGAGAGGCAGATCTGCACTGTCGATCACACCTTTTGTGAATCGCATCCATTCAGGTAACAATCCCTTGGGATGAGTGTCTATGAGTACCTTTTTGCAATAGAGTGATACGCCATGCTCTGAATGAGAGAACCCGAATTTCTCAGGGTTCTCAGTGGGAACAAACAACAAAGAGTTGATGTTGATAGGGGCATCTGCTGCAAAGTGTAGCCAGAAACGGGGTTCGTCCCATGCATTTGCTTGGAATTTGTAGAACTCTTTATATTCCTCCTCGGTGACATCGCTTTTGCTACGCGTCCATATCGCTTGGACGGTATTGAGCTTTTCTCCGTTGAGGTTCACTGGATATTGCACGAAGGCTGAGTACCGTTGAATGATTCCCTTTACGTGTTCCTCTTTGCTAAAATCTTTTTGCTCCTCTTTGAGCTTGATGACGATTTTGGTACCACGACGTTGTCCTTCGAGTTCCTCTATGGTGTATTCACCACTCCCATCAGAGCTCCATTGGTAGCCTTTGCTGTCTGGCTGCCATGAATGAGTGAATACTTCCACTGAGTCTGCAACCATGAATGCAGAATAGAATCCAACTCCGAATTGCCCGATCAAACTACTCGCTGCATCTGAATTTTCAGCTAGAGCCTCAACAAATGCTTTTGAACCAGAGTGGGCGATGGTGCCGAGGTTTTGATTGAGTTCTTCCTCAGTCATACCGATTCCAAAATCTTGGATGGTAATCGTTCCGGCAGTTTCGTCAGTGTTCACATTGATCTCCAACTCGAGTTTGTCATCGAAGATCTCAGATTCGCTCAACTGTGTGTGACGTAATTTCTCAAGGGCATCAGATGCATTGGAGATCAATTCGCGTACGAATACATCCTTATCGGTATACAGCGAGTTAACCACAATATCCAAAACCTTTTTTACATCGGCGTTGAAACTATGTTTATGTGTTTTTGTATCACTCATGTTTTTCAGTTAACTATTAGAAATCTTATGCTACTTTCTTGTGTTCGTCTTTTTATCCTTTAGCAAATGTCCGTAAATGAGAACTTTAGTGGGATCTGCAAAAAAAATCCATTTTACAGCTTACTATTGAAGGATAGGATCCTTCTCAACCAATGTTCTCAAAACTGACGTCCCTATGCTTAAAAAGCAGAGGGAACTAAAATCAATAAAAGAAATGAGTGAATCATCCCTTTTCAAAATCTCAATAACGAATCAGTCGTAGATTTGATTTTCAGAGCCCATGAACCAGAGCCTTTCCGAACTCCAGAAAACAATTCAATCTTTGCGTGAGCAAATTGAGTATCACGACAAACGCTATTACCAACAGAGTCTAGTCGAGATCACTGACCAGGAATATGATCGTTTGAAGCGAGAATATGCTGATCTATTGGTGGCTTCAGGGGAGAGCCCGCAGTTGGATCCACTGTTGCAGCGAGTTGGAGATGATCGCACTCGGGGATTTGTGACTTATCAACATCGGGAGCCGATGGGCAGCTTGGACAACTCCTATTCCCAAGATGAGATACTGAAGTTCTTTGAACGGCTCGAGAAAAAGCTGGGGAAAGAAGGGTTACAGTATTTGGTGCAGCCCAAGATTGATGGCCTTGCGATTAGTCTGACTTACGAAAACGGAAAATTTGTGAGAGGAGTCACCCGGGAAATGGGGTAGAGGGAGACGACGTGACTCGAAATCTGAAAGAAATCGATGGCATCCCTAAGGAATTGCGTGGAGAGAATGTTCCGGTAGTTCTAGAAATAAGGGGCGAGATCTTTATCTCAAAAGGTGAGTTTCTTAGGATCAATGAGGAGCGTCGGAAAGCCGAGCTGCCTTTTTATGCGAACCCAAGGAATCTTGCCTCCGGGACACTCAAACTTTTGGATGAGAAAATTGTAAAGAGCCGGAAAATGGGGATTCGCCTATACGGAATCGGGGCCTGTGAACCCATGGTCTGGAAGCAGATGTCCGAGTTCAATGCTCAGATAGGGGAGTGGGGGTTCTCTGTGGTGGAAGGCACTCAGCTTGTTTCAGGTATCGATGCTGTTTGGAGTGCGATTGAATTCATTGGAAATCAAAAAGAAGCGTTTGAATATGAGACGGATGGCGCGGTGATCAAACTCGATCCCATTGCGCTTCAAAAAGAAGCTGGTTCTACTGCAAAGGCTCCGCGTTGGGCGATTGCTTACAAATTTGCTGCAGAACGGGCCGTGACTCAATTGAATAAGATAGATCTTCAAGTGGGTCGAACGGGGGCGGTAACACCCGTCGCCCATCTCAAACCAGTGGCACTGGCGGGGTCGACTGTGGCTCGAGCGAGCTTGCACAATGCTGATGAAATTGCGCGCAAGGACATCCGCGAGGGAGATTGGGTTGAAGTGGAGAAAGCGGGAGAGATTATCCCCCAAGTTGTTAAAGTCGTTTTGGAGAAGCGGGATCCATTGTGTCAGCCATACCAATTTCCGACAGCGTGCCCGGCTTGCGGTAGTCATCTTACAAAGATCGGTGATGAGGTGGTGATGCGATGTCAAAATCCTGCGTGCCCACCCCAGGTAAGTCGTCGAATAGAACACTTTGTCTCTAAGCAATGCATGGATATCGACTCCTTCGGTAGCGCCGTGGTGGAGCAGTTAATTGCGGCGGATTTGGTTCAAAAATTAGACGATATCTATCATCTAAAAAGAGATGAACTTATTCACCTCGAGCGATTTGCGGAAAAATCGGCGGATAATCTTTTGCTTGCAATTGAAGCGAGTAAAGAGAAACCACTTTGGCGACTCGTTCATGGATTGGGGATTCTTCATGTTGGTGAAGGTGCCTCAAAATTGCTCGCTACAAGATTCTTAGATTTACACGATTTGGCGGAAGCCACGGTTGAAGAGATTCTGGATATTAAGGGTATTGGTGTCACGATTGCAGAATCGGTTGTTGAGTTTTTTGAAGATGAAGGGAATCGATATTTGATTCAGTCTTTTGCTGAATTGGGTTTGAACATTAAGGAGGATAAAGGACCCGAGAGTGTGGATCAGACGCTTAGGGATAAGACCTTCGTTTTGACGGGAACACTCCCCGATTATTCGAGAGTTCAATTTAAGGAGCTCATCGAATCTAACGGAGGGAAAGTATCTTCCTCTGTGAGTAAAAAGACGGATTATGTAGTCGCTGGAGATTCAGCTGGTTCCAAATTGACCAAAGCACAAGACCTGGGTGTTGCCGTAATCGATCAAAAGGGACTGTTGGACCTATTGGAGTCTTAAGCCAATGTAACCAAGTTGCGTTTAATTTGCGACCTTTATAATGAGATTATTGTTATACCATTTTGCGTTTAAAAAGAATGCAAACTGAAACAGATTTCATACCAAACTGCGTATTAAAAACTAAATATATTTGGGTGTGGCAACCGATGCTTGTATCGTGTTTTTTCAACGATAATAGTGGGATTCACGAGGGCATCCTGCAAGCAGGAGCCGCTACAAAAAAGGGTTTTGTTATTCAGTTAACAATAAGCTAATTGGTATCATGCCGTTCGACGAGCTCACTGTCATGAACAAGCATAAGATGTTTGTAAGTGATGAGGCGTAGCATCCGATGCTCGCATCGGATATTGAACGTAGTGTTTTAAAACGCTAACGAGCATTAGTTTTTGTCTGGGATTTTCATCAGTCAACACTCCTTTGAATTCAGAAGAGTCGATAGCACCCGCTGGGTACGCTCTTCAAGGGTGCCATTTAATCGAACGAAGGGGATGTTGTATCGCTTCAGAATCCCTTCAAAGAGGATTTGTAAATCGCTCCGAGTTTGTGGTCCTTCGCGTTGTCCGGGGTCCGCTTCCCATGGGATGTCGGGTTCGCAGAGGAAGTATTGGGTGTATTCCCTTTGCCTAAAAACTTCATCCACCCAATCAATGTGAGTGTCAAAATAGTGTTCGGCATAGAGAATCGAAGAGAGCAGATTGGTGTCGTGAAAGACCCATTGTTTCGCCTTAGTGGCCGCTTCATCTTCGAGGCGGATTTGTCCTCTGGCAATGGGATCGAGGGTCAGAAGCATTCAAAGGTCGATCGAGCTGATCCACATGTTGCCTGACATATTCGCCGGAAAAAGGCTCCTGAAAATGATCCGCAATTGAAAGAGTAAGTGTTGTTTTTCCAGTGCATTCTGCCCCGATAAATACGACGCGTTGAGGTCTAAAATCAGGCATCTATCTGCATCCCCTTTTTCCAACTCAGCCATCCAGATATCGCCAGGCCAGTAAAGACTGTAAACATGACGACTGTCACCCAATATCCCTGCATTCCCCAGAGTATTAAAAAATGCCACATCGGCTGCTATCCATGCGATCCAGCTCTCAACGTATTTTCGACTTAGTAACCATTGTGCGACGAAAGAAATGATAGTGGCAAAAGCGTCGAGATAGGGCAGGTATCCATGAATCAGGGTTTCATTGATGAATCCAAGAATGAGGGAAAACAGGAGGGTCCCAATCACCAACCCAAGTTTTAACTTCCCATTCATTTTTGTAATGGAAATGGAGTTTGAACCTTGCTCGTCTGAATCTTGTTGAGGGGTAGACCATTTCCACCACCCATAGATGGAGATTGGGATGAAGACTGCGTTTAGTATCATGGCCGCTGGCAGGGAAGCTTGATAGCTCATGATCATATACACGGCATAGCAGGTGATAAACAACGGCCATGCTAAAACCTTTTCTCGGATACTGAGCAAAACTCCAATGATGCCCGTAATAGTGCCTAGCCATTCTAACCAGGAGGTTTGTTGAAGTTGTGTAAGAAATGAATCCATAGGATCTTCTTGAGAAACCTTATGCTTGATGAATTGTCCATGCTGAATTCGAGTTTAGAGTATCTTTGCTTCAATTTCGAGCGGTAGGATTTGTCACCCATTCTGATATTGAATGTTGGGATTAGATTCCTCAAAATAACCATCAAATCGCAAACCATTACCTCTATGAAATCTGCCTCATCATACTATAAATGCATGGCGCTTGGCCTTTTGATAGGCGGATTATCAGTCAGTTGCACCACTCCGCGCCATCCTCTACCCGAAGAGGGTTCTATGAGTGCATCTGTTGCGGGCTTTGATGCTGATCATATCCGTTGTTTTTTGAGTTTGGATCAGGATCACCTATCCAGTGAATTGGGCTCTTTCCTTAGTGGGCTGGATGTATCGGGTGGGCAAGATGGTGTGTTTAATTTGTTGCAGCTTTCTGGAGGAGGTGAGTATGGGGCCTTCGGAGCTGGGCTGTTGAATGGATGGTCTAGCATGGGAGAACGCCCGGAGTTTGATATGGTAACTGGGATTAGTACGGGAGCTTTGAGTGCTCCTTTCGCATTTCTCGGGGAGGCCTATGATCGTGCATTGAAAGATAGTTACACTAAGGTCAGCAAATGGGATGTATTCAGGCTTCGAGGCTTAACGAGTTTGGTCGTGATGCCTTCTTCCGCTGTATCTTCGAAACCACTTCAGGAAATGATCGCAAGTATGATCACCCCTGAAGTGATGGCACTGATTGCTCGGGAGCACCAAAAAGGTCGACGTCTGCTAATGGCAACGACTTATCTTGATGAGCAAAAATTTGTGGTTTGGGATATTGGAGCGATTGCAGCCAGTGGGAATGCGGGTTCTTTGGCCCTCATTCAAAATATCATGCTGGCTTCGGCTGCTATCCCGGTAGCCTTTCCTCCAGTCATGATCAATGTGGAATATGATGGTGAAATTTTCGATGAAATGCACGTAGATGGCAGTGTCTTTTCATCGACTGTTGGAATTGAACTGCTTCAGGGAGAAATCCTTGATCAAATGACACCGAAGCGAAACTTGTATTACGTGATTAATTGGCCCATTAATTCGGTCTTTCAACCCGTAAAACCAAGGATCACCCATATCGGTTTTTACACCTTTGCCGCCATGTTAAAAAACCAACATCGGTGGGATTTATTTCGATGTTCTTTCACTGCTGATTTGGCGAAGTTCCATTTCCATTATCATACCGTTCCAGATTATTTTCCGAATAAAGAAGGATTGCCGTTTGATTCAGAATACATGAATCAACTTTACGACAATGGGTTTAAACTTGGGGCGAATCCACAGGGTTGGATGGATTTGAGTCCACTAAAAGGCATTGAGTAATCTTCTTTTTTTAGGGCCAATGAAATTTCAGGTTTCGCTTACCAATTAACAGAAGAGATTCCAACCTTGCAGAGGTTTACGCTTTTTCTGCAAATTCCTCCATCAGTTCGGCGACCCAATCCAGTCGCTCCCGGATGTTGAGTTTCTGTGTACAAGCGTCCTCACATTGGATGCAGTCGATGCACCCTCGGGCAATTTCTGGGTTTTCGCTGCCCCAGTGCCATTTCATTCGATTGAAGGCCGCCTCGCGATCTCCTGTTAAAACATAGTGATTGTAAGCATCCATCAGCTTTGGGATTGGCAAACTTACTGGACAATTGATGCAATATCCGCAACCCGTGCAGAGAGAATCAAAGGAATCATTGAGCGCCTGTTTGATCCGCTGAATCTGGTTGTTCGGAATCGGTTTGAAGCCATCGATCGCGTTGCATGCCTGCTCCAGTTGCTGTGTGTTGGCAAATCCGACGAGGGATAACGTGATACGCGGATCATTCCAAAGGAAACGCAGCGCGGCATCGACCACACTTTCATCGGGGCGGGTTTTCACGAATGAAAATCGTTCGGGGTGTTGGGGGATGATGCCCCCTCCAAGTGGGTTCATGATCGATAGTCCCATTTTACGCTCTGCCGCGGCCTCAAGTCCCTTTTGACGGTAGGGAAAATTCATGATGGAATAACCCACGAGCATGCCTGCAAAGGGGTAATCATCGAGCATGGGTGCAATATCCTCACCCGACATGTGGGTTGAAACACAGATATTTTTTACCAAACCTCCGTCTTTAAGACGTTCAAACTCTTTCAAAACTCCTTTTTGTTTTCTATCGGCCCAGTCTTCCTTGTTCATGACACACCAGACATGATAAAAATCGATTGAATCCAGGCCCAATCGCGAGAGGGATTTCTCGAGATCTTTTCGGATCTTTTCTGGATCCTTTTCCCCTGTTTTTGTGGACACATAGAAGGGCTTTTCTGATCGAGTTTTCACCATCTCACGGAAGGCCAGGCCCATAATGTCCTGGGATTTATCGTCGCAGTAATAAGGCGCGGTATCGAAGTAATTGATTCCTTTTTCATATGCCTTCACAACCAACGCTGCCGAAGTCTCGGGATCGTTGTGATTTTCAAATCGCATGCCGCCAAAACCAATGCGTGAGACGGAGATACCTGTGTTTCCGTAGGAGCTGTAATGCATGGTTTAATTCTATACCGCATTTGCGAGTAGCGAAGAAAAAAGTGGGGAGATTCCTTCCCGGAAAAAACAAAAACGGATCCATAGGTCGGCATGTTAAATGAAGTGACCTTCGGTATTCGTATAAAACTCATTATTGACAACATGAGATTCTGAATCCATTGAGTTAGGGAATCCTTAGGGGCGACCAAATTTGGTCTGAGATGCTTCCGGCGGCGAAAGTTGTTACGTAGCGGTCCCTTAGAACCTGATCCGGTTGATACCGGCGTAGGAAAAGGAACGGATCTATTCAAATCTGAGAGATTCGCTTTTCACCGCCTTAGGCCGGATCTCAAACAGACTATTAAATGATTGAGATCCATATGAAAACAAAACGTAAGCTAGTCCGATCTTTGCATCGGTTTTTGAATCATGCCGCATGGAGTGTAGCTTTTTTGAGCCTGACCCTTAGCGCTCAGACCTCCGATGCAGATTATAAAGGAGAAGACATCATTGATCTGCCACTGACCGTGGTGACTGGGGATCTTTGGGATTCACAACTGCAGGAGACAACTGCAAGTGTGACAGTGCTCAACGAAGAGAGTTTAGCGGCTTCTGAGCTCCAAAGCTTTGGTGATATTGTGACGTTTCTTCCTAATTTGACTACGACTGGAGGTACCTCTCGCGCACGTTACATCCAAATCCGTGGCATCGGAGAAAATTCTCAATTTGAAGGTGAAACTCCCGATGCAGCTGTAGCCTTTTTCATTGATGATCTGGATTTCACAGGATTGGGATCCGTCGGGAGCTTGTTTGATGTGAAACAGGTGGAAGTATTGCGTGGGCCGCAGGCAGGGGCCTTCGGAGCAAATGCTGCAGGGGGTATGATTCGAATTGTGAGCAAAGACCCGACTTCCTATTGGACTGGGTATGCAGAAACTTCAGTTGGAACGGATGCACTCGTATCAGGTGAATTTGGAGTTGGAGGGCCATTGGTTGCCGGTGATTCTGAAAAATTCACTTTCCGTTTTGCGATGCAGAGCCATCAGAGCGATGGGTTTTACACGAATAAGTTCCTTAATAAAGATGATATCAATGAGCGGAGCGAATTAGCGGCACGGCTGAAACTACGACTAAAGTTAGGAGAAAACTGGCAGTGGGATAGCACCTTATTCTACGCAGATGTGGATAATGGATATGATGCCTTTTCAATGGCAAATGAAGCTTACACGACCTATTCGAATGAACCCGGTCGGGATGAGCAGGAGTCATTGGGATTCAGTCTCAAGGGAACCGTTCAGTCACAGGAAGGCTTTCGTTTCACTACAAAAACGGCGCTGATGCAGTCGGATTCGCTCTATAGTTATGATGCCGATTGGACGGATGCATCCTATGCGGGTTACTTAGCAACCTGGCGCGATCGTGAAGTCTTTACCCAGGAACTCCGTCTGGATGCCGAACCCGATAGTGGAGACCGTTGGACAGTAGGGCTTTATTTTCAGAGTTTAAGTGAGGACACAGATGTTCTCTATCGTGATGGAGATCCGAGTGGGGGAGAGTGGTACTATGGTCAAGTCAATGCGAATTCCGCCTATGACACAGAGACTCTAGCTGCTTTTGGGCAATGGGAACACGAATTCTCGGATCGCACCCGGATCGTATTGGGGCTTCGTTACGAACTGCATGAGGTGGCCTTTGACTCCCAATCGGAGGAACAGGGATATTATCAAGGTTATCTCTACGACGGCGCCAGTGAGCAGGATGATGCTGTATTCGGTGGGAAGCTGACTTTAGAGCATGATTTAACCGAAGACCTCATGGCTTTCACGAGTTTTGCCCGTGGTTACAAGGCTGGGGGAGCCAATAGTGGAACTTTTACTTCTCCTGACTACCCTCTGACCTATGAGCAAGAGTTGCTCTGGAATAGTGAAGTTGGGCTGCGCGGGTGGTGGTTTGACAATAAACTATCTGCTCAAATGACAGCCTTCTATCTCTACCGCGAGGATGCACAATTGAGGGACTCCGTCGGTGCTGGCGGTTTTTTCCGTTATCTCACTGTGAATGGTGACAGTGCCGCTCATATGGGGGTAGAGACCGAATTTCAGTGGGTTTTGAGTCCCGAATGGAAATTTGCTGCCGGAATTGGTTTCTTGGATGCGCAACGGGATGATTACTCCGATCCGGGTGGAATTGTGCCGGAGCGAAAACTGGCAAATGCACCCAGTTACAACTATAACATTCGACTGGACTATCGCGGGGAATCGGGACTTTTCTCGTCATTGGCGATTGCGGGTCGGGATTCCTACTTTGAATCCAATAGCCATACGCAAAAACGTGATGCAATGACGGTGGTAAATGCGTCAATCGGTTATCAAGTGGGCGATTGGAAACTGAGTTTGTGGGCCAAAAATCTCCTCGATAAGGAATATGCCAGTCGCGTATTTTTCTTTGACAATGGGGAAGGAGATAAACGTTACGAAGCCCTTGCAGATCCGCGACAAGTGGGTGTGACGGTGGCCTATCGTTTTTAGAAAACGATCGGGAAGAGGGGGATGAGTCTTTTGTCGAACTACGATGAGATGAGAGTTTCATTCCCCTTCTTGAGTCTGAGCTCTTACGGGGTTTTGCAATGATGTTTCAATATCATTGCAGAAGCTTTTGTTTTCTTCGCTTTCAAAGCCGATTTTTCCTCCAACGAGTTCATCCAGTTGTTTTGAAATGGCCAGACTAAGACCTGAGCCGCCGAATTTTCGTGTGATTGTGCCATTGGCCTCGGGTGAAGGCTAGAAATCGGTTTCTCTACAATAGAAAGCTCTGTATCTCTGATGCTGAGGATTGTAATATGAAAAGCGTTTAAATGACCTATTATAAACGGTCATTGGAATGATTTGCTTTTTGTGGCCGCGTGGATTAGCAAAGCAATCACATTCCATAGGGTAATTCTTCCCCGATCATACTCTCGAACCGTTGAAGACGATTTTGTTATCTGTTCCATGAAAAAGATTCAGCTTCTTTCTTTGCTTTTTGTTTCAGTCACAACAAATCAACTGGGAGCTAGTGATTTGAGTCGAATGCAGAATGATCGCAGTATCGACCTCACCCTATTCTCGGACAGTATCCACCACTGGGATATCTATAGCACCATCAGGGAATATGACCGGATTGAACCGAACGACATTGACGGCATTGCTAAGCAATTTCTTAAGTTCCAGAATCCTGATGGGGGTTGGCCCAAGAACATCGACTGGCTAGGAGTATTGGAACCTGAAGCACTGAAAAAGGAGATGCCCAACCACCATTGGGAAAGCTCGTTTGACAACCGAAATACTTATCCGCAGATCCGTTATCTGTCCGAAGCATACATATTAACGGATGATGAACGTTATCGCGAGGCAGCAGAGAAGGGACTCGAATTTGTTTTGAATTCACAGCATGCATCCGGTGGATGGCGTGGAGCAGATGTCGACGCGATTACTTTCAATGACGATGTTATGACCGGTATAATGGCGTTGTTATATGACATCAAAATGAGAAGCATACCTTTTCGTTGGGTATCAGATACTCTTTTACATAAAATCGAAAGGTCCTTTGAGCAGGCACTGCAAGTGACGCTCGATTGTCAAATTGTAGTTGCTGGTAAAAAAACTGCGTGGTGTCAGCAGCACGACCACTTCACGTTGGCCCCGCTCAAAGCGCGTAGTTATGAGTTGCCGTCCATTACTCCGAGGGAGAGTACGAGTGTGGTCGCGTTTCTGATGACGTTGGAAGAACCCTCTGATGAGGTAAAGATTGCGGTTAACTCAGCCATTCAATGGTTTCGGGAATCTGCTATTGTCGGGCAGCAATACATGGATGTCCCTATTCCAGAAAGACCCTACCACGAAACGACGGTGGATTTTGATAGAATATTGGTTGAAAACGAAACCGCAGCTCCCATTTGGGCGCGGTATTATGATTTGAAGGAAGCTAAACCCTTCCTTTGCAAACGGAGTGGTCAAGTGGTCTATGATCTGAAGGAAATTGGATTCGAAAGACGTGTCGGTTACGACTGGTATGGATTTTGGCCCAATGAAGTAATAGAACTGTACGCAGATTGGCTTCAGCGGTAGATAGTGGCGCTCTTCAGTGCTAGTTGATTGCCAATTGCTTTTTGTAGAAGAAGAAACAAAGGTGCTCGAAAACTCAAAATATGACAAATCCCAAGCCTTACAAACACCCCATGTTGTGGATCCCATCCAGCTATTTTGCAATGGGGACTATCTACATTCTCGTTACCATGGTGAGTTCCATCATGTATAAAAACATGGGCTTATCTATTAAGGAAGCCGCTCTTTATGCGAGCTCCTTTGGTTTACCTTTCACGATCAAACCCCTGTGGGCCTCTTTTCTTGAGATGTACAAGACAAAGAAGTACTTTGTGGTGCTCATGCAGCTCGTGTGCGCCCTGGGAGTCGCTGCCGCTGCGATCGCTGTCGGAGCCGACAACTTCGTCGCCTCCACGATGGCTTGCTTCTGGATCATCGGATTTGCGGGGTCCACCCAGGATATCGCTTCGGATGGTGTCTATGTTACTACTCTTGATGCCAAAACTCAGGCAAAATGGACAGGTGTTCAGGGAATGTGTTGGAACATAGGGCCCGTTATTGCGCAAGGACCTCTTGTGACACTGACCGGGGTTTTGCACAGCAGCGGAATGTCTTGGGCAGAGTCCTGGAGAATCGTGTTATTCATCATAGCAGGCATCATGCTGGCAGCTTCGATTTGGCACATGCAGTTCCTCCCTACGGGATCCAAGGCCGCCAATACTCCAAAAAGCTTTAAAGACGGTGTATGGGTATTTTGGGATTCATTGGTTACTTTTTTCCAAAAGGACAGTGTTTGGTTGATGATTGCGTTTGCTTTCCTTTTTCGCACCAGCCAAGGGTTCCTCGATAAAATTGGTCCTTTGTTCATGATCGATGGACGGGAAACTGGGGGACTGGGACTTGGGAACGAGGTTTTTGGAATGATCGTTGGAACCGTTGGCACACCTGGGTTCATACTTGGAGCATTGTTGGGTGGATTTTTTGTTGCGAGCAAGGGCTTAAAAAAGGTTATGATTCTTCTCTGCCTTGCCGTTAACATTCCCAATGCCACCTATCTTTTCCTTGGATATTTCCAACCGGAGAATGTTTATTTCATTGGAACTGTTGTGACTTTGGAAAAATTCTTTTTCGGTTTCGGATCGGTTTGCTCAGATTCTTTATATGATGCAACAAATATCTCCCGGAAAATATCAAACCGCCCACTATGCATTTGCAACGGCATTGATGGGATTGAGTATGATGCTTACTGGGATGGCCAGCGGATATGTGCACGAATTCCTTTCGAATTCATTCGGGTCAATGTTTCCAAATGCCTATATCCCATTTTTCATTTTTGTCATCATCGCAACGATCCCATCAATCGTGGTCACCTGGTTTGCCCCATTTAGGCATTCAGACGGTGTGAACGATTGATCAAATTAGCATAATCGAGGATAATGTGCTGTCTTGCCGCATCCCCAGATTCCAATACCCATTAGCGTTTAAAAGACCACAACCTAAAACAGATCCGATGGGAGCATGAGTTACTACTGGGCCACCTTCATCACCTGTTCCTGATAGACAATCACCCCATAGGTGGGTTTGAGAACTTCTTCGAGATCCGGATGAGGGTATTGAATTTTCTGCCGCCCCTGTTTGGATTCAACAAACTGGGGAATAAACTGCATCGGCCCGGTCTGTAGAGGGCGTTCAAGGCGATCAGATCCTCGATACTGGCCGGCTGTGCGTCTTTGAGAATTTTCTGCATGCCCTGACTTTCAAACTGAAACACCGCTTCCGAGTGACCTTTGCCGAGCATGTCGAATGTTGCCGAATCATCCTCGGGGATGGTTTCCAGGTCAAAAGCCGGATTCTGTTTTCGGATCAGGGTTTCACAGTTCTTGAGCAGTGTGAGTGTTTTCAGACCCAGAAAATCCATTTTTACCAGACCGCAGGGTTCAATGATGTCCATGGTATAGGCTGTCACCACGTCACCGGACTTCTGGTCTTTTATAAGGGGCACGTAGTCTGTCAGGATGCTTCGGCCGATCACCTTTCCGCAGGCATGAGTGGAAACGTGACGGTTCATTCCCTCAAGGACCGCAGCGACGTCAAAGAGGTCTTTATAGGCGCCGCCCCGCTCATAGAACTGCTGGAGCTGGGGTTCCACCTCCAACGCGACTTTGACGTTGATTTTCCTGCCGTCCGGTGTTTTTCCCTCGGGTACGGCTTTTGTGATGGCATTGGATTCACTGAACGGAATGTCCAGAACCCGGGCGACATCTTTCAGAACGGCCTTGGTTTTCAGAGTCCCGAAGGTGCAGATACCGGCCACGTTCTCCTGACCGTATTTTTCATGCACGTACTCAATAACTTCTCCCCGACGTTCGAAGCAGAAGTCCACATCGAAGTCCGGCATGCTTACCCGTTCGGGATTGAGAAACCGCTCGAAGAGCAGATCGTATTTCAGTGGATCGATGTCCGTGATTTTCAGGGCATAGGCGACTATCGAACCGGCGCCCGAACCCCGGCCGGGGCCGACAGGAATGTCGTGACGACGGGCCCAGTCGATAAAGTCCCAGACGATCAGAAAATAGCCGGAGAAACCCATATCGAAGAGAACCTGAAGCTCGTAGTCCCCGCGTTCGACGATTCCTTTCCAGGCGTCTCCGCCTTCGGACGCTTCCTCGGGATAGCGTTCTTTCAGTCCCTGGGCGGTCAGATGCCGAAGATAGGTTTCGGGATCGGCGAACTGCTCGGGTATTTCATAGTGAGGCAGCAGAGGTCCGGGTTGGGGTATGGTGAGATCGCATTTTTCCGCAAGTCTGACGGTATTTTCGATTGCGTCCGGAAAATCAGGAAAGAGCTGCCGCATCTCGTCCTCGGTTTTGAAATAAAACTCGGGATTTTCCGTTTTCAGCCGCTTTTGATCGCTCTGTTTTTTTCCAGTGGATATGCAGATGAGAATGTCATGTGCATTTGCGTGGTCTTTCTCGAGAAAATGAATGTCATTGGTGGCAATGATGGGTATACCGGTTTCCTGATTCAGGCGCCGCATTCCCTTGCGGACAATCTCCTCTTCGGGTATCCCGTGATTCATCACTTCCAGCCAGAAGTTGCCTTCGCCGAAGAGATCCCGGTAATAAAGGGCTTTGGATCTGGCCTTTTCCCAGTCACCGTCCTGGATGGCCCTGGGAATCTCTCCGCCGAGACAGGCTGCCGACGCCATCAGGCCTTCGTGATGCTGTTCAAGAAGCTCATCATCGATGCGGGGCCGATAGTAGAAGCCTTCCAGGTATCCTTTCGAGGTGAGAATCATCAGATTCCGATACCCGATTTCGTTCTTCGCATAGAGCACCATGTGGTAGCTTCTGGGGCCGGATGTGGGTTTGACATGACGGCTTCCGGCGGCGACATAAACCTCAGAACCGACAATCGGGTTGAGCCCTGCGGCGTGACAGGCCTGCTCAAATCGCAGAGCGCCGAAGAGATTGCCGTGATCGGTCAGGCCGATGTGCTTCATTCCCTGTTCGACGGCACGGGCCACATAGTGTTCAATGCGGCAGGCACCATCCAGCAGCGAGTAGTCCGAATGATTATGCAGGTGGACGAATCCGCTCATTTTCCCCTCCCGGGAGTGGACCCTTCGGGATTCACAGAGGGTCCATGGTCATGATACGCCGGGTGCGGAATTCTGTCACCCGGCGGCGCGTTTCATAAAGGTTCGGGCAAGGCATATCGCGGTATTTCTGTCCTCTTTCCGGTCCGACCAGCCCTTGGTGGCCTTCACGATTCCTTCTTCCAGGTCCTCAAGGTTCCGCGAGGTGAGCGGGAGGGGGCTGCCGGCCAGAGCCACTTCCAGGTCCCTGTTTCTGATGACCGCATCCCGGCCGTCCCAGATCGCCATCCTCCAGTCCGCGAGTGTTCCCTTGTCGAGCCTGGCGATCGCCTGGAAGATCAGTTCACGGCCGCCGGGACCGGTGATGGACGGGAGCTTCTCGATCATCGCGAAATTCCATTTCCCCGCCGGTATGCTGATTTTCGTGATCAGATCTCCTCTGCGCAGGCCGTCTTCTCCCTCCAGGAGTGCCAGGGGAATCCTCCGCACGGTGGCGACCGGTTTTCTCCGGCTCCGCCGCTCCCGCAGGTACCTGATCTCCACCTTGGTATCCAGAAGCTGCAGAAGGGGAAGAAGATCTCCCCGACGCTCCTGGTAAGCCAGGTTGCCGCCGACGGTGGCCCGACATCTCAACGGACGGGTACCGATACTTCTGAGGAGCCTGGAAAGCCCGGGGGTGATGGCCGCCAGCCGGGATATCGATGCCAGACGGTCCAGGCTCAGCATGGCGCCGATTTCAAGACCGTTTTCGGATCGTGAGGCCCGGGCCATTTCTTCCACCATGGACAGGGCAATCACCACTTTCGGAAGCTTGATTCGGGCGGCGCTGCGGTCGCCGGAAGACGACAGTCGGGTTCCTCCGGCCCAGAATACGGACTGATTTTCGTTTCCCGACATCTCCAGCGCTTCGTTGATGCTGCGGGGAAAGAGTATCCGGGGCCAGGACTGTTTAGCGTCCATGCAGCCGCCTTTCCCGAATCCGGGCGGCCCGGAGCATGGCATCCAGTACCCGGTTCGTGGAACTGCAGTCGCAGCGAACCGACAGAGCGGCCTCTCTGGCCTGTTCCGCTCCGGGTCGGCTTGTCTCCCGAAGAAGACTTTCGGTTATCAGGGCTCTTGAAGGAGCGCAGACCGAGCAGAGCTGAACATGGGCCTCTTTGAAACCCTGGAGAATATCGGCGAAGCCGCTCTGGCCGGAAAGTCCTTCCATCGTCCAGACATCGCGGTATCTGAGTTCGAAGGCCGGAAGCATACAGGTATGGACCGGCCGGTCATCAATAAGGGCCAGACAGCTTCCACAGAGCGTTCCGTTGCATTGAAGCCTCAGGGAGCGGATCTGGAATTCTTCCCTCAGAAGATCCACTGCCCGGCGATGAGGAGCGGTGTCGGTTTCGACAGCTTCTCCATTGAGAGCGAATCCGATAATCATCCGCATTCTCCCGGCTCAACATTTGCGCGGATGATCGGAAGAGCGCTGATGTCCTTTCCTGTCGCCTGACGGTAAGCCTGAACACAGGCGGCAGGAATGAGGAGATAGGGCATCGTGCTCACATCCCGGGACGTTCGCCGACTGATGTCTCCGTGAAACTGGATATCCACAAGGGGGGCTGCAGAGGCCCGTCGATTGCCGAGAGTCCTGTTCAGAGCTTTTTCTACCGAGGCTTCAACAGCACTCCGGGCATGATCTTTCATTAAGAGACTGCCGCCGTCAATCGTCATCCAGATACGCGTGGGCCGTGGAAGACCACGGCTGGCCGACACTTCCATTTCGACAACAGCAGCTCCCCAGGACAGGGTCTCAAAGGCCGCTCCTTCGAACTCCTCGGGATTCCAGGGAGCCCGCGTGGAGCGTCTCCTGCTGCGACTCACTGTAATGGGCAGAGCATCCCGGAACCGGCGCTTTGCCAGATCGTTGCAGCATTGTTCGATCAGTTTGGTATACACGGCCGCATTCCGTCCCAGGATCGACGGACCCGGATCGTTGCCCGAATCCGGGAGTTCGGCAGGAAATCTGATGGCAGAGGGGTCCATGCCCAGAATCTCTCCGGCCGTGAGAGCCCAGGCCCGCCGCATCGGCGCTCCGGCGCTGTGAACCGGCAGATTAATGGTGAGAACACTCTCCATATCCAGTGTAATGCTCACCGAAGCGCTGGAAAGCTCCCGGGAAGAGGCGATGAATCCGTTCCCGAACCAACCGCAGCTCAAACCGATCCCCCGGTTGACCGGCGAGGCGGTCTTCAGGCTGTTTCGCCCGAGACGGGTCTGTTCGTAAGACGCATGCTTTCGTTCGAAGTCGGATATCCCGATTGTTTTTCCGAGGATGTCCGGCAGGGGGAAATCCCTCGGCAGGGCGAGTCCGGGACCGAAGAACTGTCCATTGACCGGGAACGACTCCCGACGCCATGTCCCCGGTGGGGTGAGGCTGTGTTCGGCCACACGGGCGGCAAACATTTCACCCATCAGCATGCCTGTACCAAATCCCAGAGTCGGTCCGTGAGCCGATGGCTGATGATTCTTCCGGTAGATGGTTCCATTGATTCGATAATTCCGGCAGGGGTAGATATTGAACAAACCCATTACCATCCGGTCAAGGTATTCACTTTCCAGTGGAAAATATCTGCCGGTCGTCAGGCTGAAACTGATATCCAGAGCCAGAACCCGACCCTCTCCGTCTATGGCGCCCCGAATCAGGTACTCCACATCCGGCGTTCTGGGAGCGAAATCGGCGATTTCACCCGGTGACAGGCTCAGGCGGACGGATTTTCTGGCCGCACGGGAGAGCAGGGCAGCCAGGCAGGCATTCATTGCCGGCTCCCAGACCGCATTTCCGGCGGTCGGCTGGCTGCGATACGGACGGATCCGGATATTGCTTCGATCCACTTTCAGAACTCGCGCGACAGTCCGGCGCAGGATTCCGGGCCATTCGGTATCGGCATGAATCACATAGGATCCCCCGTCCCGGATACAGCTTAAATGGCGTGATTCTCCCTGGACAGGCTCCGAAGGAATTGAAAATGTCTCCTCCACAACCTGAAAAGCCCGGGAAAATCCGGAACCGATATCTCCTTTTTCCATGTGAAATTCCGACTTGGCCTGCGGCTCGGCGACATCCGGATCGTCTGCTTCTCCGTTTTCCGCAAAATCCACACGGATACTGTTCAGCCACTCGTCAAGTTCGGCGGCGTCCGGACCGGCCGCAGCGAGAACCGGCTGTCCCGACCAGAGGAGATTCCGGCTCGCCAGTACCGGCAGATTCTGTCCCCCGATACTGATTCTGGTGCTTCCCGGTATATCCCTGTTGACGATACTGACAATGCCGGCGGGTGCTTCCGGAATCTGCAGGGCGGCAATCCGACCCGGCGGTCCGGGAGCTCTCAACAGTCTGCCGATGGAGATTGATCGTGCTCCGGCATCCTCGGGATGCCGGAACCGTCCCGAGAGTTTGTCCGACAATGTCCTGTCATCTTCCATCAGCAGCGACTCTTACTTCTCTGATAATCCTTCGTATGTCTTTATTTCTCAAGCCCGGCCAGAGCGGAATCGACAGGTTACGGTCCGCCATCGTCTCGGCGACCGGAAAGTCCGCAGGATTCAGGCTGTAGCGCTCTTTCCAGTAGGTCATCCGGTGGAGAGGTATGAAATGGACCGAGCAGCCGATGCCCTGTTTATGGAGGTGCTCAGCGGCTCTGTTCCTTTTTTCCAAACTGCCGAAGCCCAGAATGTACAGATGGTGCGCATGGGACGGATTGCTGGGAGGCAGATTCAGGCTGCTGTGACCGGCGAAGGACCTGTTATACTCCTCGGCGATTCGGCACCTCAATTCGAACAGATGATCGGCGCGGCTCAGCTGGACACGGCCGACGGCGGCAGCCAGATCGGTCATGTTATATTTGTAGCCGGCCTCGACGACATCATATTCCCAGGACCGGGAGGCCGCGCTCGAAGTGTAGCGATTCCAGACCGCCCGATCGATACCGTGAAGCCTCATGGTCCGCATCCGGTTCAGATAGTCTGCATTCCGTGTGTATACCATTCCGCCTTCGCCGGTGGTGATGGTTTTTGTGGCATAGAATGAAAAAACTCCGATATCGCCCAGGTCTCCCGCCATTCCGTCGGGGGTTCGTGACGGAAAAGCGTGTGCGGCATCTTCGATGAGAACACAGTTTTCGTTTGCGGCAATCGAAGAGAGAGCCGGCATGTCGCAGGGCAGACCCGCCAGATGCACGGCGATCACTGCTTTCAGATGCTTGCCGCTGCGTTTCAGGGTTCTGATGGTTGTATTCAGATGTTCGGGATCCATATTCCCGGTATCCGGATGAGAATCAATGAAAACCGGATCGGCGTTCAGGTAGCGAACAACTTCCGCCGTGGAGGTAAAGGTCATACTGGGAACCGCCACCAGATCGCCGGGACCGACTCCGACGGCTTCGAGAGCCAGGTGAAGCCCAGAAGTGGCGGAATTCACGGTCAGCGCCTGCCCGGGTGATGCCGTACCAGGCCGACCGCTGTCGATGAAGGCTGCGAAATCCGATTCAAACGCCGAAGCATCCGGACCGGTTGTGAGCCATCCGCTTTTCAGAACCCGTCGGGCGGCCCGGATTTCAGCGCTCCGTATATACGGTCTGAAAAAGGGGATCCGGTCAGTATTCCGGCTCATTGTCCGGCGCCTGTACTGAAGGGAAATGACGATCGATGATTGTTCTCAGTGCGTGTCTGTTCCGGAAAAGCTCGGGTTTGTCCTCGTCCAGCGAAATAATCGGTTCCAGATCCCGGATGATTGAATCCAGCTGGAGGTCGGTTTCGTCGGGAAAAGAGACGCGGACAATCCGTGGATGAGCTGTCTCTTCCGGTGTTTCCGTATCCGCCCACAACCGCTCGGCTTTTTTTTCTCCGGGTCGCATGCCGATGAAGGTAATCGGAATGCTTTCTTCGTCATATCCGTAGAAACGGATCATCTGGCGGGCGAAGTCCACGATCCGCACAGGCTCGCCCATGTCCAGAAGATAAAGTCCTCCGTCGGCCACAAGCCCCGCGGTTTTGAGGACCAGGCTGACGGCTTCGGGTATGGTCATAAACCAGCGCCGGGCGTCCGGGTGTGTCACCGTGACGGGCCCGCCGGAGAATATCTGGTCTTTGAACAGGGGCATGATACTCCCCCTGGAGCCGAGAACATTCCCGAAACGGACCACCATGAAATCGCTTCCCCGGGCTCTCTGCGAGAGCACCAGTCGCTCCGCGAGACGTTTGCTGGCCCCGTAGACGCTTGTGGGTTCCACGGCTTTATCTGTGGAAATGAGTACGAATCTGTCGGTCCCTTCAGCAATCGCGGCGTCCACCAGATTCCGGGTACCCATAACATTGTTCTTCACGGCTTCGACAGGATTCAGCTCCATCATGGGAACATGTTTATGAGCGGCACAGTGATACACAACATCAGCTTTGAGCCGGCTGAACAGAAAGCGGACATAGTCCCGATCCTGAAGCTCGCCGATAACCGGAACGATTGTGGCTTTTTCGCCTACGCCGGCGTCCTGAAGCCGCCTGAGTTCCTTTTCTATACCCCAGATGCTGTTCTCCCCGTGGCCGAGGAGATACAGACGTTCGGCGCCACCGTAAAGCAGCTGCCTGGAAAGCTCACTGCCGATGGATCCACCAGCACCGGTGACCAGAACCCGTTTGCCCCGCACGTAGGACAGACTTTCTTTCAGATCGATCAGGACCGGTTCTCTTCCCAGCAAATCCTGGGGATCCATTTCCCTGGCCTGAACGAAATGAGGATCTGCGGTCACAATCTGACTGACAGAGGGCAGAATCCTGATCCGTTCAAATCGCGCCTTCCGGAGAGCCTCATGGATCTTGTTGAGCTGCTTGCGGGATGCCGAGGGTACGGCAATCAGGGCTTCGGCATCCTGACCCTTGTCCAGAATCCCGGCGCAGGCGTTGATCGGACCGAGGACCGGTATTCCGTCAACCAGAGTTCCGATTTTTTCCCTGTCGTCGTCCAGAAATGCAACAACGGTGCCGATGACGGAGTTTTCGTCTATTTCTCTGGCAATGGAACGGCCGAATTGCCCTGCGCCGACGATATAAATGCGGTTGCCCTTGGCCATGACTGAAAATGTAGCACCGAATCCCCTCACGGGGAAGTCGAAACCCTGCTCATAATTTCCCGGATGAATTCCGAAAATCGGAATATGAGAAATCCTTCTGTTTTTTTTGTTGCGGTACTTCTGTCAATTGTCGCGCCGCTTTATTCCCAAACCTTTCTGATTGATACCTGGGAACAGCAGTCTCTGGAGAACATGGAACTCGAGCGGAGGATCCGTATGGTTTCCGCAGAAACCGGAATCATGGATTCTCTTTTTGAGAGCGGACATATCTTCTTTAACGTCTACAGTCTACCGGATGAAGAAGGCCGTATCCCGCAGTTCTCCACTTCTTTCGACCTGGCAACCGAGATCGGAGCCGAATACCTGATCAGACTTGAACCCGGGGACGACGGGCTGAGCTGGAGCCTGTTCACTTCACAGGATGCCCGGGAGGTTTCCGCCGGATTCACAGCGGTAAACGAAGTCGACGAAGAACTGAAGGATATCGAGCGCTGGACACAGATCGGGTCGATTGTGGCCCAGGACATCATAACCAGCCTCAGATGAAATTAACGCGGTGATTCCTATGCGCCGATGAGGAGAATGGAGGGCTCCCGGGCTTTCCTTGAGGAGACTCAAGTTATGAAACGATATATTCTGATATGCGCACTTGTGATGGTCACCGCTTCCCTTTATGCCCAATCGGTCTGGACCGGTAATGCCGCTGTCGGCGGTATTGCGGATTTCCCGGGTGAATCGGATGTCTATCGGGCACTCTCCAATTCATTCCCGCCGGGCACGGTGCTGAAAGTCACCAATCCCAGGGGCGGCCGAAGTGTTGATGTCACCGTGACCGGCCGTCTGGAATCCCCCGGGGTTTTCCTGCTGATGGAACAGCAGGCCGGGGACAATATTTCACTGCCGACAGATCACGTGGTCCCGGTCCGAGTGACACCGCATAGTGCAAATACCGAGATCAGCACGCCGTCACAGACTCTGGACGACAGTGCTCTCAGTCAGGATAGCGATTTCAATCCCGCGGCTTCGATCAGTCCGGAAGATGAAATGGCGAAAACCGTTGAACTTGCAGAAGAACCTGCAGGCGAAACCCTTTCGGTTCCTGTGGAACCGTATCCTTTTCCGCCGGAACAGACCGTAGACGACGCCGAGGTGGCCACCACCGAAGCAGGCAATGCCGGTGACGATTTGGCACTGAACGAGTCTCCCGTCCCGGTCGAAATACCCGAGACGGTATTGCCTGAAGAAGAAGCTGTGGACGGGCTCGAGATTGAGAAGATCATCGAGTCAGCCGGACCCGAGGAGCCGGAGTCCGTCGGGCCACCGGTGACTCCGGAAACGATACTTCTCTACGATCTGGCCTCGTCGGAGCCCGAAAACGGGAGCGATTCCAGCGCTGATGGTGCGGAGCTGAGTGCCGGAGGATCCGGGTTTTCTGATGCCCGTCTCCTGCCGGATGAGACTGTTGGCCCCGAGAGCTCCGAAGATGGAAACCCCGATGACGCCCTGATTGCCGAAGACGATCTGATACCGGTTGAAAACGTTCTCCGGCCGGAATCGGCAAGTCCCTTCGGAAAAGACCCCAAGGAAACCGCGAAAGCCTGGGATGCTGAGATTCCTCCGGAAATGCCGGAACCTGATACCGCCATCGACGAAGGCGAATCCGTGTTCTTCCTGATGCCTTCCGATCCAAAACCGCCGGTAGCTCCGGAAAACGATACTGCCGTTGTCCGGTCTTTCGAAACCGGAGAGAACAATGAAGCCCCGGATGCCGGTGCCAACCCCAGCAGGCCGGCCGCTTTCGATCGGACCGGAGCCACCGGTCTTGCCAGGGTTTCCTCTGGCGGCAGTTATGTGCAGATCGGAGCCTACAGAAGTCTTTCGATCCTTGAAGATTCGGCCCGCAGAATCGAAACCACCGTGCCGGGATATCCGCTCAGCTACGCTGAAGCCGGCAGCGGAAGCAGTCGGATCTACCGTCTCCTTGTCGGGCCGCTCAAGCCGGCTGAAGTTGGTGTTGTCCTGCAGACGGCCCGAAATTCATCCTTCCCCGATGCTTTCCCCTACAGTCCCTGAGGACCGGAGATGATTTCTAATCGAAGAGAACTCGACGATGCGGCCCGAACGCTCAAAGAGGCCGGATGGTCGGTTTTGCCTCCAGAACAGCATTTGAGTGATATGGACAAGGGTTTCCTGGGCATCTGGGAGCGGGTTCGGCCGTTTACGCTGATTTCGCCGGAGCGGGGTTGGGCCCTCAGCGAAGCACTGCGATATCTCTGCCGTCGGAGAATTCCCGGAGACATCGTGGAATGCGGTGTCTGGAAAGGCGGAGCCTGTCTTCTGGCTTCAATAGTGCTGAATAATGAAGAACCTGAGAGTGAACGAACGATATGGCTTTACGACACCTTTGAAGGGATGCCGGCTCCTGGTGACCAGGACCATATTGCAGCCGGTGGACAGGCTCTCAAGGAACGGAACCCGGAGGGCTGGTGGGCGGCCGGTGAAGCTGAAGTGCGAAAAACACTGGAGTTTTCTCCTTTCGGTGCCGAACGCTTTCACCTGGTGCCCGGTCTGGTTGAGAAGACTCTGGAGGAAACCCTTCCTGAACGGATAGCTCTGCTCAGACTGGACACGGACTGGTACGAATCAACCCGGAAGGAACTGGAAGTTCTCTATCCCCGGCTGGTTTCCGGCGGAATCCTGATCATCGACGACTATGGTCATTTTACCGGAGCACGAAAAGCTGTGGACGAGTATTTTTCTGCCCTCGGCCGACCGGTTCTGATGCACCGGAGTGATTACACGGCAGGGTGATCGTCAAAGACTGAACACTCTCCTGTGCCGGTAATCAAGAAGCAGATCCAGAAACCGTTCCTCCCTGACCGGATCGCTCCAGAGCTCCTCCGAAAGGAAAACAGAGTCGTCAAGACTTGCGGTCCCGCCGTAAAGATCCCGGATTTTCTCCGGAAAGTCACGGAACGCTCCCGAATCGCCGCGGATCGGGAAGGTGCCGACCAGCTGATACCGAGAGTCCAGGCCGGAAAGTTTCCGTCTGCTTCGGCTTCTCTTTGAAAGATTGACCTTGCAGATTGCCGTTTCCAGACGATAAACCTCCCCCTTGTCCTCACATTTCCAGAGTTTCAGGACCGCTCCGCTGTCGGCTGCCGCCAGATCTGCGGATCGCCAGTCTATCGGAAGATTCTCGTCGGTCAGTCTGAGCCAGCCGTTCCGGTCGCAATCAAAGCGGACCGCCCTGATTCCGACACCCCGATCCCGGCTCCGGGCGAGGGCCAGGGCGAAGGCGGGATCGGTGTGGGGATTCGCCGAAAACCTTCGGGCGTCGGAGTTCATCACCGTAAAAACCACTTCTGCGTTTTCCGCGCTTTCGAGTTCACCCAGGTGTCTGACCGCCCGTTCCGATGGCGCATCGGGAAACAGGGCCAGAGAGTGTTCAACAAGTGTGCAGGCTTTCACCTCGACCCAAATGTCATGACCGTTTCGTTCCAGGTACCAGTCTATTCGTGAATTACCCAGTCTTTTTTCCGCTGACCTCTGATATCCGGGGTGAAGGTCCGGCAGCAGAAGCACCCCGGCAGCCTCATTGGACCGGGACGAAATCAGCGGGACAGTCCGGTTCCCATAAACCACGGCAGCAAGGGTCCAGGGCGTTTTTCGTCCGGAAGCGGTGCTCTTCTCGAGAATGATGCTTCGACCCGGGATGAGCAGTTCCCGCATTCTTCCCGGATTCGGGCAGTGGGCGTTGACTTCAGTGCCGTCGATCTCCGCTCGAATGACGAAGCGATTCGGCCTGCTGATGAATCGGGCTTGCGCACCGGGGCGAAAGATTCGGTATTGCGGATTCAACTCAGCGGGTCCAGTCCTTCAGCATCGCCAGAATTTCAGCGTCATCCCATTCGAGGGCCCCGGTGACCACAGCCCTCACTGTTCCGCTTCGGTCGAGGAGTATGCTTGTCGGAAGCGCGGAGATTCCGAACTCGGCTGCGGCCCGGGATTCGGGATCTGTATATACGGGGAAACCGATACCAAATTCCTTGACAAAGGATTCCACCAGGCTTTCGGGTTCTCCCACATTGATGGCCACCATGCTGAATTCCCGGTCTCCGAGTTCTTGGCTCAATCTGTCCATCGACGGCATCTCCGCCCTGCAGGGAGGACACCAGCTGGCCCAGAAATTCAAAAGAACTACGGTGTCCTGAAAGTCTGCCAGGCTCAGGGATTTGCCGCTGCTGTCGGTGAATTCAATCCCCGGTGTCGGAAGGTCGGTATCCACAGGCTGGATCCCGAGGCTCCGGAACACTTCATCTTCGGGAACGGCAGCATTGCTGCAGGACAGGAGCGCCAGGAGACAGACTGCGGTAAGGAATGCGAGTGAAATCTGTTGAGAGGTCATGCTGGAATTATGGGATATCTGTCGGGACGATGGCCAGCAGGTTGTGAATCCCGTGGGCCGCGAGAAGAATCCAGATATTGCGCCGCCTCAGAAAAACTGCCGAATAGACCAGAGCTGTGATAAAGGAAAACACCAGGGCATTCGTGCCCTGCCAGAAGTGGAGAATCGAAAAAAGAACGGAAGAGAACACGACAGGAGCGGTCATGGGCTGGCCTTCTGTGAAGAGGTCGCTCAGAAACCAGGACCGGAAAAAGGATTCTTCAGTCAGAACAGCCAGGAAGGCGTGTGCCAGAAGCAGAGTCCTCAATACCGCATCACCCCTATCCGGGAAATTTTGCTTCCCGGGTAACAGCCATCCCAGTGAAAGAGTGAAAACCGGCAGAAGTATCATCAGCAGATAGTCCGGTCCCCCGGGTTTTTTCCAGCCGCGAGATCGTCTTCCGTCGGGGCCTCCGCTGAGTGAAAGCCACAAGACCGGGATCAGAACCGGAACCCGAAGCAACAATCCCCACAGAAGTGCCTGTTTTTCGGTTAAACTGCCATCAGCTCCCCTGTACGGCAGGAATCCCGGGACGAAAAACAGAAGCAGAATTGCGACAGCGGCCGCGGTATTTTTTATCCGGGGGAACATGCAGGGATTCTATCGGCTCCTCGCCGATAATGGAAATGATTATGTGGATTATCGCACTACTTCTACTGATAGCGGCTCTGGTGCTGATTCTTGTCAAACCCGGAGACTTCAAGGCACCTTCGGTCCGCGGCCACGGACGGATCGAGTTTTACTCCAAAGGTCTGGATGCCGGATTCTCGCTATCGGAAATCAATCTTTTATGGTCTGCGGCACGGAAAGCCGAACTTCCGAATCCTCCGTCCATCTACGGATCAGTCGAAGAGCTGGACAAAGCCATCAACCAGATTGCCGGACAGAAGAAATTTGTCGACCGGAAGGGCAGCGATCCGGAAACCTACATGCTCAAAAAGCTTTTTGACTACCGGAAAAAAGTGGAGATGAGCCGACCGAAATACCGCTCCGGACTGAAAAGCACCCGAAATATCGCGATCGGGCAGCGCCTGACCATCCGGGCGGACGGGGTTGGGGTCTACACCTCCAGAGTTGTGGAGAACGAGCAATCCTACATGACCATCACTATCCCGATCGGTGATCCTCTTCCGGCGGGATTCAGTTGGCGAACTCACAAACTGAATGTCTATTTCTGGCGGAAGGATGATGCCGGATACTTTTTTCAGACCCGGCTCCTCGAGCGGTTCTACGACCGGAAGAATCTGCATTTCAGGGTTTACCACAGTGACAATATCCTGCGCAGTCAGAAACGGAAATCGGTCCGGGCCCCGGCGTCCATCTCCGCCAGACTGTTTCCTCTCAAAAGCCTGGACGATGCAAACCAGTGGATGGAATCAACGCCGGGTCTCAGCTGCCTCATCGTTGATATTTCCGAGGACGGTGCGGCTCTGCGAATCGGCGGGCGGGGGAAAAAAAACCTTCCTTTCAAACTGCAATTCAAAATCCGCGATGAGATTCTGGTGGTTTCCGGTGCTGTCAAACGGGTTGTCTACAAAGAAAAAGAGGACGAATCCACTCTGCATGTAGAATTCCTTCCTCCGTCCGAGACGACAAGAATGGCCATCCTTTCCTATGTTTTTGATATCGACAGGAAACGGGCTTCCGGAACTGGCGAAACGGTCGACCAGGGCACCCTGAACGTCATATCGGGTATCGGGGCCGGTCAGCCTGACGGGTCGGACAGCCCGGAAGATGACAGATCCGAGACCGAAGGGACCGATGACGGTGAAAAGCCGGAAGAACTCAAGGCGGCGGATGATGAAGAGGATGAGGAGGAAATCGGGGAACTGAAGACGCCGAGACGGTGGAGGAACTGGAAAGCTTACCCTGATTTTCGTACGTTTCCCCGGGTCAGGCCCTTTGACACAAGCTGTCAAACACGATTAGCTTATTTTCATCCAAAAAGAATAGAGGGGCCCGATGAAGAATATAGTCAAATGGCTGATTTATACTGCGGTTCTGATCAGTCTGGTGGCCTGTGCGGGAAGTCCGCCTCCGGCACAATCAGGGAACACCGAGGCTGAAGACGAATCATCCGCCGTAGAGTCGGTAACGCAGGAACCGGAAGAGGCAGTCTGGAAGGTTGAGCTCGAAGTGGTTATGGCCGCTGACGGTACAGTCGACAAGACGATCATGTACGAGTACGACAATCAGGGCAATCTGCTGAGAATTATCGAAAGTGACGATCGGGACGAACTTCTGTATTTGCGGGAGTTTTTCTATGAGGACGACAACCTGATCAGACAGGACATGTCCGACAGGTACGGTCTGGTTTCATCAACCACATACGAAAACAATGCGGACGGCAAGCCGGTACGTGAAACGAAGTATGATGCAGAGGATGAGCCTCTTTCGGTGGTTACGTACCGATACCGGAACGGACTGGTTGAGGAGTCCG
>CAXXVT010000044.1:0-103243 GCA_963676215.2 Opitutales bacterium | reverse complement strand
CCAAAATTGAGTCTGATAAAACCATCCCCTTGGAAATTAGTGCCTTCAGATAAGCCAATACCATGTTTTTCGAAATAGTTTGCGGGTGACTTTAAGTTTAGTGCCCGCACATCCAACCATGCCAGGTAGGTAGCATCCATCGGATAGATTTCAACGCCATCCATGTCTTTATCGATGGTACTATATAACAATTCCCGGTTCGACTCGAGATATTGCAAAAGCTGTTTTCTCCACGGTTCACCCTGTCGATACGCAGCTTCACACGCAGCATATCCCAAACAATTCACCTCGGTAATGATACCTCGAATCACTTTTTTGAACTTTGCTCGGACCGATGGATTTGGAATCACCAGATAAGCACACGACATACCCGCTAGGTTGTATGTTTTGCTAGGAGAAAGCATAACGATTAAATGATTCTGAAGCTCATCGCCCAATGTTCCCGCACATACATGAGGTTTGGAATTTAGAATAAGATCGCAGTGAATTTCGTCAGAACATAGAACGAGATCTTGGCGAATAACAAACTCAGCCAACATTTCCATCTCATTGCGGCTAAACACCTTACCTACTGGATTATGGGGGTTCGATAAAATGAAAACTTTGGTTCGATCAGTCACTTTTTTTTCCAAAGCATCAAAATCAATTTCCCATTCTTTCGTTCCGGAATTGAGCACTAAAGGAACTGCTTGTAATTCCTGATTCGCATATTCAGGGGCGGAAAGAAATGGATAATAAACAGGTGTGAGCGTCATGATGCCATCACCCGGATCCGCATAGGCTCGACAAGCGAGATTGAGCGCTGGCACTAAACCAGGAGTCCATATCAACCATTCCGACTGTATCTTCCAGTCATGTTTTTGTTCGAGATACTCCACCACTGCTTCTTCACATTTTTTTTCCGCAAGAGTATATCCAAAAACACCATGATCCAACCGTTGACGCATGGCGTCGATGACAGGTTCCGGAGACCGAAAGTCCATATCTGCCACCCAAAAAGGAAGAATCTCTGTTCCTTCATATTTCTTCCACTTCAAACTGCCTGTTCGATCACGATCAATTGTTTTGTCAAAATCCATAAAATGACTCGGTTCTATTTCTAAGGGTGATGATTGAATATCTATATAGAAGAATGGTACCAATTTGCGACTTCAGGAAAACCATGAGTCGATAAACCAGCCAAAAAATCTGCCGGCGTCGCACCATGATTCCGGTAGGTTTCTATACTCATCGAATCGAAGGATTTCGCAAGTCTTACACCTCTTTCATCTTTGACTAACGGGCAGTGAAAAAAGTCAGGAGGATTCTTTTTCATAGCATCATAGATCAAAAGCTGTCGTGCGGTAGAAACCCTAAGATCCTCTCCTCTAACTACTTCCGTTATTTTTTGATCAATGTCATCAACAACAACAGCCATTTCATAAGAGGGTCGACCCTCCTTTGACCACACCAAAAAATCGCCAAAATCCTCACCTGCAACAAAGGCTTGTTCGCCCAATCGGAGATCTGTAAACCCGATTCTGGACCCATAGTTCACCCGCCATCTCCAATTTTGATTGAAAAAACCGTCTTCGAGCGCCGCACTATTAGAAAGATCAACTGCTGGAGTGCGAAGTGACTCAGGAAAGATGATCTCCCCTTCCCCGGACTGTCGGCACTGAGGATGTGTCTGAATCTGTTTCCTACTAACCGCCGACGGATAGATCCATCCTGCTCTCGCCCATTCCTTCAATAATGCACAATAGTGTGGGAGTCGCCGCGATTGATAAATCTCTCCTTTTGGCTGGTCAGAGATTCGATCCCACTGGAGACCCAACCATTCAAGATCTTCAAAAATTCCATCAACGTAGATTGGCTTACATCGGGAAAGATCCAGGTCTTCGATTCGGAGCAAGATTTGACCACCCGATCGTTGTCGAGCACGATGATAAGCAATCGCAAAAGTATAGGCATGACCCATGTGAAGCCGGCCACTAGGAGTTGGAGCCAATCGACCGAGATAGCCGCTATGTTCAATCTTACTCATGGAAACGCAGGGTTCTTTTACGATTTGTGATGGATCGATCTAAATATTCGTCTTGATATCGGAGGAGTTTTGTATATTGAACATATATTCACTTGTTTTAAAAACATCTAAACTTCTCAACTCGTCACAAATCCGAACCACTACCTTATCTATGGCTAAAGCAGCGTCTAGCAAAACTAAACTGTCCACCGACCCTAAAGAGCGCAAAGCTTCACTTGATTTGGCAGTGTCTTCAATTAATCGTCAATATGGCGACCGCGCTCTGATGCGTTTGGGTGACGCATCTCAAATGAATATTTCTGTCATCTCTACAGGATCCGTGGCAATTGACCTCGCATTGGGTGTCGGAGGATTACCAAGAGGACGTGTTTCAGAAATTTACGGACCAGAAGCATCGGGGAAAACCACCCTCTGTCTTTCAATTATTGCCCAAGCACAACGTCAGGGTGGAAATGCTGTATTTATTGATGTGGAACACGCACTGGATCCACGATACGCCAAAATTGTAGGAGTGGATCTTGACGCCTTGATGGTAGCACAACCTGAGAGCGGGGAAGACGCACTCAACATCACTGAAACATTGATCCGTTCAGGGGCCATTGACGTTATTGTCATCGATTCCGTTGCCGCGCTTGTATCAAAAACTGAACTTGATGGACAAATGGGTGATGCTACAGTGGGGCTTCAAGCCCGTATGATGAGTCAAGCAATGCGGCGACTCACTTCGGTCATTTCAAAGACTCAGTGTGTCTGTCTTTTCACGAATCAAATTCGCGAAAAAATTGGAGTGATGTTCGGCAACCCGGAAACACAGCCGGGAGGACGCGCGTTAAAATTCTTTTCAACAGTTCGGATGGACATCCGTCGTATCGGACAAATAAAAAAAACCTCAGGTGAGGTCACTGGAAATAGAACACGACTTAAAGTTGTGAAAAACAAAGTGGCGCCTCCTTTCACTGAATGTGAATTCGATATCATGTACAACGAAGGGATTTCCAAATCTGGTTCGGTCATTGATCTTGGTGTCGATCACAAGATTCTGGAAAAGAAGGGTGCATGGATTTCTTATAAAGGGGATCTCATTGGACAAGGACGAGAAGCTGCAAAACAGTATTTGATGGACAACCCACAAATTGCAGATGAACTTACTCAGGCGATCATGGACAAAGTCCATGTCGAAGTCGGATCAATTCTTGCAAAAGGAGAAGATAAGACAGACGCCAAAAATGAGTAAGCTTCAAATTCCATGACAGATACGATCGTCGCACAGTCGACGCCACAAGGTGTGTCCGCACTTGCCCTCATTCGAGCAAGTGGTGATGCATGTACAAAAATCATCCATAAACTATTTCGTGCTAGCGAAATTTTGGATCCAACGCCGAGGCATGCCTATTTCTCTCGCTTATATAATTTATCAGGCGAACTCATAGACGAGGTTGTTTGGATTTACTATTCCGCTGAGGCATCATACACAGGGGAAGCAATGTTGGAAATAATGCCTCACGGGAATCCAATAATCTGTAAAAAAATCATAGACGTTTTTTGTGAACTAGACTGTCGTCTTGCGGATCCAGGAGAGTTCACCCAGCGCGCATATCTCAATAAAAAGCTAAATTTTTCCCAAGTGGAGGCAGTTCTGGATGTTATTCATGCTCAATCAGATAGGGCACTTTTTTATGCCCGGAAGCACCTCACAGGAGAATCTGGAAGACTCATCAAGGGAATGGTCCAGGATATGACAAATATTCGAGCCGAAATTGAAGCCTACATCGATTTTCCTGAAGAAGAACTTCCACCAGAGGACCAAGAGGGTCCAATACAAAAATTAAAATCTATTATCGAGACTCTCGAACGTTATCACTCGACGGCTCGGAGTCGTGAAGCAATACAAAATGGACTCGACACCCTCATCGTCGGAGCTCCAAACGTTGGAAAAAGTAGTTTGTTAAATGCCCTCGTCGGACACAATCGAGCGTTGGTTAGCGATCAGGCAGGAACGACTCGAGACTACATAATCGAAAGAACTTTTGTTGGCGACTACCTGATAAACCTTTTTGATACCGCCGGTCTCAATATGGAATCGATCGACAAACTGGAGGAAGCTGGCATCAATCGAACACTCGAATTAATCGAACAAGCAGAGTTTTTCATCATCGTCATCGACTCTACCCTACCCCCGCCTGAACTGCCCGAAGTTGTAACCAATGCACTTCAACTGAAAAACACAATCGTAGTTGAGAACAAAATCGACCTTAAAGATTCACAAATTCATAGTAGTTTTTTGCCCAATTTTCGACATGTTCGAACCTCAACATTTCAACACGAAAGCGTCAGGGAACTGATTGGGGAATGGGAAACTCTTATCGATGAAGATCTCGATGTGCGTGAAGACGAGGGCATGATGTTCAACCTAAGGCAGGCCGAATTCATTCGAAACGCCCATCTTGAACTGACTCAAGCCATGGAAATTTTAAACAAGAGTAACGCAACCGAACTCGCTGCTTTTCACCTCATTCAAGCATCAGAGGAACTCGTCAAAATCAATGAACGCATTGATAATGAGTCGGTGTTAGATGACCTTTTCCAACGGTTTTGCATTGGAAAATAAATTTGTCCGAGCAACATCCAAACAGCAAATCCAAGATTTCATGAGTGACTGTCAGTTTACAGGAAAGAATCATCCCTATGATGTAATTGTATGCGGAGCCGGACATGCTGGCGCAGAAGCCGCCCTCGCAGCAGCAAGGAAACAAGTGCGCGTTCTACTGCTTACAGGCAACGTCGATACCATCGCACAGATGAGCTGCAATCCCGCAATCGGCGGTCAGGCCAAAGGACAAATCGTTAGAGAAGTTGACGCGCTGGGTGGCGAAATGGCAATCAACACTGATGCAACCGCCATTCAATTTCGTTTGCTCAATGCATCCAAAGGGCCAGCGGTGCAAGCACCAAGAGCACAGTGTGATAAGAAAGCTTATCAATTTCGAATGAAGCATGTAATCGAAAGCACATCCAACATCACGCTCTTCCAGGCGATCGCGAACGACCTCATCGTAGAGAACGATAGTGTCATCGGTGTGAGAACTAACCTTGGCATTTCCTTCTTTGGGAAGACGATCATTCTTACCACAGGGACCTTTCTCCAGGCCGTTATGCACATCGGAAAAAACCGAACGGAAGGTGGCAGGATGGGCGATTTCAGCGCTAAAGGAATATCGGGCCGACTCACGGAGCTAGGAATCGAAGTTGAAAGACTCAAGACTGGAACCCCTTGTAGAATCCTTGGTCGAACCATTAACTTCGAAAACTTGATCGAACAGAAAGGCGATGAAAGGCCCACGTTCTTCTCGTTCTACGATTCAAGACCGAAAGACTATGATATGTTCCACGTGGAACAATTTGGAGAAACCCTCTCTGGATGGGAACCTGGATCGAATCAAATTTCTTGCTGGATGACGGACACTTCCTCTGAGACTGAAGCTGTCATCAAAGATAACCTTCATCTTTCACCGCTTTATAGTGGTATCATTCAAAGCACAGGACCTCGCTATTGCCCAAGCATTGAAGACAAATACGTACGGTTTGAAGACAAGGTTTCGCATCGTTTGTTCTTAGAACCAGAGGGTAGAAATACAGACGAATGGTATATCAACGGACTCTCCACCAGTCTCCCTTTTGAAGTACAACTAAAGATGTTAGCGACCATTCAAGGGCTGGAAAATGCCAAGATCACCCGTCCCGCATATGCGGTTGAATATGATTTTGCAGTTCCAACCCAACTCTACCCTTCGCTAGAATCAAAGGTCATTGAGAATCTATTTTTTGCAGGACAGATAAACGGAACCTCAGGCTATGAAGAAGCTGCAGGTCAAGGATTGGTAGCTGGCTGCAACGCAGCAAACAAAGTTCTTAAAGAAGATGCTCTCATTTTTGGACGACACGAATCCTATATCGGAGTCCTAATCGACGATCTCGTAACTAAAGGAACAAAGGAGCCCTACCGCATGTTTACCAGTAGAGCGGAATATCGTTTGTTGCTTAATCACGATAGTGCAGAACATCGATTATCTGGCCACGCCCACAAACAAGGTCTCGTCGAAGGATCGCGTCTTCAGAAGATGATCGCCAACAAAAAGGTGGTCACCAAATATGTTGAAAGCTTTGAATCGGACCGGTTTCAAAATGGAACAAAGGGTGACGCGATTAGAAGAGGGAAGGGCATCCTCGAAATTCAACCAGATCTGGAAGAACAACCTCAAAGCGTAATCCAACTGATTCACTACTTCGTTTCCTACAAAGGATACTTGGATCGTGAAAAAAGGCATATCGAAAAGTTTCTAAACCTCGAAAAGATTAAGCTTTCCCCTACCATTGATTTTCTGTCCATACCAGGTCTCAGAAAAGAAAGTGCTCTAAAATTAAATGAAATCAAACCACTCAACCTTTCCCAGGCTTCGAGAATCAGCGGAGTGAATCCTGCCGACATTTCGATTTTGATGGTCTATAACGGAGAATAGTTTCACCCCACGACTAGGAAAACAATAGTAGATCAACTTCGATTACGAATGATCATCAACCTCTCCTGAACGACCAAGGCTTATCAGCAGTGCCAATGCCATTAATCCATACAGAAAATGGATGCCAGTATGATACTTCTTATAAACGGTGCTAACCCGATTTCCTGGTACCCACTCCACAACCTCACTCCCTTGAAAATAGATACTCCCCGTTTCGGGTGATTTAACGACTTGTTCGATATTACCAAACGCATCAATAAGTCCACTCCATCCGGCACTACCACACCTCAAAATTGGACGACCGACTTCAACCGCACGCATTACGGAATGGGCTGCATGAAAGTAGGCACCAAACTCCTCACCATACCAAACATTATAAGTCGCAACATATATCAGATCAACCAAAGATAAATCATCATTAAGCAACAATCCTGGAAAACAATCTTCATAACAGACAAGTGAACTGATGTTTAGTTTTCTGTTTCCGAAATTCATTGTCAATGGACCCGAATTATTACCGCGGGAAAAATCCTCTGGAATCGGAACAATCGTCTCGATTCCTTTCAAATATTTCCTTCCTGGAATGTATTCACCAAAGGGTACAAGAATTCTTTTGGCATAGTATGAATCGTTAATCCCGGTCCCCGGTTCACACAACAACACTGCATTATAGAGTCGTCCTTCTTTCTGAAATTGATTCCCAAACAGCAAAGGTTTATTCAAATAGTGATCGACGAGATTTCGAACTTCCAACTCCATGGCACTACCAGGGTAAATTGATCCCGGCAACGTACCCTCAGGCCACACCATAAAATCAAAATCATTTGATTTGGCCAATGTGGCACTTTCCGTCAATACAGTGGATATACTCCTACTCATCCGCTCGAAGGTCCAGTTCAAGTAAGCAGGCATATTCGGTTGCACAATCGCTATGCGAACTGGCTTATTGTTCTCCTCAGGATTTCGTTCAACGCTATCTAGACGTGCAAATCCAAGGATCGAAAGTACAAAAATCCCCAACAATATTAGAGCGACAGAAACCCGCCACTCATTCGTCTTTCTTGCCTGCTTATCCACCAGTCGCCAAATCAACTGAGTCACGAGGAGATTGGCGCACACAATTAGACCACTAAGACCATATCCTCCTATCCAAGATGCGAATTGTAGCATCAGAGGGCTTTTCCACTGGGTTATACAGAAGTGGGCCCCAGTGAGACCAAACGGTTGCGTTCGAAACATCTCCATCGTGGCCCATAGCGCTCCAAGCCCTATCAACTTCAGTAACGTTAGTTTGCCAATGCCTTCGCAAAGTTTTCTTCCTGCAACCGTACGAAGAACCAAAAACCAAAGACTGTGATAAATTGCAAAGGCCGCAGCAATACCGATAACTGCAAACCAACTGACATGACGGAGCCATATCGTCAGTAGTATCCATTTGCCCCATTCAGACAAAAATGCCGCTACAAAAAACGACTTAAGACTCGAGCAGCGATTGAGAAGCAGGAATAGCGGAACCAAAGAAATCCATGCGAGCCAACCAGCATTCACCCCAGGGAAACTACAAAACGAAAGGGCAATGTAAATAACAGCCAGCAGGGTAGGGCGGATCATGTAATCCTTTGAATCGTCAGCGTAAGAAGGTGCAAGTCTTTTCCGAAAACACAGTGCATATCCCAAATATGAATTCGTAGAACTTTGAGTAGAATTAAACTGGTCTAGTCATCAACAGAACCATCTGGGCCTACCTTTTCAGTTTCATTGAAACCGATTTTCCTTACCTTTTTCATTTCAGCATTGAATGATCCTACAATCACTTTGCTTTTAATCAGAAGAGGATAACGATCTGCATCATGGGAGTACCACATCGTGATATTGGAGTCTTTGCTCTTTTTAAAAACTCCCTTCATTTCCTTAGTATTGGGTTCAACCTTCATCGAAGGATTAACTCCCATCTGACTCTTCAAGTCAGTGAGACCCAAATGTTTGACATCGATAAGCAGAAACTTTTTTCCGTCGGTAGCGGGTAAACTGACAATGCCCTCACCGGGACTCAGAATTCGCCTGAAATAGTAAACAACCGACAACGGATCCCACGTTTCTTCCCTAATCGCTACCGCCTCCTTGGGGTCTTCACCGTCCCTCTGATAAGTGGCTGTCAGATTTTCCCAATCAAAAGATACCGTCGCATCCCGATCAGTACTGCCTTCGTGCTGATTAATACGGTACAGAACCGGTCGCAAATCCGCTACTGAAATATACGATTGGAACTTGCTTCTTACCTTATAGAAAGCATCCGCAAAACTATTCGTATTTACTTCGAGCATTACATGATAACAAGGCTCACCCTCTACCTCCACAATGGGGAGCACTCTCAGATATCCATAACCTACCTTAAAAATACCCCACTTCATGGAGTATTCCAATTCTTCACCGACTCGATCGAAAGGGAAAGCGTCTCCTCTTTCGTCCTCGATTGCCCATGCTCCTAGCGCGTTCAGCGCCAGGAGCCATAAAACACAGATGAAATTTCGCAGGTTCATATATCACTGAGACGAGTCAATACGCCTCATTTATTCAAAACCGAAACTCAACTCGTCGGAAACCTACCGAAGTGGTTCGATCTTCCAAATGTCCTCGCAGTATTCCTTTATGGTACGATCGCTAGAAAATTTTCCAACCCGCGCCGTATTCAGAATGGCCATCCGAGCCCATTGTTCTTTGTTTTTGTAAGCTTTGTCCGCTTTTTCGTGAGCAGCACAGTACTCCGCATAATCAGCTAGAACTAAGTAGGGATCGCCATGATCCAGGAGACTTTGGCGTATGGGAAGAAATGAATCAAATTCACCTTCTGTGAAATTGTCAGAGCTCAACCAATCGACCACTGCCCTCAATTCAGGATCGCGATAATAGTAATCCCAAGGGTTGTAACCTTGGTTGGTAAGCTCCTCAACTTCATCCACTTTCAATCCAAAAATAAAGATATTTTCAGATCCAACCTCTTCTTCTATCTCAACGTTGGCGCCGTCCAGCGTACCAATCGTTAAAGCACCATTCAAAGCAAGTTTCATGTTGCCGGTGCCAGATGCTTCCTTACCAGCTGTTGAAATTTGCTCGGATAGATCGGCGGCAGGAATAATCGACTCGGCCAATGAAACCCGATAATTCGGAAGAAACACCACTTTGAGTTTATCCTTTATGCGAGCGTCATTGTTGATCTTTTCACCAACCTTGTTGATCGCCCGAATAATGTTCTTCGCCAAATCATAACCAGGAGCAGCTTTAGCTCCGAAGATGAAAACCCTAGGTGCAATATCGAGATCTGGATTATGAATCAGTTTGCGATACAAAGAAAGAATGTGAAGCAGGTTCAAATGCTGACGCTTGTATTCGTGCAAACGTTTGATCTGCACGTCGAACATCGCTTCAGGGTTAACATCGACCCCAACCTCATCCTTGATAATTTTTGCCAGCTTCTTCTTGTTCTCTAGCTTGATCGCCATAAAACGATCCTGAAACTCTTTGTCGTCTGCGTAGGCGTCCAATTTTCTGAGTTTATCAAGGTCAAAAGGCCAATCAGCTCCTAGTTTTTCGGAAATTAAATCGGAAAGCCCTTCATTACATGCCAGCAACCATCTTCTGGGAGTGATCCCATTCGTTTTATTCCGAATTTTTCCAGGATACAACTGATCAAAAAGATTAAAAAGATCCTTTTTCAACAACTCAGTGTGCAAAGCAGCAACTCCATTCACAGAATGACTGGCAATGACAGATAGATAGGCCATACGAACCATGCGAGTTCCACCTTCTTCAACGATGGAAAGTGTCGATTTCATGGTGTCATCGCCCGGCCACTTCGCTTCAACAACCTTTAAGAAACGATCGTTGATCTCATAAATGATCTGCAAGTGACGAGGTAATACCTTCTCAAAGAGTGGGACACTCCATTTTTCGAGAGCTTCCGGAAGCAAGGTATGATTTGTATACGCAAAAACTGATTCTACCAATGCCCATGCTTCATCCCATTTCATATGATATTCATCCAGGAAGATGCGCATCAACTCGGGAACTGCTAGGGATGGGTGTGTATCATTGAGCTGGATTGCAACCTTTTCAGGGAACATATCCCACGAGTCATTCCTTACCTTGAACCGACGAATGATATCTTGCAACGAACAGCTTACAAAAAAGTACTGCTGCACGAGCCGTAATTCTTTACCAATTTCCGTTTTATCGTTCGGGTACAGTACCTTTGAAATCGTCTCATCCAAAGCCTTCTGTCTCACCGCTTCAACATATCCACCTTCATTGAAAGCAGAAAGATCCAGTTCGTTGGAGGATTTCGCCTCCCAAAGCCGAAGGAAGTTTACGGTATTACCACCATATCCACAAATTGGAACATCGTGGGGAACGCCTTCTACAATGCGACCACCGACCCACTTGGGCATGTAATCGCCGCTGTCATCATAACCGTGTTCAACATGGCCATACACACGAATCTCTTTCGAATACTCCGGACGAATCACTTCCCACGGATTTCCAAACTGCCGCCAATTATCTGGACGTTCCATTTGGTGTCCGTCGACAAATTCCTGCTTAAAGAGTCCAAACTGATAGTGAATTCCATATCCCACTGCAGGGATATCCAAAGTGGCGAGTGAATCCAAAAAACAGGCTGCTAGGCGCCCCAAGCCACCATTTCCCAGCGCCATATCAAGCTCCTCATTAACTAGCTCATCCCAGTCTAGTCCTAGAGAATCGACTGCGGCCTTCACTTCTTTGGTGATTCCTGCATTGACGATATTATTCTGCAACAATCGCCCCATCAAATACTCGAGACTGAGATAATAAACACGGCGCGTGTCATTATCGTTATGCCGTTTCATTGTCGCAGCAAAGCGACTCAAAACCACATCCTCAACCGCTTCGCATACAGCGATCCACCAATCCCGCTTAGTTGCGGTACCAGTATCTCTGGCGAGTGTGTATTTCAAATGAGCGAGTACCGCTTCCTTGAAAGTTCCGGTGTTGCCATCCGCATACACCATTAAATCAGAGCAGGCTTCCTTTATGGGGACGCCTCCGTCGCTAATACTTTTCATAGACCCTCCCTAAACATGTTCGGATCTCAACCCCTTCCTATTGCAGAAGCGTTGAATCCGAAACTTTATTGGTAATATTTTATACTTTCCAAGCGTTGCGCCCAGATTTGTGTATTGTCTATGGCTTCCAACATCGTGGTGTAATCATCCACCACTTCATTTTCGCCATTTTCGAGAGCGATGACGATGCGCTTAAACATTGCCTCCGCTCGGATCCCCTCTGCAAATTCTTCCTTACTAGCGATTGATTCCAACGCGCTGACAGCTGCGGCTTCATCACCAGTTTCCCTTAAACTACTCGCTTCTCCAAGTAACGCCATTGCCTGCAATTCGGAATCACCCAAACCTTCAGCTGCATTGGAATAATACTCAGCTGCTTTCACATAATCTTCATTTTCATATGCATCCTTTGCAGCCTGCAAATAGGCGAAAGAAGCGATGCTGTGCGATTTGTGTTTTTTAGCAAACTCGAGTTTGGATTCGATAGTGTCGAGTTGAGCAAAATCCTCTCGGATGGATACTTCACGGGCGGCGGAGTATTGCTTCCACCCTTGAACACCTAGAAACAAAACTAAAAAGATTCCACAATACGTGAGGATCTGTTTTCCGTTCTCTTTCCAAAACCGATAAACATCTTCCGAAACTCCCTCTGGAATATCTGAAGTGGCTTCCACGCCTTCAGGAAGTTCAATACCGGAGGCAGTCTCATTGGACGCCTTTTTTTTCTTAGAAATATCTGAGCTCATTGAAGAGATAAAATCTCAGGAATTACTACCTGAAGTCAACGGAATTTAAGAATCCTTTCTGAGTACAGAAAAACCCCCCACTGAACACAATGAGGGGTTTTTCGATTCTAGATAGGAACGAAGGAAAAATTAAAATCCAACTGACAATCCAACAGATGCGTAGAATCCGTCATCCCAGTTGCCGCCAACGATCGCGTCGTCGCCATCCTGGTAACCCAAAGACATAGAGAAACTAGCTGTTTCGCCAATTGAAAGACCATATCCAACAGAAGCACCGTAGTAAATTGCACTATCACCTTCGTTTGGTGAGATGCTTCCAACGGAAAGACCAAAGTCGATAGTTGAAGACTCATCAATTTCGATGCTGTGCCCGATGCTACCTTCCAAAGTCAATGCCTCAAGAGTCACATCGTAATAAACATAGAAAGAAGGTGCGAGTGTTGCATCAAAAGCAATCCCAACGTAAGGCTCATAAGTAGCAGTGTCACCATCAGAGAGCTCTGGGTAAATATAAGCACAAATGCCCGCGTCCAATGAAATCGTGTCGCTAAGTGCAAAACCCATTCCACCGTAAATATCCAATTCGTTCTGGTAGATGGAATCATCTCCCGCAGCATCGAATGGTTGAGCAGTCCAAGCTCCAAGATAGAAATCCCCTTCGGAATAATCAACCGCTGCTTCAATAATGGAGTCAGCCAATTGGAATCCACGGAAATAATAGTCAGTAGTGTAAGCGGTGGTTACATCCACTGCTGCATTAAGCGAAGAAATCGCCGCGACCGCTGAGATGGCAGTTATGATAGTTCTTTTCATATTAATCAGTTTGTTGCGTGTTAATCGTAATGACTGCGAAGAAAGTTCTACTTCCTCGTTAGCGCCACCACCTATGCAACCGCTATGCCAAAACACAGAAAAGACCAAATTTTACCCTAGAGAATCCTGCAATAAGGGATTGTGGCTGGAATTTGTCACATCCCAATCGCATACGGATTGCGCTACAAATCACACCATCAAAAACTCCCGGCAAGTCTACTGCCCAAAATCACGCAATTTTTTTCATTGGAAATTGGTTCATTTCCAACAAACCAATATTACGACCCACATCGAATCCCGTTAAAAACCCAAAAGATTACCCGTCTCTAACTCTGTTCGATTGCTTTCAGCTTTAAGTCGATATCCGCTGTCTCTAAAGCTAGGACAATTTCCTGGATGTCCCCAGCCATCACTTGATCCAAACTGTGAAGGGTCAGACCGATTCGATGATCGGTTAATCGACTTTGAGGGAAATTATAGGTCCGGATGCGTTCACTACGGTCCCCTGAACCCACTTGTTCTTTTCGCTGGGCAGCATACTTGGCCCGTTCTTCATCCTGTTTGTGTTGGAGAAGTCGGGATCTCAACACCATCAATGCTTTCGCTTTGTTTTTGTGCTGAGATTTTTCATCCGCACATGTCACGATCATACCTGAAGGTTTGTGAAGTATCTGCACCGCAGAATCGGTCGTATTGACGCTTTGCCCACCAGGACCACTCGCCCGGCAAACTGTAATTTCCAAATCACTGGGAGAAATACTGACGTCCACTTCCTCTGCCTCCGGCAACACCGCCACAGTAGCGGTGGAAGTATGAATACGTCCATTGGTTTCAGTTACTGGGATCCGTTGAACCCGGTGAACTCCACTTTCAAATTTCAACCGTTTATAGACTTGTTCACCTTTCACTAGAAAGGAGATCTCTTTCAAACCACCCGATTCAGATGCATTCGAACCCAGATTTTCGATCTGCCAACCCTGTTTTTCTGCATAGCGACAATACATTCGAAACAAATCACCCGCAAAAAGAGAAGCTTCATCCCCACCAGCTCCACCACGAATTTCCATAACAGTATTCCGATCATCACTAGGATCGGGCGGAACCATCGCAATCAACAATGCCTTATGCTTGATGAGTCTCTCCTCATCGAGACTGGCAATTTCCTCTTTCGCCAACTCCAGCATTTCCTCGTCCAGGTCGCTATCCAGCAACAACTCCTTATTCTCTCGAATTTCGTTTTCGATCGTTTCCAAGCGATCCCCTAACTCCAGGGCTTCTTTGATTTTCAAATGCTCACGAGAAATCTCAGCCGCTTTTCTCGAATCACTGTATATTTCACTTGAGCCGAGAAGCTGCTCAAGCTCGGCAAAACGATTACGGTAAGGCTCTAATGATGGTATTTTCTGCATCTTGAATATTGGAGACTCCGGAATTCACAAAAATTTGAGGCAAACGAATGATCTCTCAATGGAATAGGCTGACTTCTTTTTTTAAAACTGTAAATATTATAGATTTCTGCTAGGAACGGATCTCCTTATTTATAGTTAAGATGATCCAAGGTACCATTCACAGTCAAAACATCGTCGCATGTATTTGGGATTTTGATAAAACCCTTATCCCGGGATACATGCAATCTCCACTCTTCCAAATGTATGATGTGGACGAAAAGTCCTTTTGGAATGAAGTCAATCAACTCCCCGCAATGTACAAGCAACGCGGGCAGGTCGTTTCAAAAGACACCATTTACCTCAACCATTTGCTTACCTATATAAAGACGGGTCGCCTGGCGGGTCTAAATAATGCCAAACTGCGGGAATGCGGACGCTATCTGCGTTTCTACCCTGGCCTGCCCTCTTTCTTCGGATACCTGAGGGACCTCGTTGCAAATCAGCTGGATTATCAAAAATGCGACATCACCCTCGAGCATTATATTATCTCTACTGGTCTGGCCGAAATCGTACGCGGATGTTCTATCAGGGAATTCGTCGACGGCATCTTTGGATGCGAACTCCTCGAAAATCCATTGCCAGAAGGATATCTCAACCAAGAAGAACTCTCGATTGATACGGAGCCCGAAATTTCTCAAATTGGAACGATTGTCGATAACACGATCAAAACCCGCTATATTTTTGAGATTAACAAAGGATCGAATAAAAACGAATCGATCGATGTAAACGCCAACATTCAACCGGAAGATAGACGGATTCCCATCCGCAACATGATCTACATCGCAGATGGGCCCAGCGATGTTCCTGTTTTTTCAGTGGTAAACAAGGGTGGAGGTAAGACCTATGCGGTTTACAATCCGGAAGAACCCCAAGAATTTCGTCAAAACGACGCGTTATTGCACTCAAACCGCATCAAAGCTTACGGACCTGCAGACTACCGCTCAAGTAGCTCGACAGCCATGTGGCTCAAAATGCACATCACTGACATCTGTGATCGTATTGTGGAAGAGCGGGAACAAATGCTGGCATCCCGTGTCGTCAAACCACCGCGCCACTTGCACAGTGACAAACCAGTGCTTCCCAGCCCAACTGAGCCCAACCAACCAGAACTGCTCAGCTAAAGGAATGGCTCCAAAAAGAGTCAAAACCGACATTCCCAGTCCAGTCCAAAGTGAAATCGATTCCGTAAGAATCAGTTTGCAGTTTATTTTTCCCAGAGAGATTCAGGGTAAACACCTGCATTCACCAACGTTCGAATGCCTTCAACTACTTGGGACCGGTCCTGTGGGTTAGTCACTCCCATCCAATCATCTTTAGATCGCAGGACTTGAATTTTTCCATCTCCACTTACGAGGAGATGATTCACTACGGTCGGTATATAGAACTCTGATTTTAAGCCTGCCCCTTCTTGTTCCAGAAAAACTCCAAAATCATGATCAATTGCATCAAAAACGGAACCATCAAAACCAAATAGATTCATAGATGCCGGGGTTTCTTCATCTAATTCTACAGGACTAGGGGACTCGGAAACCAATCCCGAAGAATCTTTCCGAATTCCAACAACCTCTCTCATCTCCAGCAATTGTTCATTCGCATCAACTTTACAAATCCCGCGCGACACCGATCCTGTATGAGAAAGAGTCTTTCCCAAAGGATAAGCGACCATCGCGTGACTTCCCTCTAATGACTGATTGAAAAAATCGGACAACTGACGGAATCCACTGCGTCCATAAAAATCATCTCCATTGACGACTGCAAAGGGACCTGGAACAAGATCCCTCGCCACCCAAACAGCATGTCCAGTACCCCACGGTTTCACACGCCCCTCAGGCACTTCATATTGATCTGGCAACCGGTCCAATTCCTGAAAACAGAGGTGAGCATTCAAATCACGGGGCAATCTCTCCAACACCTGCCTTTTAAACTCAGATTCAATGGAAGCACGAATCACAAACACAAACCGACTGAAACCCGCTTCCAAGGCATCATAGATACTGTATTCCAATATCGTTTCTCCCTTAGGACCAAAGCCCTCCATCTGCTTCAAGCCGCCATAACGACTCCCCATTCCAGCAGCCAACACCAACAAGGTTTTATCCATACCCAATGGAATAGAGAGCCAGTCGTATATTTCAAACCGAATTATGGCCAGAGTGTAAATTAGGGAATGTCTGGAAATTCCAACGTTGATGGTTTCTGTTCAAAATCAATGCAACGCAAGGCAGCAAAATCCCTGCGACATCAATTTGTCGAAAAAGACTCATTGCCATCTTTGTTCGTTCGGAGCGTAGCGACAATCAAACGAAGAGCGAAGCAATTTCCAGACTCTCCCTAACCTCTTGGACGAATCCAACGAAAGCTATCCTCCTGAACCCAACCGCGAACACCAGAACTCGTTTCCACAAAGACGAATCCATTGTTGGTCTTCAATTGTCTGGCCATTTCTCCACCCTTTAGAGTCAAAAAGACTTCGCTTTCTGTTGTTGGAACCACCTTTAACCCATTTTCTTCTCCAATGAGCACTCCATGGTGCGAATCCTGTTCCAAACCGATACAGGCAATGAGCGAAATAAAAAATATAAACACGCATCCCAATGCAAAATCCCGATAGAGCGATTGTCGTTTCACCAGCAGGTAGACATATAATCCTAACAAAACAGCCCCCCAAAAGGTTGATACCATTAGCATCATCCAAACGCCCTCTGGAAGAGTCCGTGCCATTCGCTGGAATAATGTATACCTCGGAGGGGCGATACCCTCACTCTTCCGAAGCAAACTCAAAATCTCCCGAGTATCGACCGAAGTAAACCCCATGCGCACAGCCCGTTCAAAGTGCAATACAGCGCTTCCCGGATCACCATTCAAGTAGTAGGCTACCCCAAGATTGTGATGCAAAGGGGCCGTTTCCTTCTCGGACATGACGGCAAGGTACAATTTAATGGCACCATCAACATCGTTCTCCAACATCAAACGATTCGCTTGCTGAAAATCAAAATCACCCACCATTTCTGTCACAGGTGCAATCGTTTCCGCAGAATAAAGATCGCTTCCAGTTGCCATCATTCCAGTAATGCAAACGAAAAACCACACCATCGCGAATTTACTCTGTGAAGATCTCTTCATGATTCAGTCGCCAGTTCTAGCTGACTATCAAACTTTTTGAGGATGGATTTCAACCGATTGAATTCATGCGTCAAAGGCGGATTTTCAAGGATTTTTCCAGAGAACCGATACTGTTCATACCGACTCAAATACCCTTCGACCACCCGCTTCACATTGTCGTTGAGATTCATTTTCTGCAACCGGATCTGAACATCTTCCACGGTGATAGCCTCTACATTCGCTTCATTACTGGAAGCAACAACTGCGCAAAATGCAAGGAACGCAGATTCGTAAAATTGTTCGCTATCCTCCTCCTTCGCTGCAGCCCCGGCTAATCGAAGGTATTTTCGAATCCAAGAATGAATTTGAAGCTGGCGTGCAAAAATCGCATCGCGCTCCAACCGAAGTTTCCGCAAGCGCATGAAAAAAAGAACGCCAACCCCCATCAAAATCACGAACTGAAATGCATAAAACCCAAACCTTTTGAAAAACGGTTGAGCCATGATCTGCCGACGTCCCATTTTCCAGCGAATCGAGGAGTTGAGGCTAATTTCAGCTTCATCGCTTGTATCTTCTTCCACTTCTGGAGCATTCACATCCAATTCGCTGGCAATTGTTTCCCCAGTAATCCGAATCTCCAGCGCCTCAGACTTCAATGTCTTATACCCCTTTTCCTTAACATCAAAATAGGTGTACTCAATTTCAGGGATACTCTTAAGGTCAGTACTAAGCGGAATAATTACGTACTGGTAGGTCTGTTGGCCTTTGTAACCTAGAAAATCCTCATCAAGGAATTCCTCCTGAGGAGCAAACACCCTCCAACGGTTGTCTAGCTGCAGGGTGGGAGTGCGCAGCGAGGCAAAATTTCCCTCACCACTCAGAACGATCGACAAATTCGTGGGCTCTCCAACGCTCAAATTTGGATTCTCCACTTTTGTCGCAATTGAAAACTCACCAATTGCGTTAAAATAACTCGATTCATTCTTCGGAACAGGAAGTGGTTCGACTTCCAGATTCAAATTCTCAGAGAACACAACCTGAGATTCCTCCCTGGAATCTTGAAGAAGTTCTTCAATTGTAGCCATTCCCTCCGCATTGTTGGCTCGGACAGCGCGGATAAATTCGACCCGATCATTCGGTATTCTAAAATTAAGATTAACCTTAAATGACACCGAGATCTTCCCAGATCTGACCGCAGAAAACGTGAGCGGCCAACTGTAAACACTGTATCGATATAATCCTTGAGTGATAACTCGTTCTGTCGGTCCTGGCGAAATCTGACCCATCGCAAAATCGCTTCCAACTGGGGTCGGACTGGCATAGGTTACACTCCTCAAACCTCTGAATACCATAAGGTTGAGACTCGTCTTATACTGTTGTCCAACATGCAGCGTTTCCGGTTTATCTGAGAGCTCAAAGAAAAACCATTCGATTTCACCCCCAGTCAAATCACTCTCCGGAGATCGCACTTGTAAAGAGGCTGCCGGTATTTGAAGTTGTCTACCCATATAATCCATCGTGAAGGAAGGCATGATAATCCGCCCCTCCACATTGGTAACGGCTTCAAATTCAAGGGTGATTCCGACAGGATCACTGCCTAAGGCCGATTGATATTGCTCGCTTGTTTGAAAGCGACCAAAGGTCAAAGCAGAAGTCTTTGGGAGATGGGGACGTTCCGGAGAATTTAGAATCAATTCAGAAGCACCATCCACCTTTTGGATTGATATCGAATAGGCAACTTCCCGGCCCACGGTCGTTTCCGCCGTAGAAAAACCAGATTTAACCTCAAATTCCTGAGCCCCTGCTACCAACACAATAGTACTCAATACGACAACCCCTCGCAACCAACCAGCACAGGATCTATGAAACCGCTGTTTCAATTCAAACCTGATGTGATTACTAGCGAACATAAAAAGACGGGAATACCAATAGTGGAAAGAATCACTAGGTTTGCATGTCGTCATTCGACAATCAAATCCAAAAAATGCTTTCTACGCATTGAGTCATGCATCAAGGACAGAAATATCGAATTCAAAATCACACAATTGTTTCACCATAGGTTCCAATGGTTTTCTGTAAAAAAGTTTCATCGTTTATGACCCGGTTAAAAGGGATTGGGATTCGAATACTCTAATCTATCATCATTTCGACCTATCACATCATCAAACTGTTTCGAACAAAATGGATCATTTTCCATTCTTTTCAATAATTCTAAAAACTTCTATTTAGCTCATCACAAACAAGATGTGAAATTAGTAAATAGAAGTAACCTCGAAATTCTATTGATAATACCCCAATTTATAAGCGATCGCCAGAATTGACAAATTGCTATCAATATCTAGTGTGTATCTACCTTTCATAATTCAAGATCATGAAATTCAATAATCTTCTCGCTTCTTTCACCGCCGTAATGCTTTTGACAGCGGGTGTCCATGGCCAAAATTTAAAGCCCGGAACCATCACGTTTAAAAACATCCACGGATCGGTTGTCTCCCACAATGAAAATACCGGAGCAACTGAAGAAATCACTACCGAATCGCTTCTTACTGAAGGTTTCATCATTGAAACCCAAGCCGACGGATACCTCGATATCGTTTTTTCGAACGGTGTTGTTGGAAGGCTTTCGCCAAATTCAAAAATAACCATCGAAAGCTTCGCAACCTATGGAAATGGAGGTCGCAGCGATCGACAAGACCGGATGGAACTCGACGGTGCTCGCAACCGAGCTAGCTCTACTACATCCAATCTCGGTATCCTAATCGAATGTGGAGACTTAATTGTAAACGCTACCGAAAAGGAAGAAGGAGATCTAACAGTCCGGACTCCAACCACTGATATCAAGTCCGATTTAACAAAGTTTTTTGTATCGCACGGGAACTCAAACGCTGTAGACCAAAGCGTTAGCCGAGCCATCAACCTTGGAGCAATGCCAATCGAAGTTTCGAGTCGAATGAGCAATGCTTTCACTGATAGCAATGATAAGGTAGCCTACGGTTATTATGATGCATATGCAGAACCCCAAAATACAACGTTGAACGGTGAAACTTCAGCTGTCGTTATTTCAGAAAACGAATCTGCTTCACAATCCCAAACTGCGAACCAATCCGATCTAACCCAGCCTGCGCTAGCTACTGACTCTTGGAACACTCAGGATTCTGCAGATGAGGATACTTGCGACAAAGCCCACTACGGACTGTTGCCATATGACCCTTGCCTCGTTGATCGTTTAGGATCTATCGCAGACCACGCTCTCTATGGTGGAAATGACCCGATGGGCGCCGTATTGGTAACTGCTGCTGCGCCAGGAGCATCTTACGAAAACCAAAATTCGCAGGAAGTTGGAGAAATCCAACCAGGTATGATGCTTCCAGAAGGAACCATTATCCGAAGTTCTGATGGACCAGTTGCCGCAGTATTCCCAAATGGAGCAATCCTCAACGTGGAACCTGCTTCCAACGTCTTTCTAGAAACCGTTTCAACGCATCCTGTTCTCAGTGATCCAACAGTCGAGAGTCAAACAAACATCTTGATACGTGTTGAAACTGGTCGCATCGTGGCTAACACGCTCGGAACGCCTCCACTCGACACTTTTTCTGTCATTAGTCCGCTAGACCGTCATTCCGTTGCAAGTAACACCGTTGTATCGGTTGAATTCCTTCAAATGGACACCAATGCTTTCCAATCAGTAAGTCGAAATCGTACGCCTGATGGAGCCAGTGGGGTCAACACTGTGGTAGTCACAAGCAACAACCTGAGTTTTGTCAGTGATAACGTAACATTCATCGAGTATGCAGTAAATGGAGACCCATTCACATTCACAACTCCACCATCCTACACTCACATTACTGAATCAGCCATAATCCCTCCCGGATATGACTTCATCGACCGCACCATCGCATTTGCGGCAGCGGCGCTTCCCGGTCCAGGCGACGTCGGAACACCAGGAAATCCAGGCAATGTGCAAAGATTTACCGATGAAGAGGATCCCGTATCACCTTGACTTCAACCCTCATATATTCTTTGAATAACACAAGATACTGGCACGAGGTCTTATCCCCGTTGCCAGTGTTTTGCTTTTAAGAAACTCACTTTCTTTCAAATTAGACGCGCTTATCGAAAACTCACAACAACTGAATGCCATATAAACCGAGATCAAGTGGTAGACGCGGCAGCTATAAAGGCCGCGGTTACAATCGCAATTACATTAGAAAAAACGAACGGATCCGTGCTCCAGAGATTCGTGTCATCGGGCCAGATGGAAGGCAGTTAGGTGTTATGCATCCTAAGGAAGCACTGACACTTGCCAAAAAAGTCGGTCTTGATCTGGTAGAAGTATCTGCTTCTGCAAAACCTCCTGTTTGCCGAATACTCGACTATGGCAAGTATCAATATGAGCTGAGTAAAAAGCAGAAGGAAAGTAAAACGACGAGTCAGAAAATTAAGGAAATCAAACTCCGAGTCAGGATCGATACCCACGATTACATGACAAAAATTCGTCGCGCGGAAGAATTCCTCGCCAAAGGAAACAAATTGAAATGTTCCCTTCAATTCCGAGGCCGTGAAATGGAACACAAAGACCTCGGTTTCGAAAAAGTAAAACAAGCAGTTACGGATCTTATCCATATTGGAGCAGCTGATATGGATCCAAAGCTTGTCGGTCGGTCAGTTTCTGTAGTGTTGTCGCCTTTGCCAGAACACAAACGTGTATTGAAATACAATGACCACGTTAATCATAGCGAAGACAACAAGGATGATCACGATGAAAACGATGATCATGATGACGACGATCAGGAGCCTGTAAAAGAGTAGAAATACGGGTTGATTCCAAGTTCCTTCTTGTTCAAAGAAGCTCAATATAATTGATGTGAAATCAACCCTTGTTTTCTTTCTCGCTTTAATACCTTTTGTTTTAATCAGCAATTCGCTGTGCGCAGACACCTTTGTCTCAGATGGTGTAACCTACCGTAGTGTGCCCGAAATTTGTTCCAAATTGGGAATGAAACTGACTTCTACTGAGAGTCGAAAAAAGATCACGCTAAAAAGTAAATGGTCTAAAATCGAATTCACAAGAGGGAGTCGTATCATCAAAATAAATGATGTTAAAGTCTACCTTGGATTCCCGAGTGTTGAACGGAAAAAAAGCCTCTACATTCCCGAACTAGACTGGCAGTTTACGCTTTCTCCAATTCTTTTGACGCCTCAACTCACTTCGTCACAAAAAAAGATCCGGACCATCATTATCGATGCGGGGCATGGAGGAAAAGACCCAGGAGCTCAAAATCCAAAACTTAAAATCAACGAAAAAGATCTCACGCTCCAACTCTCAAAAATTCTGGAAAAACGACTTAAAGACCGTGGCTTCAAAGTCTATCTAACTCGCAAGAAGGACAAGTTTATTGAACTTGGGGATCGTCCTGCATACGCGAGAAAAAAAAATGCCGACCTCTTCATCAGCATTCATTTCAACGCATCCGACAACGAATCGGCAAATGGCATCGAATCTTACGCCTACACGCTGCTCAACCAACCTTCTACCAGTAGGAAAACTGTGAGTAATGGTGATAAAATATTTCGGCGTGCGAACCGTAATGACAAACTAAACATTTTGCTAGCATACTACGCACAAAACCATCTTCTCCATGAAAATGATGAAACTGATAGAGGTGTGAAAAGAGCAAGGTTCACGGTACTCGAGAATTTGCACTGCCCTGGAGTATTGCTTGAGCTTGGATTTATCAGAAATCCAAAAACCGCTAACAACCTCAAGAAATCAAAATATTTGGAAACATTGGCTGAATCATTGGAAAAAGCCATCATTCAATATCAAAAGCGTATTCAATCATCATGAATGGATCCATCCAACAATTACTGGCGGTCGGACTCGGGGGTGCGTTGGGAAGTATGTTAAGATTCTCCATTGCCCTGTTATGGCGGAGTGGAAGTCCAATTGGAACCTTAGTGGTCAACTTAACCGGCAGTTTTATATTGGGATTTTTAGTCGCCAGCACACTTTTCCTTGGAGAATTGAAACCTCACTGGAAACTCATGATCACTGTCGGTTTCTGTGGAGGATTTACGACGTTTTCGACCTTCAGTGTACAAACCATGGAATTGTTTCAAAATGGTCGCTGGATTATCGCAATCGGAAATGTTTCCCTCAACGTTGTCGGATGTATTTCTCTTTCATTCCTCGGCTACTATTTAGCAAAAACAGTTTTTACCGCGGTTTAGAAAAAGTGGCTTTTAAATTCATAACACAATTTCCGCTGGTACATTTATGTTTCATCTCATTGATGATACAAACGACATCCTTGTTCGCCAATCCTCATAGACCGAGCGCAAACGACGTCGTTGTGGTAGCAAATGTGAATTCTCCAGAATCTTTGGAGCTTGCGAATTTTTATCTCACTTCCAGAGGAATACCAAAAGACCATTTGGTTGTTGTTAAAACAACAACCAGTGAATCGATAAGCAGAGAAGTATTCGTAAACGAGATACTTAATCCACTACGAGTGCAGCTACTTGAAAAAAAATTAATAGACGGCGAAATCATTTCAAATGATAAGGATTTTCACGGTCGATATGGTTTTAACTCCTACGCAACTCACTTCAAATACTTGGTAATCTGCAAAGGTGTCCCCTTAAAAATCCAAAATCAACTAATACCTGAACCGGGTGTTCCAGATAATCTACCAAAAAAATTCCGCACCACCCGCGCCTCTGTTGATTCAGACTTAGCGCTCATATCCGCGCCCAACAAACCTCTCATTAGCTGGCAAAAAAATCCACTATATGAGGTCAAAAATCCCTCGAAATTTGACTATACTACAGCAATTTCAGTTTGTCGTCTTGACGGTCCTACACTTGAGGATGCAAAAAACCTAGTAACCCAAGCAATTAAAGCCGAAAGCCAGAGATTCATTCAAGGTCGGGCCTACATTGATCTTAACAGCCATCACAGAGACGGTAACATCTGGCTTCGCCGAAGTGCCTCTTTACTTCAGTCATATGGATATGATGTAGACACCATACCCAATTCACGTCACTGGTCGCTCATTGATCGCAATGAAGCTCCTGCGATCTATCTTGGATGGTATCAATCCAACGCTTCAGGACCCATGATATCGCACAGCCAATCGATACCCACCGGTTCCATCGCCGCTCATATTCACAGTTACTCCGCTGGAACCGTTCAAAATCCAACTGCAGGTTGGGTTGGTCCTCTAATTCATGCAGGTTACGCAGTAACATTCGGGAACGTATTCGAACCCTATCTACAACTTACACTGCGCCCCGATCGATTCATTGAACATTTACTTAAAGGATATTCAGTAGGAGATGCTTCACTATACGCGCAAAACACGCTGAGCTGGCAAAATATAACAATAGGAGATCCGCTTTATTGTCCATTTACACCCGCATCAGATCTGGACCCAGAAACAATCCTAAACGATGCAAACTCCAAACCATACGAACTCATTCTTGCACTTAATAACATAGCAAAACGAGACACTGTTCTAGCGGTTGAAAAGGCAATTGAAGCCCACATTAAATCTCCAAATCTCCCTTTGACTTTCAAAATTCTTATCGATTATGCAAATATCACGAGCCCAACACTCACCGATTTACTGTATGATTACCTCTCATCTGTAGTTGAGATCGAAGAATATCTAGCCCCTTTGTATATTGAATCGTACAAGAAACTTTCTGACGCTGGTGATTTAGTTAGAGCGTCGAAAATCCTGAGGCTTTTGGAAGGTAGTAGCAAATTGTGGAATAATAAATTGATCGAAATCATACGCGGTCTATCACCTGAAAGCTCAATAGAAAACACAGCAGTGCAAAATTAGAACGATGTTCAGTTCTTTGAACGCCCTATCATTGTAATTGAAAAATAATTGAGCAGAAGTAATTCCTTCCAAATCCGATAGCGTCCTTCTCCAGTCATTTTACCAAACTCAGGGCGGTCGCGACGGCGGTGCAAAATACCGGCTTCGATATTTTCTCTTTCGAGCGTATTTTGCATATCCTGGATCCAAGTCTTTGCATCAATCTCTATTCGAACGCAACAAACCTCGTCATTATCCGCTAGCGTATCTTGATGAAGCCTAGCAATCGATTGAATCTTCCTTATCGGTGGATGACGTTGTACGATCCAATTCGAAGGATAAACACCGCCAAAAGGCATGAAAACATTGTCAGTTACGATTACTTTTTCATCTTCGGTTTCTGAGGTAAACGCGATCTGATCAAGAATGACGCCAGTCACATCAGTAACGATGATTATTTGCAGCCTTATAGTTTTATCAGGACTCTCATAAACAATCAGCTGCTGTAAAACCTCATTCTCATAGTAATAATTAAAACAACCAATTTCTTGATAATTGTTTTCGCGTATCCAATCCTTAATTAGAAAAAACCGGGTGTTTGCAGGCCAATCAATTTTTTCGACACTTCGTATTGAAGGAAAAAGAGGAAGCTCACTTTTATCCCATGCGAGGATGTATAACCAAAGATATCCCGAATCAATTAGTAACCAGGCCAAAATTCCCATCACTAACAGTCTCCAATAAGGAATACCTCCAAAAAATGTTAGTTTAAAAGCAATTCCAACAAACAGAGCTATCAAAACTAACCGCAGCCATCGAACAATCAGTTTGTTTACCGGTGATGGGAGGGAACGTTGCAATCTATTTAAAGCCCAAACGATCCCGAAAAAAACAAAAGAGAACCCTACAAGATAGAGGGTTCCCTGCTGTTGTACAAAATTAAACATTCGGGACTTTTCCTGATCCAGTGTGGTGCTTAATTGATGCGCAATGGCATCACCACACACAGGAAGTCTTCCATCGTCTTGAAAACACCTGGGCTAAGTTCGTCTTTGAACTCGAAGAATACTTCGTCATTAGCCAAGGCCTTCAGAGGCTCCATCAGAAATCGAGGATTAAAAGCCACTTGAACCTCAGGTCCCTCGTATGCAATTGCCATACTTTCATGGGATTCACCAAATTCTTGGCTCTCACCAGATATCTCAAGCAAGTTCTCAGAAATTTTTAGCTTCACTTGAAACTGTTTGTCACTGATCACCAACGCCGCGCGATTCACGCATTCAAGCATCAACTCCCTTTCGAGCTTCACTCGCTGTTCAGCTTGTTTAGGAATCACTTGTTGGTAGTCGGGATACTTTCCTTCAACAATTTTTGAAACCAAATAAATGCTATTCTTCAAACCGAGAGAATCACCTTGTTCACCGACTGAAAGTTCGAATGCAACTTGGCGATCATTGAATAGAATTTTTACAGAGTCACCATAAGAAAGAAGTCTCTCAACTTCGCTGACGGTTTTCGCTGGAAGAATCAAACTTCCGACACTTTCTTCAGCAGCTTCGATCTTTTCAGAAGAAACGGCCAAACGGCGACCATCTGTTGCGGCGAGTTTTAGAGTGGACGACTGGAAATTGAAGAAAACACCATTCAAAACATAGCGATTCTCATCAGTCGATTGAGCGTAAGATACATTCTTAAGCATCCGCGCCAAACTACTCTGCTCCAGATTAAACACATGTTGATCATCAAAACTGGGAAGAGGAGGAAACTCTTCTTTTCCGATTCCCATTATGCGAAACATCGAACCACCAGAAGTGATCTTAGAAACATTATTTGTCGAAGTCTCGAGATTAACCTCAATGTTGGGTAACTCCCTCACAATGGAAGCTAACTTGCGAACCGGCAACGTAATCGAACCACTTTCCAATACCTCAGCTTTTATCGTGCAACGAATGCCAAGGTCTAAGTTTGTAGTGGTTAGCGAAACTTCATCCTCGTTTGCTTCAATCAGCACGTTTTTGAGGATGGGCATCGTCTGACGACTGCCAACAAGGTTCATCACTTGTTGCAATCCGTTGGAGAGGTGGTCTCGGTTAAGCTTAAGTTTCATTCCGTTGCAAGATTCCCAAATTGGTGACTTATTTTCAATGCTATAATATTATAGTATATATTTAAATATTACAGTCTCTATTATTATACTCTGTGAATAACACCAACAAATCTACATCCTACAGTCAATCAATGATTTAAGTAATTATTTCCTGTGTCCAAATATGGGGGGAAAAAACAGCAAAAAAGAACATGTTATCAACTTTTTCAATAATGTGGATTTCTCTTCAGTTATTCTTCCTTTATTAACAACTTATTCTTAGCGTTTTTGAATGGCTTCTTTGCTGGTTTTTATAACTGAGGTACCAAGCATGAGTTATCTGATTTTTTAAAGTCAAAAAACAAGGATATCCTAAAAGCAAGAATGGTATAATTGGCCTACTTTTTCTTCAAACTATCGAGGTATTTCCAGAAAGACTCGTGTTGTTCCACCATTTGCTCCTCCGATACCGGCAATTTAACACGGAATATAAAGTCCGTAAGTGTATTACGATGGAGAATATAGTGACAGTAGAGGATATCATCTCCCTGTCGCTCAAAGTAGATGCGAAAATCGTCAGCCCTAAATCGGTAGAATATACTGTTACCGCGGTGAAAGCGGCCAATATCGGCATTGGGATCTAACAGCTGTTCAGTGCTTAGATTACTGATCTGATTGACCAGTCTCAATTGGGCAAAAATGTCCAGTTTGTTGAGTTCGCCAATACTTTGTTCGCTGAAATTCAGTTGAAACATGTCAAAACTTTATTAAGTCAAAAGCAGACGGGAGCCAGGGGTCAACGTCCAAAACAATGCTTTATCATACCCTTCTCTGTTTAAACGCTTCGAAAAGCACAATGGAAGCAGAAACTGAAACATTGAGGCTGTCCACCTTGGATGTCATCGGTATTGAAAAAAGTCGACTCGCATGCTGCTTCCAAAATTCACTGACACCATCGTGTTCACTTCCAAGAATGATAGCCGATTTTGGTTCAAACCGCACATCCTGAACGTCTAGAGTGGCTTCAGGTGACGCTACATAACTTTGATACTGATGGGTTTGCAACCAGCTCAAAGTGGTCTCTGCATCATCCTTATAATGCCGAAAACTTAAAGAATGCCCTCTTGAATTTCGGATCACGTTTGGATTATAGGGGTCCAACTTACAGTGATTGATTACAACGTTTTGGATTCCAAATGCAGCTGCACTTCTGAGAATTGCTCCGTGATTACCGGGTTTCTCAAGCCCGTCCAAAATTAAAAGGACTTCGTTATCGTTTGTGAGTTCAGAAATACCTGCTAGAGGCATTTGACGACAAACGGCAATAATTCCTTCGGGATTTTGTCGAAGCGACAGCTTGTCCATGATCGCTGACGGAACCTCAAATAATTCAACGGAATCGCTCAATTTATCTCGCAGGCATTCAAACTTATTCTTGTCTGAATAAAATACCGAAACCATCGGATAACCATACTGTAGTCCGATCTCGATTTCGTGTAACCCTTCGACGAGAAAAAGACCTGTTTGGTTACGATACTTCGACTCCTTAAGACCCGCAGTCGCTTTGATTCGAGGATTGTTCCTACTTTGAATCGAAAGCGGTTCTCTCATAATGTTACAAATGGTGTCGACGAGCCGACGTAAAATCCAAAAAGGACTAGTCTAAAAGATCGTCGTCTATATCGTAGTTGGAAAACACACTCTTTGTATCATCGAGTTCATCCAACGCCTCTACCAAACGTACCACTCTTTTTGCTTTGTCTGGGTCTGTTATTTTCACCAAATTCGAAGGAATATAGGCAATTTCGGCTGATTCCGGTTCGAGTCCAGCCTTTTGAATCGCATCGCTCAGGGTATAAAAATCGCCAATTGCACACTGAACCTCAAAGTGGTCACCATTGTTGATGACATCTTCACCACCATTTTCGATGGCGATCTCCATGAGGGTTTCCTCATCAGTTTTCTCCGCACTGATCAGAATCTGTCCCTTTTTCTGGAAATTAAAAGCCAGGGCACCGGGGCTTGCCAGATTGCCGCCATTTTTGGAGAAAGCGGAACGAACTTCGCCCGCACTACGGTTTTTATTATCAGTTGTGACTTCTACGATGACACCGACTCCTTCAATTCCATAACCTTCGTAGACCATCTCCTCAATGATAGTGCCTTCAAGTTCACCGGTACCTTTTTTGATAGCGCGGTCGATATTGTCGGCCGGCATATTGGAAGCTTTCGCTTTGTCGATCAGAGTGCGTAGACGCGGATTGAATTCGGGATCTCCACCGCCATCGCGGGCGGCAAGTGTGAGGTCTTTACTCACGACACTGAAGATTTTACCACGTTTAGCATCGATAGCTGCTTTGTGGCGCTTGGTTGTGGCCCATTTACTATGTCCGGACATAAGCTGTTATGATTTAAAAGTAGATTTTAGATAATATGGCGTATTACCAGCAAAATTCAAATTAGCGTTTTTTACCACCCTTGGCACGGCCTTTTTTTCCTGCAGCAGCAGCAACGGGAACGACGGGCTTCAACTCAGCATTCGAAGTCTTCCGATAGACCAGGAGTGTTTGCACGATCGAGAGCACACTTTGCACGGTCCAATAGAGCACGAGACCGGAAGAAAAACTATACATGATGAACAAAAACATCACTGGCATGAAGCGCATCAATCGCTGTTGTGCAGCGTCTGCGGTCGGTGACATTGGTGTTAGGTTCATCTGAAAAAGCATCGCACCACCATAGATAATTGGCATGATGTTCAGGGGAAAACCTGCAATATGTGCAACCGTATCGGGTAGAGAAAGATCCTTTATCCACAGAAATGACTCAAACCGAAGATCCGCTGAGGTTCTGAGCATCCAATAAAGACCGAGAAAAATAGGAATCTGTACGAGCATCGGCAAACAGCCAGCCAATGGATTGACCCCATAGGTCTTAAAAAGTGCCATGGTCTCACGCTGCATTTTTTCAGGCTTGTCAGCGTATTTTTCCTTGAGCTCCTTCATCGGGCCCTGCAACAACTGCATTTTCTTGCTGGACTGAGCGGAGTAGGAGGTAAGTGGCCAAAATACCAACTTAACGATGACAGTCATCAGGATGATCGCTACGCCCCAGTTTCCAACATATCCCTGAATCCAAAGCAAAAGAGACAAAAGAATTTTACTGATTGCACCAAAAAACCCGAACTGCATCAGCAGATCCTGTTTATCTCCGAGACGAAGCAGACGTTTGTAAGCCTTGGGACCCACGTAGTAAGTTCCTTTGATCTGCAACTCGCTTGAAGGTTGAATCACCCCAGGGTTGAACGCGATCATACCCACGATTCCAGTCGTACTATTTTCTGTTTCAACGATATTTGATACGTCTATCGAGCGAGCATACACGGAGCTCGCAGGTGTTTCCGGTGTGAAAACACTGACAAAAAACTGGTTTTTAACTGCGGCCCATTTAACAGTTTTATCGTGAAATTCGAAGGAGCTCTGAGGTGATTTTGCACCAATGCCGAACATGCCCTTACTTCCAGTGAAGTATCGAGACTTGATGAACTCATCATCTTCCCCGTTGTAGTATGCAAATGATTGGAATTCTCCGCGCTTATCACTGTCGACAGGCAACGCAGTTCCGAGAGTCATTAACAATTCGGTATCCGCGCTGGCTCCAATTTTGATCGGAAGTTCCGTTGAGTCATTTACGATTGTTGTAACATGATCGATCGCGTAGGGTCCTTCATCTTCGTTACGGGTCAATTGATATGACCTTACAAATTTTACGCCCTTGCCCGTATCGTATTCAAAGAGAACTGAGTGCGAATCGGAACGTACGATATCGAACTTGTAGTTGAGCAAACGGGTTTGTCCATCAGCTTCCCGTCGGGAAAGCTGCAAGGCGGTTACATGGGAACCTTCATTAAAAATGAAGTCATCTTCGCCGCCCTTTTTTGTTTTCAAAAAACGAATTTCTTTGATGGCTCCACCAACCTTGGAAAAATCGACCGAGATATAATCGTTGGAAAGCGTGAGGTCGGTCGAGATTTCTCCCGAATTATCGGTCAGTGCAAGTGTGTTTGGTTTAACAACCGATTGCAGACCGTGCGCTTCTTCTACATTTACAGCGACCGGTTCAAACTCGGATTCAACCGTTTGCTGGCTCGTGGTGCCATAGTCGCCGGATTGTTCAACTTCGGGTGGAATGAAACCATCCTGTTGGCCCCGAGTTTCTTCGATTCGCGTGCTATTAATATATAGAAGACCGAACGCGAGTCCGATCAACGCCAACCCGATAATGGAGTTTGAGTTCTTCATGAAAGTGTTCCGTATGGAATGTTTAAACGAAATTTAAACAGTTGTATGGTAATGTACCTTTTTCTATTTGAAAAAAGAGCTCTGAGCTTAGCTCTCGTTTAGTTTTGCGCAAGCCTTCTTAAATCGGAGCTCAAGGTCTTGAAAACTAGCGTTCAACATCGATTTTCTTGCGATCAAAACCAAATCGAGGTTAGAGGGTAGCAACAAATGATTTTCGCGGCACAGTGCGCGAAAACGACGTTTTAGCAAATTTCGATCTACTGCTCGATTGGAAACCTTTTTGGAGACAACAACACAAGCACGCGTCCGATAGCCGGATTGTGGATCTGTTTGTCGTCGTCTTGCAGCTATAAGCAGAAAAACGCCGCAATTGTGGCGTTTTCCTTCCTTAAATACCCGTTTGATTTCGCTGGATCTCGCGAGTCGCGTCTGCCAGCCGAAATGCATTGTGATATGATGATTGCTTAGGCTGCGAGTTTCTTTCGGCCTTTGCGGCGACGAGCAGCTAGTACTTTACGTCCGCCACGCGTTGCCATTCGGGCACGGAAGCCGAATTTGCGAGCTCTTCTAATCTTCGATGGTCTGTATGTTGGTTGCATGACAAGTAAAAACGTTTGATAACGGCAAAACACCGGAGGCCTGTCAAGGAATTAACTCTTCAATTTTCTCTCTGCTCGATAAAACTTTTTTTGCCCATTTACTAAAAAAGTACTTGCCACTTTTTCTCATACTCGACAAATTCCTGACTTTCTTGCAACGCGTCCCGTTCGTCTAGCCTGGTCAGGACACATGGTTTTCATCCATGCAACAGGGGTTCGAATCCCCTACGGGATGCCACTTTTTTAAAACCTTCGACATCGTTCGAAGGTTTTTTAATGTACTGAATTTCGAGAACAGAGGATGAAGAACCCATTGGGTTTGAGCTGAGAGGGCAGCCTGAGCATAGCTCACCCATCGGGCGAAGAGACTACTTCGGTCAAGCCTGACAGGAGTCCATTATTTATGGCTGACCTCCGAAATTCAATCGGAGGTTTTTTTGTGTACTGATTCTGGTCTGTGATGATGGAGGGCCTATCACGAAAGAGGAGCGCGCATGGTAATCCGAAGGAATAATTGGGGGATGGATAAGTTAAAATCCAACTTGAAATTCTAACTGCTATGGCTTTGTTGCAGCGATGCCTGGGGGTGCTGTTTAGGATTTTCCATTTTGTTTGAAATGAAGTTGAATAAAAAGAAATGGCTCAAAGCGTTTGGTTGGGTTACGATATTTTTAGGCATACTCGGCGTTATTATCTTTGCGACTCGCGCCCAGATTGACAGGGACCCGCGGGTATGGTTTACGCCGATATACTACTCGCAATTTTTCCCTGTCGCGGTGTCAGTTATGCTCTTTGTTTGTGGCATCTTTCTCGTTTTTGACCAAAAAAGAGCAAATTTCAATCTTGCTGTATTCGGACACACTGCATCGGAAGAAGCGTTATTTGATTGGTTAGGACTCACTCAGAGTTCGCTCCCACTATGGACAAAGTGGTTGGTCTTTTTCCTATCGATCATCACTTTGTGGATCGCATATTCAAATGTGCTGGGGCAGAAGAAACTTTCCCTACTTGAAGCTGGATTTGGAGTTTCCTTCGGAGCTTTCGTCGTACTATTTCCTGTTATTTTCAATTAGTATCATTTGCTGAATGGAATCCTTAAACAAAAAGCAATTGTCTGTTTGTGTCGTTGGAGCAACCGGAGCAACAGGCCATCTGCTGGTTAGCCAACTACTCGACCAGGGGTCTCATGTAAAAGTGATCGTTAGATCTGCCAAAAAGATTGAGAATTTGGTTGGTGAACACCCGAACCTTGAAATTATTGAAGGCAACCTTCTCGAAATTAAGCCTTCAGAACTCGTTGAGATACTTGCTGATTGTCAGGCAGTTGCTTCTTGCCTCGGCCACAATCTGTCTTTCCGGGGTATCTTTGGGAAACCTCGCCGGCTGGTAACTGATGCGGTTCAAATCCTTTGCAAGAGCATTTCAAATCAAAAGAACAATCAACCTGTTAAATTTGTTTTGATGAATACAACGGGAAATAGAAACCGTGATCTCAATGAGCGTGTTTCTTTTGTCCACAAATGTTTGATAAACCTGATTAGATTACTCATCCCTCCTCATGCAGACAACGAAGCTGCAGCAGAATACTTGAGAACTCAAATCGATAGTTCCGACCCTATCGAGTGGGTCGTTGTACGTCCCGATACATTGAAGGATGCGCTAAGTATTTCAGAATACGAAATTCATCCATCGCCAGTAAGAGATGCGTTGTTTGATCCAGGCCAAACGACCAGAATCAATGTTGCCCATTTTATGTCAGAACTGATTTTCGATGATAAAGTATTTCAGCAATGGAAGGGGCAAATGCCTACCATCTACAACAAGGTCTAGGCTTTTTGCACGATTCCATCTGATAATAGCTAAAAAATGGTCCTCAAGAGTTAATTCCGAAATGCCCTGTCCCCTGCAATTACTTTCTTTGGGCTTGATTCGATATTGAAAACGCTTTGAGAATACGGGCTGATGTTAAAGACCACTGTATTTGCAGCTACCCAGTTCTAAGGTCTTTCCCGTAGTTTTTCCTTCAGAGGATGAGTGCCGGAAAGCCCGCAATCGATTGTACGCTCATGGAGCGTTTTGTAAGAATCGTAAGCCTGCTAACATCATGTCATCTTTCATCATTTTTTGTGCCCATTGTGGCAATTCCTTTTCATCCCGAGCACCTGGGACCCGACACCGTAATCACTGCCCTTATTGTATGAGCAGTCTCCACCTGGACAAGCTTCCGGGTGATCGCTCTGCAGATTGTGGGGGCATTATGGCAGCTTTCGCGATTGCAGTGCGTCCTGATGGTGAATGGGAACTGTTGCACCGTTGTAAAAGCTGCGGTGTCATCCATGCTAACCGAATTGCAGGAGACGATTCCGTGGTCTCCCTGCTTTCCATTGCGGTTAAGCCGCTGGCCCAGCCACCGTTTCCCTTGAGTGAACTGCATGCAGATATCGGCAGCTCACCTTGAGTCAGTTGGTAGTTAAATCCGTCATGATTGCCGAGCGGCTTTTCAGCTAACTCATCCGCTGGAAAGCCGCATATATCTAATTTACTTGCCCCCAAATAGGATCTACGGGATGCCTCTACTCTTGAATGGCTTCCCCTCGACCTTCGTCCGAAGGCTTTTTGGTACGCAACTGATCAGTGATTGGGAACAGTGAAATGCTGAGGAATGGAGGAGGGATCAATCCAAGCTCCATTTTGTTGATGAGAGTGAAAAATGCCCAATCCAATTTTGAGGGCTTCGATGGCATTGTGTATGGAGCAAAGTGGTTCCGTATCTTGCTCAATGGCAGTAATAAGATCCTGCAGTAAATCTTCTTTGTAAGGATCGGACCAGTTGAAATCATTTGTTTCAAAAAGCTCCTTGAATCCGGAATAATTTTGACTGGCGTCTGGGAGATAGACCTTACAGATGTCGTTCCCGATAAGAATGCGAGCATTGTCGAAGATGAGATCGAATTGGAAGATATAGTACTTCTTTTTGAGCGCCGAGATAAATGCTGTGGTGCCAGAACTCATTTGGATCTGTGCGACACCGCCTTGATCGCTGAGCTCATTGCCCTCGAAGTCGTTTTCGCGTTTTCCGTTAATTGCGATCGCTTCGCCGCACCAGTAACGCAAGACATCGTAGGCATGGGTGCCGGTATGCAGAAGCTGATGCGTCATGTGGCAAGTGACGCTTTGCAGCCGACCATAGATTCCCTCATCTATGATTTTCTTGATTACTCGAAACGGTGCCCGCGCTCGGCGGGGATAATCGACCACGGCTTTAGCGCCAAATTTTTTCACAAGGGATTGGATCGTTTGGGCTTCCACCAAGCTGCAACCCAACGTCTTTTCAATCCAAAGCCCCTTTGCGCCTGCTTCCAACGCATGTTCGCACATGGCGAGTCGATCAGTTGCATAGGCGCAGATACTGACCAAATCGGGTTGTTCTCGTTCGAGCATGGATTTGTAATCGGAATAGAGATGATCCCGCTCCAGTTTCCAGTCCTCAGAAAACATCTTGCACTTCTCAGAATCGATATCACTGCCAGCAACAATCTCACATTGAGTGTGCTTTTGATAGAAACCCGCATGGGTGCAGGGTGATCCGCGAAGTTCGTCCTTTTCCAATAAGGAAGCAATGCGGCCCAAACCAATGATACCGACTCGATAACGGTTTTTCCCAAGTTTGTTCGATTTCATAGTATGGATCTTATTCGAATCCTTTTTGGTAGCAAAGAAACTCTTAGAATGAGGATTGTTGGGTGGCCATCGCTTGGTTGGGGATATCGCCTTTACACCTTGTTCCAAAATCCAGAACCCACCATTTCTCTGACAAATGAATCAGACTGAAGGTAGACGGCTCTAAGGTTTGCCCTCGTACTGCCGATGATAGTTTCTACGCAGTTTTGAACTATTTGAAAACTGCTGTATTATCATCAAACCAACGCTTATGAAAATCCGAGTTCACTTGTTTTTCGTCTTATTGGGGTTCTGCAGTGTTTCGGGCGAAGTGAGGTTGGATTCCAAAAAGTACCCTACACCCGAACAACGGGGCGGGGAGTATGTGGTTTCTGAACTATCTCTGCATCGTAGTGGAACGGAAAAAGTGCTTCAGGTACCCGCAGCCTATTGGGAAGGCGGATGTTTACCAACAGCTGTCGGTATGGTTTTCATGTATTGGGAAATGAAGGGATTGACCGATCTACTGCCAGGAAACAATGGATTTCATTTCGAATCAGCGGCCAACATCGTTGGAATCGCGAGTAGTGGGTACTATACCGACTACTATTATCCCGAAGATACCGACTATAACATCCTCTCGGATCGATCAGAGACAGATCCTTCAACCTGGAGAAACGATGATTGTATTGCAGACGCTTTGGGAACCTCTCGAAGCCGGCTTGATTGTTCGACGGGTGCAACCCTTGGTGAGATGCCCCAAGAGAGGCTCCCTCATTGGGTGACGACAAGGAACCGGCATTATGCTTCGACAATAAGGTCCTACAATAGCGCCCAATTGGGCAGTCGTCTGTGGCAGAGGATCGTCCAAGAAATAGACGGGGATCGTCCTTTGGTCGCCTATGTGAACTCTACCCGAGGGAGTTCCGATGTTGATCATGCAGTTACAGTCGTTGGCTATGGAGAGCAGGACGGGACCCGCTTTTACTATGCATTGAACACCTGGGATCACAGTGTTCAACGATATGTGTTTGGAACTGAATACGAACGAAACCAATGGGGAATCGGGGATGTTGTGCTATTTGATTTTTCTGTTCAATCGCCCTTGGCTGAAGTGCACAAATTCTACAATTCGTCTTCAGGGGCTTACTTCTTTTCAATGAATGAAGAAGAGGTTAGCGCGGTGAAATCCAGCAACCCTGCTTGGTCGTATGTTGGAACGGCTTTCAAGGTCGAATCTGAGCAGGAATTCAACAACGTACCGGTGTATCGGTTCTACAATTTCCTCTCCGCTTCCCATTTTTATACCGCCAATGAGACAGAGCGAGATGCAGTCATCGCAACCCTTTCGCACTATTTGCGCTATGAAGGTATCGCGTTTTACGTGCGTCCCAACCAAATAGACGGCACTCTACCTGTTTATCGTTTTTATCTGCCTCAAACCGCTTCTCACTACTTTACGATTGATGAGGTGGAAAAGGAACAGATTCGTCAAGCAGGCGACCCAAGCAAGATTCAGTATGAAGGTATCGCTTGGTTCGGAAAGCCGTAATTCTTAGTGCTGGTTTTCTGTATTTTACGAATTAGCGTTCAATTCAATACGTGCGGCATAATCCGATGCCCTTCGACTGGCTCAGGATCTTTCAGACAAGCATCGGATGCTACAGCTCATCACCTACAAGTATCTCATGCTTGTTCATGACCGTGAGCCTGTCGAATGGCATGAAATCTGTTTCAGTTTGAAGTCTTTTAAACGCTAATCTGTATTACAGAGCGTGACCTCGAAGTATTACGATTTAATTGCAAAATAAAAGTGTTCAAATGTTCACTTTTTAGTGGCAGGTCTTTCATTTTCCACTATATGATTTCTTTTAGTGGGCAAAATGTTGCGTCAGGAATGGTTGTGGTCGTGGGAGAATCCACTGCGAGGAGAGCAGTGGAAGTCGTTCTTTATGGAGTTACCTGAGCTTTGTGGGGTCTATCAGTTTAAAACACACGACGGCCGGGTGCTGTATGTGGGACAATCGAAAAACTTAAAGCAGCGGTTGAAAAGCTATCGCACCATTCACCCCGAACGTTCTCCCCGGAAGTTACTTCGATTGGTGCACGAAGTGGCATCGATTGATTATGAGGTGTGTGAAAATGCGGAAAAAACACGGGCTTTGGAGGCGAAACGAATCCATGAACTTCGCCCGAAGCGAAACCGTGCGTTTACCCACCCGGAGTCTCATCGTTACCTGGAATTTCGATTATTAGAACAAGATCGCTGGCAGTGGCGGATTACCATTGAGCCCGTTGATCAACAGCAGAATACCAGGGTTTTTGGCGCCTTTTCGGGTACTGCGATTCGTCAAATGTTGGCGAGCATTCGCAGGATCGAGCATTTTCATAAACGAAAATCTCTCACCCAGGACGATACCCCTTTGGGATTCTTCGATGCGATGGTACCAGATCGCAGCGAGATTGACCTTTCTCTGGAACCTAACCTCACCCAAAAAGAATGCGAACGACTTGTGAGAAAGGTGATCGAATTTCTTGAAGGGAAAAGTGATAGTTGGCTTCACCGGATTTATGGAAAATCCGGGCAATGCATTCTTCAATGCAGTGACCCATGGATCCGGAATCGTTGGTTGCAGGACTTTGAGCAACTGCAACGCTTCTACAAATTCCAGAGTCGCCGAAATCGTGAATACGCTTCAAAATTTCCGGTCAGTCGAAAGGAACCAATCGGTGCTCAGCAACTCGATATTTTGAAGGCACGAGCCTATGGGGCTTGAGAATGAGTCCTATTGAAGGTGTGACCCACAACATGGGCTTTGGTTGAGTTAAAATCCCTTGAGAAAAGTGTTCCAAAATTGGGATCTAATCCTGTCCCATTACTGGGATATTATGAATAGTTAAAGGATTGCAAAATACCTCTAATTTTTCTTAGAATCTTTAAAGCCATGTCTGGCAACGGTTTATGTAGTTGATGATCAAATTGGCACGACTTCTGATTAATAGGAGGCACAAAACGTTAACCGCAATTCACAAACAACAATTTAAAATCAACACCATCATCATCATGAGCTTCATCATCATCACAACATTCGTTATCGCAGGACTCGCACTTTATTTTAGCCAAGAGCTTAAGCACAACGAGATCTGATAAAACAAAACAACAACATCACTGGGCCGGGGTTTCTTCTCCAACATCAAATTCAGAAAATTCCCGGCCCCAATTTTTCCAACAACAACATTTCATCAATAACTCATTCGAAAAACCCGGTGGCTTACAGCTTCCGGGTTTTTTTGTGAATGACAGCCACAATATGAAGTTGAATTCGAGCGTGATGGGCGTGAAAATTGCCGCATGGAATCAATTCAGACGATTCAGGCCGAACTCGTTCAAGAACTCATTGAGAGGGCGAAGGCGTCGCCCCGACTGCGGACCAACCACAATTTCCATGCTAGCATGGAAGAGAACCCTCATCGTTTTCTGAACGTTATGCTTCGCGGTTCCTATTTTACCCCTCACCGTCATCTCAAACCACCCAAACACGAATCCTTTCTCGTGCTTCAAGGCGAGGTTGGATTTTTGCAGTATGATGATAATGGTCAGGTGATTGCCACCCATCGATTGAAGCCCAGTGGATTGCTCGAATCGGACGGCAGTGTCATGGGAGTGGATATCCTTCCGGGAATATGGCACAACTTGGTCGTCCTGTCGGAGGTTGCGGTGTGTTATGAGGTAAAGCCGGGCCCTTATGAAGTGACGGTGGACAAGGAATTCGCTGATTGGGCACCGCACGAGGGAAGCGAAGGCTGTGAAGCCTACCTTCTTCAACTACTTCAACACTTTGAGTCTTAACTTAATTAATTTCGATGGACGCTTCAGAAGCGATAAACAAGCGGTTTGGTGGTTTGGTTCGACTCCATGGACCGGAAGCATGGGAGCGGATTCGCAATGCTCGAGTCATGGTCATTGGTATCGGCGGTGTGGGTTCGTGGGCCGCAGAAATGCTCGCGCGTTCGGGTGTCGGCACGATTCACCTGGTGGATCTCGATGATGTTTGCGAGAGTAACATCAATCGCCAGATCCACGCACTCGAAGGCACCATCGGAAAATCAAAGGTGGCGGTGATGGCGGAACGCATTCGTCAAATCGACCCCGACTGCACAGTCGTTGAACATGATGAGTTTTTCACCCAACGGAATGCAGAACAACTGGTGAACGAAGACATTGATGTGGTGTTTGATGCGATCGATTCCATGAGGCACAAGATCACATTGTTGAAGCGTTGTCGTTGGATGAAGATCCCGTTGATTGTTTCCGGTGGTGCCGGAGGGCGCAAAGACCCCACTCGGGTGAAGGTGGATGACATGAGCCGCACCAAAAACGATCGATTGTTGCAGAAAATCCGCAAAGAGCTTCGCACCAAACACAATTTTCCACGCAACACCAAAAAGAGATTTGGTGTTCCTTGTGTCTATACTGACGAGCTTGCTAATCTTCCCTTTGACGCAAATGGAAGCTGTGAAGTGAATGAAGGAGAGAGTCTCCGGCTCGATTGTGAGTCTGGTTACGGAACGGCGGGTTATGTAACCTCCACTTTTGGAATCGTCGCTGCTGCGTGGATCGTGGAACGCATCGCAAAGGGATTGCCGAAGAAGAGGATTGGTTAGCCCCTGTGGTCTCCTAGGGATGCCTCGAAGCAACGAGGTCCTGTCGTAGGGCTTCGCCTTGGCGAAACCGATAAACAAGGGGACTGCGGACTCGTCAAGTCGAGCCCCTACAAGAATTGCTTCGTTTCAAATCGCAAATTAGCTTCGCACTTCTTTTGATTATCGCATTGCTCGAAAGTGATTCAGATGCCTCGGAGGCTTGCCTTGAGGATTGGTATTGCCGCTGCCAAAACCGATTAGCGTTTAAAAGACTTCAAACCCGCTTTAATGCGATGCAAGCATCGCATACTACGAAAGTAGAGGTAGTATTCGATGCTCGCATCGGATTATTGACGTATTGAACTAAACGCTAATTGGTATAAGTAGCGTTGTATAGGCCGAAGGCTTTTTTAGTCCGGCTCACGCCGGACGATCTTTACCCTTCATCGATTGGTCAAAACAGATCGCCGAGGCCGTCGATCCCTGAGGGTGTAACCCTACACTTCGATTTCCAAAACGACAGGGCAGTGGTCTGAGCCCATAACAGATTGAAGGATCGAAGCATCCTTAAGATTGTTTTCGAGTTTTTGCGATGCCAACCAGTAATCAATGCGCCAGCCGATGTTTCGAGCCCGGGCATTCATACGAAAACTCCACCACGAATATTCGTCCGTAGCGTCTGGGTAAAAATGACGGAAAGTATCAAGATATCCTGCCTCAATGAAATTGCTGAATCCTTCTCGCTCCTCGTCCGTGAAACCGGGGTTTCGACGGTTGGCACTAGGACGGGCAAGATCTATCTCCTTATGGGCCACATTAAAATCACCGCAGGCCAACACAGGTTTCTTGGCTTCAAGTTGTAACAAGTGTTCCTTAAACTTTGGATCCCACTCCTGTTCGCGATAAGGAAGGCGCTTCAGTCCGTCCTTGCTATTGGGGGTGTAGACATTGACCAAATTAAACTTATCAAACTCCACATTGAGCACTCGCCCTTCCGTGTTGTAGACGGCGTCTTCCATTCCCCTGGATACCGAGACCGGTTTGATTTTGGAAAAGACTGCGGTACCGGAGTATCCTTTCTTTTCAGCGGAATAGGAATTCGCATAGGGAAATGGAAGCTCGATTGTCTCCATCACACTCTGGTCTGCCTTGATCTCCTGTAGACACAGAACATCGGGATCTTCGGCTTCAATCCATTCGATCATTCCCTTTTTGATACAGGCTCGGATACCGTTAACGTTCCAGGAAATGAGTTTGAGTCGTTGGGCCATAGTAGATGAGTATAGTTCAGTTTGTTGGTGTTTGTCGTATGTTGCTTCGTCAGTTCTAGTCCAGTTTACCCAGCTCAACGGAGCGATCGTGACAGGCTTGAACCGCTTTGGCCACGACATCGCTGAATCCATTGGATTGGAAACTTTCAATGGCGGCCTGTGTTGTGCCTCCTGGGGATGTCACTTGTCGTCGCAGTTCTGCAGGGTCAAACTCACTTTGTTCCAGAAGTTTGGAGGATCCAATGACGGTTTGTTTCGCCAGTAGCATCGCAATCTCTGAAGAAAAGCCTTGTTTAACGGCTGCCTCGTACATCGCTTCTACAAATAGAAAAAGGTAAGCAGGTCCACTTCCGCTGATGGCCGTGATGCCATCGATTTCGGATTCTTTGACCTGAATGAAGGCGCCCATAGAGGCAAGTAATACCTCTACTGTTTCACGATCAGAGTCAGAGAGTTCCTTATCAGGAGCATATGCGCTCATGCCTGCTCCGACGCTACCGGGTGTGTTAGGCATCACCCTTACAACATTTCGGGTATCTGGAAATTTTGCATTCAGTTTCACGAGTGGTGTTCCCGCCAAAATCGATACCAGAAGTGAGCTTGTTGAGCTCTTAACGATCCCCTCAGATACGGTATTCAATTGCTGAGGTTTGCAGGCTAGGATGATCGCATTGCTTTCGAACCGAGCAGTGGTGTCCAAATCAATGAGCTTGATTCCCGTTTCAGCGGCGAGTGCCTCCGCTGTGCCATCCTTTGCGGAGCAACAGGCGATATCAGCAGCAGTGTATTTGCCCGATCTCAGTAAAGATCGAATCATTGCAGAAGCCATTCGTCCGGCTCCAATGAACGTAATTTTAATTTCGGTATTTGATGCGGGCATAAACTAATTATGTTTGTCCCTAATCAAATCCTTCCCCAATGAACTGTCAAATCTGCTCGATGAGCAAATGATCAAATCATTGTTTGGCTGAGACCTATAACCTTACTCTGATGCGCGCGCTGATGCCACCGGAAGGACGCTCGTCCACGGTAAGCTCGCAATTCATATTACGCAAAGCATGGCGGGCAACAGTGAGCCCCATGCCTCGACCGACAGATGTTTTGGTCGTAATAAAGGGTTCGAAAAAATTGTCTTTCACCTCTTCGTCAATTCCTGTGCCTTCGTCTAAGATTTCGATAAGGAACTGCGATCCCGGTTGAAGTATCTCGTTTCCGTCAATATAGGAAACTTTGATGGTCACCGGCCGGTAGGTAGCGTCTTTGGGGTAACTTTCGTAGGCGTTGATAAGGAGTTTTCCGACGGCTCCTTCAAAAATCTCACTGTTGGTTTGCAATACAAACTCTGGAGGTAAATCACTACTGACTTCGACTTCCACATCCAGAGAATACTCTTCCTTGAACCGATTGATGGTGTTTTCGAATAGATCGAGCAGATTAATCGGAGATTTGTGAATGTCTTCCTGAGCTGCCATGGAGCTAAGTTGACTGACAATGGTTACCATGCGGGTGATCGCACTCTCCATTGAGCCGATACTGCGTTCTACCAATTCGGGTTTATTTTTCCCGATCTTCATGAGATCGATATAACCAACGACCACTCCCAGAAGGTTATTCAGGTTGTGCGCGATCCCCTGGGTGATGGCACCTACTGTTGAAGTCCGGCGCATGTCGGCCAAACGATTGGTAAGGTCGAGATTTTCGCGGTGCATTTCCTGCACCCTAAGTTGGGTGCGAATCCGAGCGAGGGTTTCATCGAGTTCCAGTGGCTTGGTGATGTAATCGACCGCGCCTGTGTCGAGACCATGTAGCACGTCTTCCTTCGCGGATTTTGCAGTGATAAAAATGATGGGGATATCAGAGGTATCCGGGTTTTCCTGAAGTTTCTGGCAGGTTTCAATCCCATCCATCTCTGGCATCATGATGTCGAGCAGGATGATATCGGGTTTGTTTATAGCAACAATATCCAAACATTCATGGCCATTGGAGGCCACTAATACTTCCATCCCGGCTTTTTCAATTTTTCGCTGAACGATTTTGATATTGATCGGTTGATCGTCGACGATGAGAATTTTGGGCTTCGATTTACTCATTTTGAATTTTGGCTGGGATGATGGAAACTAATCGTTGGGGCGATCTTTGAGGGTCGGTGGCATGGCGTAATCGTAGGTTACCATAGTTTTGCTGACTAGATCATGGCCAGCAAGTCGTAAGCGGTTGAAAATTACGAAGACCAGATTGACGACAAACAATATCGGCATGATGACACTTAAAGATTTTAAACAATTTCTTAACAATATGGTTTTACCTTCGGGTCGATTCAAAGTTTTTAAGTCAATTAACGACAGTTTAAAGATTTTTTTACCAAGTGTGGAGCCTCCGAGGAACAGTTCGCTCAAGGCGAAATACATCCAGATGAGAACTGCCAGAAGAAAACCGGCATCATTTGTGGCATGTTCATGTTCCATTTGAAATTCAAGGTATTGGGACATTTGTTCCTTGAAACTGATATCCACGGCATTTTGTTGCTCCTCGATGAACACCTTCGAATCCTCTAGAAACCCGGGGTGAAAAAGGGGATAAAGGACCTGTGTCGAGATCATCACCATGGCGGCCATAATTAACACATAGTCCATGATAAAAGCGATCATGCGCAGTGCAAACGATGCGGGAACGAGTTCCGACATTGCATCAGACACAGGAATCCCTGCTCCATTTTCGGAGTTATCTACTTCAGGTGAGTTGGGAGTGTCCATTGGTTGATGCTTTTTGTGAATGGATGTCAGTTTGCGATTGTTTCAATCAATGAAGTGAAAATGATCGGACTTCTCTTTTACTGCGAAGCCGTTCTTTGTTTGTAAGCCTTTAGGGTATTTTGCATCAGCGTGGCCACTGTCATCGGGCCCACTCCTCCCGGAACAGGAGTGATTTTCCCAGCAATGGGAGCCATTTCTTCAAAATTTACATCTCCAACGATCCGGTATCCCTTTTTACTCTCAGGATCGTCGACGCGATTGATACCGACATCTATCACCGTAGCTCCGGGTTTCACCATGTCCTTTGTCACAACTCCAGCGCGACCCACTGCTGCGATTAGGATATCTGCGGTGCTGGTAATCTCCGCGAGATTTTCGGAGCGTGAGTGGCAAATTGTAACGGTGGCATTTCCTTGCGGGTGTTTCCGCGATAACAATAGCGCCATCGGTTTTCCGACAATGAGGCTTCTTCCCAGCACGACCGCCTTTTTCCCCTGAGTCTCGATTCCCTCACGTTTGATCAACTCGATGATTCCCTGTGGTGTGCAGGGAACGAAACTGTTGGGGTTTTCCTGCACTAGTAAACCACTGTTGATCACATTAAACCCATCCACATCCTTTTGGGGATCGATGGCGTTGAAAATCGTCGCTTCAGAAATATGGGAAGGCAATGGTGCTTGCACCAATATACCGTCTACATTGTCGTCGGCGTTATGGAACTCCACTCTCGCCTTCAGTTCTGCTTCAGTAATGGACTCCGGGTGAATTTCGATTTCACTTTCCATTCCAATTGAATGGGCGATCTTTTTCTTTTTGGAAACATAAAATCGGGAAGCAGGATCTTCTCCGACCCGGATAAAAACAACTCGAGGAGCACGACCATCGAGCTGATCAATCGCAACCTTCAATTCGTTATAAATGACTTCAGCGGTTTTGTTACCATCGATGAGCTTTGAAGCAGGGATATCCATGCTGTGAAGTGTTGAAGAAACTATTCTTCGGGGGCAACCCAAATACTATTGGCACTGATAAAGAGAATGAAGTCTGGCCCAAATTCATCGAGCGATCCCCGAATGTTAATCCATTGATCGATATAATCTTCGTGGGAGCCACTTCTAAGTTCGTCAACTTTCACATAGACGATTCGACGGCCCGATCGAGTTTCGAGTTGATATTGAAACTGATCTACCAATGCATCATCCGCAGCAACGACCCGCATAAATCCTTCAAATTCTTGATAAAGATCCGCTGGTGGAGGAGCCAGGCTCGCTAGCTCTTGTGCAGGAATTCGAGGTTTTTCCTCAAGCAATGGATCAATAATAGGTTCTGGTTCGGGCTCTTCTGCCATTTCAGGAATAACCGCGATAGGAGAAGGAGAAACCAGTTCTTCGACGGAGGGAGGAGGGGTGAGGTCAGCTGTCGTCTCAACCTCGTTTGGAGTCTCAGTATCCACTGCCTGCACAGGCACTTCTTGATCCATTGTTTGAACTGGTGGAGTGGTTTCAACAAAACTTTCCTCCTCAACGATGGCCTCGGGCATTTGGAAGTAGATCGGAATTTCCTTTTCAAAAGAAACCCTGCCAACGGATAGACGAGAACGAACTCTCACGTTATCTCCCCGTTCGTATTTTGTAAGCACCCAGCTTCGGTAGGTCGGGTTAGTGCGAATAAGGGTTCCTGGTCGAAGTTGTTTGCGATTGAGCACTTCCCTCTTGCTGACGTATCCAACAAACTCACCCTCATAGGTCGACCAGTACCATTCACCACCCAAACTCGCATCCAGCACTTGAGGGTGTTCTTCAGGGTTGCCGGTATTGACCTCTACGTAGGTGATAATGTCCGATTTCTCATCAGGAAATACACGGGCGGGTACTTTGATTGCCTGCGCTGATTGCAGCATCAAGAGCATCAGAGTGAATGAACTCAAACACTTTACAAAGGAAGAACGTCGAGTAAGGAAAAATCATATCGCTAAATAAAATCGTCGATCGTTTAGGAAAATTAAGTATTTCGGGATGATGTCGCAAGCAGGGATTCAATCTCTTTTTCGTTCAGAACCCGGTGGGATCCTGGTGGGATCCCGCGAAGATTGTATTTTCCGATGCTCAAGCGTTGGAGTTTTTTGACGTGGCCGTCGCGAATGTTGGATGAGTCGGCGGATTTCGCGTTTTTTCCCATGCGAGAGTACCAGTTCCAACTCTGAATAGGGCGATGTTTCCTTTTTTGGGGTTATAATCCTATCAAATTTCAGGAGTTCGCCGTCGACACGTTGCCCATCAATGAACCACTTGAATTCTTCGCGACCCATCGGTGGTTTGAAACTCACCTTATAGTGTTTTTCAATTTCCTTAGAAGGATGAGTCAGCCGTTGAGCAAATGCTCCGTCATTGGTTATAATAACCAGCCCTGATGAATCTTTGTCCAGACGACCAGCGACGAATAGTTTGAACTTTTGCAAATGACGTGGGAGCAGTTCAAACACCAGTTTATCGGCATGGTCATCCTGATTTGAGCAGACATAACCACGGGGTTTGTTGACTGCAATGACGTATTTTTCCGGATTCAGAGTTGCGATACTTTTGCCGTTTACAACGATATCATGAAGCGAAGGATCGACTTTTTGTCCGATGTGAGCAGGTTGCCCGTCGACCTTTACCCGACCTTCTTCGATCCATTTTTCTGCGTCCCTACGAGAGCATAATCCTTTGTTTTGCAATGATTTTTTGGAGTCGTTCTTCCATGATATAAGCGATGTTGCGCTTTTAATTGTGTTTACTTGAGTGTAGATTGCTGTTTCGAATTTTCTACATCCCCGTCGTATATTTAACGGGTAGCCACTAAGAATAGCCAGCGATTAAATAAGAAATGAGCAGCGATCAAAAGACAAAAACAGCACTTGTGACAGGAGCCAGTCGTGGTATCGGCAAAGCCATCGCCTTGGATTTAGCAGCATCCGGGTTCCGGGTTTTGTGCGTAAGCCGAAGTTTGGCGAGTAGCCAGCCAGTGGTGGATGAGATCAATTCCAATGGCGGTGAAGCCAAAGGATATGCAGTGGATGTATCCAATGCTGATGAAGTAAAGGCTGCTTGTGCAGACATGCTCAAGGAATGGGGGCTCGTGGATGTGTTGGTCAATAACGCTGGTATCACCCGCGACGGACTTATGATCCGCATGTCCGATGACGACTGGAATAGTGTCATCCAGACCAATTTAACCAGTTGTTTCACTTGGACCCGCGAATTGATCCGCCCGATGGCGAGGGCCCGTTGGGGACGAATCATCAACATCGCATCCGTGATCGGATTGATCGGAAATGCGGGGCAGATCAACTATGCGGCTGCGAAAGCAGGCATCATCGGAATGACCAAAAGTGTCGCCAAAGAATTTGCGGCTCGCAACATTACCGCGAACGTGGTCGCACCCGGTTTTATTGATACCGATATGACAGATATCTTTGGGTGATGAAGTGAAAGAGCAGATCAAGAAGAATATTCCCATGAAACGAATGGGCACCCCGAAGGACATTTCAGATGCGGTTTCCTTTATCGCATCAGACCGATCTAATTACATTACAGGGCAGGTTTTTACCGTTGACGGCGGTATGGTAATGTGATCTTAAATTTGGGATTCAATCAAACTGAGTCATTATGAGTGATAAAACTATCGAAGAAAGAGTAAGCGAAATCATCGTGAGCCAACTGAATGTGAATGAAGATCAGATTAAAGCTGAGGCTTCTTTCATTGACGATTTGGGTGCGGATTCTCTCGACACTGTTGAGTTGATCATGGCATTCGAAGAGGAATTCAAGGATGAGTTGAATGATGAAATCCCTGAGTCAGATGCGGAAAAGCTAGCGACTGTGGGGTGACGTTATCACCTATATTAAAGAAAAGGCGTAATCGCATTTTCTTTGATTATTATCTAGTTGCTTTACAGTATTAGTTAGAATTTGTGCCTTCAGAGCCTTGATTTTTAGGTTCTGAAGGCAATTGTGCTTCATGACAGCGACCATAAATAAAGAGCGAATTTTTGTGACGGGTATGGCGTGTCGTTTCTTCTCTTGGAGAAGATCTCGATACATTCCAGAAGAACCTAACATCGGGTAAAAGTGGTATTGGGGCCGTTACTCATTTTGACACCGAAGGATTTTCTTCCAAGGTGGCGGGTGAGATTCACGATTTCGACGTGAGCAAATACATGGACCCCAAAGAAGCAAAGCGGAACGACCGCTTTACGCATTTGGGACTAGCTGCAGCCAAGTTAGCGGTTCAACAAAGTGGGGTTGATTTCTCCACTATTGATACGGATCGTGTGGGTGTTTTGGTAGGTTCCGGTATTGGCGGTATGGAAACCATCGAGACTCAAGCGCGTAATCTCATTGAAAAAGGCCCACGTCGTGTGTCCGCTTTCATGATTCCGTCGCTGATTTCAAAACATCCTTTCGGGTGTAATTGCCATCGAATACGGACTGAAGGGTCCGAATTTTGGAGTGATTAGTGCCTGTTCGACAGGATCCCATGCGATTGGTGAGGCTGCTCGTATCCTGCAATACGGTGATGCCGATATGATGATTGCTGGCGGTAGTGAAGCTTGTATCACAGCTCTAGCATTCGCTGGTTTCTGCTCTATGAAAGCAATGAGCAGTAGTTACAATGACACTCCATCTGTTGCGAGTCGTCCATTCGACTTGAATCGTGATGGTTTTGTTATGGGTGAAGGCGCGGGTGTGCTTGTTCTTGAAACAGAGTCCAGTGCAAAGAAACGCGGCGCGAAGGTATTTGCAGAGGTTGCTGGTTACGGTGCATCCAATGATGCCTACCACATCACAGCTCCGTCACCCGACGGATATGGCCTTTCACTGGCTATCAAGACTTGTTTAAAGAACGCGGGTGTAAACACCGATCAGGTTGGTTATATTAACGCACACGGAACTTCGACTAAATACAACGATTCCACGGAAACAGGTTGTATTAAGAATGTTTTTGGTGAGTTGGCGTATAAGATTCCTGTGAGTTCGATTAAGTCCATGACCGGTCACTTGCTTGGAGCTGCCGGAGCAGTTGAAGCGATTGCTTGTATCCAGGCTCTTAATACTGGAGTGCTTCCACCGACGATCAATTACGAAACACCCGATCCGGATTGTGATCTTGATTACATTCCAAATGAAGCCCGCGAAGCGAATATCGACTACGCGCTCTCCAACAACTTGGGTTTTGGTGGTCACAACACATCGTTGTTGTTCAAAAAGATGTAATCTCTCAGAGATTGAAATTGTATTTCAAAACGCGAGTGATCGAATATCGATCCTCGCGTTTTTTTGGTACACGAAACGGAATTTTAATCGAATTGGTGATCGTTGCTCTCGTCGTTATCGACGGATTGTCCGAACACGACTAAACGAATTTCGTCAGCTCAAATTGCCCCCCACTCCGCATTCGCACGAATGAATTCATGCGCTCCAGTTCGACACCAAACCCACTTGTCAGGGCATAGCCTTTAGGCGACGCCTGATGCGCTCCTTTTCAACACCCAATTTCCTCCTCTCTTTCCGGAGACGATGACTTCAGTCGTCGTCATTGAATACCTCGCAACCTCGCTGCTCTCCATGGACGAACAACACACCCACCCTTGGGGGAGGGGGGCACAATTGAATGTGTCCCGAAGCGCATATTCTCCCCTCTTCGCCATTTTTTTTCATCGCTTTCGCTTATGCCCTATCGGGCACATATGTTTCAATCCAGTTGAAACGCATACCACCACTCTAACGAATACGATAAGGATCACGACAACGAATACTATCTGAGTCATTTCACCACAGAGAGCGCTGAGAACACAGAGTATGATAATCCGTTAATATTACATACCACTATCTTCTGTTTCTCAGATTTCTCTGTGCGCTCGAGCGTGGCGGGTAGTTTTGATCAGTTGTAAATAAGCTAATCGGTGCTAGAGCTTTTAAGAAGACAATCTCTACTCCAGCAAAAAGCTTGATAACACGACCTCATAGGCAACCCAGGCATAACACAGCGTTAGGACTACTCGGATGCCGAGATGTTGCAGGTTGTGTTTCACCTGATCGGGGCTTTTATAAGGTTTCCGCTTCATGAGCTTACGCGTTCGACGGACCTTGCGAGAATTGTTTTTGGGGAGCAGGGGTTGGATTTTGCGACGACGATTCTGGCGATTCCGGATGGATCGCCTGCGCTGCGGCTTTTTCCAGGCCTGCCAGCTTAAAATGGGTTTAAGGATTGAAAACCTCATCGCTTGGGATGATATATTGAAAAGCTAATTATGGGTTATTTACAAGACTCAGATCGTTCCAAGGTGAACGTCAAAACGATTAAGAAACTCAAAGGGGTGCGTCCTATCGTTGCGTTGACTGCTTATGATGCGCTCTTCGCCCGACTTGTCGATCCGTATGTCGATCTCATTCTTATTGGAGACTCGGTTGGCAATACCTTTTTGGGATTTGAGGATACAACCGCAGTCACTTTAGACATGATGGTGCATCACAGCGCTGCTGTGAGCCGCGCTAAACCATCGGCGATGGTTGTGGCAGACATTCCCTTTTCACTCGCCTACGAAAGCGAGGACAAGCTTCTGGAGTCGGCTCGTCGCTTGATGCAAGAAGGCGGAGCCCAGGCCGTGAAGATTGAAGTGGGGCACGATTCATTATTTCCAAAGATTGAAATGCTGGTCGCTGCAGGGATTCCTGTGGTTGGGCATATCGGACTGCTTCCGCAGAACATCCATGCCTTAGGCAGCTATCGAAGTTATGGAAATCGGGAGACTGGTAAACGCCGCCTCATCGATTGGGCGCTGCAATTGCAGGGCGTCGGATGTTTTTCCATTCTCGGAGAAATGATCAAACCAGAAACCGCAGCAGAAGTCACTCAAGCCCTTCAGGTTCCCTTTATCGGAATCGGTTGCGGAACGCAGTGCGACGGACAAATCATTGTTTTATCGGACATCCTCGGTATGGCGGATGATGCCCCCAGCTTCGCCAAAGTCTTCGCCGAAGTCGGCAAACTGATCCAATCCGGCGTTTCTGAATACGCTGAAGCAGTCAAAAATCGTAGTTTCCCCAAGAAGAAATAATCAAAAATTCTGTAAACCTGTCCTTTTTCCTAACATGGATGAATAAGAATGTGTTTAAGGCTCCGCTGCAAATACTGCAGCAACTGCAGTTCAATATCATTCTCAGATATAAAATTGCGCAAGGTGGAGAGCTTCGGGTTACCTTAAGTATGGTCAGTCATCTTCACCCGTTTCTCCTCCATTTGCAATCTCAGGATTACGTGCTTCATAAAAGCTAAGCGTAGGTACCATGATCGGCCCCCATGGCCCCCTGGAGGTATTTGCGCGGATCACCTCCCGCACGATACCATACAGCATCGAAGCGCCATTGATTCGCATGAAACGTTCCCGATCGTCTTCATCTTCAATCTCGGCAAGGCATTTAAAAATCCCCATCAGTACGACCTTGAATTCATAGGGAAAGTTACTCTCTGGTGAAGGTTGCTGATGCACTGACAGGTTGATTTGCCAGAGATTCTCTTCGGCTTCGACAGACTCCACAGGACTGAGGTCGATGATCACCTTAAACTCCTCCAACCGCGCCTGCGACTCAGATTCCGGATCGAAAGCTTCTCGCGCCGTAACCGACAGCTCGGTCACAAAATAATGGTCTAAACTAACAGGCCCCAGGTTCATGATGCCCTCACGTTTTTGGAAATAATCTTCACTCCACTCTCAGATCGATATAGATTATCCATGTGAATGGCAGGCCGTTTATTCGGGAAGGGGATCACTTTCCGCCACCCGACCCGGTTTTCGGACGCACGCTGGAGGTAGTCGATGGTGATCTCCTGGTCATGAATTGCCCGCAGCAGCAGGTTAACACTGCGGCTCGGTCGTCCATTTCCCCGTTCCCACCGCGTCCACGTCTTTTCGCCGATCTGTAGCAGTGCTCCGATCTCCTTTTGAGTGAGCCCCAGTCGATTTCGCAATGCTAGCAGCTCTGTAGGCAGCAATAACCCCATGTGGCGGGCCTTGGTTTCCTCCACTTTTTGGGAACCCGCTTCGGTCATGAGCCATTCTCCCACGTTCTCGTCCCATTCCATAGGGATTTCGATGGGGACCCTTTCGGCTACGGCCTTTCCGTCCAGAGTGGGTACAGAAACCTCAAATGTTCGATGTTCGATTTTCATAGGGATGCATTCATTGTTATTGTTCCTGTTCGCACCGTAGATAGCTTCGTTCCGGTAAGTGTGCGGAAAACAGGATCACGCGTTGTTGGTCAGTTGTGAGGAGGATTTTTCCGTAGGTTTTTTGTTGTTTATAAGTGAACCAAAATTCCCATGTGTCACCCGGGGGGCGATGCATGCTCACCGGACATCCGTGGGGATCGCGGCCTTCAAGAAAAATAAGAAAGTAGGGAAGCACCCTGTCGTCTGTGTCCGAAGGGAAACTCGTCTGGAATTTTTGGGAGAAGCCCTGAGTTTTTCGGATCTCCCGATGCATCGTGCCATGTTTTAGCAACTGTGCGACACGGCGGAGCCACGCCCTGGGTATGGGTTGAAGCGCCATTGTTAGCGGATAATGGATTCATAGTTATCTTGATAAAGTATCAATTGATACTTTTTGTCAAGCCCTTCCATCATTTTGAGCAAATGCTGATGAGAGAAAAGTGAAGAATACATGGAGGCAAAAGGAGGTTGAATAGATCTTGTTGGAGAATTTAGTGAGAACAGATGGATATGGCGAGTCCTTTTGAAGCAGAGAGAACACAAATGCGAATCGGATTGAAAATGATGCGAAAGCTCCTAAGCAGGAAAGTGGACATCCCTGTTTGCTACTTACCTGCACTTGCTTTTTCGTAACCAAATACATTTATGATTCCCTTTCTAGGGTCTAGTTTTGCGCCAATCTGTTCTTATCGGCAGACCAATGTTTAGTACCCGACAAACTAAGGACCTCTCTGTACGTTTGAAACCTCTTAGCCAGAGGGCCGGCCGGTCTTCAATCGCAGTTCGAATTTTGATCGGGATGTCCACCCTCAACTACCGCAGTATCCCGGAAGGGATATCGTTGTTTTACCGAGGCAGACTGGTTAGAAGAGTATACGATACAGGCCGTACCTGAAATCCGTACAAAAAAATGGTACACCCTACAGGAATCGAACCTGTAACCTCCTGCTCCGTAGGCAGGCGCTCTATCCAATTGAGCTAAGGGTGCACGCGAAAAGAGGTTATATTGCTAGTCTTCATTGGCATGGCAAGTCAGAAATTAGAGTTTCTGCTGAAATTTAATAACCGGTGGTGAACGGGGGTTGGATCATAATTTGCCTTGCAGCTTGAGCATGGACGCACACATTAGATTATTATGTCCGACGATACTCCTACCGATGCGGTAACTGAAGCCGATATTCAGTGGATCCAAAACCTGAAAAACGAGATGGCGAAGGTCGTCGTGGGGCAGGATCAATTGATTGATCGACTGATACTGGGCTTGCTTACGAATGGACACGTGCTGTTGGAGGGGGTGCCAGGATTGGCAAAAACCTTGACCGTTAAGACACTCGCAAAATGTGTATCGGCCGATTTCAGCCGCATCCAGTTTACACCCGATTTGTTGCCCGGCGATGTAGTGGGTACGGTGATCTACAATACGGAAGTGAATCAATTCATTCCCCAAAAGGGACCCGTGTTTGCCAACATTGTATTGGCGGATGAAATAAATCGGGCGCCAGCCAAGGTGCAGAGCGCCCTTCTCGAGGCGATGCAGGAGCGCCAGGTGACGATTGGAGACCAAACTTTTCTACTGGATGATCCTTTTCTCGTGCTTGCGACGGAAAACCCGATCGATCAAGAAGGAACCTATCCGCTGCCTGAAGCCCAGGTTGACCGGTTTATGTTTAAGGTGAAAATCGGTTATCCTTCCCGGCAGGAAGAACGGGTGATCATGGACCTTATGGCGCGTAATCAGCGAAATCTGGAGGTGGATGCGGTGGTGTCCACAGAAGATATTTTGCAGTCCCGAATCAAGGTGGATGATGTGTATGTTGATGATCGCATCAAGGACTATATCCTCTCGATCGTGCATGCGACCCGCAAACCACGGGACTTTGGAATCGAATATGATGCCTTCATCGAATATGGAGCCTCTCCTCGTGCGACTATAGCGCTTACAATGGGAGCTCGAGCGAATGCGTTCATGCGGGGCAAAAATTACGTAACTCCGCACGATGTGAAAGTGATTGGTCCCGATATTTTACGCCATCGCATCATGCTGACCTACGAAGCGGAAGCAGAGGAGATCACGACTGAGGATGTGATTGAAAAAGTATTCAACCAGGTCCCGATCCCGTAGAATAGAGGTGCATGATCGCACCATTGAATGGATGGATTGGAAATGAACGATGACGGAAACATCCTGTTTGGAGAACGCTCGGGTCAAGGCAGTCGATTCCTGTATCTGGGGCTGCTATTTGGTCTGGGGTTTGCATTTCTGCTTGGAACCTTGGGCTGGCATCAACTGTTGCATCGTCAGCAGTATCTTGAAAAGGAGGCTTTTCAGATCTATCGCCGCGTGGTGAAAGAGGGAGCAAGAGGAAGTATCTATGATCGCAATGGAGTGCTTTTGGCGGGGAATCAGCCCTTGTTTTCAGTGGGAGTGTATCTCAACGAACTTCGCGTGGATTTCCGATTGCGGTATCGGGAGTTGCAGGATGAATTTCGGAAGGCGGATCGCAGCCAAGAAGGAATCTCGCTCAGTTGGCGTGCGCGCAAGGAAGTGATGCAAGCCAGTCTGGATGAAGTGGGGAACATCATTGGGAGAGAATTGAAATTGGATGAGGACTCTTTTGAGAGTCATTTCAAACGCAGGAGGATTTTACCATTCAAAATTTGTAATGATCTTAATCGCGATGAGTATGCAAAATTGGTGGAACACTTATCCCCCGATTCGCCTCTGCAGATTTTCACCGAACCTGTAAGGTATTACCCTTTTGGCAACATCGCGAGTCACGTTATCGGATATGTGGGTCAGGGAGAACCGGAAGACATACAGGTCAAATTTGGAAAATTTGAAGAAATTCGCAAACTCAACCTCAAACGTCACAAAGGAAAATCTGGACTTGAGATGTCGTTGGATGCCCAATTGCGGGGAGGTATTGGATGGGAAGTATGGAGCATCGATCCCCTCGGGTTTAAGTTCGACAAAATTGACGCGAAGGATCCCAAACAAGGTAGTGATCTCCATACCACACTCGATATTGATCTCCAGGTAGTTGGGGAAGCTGCGCTTGAGGGAAAGATTGGAGCGATGGCGGCGATATTGGTGGATTCCGGGGAGGTGTTGGCATTAGTGAGCAAACCCAATTATGATCTCAACCAGTTTAATCCCTATTTGAGTCAGAAAACGTTTGATGAAATTACGGAAAAAGGAGCGTGGTTGAACCGGGCGACTCAAGGGAACTATCCACCTGGATCCACCTTCAAGGTAGTGACGGCCCTTTCTGCACTAAGTGATCCCAGTTTCGATCCAAACCAAGAGGTGTATTGTGGACCCTTCTACACCATTGGTGATCGGCGTTTCCCAGAAAATCGTACTCGGGGGCATGGATACATTAACATGATCAATTCCCTTTCGATGAGTTCGAATGTTTATTTTTATCAGTTGGGATTAAGGGAAGGAATTGAACGCATCGCGCGACAGTCCCGGTTGCTAGGATTAGGATCCCCAACCGGTGTAGAGCTACCCTATGAATCCAATAGCACCTTAGTTCCAGACAAAGAATGGAAAAGAGAGGTTGGTCGAGGTGGTTGGGTCCGTGGAGACACTGCAAACGTATCCATCGGGCAAGGCGATCTTTTGGTCACTCCGCTGCAAATGGCGCGATTGACGGCGGCGATCGCAAAGCAGCGAGAGTATTTACCCGTGACGTTACTAAGAGATAAAAATACGAGTCTGTTTACCTCAAATCGACTTGGTATAGATGATAAACGGTTCGAGACGATCATTGAAGGGATGCGCAGATGTGTTCTCCGCGGTACGGGAAAATCGATGCAGATTCCTGGAATATCGATCGCTGCAAAAACTGGAACTGCTCAAGTTTTTCCAGGTGGTAAAGAAGAAAACCTGGCATGGGTGATTGCATTTGCACCGGTGGAGAACCCAAAGATCGCGGTGGCAGTGGTGGTGGAAGATATTGGCTCTAACGATCCGATTTATGGAGGAAGCACGGCTGGCCCGCTCGCATCTGCTATCATTCAGGAGTACTTTGATAAATACGGCCAATGATAGTAAGGAAACATTTGTTATCGGATGCTCTAGGGATTATTTCCAAACACTCCCTAGTTCTACTTAATTAGATAGAATCTGCATTACTTAGGAGGTAGGGGTTCCGCTTGATCTCCGCGAGGTGTTGGTGGCGGAATCCGTGGTCAGTTAGGGTTTCGGATTTGCCAAGGCCAACCCCTTGTCATACCTATCAATTCGAATCATTCATTTGTCGCGAACTTGCACATTTCACAACACCAAATCGTATCAGAGTAAACGCAGAATGCTCTAGTAGAACTAGTGAACATATCGCAGGATGAAAGCAGCGGACACTACGCTTACGATCAACCATAGTAGAATTGCCATGATCAATTCCCTATTCATGGATTCCTTGAGCTGACGAAAATTCATCTGCGTTCCAATGAGGAACAGCGCCACTGCAAATAGGGGTCGGGCGCTTCGACTCGCACCACTCCAGATCCCGTTCCATTGGGGAGTGAAGGCAACGAGAGATGCGGCAGCAATGAAGCCGAAAATAAACCAAGGTAAGTGTATTCTGCGGTGACCCTGTGTTTTCCAAAGCAAACTTGCAATGATGCTCACTGGGATGATCCATAAGGAGCGTGTGAGTTTGATGAGAATTGCGATGCGAAGAGATTCATCGCCATAAGTTGATGCTGCTCCCACTACGCTACTTGTATCGTGGATGGCAAGGGCGGACCAGTATCCAAATTGAGAAGCGTCCATGTGGAGCCATCGTCCCAATAGTGGAAAAACAAATAGTGCGACGGCGTTGAGTGCAAAAACAATGATGGTTGATTTTGCGATTGTCTTGGAATCGGCATCAATTGCACCAGAGACAGCTGCAATGGCACTGCCTCCGCAGATGGTCGTCCCGACGGTCAGCAGAAACCCGGTCTCGTGGTCGATCTTGAACCAACGATAAAGTGTGATGCCAACGATTATGGTAGCAGAGATACTGGCCAATGTGAGCGGGATCGATTGACAGCCTACATGGATGACCTCCGCGATCGGAACTCCAAATCCCATGAGCACAATTGAAAAGTGGAGGATATGACGGGCAGTCTCGCTGCGTTTTGGAAAACGATCATTGGTAACAAAAGACGCGAGCAGGATCCCTATTATCAGCCAAAGCGTCGGGTTTGGAAATTTGAAGGCAAGAATGAAAACAAGTACTAGTGCAGGAATTCCTATAATCATTTGCACGGAAGAAGTTTGCGATTTGTTAAGCATGCTTCCATTTTAGCACTTTATAAATTAAGATATAGTGAATTAAACTACATGATGTATTCAGAAATTCTGAATGATACGGGTATCACTATCCGCCAGATACAGATGTGTATTGCCGTCTATCGCTTGGGGTCGTTGGCAGAGGCAGCGAAAGCATTGGGAGTGTCCCCAAGTGCGATTTCCATGGGAATCCGCGACGCAGAATCCTCACTGCAGAGCGAGTTGTTTCATCGAGGCAACAAATCGATGAAACAAAGTGAAGCCGGACGAGTGTTGTTTCCAAGAATGGAGGAGTTGCTCAGGCAGGTTGGAGAGTTTCGCAATGTTTTCGACTCAGTGGACGAAAATGCTAGGGGGCATATTATCATTGGTGCCAGTTCGACAGTTGGCTGTTATGTATTGCCTGATCTCATTGCGACCTTTCAAGAAAAGTATCCGTTGTTGGATATTGATCTTATGGTCGGAAATACAGCGGAAATGTTGGAGAAACTCGTCAATTTCACTGTCGATATTGCGTTTGTGGAAGGACCAAGTTTCAGGAATGATTGTGAACTCGATCGCCTTTGGGAAGATGAAATGGTGGTATTCGCAAAGAGTGGTTCTGAGTTCTCAAAAAAAAGCAGGGTATCCTGCGAGTCATTTATCCAGTGCCCGGTGGTTGTTGAGAGAAGATGGGAGCGGCACTCATTCTATATTGGCAGCGCATTTTTCGAAATATGGATTTCATCCCAAACGAGCAATTCATGTTGGAAATACGGAATCCGTGATACGATGTGTCGAAAAAGGATTGGGAATTGCCTGTTTGTCCCGCAAAGCGATTCAACGTAGTTTACAACTCGATCTTATTGAAGTGATACCTGTTCCTGTCATCAAACGTCACTTTTTCCATGCGACTCTGCCTGGGCGCTACTTAGGAAAAACGAGCCAGCTCTTTTTGGAAGAAGCTCGGCTTTTCAAATTGTAGGATGCTCGAGCAGGCAAGTGGAGTAAAGGTCTAGGAGTGAGATGACCTCGTCTCAAATATTGAGGATGAGAGGGTGATATCGAGCCATTTTGAAGAAAAATCTACTTTCGGGCATTTTTTTGCTAATAAACGGAGGACTTGTTCGTTAATAAAAAAAACTGGGCCAGTGTTTAACACTGGCCCATGGTTTAGGAGAGCTATATTTTTTGGGGAAATTCTAATCTGTGCTATTTAAAGCATTAGGAATGCTAGTACGGTTTTGACTAGCTGTAAACCCCAAAGTTTTAGGAATTTTGCTGAAATTTTGCGAAACTTTGGATTCTCTGACCGACCTGAGTCAATCCGTTGCGACGATTTGGAGAAAGGTGCTGCGTAATTCCGACTTCACTAAGGAAATCAGGATCAACTGTTTGAACTTCTGTTGGCGTATGGCCGCTGTAAAGCTCGCAAAGTAAGTTTGCGAACCCCTTGGTGACCATAGCATCCGAATCGGCAGAGAAGTAACATTTTCCGTCCTTGAATTCCGGAACTAACCAGAGGTTGGAAATGCATCCTTCGATTCGATATTTTTCTGTTTTAAGAGAGTCCTCTAGTCCATCGGCAGTTTTCCCCATGTCGATGATATAGCCCAACCTTTCATGAGGATCTTCGATGATCGAAAGGTCGTCGATCAATTGCTGTTTTTTTGCTACGATGCTCATAGTAGGCATGTTTTAAAAGGCGGACTAAGGATGCAAGCATCCTTTGATGGAAGAGTGGATTAGTTTTGAAGATCCTGTGCTTGCATGGGATTTTGGATGCCGTGATTTAGAGCATTCTGCGTTTACTCTGATACGATTTGGTGTTGTCAAATGAGCAATCAGCGCATGACGGCAAGTGTTTTGTGTGCATTGAAATGCTCCCAAACTCATGCAACGCGGCGAACTTGCACATTTCACACCATCCTGCAGGACAGAGTAATGAGGCTTTTTTGCGGCGTTGCACAATCTTGACAAGTGCCAACTTGCCTTCGATTGTGTGCCTTGCCAAAAGGCCTCATTCTTTCGGCCAAACGTGTCAGCTTAAATGCAGGATGCTCTAATAGCGAATCGGTATTCATGATCTGAATGCAAAACGCTGATTTATTTTTCGTTTTTATTCAGCGAATAGGTAGTAGGCACAAAAAAAACCTGCATCGGTTTGATACAGGCTTTTTAAAAAAGGGAGTTGTTTGCGTTGCTTAAACCATGTCGGTTTTTGCTCTCTCGAACCAGCTTATCAGTGCCTTCATATAAGTGTCGCCGTAGATCTCCTTAAACTTTTTGGTGTAAGGGTCGTTGGCGTTACTAAGCACTTCCAAGCGGGAGTTGATAAACTCCTGCGACAATTTCTCACCGCACTGGTTCAACATCATGGATTTCCATGAGTTATAGTCACGAGGGATCTGAGCTTCATTCTGAGCCATAATGACTTTCGAGTAAAAGTGAGAATTGTCGCTGTTGCAAACTTCCGATTTGGATTTATTCCTTTTCGGTGGACTCAGGAGCGTCTTCTACAGGAGTTTCAGCTTCTGCCTTAGGAGTCTCTTCGTCCGCTGGCGCTGCTTCTGCTTCCTCTTGTTTTTGGTTCTGCTCGAGTTCAGCCATTGCTGCCTTACGACTGAGACGCACGCGTCCTTTTTCATCAGTGCTTAGGCATTTGACGATCATTTCATCCCCAACTTTACACACATCCTCAGTTCTGCGAACTCGGAAATCTGCAAGCTCGGAGATGTGAACAAGACCTTCCTTGCCTGGCAAACATTCTACGAATGCGCCAAAGTCCTTAATGGAACGAACGATCCCACGGTAAATCTTTCCGTCTTCAATGTCGCCAGTGATGAGCTCAACTTCGTAAACCGCGCGGTCCATGGATTCCTTGGTGGTTGCATAGATGCTAACGCGTCCGGAGTTGTCATCATCGATATCGACGCTTGCGCCAGTTGTTTCGGTGATGCGACGGATGTTTTTACCGCCAGGTCCAATGAGCAATCCAATCTTTTCTGGATCGATCTGGAGAGAGTGAACTCTTGGTGCGTACTGGTTGACCTCTTCACGTGGTTTTTGCAGAGAGGCTTCCATGGCATCGATGATCTTGTAGCGAGTTTCAGTCGCTAGAGCGATGGCTTCCTTTGCAATCTGCGATGAGATTCCATCGATCTTAAGGTCCAATTGGAAACCCGTGATACCGGTGCGGGTTCCACAGATTTTGAAGTCCATATCGCCGAAGTGATCTTCCGCTCCAAGAATGTCGCTGAGAATCGTGTATCGTTTCAGGCTGCCGTCTTCTGCTTTATCAGTGATCAGACCTGCAGAGATTCCTGCAACCGTATCAGTGATCGGCACGCCAGCATCCATAAGTGAGAGACAACCGCCACAAACCGAAGCCATGGAAGTCGATCCGTTGGATCCCATGATCTCAGATACCAAACGAATGGCATATGGGAATTCATCTTCACCAGGAATAACGGGGAGCAGAGAACGTTCTGCCAATGCACCGTGACCGATTTCGCGACGTCCGGGAATTCCGAAACGACCTGTTTCACCAACAGAAAATGGAGGGAAATTGTAGTGCAGGATGAAACTCTTGGACGTAGGTCCACCTGTCAAACCGTCAAGGTTTTGAGCGTCTTTTCCTGTTCCCAGTGTGGTCATGACCAATGTTTGGGTTTCACCGCGCTGGAATACTGCTGTTCCGTGGGTGCGGGGAAGAACATTGGTTTCGCAAGAAATTTCACGAAGATCTGCAGGGGCACGACCGTCTGCGCGTTTTTCGTTGTCGAGGATGTTTGTGCGGTAGACTTCTTCCTGGAGGACTTCGAATGCCATCGCAAGTTGAGCGTCTTCAAAGTCTTCTCCGTATTTTTCGACGAGGGCTTCTTTTGCCTTTTCCTTCAGTTCGTCAACTGAACGATCGCGGTCCTGTCGTTTGTCCTGGAAGATGGCTGTTGCCATTTCATCACCAACAACGCTGCGACAGATTTCTACGACTTCAGGGTCTGCGACAAATAGTTTGAATTCGCGTTTTGTCTTAGCCACTTGTGCAGCGAGTTCCTTTTGTGCCTTGATGAGGGGCTGGATTGCCTCCTGGCCATAGGCAAGAGCTTCGATGAAACGAGCTTCAGGAATCTGCTCAGCACTTCCTTCGATCATCATCATCTCCTTTTCGTTTCCGACGTAGATGAGATCGAGAGTGGAATCGAGCATTTGCTCGGTGCTTGGGTTTGTGATGAACTGACCATCAATTTCTCCAACTCGAACACAGCCAACGGGACCGTTCCAAGGGATATCCGAAATCATCACGGCCGCAGATGCTGCGTTTACCATGAGAACATCGGGTTCATTGACGAGATCCGCTGCGAGCAAATAACCAATGACCTGAACTTCATTCAAAAAGCCTTTGGGGAACAACGGACGCAATGGACGGTCGCATAAGCGGGAAGTGAGGATTTCCTTTTCGGAAGGACGCGCTTCGCGCTTGATGTATCCTCCTGGGAATCGACCAACCGCAGAGTATTTTTCGCGGTAATCAACGGTGAGAGGGAAAAAGTCCTGACCGGGGCGCATGGTGCTCGCTGCGGTGGCGCTGACGAAAACCGAAGTTTCGCCCATACTGATTACTACAGATCCGCCTGCTTGGAGTGCGAGAGAGCCAGTGGAGATGGAGATGTTCAATCCTTCGACATCAACAGAGTGTTTTTGTTTCATTCTTTATTTCCTTATTTGTAGCTCCAATTCTGGTGGAGCTGCGTACTGATATATACATAAAAACGAGTGACCATCAAAATTGGGTGCACTCGTTTTTAAACTGATTGAGTCCGGGTGTGGATTCTTTGAGCGAGTCGATATGCATCTTCTCTTATTTTCCCGAACTGACTTGGTTGTGTGGATATTAGCGGCGAATACCTAGCTTGGCGATGATAGCCTTATATCCCTCAAGATCGTGTTTCTTCATATAATCGAGAAACTTACGACGCTTGCTTGTCATCTTAATGAGACCGCGACGGGAGTGGAAATCTTTGCGGTGTTCCTGCAAATGTCCAGTAAGGTGAGAGATTCTTGCGGTTAGCAGTGCAATTTGCACTTCGCAGGAACCTGTGTCCTTGTCGTGAGTCTTATATTCTTCGATTACTTTATCTTTTTCGATTGCGTTTGACATTGATATAATGCGGTTTTTCACAGTTTTTTGAGCCCGCTCACCTGAGTGGACGTGAATCGAGCGCCGAGCCCGAAACACCGCTGAAATCCCGAATGGAATCAAACTGAGGAGAATGCACTTTAGATGTGAAATTCTCTAGCGTAAGAGTCAGCTATGGCTGGAAATCGGCGATTTTTCAAGTCTTTTTTGATAGAGGCAAAATGGTTCAGCGAACAAGGATTTCCTTTATCACCTCATCTCCGATGACTTGATGCAAGTTTTTGAGGATTTGGCGGGATTCAAATTGCAGCTCCATGCGCAAAGTTGTGTTGGTTGTGGTAATGATGAGTTTGCCCGAATCGAGGATTTTGCTCGGCTTGCAGCGATGGGCTCGAGTGGGTCCCACGATCGCACGCCAGTTCTTTATGATTTGCACTTCGATCTTTGGAGATTCGATTTTGTATTGTTTGGCAATTTGGTCCATCAAACCATCAATTGACCGGGCGCGTCTTTTGGGAGGTCCTTTATATTGTGAAGGAATTCCTCTGAATTGTGCAATGATGTCGTCGAATTGGCTCATTAGGAGAGTTTCAAGCAGTTTGAAACCAGGAGCTGGCTTTTTCGATCATCTTTTTGGGTGGTCGACAGGGACGACCATTACGATCCATGAACCCATGATGACTCGAGCCGGTTGTAGTCAGCACCTCGCCACGGTATATTTCATACCGAATATGGATTTTGACCCGTGGCATTTCGTCGAGCAGACAATGTACTACAATCTCGTCATCGAAGGTGTTGGGGCGTAGGTATTTAACATTCACCTCCAGCACGGGTAGGAAAAATCCGTCCGCTTCGAGTTCTTTGTAAGGCACTCCGATTTGGGTGAGCATTTCTACCCGAGCCTGTTCAAAGAAGGCGACATAGTTCTGGTGATGAACCAGGCCCATTTGGTCGGTTTCCGCGTAACGAATGCGAATCTTGGTCGTGGTGTGGATCATGGTAGCGTGTTCAAAATGATACGACTCCATCTCAGGAGCAATCTTTCTGTTTTGATTTTGCGAACGGAAGCACTCATGATGGGGGCAATGAAGTCATTTTTCATAGTTTTGGCAGTACCAGGCAATTATCTTGCAGTGGGAGGCTTGTGGTTTTCGGTTTGGTTGTACCGGGCACTTTTGGTCACTTTGATCGGAGGACTTGTGGGGTTTATAATCTCGCCAATTCTTAAGATTCTGTTTTTTAAGAACTCCTCTTGGCTAGTGATCGTAAAAGGTGGTTTTATCACGGGTTGTCAATATGCTGGACTTTGGGCCACTGCCATTGCGTTGGTCTGGGTTATCATGGATCGCCGCAATATTGTTACATTTGTCTCAACGTATTTGAACCGAAATGATTTCTCGGAAACGGAATAAATAAGTTAATGAAAATTGGAAGACGCACACAGGCCTATTTTATTGGGTTTTTAATAGGGCTCGCGATCGTATCGGTTCTAATCGACTCTCGACGAGATCGTTCGTCGGAGAGCATTGAAGAGGTTTTCACTTGGGAACGGGCGGATGCATCTCTCGATTCTCTCCCCGATTCATTTGCCTCCACAATCGGAGCTCAAGGCTATGTAACCGGGGTTGAACAAAAGGATGAGGATGGAAATCCAACGGGACTACGCGGATTCTTTTTTGCGGATTCCAGCGGCAAGCGTTATTGGTGGTATGGCTCGGAAGGAGCCATGAAACTTTTTGATGGGGAAAAGTTGACCGCTATCTCCCAACCAGGATTGGAGTGGGATTTGATGAAAGTGGGGTTTGAGCACCAGGGCCACAAGCTCATAAGCCGCCGTGCGCTGGCGCCAAACTATGTCATGAGCATCGACGTTCACTCGGCCATTGAAATGGCTGATGCCTACGAGAACTTGCTTTCTAAATCCAACTACGTCGCTTCGGTTGGTTGGGTCGAGATTGAACTCCCAACCGATTAATGACTCGGTTTCGCTCAGACCTCTGAGCTTCTGTCGTATGACCTCAGAGTCTACTCCATTACCTTGGCTCAGTGAGCCGCAGGCTGCACCGATCAACGCAGAGTAATCTGGGTTTGGGTTCGTGATTCCTTTCGTTATCGGAAAGACGCTGTTAAATTCAATGGCGAATAGCGAATGGCGGAGCTAATCAATTAGATTTACAGAGATGGTGAATGTTGAGTGCGTTGTTCGTCAATGGTGGTTAGGTTGATTGTGAGGCATTCAATGACGACGACTGAAGTCATCACCTCCGTAAGAGGTAACTTCTGTTTTGAACAGGAGCGCACCAGGCGGCGCCAAAAGGCTATGCCCCGACAAGTGGGGTTGGAGTTGGGAAGGAGCGCATGAATACATTCGTGCGAAATACGGAGTATAATATATGCAGATGAAATTCGGTTTATCGTTTTAACATTGTTCCCTCGAATCCTTCGGGACCACTAAAATTAAGGCATTGTAATGCCTTAACCTGAAGCTCCGACTGTATCGCATCGCATTTTTAGTGATAGCGATGTTAGAATTGATGGCTTGTTCGTCCATGGAGGTTAGGTTGATTGTGGGGCATTCAATGAGGACGACTAAAGTAATCGCCTCCAGAAGAGGGAACTTTGGTGTTGAACAGGAGCGCACCAGGCGGCGCCAAAAGGCTATGCCCCGACAAGTGGGGTTGGAGTTGGGAAGGAGCGCATGAATTCATTCGTGCGAAATGCGGAGTAATATACGCAGATGAGATTCGTTCATTCGTGATCCATTTCGTAGTCGTATCCAGACAAGGAAACGGTTGCTACAAGGATGACGATGACGAATCCGACTATGATAAAGGGCGTGGCTATACTCAGGATTGTGAGCCTGACGACAGGCAGCCCCGCCCATTAAAAAATCACCTTTTTCGATCCAGCGACTATTGTTTTGTTTTCTCCGCTTCTTCCTTTTCGATGCGGGCGATATATTCACTCACATTACACGTCAAAAGGCGGCTGCCGTCGGGGCGTACTTCGAGGACTTTATTGACAACTGGGTCGAGAAAGTAACGGTCGTGGCTCACGAGAATAACGGTTCCATTAAATTCACGAATCGCGTCCTGTAATACTTCTTTACTCTTGATGTCCAAGTGATTGGTAGGCTCATCGAGCACGATACAATTGGCGGGGTGCATCAAAAACTTGGCCATGGCCACTCGATTGCGTTCTCCTCCAGAAAGCACGCTGATGGACTTGTGTTGAGCATCTCCACTGAAGAGCAATGCTCCGAGAGCGGCTCGAGGGTTGGCATCAAGGTTTCCTTCTGTGGCCGCCTCCACTTCCTGTAATACCGTATTTTCAGGGTTCAGCTCTTCGGCCTGCTGCTGCGCAAAATATCCAATAACTGTATTGACTCCGGTTTCTCGGGTGCCGCTGTCAATTGGATCGGTCCCCGCCAAAATACGGGCTAGAGTGGACTTACCTGCTCCATTGACCCCTACGACAGCGATACGGTCTCCTCTTTCGATGCGAAGAGATAGCCCCTGGAAAACTTTAATATCGCCATAGGCTTTGTAAATGTCAGTCAGCTCAACAACCTTCGCACTGGCTGGCGGTGGAGGTGGGAAGCGGAAATAGATTTTCTTTTCTTCGCGTTCAATTTCCACCCGATCCATTTTGTCGAGTTTCTTGATCCGACTCTGCACCATTCCCGCTTTCTTCACATTACCCCGGAAGCGATTGATAAGTTCCTTTTCCTTCTGGATCTCCTTCTTCTGATTATCTGCCTTTTTCCGTTGGAGTGCGATCCGTGCGGCACTTTCTTTGACGTAAAACTCGTAGTTGCCGTTGTAAGAATAAAGATCTCCGAATTTGATCTCGAAAATTTTGTTGGTAATCGCGTTCAAAAACGCGCGGTCATGGGAAATGACCATCAGCGCACCATGGTAGTTGGCGAGATATTTTTCGAGCCAGTTTTGCGAGATGACATCCAAGTGATTGGTAGGTTCGTCCAATAGCAGCAGTGAAGGGGTTTGAAGAAGGAGCTTCGCAAGCGCGATACGCATCTGCCAGCCTCCAGAAAACTCACCCGTGTCACGGGTAAAATCACTCTGAGAAAATCCGAGACCTTGCAGCGTGCGCTCGATACGTGAGTTCATCTTTTGCGGTTCGTGATTATCAAGCTGTTCCTGCCACTCGCCAATGAGATCATAGAGTTCGTAGGACTCGGGATCATCCGGCTCGAGCTCATAAGTGCGTTCGAGGGCATCATCGATTTTCTTGTTGAGTTCGAGGACGTCGGCAAATGCCGTTTCGACTTCTTCGTAGAGCGTTTTCCCCTGAGCTTCGATTCCGTCCTGCGGAAGATAACCGAGTGAAACAAATCCCTGCCTTTCAAATTCACCGGAGTCGATTTCTTCCAGACCCATCATTGCTTTCACCAACGTGGACTTACCGGTGCCGTTTGCTCCGACCAGGGCGATGCGATCGCGTGGACCGATGGTGACATTGATGTCGTCGAATAGAACGCGTTCTCCGTACTGTAAGCGAATTTCTTTGAGTGTAATCATAGCTCGATATGCTCCTAAAATTGAGGAGTATTAATAATTTTTCAGATTCTTGGTGCTGAAGAATTGTTAACGCTCCCTTGATCCTACAGGCATAAATGGAGCGGCTATGGGTCAATCTCTTTTTGATGAATGCATGTAATAATCGTCGAAAAATGGCTTTTGCGCTTTGACCTCTTGATGAATTTCCATAGGTGGTACCATTCACAATAATTAGAAATTTAAACAAAACAGTCGAATGATAGTCAGTAAAGGCACCGTAGTTTCCATTGATTACACCCTAAAAGATGATGACGGAAACGTGATTGATAAATCGGATGAAGGTCGTCCGCTCATTTACATGCAGGGGTATGGAAACATCATTCCGGGCCTCGAGTCTGCAATGGAAGGCAAGGAAGAGGGAAACGACGTTGAAGTTCGCGTCAGCCCGGAAGAAGGGTATGGCGTTAGCCGCCCAGAGATGATCCAGGTGGTTCCCAAGAGTAACTTCGAAGGCATGGACGGAGACATTGAAGTGGGCATGCAGTTCCATGCTCGCACCCAGGAAGGTGGCGTGGTCGCTGTGCGCGTTGTGAAAGTGGAAGAGGAAGAAGTAACGATTGACGGAAATCACCCTCTGGCAGACAAGCATTTGAACTTCAGTGTCAACGTTTCGGAAATTCGATTGGCAACAATTGAAGAATTGGAAAAAGGACATCCCCATGTTGAAGGTGGCGGTTGCTGCGGCGGAGGCGGTGGTGGAGATTGTGGTTGCGAAAGCGGCGAAAAGGAAAACTGCGAAAGCGGTGGTTGCGGCTGCGAATAAAGCAAGCTCCAGTTCTCAAACTTAAGCATTCTATTTAGTAAGTTCGCCCGGATTTCAGAAATTCGGGCGAACTTTTTTGTTTCCGTTCATTGCTGTCGGTGGAAAGTCGAAAATGAATTTGATGCTATGGTGTTGGATTGTTCCTGTTAAAAGTAGGAACCATTGCATCTTCGATCCCGCTTTACTTTTCAGGCTGCAACAGAAATACTTCGTTTCCCTTATCCATGAGCAGCAAACACAAAACCTACCGCATCATTAAGTATTCATCGATTGATGCAGGGTTTCATTTGGTCGCTGCTTCATTGTTGGCGTGGGCGAGTTATCGGTGGTTGACGGTTGTCGATGCTTATTGGTTGCGCATTCTGATTGGTGTTGCTGTCGCTCTCCCCTTTTCAATCACCATCCGGCCAATACTGGTCCCATTGGTATATGTCCATATTGCCATTTTCCGTGCGATTATGAGCATCATCCGCAAGGAGCTGAAACTGTAACTCTGTCTGTGGAGTGTGGGTTTCTGGTACGACTTCGGACAGGAAACGTATGGTTTTCAATCAAGGTTTTTTGCAGCCCTGATTCGGCTCATGATTGTCACGTCTGAAGTCATGACCACTTTCAAGTATGGGCGCCTTTGCTTTTGCGAGTGTATTGATTTCGACTGCGCGATCGCGGCTGGGACAACGAGTCGATTCTCATACCGATTGGCGTTCAATTCAATACGTGTATAATCCGATGCGAGCATCGGATGCTACAGCTCATCTACTGTATCTCATGCTCGCATGAGTTCTGTTTCAGTTTGAAGTCTTTAAAGCGCTAATAGGTATCAGTTGCCGTCAAATACCTTGAAGAAGATGGATTCCTTTTGATCGAACCATTCTCGGGTGGTCCCGCTCAGTTTGTTGGCGTGAAGGAACTCCATCTGGTCGAGATGAAAATCGTAATTCGTTTTGGTCGCACCAAGCCCACAGCGCTGCAAATCGCTGCCATTGCAAATCTGTTCGTAATGATTTTGTACGGGGATAGCGACCACCCGTTTGCCCATATAAATCGCCTCTGCAACGGTTTCGAAGCCTGAGGTGGTTACCACATATTTTGAGTGACGCATGTGCTCGATAAACTTACTGCCGTCGAGTTTACAAATAGTAAGGTTATCCCGCTCCTGATAATTGGTCTCCGAATGCTTGTGATCGCAAAAGCACACAAAATTCAATTGGGGATGTTGTGTGGCGAGATTGATGACATCATTGAGATATTCCTGATTGAGAAGATAGACCAGGACGTCCTCGTTGTGGTCGTTTCTGTGGAGTAGATCTCATCTCGCAATAGCGGAGGGCAAATAGTGAAACGTTTGGAGGGAGAATCGATCGGGTAAAGGGAAAGTACCATCATATGATCGGTGCGCACGTTTGCCAACTGAGTTAAAAATCGGGTAACGAAGGCATCAATGAAATGTCCTTCGAGCGGAAATTCTCGCGAGAACATGTAGAGGTTTTGATGAGATACTGATATCCGGTGGGTTGGGTAGGAGAGATCCACCACCGAGAGTGCTGCAAGTGGTTCGAAAAAGTTAAGAATATAAGCCGGACGGAATTTGCGCACATTCTTTCGGATGATATAACGTGAGCGAATATATCCCGGAATTCTTACGACATTACGGAAATAAGTGCCGAGTTTATCGACCTTTCTTCCATGTTTATAAATGATTTCAAAGGTTTGATAGGTGAAAAGTGAGTCCCCGAAAATATCTTTTGCGTATTGAGGGACTTCTCTGTTTCTCGGTATTCCGACGGCAACTTTTGGGATGTTGTAGTTGAGCCTTTTCAACATGTGGTAAACCGTAATTGCCTGAGTCAGGTGACCCCGCCCTTCCCCCTGAACAAAAAGCATGGCGTTGCGATTTTTAATATTTCGCAGCCGAAGCCTTCGCTTCTTGAAAAATTTACGGTCTGAAATGAACCTACGCGACATGATGATAGGACGACACCTGTTTGCGAACAATAGCCTACGAGGTGTCCGTTGGGCTTTCCCTTACACAATCAATGCCTTTTTTAAAAGGCGAGCCCTTGTTTTCGAAAATGAAACACTTGGAGATTATTCAACGCTGAAACTCCCCTGCAATCCTTCAACGGCGTTTGGAGCGATCCATAGATGAAATTCTCCGGGTTCCGTTACCTTTTCCAATTCGATGTTGTGGAAGGAAAGATCCTCGGTTTGAAGTTCGAAAGAGACGATCTTCTCCTCGCCGGGAGCGAGAGTGACTCTTTGGAAGCCTTTTAGTTCCCTAACGGGCCGGGTCACATCCCCCACTAGATCCCTCACATAAAGTTGCACCACCTCAGTGGCGACGGCCTTTCCAGTGTTAGTGATGGTGGCTTGTGCCTGCAACGTTCCTCCATCGGAATCGTGTCTGCGCTTAGTTGCAGATTACTGTAGGTAAACTTGGAGTAGGTTAGCCCATATCCGAACGGGTATGCAGGACGGAATCCAATATCCAGATAATGGGAGTCGTTCCCAAGCGAGCTCTGCCATACGCCAACCGGGATCTCATCCATTTGCACAAAATCTTTTTCTTCTGCGGGTCGCCCGGTGTTCTTGTGGTTGTAGTATATGGGAATCTGACCGACGTTGATGGGCCAGGTGACAGGAAGTCGGCCCGAGGGTGACACTTCGCCGAAGATCAGATCGGTCAATGCGGGACCGGCCATGTTGCCTCCATGAAATGCGATGAGCACAGCGTCACTTTGACTGATCTGTTTTTGGATCGTATTGGGGCGACCTGACATAACGCTGAGTATGAGAGGTTTGCCCAGCTTGGAGAGCTCAGCAATCAACTCATTCTGAGCTCCCGGCAAGTCAATGTTGGAGCGACTGTGAGCTTCTCCGGAAAGGATAGCTTCTTCACCACCGAAGAAGAGAATGACATCCGCCTTTTTTGCCGCTTCTATGGCCGCTGCGAAGCCAGCTTTGGTTTTGTCGCGGCTGTATTCCATTCCTGGAGCGTAAAGGGTTGCTTCCTCCCCTAGGTATTCGCGGATCGCGTTCAGAGGGGTTGTGCTGTTTTTGGCTCGGCCGTCAAAGACCCACGTGCCCATTTGCTCATGTGGCGCATTCGCCATTGGTCCAATGACCGCGACGGTTTTTTCTGATTTGTTGAGGGGCAATACGTTATTTTCATTCTTTAGAAGAACAACGGATTCGATGGCGGCTTGTTTGGCCTTCTCTAAGTTTTCTGGAAGTAACAAATCACCCTGTCTGTTTTTGACATGATAGGGATTTTCGAAAAGATCGAGGCGGAACTTGATTCTCAGAATTTGGCGGACCATCTCGTCAAGCCATGCTTCTTGCACTTGTCCTTCCGTGATGAGCTCGGCGAGGTGATGCTCAAATGCTTTGGATGTCATCTCCATATTCAAGCCCGCGTTGAAGGACCTGAGGGCAGCTTGTTTCTCGTCCGCAGCAAACCCGTGGCTGATCATTTCAATGACGGAGTCCCAGTCGCTTACCAGAAATCCATCCCATCCCCATTCTTCACGGAGGATGGTTGTGAGTAATTTTTTGTGACCGGAGGCGGGGATGCCGTTAATTTCATTAAACGCAGTCATCATCGTCGCACAACCCGCGTTTGCAACAGCCTCAAATGGTTTCAGATAAACATCGCGTAGTTCCCGTTCGGGAATGAGGGTCGTGTTGTAGTCGCGTCCCCCCTCTGCTGCTCCATAACCGGCAAAGTGTTTTGCGCAAGCAGCCATGCTTGTCGGATTCGAAAGGTCGTTGGTTTGAAATCCTTCCACCATTGCCGTTGCCATCACAGACGCAAGGTAAGGATCTTCTCCGAGGGACTCGGCGATGCGGCCCCAACGGGGATCCCGGGCGATGTCCATCATCGGAGCAAAGGTCCAACGGATTCCTGCGGCAGTACCTTCAAAGGCAGCAATCCTCGCTCCGACCCGTGCGTTTTCGGGATTCCAGCTCGCAGCTTGTGCCAGCGGTATCGGGAAAATGGTCTTGAAACCATGGATGACATCGCGGGCAAAGATGAGGGGAATACCCATGCGACTCTCTTCGACTGCGATCCGTTGTAATTCATCCATGTTTTCCTCAATCATGACATTGAGGAAGGCTCCGGCACCTCCTGCGGTGACTAAGTCTTTGAGCTCCTGAGCGAGTTTACCCTTTTCCCTGCTGGAGGTTCCTCGCATGGCAGTCTGACCAATTTTTTCCTCCAAGGTCATTTGCTCAAGGATGCTATCGATTTTGGCTTCGATGGCGTCGGGTGTCATGGTTTGGCTCTGGGTCATGGTCACAAACGAAAATGGGATAAGCAGCAGGCTTAGAAGCGCTGCTTTGGGTGTAAAGCGATGGAACATAATGTTTAGGGGGTTCGAATGACGATAGGATTGATTGATAAATGGAATTCAGCTAATAGCAATTCGACTTTTTGTTTCTCTTTGGTTTCAATTTAACGAAGGAATTGTTGGGGAAATTACTCAGGCGATCCATAATCCTCATTGGAGTTTCTCATTATGAAAAAGATTGGTTTGGCATTAGGCGGCGGCGGTGCAAAAGGCTTTGCGCATATTCCCATGCTCGAGGTCTTTGATGAGCTCGGAATCGAACCCTATGTTATCAGTGGAACAAGTGTGGGCGCCATTATTGGAGCCATGTATGCTTCTGGGATGAACGGTGTCGAAATCCGCGAATGGTTTGACGAATTGCTCATTGGTAAGGGCACCACGATCAAAGACCTTTTTCACAAACCGAAGGCGCTGCGCAGTTTTGAGTTTTTGGACCTCAGTTTCAAAAACAGTGGGCTGTTCAAAGGACGGCGATTTGCTGCAAAAATGCAGGAACGCATGGAGGTGGAATATTTTGAAGACTTGAAAACGCCACTTCGTATAGTGGCTGCGGACTATTGGAAGTCCAAGCAAGTGATTCTAAAAGAAGGAGAGCTTTTTCCCGCAATTCGCGCGAGTATGAGTTTACCAGGAGTCTTTGTCCCTGCCGAGGTTAATGGAAAAATACTAGTGGATGGAGGTGGGGTGAACCCTGTTCCGCACGATGTGTTAACTGACTGTGATGTCGTAATTGCAATTGATGTATTGGGATTCCCTGATGAAGAACGACCAAAGGAGCCTGGGATGTTTTCATCGATGATCGGGATGTATGATATTATGCAGAACACGATTGTGAAGGAACGCCTCAAAGCCAACCCTCCGAACCTCTACATCAAACCTAATATTAGAGGCGTTGATATACTCGATTTTCATCGATCCGAAGAAGTCTACGAAATGGCAGAACCCGCCGTGCAAGAGCTGCAACACTGGCTCGAGGACTTGATGGAGCGATGGTGATGATTACAGTGATGCGCTGATTGAACAGTTCTGTAGGTCGCTTGTGAATGGTTGGCCAGGTTGCCTCGTGGTTTGCTTGATTATCGTGCTTAGGCACTCGAGACACCATGAATGGCTAAAGGCTAAGGGAAGGATTCGCCAAGGCGAACCCCTATCATAGATGCGTTTTGAACCGTAGGGGTCTGGCTCGCCAGATCCATTCATGATACGTGGTTCATTCGCATTCGATTTAGTGCGTCAACCAATCAGATTCGCCACGAACTCCGCTAAAGCTTCGACCATCATAAAGGTGAACTTCTACTCAGGTACTGAATACTGAAGCGGTGTTGGAAATTTCATCCACAGATCTGTCCGCCCAAGGAGGATTTGAAGATGTCGGCCTTCGCCTTGGAACACAGATTCATGCAGATAAGATAAATTTGAGTCCGAAGAAGATAACAATGTGGGCATACCCATTCGGCAATGCTCAGGGTTGTGAACCTGACGAGAAAGCAGCCCTGCTGACGAATTGTTCATATGCAATCACTCTAAATCTTTCTCCTGAAAATTAGTTCTTGTAAAAACAACAAATGTTGTAATTATTATATACAACACTTGTTGTAGATGATGAAAAAACCGGATATCAAACTCTCGAAACTTGAAATTCAAGTGATGGATCCTTTTTGGAAAGAAGGGGAAATAACAGTGAGACAGGCTTCAGAAAGTCTTGAAGGAAGTAAAAACGACCCTGGTTATTCGACGGTTCAAACGATTGCCGGAAGGTTGGAAAAAAAAGGAGCGATCGTGAAAACCCGAAAAGAAGGGAAAGCCTGGTTCTTTAAGGCGGCTATTGAAAAGAAGAGCGTGGTTGGGAGGTTGATGGACGATCTGCTCAATTTGGTGGATGGAATGCCCAATCCGATTCTCTCCCATCTCGTGGAACGAGAGAAGCTGGGAAAAGACGAGTTGGAAGTGCTGAAGAAGATGATTGAACAACAAGCTTCCGAGGAGGAAACGAAATGAACTCAATGCTCTCCAACCTCCTCTTCCATCTAATTGAATCGTCAGTCGTGGCGGGAATGATGGTGTTAACTCTCGGGATATTGAAAATTTTGGATAGTCGCACCCGCTGTTGGGTGTATCGGATCGGTATTTTAAAATTCCTGCTCCCAACCTTGTGGCTAGCCAGCTATTTCAAGTCGCCTGAAATCGGCACGCTCGCACCCTTCGTTGTGACCGCCGGAAATTCGTTGCATGATTTTCAGCAACAGGTCGATTCGAATCAAACGACGAATGTTGTGCTTGGTGGGCTTGTCGGAACCTTGCTTTTGGTATTCGCGGGGGCTTTGGTCACCTGGTTTCAGCATCGCCGTATTTTTGGAGGTATCGAACCCTTTGCAGATCAAGAAGCGAGTCTACTGAGCTCTCTGCAAAAAGAGGAAGGGGTTAATCAGGATGGCCTTCGAGGTTATGCAGTAGAAGAAGGTCCGACCATTGGGCTTTATGGAATTTTTCGACCCAGAATCATCGCGAAACGTAAGTTTCTGGAAATGTTGGATGAGAAGGAACTCGTATCTGCATTTCGGCATGAGATAACGCACTGGAAAAAGAAGGACCACCTGTGGCGATTTTTCGTTGAGTTGGTAGTCTGCTGTTTCTGGTTTCACCCCCTACTATGGTTCCTCCGCAGACGTCTCATTCTGGAGACAGAAAAACGTTGCGATGAAACGGTGTTGGCAGGTGGAATTGAAACCCAATCCTATGCGAATTGTTTGCTGAAAGCGGCAGAATTTAGCCAAGACCTTTCTCGGTTTGGTGCGATAGCCTTGTCGGAAACATCCCTGAAACAGCGCGTTTCAAATGTTATTCAATACCAATATAGAAAGGTAAATCGTATGAAAATTGTAACCGTTGCGGCACTCGCAGGAGTTGCGCTCACTGGGTCTTTGTTTGTGTTCGGAAGTATTCCGGAAGAAAAAACAGCAAAAATGGAGACTCGAATCTATGAAATCGGAGATTTGGATCAGAAACCGGTTCCCAGGGTTCAGATTCCACCTGTTTATCCAAAAGAATTGAAAGAAGCTAAGATAAACGGAAGGGTTGTTCTTACTTTAATAATCAACGAAATCGGAGATGTTGAGAAAGTGGAAATTGAAAGCTCAACGGATATCCTTTTTGAGCAACCCTCCATCGATGCTGTTAAGCAATGGAAATTCTCCAATGGAGTTGTGGACGGGAAAGCCGTGAAGGTCAGAGTAAGGGCACCGTTGATTTTCAAGCTAGAAAATGCAGTGAATGCTGACTCACTCTACGATCTCATTAAGAAGTCAACGAATCCATCGGATATTGAATTTCTAAATAACTGGGAGCCACGATGGAAGGCGATCAGTGCGCTCAAAAAAGATCCTTGGGACTCACGAGAGGAAGGGAATGCATGGAATGCCATGGCTCGAGTCATCTACGACGAACTTCGCGACTACATGGTCGCAAAAGAAAGTGGTGTGGTCGAATAATTTCTGAGTCGAAAAACAGAAAGGTGGGGAAACCCACAATACAAAAAACGGGTCCACTGAGAGGTAGGCCCGTTTTTTTATTAAAATATGTCCTTCTGATTGAGGGAGGGCGAGCGCGACCTCGCCTAAGGGTCGTTCCTCGACAAGTGGGGTTGGAGTTGGAAAGGAGCGCATGAATTCATTCGTGCGAGTTGTGGAGTCGTTTGCGTAGATGACAGATGAAAAATTCGTTTCGTCGTGATTGTCACTATTTTAACATCGTTCACCCGATTGCTTCGACTGCGTCTCAATACATATTAAAGGAAAAGATTTATTCCTCCGACCTATCGGAGTTATGGTGCCATGAGTTTGTCGAAAAAGTTTTTTAGCGAAAGCGATGTTGGGAATGATAGCGGTAGGCTAATCGCGAAGCTAATTACTTAGATTTACATAGATTGGAGGTTTGGGTGTGTTGTTTGCCCATGGAAGATGAGGCATTCAATGACGACGACTGAAGTCATCGCCTCCGGAAGAGAGGAGCCATTTTGAACTTGGAAAGGAGCGTATCAGGCGTCCACCAAAGGCTGTGCCTCGACAAGTGGAGTTGGGGAAGGAGCGCATGAATTAATTCGTGCGAAATGCGGAGTAATATACGCAGATGAAAATCGGTTTGGTCGCAATAGGACGATGGATCGATTGCGACAAGGATGGCGATGACGATCAGGATAAGTTACTATTTCACCTGTTTTGACGGAAGCGAGAACACTGGCGACCGGCCTTTGGCGGAGGGCGATGTTAGGATTAATGACGAATCGCTCGTAGCGGATGGCGAAACAAATAATTTAGATTTACGAAGATGTTGGGTGCTGGGTGTGTTGTTCGTCTGGAAGAGGAAGGATGAGAAATGCAATTTCTTCAGCGGGTTACAGCGATCCATGGGGATTTCCGAGGGTTCATAATGATATTGACGAGAGGCCACCTTACGGTTTGCCTTGAGGTTTTTTCTCGTAAGTAGGAAATCCAAAATTAATTCCACCTTAAAATAGAGTGAACACAGACGTTAAAGAACAATCCGCTACTCGTTCAGTTGTCACAGTTGAATTTGACGCAACCGAGATAAGCAAAAAGCGCCAGTCCCTGGTAAAAGAATTTTGCAAACAAGTGAAAATCCCGGGATTCCGTCCCGGTAAGGTTCCGGTCAACCTCATTGAAAAGCGCCATGCGAAGGACATTGAGAATGAATTGAACCGCACCTTGATCAGCGAAGCTTACAAGGAAGGTGTGCAGAAGTCCGATCTCGATATCTTTACAGTTGTTGATGTCGAAGAAGGTGAATTTACCGCTGGAGAGGCTGGAAAGGCTGTATTCATTGTGGATATCACTCCAAAATTTGAGCTACCTGAATATGTAGGTATCGAAGTTGAGTCCGAAAAAGCGGAAGTTTCCGAGGACAATGTGGACGATGCGATCAAAGGACTTTTGAGTGAACGTGCTGAGTTCAAAGTAGCAGAAAAAGAAGCCGCAAAGGGTGACTACGTAAAGTGCTCCTACGAAGGAAAAGTTGGCAGAAAGTTGATTGCTGACGTCGCTCCCGATCAATCGATCCTCGGCACCCAGAAGAATACCTGGGAAGAAGTGGGAAGTGCGGATGCTCCTGGAGTTTCTTCAATAGTTGAAGGGCTCGAAGGGATGAAAGCGGGCGATTCCAAAAAAATCGAGCATGCTTTCGCCAAAGATCACGCGGTTAAGGAATTGGCTGGTAAGAAAGCAACTTACAGCGTGGAAGTGCACGAAGTAAGGGAAAAAATCCTTCCCGAAATGAACGAAGAGTTTTTGAAGTCGATCAATGCAGAGAGTGAAGAGAAACTTCGCGAGCGCATGAAAGACAGCCTTGTGGGTAGAAAACAGCAGGAAATTCATGCTCAACAACGGCTTGCCGTAGCGGATTATCTGCGAAGTAAGGTTGATTTCGAAATTCCGCAATCTGCGTTTGAACAGGAAAAGAACGGGATCATGGAGGACTTCGCTCGCCAGAATATGCAGCAAGGGGTGCCTCAGGAGCAAATGCAAGATGCTCTCACTGAGAGTATGGACAAAATCGAGTCTACCGCTAAAGAGCGTGTGAAGTTGGATCTGATTTTGGCAAAAATCGCTGAAGCTGAAAAAATCCAGGTAGAGCAGGAAGACCTGTCTCAAATCCTTTATCAGCAGTCCATGCAGTCGGGTGTTCAAATTGATCAACTCGTTCAGGAACTGAAAAAAGACCAGGAACGCTTGAACAGCCTGCGACAGAGTGCTTTGTTTAATAAGACGATTCAGTTCCTTATCGAAAAAGCTAAGGTAACTGAAAAGACTGCTTAACCTGATAGGGTTGAGTTAGTCTTCAATTCAATTGAAATAGAAAACTAAACTCGTGAGTTACGCACCTTTACCATACGTTTACGAACGCGACGGTCGCACCGAGCGCACATGGGATATTTACAGTCGCTTGTTGAAGGACCGTATTGTCTTCATTGGAACGCCTATTAACGACTTTGTCGCTAATTCGGTCATCGCTCAACTGCTGTTTTTGCAGACTGAAGATCCCAAAAAAGACATCTATGTTTACATCAACTCTCCGGGGGGAAGTGTGACAGATGGCATGGCAATCTACGACACGATGAATCTCGTGAGCTGTGACATCGTGACTTATTGCGTTGGACTTGCGGCAAGTATGAGTACCGTGTTGCTGGCAGCTGGAACTCCAGGGAAGCGTTATGCACTTCCAAATTGCCGAGTGATGATCCATCAACCAAGTGGGGGAGCTACGGGACAGACTTCGGACATTTCCATCGCAGCCAGAGAAATTTTGCGTTGGCGGAAAACGATCAATGAAGTGCTTTCCAAGCATACCGGAAAAGATGTTTCTCAGATCGAAAAAGATTCTGACCGAGACTACTACATGGATGCACTGGAATCGAAAGAATACGGTATCGTTGATCAGGTGTTTGAACGTCCGGTTCAATAATCTGCTTTATCTGCCGATACTAACGTTACCGGAGACTAAGATTCCTATACCATGGCCAAATCTTCAAAGATGACCTTTTGTTCATTCTGTGGAAAGTCACAGAATGAAGTCCGTAAGATGATCGCAGGTCCAGCAGGTGTTTACATCTGTGATGCCTGTGTGTCCGTTTGCCAAACCATTATCGATCGGGAGTTGAAGGGTGCGCCTGATGTTCCGAGAAATGCTTTCAAATTGCTGAAGCCTCACGAAATTAAGGCGAAGCTGGACGAAAATATTGTCGGGCAGGATATGCCGAAGAAGACTTTGGCTGTGGCTGTTTATAACCATTACAAACGGTTGTCGTTTGATTTGTTCGAGCAGCACAAAGACACCAGTGAAATGGCGGTTGAACTCCAGGATGTGGAGATCGAAAAGAGTAATGTTCTCTTGATCGGTCCTACAGGAAGTGGAAAGACTTACTTGGCGCGTAATTTGGCAAAACTTTTGGATGTACCGTTTGCGATTGCAGATGCTACGACACTGACGGAAGCGGGTTATGTGGGAGATGATGTTGAAAACATTATTCTTCGACTCTTACAGGCAGCAGATTTTGATCCTAAGCGAGCTGAGACTGGTATCATCTACGTGGATGAGATCGATAAGATCGGGCGAAAGACTGAAAACGTATCGATTACCCGTGATGTATCAGGTGAAGGCGTGCAGCAGGCGTTGCTCAAGATTTTGGAAGGAACAGTATGCAACGTACCACCGCAAGGAGGACGGAAGCATCCGAATCAGGAATACATCCAGGTCGATACCTCCAACATTCTTTTCGTCTGCGGAGGGGCCTTTGTTGGATTGGATAAAATCATTAAAGACCGTCTCGGAAGTAAGCAGCTTGGGTTTAACCACAAGATGTCTGATAAGGAGCCACTCGATGAGAGTGACATCCTGAGAGAAGTTCAACCCGAGGACTTGGTGCGTTATGGCTTGATCCCTGAGTTTGTGGGTCGTTTGCCGGTAGCGACTGTGTTGAATGAGCTGACAGAACAGGACCTTGTTTACGTGCTGCTTAAAACAAAAAATTCCCTGATCAAACAGTACACCAAATTGATGCTCATGGAAGGGGTGAACTTAAAACTCACCAAAGACGCCGTGAAATGTGTGGCAGAGAAAGCGATCAAGATGAAGACCGGGGCTCGCGCCCTGCGTTCCATAATGGAAGGGTTGATGCTTGATGTGACCTATCGCTTACCGGAATTGAAGAACGTTGAACAGATTATTTTCAATAGAGCTGCAGTGGAAGGTCGTGAAAAGCCAAAAATGAAATTCAAAAAGGATGCAGACAAAAAGCGTGATGCTGCGTGATCTGATCCTGGTTTATCATTGGATTTGAATTAACAGTGCGGATCGAGGGAATCGACTCATTCGCTCTGATAATGCGTTTTTAGTATGAGAATTTATCCTGCCATTGACATAAAAGGGGGCCGCTGTGTGCGCTTGCTTCAAGGAGAAGCAGATCAGGAAACCGTTTATCACCATGATCCTCTCGAACCTGCAAGGCTCTTTGCACTCGAAGGAGCGGAATGGGTGCATGTGGTGGACCTGGATGGAGCCTTTACTGGAAAACCAGTCAACTTAGAGCTTATCAAGGATATTTGCGGGTTAGGGCTCAAGGTACAGATGGGTGGTGGAATGCGATCCATTGAGATGGTGGATTCTGCATTTGAGGCAGGGGTCAGCCGAGTCGTTGTCGGAACCCGAGCCTGTAAAGAACCCGAGTTTGCGAGAGAATTGGTTAAAAACTTTGGTCGCAAAATCGCCGTTGGTTTGGATGCCAAGGACGGAAAAATTGCCGTTGATGGCTGGACTAAGGGAACGGATAGTGAAGTCCTTGTTCTCGCACGCACGCTCGAAGATATTGGCGTAGCAACGTTGATTCACACTGATATCGCAACGGACGGAATGATGACGGGGCCCAATTATACTGCCCAGGAATCTCTACTGGAGCGCGTTTCTTGCGATGTTATTGTATCTGGAGGGGTGAGCCGTAAGGATGACCTTTCCAAGCTGGAGGAAATGTCTGTGAGGTATCCTCACTTCAAAGGCGTTATCGTCGGTAAGGCGCTATATGAGGGCTCGATATCTCTGAATGATCTTTGATGGCGAGTGTGTCCTTTTGAGGCTAGGACTTGAGTTGTGAAGAATGAGAAGAGGATGGGGCTCATAGAGGTCGGACGAAATAACGCCCGACATCTACAAGCGGTTCGAAATTCGAGAGGATTAGACTTTGCTAACCTTGATGGCACAAGGTCCTTTGCGACCTTCTCCGACTTCGTATTCGACTCTGTCTCCTTCGTTCAATGAAGGTCCTGAAATCTCAGAATGGTGGACGAATAGATCGTCGCCGCCGTCTTCCTGAGATAAGAATCCATAACCTTTTTGTTCATCAAACCACTTAACGGTTCCGTTTTTCATATTTATTTGTGTTTTTCGGAAGCCAATTTCAATTGAGCAAAACTCATAAAACTAACTTCCATGATATGTTTTCCCCGAAGAAGAAACCTCGAGGAAGGTGAAAGATCTTATTTTCTTCGTAAGGTTATCAACTAAGAAAGGATTTGGTTAATCACATCCTCTGCAGAATAATCGAGAGACTCATCTTTGACGAAACGTTTGACGTTAATGACATCGTCTCCAGAGGTTACAATTACGGGTTCGGTGCCCTCTTTTCGGACTTGCCCATACCCTGCGGAAGAGGCCAATCCATTGCACAAGCAGAGGCGACCTTCACAGGATTTTACGTCCCCTTGTTTTTCCACATAGGCGTCAATGGGCTCTGCAGGGCAGCGCCACTTGAGTCCACCCTCGTCGGTGCGATAAAGCGAACGAAGGTATCCCATGTCGCAAACTCGCTTACGGGTTTCAAGTTTTTCGACGGCAAATGGACTTCCTTTGAGATGAACGAGTTTAAATGGATAGCCAGTCGGAGACGCTTTGAAAGAAGTTTCGATGGAAATTGTGCCTTCAACGCTTTCCTTGAGCACCCGGTGACGAATGTCTTCGCGCATGCCGGATTCCTTACAGAATGCGAATGGAGTTCCGATTTGAACCCCGTTGCTCCCTCTGCTAGCGCTGATTTGTAGGCTTCAGGAGTAGAAAACTTGCCCGCCAACCAGAACGGTTTTCCGAGGTTTCTAATTTTCTCGAGATTCGGTTCATCCTTCTGGTTAAAGGTCGTCATTCCGTTGTCTTCGAGATTACGATCCCGACGAGGTGGAGCGTTATGACCGCCTGCGCGGTAGTTTTCTACAACATATCCATCGACGTATCCGGTTGCCTTACGATCGAGTTGTCTCGCAACAATATCAGAGGACACAATGGCCAAAAACGCTGGACGTGCGATCGAAGGATGATCTCCTTTTTCGAAATACTCGTTGGGATCAAAATGTGTAAACGTATCTTCTCCTGTGTTGTCATTGTCGACATGGAGTTTCAATGAAACGGGGTTGAAATCGGCAAGGTTGTCCAAAATCCCTGGAATTGCACTTGGAATACCTGCACCCATGAGCACGACATTAACGCCTGCCAACATGGCTCCAAAAAGAGAAGGGAGGGTTGGAATCTGAATTTTTTCCAAATAATTAATCCCCACCAATCCGTCGTGGCCTTCCTTTGCGAGGAATACTTCCACAAAATTAGCAACGATCAGGAGTTCGTTTTTGGCCCGCGTCATATTGACCGCCGGCATCCCAATACCCTTGAAAGGTTGTGCCGACTTCGGGTCTTTGTTGAAAAATCGATCTTTCACCCGTTGTGCCATTTGAGTGATGGGAAAATGCTCGAGTGCGTTGCGCACAGCTCCATCCTTATCGCCTAGGTGCAGCATTCTCGCGACGACGGTGTCAATCGCGGTTCCGGACACGACTCCTAACTGACCTTTTTGGGAGACGGTTTTAGCTAATTTCCACGAAGAGATATGGATACCCATTCCTCCTTGGATAATTTTAATTTGTTCGAGTTGCATGGATTGCTGTACTGAGAATATGTGACTTCGGTTGCTCTATGCTTGGGTTGTTGAGGAAACGGCTTGCATAGACGTTAAGGCGGATATTGTGATCCGACCTAGTATTTACTGAAGACGATCTTAATAATAACTTAACTTAATGTTTTGATGAATCAGAAATGACACACCCTTAGTCAGGGGCAGTATTTCCGAGCGGTATAATGTGTGTTGAAAAAGCAGATTTCGGTGATGTGACTCGATTGTGCACGGTTAGGGTGACAAGTCAAAGGTTAGAGGCAAGCTAATAAGGCTAACTATTTGGATGAAATGGATCGAAAATGCCTTTCCTTAGAGAATATTGAACTTGTAATTCCCCGTGGCTTGCCACGTGGGGCTGACTAAGGGAAAGTTTGAAAACCGTAGGTTTTCATTCAGATTGAGAATGTGGAATTGGTTCGAAGCAATCATTGTGTTTATAACACGCATTACCATCTGGTATTTCCTGTGAAATACCGGAAATCACTTTTGAAGGCGAAGATAAGTAAAGAAATCGCGGAAATCGCTTCAGAAATTAGCGAACGTTATGAGATCAGCTTTGAGAGATTGGGCTGTGATCTAAATCATATTCATGTGTTGTGCTCATTTCATCCCAAATACAGCATAGGGGAAACGGTTCGAAAGTTTAAGAGTTTGACAGCGAGGGAGTTGTTCAGGCGAATGCCCGAATTGAAGAAAGAACTATGGGGTGGAGAGTTTTGGAGTGACGGATATTATGCTTGTACGGTTGGAGAAGGTGGAAATTGGAGCGTGGTTGAGCAATATGTAAGAAATCAGGGCGTTGAACCTTCTAAAGTGCAACTTACTTTGTGGTGAATATCTAATTCAAGATACCCCGTGGCTTGCCACGGGGAGTGTCATTAGCATGAAAAGTTGGGTGTTCGCGGTTGCATATTCGAGAATTCCAGATTGAGCTATTGGAAATGTGGTTACCCATTGTAGCAGTTGTTATCGGACTCATCGCTCTGATTTGGAGTGCTGACCGTTTTGTTGCAGGAGCTGCCTCCACAGCCTATCGATTAGGCATGCCTCCTTTATTGGTTGGTATGATCGTTGTGGGATTTGGGACATCTGCACCCGAAATTGTGGTATCTGTGCTTGCTTCGATTCAAGGGAATCCAGGGTTGGCACTAGGGAATGCGATCGGTTCGAATATCAGTAATATTGCGTTGATTCTGGGAATTACTGCCATCATTTCGCCGATGCTGGTGCATTCAAATATCGTAAAACGCGAACTTCCAATACTGGGAGGTATTACAGTGGTGTTGGTCCTTTTACTCATCGACGGATCCCTTTCTCGAATGGACGGCATGATTCTGATCATTGTCTTTTTTTGCGTAATGGCATGGTCGATCTATACGGCCACTCGCAAAGAGACGGATCCGCTTGTGGATGAATTTGATCAAAGTCTAAATCAGCCCGAAATGACGTTGGGAAAAAGCATCCTGTGGCTGATTATTGGCATGATCCTGCTTATTGTGAGTTCTCGAATTCTCGTTTGGGGCGCTGTGGAAATTGCGATCGCACTTGGAGTGAGTGATCTCATTGTCGGATTGACCGTTGTTGCGATTGGAACTTCGCTTCCCGAATTGGCGTCCTCTATCGCGGCTACCCGAAAAGGAGAACACGATATTGCGATCGGTAATGTCATCGGTTCCAACCTTTTCAACACTCTGGGTGTGATTGGATTGGCAGGGACGATTCATCCGCTGCAGGTGGACAAAGCAATCTTTTTCCGTGATTTACCGGTGATGGGCGTGCTTACGCTATTTTTGTTTCTTGCCTGCCTCAAATTCGGAGGCGGCAAAGGAAAGATCACCCGGACTGAAGGGATCCTTCTTGTTTCTGCATATGTGGGCTACACGGTCTGGATTGTCCTTGGGGCGATTTAGGAACCATGTACCTTCTCATTTTTCAACAATCACGCGTTCGACTCTATTCCCGATGGAACAGATGACTTCGTAAGGAACCGTTCCCTTGGCTCTCGCCCAATCAGCTGTGGTGATGCCATCTCCCAGGCAGATCACTTCATTCCCCACCTTGGCATTGGGAATATTTGTGATGTCGATGGTGGTGTAATCCATGGAGGTTCGACCCAGAATCGGACAGTGAATCCCATTTAGGATCAAATGCCCATTTTCGCTAAAGTGAAGCGGTAGGCCGTCTGCGTATCCAATCGAGGCCGTACCAACGATAGTGGGTTTCGTCAATACACACGAGCGCCCATATCCAATAGTCGCACCCTTTGGTAATGTGCGAATCGCAACTAAACGGGATCGGATTTTGATGACCTCCTCGAGTTTGAGTGCCTGGCGGCCCTCCAAGTCGAAACAACCATAAAGATTGATGCCTGTGCGCACCATTGTAAAAGGCGATTGGCTGGCTGCTGGCACATTGTGTAACCCGTCAGAGTTACTAATATGTATATGGCGGAATGAAATCCCTTCTTGAGACCCCATTCGGCCAATGATGGCTATCAGTCTTTGAATTTGGGACTCGGAGAAGGATCGATCTGTGTAGGCAGTTGGAAAGTGGGAGTAGATACCTTCAAGTTTTATGTTGGTGAAGTTCTTTAGCTCTTTGATCCAATGTAGACAGGTAGAGGGATCCAGCCCCAGTCTGCCCATTCCGGTATCGATGAGCAAATGACAGCGGGCTATTTTCCCCGAGTTGGCTGGCTGCCTTTTGCACCCACTGTGCTGTTTCAATCGATTGGATAGGAATCCATGCGTCGTGTTCCAGAAGCTCGGGTATTTCTTCCGGCAGTAATCCACCCAGAACAAGGATTGGAATGCCAAGGTCACGAATCGCCTCCGCTTCTTTGGGTTCTGCTACCCCAAAGGCATGAAACCCCTTCTTCTTTGAGCGCTTCCGCGATTGCCCTTACTCCCCAGCCCATAGGCGTTAGCCTTCAATACCGCCATAACTTCCAGTGGCGCCACAAATTCACGAATTCGTCGATAGTTCCGACGAATTGCGCTAATGTTGATTTCCAGGGTGACTCTGGAATGGGCGGACTGCATGGAGGGAATGGTTAAAAATACAAAGAATGAGTTTTATCAGGATTTGGGTGTGTCGGTTTCCGGTTTAACTTCTACATTAAGACGTTCTTTACGAGTGACTGTCTTCAATGCGTTTGCAGTGATGACGTTCCCCTGGACGCCTCGTCCCTTGATTGCCAATTGGGAGAAATCAAACTCCATCAATGTCTTTCGGAGTCGGGGAGCGGGCTTCAACGTAACGTTCACGATATCCGCCTTGTCCATGCCCAGCACCTGAAGATAGAAAATACGACTGCCGGGTGTTCCTTTTGTGAGTGAATACTCCTTGTCTCTGGTGTATCCTCCGAGCAAAAAGCGTTTGGCGTACGCTTTCCCAGATTTCCCATCCCGGTAGACGAGATTGTATACAAGGTTATCTACTTCATCCCGGTTGACCACATTGATGTAGAGGATGTCCTTGCCTACAAATGCTTTGGGGGAAACCTTGGTGACGGTCAGTGTGCCGTCTTTGCGGATGACCACGATGTCATCGAGGTTCGAGCATTTACAAATCTCTTCATCCTTCTTCATACCGAAACCTGCGAACCCTTCTTTTCGATTTACGTAGAGTGTTTCGTTTGCGATTGCCACTTGGGAAGCGACAACCTTGGCGAAAGATTCGATTCGGGTTTTCCGTTCCCGACCTTTGCCAAACTTAGCTTTGAGATTCTCGAAGTAGGCGATGGCGTAGGCTGTGAGATGTCGCAGGTCGTGTTTCACCTGCTTGATGTCGTTCTCAAGGTTTTTGATATACTCGTCTGCCTTAAATGTGTTGTACTTGGAAATTCGTTTGATCCGGATCTCAGTGAGTGCAGTGATGTCCTCCGTCGTAATTTCGCGTTGGAACATGGGTTTGAAAGGTTCCAAGCCAACATCGATAACGCGAATGACTTCTTCCCAACTCTCCGCTTCTTCGATTTCACGGTAGATGCGATTTTCGATAAAGACCTTTTCAAGGGATGCAAAATGCCATTTTTCGTTCAGTTCGCCGAGTTTGATCTCCAGCTCCCGTTTCAACAGAGTTTTGGTCTGTTTGGTGCATCGCTTCAACAATTCATCGACATCGATAACTCGGGTTTGTCTTTGTCGATGACGCAAGTGTTGGGCGCGATGGAAACTTCACAGTCGGTGAAAGCATAGAGGGCTTCAATTGCAGTTTCAGGATCCACGCCTGCGGGTAGATGAATCACGATCTCGACAAACTCCGCAGTATTGTCCTCCACTTTGGAGATCTTGATTTTACCCTTATCGTTAGCAGAGATAATGGAGTTGATCAGGCTGGACGTGGTGGTCGCAAAAGGGACTTCCGTGATAACCAGAACTTTGCGGGTGCGTTGTTCGATGACAGCACGCACTTTTACTCGGCCGCCTCTGACCCCGCGATTGTAATCTGAGAAATCAGCGATACCTCCGGTTAGAAAGTCGGGAAGGATCCGAGTTTCTTCTTTGTTGAGCACTGCGATGGAAGCGTCGATGAGCTCAATAAAATTATGGGGAAGAATTTTGCATGCGAGGCCAACGGCGATACCATCCACTCCATGTGCCAACGCGAGTGGGAACTTCATGGGCAACGTGACGGGTTCCTTGTTACGACCGTCGTATGAAAGCTGCCAGGTGGTGGTCTTTGGATTAAACGCAATTTCTAGTGCGAATTTGGAAAGTCGGGCTTCGATATAACGGGAGGCGGCCGCGCGGTCACCAGTGAGGATGTTTCCCCAGTTGCCCTGCATGTCGATCAGCAGTTCCCTTTGGCCGAGTTGCACCAATGCATCGCCGATGCTCTGATCGCCATGAGGATGGTATTTCATCGTATTACCGATGATATTGGCGACCTTGTTGTAGCGACCATCTTCCATCTCCCACATCGAGTGGAGAAGGCGACGTTGCACGGGTTTGGTGCCATCAGACATATGGGGAACCGCGCGCTCTAGAATTACATAGGAAGCGTAACCTAGAAACCAGTCACTGAAAAATTCAGACACACCGAGTTTCCGGTCTCCTGCGTCCATAATTTCGGGTGTTTCAGCCTGTGCTTCTGTTGGATCGGCTTCCGGGTCTGTTGACTTCGATTTTTCATCATCAGCAGGCACCAAGGAGGCAAATGAGAGCTCAGTTTGGTCTTCACTATTGGATGAGTCCTTGTCCTTACTCATGCTACATTCTCCTTCTTTGTCGCAAGCTCTTCCTCTACGATGTCCTGCTCAACCACGAGATTATCGATGATGTATTTCTGGCGTTCCTGAGTGTTCTTTCCCATGTAAAAACTGAGAATTTCCTTAATTGAAGTGTGTTTCTTGATCACGACGGGATCCAATCGAATATCTGGTCCGATGAAATTGCTAAACTCACTTGGAGAAATTTCCCCAAGACCTTTAAAACGGGTAATTTCTGCCTGCTTTCCAATCGTTGCGACGGCGTCACGACGTTCCTGTTCGTCGTAACAATAGTAGGTTTTCTTTTTATTTCTCACTCGAAAGAGTGGAGTTTGCAGAATGAAAAGGTGCCCTTCGCGGATGAGTTCGGGGAAGAATTGCAGGAAAAAGGTGATGAGTAGTAAACGGATATGCATACCGTCAACATCCGCATCCGTCGCAATCACGACGCGGTTGTAGCGAAGATTTTCGAGATCCTCTTCAATGTTGAGTGCAGCCTGGAGTAAATTAAACTCCTCGTTCTCATAAACGACCTTTTTGGTGAGACCGTAGCAGTTGAGAGGTTTTCCTCTCAGTGAAAAAACTGCCTGGGTTTGCACATCACGGGCCTTCGTAATGGAACCACTGGCAGAATCTCCTTCGGTGATAAAGAGTGTGCTATATTCCCTTTCCACCTTTTTGGAGTCCATGTGAATCCGGCAATCCCGGAGTTTCGAGTTGTGCAACTTCGCCTTTTTTGCCCGTTCCTTGGCAAGTTTGCGGATGCCTTGAATTTCCTTCCGACTCTTCTCTGACTCTTGAATCTTGGAGAGAATCTGTTTTGCGGTTTCAGAGTTTTTGTGAAGGTAATTGTCGAGCTCTTTAGCGAGGAACTGAAAGACGTAATTACGGATAGTTTGGCCTCCAGGGGCCATTTTCTGAGATCCCAATTTTGTTTTGGTTTGGGACTCAAAGACGGGTTCGACTACTTTGACGCTGATGGCAGCGATGATGGAGGTGCGAATGTCAACTGCATCGAAACTCTTCTGATAGAAGTTTTGAATCGTTTTGGAGATAGCTTCCCTGAATGCTCCTTGATGAGAGCCTCCTTGAGTCGTGTGCTGTCCATTTACGAAGGAAAAATACTCCTCGCCATATGAACTGCCGTGGGTGAATGCCACTTCGATATCATCGCCCTTTAAATGGATAATGGGGTATTTAACTTCCTCTGTTATTTCATCGGTGAGTAGGTCGAGTAGACCATTCTTGGAAAGGAATTTTTTTCCATTGAAAACGAGGGTCAATCCTGTGTTTAGGTAGGCATAGTTCCACAGCATTGTTTCAATAATACTGTCTTTCCAAACATACTCTCCAAAAATTTCTTCATCGGGGACGAAGGTGGTATGGGTCCCTGATCGATCATTGGCGTTTGCAGTTTTGTCGCTCTTGTCTTCAAGAGTAACCTCCCCCCGTGCAAACTCGATTTTGCGGGTCTTTCGATCCCGGTATGCCTGAATGGTAAAGTTCGATGACAGGGCGTTGACCGCCTTGATGCCCACACCATTGAGTCCTACTGATTTTTTAAATGCTTCAGAGTCGTACTTTGCACCAGTATTGATCTTTGCCGCACAGTCCTTGAGTTTGCCCAAAGGAATTCCCCGACCATAGTCGCGCACCGCTAATCGGCTTTCGGAAAGATCGATTTCGATGGTTCGGCCATTCCCCATGACAAATTCGTCAATAGAGTTATCGATGACTTCCTTGAGTAACACATATATTCCATCGTCGGAGGCGGAACCGTCGCCGAGTTTTCCGATGTACATGCCGGGTCTGAGGCGGATGTGTTCTTTCCAGTCGAGTGACTTGATACTATCTTCGGTATAGTTTGCTGACATGAGAGACTAAAAATACTAGGGAATTCCGGGAGTGATGGGATTTAACGAATGCGAGTATTCTTTCGCAAACAAGGATGGTATGAGCATGAATTCGCTGGGAATTCCAAATTGGTTCGAATTCTCGCCATTTCCATCCTGTTTGTTATGTTGCAGGAGCTCCAGTTTGATTGTCAAGATTGTGGGTGTGTGAAAGTGACAAACACTTGCGATCCTGCAGAATTTGTAAAATTAGGTAGAGTATAGGAGATATCATGGATTTTAAGAAATTACTACAACAGTGGCTATTGTTGATGGTCGGGGTTTTTCTCGCGTCCCTTCTCATTGGTGGAATTCACTATGAATCGACGGGTGCGTTGGTTGCAGTGGTATTGATTCTCAGTTTTTTCAATGTCATTTTACGGCCCATACTCATTCTTTTTGCACTACCGTTTGTCATTTTGACCATGGGATTTGGAATTTTGGTTATTAATGCCTTGTTGTTTTTACTGGTAGATAAATTAGTGCCGGGATTTTATGTGGATGGATTTTGGTCCGCCTTCTGGGGTGCGATTGTTGTGAGTTTGGTAGGATTCTTCGCAAATATACTGCTTGGATCGAGGGAAATGAAAGTTGAGGTGAATCAAGGGTCGATGGGAACGACGCAATCTTCGCAGCAAAAAGAGAAACTCAAAGACGATGATGTGATCGATATTTGAGCTAGGCGAATCACTCCAATCAATCTTCAGGCCTTCGTGGTCGTTCTCGTAATCTAAGAGACAATCGTTAAGGTGACTGTTGATATACCGTGCGACAGTAGTTTTTTGGACTGCGTGAAGTATTATGAAAAAATCACTAGCTATATCCGTTATGATCATTGGCATTCTACTGATCATCAATGGTTTCAGCAACATCATCGATGACGCCCGTGTGTTGTGCTATGACCTTACTTCGATATTGTCCGGCCTCGGATTTTTGTTGCTTGGTGTTTCAAGGATGATTGAGAGGAAAGCTAATCGTGATTGATCTGATCTCCTATTTTGATCGTTCAATTTGTCATTCAATCGAACGAGATCACCATTCCATCCTAGTCATGACTATAAACGGAACCACATGAAACGAATTCCCCAACTTACTCACGGGATTGCGGCCTTGAACTTGAGTTCAGGCAATTGGATTCCCTAAAATCTGAGGGTGGAAAAGACGGGTTTCTGGAGTATCTGGATCATTTGGAATCAATCCTCCAAATGGCTCAGTCTTCGAGGAAATCGACAAAAAAACAGAATTAGAGGGAGGAACTGATGGGCTGGCTCTTGCAAATTCCTGAGAATTACGCTGGTTATGGGGTGTTAGCTCTAGTCTTGAACTCCTATTTCTGTGAAAGAAAACCAACATAAACTGACAATCCAAATCCTTGTAGCGATGGCCGCTGGCATCGCTGTTGGGATTCTTATCAACCTCTTTCTAGCCGACGTAGTGTGGGTGAATCAATGGCTTACGGGAGGGCTTTTTTTTGTTGGAGGAAAGATTTTTGTGGCGTGTTTGAAGCTGCTGGTTGTCCCGCTGGTCTTGGTGTCTCTGATCTCGGGTACCGCGGCGTTAGAGGATATCCGCAAGGTTGGAACAGTTGGCTTAAAAACAGTCATTCTTTATATGGTTACGACCGCAATCGCCATCACCCTTGCACTGACCTTTGCGACCCTATTGCGTCCAGGTGAAGGAATCGACAAAGATAAGTTCCTAACGCAGGACAATACCGCCAAAGTAAGTGTGGAGAAGAGGTTGTCTACGGTTGCTGATGAAGTGGCGGAAGTGAAGTGGGTGATCAATGAAATCGCAAAGAAGACTGGCACAGAAACACAGCCTTTTACGAATATTGAAATTCCGTCAACAAAAGATGAAGAGAGCGATTCTGGTTTTCAAGTTGAGGATGCTCCGCCTTTTACTGAGGTGTTGATCAATATTTTCCCATCGAACCCAATTGATTCGATGGCAAAGGGAAACATGCTGCAAATTATTGTGTTTTCAATTCTGTTTGGCCTAGCGCTGACGCTGTCTGGGGAAGCAGGGAAACGGGTACTAAATCTCGTTAACGACCTCAATGAAGTTGTGATGAAACTCGTGATGCTCCTTATGCAAACTGCACCTATAGGAGTTTTCTGTTTAGTTACTCAGACTTTTGCCACCCAGGGATTTGGCGCAATCGCTCCGCTTTCTAAATATTTCTTCCTAGTTATTTTGGTGCTTCTGATTCACGCACTCGTAACCTACTCGTTGTTTCTGAAAGTTCTTTCAGGGCTGAATCCCTTCCGATTTTTGCGGAAAATGTGGGAAACGCAGATCTTTGCTTTTTCCACCTCCAGCAGTAATGCAACCATCCCTGTGACGCTGGATACCGCAACCAAACGATTAGGGGTTCACTCTTCGGTGGCTTCTTTTACTGTGCCGCTTGGAGCGACCATCAATATGGATGGAACCGCCATTATGCAAGGGGTAGCGACAGTCTTTATTGCTCAAGCATGGGGGATTGATCTGAGCCTAATGGATTTCCTGGTTGTTATCGCAACGGCGACCCTGGCTTCGATTGGCACCGCGGGTGTTCCAGGGGTTGGTCTAATCATGCTATCCATGGTGTTGTTACAAGTTGGGTTACCCGTCGATGGTATCGCCATTATCCTAGGAGTGGATCGTTTGCTCGATATGTTGCGGACCGCAGTCAATATTACAGGAGATAGCATGGTAACCTGTGTGGTTGGTAAGTGGCAGGGCGAAATCGATACTGACACTTTCAACTCTGACGACTAGGGTGTCCGTTGTATCGGATGACTCGTTGAGTCAGAAAGGCTCATGCAGGTTGCTTTTATTTATACCAGCGACTGAAAGCCAAGTTTGGCTGAAAGATATCGAAGGGCTGGATCGAGTTTGATAAAACGGGGATGATGAATTGCTTCATCCAACTTAACGAGTGAACGATTGCGGACCCCTTTTTCTTTCCAATCATTCATGATGTTCGTTACCTCCATGGGATAAAGAATCCAATGTTGTGGTTTGAAACTCTTAAAAGGGATCATGATGGGGTGTGAATGGATCAAACCCTCTATCCCAGCTTCTTCAATCGCCTCCAACCGAGCGACCTCCCGTGCGTGGAGTTTGGATTCAGGCTGACCTTTGGGAAAGATAGTTAGTCCCTTTTTCCGGGTTTTAACGGTGACGATTTCAACATTTCCCGGGATTGGTAGATAGGGAATAACACCTACGACAAAGTTAAACTTGTGGCGTTGAAGATCAACCGGGAGGCTTTGGATAAGCGGGGGTTCCTTCATCAACCAGAAATTGTTGAAGCGACGATCAAAGGTAATTTCGGGCCCTAACTCGGTAGGCAAGGATGCAGCATAGGCGTCTTGGGCTGTCGCAAACGTAAAGTGGGCAATATTCAAGCCTTCCAAATGTCCTGAAAAAGATTCAATCCGGTACTGAATGGCCTTAAACAGTCCCTTTTGCCGAGTTATTTGCAGTGGGACTGATTGGATTAATGGCCAAAGTTGAAGGAACTGTCGGGTGGAAAGTTTGATCTGTTGACGTTGCCAAATACCGTCTACGAACGTATCGATATTTTGATATCCGCTTCGCCCTGATTGATTGAGGAAAATTCGCCGATGACCGTCGTCGGATAGTAATCCTTTTGAAACGGGAAATAGTTTCCCTTTCAATCCAGGTAACTCCGGCGATTGCAGTAAGAACTTTCGAGTGAAAGTTACGAGCATAAGAAAATGAGTTTATGAATAGCGATTGGAATCAGTCCTTTCGATTATTGAGGTAATCATCAATGAGATTTTCGATGATCCTCTGCACGCTGGTGTCTTCCTCAATCGCAATAATCTTGAGCGCTTTCAGTTTCTTTTTTTCCAGTCTCAAAGACGTGTTTTTTTTGTCTTCAGAGTTCTTTTTGTCCTTTTTGGCCATCTGATGGTTTGATTAATTGACGTCATGATTAATTAAAATCAATTATTCGTCAATTCAACAATTTGGCTGGGAAGAACCCTAAAGAGGACAATCCGTGGGAACAAATTCCCAAGGCAATTCATATTTCGCTGATACCTCTTCGGCGAGGGCCTGCACTGCCAATACTTCAGTGTCGTAGTGACCACAGATATAAAGATTGATTCCAAGCTCTTGGGTCATCGCAAAATGGTGCTGGGAGCACTCTCCTGTAATGAGAGTGTCGATTCCATGGGAAGCGAGCATCGGTAGGCTGTCGGCACCGCTGCCAGTTATGATACCTATGCGTTTTAGTTTGGAAGCTCCATACTCCATCGCAGTGGTTTGTGGAAACTCTTTTTCGAGTGTTGAACGTAGGGACGTCCGATCGAGGTCACAGTCGCAATACCATCCAATGGGAACACCTTCATAGGGCGCAAATTGGTTGGTTGGTGTCAACCCGAGCTGTTTTGCCACGAGCACATTATTTCCGATCTCGGGATGTTTATCGAGAGGAAGGTGACTTCCATAGACAGCAAGATTTGCTTTCATCGCTGTAAAGTATTTTTGGTATCTCACACCGACGATCGGAGCGACCGGACCCCAGAATGGTCCGTGATGCACAATTAGAAAATCGATCTTGCGCGCGATGGCCTTTTCAAAAACCTCTGCACTCGCATCGACACTGGCTCCAATTTTGGAGATCTCGCCGTTGTTTTCGATCTGCAAGCCGTTAAACGCACCTGGGTAATCTGGGATTTCGCGGCGGTTTGTGCGTTCGTCGCAATACCGGGTGATCGTTTTAAGTAAGGGCATATCTAGGTTTTGGTTTCCTTTCCATCGTAGAAAGAGATCTCAATAATTCAAAAGAAAACGACTGATACCAGCTTGAACCAAAAGCGGATCTAAATAATGCTTAGAGAATGAGACTTATCCTTCCCGGAATATCTTCATTATGGATTCTAATTGCGATGAATTGCAGTTTGGTAGCAGAGGTTGTCCAGCAGGAAGAAGACTCTTTTCAGGTGAGTCATACGGTAACGATTGCACAGGATCTGCAGATTGTGTTTTCCAAGTTTGAAAGCATTCAAAGTTGGTGGAATCCTTCTCATTCCTTTGGTGGCGATGTCTCAAAATATCGGTTCGATCTGGAAAAACAGGCTTTGGTCGAAACACTAGAGGGCGGATTTGTGAGGCATATGGATATCGTTTATTGGAATCCCCAAAGTCGTGTTGTCCTAAGAGGAGGGCTAGGTCCATTACTAACGGAGGTTGTCACTGGGATTTTGATATTTGATTTTACCGAAACGGAAGGAGTCACTTCCGTTTCGATGAAATATACGGTTTCTGGAAAAGTAGAGCAACAGACTCTTGGCGAGTGGGCACCTGCGGTTGACTTTGTTTTAACCGAACAGTTGCAAAGGCTGGCAAATGAGTTGGCTGATCAGTCCTAATCTCTTTTCTTATTTATTGTGAGTCTGAAGCATTTTTATCAAAAGGAAACAAAACCGTTCCAACTCTCTGCGGAATATCAGCCGCAAGGAGATCAACCCCACGCAATTCAGAAACTCGTGGACTCGATTCAGAGTGGGAATCGTTACCAAACCCTGCTAGGAGTAACGGGTTCGGGAAAAACCTTCACTATGGCGAATGTCATTGAAAAGGTGCAGCGTCCCACTCTTATCATTTCTCATAATAAGACCCTTGCGGCGCAGCTCTACTCGGAGTTTAAGACCTTTTTTCCAGATAACGCGGTGGAGTATTTTGTAAGCTATTATGACTACTATCAGCCGGAAGCTTATGTTCCTCAGACCGACACTTACATTGAAAAAGATTCTTCAATAAATGACGAAATTGAGAGATTACGAATCTCCGCGAGTAGTTCTTTGATTGCACGTCGCGATGTGATTGTGGTTGCCAGTGTTTCGTGCATCTACGGTCTGGGAGATCCTGACGACTTTGAGGAAATGATGATTCCCCTTCAGGTCGGGGAGGAAATTCGACGGGATGATTTTTTGACGAAATTGGTAGAAATTCTTTATGACCGAAACGATATAGAGTTTAAGCGGGGGTCTTTCCGGGTGAGGGGCGAAGTGGTGGATGTATTCCCGGCTTACATGGAATCCGCCATTCGCATCGAATTTTGGGGTGACGAAATCGAGTCGATTCGAGACCTTGATCCGCTAACGGGTGAACTTGGCCAGAAGCACGAATACTTTCATCTCTATCCCGCTAATCAGTTTATCACCCCCAAGCACAAGGTTGATCGTTCCATTCAATTGATTCGTGAGGAGATGGAGCAACAGGTTGCCTTTTTCGAAAAGGAAAAACTATTTATTGAGGCCCAACGCATCCGCATGCGCACCGAGTATGACATAGAAATGTTACAGGAAATCGGATTTTGTAGCGGCATCGAAAATTACTCCCGACATTTGAGTGGGCGCAAAGGTGGACAGCGACCTTGGTGTCTCATTGATTTTTTCCCCGATGACTTTATGCTTTTCGTGGATGAAAGCCACGTTACGATGCCGCAGTTTGGTGCGATGTATTTAGGGGATCGATCTCGAAAAGAGAAACTTGTAAGGTATGGATTTCGGCTGCCAAGTGCGTTGGACAATCGACCTTTGATGCCTGAAGAGTTTAACGAAGTCACAGGACAAACTCTTTTTGTTTCGGCGACCCCTTCCGAAAAAAATCTTGAGCTTTGCAGCGTAGTTGCGGAGCAAATCATTCGACCGACTGGTTTGTTGGATCCTGTATTGGATATGCGTCCCAGTGAGGGGCAAGTGGAGGACCTAATAGGCGAGATTCATAAGGCGGTTGATGAAGGGGAACGGGTTCTCGTCACAACCTTGACCAAGCGGATGTCCGAAGACCTTACGACCTTCCTTAAGGAAGCGAAAATCCGTGTGGAGTATCTGCACAGCGATATTGATGCGATTGAGAGGGTGGAAATTTTGAGGAATCTCAGAGCTGGTGAGTTCGATGTATTGATTGGAGTGAATCTACTCAGAGAAGGGCTTGATTTACCTGAAGTTGCATTAGTAGCGATTTTGGATGCGGACAAAGAAGGGTTTTTGAGGAACACAACCAGTCTGATCCAAACTTCCGGGCGGGCTGCTCGACATGATAAAGGCCGAGTAATTCTCTACGCGGATAAGATGACCAAATCTTTGACCGCCACGATTGAAATCACGAAAACCCGCCGGGAGCGACAAATTGCATTTAATGAGGCCAATGGAATTACTCCCCGAAGTGTCAAACGCGGTGATCAGTCGAGCCTGCAAAAGCCTGGCGAAGATGAGGACGTGGAAGAACTCGCGGTGGCTGAACTCGCCGGCGAAGATGAAGTGAGGCAGGTCATAGCTGAGTTAGAGAACGAAATGATTGAGGCTTCAAACGCGCTCGAATTCGAACGGGCCGCCATCCTTCGAGATCAAATTGAGGCTCTTAAAACCGGCGATAAAAGTAAGTTTTCTGGAGCAGCGAATCGCAGAAAACCGAAAAAGTATCCGAAACGCAGAAGATAGGCTAATGAGTTGAGTATGGCGAATTTTTGATTTCTGTGTGGATTCTCATGACATTACCTATGCCTAAGCCCAGTCACTCCTCCGCATTCAGATCTTCGATACGGGGAGAATGCCCTGCTTGTGCACAAGGGAGGTTAATGAAAAACTGGTTTGTTGTGAATCCGCGCTGTGAGCAGTGCGGGCACGAATATCCGGTAAAAGAAGGGGCCTTTTTGGGCTCGATGGCCATTAACTACGGGATGGTAGTCTTTGGAGTTCTACCGCTTTGGTTGTTGGTTTGGAAGCTATTGGGAGTTGAGTTGCAGATCTTACTCTACGGTGCTGTTGGAATTGCAATTTTGGCACCTGTGGCACTCTACCCTTTGGCGTGGCGGATCTGGATTTGGATCTGTACGGATTTCCTCAAAGAGGATAATCCTTACGAAGAATAGTAAATGTCCACTATTCGCTGTGGCACAAAAAAAGAGCAGGCACTCAAGGCACCTGCTCTTTGATTCGAAATGATTAACTGAATCTGGATGGATTAGACTTTCATTTTGCCGCCGTATACTGCGGTATCACCCAACAATTCTTCGATGCGAAGAAGTTGGTTATACTTTGCAATACGGTCAGAGCGGCTCATGGAACCAGTTTTGATCTGTCCACAATTGGTCGCAACTGCGATGTCAGCGATAGTCGTGTCTTCAGTTTCACCAGAACGGTGAGAAAGCACGCTGGTGTATCCACTTTCTTTTGCGAGTTCTACTGCATCCAACGTTTCAGTGAGTGAACCAATTTGGTTAACTTTAACGAGGATAGAGTTCGCAACTCCAAGATCGATTCCCTTCTGGAGGAAGGAAGTGTTGGTTACGAATAAATCATCACCTACGAGCTGAACCTTGTCACCAAGGCGATCAGTCAGAAGCTTCCAACCATCCCAGTCTCCTTCATCACATCCGTCTTCGATGGAAATGATTGGGTAACGTTCACAAAGATCTGCAAGGAAATCTACCATTTCAGCGCTGGTCTTTTCTGATCCATCACTTTTTCCGAAGATATATTTCCCCTTTTTGGAATCGTAGAATTCTGAAGAAGCCACATCAAGAGCGATGAATACTTCTTCACCGAATTTGTAACCGGACTTCTCAACGGCTTCCTGAATCACCTGAAGTGCATGCTCATTGGAATCGAGAGACGGTGCGAATCCACCTTCGTCTCCCACGGAAGTAGAAAGACCTTTGTCGTGAAGTACCTTCTTGAGAGTTTGGAAAATCTCTGCTCCACAACGGATAGCATCACTAAATGAAGCTACGCCCTTTGGCATGATCATGAACTCCTGGATATCGATTGGAGCATCCGAATGGGATCCACCGTTGAGGATGTTCATCATCGGCACAGGAAGTACCTTAGCATTAGGTCCGCCGATGTATTGGAAAAGTGGTTGTTCCAACATATCAGCAGCAGCGTGAGCTACTGCGAGGGAAACGCCGAGAACTGCGTTGGCTCCGAGTTTTGCTTTGTTGGGAGTTCCATCGATTTCAAGCATCTTTTGGTCGACTGCAACTTGATCAGTTGCATCCATTCCTACCAATGCAGGGCAGATGAGTTCGTTAACGTTTTCAACGGCTTTGAGAACACCTTTTCCACCGAAACGAGCTTTGTCTCCATCGCGGAGTTCCAACGCTTCGTTTACTCCGGTACTGGCACCAGATGGAACAGCGGCACGGCCGACTACTCCCCCTTCTAACTCTACGTCAACCTCTATGGTTGGATTCCCCCGGGAATCAATGATTTCTCTAGCTCTTATATCAAGGATTGTTGTCATAATTCTAAGTATGTTTAAATTAGCCCTTCCCCCCGATGTAAGTGATTGTTTCTCTCTTGCCAATCCCTAATATTGTGAAACCTGACATTCATTGTGATTATGAATTGGATTCGAAAGCCGCTCCTTTATGTGGATTCATTCTGAGTATTTGAGTAATTTACAAATTTTTTACAAAAAAGCGCGTGTTTGAACGTTATTAGGCTTTAAATGCTCTAACTCGTTATTCTATATTTATTAGACGCTATTCCGATTCGGAACCTTTGATGTATTGCCTACGAGCCATTTTCGCATTCGCGAGATTCTTTATGCTTGGACTGACAGTCCTTGCCTCTACGCATATGTACGGATTAGGTTTAAATCCATTGGAAAATGGTGTCGGTGAGACCTATCCTTATAGCACTGTCGGAAAGGTTATTTCAAATGACGGCAATGTTGCTACTGGAACCCTGATCGCTAACAAACTTGTGTTAACAAGTGCAGGAAACTTTCAAAAGAGCTTATCCAGAAATGTTAGAGCGGATCATTTTCGCTGGGTTTGGAAGTCTTCTGGTGATAGTTCAGAACGTGAGTATTCCGTCGTAGCTGTTCACGTTTTTGAGAATTATTTGAGTGTAGCGAGCTCCTGGGGAGCAGAGGCTGCTCCAGCAATGGAGAAATCGGTTATGATTCTCGAGCTTGGAGATCAGTTTGACTCCGATCCCAGTGCATTGATGAATTTTGAGAATTTAAGCAGTGAGAGCTACCGAATGGTGGTCGGCTATGCTGGAGATCTCTATGAAGAAAATAATAGCGTTCGTTCCAAATTGCATGCAACGGGCGGGGGAGAAGCTGTAGAGACCAATTTTGGTAGAGTTGAGGGAAGGCTTTATCACACGGGAGATGTGAAAGCTTCGATCGAAGCCTCTGGCGCTCCGATATTTTCCTTTTATGATGGACTGTGGTCCATTGATGGAATCGTTGTAATGAACGATGGTGTAGAAGGCACCTGCAATGTTTTGCAAGTGGATGGGGGATTGGCCGATTTTGTCGGAACAGTTATGAGCAATTCAACTGCGACTGTCGTCGTGCCTGAGCTTGATCTCATTAATCAGGATGCGAATGGGGATAAAAAATATGCCACACCGTTAGAAGTTGGATACGGACGCTTGTTTAGTATAGCACCTCAAGCCGATGCTGATTATCACAAGTTCCGAATCAGTGAAGCTGGGAACTTTACCATAGAATCTTTTGGAGGTCTGGACGTAAACGGGACTCTTTTGAATAGCTCGGGTCAGCTCATCATTGATGATGATGATAGTGCTGGGTCGGTTGATTATCGAATTAATGTAGCTTTGAAGCCTGGGGACTATTACTTGTGGACGAAGCCGAACTCCACAGAAATATCTGGCGTTTATGGGATTAGCCTTGAAAACGACGATGCCTCGTTCAGCGGGTTTTCTGACAACGGAATTAACGGGAATACTGTTTTGGATTTGGGATCGAATGTTGATTTTGCTGCCTATCACTTATCCACTTCCGGCGAGGTAGATACGTTCCGAGTTGTTGTATCATCACCAGGTCATTTGATCATAAAAACAGGTGGAGAGCTCGATCTCATGGCTAAAGTTTTTTCGACAAAAGCAGGAACCTCTGCTCCATATGACTTAGGAGAGATTGAGACTCTTTGGGATATCAACGACGACTTTAGTGGAATGGGTGGAAATTCTGTTCTCGATAAGTTTTTGCCTGTGGGGGAATATATTGTATCGATAGAGGCCAGTAATTCCGGTGAATTTGGACCATACTCGTTAACTTCAGCTTTCTATCAGGAATCTCTGCCGGTCCAGGATTTTGACGATAACACCAATGGATTTGCCTCTGCTATCGATTGGAACCCTGGAGAAAAAGTCAGTTCGGAGTTCGATCGGGCTGGAGATCGAGATACTTACAAATTTGAAATTAATACAACTACTGCAGTTTCGATAAGCGTGAAGTGCGGCACCGATGTAGTGTGGTATTTGTTTGATGAAGAGTTGAACCGCGTAGCTTTCTCTGACGCGGCGAAGGTCGATCCTGTTATCGAACACGATTTAGGAACTGGTATCTACTATTTGGTTTTGGCTGGTTTTTCAGAACAAACCTATACACTGGAGTAGTCGTTGAGTTTGTTACGAAAATAAACCTCTATTCCTAGTTGGAACAGAGGTTTTTGAATAAGTTGAGAGTCTGCTTCGGTCGAAACCCAAGCGTCCTTTGTTTTCAAGAAGTTAGGCTGTGGCGAGCGCGCTCCGGATATCTTCGATGATATCCTCGATGTTTTCAATGCCGACTGATAAGCGAACGAAATCGTCTGTTACTCCTGAAGACTGTTGTTCTTCTGGAGTGAGCTGAGAATGGGTCGTGGTCGCTGGGTGAATGGCCAAAGATTTGGCATCTCCAATATTCGCTAAGTGACTGAATAGCGCCAGGTTTCCAATGAAACGTTTGCCTGCTTCGGAACCTCCTTTGATTCCAAATCCGATCAACGCTCCGTATCCATTGGAGAGGTATTTATTAGCTGATTCGTGATAGGGGTTATCCTTGAGTCCAGGGTAGTTTACCCATGTGACCTTTTCGTGGGTTTTCAGAAACTCAGCGACCTTGAGTGCGTTTTCGCAATGGCGGTCCATGCGAATGTGCAATGTTTCCAATCCCTGAATTTTTAACCACGAATTAAATGGTGAGGCACAAGCTCCCAAATCTCGAAGCAGTTGGAGGCGCATCTTTAAGATGTAGGCAACATTGGCACCTCCGGCAGGTGGAAATTCCTTAAAAGCATCCCAATGAACCAATCCATGATAACTAGCATCTGGTTCGGTAAACCCTGGGAACTTCCCATTTCCCCAGTCGAAATTACCGGCGTCTACAACCATTCCCCCGATGGATGTGCCGTGTCCACCGATGAACTTTGTAGTGCTATAGACTACGACATTCGCGCCGTGTTCGATTGGTCGACAGAGGTAAGGGGTCAAGGAAGTATTATCGATTACCAAGGGCAAGCCCTGCTCTTTCGCGATCGCTGAAACCGCTTCGAAAGGGAAAATATTCAAACGGGGGTTGCCGATGCTTTCGCCGTAAAAAAGCTTAGTGTTGGGGCGAATGGCATCTCTG
>CAXXVT010000043.1:0-25659 GCA_963676215.2 Opitutales bacterium | reverse complement strand
AAGGCATCGAGTTTCTCTTTAAAAAGAACAAAATCGACTATAAAGTTGGCAGCGGGAAGGTCCTTGCTCCGGGCATGGTCGAAGTTACCGATGCTGATGGAAATGTCGACCTAATCGAAACCGACAAAGTGATGTTGGCGACGGGTTGTAAACCGCGTCAGATTCCCGATGTTGAGGTGGATGGTGTTCGCATCATGACCTCTCGCGAGATTCTCGCGAACAAGAAGCTCCAAAATCGATGATAGTAGTGGGTGCGGGTGCGATTGGAGTCGAGTTCGCTTACTTTTATCACACTCTCGGCTGTGAGGTGACTCTTGTGGAGATGTTACCGCAGATCTTACCCGTCGAAGACGCCGATGTGGCCCTTGCTGTTTCCCGTTCTTTCAAAAAGTCGGGTATGAAAGTGCATGCCAACACAAAGGTTGAAAATATCAAAGTCCTGAAGACTGGCGTTAATGTGGAATTGGTTTTTGAAGGCGGCAAACGGGAAAAAGTGAAAGCCGACATCCTGTTGCAGGCAATTGGGGTCGTCCCTCACCTTGAAAAAGCACTTTCTCCGCGCGTGAAGCCGGATCTCGATCGTGGATATCTCAAAGTAGATGATAACTATGAGACCTCCATTAAGGGCGTATATGCTGCGGGTGATATTATTGGACCGCCATGGCTTGCTCATGTGGCGACTTATGAAGCGGTTCAGGCAGTGAATGGAATGTTTGGTCATTCAAAGCCGAAAAAAGTGGGTGTTTTTCCAGGTTGCACCTATTGCAACCCTCAAGTTGCGAGTGTCGGTATGACAGAGGCGAAGGTCAAAGAAGCGGGAATAGACTATAAGGTGGGTAAATTCCCCTACACGGCCTCCGGTAAAGCAGTTGCAACCGATCATACCGAAGGATTTGTGAAGCTAATTTCCGATGCGAAACATGGTGAAATCCTTGGGGCGCACATTGTTGGCTATGACGCGACTGAGATGATTGCGGAATATGGTTTGGCAATGAGTAGCGAACTCACCATTGACGATATCAGTGATACGATCCATGCCCATCCCACGCTCTCCGAGATGTTGATGGAAGCGTCTCATGACACTCACAAAGAAGCGATTCACATCTAATTGAGGAATCAATTCCTGAACGGTTTGTAATTTAGAACCCGTGGTGAAAGCCGCGGGTTTTTTCGAGTTTGGAGGATTCGATGCTCGCATCGAATGATGGGTTCAGAACGTGCCTTTTTAGAACGCAGATTTTCGTAGCAAGCGCTAGCTGCTCGTCGGCGATGCCTTTGTGCAGGTAGGCATTCCCCTAACCGCATAAGAAAAGGCTATGCCTGACAAGCAGGTAGCCCTACGTTTTGTTTGAGAGTTTCATCCGTGTAGATCAGTGAAAATCTGTGGTTGAATATTTGTAGAAACACGGATGTACACGGATTGTCACAGATAAGTGGATGGGGTTTTGTAGGATTCGATGCTCGCATCGAATGATGAGCTATGCTGGATTAATCTCAGAAGAAAACAGAACTAATCTTTGATATCACATGCGAGCATGTGATGCTACGTGTGGATTGTAGGTGTAGGTGGTGGTGCTTGTGAAATGGGCGGATTACTATGAAATAGAAGTTTCACTCTAATTGGACTCAATGATGTCAGAGTAGTCCTTCAGAGCCTCTTTCCCTGCCTCATCGAGGCGGTATTTTCCGCGGTCCTCGCGGACGAACCATCCGTAGTGGTTGAGACGAAGGATTTGCCCTGCGGTGGAGTCGCAACCTGTTTTCTTCACAGCTGCTGGTGACCACGTTTCTCCGTCGTCCATGGTTTTAGCAATCTGTAAGACTCGTTTCCGGTAGGCGGTGATTTTGGGCTGCTGACCAGAGGCGCCGGCGACATTGTATTCGATGGGACGGGATTGGATCTCGCGAAGGATAGCACGTGTCTTTCCAGGACGTTTGGGCGCTTGCCAGGAGTCCGGATGCTGGATGATTTCAACCTTCGTTTTTGTCTTGAGAAAACGGACGAGAATTAGCCCTATTTCAAGTCGTTTGAGAAGGGCTTTAAGGTTTCGGAATTCCGGGGGTGTTGATTTGCTTCCCTCGACTGGAAGGGCGAGGTAGACTGAATCGGTGATAGCTTTACGGTTCAGGCCTTGATAGAGAAAGCGCAACGACATCTTCAGTTTCAATTCGATGATCAATAATGCGTCATCTTTAGTAGCGGTCATGTCGCAATGGTTGACCTCGCAGTTGACGGTGTAACCCTGCCCTTCAAGATAGCGTTTTAACGGTTCAGAGAGGTCCGTTTCTTTGAGTTTGAATGTGGGTGTGGGTTTTGCACGCATGGGTTAAGACTTGTTGGGTGTTACCAATAAGACATCATGGTTAGGGATTGATGGCTAAGATAACAGAGTTTTGTCGGGGTTTTCAATTCATGTAGCAACGGTTGCTTGCATGCGTTCAGGAGAGGCCTCGAGGAGTAACTTAGGATGCGATGCGAGCATCGCATGCTACGACAACTGAGTCTCCACTGGTGTGAGGCTATCATTTGTTTAATTCATCAACAATCGACGGCATTGACGGCGAGGCCTCCACGGGAGGTTTCTTTGTATTTGGTTTTCATGTCCTTTCCGGTTCGGCGCATCGTGGCGATAACCTTGTCGAGGGATACTTTGTGACTGCCAGTGCCCTGGAGTGCGAGCCGAGCGGCACTGATCGCCTTGGTAGCTCCCATGGCATTGCGTTCAATACAGGGGATCTGTACGAGCCCGGCGATGGGATCGCAGGTTAATCCCAAATTGTGCTCCATGCCAATTTCGGCGGCATTTTCGACTTGTTGAATAGAGCCTCCCATGATGGCGGCCAGTCCGGCTGCTGCCATCGAACAGGCAACCCCCACTTCCCCTTGGCAGCCGACTTCTGCTCCGGAAATTGACGCGTTGCGTTTATAGAGTGACCCGATCGCAGTTGCGGTAAGGAAAAACTCGCGCAGGGTTCCAATCTCGAGTGGCTGGTGAAATCGGTCATAGTAGGAAAGAACGGCTGGGATGATACCAGCGGCGCCATTGGTGGGAGCTGTTATAATTTTTCCACCAGCAGCATTCTCTTCGTTGGTGGCGATTGCCCAAAGATTGACCCAGTCGAGTGCGGTTAGTTGATCTCCCAACTTTCGACGATTGAGCTGTTCAAACAACATCGGCGCACGCCTGGGAACCTCAAGTCGGCCGGGCAACAATCCCACCGTGGTGCAACCGCGCTGAATCGTTTTTTGCATGACCTCCCAGATCGATTGAATGTGAGAGTTTACCTTTTCAGCAGCGTGATGAGAGCATTCATTTTCGAGGCAAAGACGAGCAATGGTGAGGTTGTATTTTGTGCAAAGCGAAAGCAGTTCTTCTGCACTGGTGAATGCATAAGGAAAGGACATCTGGCTTTCATCTGATTCGATGGGTTGAATTTGTGGAATCCCTCCCTGAGCATCAGCTTCGACAATGAACCCACCGCCAACCGAGTAGTAGATTTTTTCGGAAAGAGTGTGCTCTCCCTCTGATAGAGAAAAACGCATTCCATTGCTGTGACCCGGTAGGAGTTTGCCTTTGCGAAAGCGGATAGCGTCTGGGAGCATGAATGATACAGACGTTTGATCGCCAAGGGTGATATGAGGATCGATGCGAACTGATTTCAATAGAGAATCGATTGTGTCGACATTAATCGTTTCGGGATCTTCACCAAGTAGTCCTAGAATTATGGCCTTGTCGGTACCATGGCCCAATCCTGTGGACGCGAGTGAGCCAAAAAGTTCGACCAAAAGTGCCGGATGTGAATCTGTTGATTCCAGGTCATTCAGAGTTTTGAGATGCTCAAAAAAACACTTGGCAGCTTTCATCGGTCCCATCGTGTGGGAGCTGGAAGGTCCAATCCCAATTTTGAAAATCTCAAATACACTGTTCATAAATTCCAACGTTACCTTAGTACATTGACCCTGGACAATCAACGCCAGTGATGCCTTCCTTCATTCGAATCTTAGATCAACGGATCTTTTCAATTCAACCACCGAAGTGCGATGAGCAAGAAACTCGTTTGTAAGAGTCGGAATGTGGCATTGACCAAATGGTGTCTTCGCTCTAATACTGACTGCAAACTCGTATCCCTAAATACACTGTTCCAGAGCCTATCATTGAGGCTTGGATAGTTACCCTGATATTATGAACTTAAAGAGTCTTATCCTTGCAGCAATTGGTCTGCTTTTTTTGCAGGTATCCTATGGTCAAAAAGTTGCACTCGCACTACACGAGAATCAGTTTCACGTGGTACAGCACGCGACAGAACGGGGTGTCATTATCTTTTTGAATGGTGAAGAAAAGGAACTCCCTTTTTCGAATCTCAAAATGGTATTGTCAGATGTTGCAGAATATCTCCCAGGATATATCCAAACTCAGAATAATTCTGCGACGACGAGCGACTTTGATGAGGAGAATCGTGGCATTGCGGATAGTCATGTTTTTCTGCACGAAGTGGACCTCACTCCAAATCGTGGATTGAAGGGGGCATTTATCACCTATCAGTGGATTAGACCGGATAATACCAACTACATGATCTCAGTTCCTCTGGCAGACATGAAGGCAGGCGAATCCCATCATCTTCGGAATCGTTTCTATGTTCCCAATCGCTTCAAATTGGTGGATCCGGGAATCCACTACATGACGATGGGGCATGAAGTTGCGACTTCAGAAAACTTGGATGCAGCTCCAAAAACGCCTTATGAGCAAGTCTGCGAACAGTTGGGAGTGAGCGCTTTACCGGATGGTAACTTGAAACCATTTAGGATGGTACCCAATCCTCCAATCAATGATGCGGAAGGCAACGCTCGGACAGGATTTGTGCATCTTCAAATGAGAATCGATGAGAACGGGTTTGTGACTCTCATCAAGCCAGTTAAATACTCAGAATGGGTCTTTGCAAAGACGGTGCAAATGACCGCACCTTTTTTCGAATTTCAGCCGAAGATTAAAGATGGAAAACCTGTTGCCACTGGTGTGACCGTGCCATTCAAGTTCTAGTTTCGACGACAAAAAACGTCGGATTTGAGTGGTTTCAACGCTCGTACTAAATGATGGATGCAACATTGCATTCCCCACAGAGATTTCAGAGGGCCCAGAGCTTTGGTGGGTATGCTGCCTGTCAGCAATGCTTGAGAGTGGATGATAGATTTCTATGACTCCTGGAAAACGGCAATGCCTGACGAGCAGGCAGTCCTATGGTTTCAATTTGTAGCTTATGATCCGTGTAAATTTGTGGCTATCCGTGGCAAAATACTATTTGACGGCCACGGATAGACACGGATTATCACCGATCGATGGTTAGAAAATGGATTCACCACGGAGTCCACCGAGATCTGATTGTCTCAGCCACGGATCTGCGCGGATGCCCGCGGATGATAGAAGAGGAATGCTGGAGTTTGTAGAATTCGATGCTCGTATCGTGCTCCACGTTTTTATTGTGGCATGGTGCGTGTTCAGCTGTATTTTGTTCTCTTCGATACCATTTAATTTTCTGGTGCCGTTATCCGGTTTACGACATGTTGTTTAGCTCTTCCGAGTTCATCTTTTATTTCCTTCCGATCGTTTTCGTCAGCTACTTGCTGCTCGTACGTTGGGGAGCTAAAGGAGTGTCGGGATTCTTTCTAGCGGCAGCGTCGCTATTTTTCTACGCATGGTGGAAGCCGATTTATCTGCCTCTCATTCTCGCATCGATCGGAGTCAATTATGGTCTGACCCGTTTTTTTCTGGTTAATGCCTCTCTTTCTGATTCGAAGCGAAAGGCGTGGTTAGTTGCTGGGATTGTGTTCAATCTTGGGTTACTAGGTTACTTCAAGTATTCATGGTTTGTAGTTGAAACCATGGCCGCAGTGGTGGGCAGCGAGTTTCGTATCGAACCCCTACTTTTACCTCTCGCGATTAGCTTTTTCACCTTTCAACAAATCGCATTTCTTGTGGATGCGTGGAAAGGGGAAGTCGAAGAGTTTCGATTTTCGAACTATGTCTTGTTTGTGTCATTTTTTCCCCAGTTGATCGCGGGTCCGATTGTGCATCACCGGGAAATGATGCCGCAGTTTGCGGATGAGAAGCGATCCCGATGGCCGGGATGGGAAAACATGGAGCAGGGGGTTCGGATTTTTCTCATTGGATTGGGAAAAAAACTGATATTGGCGGATACGCTGGCCATCTATGCAAACGCGGGTTGGGGAGATGCGGAATCCCTCCAACTCTGGGCGGCGTGGGGTACGACGCTGTGTTACACCTTTCAGCTTTATTTTGATTTCTCCGGCTATTCCGACATGGCGATGGGGGCGGCACGTTTTTTTGGCATCCATCTGCCGATTAATTTCAACTCCCCTTACAAAGCCCGTAACATTCAAGAATTTTGGAGTCGCTGGCACATGACCTTGTCACGTTGGCTGAAGGAGTATCTCTACATTCCTTTGGGCGGGAATCGCAATGGATCACTGCTAACCTACCGCAATTTGTTTTTGACCTTTTTGCTGGGAGGAATCTGGCATGGAGCGGGTTGGACTTTCATTATTTGGGGGACCTTGCATGGTCTCGGGTGCGTGCTCCACCGGTATTGGTCACGAATAGGAGTCACGCTCCCCATGGCACTGGGTTGGGTAATGACTTTTGTCTATGTGCATGTGGGCTGGGTCTTTTTCCGGGCTCCATCCGTGCAAGAGGCGTGGGTGATGCTCAAAACAATGGTGGGACTGAACGGAACCGAAACCATGCTCAGCTTAGCATCCCTAAAATCCTATTTTACGCAGCTGCAGTGGTTGAGCCAACCAGCGGTTGCAGCGGCAGAGGCGGATTTGAATCCGATTCCTTTGTTCGTCGTGCTGTGGATTGCTCTTTGTTTTATAATCTCACTGGGATTCAAAAATGGGGTACAAACGACATTGGATCGAAGGATCAAATATCCTTTGATCAATGCTATCCTCTTTGCGCTGCTCGCTTTGGCGTGTGTGTTATTTTCAATCCGGGCGCAGGAGAGTCCATTTCTCTATTTTAACTTTTAGTGAATGGGAGCAGAAGCAGTATGAAAAGCGGAAAACATAAGAACCAGAGCTTCAGATTTGTTGCCGCGTTTGTGTTGTGCTTGGTGACGGCCTTGGTGGGATATGGATTGATCTTTCGATTCAAGGTGGTTCGGGACCCAACCATCATTCCAGTTTCTTACAAACAGCTCCTGCTGGAGGAAATTCCGGGCGCACGAATTCTAATTGAAAGTGGATCGAATGGACTTCACGCATTTGACCCTCAATTGGTGGAGTCCCTTACAGGATACCCGACATTGATCATGGCGGATCATGCAGGAGCGTCTTTGCATGATAAAGTCGAACGACTTTGGAAGTATGCCCATGAGGGCGATATTGTGATTCTGCCCTTGGAGTGGAACTACTATCACGCTCCCGATTTGAGCGAAAATCATCTGAAGTCTCTTCTCAATCGTGGGCGCGGGTACTATTATTCTTTGCCGTTGTGGCAGCAATTGTGCAGGGCATTTGAGACTCCATTGGCGGTGGTAACTCGAGAGCTACTCCTACCCATTGAGGAAAGGCATGGTGACTATTTTGAAGAATTGCAGCGTTTGCAGTTTTATCACGATCACAATCTACAGAAAGCACCAAATGGGGAAGTGGTGATTGCACCGGAAACGGAGAGCCTTCCAAAAGATTCCGATTGCGACGGCTATATTATTCCCGAATTTGCCAATGGTCCGATACAATACACTGACGCTTTCAGGCATTCTTTGGAGAAACTTGCGGCTCTGGAAAGGGAACGTGGAGTGAAAGTGATCTTGACTGCGCCCATTGTGGTGGGGGCAGATTGTTATGGGAAATATGGAGATTTCCTCGTACCGATGGTTTCTCAGGCGGAAGCATTGTGTAAGCGACTGGGCATTTCCTGCCTTTTAGATTATCATCGTTATGCGATGCCTGTGGAGTATCTATTGGATACTCACTTTCACGTTACTGAAGAAGGCAGTGAAGTGGTGACTCCTCTGGTTATTGGAGATTTGGTGGAAGCAGGGTGGATTGAACCTCAGAGCTTGAATCCAGATAATCGTGTCGCATCCCATATGGGCAGGATTCTCAATCAGGAGCGGTTAAAGCTCATGAGTCACAAAATGCCGATGTGGAGAGGAAACCCAACTGCTGTGGTTGATGGGGATGATCGGGGCTATTTCTATTTTGGAGAAGATTGGTATGAAGAAGAAACATGGGGACGATGGTCTAAGACAGAAGCTGCTTCAATCATTGTAAGATTGAATCCCGATTACCGGTATTCCGGCCTCTTTATTAATGCGAATTATTTCGCTGGATCCCAACAAACCCGTGTTTTTATCAATGATCAGCTTGTGGCTGAGCAGGACTTTACGAAACAGCACCTGATTGAGTTTGAGAAACCGCTCATCGAGATTCTCAATGGTGAACAACTGGCGCAGATTCGGTTTGAATCTATGGACTCAATCTCTCCAAGAGCCCTGGATGGAAGTAGCGATATCAGAGCATTGAAGTTTGGATTGCATTCCCTGGAACTGATCGTGGAGTAAGCTGGGTGGACTCTGTCAGGTTGTTAAACCGATAAGCGTTTAAAAAGACCTCAAGCTGAAACAGATCTCATGCCATTCGACAGGCTCACAGTCATGAACAAGCATGAGATACGGTAGGTGAGGTGTATAATCCGATGCTTGTCTGAAAGATCCTGAGCCTGTCGAAGGGCATCGGACTATTCACGTATTGATTTAAACGCTAATTGGTATTCAGAACATTCACGGCCACAGATATGCACGGATTGTTTCAGATACAGTCAGTAGCTAGATGGATTTTGTCGTATTCGATGCTCGCATCGAATCTTCATCATCATGTTTTAAGAGCAAACGAAACTCGTCATTAACTCTCCCGTAAATCCACGTTCAGTGATTCTTCCTGGTGAAGGGAAGTAGCAACGACGAATGCCTCCGACTGCAGGTTCTATCTTAGAAAGGATAAACGAAGCTCGCTTCGGATGCTTCGCCAAAGCGCGCTGTATGCAGCGGTGCGGTGTGTCCAGTTACGGTATCGATCAGTTGCAGTCGTTTGGTGCCATGCTCTCTAACGGTGTAGATAATGTGACGCCCATCGGCTGCCCAAGTGGGCTCAACTCCATCTCCCGTATGATCGGTGAGCACGCGAGTAGTCCCCGTCTTTAGATTATGAATCGCAATCTGGAAATAGCTATTTACCCCTACTGTGAGAGCAATCCAATCTGGATCGATCGGATTCCATGCGGGCTCGGCGCAGTAGTTACTGACAGTGATGTTTACCCGGTCCATATTACCGGAATCCTTATCGAGAATGAAAATCTGAGGACTTCCTAGTTTGTCTGAAGTCACCACCATTTTGGAACCGTCGGGTGCCCAACTTGGGGACAATTCTGAACTACGGTTATTGGTTATACGCTTCGGGCGGCGACCGAAATTATCAGAAATATAAATTTCTGTGCTCTTGTTCGAGGACAATACCATTGCGACCTCTTCTCCATCGGGAGAAAATTCAGCCCCCGTATTGGAACCTTTGTAGGTCGCAAACATGCTGCGTTGGCCACTGAGGACATCGATGAGAAAAATGTCGGGGAATCCTGTTCGGAAATAGCCAGTGTAGAGGATCTTGAGCCCGTCCGGGGACCAAGAAGGACTTAGAGAATAGGACTCATCGCGGGTAAGCTGTTGCACACTTTGGAAAAACAGATCGCTGGTATAGATCTCACGGTATCCATTGACTCGGCCTACAAAAGCTAGCTTGCCAGCCAAGAATCCTTTGAGGTCGGTTGTCTTTTCAATGATGATATCGCAAATCCTTAGGGTTGCTAAGTGCCATCGATTGCTCCGTATCGAACCCTTGGCAATCTCCGTAACTGGTGCGTTGCGCTGCAAGATGTAAGAGACCCGGTTGTTCTCATCCATATCCAATTTCAGGATATAAACAGGGGAACCCTCCAAACTCGCATTGAATCCACCGTGTGCATTGAATGCGCGGGTGGCGAGTGCCTGCACAGCACTATTGTTCGAAATGACGCGAATTGGAATCGCGTCCATTTTTCCCTCTCTTGCAATCTCGGGTATGAGGATGCTTTCCTGCGCCATTACACGTTCAGAGGAAACCACTGAGGCGACTGCCAACAGAGCAAGGATGGAAGTTTTGAAAGCGTGATGGGCCTTTTTCAACACCATGTATAAGTAGATAATTAGAAATTGAAGAAATGGAAAGCGGAAACTCGATGTTTTATCACAATCGTCTTCGGTTAAGTCCTATCATTCCGGTGAATACGATAGCTTAGACGCCGGGCGAAGCAAAACTTTCAAAAACTGACTGTAAAAAGGGTAAGATATTTTCCAGAACACTCCCTGAGCTGCGACTTTGAACGATCAATTTGAGGATTTGCAACAAAAATGCGCAGACACTCCTCTGTCGCTATTGCAATTTTTCTAGGTGTTTCTATGTTGGCTGGAAATGGCATCACAGGAACAAGTAATTGAAGCGCTTCGTAAGATCAACTACCCGGGGTATAGTCGGGATATCGTATCCTTCGGGCTCGTGCGGGATATCACGGTCAAAAATGGAGAGGTTGAAGTCTTATTGGAGATTACAACTGCGCAGGAAACAATTCCCGGTCAAATTAAGGACGCTGTGGAAAAAGCGGTTCTTTCCCTAGAAGATGTGACTGAATGCAACGTTGTTGTTTCGGTAAAATCTGCTCCTGAAGCGGGAACTGGCGGTGCCGATCAATCCGCACCAACGCCCCCGGATCAGCTGGAAGGTGTAAAACACATTATTGCGGTGGCCAGTGGAAAAGGCGGTGTAGGAAAATCCACTTTTGTCAGTAATCTTGCTTCTGCAGTGGCAATGCTTCTAAAGAAGCAGGGATTAAAAGGGGAACGCGTAGGCATCATGGATTGTGATATCTTTGGACCCTCGATCCCGATGATGATGGGTGCCAATGGCCGTCCCAATGTTTCGGACAATATGATTCATCCAATGGTCGCGCATGGGGTGAAAATAATGTCGATGGGGTTTCTTGTGGATGACGAACAAGCCGTGATCTGGCGGGGACCGATGGTCATGAAAGCTATCCAACAATTTGCACATAACGTGGAATGGGGCGAGTTGGATTACATGTTTATTGATTTGCCTCCTGGAACCGGGGATGCGCAGATATCATTGACTCAGACTTTACCGCTGGACGGAGCTCTTATTGTAACGACACCGCAAGCCGCCGCTTACACTGTGGCGCGTCGTGGAGCGGGATTGTTTGAAAAAGTAGATGTGGATATCCTTGGAGTGGCGGAGAATATGAGTTACTTGCAAGCTGCTGATGGAAGTAAGCAGTTTATTTTTGGAAGTGGCGGTGGACAGAAGGTCGCTGACGCTCTCGACACCGAACTTTTAGGCCAGATTCCACTCGATCCTTTCGTGCGCGAAGGGGGCGATCGCGGGATCCCTCAAGTAGTGGCAGACCCGAAAGGTTTGGCAGGGCAAACTTTCATTTCAATTGCCGAGAAAATCATCGAAGCTGTAGAAATAGATTGATTCATACCCGGGATTAGGTAATCTAACGCTTCAGAATTACAGTCAATTTGAAGGGGATTGATGGCCGAAAGCAAAGACAATAAGAAAACAGCAATGTTCGCTGACAAATCCAGTTTGTATCAGGAGTTTCTTCAGGAACGTGAAGAAATTCTAAAACACAAGTGGTTGGAGTCTGAAAAAGTGGGCAAAGACATAGGCTTTGAACGAGCGCTTCTTGACTGGATCCGGAATCATCGGGATAAGTGGCGCACTTCTCGTCGAAGCACTGCTGCTTAAATCCAATCAGAGATTGGGTTGGTTTGATGATGTAATCGAGAACGGGATCTGATCGATCATCCGTGCGATTATTCTGTTTTTGTTGCTTTCAAATCGGAAGCTCTGCATGAATTTAAAGCTATCCCATGAATATGGGGACTTCTCAGATACTTTCAAATTCGGATTTAACTCACTTTAATTAAAATGTTGGACATTAATTTTCTCAGACAAAACGTCGATTTCGTGAAAAGTGGCGTTGCGAAGAAAAAATTCGATTGTGATATAGACGCAGTCCTGGAAATCGACAAAAAGCGTCGATCCATTGTGACATCAACTGAGCAACTGCGGGCGCAACAAAACGCAGCCAATCAGGAGATGCGTAAGATGGAAAAGGGCTCTGCTGCATTCATCGAAAAAATCAAGGAGATGAAAACCTTGTCTTCTGAAGTCAAGGAGTTAGAAGCGTCCACAAAAGAAGTTGATGAGCAATGGAGACAGGCGATGCTCACGATCCCGAACATTCCCGACGAAAGTGTTCCTTCTGGAAAAGGTGAAAACGATAATGTGACTGTCGATAGTTGGGAGCCCGAAGGATTTAAGAAAGAGGGTCTCTATGTGCCCCATTGGGATATTCCAAATGCTGACAAATACCTCGATTTCCCTCGTGGGGTGAAGGTAACAGGTGCAGGGTTTCCGTTTTTTAAGGGTCCAATGAGTCGTCTCTCTCGTGCATTGATTCAGTTTCTCTTGGATGAAGCGACTGAGTTGGGATACGAAGAAATCCAAGCTCCACATTTGGTCAATGCAGAGAGTGCCACGGCAACAGGTCAACTTCCTGATAAGGAAGGACAAATGTACCACGTGACCAATGAAGATCTTTATTTGATTCCGACAGCAGAAGTTCCCGTAACCAACTACTTCCGCGATGAGATTTTGTCAGAAGCAGAGCTCCCGATTAAGTTTTGTGCTTACACTCCTTGTTTTCGCAGAGAAGCGGGGAGCTGGGGAAAAGATGTGCGTGGATTGAATCGCTTGCATCAATTCGACAAAGTTGAACTCGTGAAATGGGTGAACCCAGAGTCGAGTTTGGAGGAATTGGAATCTTTGCGTGCTAATTCGGAACACATGCTCCAGAAGTTAGAATTGCCTTATCGTGTGCTGCAAATTTGCACGGGTGATATTGGATTTCCCCACTCTAAACAATATGATTTGGAAGTGTGGGCAGCGGGACAGCAACGATGGCTCGAAGTGTCCAGTTGTAGTAGCTTTACGGACTTCCAGGCGCGACGAGCGATGATTCGCTACCGCAACAAAGAAGGTAAGGTGCAACCCGTTCATACGCTCAATGGATCTGCGCTCGGACTGCCCCGCACTCTGGCTGCGATTCTTGAGAACAATTATGTGGGTGATAACCGGGTCAGAGTTCCCGCAGTTCTGCAGGATCGTGTAGGCTCCGATATGATTGAATTCGCCTAGTTCACCTTCATTGGATAACTTTCTGATTCTGACTTGTAGCCGGATTCGTGAGAATTCGAAGCAATTAAATGAAAATGTGAGCCTTGAATCTCTGAATTTTTATAAATTCAGCTAACTAAGTTTTCGATCACAGCAATAGTGCTAACTAGAATTAGGAAATTTGGAGCATCCAGCACTGGCTCGAACATGAAATAATAGTAATGTTTGAGGCTTTGGTAGATATTGTTTCTTTGCTTTGAAAATTCCAACATCTCTGCTCCATTTGTCAGGAAAAATGCAATGAATTCTCGCTTATAGCCGACCAATTTTGTCAAAACACTGCTAAACTGGTAGGATATTACGTGGAAATACGTAGTATACCATAATCGAGGTATTAAAAAGGGTTAAGGATCCTGAGCAGCGACCGATTTTGATAAGACCGATCGGATGCATTTCAACAACAGTCATCATTTGGAGCATACTTGTGTTCGCCCTACTAGCTGCTATTGGCAGATTTGGGGCGCTGCTATATGGGCTTTTTTTGTTCTAACCATTGGGGCCGCGTGGTTACTGGGGTTAACTGAAAGTGCTCCTGAAATGCTTGTAGCAATGGCCTTCCTTGGAGGAATCGTTCCTTCTGACAAGAAGCCTTCGGAGAGCTCAAAAGCAACTGAAACTAATTTTTTTGGGATTGCGACCCGGTCGAGTAAGACGGTGTTCTTCTCGTTTACGCTCGAGCCTGACTTTACGCTCTCTCACATTAGTTCGAATGCAGAAGGTCTCCTTGGAATTAAACCTGAGGCGTTCCTGAAAAATCCGGACCTGTGGTTTGACCATGTTTTCAGTGAAGACCGTGATCGACTTAAGGAAACCATTGCCAAATTACCTGATGGTGAAGGATTGACGGTGGAATACCGTTTTGTGCATGGAAATGGTGCGACATTTTGGGTGAGAGATGAATACCTTCCAACCTTTGATGAAGAAGGGAGGATAGTAGAAGTGAATGGAATCCGCTGGGATATTTCTGAATGGAAATCCAATGAAGAGTTTTTTCCGAATGTTAATAAATGTTTGGAAGAATGTATGAATCATTCCCCTGATGGAGTAGCGGTGATTGATCGCAAGGGGCGGGTTATTAAGCTCAATCAGAATTTCAGGGAGATGACTGGCTTCTTGGCGGAGCTCGCTTCTAATTGTTCGATTTTAACACTTATTCGTCCAGCTGAACCGGAATGCGCCAAACTTTGGTTACTCGAGTTACAGGAAAGAGGGAGTGCATCTGCCAAATGCATCTGTAGTCCTCGAAATAACGCGGACCAGTTTCTTTCATTGGATGCAAATTCTTTGGATGAGCATTACGCGTTGGTATTTGTAAAGGATATCACATCTGAGAAATTTGCCGAATCCCGAATCCATCGTCGCGACAGATTGATTCACGCTTTGGTGCATTCGATGAACCAACTTCTCGATGGAGGGAACCAAGAGCATTCTTGGACCCATAATATTCAGAAAGAAATATTGGAACGCATGGGAAATGCGCTGGAGGTGGATGTCGTGGTACTTGCCACATGTAATCCTGAAGCGAGCGAGGCCTTGAATGCAGCTGGTGAGGGGTTTGTTGTTATTGATTCTTGGGTGGGGAGCGATGTTACTCCGTGTGATATCGACCCAAATGAAGTGTTTCAGTGGGCTGGCGCCGGCACGAGCTGGCCCGAGCGGTTGAAGGACCGTCGCACTGTTATCGAACGGGTCGAGTCAGAGTATGCGTGGGCAACGGCACATCCGATGATGCAAAAAATTGGTGCCAATACCCTTTTTATGGTACCCATGATCATCGACGGTGTTCTTTGGGGTTTTATGGGCTTTGGAAAACGTGATGGTGGCGAGCGCTGGAAAATAGTAGACCGACGGATCATTGTTGCCGCAGTGGATAGCATCGCACTCGCGATTCGAAATCGCATCCAACAAGTCGAAATCGAGCGCAAGCAAAGCGAGCTTCAGAAGCAGATTGAATTTTCCGAACGTATGGCGAAAGAGTCGCGCCGGGCGAACACAGCTAAGAGTGAGTTTGTGGCCAACATGAGTCATGAAATTCGAACACCGCTCAATAGTATCTTAGGTTTTACAAGTTTACTGCTCGATAGTGATCTAGCCGATGAGCATGTGGAGTGGCTCAACATGGTTCAGGTGAGTGGGAAAACGCTGCTGGAGCTCGTAAACGAAATTCTCGATTACTCCAAATTGGAATCGGGTGAAATCACTTTGCGACCTAAAGCCAATCGTATGGATGCAGTGCTGGAAGAAGCCGTGAGTGTTTTGCGACATGAAGCTTCCAAAAGGGACAATGATATTCTTGTTGAGATGGCGGGAGTGGAATCATGGTTTGCATTTGATGAAACCAGAGTGAAGGAGGTGATTGTGAACTTGCTTGGTAATGCTGTTAAGTTTACCGAACATGGAAAAATCATCGTTCGAAGTTTCACGGAGCAAGAAAAAGGGAACGATTCCACCATTCGCATTTGGGTCGAGGTAGAAGATACTGGTATTGGTATTGAGGAAGACAAGCTTGAGACCATTTTTAAGCCTTTTTCCCAGGCAGATAGTTCCAATACTCGCAAATTTGGAGGCACTGGCCTTGGCCTCGCAATCGCCCGCAGTCTCTGTCGTAAAATGGGGGGAGATATCGAGGTTGAGAGTAAACTGGGCGAAGGTTCGGTATTTCGTTTCTATTTCGAAACGAAACTCAGTATCGAGCCGAAATCGGAGGCTGAATCACAAATCAACGATCCGAGAGTTAATTTTCAAAAACTGATGAATAGCGGATTGGGCAAAGGATTTCCTATTCGCATCCTGGTTGCCGAAGATAACATCACCAATCAAAAGGTCGTTCGCTTGATCCTCAAACGGTTAGGATACAGCGCCACCTTTGTCGAAAATGGGAAATTGGCCCTCGAAGCGGTGCAAAAGGAGACCTTTGATCTGATTTTTATGGACATTCACATGCCCGAAATGGATGGACTGACTTCGACAAAATCTATCCGAAGTTGGGAAAAGGAGAATCCAGATACGAAGGCCTTGTGGATCACTGCCTTGACAGCTCATGCAATGGCGGGAGACCGTGAAAAGTGTATGAAAGTCGGTATGAACGACTATTTGACCAAACCGGTAAACGTGAAGTCGTTGCTTGAATCAATGCAACAATGCATCCGGTATGTTTATGAGATGGACGATATCACTTCGCTGCAAATCAAGTCATCCAACTAGGGAATTTCCTGAAACTCCTTTGAACATAGTGCATTCTTGACAAAAGAGGTGCGGTTTCTTCTGATCGTTTCTTATTCAACTTACCATTGAATTGCTGGGGTGGCGGAATTGGCAGACGCGCTAGATTCAGGTTCTAGTGATCGCAAGATCGTAAGGGTTCAAGTCCCTTTCTCAGCACCAGTCTTCGTTTGAAGCGTAGCGGAAAACGAAGACTGTCGCGGCAAAGTTCGAAAGAACGGAGCCGGACCGAATACCCTTAACCCCAAATCTTCAAACTACGCCTCGGCAAGCCAGAGAAACACCCTAAACTCCAAACCTTCAAACTACCCGTCTTCGTCCTTTGGACAACGCCGCGCCAAGCGCCTCTGCTGGCTAGAGAAAAATTCCAATCCCTCGAACTCTATGAACTTCCATTATGTGTACATCCTCGGAAGTGAACTATATGAAGACCGCTACTATGTTGGTTTGATTGAAGATCTGAACCAACGGCTAAAGATACATATTCCAGGCATCGATTCTGTCGTATTTTAATGGACAATCGTTTAGGAAAGGGCATTGCAATTGGTCTAAGTAGAGAGATCATACGAGTAAAAAATAGCCCCGAATTATTTGAATTATCAGTCTGACCCCCTGAATTCCTTCCCAGGCATCGATTCTGTCATGTTCTAATGGATAATCGTTTAGGAAAGGCCATTGCAATTGGCCTAAGTAGAGAGATCATACGAGTAAAAAATAGCCGCGAAATATTTAAATTATCAGTCTGACCCCCTGAATTCTCCCCAGGCATCGATTCTGTCGTATTTTAATGGACAATCGTTTAGGAAAGGGCATTGCAATTGGTCTAAGTAGAGAGATCATACGAGTAAAAAATAGCCCCGAATTATTTGAATTATCAGTCTGACCCCCTGAATTCCTTCCCAGGCATCGATTCTGTCATGTTCTAATGGATAATCGTTTAGGAAAGGCCATTGCAATTGGCCTAAGTAGAGAGATCATACGAGTAAAAAATAGCCGCGAAATATTTAAATTATCAGTCTGACCCCCTGAATTCTCCCTCACATGGAATCGTTCTTTGGATCGCTCAAATGTGAGTGCCGGGCTCTGGATCAATCCCTGAGTGCTAAACAAATGAAGTTGGCTCTTTTTGATTACATCGAAGGGTTCTACAATACCCATCGAATCCATACTGCTTTGGGCGGATTAAGTCCCAAACAGTTCCGAATCCGGGCGGCGACCCCCATGGGGGTCATTAATAGTTGACCGTGAATATGAGATGACATTTAACCACAACAACCTAAGCGCAACTACTCTGTCACAAACGGTACAATCTCAAACCTTCAAACTACCCGTCTTCGTCCTTTGGACAACGCCGCGCCAAGCGCCTCTGCTGGCTAGAGTAGAATCCCAATTCCTCGAATCTAATGAGCTAACATTATGTGTATACCCTCTAAAGTGACCTATATGAAGACCGCTACTATGTTGGTTTAACTGAAGATCTGAACCAATGGCTAAAGAAACATATTCCAGGCATCGATTCTGTCATGTTCTAATGGATAATCGTTTAGGAAAGGCCATTGCAATTGGCCTAAGTAGAGAGATCATACGAGTAAAAAATAGCCGCGAAATATTTAAATTATCAGTCTGACCCCCTGAATTCCTTCTTATTCCAGGCATCGATTCTGTCATGTTCTAATGGATAATCGTTTAGGAAAGGCCATTGCAATTGGCCTAAGTAGAGAGATCATACGAGTAAAAAATAGCCGCGAAATATTTAAATTATCAGTCTGACCCCCTGAATTTCCCTTGACCCCCTGAATTTCCCTAAATTATCAGTCTGACCCCCTGAATTTCCCTTTGACCCCCTGAATTTCCCTTGACCCCCTGAATTTCCCTTGATTTTCAGAGAGGATGGGTTTGGGACGAAAAGTGAGTTCTGCCAGGCTTTGAATTGCTTAATCTTGAGAAACATTTATGCTCAAATTCTTCATAACAGAAGACCAATCCTAATCCTTCTCACAAAAATAATCTTTAGAATTGCTTGATTTGGACGATAATTTAGTATCATTTGATACGGATAACCATCTTGAGCTATGAGACAGAATGCACAATCCTTCTCCCAGGGAACTCTACAAAAAGCTTCGTCAGGCGCTTGCTGCTTTCGAAGACGATCCGAACAGAGTCTCCTTTCATGATATACCCATTCAGTCTGAGATCGAAAAACTTGGGCTCAGCAATGAAAGGGAATATAGAATTGTTATTTACGAATGCATCCAACTTGCACTAGTTGATCCGAAAAAAGCTTATCGAAAACCCGCACCACCCGGAAAATCAACCCGACACAAACAAACTGAGGGGCTCACTTTGTGGGCATTCAGTGTCAAAGGTTGTTCGTTTGATCCTAACAGAGAGATGTATTTCAAGTTTTGCCTGAAAGAGAAAACCAAAGGTATCTATTACCTTCACATAAGTTGTCATGAAGACTACCCAGTTTAAATTTAAAAAGCTTCCAGAAACTCGCACCGAGCTACCTACAGATTGTTTCAATTGCGATACTAAGAACGCATACCACGAAGTTATCGTGCAAGGTGAGTCTGAACTTAGAAACGAAACCTTTGTGATAAAATATACTTGCATGGAATGCTCAAACTGTGGTCACCGCTTACTGTCACCGGAACAAATGGCTGCGAAGGTGCGTGCTACAGTGGAAGCGTTTCAGATCGCCCATGGTTTACTCACAGCCAAAGAGGTTGTGTCTAAACGCAAAGCATTGGGCTATCGTTCTCAGGATGATTTTGCAAAAGTCGCACTTGGACTTTCCTTACCAACACTGAAACGGTTGGAAGCGGGACAGCGCGTCCAAGATCCATCAACAGACACTTTGCTTAGGATGGCTTTCACGAGCTTGGAAAAACAACAACGGAATGCCACCTTTCATGGGTTGTTGCGTGAACCTCTGCTGGCAGATCAAAATTTTGAAGCAAAGGTTTCAAAGCAAACAGCCTGCAAATATAGGAATGTTATAAATAGTCCATTGCCATTGGCGGCCTGTATCACTTTGGCAGTTGCAAGCCAAGCGATGGTTTCAATTGCGGATCAACAGGATGTTTCGTTTTCTGAAATCCAAACCCACGAAGAGTATATTAGATGTTAAGTCCGCTACAGGTAAAAGAACACCGTTTGGCAGAGTTTTCATTGAAGCCAATTACCGAGACAAACCATGTAGAATCTGATTCTGATGTGGTCTCTTGTCGTCATGGAATTCTCTGTCACCAAAACCCTAATGATGAAAACCATTGGAATCTGCGCCTAAAGGTTGAACTCATTAACACAAAAGAGAATCCGTCGTCACAATATGTCGGACTTGTTGAAGCTGTAGGTGAATTTCAGGTGCATCCCGAATACCCAGCTGATAAAGCGGAAACGCTCGTTCGTATTAGCGGCGGATCCGTTCTCTATGGGGCGATACGGGAATGGGTAGCAATAGTTTCTGCACGTTCGATAAATGGCGTATTGGAGCTACCTACGGTTGATACTCGAAGCTTTCTTCCTTCAGAAGAACCCAAGAAGGCTGCTCCCAAAAAGAAAGCTGCAAAGAAAAAACCTGCTGCAAAGAAGAAATGATAGGGTAATTGTGCCTATCCTTTCCTTTATTATTCCTGTCATATGACCACTGATTCGATCGTTTCCAAAGTATGGAGTTTCTGCACAACCCTTCGTGATGATGGTGTAGGCTACGGTGACTATCTTGAGCAGCTCACCTATTTGATTTTCCTAAAGGAGGGATTTCTGGGGGTCAAACCAATAATTTAAACATATCCGTTGATTGGATTTCTCGTCCGACTGGCATGTCCCCGGTTCATCCCTTTCCATGAGTTGAAGAAAAGAGCAGCTGGATTTTCGTCGTTTGTAGGTGATGCTTAACAAACGCTTTCTTTGAAATCCGATCAAATAATGGTATGGTTTGATGACGATCAAATCGGGTCTCTCATATGGTTTTAAAATTCTCGGCTATACTGCTTGTTTTTGTGTCTGTTCTTTCAGTGAATGGGGAGGGGCTTGAGGTTGTTGGCTGGGAAACGCCATTTGAGCGGGTGGAAGGACTAGAGGGTGCTTATACCAGTTGTGTGGTGCCTGAGGGGAAACCGAAACAGGCTCTAGCTTGGAACAATTACAACTATTTGGGGCTGGAGGCGGGTATCTCACTGTTTGAAGGCGGTTGGGATCGTATGAAGCCAGGGGATGTGGTGATCAAAAACTCAATCATTAATGACCTTTTCAATTCGGAAGGGGAACTGCACGAAGCCCGTTTTTTTACCCGACCCGTTGTTGTTTATTCGAAAAAAGAGGATCGGTATTATGCGATTGCCCATGTGGCAAAGGGCTATCCTCCCGAAGATGGTAGAGTTTACCCTGCGTTCTTGAGTTCAGAAAAAGGGAACCCTCAGAAGTGGAATTATCATGGAATGCTCAAGGGTGAAATCTGGGAGCGATTTGGCCCGGGTGGCGAAAACGTTTGGGGATCTGGAATGGGGTTTATCGTAAACGATGAAGGATCGGCGGAGATTGACCATGATGATCCGGCAGCCAATCGATTTCTCTTCTATAGCGATGGTTATGGAAGTGGTCTCGCATTGCTCTATTCATCCACAGGAGAGCAGTGGTATTTCGCCCGTGACGACGATGATGAAGGCAGTATTCGTGACTTGAGACCCACGTCACTTAAGTCGGCCCATCTCATTTTTCCAACGGTGATTAAAACACCTCGGTTTTATCACTGTTGGGCCACGGATGGTTGGCCGCCAAACGGTATCTGGCACCTCTTTTCGGAGGATGGACTCCATTGGGAAGTATGGGACGGTAGCGAAGAGCCTGAATTTCCCAGAAAAAAACGGTTCAAAAACCTGAGCGTGTATTACGACGCCGAGCAGAATCAAATCCACGGTCTGTTATCCCGGCAACATAGAGGTGGTATTTACCAAAAATACCATTCGGTTTTCACCGAGGAACCCTCTCCTTGATCGGGGTAGCGAATCTTGGGAAACGCATCGATTAATTGAAGGCTCAAATCGATAAGCCTTTAAATTCCCGCGTCCATTATCCGATGCTTGCATCGGATGCTACGTGGTAGAGGTAGTAATAGAATTCCAGGATGAGATGATCCGATGCTCTAGCATCGGATGGCTACAGCTCGCAACCTGTAGCATCTTATGCTTGTTCAAGACCGTGAGCTTGTCGAACGGCATGAGATCAGTTTCGGTTTGATGTCTTTTTAACGCTAATTGCTATGAGAGCTCACAAAATCGCGAAATCTTTCAACTTTGATTGTCGAGAAAGAGAGTAGAAATCTCTAGAGAATTTATCTACTATACTGGGATGCCTAAAACGGGTTCCAATAAATTGAAGATCATCAATGATCCTGTGCATGGATTTATCAAAATTCCATCGGAGTTGATCTATGACCTTTTTGACCATCCCATTTTCCAACGATTAAAGCGGATCAAACAATTGGGGCTGACGGATCATGTGTATCCGGGTGCGACTCACACGAGGTTTCAACATGCTTTTGGTGCGGTGCATTTGATGACTCAGGCGATTCAAAACTTACGGCAACGGGGTATTGAAATCACTGACAAAGAAGAAGAGGCTACCTATGTTGCCATCCTCTTGCATGACATTGGGCATGGACCGTTTTCTCATGCGCTCGAGAATAGTTTGATTCATGGGATCTCGCACGAGGAGGTCTCCACGATCCTGATGCAGCGGCTCAATGCCGAGTATGATCATCGACTGGAGATGGCGTTGAGTATTTTTAATAATCACTATCCCAAGCGGTTTTTGCATCAATTGGTTTCCGGGCAACTGGACATGGATCGCATGGACTATTTGAAGCGCGACAGCTACTTCACTGGCGTCACTGAAGGGCAAATCAGTTCCGACCGCATCATCAAAATGCTCGATGTTGTGAATGATAATTTGGCGGTTGAGGCAAAGGGGATCTATTCGATCGAAAAATTCCTCATTGCCCGTCGTTTGATGTATTGGCAAGTCTACTACCATAAGGCAGTGGTTGCTTCGGAGTTCCTATTGGTGAAAACCTTGCAAAGAGCCAGTCATCTTGCATTAAACGGAGTTCCTTTGTTCAGCACGCCCGCCTTAGGGTATTTTTTGAACAACAATGTTTCAAAAGAGTTTGTCGAAGCGAATCGAGAGGCCGTTATTGAGAATTTCCTTGAACTGGACGACACTGACATCCTGGTATCTGCAAAACAATGGGCAAATCATCCCGACCTTATTCTCAGTAAACTGGCGAAGGGGATTGTGCATCGGCAGTTGCCAAAAGTTGTGATCGATCGAAATCCTTTCGAAGAAGAAACGATTTGCGCCATTAAATCCAAGATAAGGGAAAGATACTCCATCCTAGATGAAGGTAGCGACGATGATGTAAACTACCTGTATTCTTGTGAGACTATCTCGAACAGTGCCTATACCGATCGAGATCAGAAAATATACATTTCGTTTGGAGACGGAGTGGTGAAGGACATCGCTGAAGTGTCGGATGTATTAAACATTTCCTACCTCAACGATACCGTCGTAAAGCATGTTCTGTGTTATCCCAAAGATTGTGACGGTCTCTCCTAACTAGATCGTTTCGCAAAATTGAATTACAAGTCGGGAAAGTTCGACAGTCTGTTCTATGAAATTTGAAATCCTCCTTAGAGTGATAAAGAAGAGGGTTGGATAATGATATCTTACTGTTAGGGTTATCTTCTCTGTAGAAATTGTTAGGAACGATGAAACGATACGTTGTCAGTGCAGTCGTAATTGCTGCGTTTGTAATACTTAGCTTTTTGCTGGTCGAGCACCTTGGTATCCCCATTCTTACGGATCCTACGGAAATGATGCTGCAGGGCCGTGGTTGGGCAGCTCTTATTGGTGGAGGGCTATTGGTAGCGGATGTTTTTGTTCCGGTTCCATCGAGTGTAGTGATGATTGCCCATGGTGCGATCCTCGGCATATGGGTCGGATTTTTGGTCTCCTTTTTCGCTTCGATAGCAGGTGCTATGCTGGGGTGGTGGCTGGGCTGCAACTGCCAGGGATGGGTGTTGAAGCATGTTTCTAAAACGGAGCAACAGCGAGCAACGCTCCTCGTTGAAAATTACGGTGTATTCGCGGTTGTGATTTCGCGCATGTTGCCGATCGTGAGTGAAACGGTTTCCATCATGTCGGGACTATCTGGCATGAGTTGGAAGCGGTTTTTGGTCGCCAGTGCTCTTGGATCCGTTTTTCCCGCATTGATTTATGCAATAGCGGGAGCTGTAAGTACCGATATTGTGTCGGGATCAGTTGTGGCCGCGGTTGTCTTTGTCATTGCCATCGTGAGTTGGATCATCAGTCGAAAGTGGGGACAGAAGCGGTTGGTTTAACATGGATCTGCAGAATGAGTAGGATTTGCGTTGGATGAAACCTGGTTGAAACAGTGACGACTGAAGTCATCACCTCCTGGTTTTTTTAATTATGGAGCGCATGAATTCATTCGTGCGTTTACTGGCCGGTCAGTGATGAAAGAAGGCTGGAAACGAGGACTGCCTTGCCTACCCGCCTAAGGAGGGAGGCCGTCAGGCCCTACCAGTATCGCGGAGGTATTGGGTTGTATATGGATCCGAAGTATGGGTGAGATTTGTGTTGGATGGAACCTAGTTGAAACAAGTGACGACTGAAGTCATCACCTCCTTTGTTTTTGGTTTTATGGAGCGCATGAATTCATTCGTGCGGTTACTGGCCGGTGAGTGATGAAGAAGGCTGGAAACGAGGACTGCCTTGCCTGCCCGCCTAAGGAGGGAGGCCGTCAGTCCCTACCAATTTTGCAGAGAATATGGATGGAACGTTTGATAGGATCGAGCTTACTCGTTTTCAGAGATTTTTCCGATGAGTCGGCCAAGGTATTTACGGGCATACCAGTTGCACCGCTCTCTGACGATATCGGGGTGGACTTCCATACTGAGGCCTAGCTCTGGGATCGAAGTGAGCACCCTTCCAGAGTCGGGATTGAGAATGATCCATGCGAGAACTTGAGTCAGTTCCTGGACCTCGAATTGTTGCTGCATATTATCAAACACCATACGCGCGATCGTGGCCTCTGAGCGATCCTGGACGATGTCACTATTGGCGGCGACGCAAAGTAGATTCAATACTGCTTGGGTGTTGTTCGGCACTTGTGCAGGCTTCCATTGCTCTAAGCGAGGTTGAAACTCCTTCATTCGGAAAGTCAGGCGTTGTCCTTTTAATGGTGGTGCCAGAGGCGTGTAGAAGCCATTGTCCTCCGGTAGAGTTTCAAAATCGATGGCATTGAGTTGCTGCTCACTGATATCAGCAAGAGTGATCGTGTTGAGCTGGCCACTTGAATCCACCCGTTCCGTTAGAATGGCTAAGGATCCAACGCCAAGCCATGCGACTAAAGCAATGGCAATCCAAAGAATGGATCGTTTACTGACTGGTTGGTATCGATCCCAGTGTAAAATCTTAAGCCCCGCGATCATGGCGACGATACCGATTCCCAAAAGGGCCAATATCGGAAAAAGAATCGATCCTATTGGAAGTGGGGCTGATTGATAGCAGGATTGCAGGAGCTCGACAGCATACCTTCCTGGCATGAAAGTGGCCACCATTTTGGCCCAGGAAGGCAGAGCGATGAGCGGAATCCCAACACCTCCAATCAAAATCATTGGCAGAAAAATGCACTGCCCGAGGGCTTGCACTGAAGGGACATCCTTCGCCATTGCAGTCAGGATGAGAGCAAGGCCCAAAAATCCAAACACAACAATAGGAAAAACGAGAATGAACAACACCGGGTGACCGGGGAAGGGAGTTCCGTAAATCCACTTTGCCAGGACCATTTGCAATAGGACCGCTAGGCCGACGATGATGAAGCGCACGGACATCACGCTAATGAGAAGACGATGAGTCGGAATCGGAAGGAGTTGATAATGACGCCACAATCCACGTTCACGCTCTGAAACGAGGGCAGTCGCCATGCCCAAACAGGTGCTACCAAGAATGGTAATCGTGAGAATCTGTCCCATTTG
>CAXXVT010000042.1:0-18280 GCA_963676215.2 Opitutales bacterium | reverse complement strand
AATACCGCTTCCCTCTACCATCGAGTCAATGGGGGAATTGGGTTCGATGGGGGCTGACCCTCGGCTGTGCCGTTGTTTTTATCCTATTCCATCGCTCAAAAGATAACATCGAAGATCTGCAAATCTCCCTCACTGAAGCCCCATCCAACGATGCTGAGGTTCGATCCTACGGAGGCAGTAACAGTGGAGAGCAAACTCTGTGGATCACGATGGGGGCAACGATTCAGGAGGTCGTTGACAACCAGCAGAAACTGCAGTCTGAAGTGAAGCTAACCCAACCTGAGACAACACTTCGCGATATCGCCTCTCTATTACCTACGACCCAAGAGATCGAAACCTACCTTGATTTCCAAAACACCTCCCATCGGCAGTTTTCCGAATCACTAAAGAAAGCTTTCGAGGAAGGAGGGTATGACTCAACAGCGTTTGAACCCTTCTGGAATGACTGGGAAAAATCCGTCCAGACTTCCGCAGAATTGCAGCAATGGGAAATCCTATACCAAAGCATCGCGGACCAACTCCAGTATCCGCTGACTTTCCTTCTCAACCGTGAAGGTGAACGCTACTGGGGCACCACCCAAATTCAATCACCAACGACGTTGTCACTCAAATCCGGAGCATTGGAACACTCTTTTGAACTGGCGCCTCTCAAGTCATTAAATCAAGCGTTTTCAAGCTACCGTAGTGGCGTCACTCGTTCTCTGTGGATCTCGATGCTTGTGATCGCCCTCGCCCTATTTGCCGTTTACCGGTGGCAAAGTACTGTTCGCATTATCCAAATACCGGTAATGGCGGTGCTAATGACTCTCGGTCTCTTTACGCTTCTTGGAGAATCGATAACGCTTTTCCACCTTATCGGTATCCTCCTAGGCACCTGTATCACCCTCGATTACGCCGTATTTGCCGCGAAGTCAGAACGCGGGGCCTATCCAATTTCGATCCGTGCATCAGCCTTGACCACTATGGCATCGTTTTCTGCCCTTTCTTTCAGCCAAATTCCAGCTGTTATGGATCTAGGCACCACAGTACTCACAATCGCAGCCCTTGGGTTGATCCATACGGAGTTTTCGCTTCGCTCCCCCTATACTGATGAGTGATATATTTGATATTCAAACACTGCTGAAAAAACCGGTCAGCGAACTGCTTCCACACAGTGCACCGATGGTGTTAATTGATCACATCGATAAAATGGAGGAACAATGCATTCAATGCACTGCCAGCTATCAAAACAACGGATTTTTTCAAAATGACTCAGGAGTGCCCGCAACATGGCGGTGGAAATCATCGCCCAAGCATGTGCCCTGTTCGTCTCGATTCGGCAATACGGAACTGGCATCACTCAAGGACGTTTGCTGAAGTGTCGATCGTTTGAATTTCCCAATCCCACGCTTCCCTACGATACTACCTTTACGATTGAGGCCCGCCTAAAACTGGCTGGTGATTCGGGACTCTGGATGTTTGAAGGGAGCATGATGGATGAAAACAACCGTATCTGGGCGAGCGGAGATATGAGTATCTTAGTCACATGAGCCAACTCCTACAGATATGGAACAATATCGTGCGGGCAAAAGCGGACAATACAGCGATTGTTTCTTTCCCGAGTGGGAAACGCTTCCGGTTTGGCGAGGTCGATCGGTGCGCCGAAAACGAGTGCGCTCAGCTCCGTGAAACCTTTCACAATTCCCACTCAAAGGTTGTTGGTATAAAGATCGAAAATCGGGAGCAATGGCTCATCACCTTCCTTGCTCTTCTGAAGGCGGAGACCATCATTGTTCCAATCGACGGAACGAGCACTCCCCAGGAGACCCAGCGCATACTGCATGCCACTGGGTGTAATGCATGGTATAGCGATGAAGGCTTGCAATTCATTCACAACCGCAGTCACCCCCACTTGAGCAGAGCGAATATCCAAATTTTCAAAATTACCTCGGGCAGCACTTCGATCCCCAAATCCATTGCCTTCACCGAATCTCAAATGGTGGCAGATTCCCAAAACATCCTGGAGACGATGGAAATCCAAGAAAAGGATGTGCAATTCGCCACCATTCCCCTTGGGCACTCCTATGGCTTAGGTAGCTTGGTATACCCTTTTCTTCTCAAGGGTATTCCCATCGTTTTCAACTCCATCCCACTACCGGGCATCATCGAAAAGGAGTTAAAGGAAAGTCGGGCGACCGTAATGCCGACCATCCCAGCCATTCTCAAGGCGCTCTCCCGCTCTGAAACGACTCAATTATCTGATAGCCTCCGTCTGGTAATTTCCGCTGCCAGTCCACTTGGAGCTGACTTAGTAAACCAATTCTACAAACGGCACGGTCTTAAGATTCACAATTTCTATGGGTCCAGTGAAACTGGCGGTATCGCTTACGACACCACAGGAGACCTCCTCAAAGATATCGGGTCGGTCGGCATGCCTATGAAAAATGTGGAGGTTTCGCTCAGTAAAACTGGGCGGGTGCAGGTGAGAAGTGGTGCTGTCTATACCCACAAAAACCGCAATAAAATCAGCGGAACGGGCTGTTTTCTTCTTTCAGATTACGCAGAGCTCCAAGAAGGAGCATTGTTGTTAAAAGGCCGAAGCAATCGCATCATCAAACATAACGGTAAACGGTTGGACCTCACGCAAATTGAAAAAACACTGCTCGAACACAGACAAATAAAGGACGCCTATGTTGACTATGATACTGTCCGTCATCGCGTAGTGGCGGCGATAGTTGGTAGTATTTCAGAGATTGAATTTGCAGGATTTTCGACCCAACAGCTGGCCGTATGGAAACGCCCCAAGATTGTGTGGTTTGCAGCAGAGTTACCCGCGAATGCCAGAGGCAAACCCGACCGAACGAAGATCGCTCAAAAGATCGCCGAGTGTGGGCATCAAATCTCCCTTCGCACACCAAAAAGCCAAGGAAAAGAACATTCTGATTGAGTTTTGGAAAGTCGGTGTGTTTACCTATCGAAATCACACAATTACATCCCTTCACCGATAGGGGATGTTTCAGGGTTAGGAAGCATTTTCGTTTTTATTACATGATAGCCGTTATCACATTTGGAACCGATGAATCAGAGGTAGTGCTCTCTGAGGATGCATTAAATATACGGCTCAATATTCCTCTGTTGGGAGGTCCTTCCGAAATGAAACTGTCAGAATCACCCACTTTTGTCGGCAATTCCAAAGACCACTTTCATCTCCTGAAAAACGAAAATACACTCGTTGGTGCTGCTTGTGTGGAAATGAACAAAATTCCGGAGGTCAGCTCGGCTCAAGTCTACAGCGAACTGCTGCATTCACTCGAAGGTTATCATCTTCTTCGCATATGGAACTATGTTCCCGAAATTAATAAGGTTGGTCCAGAGCTCGAGAACTATAAAAGTTTTTGTATGGGGCGTTCCGATCAATTCGTCGAGCAGAACCTTTCGATGCCATCCGCCTCCGCAGTTGGAATCCTGGGTAATAAGCTGGTTGTCTACTTTATCGCCACTCGCGAACCCGTTCGTCATTGGGAAAACCCCGATCAAGTCCCCGCTTATCAATATCCATCAGCATACGGACCGAAATCCCCTTCGTTTTCTCGCGCCAGTGATGTGGATCGACTCGATCAGACTTTTTTCTACATTTCCGGAACCGCATCCATCAAAGGACATCAGAGTGTTCACATTGGAGATTTGGCGCAACAATTGGAAACGACTCTTGATAATGTGCGAATCATGAAAGAACAGGTGCTTGGCCCTCTGGACAGTCATGATACTTCCAGATTACTGGAAGACACCACGATTTACCTGCGCGATTCTTCTCAGTTGGAAGCACTCATGGATGCGCTCAAAACATCAGGAGAGTCACTGAAGAATCTCCGTATACTCGAATCCGACATCTGCAGAGCAGATCTTCTCGTAGAGATCGAAACACAACGCCCACTCCTATAGGTAGGAACAAACGTTTAAAGGCACGAGTAGTGGGGCACTTCCGGCTGGTTTTATAGTCAGTTCATTCCAATCAACGGTTGTAGTATCCCGCGCGCAATCCGTTGCGAGCATCGGATGCTACTTCAAGTAGCCTGTATCTCGTGCTTGTTCATGACCGCGAGCCTGTCGAACGGCATGAGATCTGTTCCATTTGCAGGTGTTTTAGGACCGCTCGTTGAAATTGGGTATACTCTGGAGGTAATGATGTCATGTCTTTCCATGCACTCCATTGGGCAGAGTCGAACGGTTTCAGCTAATCGACCCCCGACCTCAATACTAAAAACAACCTGTGTGGCAAAATTCCTGACTTTCTAACGAATTCCTCGTCCTTCAGAAAGAATTCCGTCGTAAAAGACAATGGTGAGTTTCACAAATCGACTCGACCAATACACCCACCGATCCATTTCGATCGAAGCAGTTTCATGTACAGGTGGATAGCCTCGAGCCATAATGGCCTGTTCTTTTGTCATGCCGAGGCGCAAAGAGCCATACTTGATATCTGCTGCGAGTCCCTTTCCTAGAGCATCGATATCAGTGGGTTCTTCCGACAACATTTTTGAAGCAAACTCTTCGACTGAGCACCCAGAATGCTTGTAGTTATTCTTAACGGTAATTGTCTCACCTTTTACACTGATGAGATACTCCTCAGCGCCCATACTTAGCAGTTTCACTTTGGTATTAATGGGAACTGGTGTACCCCGACGGTAGTTGGTGGATCTGAACGCGTTCCGCTCGTAGTAAAATGTATAGCGTGTATAGTACTCACCACCAGGCTGTGGATCGATAAAGGGAGGGGCGATGCTTTCCATCGCTCCCATTTCTTTCTTCATCTCCCCAGAGGATACCGATGCAGTCGATTCAGTTTCTCCCTTACCAGAGGCGTCCAACATGACTTGAATTAGATTTTCCGAAACACCTGCTTCTTTTAGAGCGATCAGGCCATCGACTGAAAGATCAAAATTCGACTCATCTTTTTCAATAACCGACACAATCGTATCTTCTTCCAGACCTGCCTGAATCATCTTAACCACACTTTCATTGGTAAGCGTCGCCCAGGAAGCAGAGACAAGCAGTAGAAGACAAGCGAAGTAGATGGGTAGTTTTTTCATAAAAAGAGATTTAGTATCAAACGGAAGATAGACCATGGCAAAGTGCAGTAACCATCTTACAAAAAGAGAGCATACAGAAATCTTTGCGCATTCTCAAATTCGAAAATGGGAAATAATTATTAACCTAGTGTTTCAGCTAAATAGTATACCAAACTACAAGGAGTTTGCATATTGATCAGCACAATGGAGTTTCGATCTGTTGACAACTCCAGGACCAAATAAAACTTGCTGTTGCCAGTGGGGTTTGGAAACCAGGAAACCCTATTCTATCCATGAGGCAGCTTTCGGAAACCCTGCAGGTAAATCCGATGACGATCAGAAACCGTTCAATTTGCCCAAAAACGAACAGGGTTTCGGTATTCAACCGAAACCCTGTTTTGGTTTCTCTCTCCTTTTCAGAAACTTTTCAACTGCCATCCTCTCGAAAACTCCGAGGCAGACTTCAGTTATTATGAATCCGAAAAACTGTGTGTTATTGATAAGGGAGCAAATTCATATTTACCGCGATACCGCACCAATGGCGCGGCGGTATTGGGCCGCTGCCAAAAGGTAACTGTAATTCGCGGACAGTAAATTTGTCTTGGCCTGGGTTAACGAAACGCGGGTTTGCAATAATTCCAATTGGGTTGCGGCTCCTGCTTCATAACGAACCTCAGCCAATCGAAGCGCTTCATCTGCTTGCTCCACGACTTTATTCGCTGCAGCTGCCAATTCATCGGCTTCCTGTAGCGCAGAAATCGCACGTCGCACATCGACTTCGATCGCCAATTGCAGCTGCCGTTTATCAAGCTCCGACTGACGTAACTGAGAGCGTGCCTGGATTAGTTTACCCTTAGTAGAGCGCCCATCAAAAATCGCCCAGGATGATTGCAGACCTACAGACCAACCTTTGTTGGAGTCGCTGAAGCTGTCATACCGAGGGTTCTTCTCATAACCATAATTTCCATAGACGGAAACGGTTGGGAGGTATCCCGCTTTGGCAACATCAATACCAGCTTCACGAGCTCGGATGATGGTTTCCAACTGCAGAATCTCGGGTCGATACTCCATCGCCTCTTGGATTGCCTCACTCAGTTCGTAATTTAAGGGACTAAATGCAAGCTCACCTTCGATCTCAGAACCGTCATAAGCAAGTATTCCGGTGTTCTGGTGACCAATCGCGCTGTATAGCTCATCAATGGCAATACGGTAGTTGTTCTTTACCCGAATCAAAGCCGGTTGTGCGTTCGCGAGTTCCACCTCTGCACGAAGCACGTCGAATTTGGAGACGGTCTTGGCTTCAAAACGATCCTGTGCCGTCTTCAACTGCTCTTTCAAATAGGCAACATTTTGTTGCTCCACTTCAATCTGTTCCCGAGCGAGCAAGGCATCGTAGAAACGGAAACTTACATTGTAAGCCACCTGTTCAATCGTAGATTTCAAGGCAAATACAATCGCTTCTTCTGCGAAGCGTTGCGCCCGCAACGAGGCCCTGACCTGACCGCCGGCATAGACCAATTGATTCACCTGCAATTTGAGGCTCCAAAACTTGTCTGCTCCCGTTCCAGGGGTTACTCCACCCGTGACGAGTCCTTCATCATCGATGGAATAGGAGGCATTGATCGAGGCATTCGGTAATGCTGCAGCGGTGATCTCAACGATCAATCCGTTCTGTTCTTCAATCTGTTCCTGCGCCTGCTGGATGTCAAAGTTGTGCTCCATGGCGTAGCTCAACATCGACTCGAGCGTATTGTCCGGAATGGGCGGCGTCTCTGCAAAACTTGCTGACACGACCGCGATAGCTGTAAAAATCTGTAACGATAGTCTTTTCATGATTCTCAGTTTCAGTGATTGAGATTTCGATATCAGCGAACTCATATAGCAACCGGTTCTTCCAATTCGATGTTCACGTGTTTTTTTGCAATCAGCATGTAAAGTGCGGGCACGACAAAGAGCGTAAAGAAGGTTCCAACTGCCATTCCTCCAACCAAAACAAGTCCGATCGAATTCCGGGCTTCCGCACCTGGTCCATGGACGAAAATCAATGGAAAGTGACCAAAGATTGTCGCGAAACTCGTCATCAAAATCGGACGAAATCGGGTCAATGACGCCTCTCTAATTGCCTCAAGCTTGCTCTTCCCCTGCCGTTGCACCTGGTTAGCGAACTCGACGATCAGGATCCCGTTTTTCGAAACCAACCCTACAAGTGTAACCAATCCCACCTGAGTATAGATATTAAAGGTCGTTGTAAAAGGATCCGTCCAGAAGGACATATTCGGATTAGGCATCTTCAAAACAGTGAAGATCAACGCTCCAAACATGGATAAAGGAACCGAGCCCAAGAGAATCACGAATGGATCCCGGAAGGAATTAAACTGCGCGGCAAGCACCAGGAAAATCAGGATGGATGCCAAACCCAGGGTTCCGAGAAACGACGTACTTCCTCCTTCTTTTCTTAGCTGACGGGATTCTCCTTTGTAGTCCAACGAATAACCCGAAGGCATGATCTCTCTCGCCTGCTCTTCAAGGAAACTCAAGGCTTCATCCAAGGACCGGATTGTGATACCCGACAAAGTCACCGCATTGAGTTGCTGAAAGCGAACCAATGAACGGGGTTCCACTTTGTGCTCAATATGTGCAACCGTGCTAAGCGGGACCAGCTTTCCATTGGGGCCCGTGATATGGATGTCCTCGAGTTGGTCTGGATTCAGACGTTCCTCGCGCTTAATTTGCGGAATCACCTTGTAGCTGCGTCCATCGATACTGAAACGGTTAACGTATCCGCCTCCAATCGCCGAAGCCAAATCTGCCCCTACCTGTTGCAGGTTGAGCCCCAGATCGGCAACCTTATCACGATCGATCACTACTTCCGCCTTGGGTTGGTCATACTTCACGTCAATGCGTGGTGGAAAGGCGAAGAGACCACTTTGAGCTGCCCGTGCCTGAATTTCTCTTGCTATCTCCAGAATTTTGTCAGGTTCAGCAGTTGACAGGATAACAAACTCTACTGGGAAATTACCGCCTCCACTTGGAAGTGCAGGAGGATTGATCATAAATCCACCAACACCTGGCACCGTATTCACGCGCTGTTGCACGTCCCCCAAAACCTGCGCAGTGGTACGATCCCGTTCGTTCCATGGCTTCAAAATCATCCCGCCAAACCCCATCGCTGGCATGGTGATCTGAAAGCTTCGTTCGAACTCGGGAGTTGCTTCAAACTCCTTGAACATCTGTTTGGTGAAATGAACGGTTTGATCGATCGTCGAATTCGGCGGAGTATCCACAATTCCAAAGATAAAGCCCTGGTCCTCGGCGGGTGCCAATTCTTTCGGTGAAAACTGATACATTACGACCGCAAACAGCGACAAAACTATCCACACGAGGTAAATGAAAGGGCGATTCATCAAGGCAACATCGAGTCCCTTGCTGTAGATTCCCTTCCACCACTCAAATCCACGAGAAATCACTCCGGCGAATCCACGTTCACTTTCATCCTGGCGTAACATTCGCGACGCCATTACTGGAGACAGGGTCAGGGCCACTACACCCGAAATCAATACCGCCCCAGCCAAGGTGAAGGCAAACTCTCGGAACAATGTTCCCGTCAATCCTCCTTGTAGACCGATGGGAGCATATACCGCTGCCAGGGTAATCGTCATCGCGATGATCGGGCCGACCAACTCTCGGGCTGCCGCAAGAGCTGCGGGTATGGGACGTTGCCCCATGGCTAAATGTCGCTCCACGTTCTCCACTGCCACAATGGCGTCATCCACCACCAATCCCACGGATAACACAATAGCAAGCAGGGTGAGCAAATTAATACTAAAGCCAAAGACTTGCATTAAGAATACCGCACCAATCAGTGATATCGGAATGGCAACTACCGGAACGATCACAGACCGAACCGATCCGAGGAACAAGAAGATGACGATAACAACAATCAATAAGGTTTCGGAAAGTGTTTTGTAAACCTCGTGAATGGCATCTTCAATGTATTCAGTAGAGTCAAAAGCAAACCCACCTTCCATCCCAAGAGGGAGATCTTTCTGTAGCGCTTCCACTTCCTCGCGAATGCCTCGGATGACATCCAGGGTGTTCGCAGTCGGTAGCACCCAGACTCCCATAAAAACGGCATTGTCCCCTGAAAACCGAACGTCAACATCGTAGGTCTCCGCACCGAGGCGTACATCTGCAATGTCCTCCAATCGAACAATGGCTCCATTTTCCTGCCGAATCACCAAATTCTTAAATTCCTCCACTGACTGGAGGTCCGTGTTGGTGGTAAGATTGACCGATATATAGGAACCTTTTGTCTGACCAATGGCCGACAAATAATTGTTAGAAGATAGGGCGGATCGAACCTGCATCGGGCTGATATTCAGTGCCGCCATTTTTTCAGGCTTAAGCCAAACCCGCATCGCAAAGGTACGAGCACCCAAAATGTCCGCCTTCTGCACCCCCTGAACAGCCGTTAGACGAGGCTGAACCACACGGGTCAGAAAGTCTGTGACTTCGTTGGGTTCAAGAATGTCTGATCTAAATCTCAGATACGCAGCAGCGAATTGGGAGTCTGCCGTTTCGATGGTAATAATCGGGACCTCAGACTCTGGTGGAAGGTCTCCTCTTACCTGATCAACTTTGGTGCTGATCTCCCCCAAAGCTTTGTTGCCGTCGTAATTTAACTTCAACACAGCCTTGACCGTGGACATACTCTGCGAACTGGTTGACTCAATATAGTCGATTCCGTCAGCTGCAGCGACGGCTCGTTCGATCGGCGTCGTGATAAACCCTTTCACTAAGTTGGCATCCGCACCAATATAGACAGTGGAAACCGTGATCACCGCATTTTCATTGCGAGGATACTGTCGGACCGTCAGTGACCGATAGGCTTGCAAACCGGCGATAATAATCACCAGATTCACTACGACAGCCAAGACCGGGCGCCGGATGAACACATCCGTAAAAGCTTTTTTATGTATACTCATGTTTTTCCCCTAGGAGGTTATCTATGATTAGGCGTCTACCGGCTTGGGATCGGCTGAGTATTCCAGTCCTTTTTCATTATGGACCTCAATAGACATTCCATTCCGCAATTTGAAACCACCGGTCGTAACAACTTCGTCACCTGCTTCGATGCCATTGGTAATTTCAACATAATCTCCCTTTGTTTCCCCCAAACGAATAAAACGCTGAGCTGCTACCAGACCATCGCCAGACTCGTTCTTTTCCGCAACAAACAATGAGTTACCATAAGGGGCAAAGATGATGGATGTCGCTGGAACCACGAGCACTTTTCGACTCTCAGGTTGCAATACTTCAGCTTCGACAAACATTCCGGGACGGAACGCACCGTCGGGATTCGACAATGTGGCTCTCACTAATACATTGCGAGTCGCTCGATCCACTTCTGGTGCAACCGCACTCACTTCACCCACCAAAGGATCTATGCCGGTATCATCAGTGGAAACCTCAACGACATATCCCGGAGCAACTTTTGAAAGTTTCTGCTGGGGGATATAAAAATCGACATAAATCGGATCCACGGACTGAAGCGTTACTACTTCTTGTCCACTGCCTACAAATTGCCCAAGGTTCACTTGTCGGATACCAATGCGCCCTGAAAATGGTGCCCGAATTACTTTCTTTGCCAGAAGGGCCCGGAGGTTTTGGACCATCGCTTCTGCCTCGGTAAACTGCGCTTCCGCCGCATCCAACTCCGATTTGGCAATGGCTTCTTTCTCAAAAAGCTCACGTGCCCGAGTGACACTGATTTTAGCGAGATCCGCAGAAGCGATTGATGAGTTCAACTGCGCTCGTTCAGTGGAAGCATCAAGCTCAACGAGAATCTGTCCCTCCTCGACTTCTTTTCCAGATTCGAAATGAATCTTCACAACCTTACCGGGAGTTTCCGTAGTTACCGTCACGCCTTGCACCGCAACAACATTGCCGACGCCTTTGATGACAGGATTCCACTCCTGGTATTCTGCAGCAGCGGTAGTGACCGAACTGGCTGGCATCACCATGTTCTTGCCAGCGGCAATCATGGTTTTGAACTGAGTGACCTTAACGCCAGCAAGTGCTCCGATAATCACAAGTAACACTGCCAGAGTGACAAGGGATTTACCAAATATTTTGAGTATTTTTTTTAACATTTTGATAGTTGTTGAAAGTTTTAGTGTGGATACTTTTTGAAAATTTCTTGGTGTGTTTTTGTCACATACAACAGGGTTTGTTTTCGCCATCCCCTGCGGGAATTACTTCTGAAACATGGTCGCAAAGTTTGCACAAGAGGTCCAAAAGCTGTTTTTTTTCTTTTAACGTCAACACACTCATCAATTCATGCAATCGGGCAAAATGGACAGGCAAGATGGCCTCCATCATATCAATTCCCGCTTGAGTGAGTTTAACGACTACCATGCGCCGATCCTTCTCATCCTGCTTGCGCACAGCAAGTCCGTCCTTTTCGAGACCATCCAACAATCCTGAAACGGTCGCCCTGGTAACTTCGACTTTCTCTGCCATTTCAGCAGGAGAAACTTCACGCGATGAACCGTCTTCTTTGTTGAAGAGTTGCATCATAATCATAAATCGCCCCTTTGAAATCTGGTTCTTGCTAAAAGTATCCGCAACACCCCTGTAGAGTTCATCGCTGGTCCGGATCAGGTGGAGAAAAGTCATCGTGGCCCATGCATCCATGTCAGGGTAACGCTCACTGGTTTTCAGTAAGCATTCATATTTTGGTATCTCCCTAATTGGAATTTTTTGCATGTTATTGTTTCAGAAACGATTTAAAAATAAAAATAGTGAGGCAACTAATAGTTAGCCACCTAATTAAATCAAGACGAAATTTAAAATTTGTTGAAATTTTGACCAAAGGCTTCGAATTTAACCAAGGATGATGCCTCTGAATGGCTAAGGTATGGTTGTGTAATTAATGACGACGACTGAAGTCATCGCCTCCAAAATAGGAGATTTTAACGTGAATAGGAGCGCATGAATTCATTCGTGCGAATGGCGGATGGCGGAGGGTTAAACGAATTAGGAGTCTGTAGACAGGCGCAGAAAAAGGATTCGACCGTCATAAAAAGAGATCCCCCTTGCTACGTTCGAAAAGGTTTTTAGAAACGTAGGGGTCTGGCTCGCCAGATCCATTGATGAGCCAGGACCTACCTATCCTTAATGAACGCGTAAGAATCCTCAACAAGAGGGATTTTTCGCGAAAATTGACGTGATTAATTGTTAAACAACCTCCACGTTACTTCCTGGGACTTTGCGACTCCGCGTGAAAGTTAATACGCGTTTTTTTCGAAAATGGGAACGTTTGCGACAACGATGACGAATCCGAAGAGGATGAAATGTAACCACTATGGGTCATGCTCAGCGCAGTATGCCAAACGAGCAGATATCCTTGTGGAAATGGTCTCATTCCAAACCACCGGATCCGTCGTTTTCCTTCCTTAGTTACTTCTTGCTGATGTCGGCAACCATTCCGATCTCTGACTTCAGCGATGCCACGGCAGCATCGATTGTTGGATCAAGGCCCCGGCGGAATTCAAAAAAACTCCTCGCCTGGGTTTTCACATCTGGTTCCACTCCATGGTCCTGAAGTCGATCTCCCGCTGGTGTCAAATAATCTCGGGCAGCAATTTTCAACAACCCTCCCGCCGGCAATTCCCAACCTGGACTAAACAAAACTTCGCCAGCAGTTGCTCCGGTGCCAAATACTTTCCCTCGCTCATGATATTTAACCACTGCTGCCAGAATTTCTGAACTGCTGGCGGAGTAAGGGCTCACCAACACAGCGATCGGCATCGTGGAAGCTGGCTTCGAATACTTGGGTGAAGTGAACTCATAGTTCAGTTGCTTTTTGCGGGTCACTCCAATCCCGATATTGCTATTTTCCGGAAGAATGAAATTGAAGATTTGAGTCAACTCACTCTTGTAACCCCCAGGATTCCAGCGCACGTCAAAAATCAAGGCTTCGGCCTGTGGATGAAGTTCGAGTTCTTCTGACACCCACTGCGCAATTCCCTTTTCAAAAAAGTCGAAACGAAGGTAAAGAATCTGCGATTCCAATACTCGACTTTCCCGTTGGGTTGCGGTCTTGGGAAGCTTGCGAGCCTCGAGCTTAATCTCGCGCACTTGTTCGTAGTGGTCTAAAAATCGAAATACTTCTGAACTGCCGAGTGGAATAGACTGTTCCAATACAACACTCCCATTAAGCAACAACCAACCCGGCTCAATGCCTGCAGATTCTGCAGAGCTTCCGGGAGCAACTCGCATCACAATATCGACATCTTCCATCGTATCATGATGACTTGTTGTCAGTCCTACTCCGACAAACTCAGCCGTTTGGAACTCCGAGTAATCTTTAGGTGATAAGATATACGTGTGACGGTCATTTAGTGCCCCGACCATTTCCTTAAGCACCGCGTAGATCGACTCTACGTCAGTCGTATCTTTGAGGGATACACTCGTTTCCCGTCCAACTTCCACCCAATCAATTCCGTTGAATTCAGGGTCATAATAATAATCGTAGACCGTTTTCCAAACTTCCCGATGAAGCGCACCCTTTTGATCGAGCACTGTGGCATCAGGAACTTCGACGAAATCCGGTTCGGTAACCTCCACACAAGCACTCAATAATAGCATTACCAGCATGCCTCCGCTGATGAGTGGATTCAGGTGTAATTTTTTTTCGTGTTGTGGGAAAAACCGGGAAACAGCATGAAGTGGTTTCAAAAAAGAGCGGGGGCGTCTAAAAATCAAGCTTCGGGATCTTTATTTATCTCAATTCCTTTATCCGAGATCAGAATTCTTCGCTCACGATAAAGCGTACCGATGGCCATTTTAAACGCCTTTTTACTCGAATCAAAGGTCTCCCGAATCGAAGCAGGGCTACTCTTGTCATTAAAGGGCATCGTTCCTCCCTTTTTTTCGAGTATTGTATAAATCTGTTCGGCCAAACTGTCTTTGCGTTCATAGCCAGATGGGTCCCTACGAAGATCAATTTTTCCATCTTCCCTCACTTTCGCCACATAACCACGCATCGTATCACCATAGTTCAGAGCTTCAGCGAGCTCAGTGTGATACAGTAATCCAATGTGCTGATCGTTCACTATCGCATTAAACCCCAAATCCGTTTCGTCCATGACCAAAAGATCAACAGCTTCATTTGGTTCGTAAACAGCAGGCGTTTTATTGAGATATTTTCGGATTTTTGAAGTAGCCACCAACCGATCTGTTTCCGGGTCGAGATACATCGTCACGATGACACCCTGTCCCTTGCGGACTCGGGTCTCTTGTTCCCGGAAGGGCAACAACAGGTTCTTAGGCAATCCCCAGTCTAGAAAAGCACCCAACCGTTCGTTCAAGTCCACGACTTCCAGATAGGCAAACTTCCCCACCATTACATACGGAGTCCGGGTAAAGGCGATCAATCGCTCCCCAGTGTCTCTGAAAATAAATACATTCAGATCATGGTAAGGCATGACTCCCACCGGCACCTGGGAATCAGGCAATAGAATTTCTCCCATGTCTCCACCATCCAGATAGAGTCCATATGGAGATTCCCTTACAATCGGAAGTTTATTGAATTCGCCAATGCGTACCATGAGAGGGATCATCAACTTTTTTCAACAAGATGCGAATCCTTTTGATCAGACTCCTGTTCGGGAAGTAATACCGATTAGCGTTTAAAAGACTACAGACTGAAACAGATCTCATGCGAGCATGAGATGCTACAGGTCCATGAGGTGTAGCATCCGATGCTCGCATCGGATCATACAGGTAATGAATTAAATGCTAATCGGTATAAGTGCGATTCCTCGCAGATAGCATTATGATCTATTCGGGTTCGAGTTGATACACTTCACTAACAGCGAGCAGAAATATACCAGAACCAAACTCCGTGGCGTCTTCTTTCATCACTTTATAGGGTGCACCCGCCGGAAGTTGTCCCCACTGCACTTTACCTTCATCACTGACAACCGACACCAGCGCGTCCCAGGATTTCTGAATAACGGGAAGAAACGCTTCCTTCGAAAGAATTCCATTATTGATTCCCCAAGTGATCCCATAAGTAAAAAAGGAAGTACCGCTGCTTTCCTTCATCTCATAATCCATTGGATCGGCAAGATTTGTCCGCCAAAACCCATCCCTTTGCTGACAACCTTTCAGCGCCTCAGCCATACGAACAAAGAGGGCTTCATACCTTGCATAGCTTCCATGGCCTTTTGGCAAGAATTTCAGAATTCTAGTCAGTCCTCCAAAGACCCATCCATTTCCACGAGACCAAAGGATCTTTTCACCGTTACTGGAGGTTTGAGTCATGTAAGTGGTTCGAGCCTGATCATGAGGAATAGCATTGGGGCGGATATATCGTTCTTCAATTTCTCCCTGGTATCCGGGTATGTAACGTTCATCCCGATAAAACAACCCTGTGTCTCTGTCGTAAAGGGCTCCATAAACATCCCAGAAACAAGCGTCCATCCAGTCTAGGTATTTTTCTTCGCCGTTGATTTGATGCAACATCGCAAAGGTCGGGGGCGAAGTGAATAACCCATCGATAAAGCGAACTCCGGAGTTTTCATAATACCATTCCAACGGATTACCTAGAGGATTGGGATACTCAGGATTGGCGAGATAGGTCAAAGTCGGTTCGATCATGGACTCCTCCTTCGTTGCCACGTAACATCCATACCAGATTTGCCCGCATACAAGTGAATAGAAACCACTGCCATACCTCCCTTTTTCCCTATTTGGGATTTGCCAGGACGTCGAATTTCCCCATTGCAGACATTGTTCCAAGTAGGCCCGGTCACCGGTACTTTCATAAACGGCCATCAAACCGGCATAATAGGTTCCTTTCACCCAATTATCATTGGAGTGCTCTTGAGACTGTTCATTCTGATAATTCCGGACCCGGTCCGCTAGTTTTTTTATCGCTGCTTTCTCAAAGCCCTTGCTTGAGGAAAAACCGGAGAGCGGAAGTAAAAGCAGGGTCGCAAGCGTGAGGGCTATTTTCATGATTTTTCCTGGTCTCAAGTTTGTTGCATGGGTCAACGCGAACCGTGCATACGATTATCACCTATTTCAGTCAAAATACGATCCCTTTGTGAGGCATCGATTTCTCGAGTAATAACTTTCGGTAATGGGTCTGGACGGGAACCAATAAACCGTCGCTGATCACTCTGGGAACCGAATCGAAATGAAATGAAACCATCCACCAATGCTGCGACATTGTGTCAAAATCACTATATTTGGTCATTTTTTCGAATAATATATTCCAAAAACGCCGTATTTTTCCTCTTTTCGTTGATTTCTACAATTGTTAAAGCCTTCACATTTACTATAAGTAAAAGAAATTCAATCACGATTCATTATAAGCATAACAATTTCTATCTGTTAACTGATCTCTAAATGGAAACAATGAAACAACATCTGAAAGGCATCCTTACCGGGATCTTTGCATTAAGTTTAATAATGGGCGCGCATGCTGAAAAATCACGAGAGGAAATAGCGGACAACTATAAATGGAACCTCGCTGATCTCTATGAATCCAACGAAGCTTGGACATCTGCAAAAGAGTCTCTTGTACAAAAACTCGATGAAGTGGAAACCTTCAAGGGCACGCTCACAGAATCAGCAGAACAGCTGCTTGCATGCCTTAGCTGGGAATCCGACGTTCAAAAAGAAGCCACAAATTTGTATATTTATGCAAGTATGAACTCGGACCTGGATACCCGGGACATGAAATACTCCGGTATGAAAAAGGAGCTCCAGCAGATCTTTTCCGATTTTGGTGCAAAATCTGCCTTTATTTCTCCTGAAATCCTCACTGCAGATTGGGATCTTATTGATGGATTTATCAAAGCAGAACCAAAACTTGAGGACTTCCGCATGGGTCTTGATGATTTGTTCCGTAAAAAACAGCACACTTTGAGCGAGAAGGAAGAACGCATTATGGCACTGGCCAGCGGTGTAACTCGGGTGCCTCAGTCCACTTACAGCACGTTTTCCAATGCGGAGATGCCGAAACCGGAAGTCACCCTCTCCACCGGTGAAACCGTCAGTATCGGAAAAGCAGAATACGCGAAGTATCGTGCCTCCTCAAATCGTGAAGACCGCACCAAGGTCTTCGAAGCTTATTGGAATAATTACGAGAACTACAAAGCCAGCATTGGTGAAATGTTGTATGGCAACGTCAAAGCAGGTCTGTTTAGAGCAAAAGCGCGGCATTACGACTCCGCTCTGGAAGCGTCTCTTTTCTCAAACAACATTCCAACAGAGGTCTACCATTCCTTGATAAAGGGAGTGAACGAAAACCTGGACGCATTCCATCGCTATTTAAAATTAAAGAGCGTATGATGGGTGTGGAACAACTCAAATACCTCGATCTCTATGCTCCTGCCGTAGCCGATGTGGATCTAAGTTACACCTACGAAGAAGCAACGGAAATCATCTTGGAAGCACTCCAACCATTGGGTGAAGACTACGTCGCCGTTGTTAAACAAGCCATCAATGAACGCTGGATTGATACTTACCCAACTCCAGGGAAACGCTCCGGCGCTTACTCCAACGGAGCATTTTACGATGGGCACCCCTACATCCTCCTGAATTATAACGGTCTCTACGAAGATGTTAGCACTCTGGCTCACGAATTGGGCCATTCTATGCAAAGCTATTTGTCGAACAAAAATCAGCCTTATCCTTTATCTGATTACACAATTTTTGTAGCAGAGGTAGCGTCCACCTTTAATGAAGTGCTGCTTTTCAATACCATCATCGACAAAGTAGAAGACGACGATGTGAAGCTATCTATTCTGATGAATTGGCTGGATGGGTTTAAGGGAACACTATTTCGTCAGACACAGTTTGCTGAGTTTGAACTCAAAATCCACGAAGCCGCTCAAAATGGCCAACCGTTGACCGGAGATTCCCTGTCAGCAATCTACCGCGACATCGTTCGAACCTACTACGGCCACGACAAGGGCGTTTGTGAGGTGGATGATTATATCAATATGGAATGGGCCTACATTCCTCATTTCTACTACAACTTCTACGTCTACCAATACAGCACTTCTTTCACCGCATCCATGTCGCTTGCGGAGAAGGTAATGAGTGGAGACAAGGAAGCGCTCGACCACTACATCGATTTCCTTTCGGCTGGTTGCTCCGAGTATTCGATTGATTTGCTCAAAAACGCGGGTGTTGACATGACAAGCACCGAA
>CAXXVT010000041.1:0-148023 GCA_963676215.2 Opitutales bacterium | reverse complement strand
TTTGCAAAATGTTGACAGTGACAAGCTGACCAATGTGACAGACCGGGAATTATTCCGCGTAATGGGAGTCATTTCGAATGTTGTGGTAAAGCCATCCAAGCGAGACAACCGCAAGTGGGCGATGTTCAACCTCAGCACACCCAAGGAGAATTTCAGCATGAGTATGTTTGCTGATGCTTATGAAAAATACGCCCATCTTGTTATCAATAATAACGTCGTAACCGTACACGGGCAGGTCATGAATAAGAATGGCGACGTGCGAATGAATGTGATGGAAGTGATCAACGCTTCCGAAACATTGCAGAGCTATGTCGAGAAAACATTGGTGATTTTTAATAACGGCGAAACCATTGATCAATCTTTGAAATGGCTGCGACGGGTGCTCAATGATTCTTATGGAGACACCCAGATGGAAATTGGATTACGGCTGGAAGACGGCAACGTGCTGCGGGCAGAGATTGCCAGTTCACTCCGCTATCATCCCACCTCCAAACTGTTAGCGGCAATCATGAAACATCCACTCGTCATTGAGGTCCGATATGCTGTTAAAGACATGCCGGTGCTCGATACGACCCGCCGATATTACCCTTCAGCGTGATGAAACAGTGTCCCTTTTTCTGAAATAAATTATTATCAGGTAGGGACTGACGACCCGGCAGTCCGTCTTTATCAGAGTTAGTCACTTCCTTCATTTAAAGTGCTTTCGAGAGGGTAATAAGCGTGCAAATCCAAAAAATCAACGGATTCAGCAAGCTGAACCCCCTACCCATAGCGATCTTTTGCAAAACACGAACAGGTAATTAGGGCATCCTGTATTTAAGCTGACCAAATCGTATCAGAGTAAACGCACAATACTCCAATGTAGAATACTCTAACCTGCATGAGAAAAAGATTTCAAAAAAGAAATGCAGTCCGCATCTACCATACCCAGGCGATACTTGCCGACACGGAAGTTCCGGGGGCTTCATATCCAATCAGAATTTCATGATCCAAGTTGAGTAGATTTCTTATACCCAGGGAGGTTTTAAAATTGTCTCCCCATTGCGCCATCCAACTCAGAGCCAGCTCGTGATGAGTATCCAACTGGCGATTCCCGGTAGGAATCGACGAATCCCATCGTTTCCCCGTTAGTGCATAATGCAGAAGGAATTGCTGTTGTTCATTCGGACTCCAGATAAGTGAGGTCCGTATCTGCTGTTCGGGACGATACCGAAGCACCTCGTTTTTCTCTTGAAGCTCTAGGTTAAGCAAAGTGGCTTGAACTTCTATTTTCAAGGACGATTGAATCTTGAATCCCAATTCAATCTCAAATCCCTGAATATCCACAGAACTAAGGTTTACGAGTGTTTGAGTGGCTTCCGATAGATCAATAAGGTTTGTGTATTTCTGTGAAAAAAGCGCCATTCTCCATGAAAGATCATTGCTTTCAATAGTGCCACTGGCCCGAGCTCATAGGTTTCATTGGTTTCAGCTTTTAGATCTGGGTTTCCGACCATTGCGTTGTTAGTGGCGAACAAACTAGGTGTTTTATACGCTTCTTGAAAACTCACATAGTAGACGCCGTTCAGGGCTTCGGAACGTACACCATACTTTAGCCCACTACTCCATTCAGCTTCGTGATCACTTTCACTATCGTAGCGCTCAGATAGAATCAGAAAATGCTGATCCAAAAATTCATATCCAGCTTCGGTAAAAACAGAATTTCGATGGCGTTCAACATCATAGGACGATGGCAAAGAAAACCCTGGAAATAAATGGACTACACTTTCGCTTTTTGCATCTTCCACCTGACGTTCGAATCCCGCAGAGAAATCAATTTTATCCCAATTTGAACAGCGATAGACCAATTCCAGTTGAGTTCGGTTAAAAGAGTCGATGAATTCATTAGCCGGAACTCCAAATGGATTGCGCTCACCTCCTTCAACTCCAGGAGAGGATGAATCGTTATCGTGGATATATCGTCCCAATACGACTGCGATAGAGGAGTCGTTATGAAAACGATGGAGATATCGAAGACTCAGACCAACCGCTTGAGCCTCAATTCTGTCTAGACTTGTTGAGGTCGAATAAAGGGGACCTCCGCTATCTTCGGGTAACCGTATTTGTTCGGTTTCGCTGGTCCAAGCCGATAGCCAAATTTTTGAATTTTCGGAAAGAGAAAACGACGATTTCAAAAAGCCTCCATCACTCTTGAATTCATGGTCGTGATAGCGCGAACTCTCTTCCGAGTGATTTATCCCCCCAGATATTTGGGTGTTTTTCAAGAACCATGACCTACAGCTCCGTAGTATCGGTAGCCAAACTCCCCTATCCTTGTGATCAATGCGTTTTCGTTTGCAGAACTCCCCAATTCAAATCCCAAAGACCCAGAGACTGCCCCAGTGCCATCAACCGAAGAACTTGATCCATTTGTCAGAGTCATCTTTTCGATGGGCATGCCCGCAAGCAATGCAAAACCAAATCCACCTCCTCGACTATCGGTAGGGTTATTCACTTCAATTCCTTCAATGCGCACTTTCGTGAAATTTGCCTCTCCACCTCTTACGATCAATTCTGAGTTTCCAGAATATCCGAGAGGATTATTAAAATAGCTTCCGGCAAATTTTGATAAAGAGGACTGCAATGGTTCCAACAGCTTCGGAAACTCATTGTAAGATGAAGTGAAATCTTCAAAAACAGGATCAAGGCGGGTTGAATGAACGGTATAGGGCTCCAATTCTACCCATTCATTTTGCGCATTTAATGCATCAACCAGCAACAAGTAGGTAGCTGCCAAATTCACGATCAACACCCTATCAAGGAATTTACTTCTTATCATCATCTAGACTCATCTCTAAATTGAAGAAGCAAGGACGTAAAGTATTGAATTGCAATTCCTTAAGGATTCTATTTAGAATCTGATGTAAAGCCCTTAATTAAGAGAGGGATCCTCGGGTACAACAAAAAATTCATCGAGCCCGCTATTGAACTTTCCAGCCATTTTTTGCCACATCGCTTGAGGAGAGGGGCTTTCGAGAATGCAAATGGGGTCAACAGGAGTCTGATACCATGCCTTTTCGCCAATTTCTGTCTCGAGCTGGCCCTCTGACCAGCCTGCATAACCTAAATAGCCTCGAACTTCCACATTGGGACCTCCTTCTGTCAGTAGCTCTGTCGCCTTTTCTCTGGAGATTCCAAAATAGAGTCGAAAGTCCTGATAAGAGTCAGACCACTGCCATCCTGCCAAAATAAGCTGATTTTGTTGGATCGGTCCTCCGAGGTAGATCTCGACTCCTTCAAGAGCAGTATGCTGAAATTCGTCCACAAAATCACCTAACTTCCGTTGAAGTGGTTTGTTAATAACCACACCAAGGGCCCCTTCTTCTTTGCCGTGAGTGGAAAGTAAAACCACAGATTTCTCGAAATTGGGATCCCTCAATTGGGGTGTAGCAACCAATAACATTCCTGAGTGGAGATCATCTGGTTTCGGATTTGGATTAAAGACCATACTATTATCAATTTAGTTCAGAACCTCAATCGATCAAGAGTGCTTTCAATATTTTAATAAAACTCACCTCAATAACCGGCAGCATGACCATCCTTGCGACTCTCTGAAGCCCCGACCCAAACCTCATTGTCTGCTTTCATAATGGCTTGATATCCACCGAAGATACCTGGAGACGGTGCAAGTTTGTGTCCCATTTCTTCCAAAGAACTGTAGGTCTCATCTGGAAATCCTGATTCGAGATGTAATAGCCCTCCATCCATCATGATTTCGTCGGTTGGTTGGCTCGAACCCGTGTGCACCATTCTTGGTGCATCGCCGGCCTCTTGGAGGTTCATCCCGAAATCGACAAGATTCATCACGATCTGCACATGAGCCTGAGGTTGAGTTGCCCCACCCATGACTCCAAAGCTGATCCATGGTTTGCCTTCTTTAGTTAAAAAAGCTGGAATAATGGTATGAAACGGTCGTTTTCCAGGTGCGTAAACATTGAAGTGAGATGAATTCAGACTGAAAAGTTCGCCCCTGTCTTGAAGGCAAAACCCAAGTTTCGGAGGAGTGACTCCCGATCCGTGACCACGGTAGTTACTCTGAATCAAGCTGACCATATTCCCCTCTTGGTCTGAAGTGGTAAGGTAGATCGTATCTCCGTGATCAGGAAGGCCGCTTGGATACGTGCTTGAAGCACGTTCGAGATCGATTAATTCCCGTCTATTGTTTGCGTATTGTTTTGAGATCAATTGCTCGATGGGGAGATCATTAAAATCTGGATCACTATAAAACTTTGCCCGATCTTCAAAGACCAACTTCTTTGCTTCAACAAACAAATGGATATGTTCCGAACTGCCAAAAGGAATCTTGGAAAAATCATAATGCTCGAGGATATTCAACATCTGTAACGCAGCTATACCCTGTCCATTCGGAGGTAGTTCCCACAGCTCCACTCCGCGATAAGTGGTGCTTAATGGTTCCACCCACTGGCCCTCATGAGTTTCAAAGTCCTCCATGCTCAAATACCCACCATGCTTCTGAACAAAACGAACGATCTCGTTAGCAATGGATCCCCGATAGTAAGAATCTCTGCCCTCCTTACCGATGAGTTCCAATGTATTGGCCAATGAAGGATTCCTGAATATATCCCCTTTTTGGGGAGCAACGCCCTCTTCGAATGCATAAACTTCGAGAAAGCCTGGTTGTTCGGCAAATATTTTAACTGCTCGCCCCCAATAGTAACCGATCACTTCCGTCAGCGGAAAGCCTTCCCGCGCATAGTTTACCGCAGGTTGCAAAATCGCATCCATGGGCAACTTACCAAATCTGTCGTGCAATGCGAACCATGCATCAACGCATCCTGGAACCGATACGGGTAATACGCCTTTTGAGGGAATCGATTCCAATCCTCTAGATTCGAGCTCTTCCATCAGTTTTTCATAGCTTAGCCCTTTGGGGGACCGGCCACTTCCATTGTAACCATAGAGTTTCCGTGTTTTCGCATCCCACACAATGGCGAATAAATCTCCGCCGACACCTGATCCGGTGGGCTCCATTAATCCCAGAGCTGCATTCGCCGCGATGGCGGCATCGATCGCATTTCCTCCGTCTTTCAAAACATCTATTGCGATCTGAGTTGCCAACGGATGACTGGTTGCGGCCATTCCGTGAGAGGCAAACACTTCACTTCGAGTGACAAAGGGTCTGTCAGTCACTCTATCAGCTGAGTGCAATTGAGAGACCAATAATCCCGCGAGCAAACTGATGTTAAAAATCCTAACAAAACAAAAGTTATAAACACTCATTTCTTTTAACTAACATTTCAAATATGCTGATTCAATCTTCTCTCAACCGAATATTTTATTTGTTCCTCACTATAAATGCCTTTCTCCATCAAAAACCCAAGACACAACACCCTTATTTGCGAAATTATCAGAGGGATCACCGAAATCCTCAGGCAATATTCGCTTTGATACGATTTGAAATTGAAAGCAATCAATGGAATTGAAAGAATGAAATCATGCTCGAATATCTCATTAAAGGTGCAGATGGTAAATCCGACTTCATCACAATGGAAACGCTTGGTTCGGATTTTGCTAAGGTGCTGCCCACCTTAAAAATTATCACCTTTGTTCTTATCCTAGGGTTCGTCTCAGGCTATTTTCGCACGATGTTTTTGGGATTTCACCCTGTTCTGCAAGGAGCACTTCTGGGACTGGTGATGGGAACATTGGCTGGGAAAACGTTGGCAATAGGTGGTCAGATCCCGAAAAACAGTAAGTTACTTCTTATCTTTTCTCTGTTAATCTCAATGGCAGTAATCGCTGTTCACTACTATGCGATGGGAATTGCCCTTCCCGCTTCAGATATTTCGTTTATCCTACTTTCGTGGCATGCGAATGATATTAGGGAGATCCCCAATTTTATTCCTTCGATTGGGATTGGCTCCATGTTAGAAGCCCATGATCGCTTAGGATGGTTAGTCTCATCAATCGTGGATGCGATTATCCTAACTACTGTCGTGATTTTCAGCCTTCCTCAGGCAGCGAAGGCCCAAAAGAGCGGAAAGAGACCACAGTCCACTTGGAAAATGAACAGAATGCTATTTTTGTTCTTAGGACTTTATGGCAGTGTACTGTTCACCCAAAAGGATCAATTCAGTGAAAACTCCCGTAAGCTGGTAAATTGGACGGACGAAGTTTGGTCCCTTCATTATCTCAATTTGATCTATCAAAATATCGATGGTGTTCTGCAGGAAGATACAGGACTCGAACGAATTCAGGTTGAAGAGCTTTTATCGAAAGCCGCTGACATGGATCGGGAATTTCCAGAAGGTCACTATCTCACAGCGGTCGAACAGCTTGCCAAAGGGAATTACTATTTGGCCAAAGATGAACTGGGGCGTTCCATTTTTGAGGCCGAACAAATGACTCGGAGAACATGGCTCGAAGATGGCACTTTCATTCATCGTGATTTATTGCTCGCGAATCTTTATCAATTGAGAGCGAAGCTTTCATTGCAGAAGAAAAACAATCTTTTAGCAGAACGGGATTTGAGCGTCGCTATTTTCATTTATGAAGATTTTTGGCCAGAGATTCCAGATGATCTTAATGATGGTTTTTTTAGTCCCGTTCCCGAACTTCTAAGAGAAGCTGGATATAATTCTAATTTTAGCTTTGGGGCCTGTCACTACGAACGTTATTTGGCTCGAAAAACTCTAGATTTAAAACAAGCGATGGAAGATCTCAACGAGGCGAAAAGTCTTGGATACTCTGTTTCATTGGAAGAATAAGCTAATACCATTTAGCGTTTAAATAACCACAAATCCAAAGAGATCTTGTAGGGCTTTGCCTTGGCAAATCCAAACAAACTGAGGGTTCCGCGAGCGAAACAGCTACAAAAATACATAGTGTTTAAAACGCGAATTGGTATAACAAAACCAATGAAGTTGAAAAAAGTGGGATGATACACACTTAAAGAGTCCTCGCTATTTGAGAATTGCAGGATCTCAATTCATATAAAGAGATGAGTTTGGAATTGGGTATCACTACTTTTGTCGAAAACACTCCAGATGCGATCACAGGGAAACTGCTTTCCCCTGAAATTCGTTTCAAGAATTTATTGGAAGAAGTCGAACTTGCCGAACAAGTAGGATTGGATGTGTTTGGCATTGGGGAGCACCACCGCCCCGACTTTCTTGCCTCTGCGCCATCTGTGATACTCGCTGCAGCAGCAGCTCGAACCATTACAATCCGGCTTTGTAGTGCCGTATCTGTATTGAGTTCTGATGATCCGGTGCGAGTATACCAGGACTTCGCTACATTAGACCTACTGTCCAATGGAAGAGCTGAGATTATTGCAGGGAGAGGGTCTTTCACTGAGTCATTTCCACTGTTTGGTAACAATTTCGAGCACTATAATGAACTATTCGAAGAAAAGCTCAAACTGTTGCTGCAAGTTCGTGATGCCGAAAAAGTCACGTGGAAAGGGAAGTTTAGGTCGCCAATTGAAAACAGAGGAGTTTATCCCCGTTCAATGCAACAACCATTACCAGTTTGGGTTGGTGTGGGAGGATCGCCGGAATCCGTTCATCGTGCCGCATCTTTGGGATTGCCGATGACAGTCGCCATCATTGGAGGGGAACCAAAGGCCTTTGTTTCTCTCATCGACTACTATCGATCAACATCTGAGAGTATGGGGAATGAAGATAAGAACATTCGACTTTGCATCAATTCCCATGGTTATGTCGCGGAGAACCCCTCAAATGCTCGGGATGAGTTCTATCCATATTATCAACAAGTAATGTCTAAAATCGGAATGGAACGGGGTTGGCCTCCAATGAGTCGTGCTCAATATGACTCTCTGTGCTCTCCCAAAGGTGCCGTGGTAGTGGGGAGTGCACAGGAGGTAGTCGATAAGATACTTTACGAATATCAACTTTTTAAAATGGATCGATTTTTGATCCAGTTTTCGGTCGGCACCCTGCCTCACTCAAAAATGATGAAAGCCATCGAGTTATTCGGCGACAAAGTCGCACCAGCGGTCAAAAAGGCGATAGCCAGCATGTGAGGCTTGTTTGCGTATAATTCAATACTTACTGAAAAATCCAATGCGTCCATCGGATACTACAACTTATCGACTGTAGCAATTCATGCTCGTTGTAACCTTGGTTAAAGTGACAAAAGGCGCTCCCCCTTTGGGGACTACGATTGATCATCGACCTAACACTCAGGTTTATACAGAAATCATTGCCTCCTGCTTCTTGCTCTGCAGTCGATGAAAGTATCTGTGCGTTTAATCACAATCCGTTGATTTCCAAATTGGACTCTTCAGAGGAAATTTGTACCAATTTAATTTTCCTCCTCAGTTTTAGTGTCATGATTGGAATCACTAATGGAAGTAGTCCATAAATTGTTCCTGCCAAGTAACCAAATGATGACATGAAAACAACTGCAATGATTGCTGACAGCATGCCCCATAGCGCTAGAATTAGCCACAAAAACTGTTCTTTTTGCACAAATAGCTTTTCCAAATTGTTTAGGCACAAATCATCGGATTTGAACGAAACTCTTTTATATAACAAACACTGAATCAAAGCTATGAGACCAAATCCAATACTAAAAAATGCAATTAAACCGGCAACTTCCGATGTGTCGTAAACCATAAAATCAGTTGGGAACCAATCATTCGAAAATGCGAAGAACATCAAATCCATCACCAATTTCAGAGGATAAACATAAACTAAAACGATGAAGACAAGTGAAAGTGTTAATAGAGTTGAAATACCATCATCTAACCCAAAACGTTGACTCCATCTTCGGTGGGTGAACCAAATTACCATCATAACGACAAAACTCGCAGCAAATGACGGAATGTCCTTAATTGCGAAGATGAGCTCTGCGTAGTTTTTCGGAATTGAACTCAACGAAATCACTAACATAGTAACTGCAAAAGCAAAGGCAGCATCAGAGAACACCTCGATTCTCGTCATTCCTTGTCCCCGTAATCTATATCCATCTTTCAATGGGAGAGACTTTAGTTTTTTTTCAGACCATTTCATCTTAAAAAATCATTAGTTTTGAGTTCAAGACAACCAATGAATTACTTATCATCAGGGTAGTTGAAAACGGTTAGATCTGACTGGATTCCAGCTTGAGATTATTTATCAAATGGAGGAATTCATTTTTACCAATTCCACCGACTGCGTAATCAAATACATCTCCTTTCTCATTTATAATAATGGTTACAGGAGTACCGCCGACGTTGTATTGCTCAAACAATTCGTCAGACCCAGCTTCATTTGCATATATCATCAGCGGTATTAGTGTTTTATTGATAACTTGAGCTATATCCTTATCTGCAAAAACCTCACGCTTCATAATACGACAGGGAACACACCAATCCGCTGTAAAAAACAACAATATGGGCTTTTCTGTTTCGGCGGACATTTTTTTGGCCGACGAGATACTGTCTACCCATTTCACCTCGTTCGCTGGAACGTAAAATGAATACCATGCATAGACGAGCGAGACAACAAGGAATGCCAGCCAGAAAACCTGCGAGAAACGTTTTGTTTTACTTTTTCTATGACGAGAAGATTGATTTGTTGGATTCATTGAATGATCTTCAGACGGTGCCATAAGAGATGCTAATCACATTCTTCTAAAATGCGAATCCATCAATACATATTTCTTATTCTGCTATTGTCTTCTGATTCATCACAACTCAGAGCCTCTCTTAATAGCTAATAATGGATTCGTATTAAGCATTACGCCATAAATAAGCCACCGTATTTTGGCGAATGACTCCATTAGAACACAGAGTGAAACGATGTTCCAAATTAACATATATGTTAATCAAATGGCAGCCCGGCAGGGATTCGAACCCCGACAAACAGAACCAGAATCTGTCGTGCTACCGTTACACCACCAGGCTGTATAAAGATGACTTTCGTTATTCTTAGGAAGGATCGAATAAAACAAATCGATACTCTCAATTCAACAGCAATCTGTATTTGAATTCGGAAAAACTAGCAAAAAAAGATAGCCATCAGTTCAGCTTCTCTGGGGCTCGCATCATTCTGATCATTTCGAGAGCTGGTCCGTAATCGGGATTGTCCTCGAGAACTGATTTCAATGAATCAAACGCCCCATCAATTGCACCGCTTTGATATTGAAGGGTTGCCTTCGCATAGAGTATATCGGGGTCATCGGGAGCAACTGCAATCCCTTGATCCAGATAGGCAATCGCACCGTCAAGATTTCCACTTCTCGCAAGTAATAATCCAAGATTATACCACGCCCGCCCGTAACTGGAGTCTAGCTTTAGCACCCTCTCCCACGCAGACCGAGTGGATTCAAGGTCTCCCTCTTCTCCAATTAGCATTGCTTGATAGCTAAGGGGAATGACCGAATCTGGAGTCAATTCATGAGCTTTCTCAAATGATTTGATCGCGTCAGTGGTTTCACCAAAACGATTCTGCATCATTCCACGACTGATCCATGCATCGGGCGAAGTGGCATCCCATTTGACCACTTTATCCATCCACTCAAGTGCCAACTCTTTCTGTCCTTTTCCTGAAAAATAGTGGGCTTTGCGCAATGCTCCACCTGGTTGATCTGAGGTGTAATCAATATAGTGGAGCAAGTCTTGATTGAGTTTGCTTTCTCCTTCTAATTGATCCCTCAGATACCATGCCGCATCTAGACGTACGAGTCTCGTGTCATCGCCTAGTGCATCTTTCATCACTCCTTCCATGTTTGGATAATTTCCCAATGCTTGAACGATGGCACCTCTGACAATTGAGGATTCATCGTTCAAAAGAGTCGTAACTTTGCGGTAATCGTCTTCGGTTGGCTCCATTTCAAGTATCATTTGTGCAAATGCCGCTCTCCAAACAGGACTAATTTCGTCAGCCAGAAGAGATAGCATATCGTTTTTGACACTGGGGTCCCTATCATAGCCTTTTTGAACCACTCTTGCATGGTGACGTTTTTCTTCGAGGTTCTCAGAATCTCCATACCATTGCTCAAAAGCCGTTTCGACCCATTCTTCTCCCTCCCCTTCATTTGCGTGACAATTCATGCAAGCATTTGGCACTGCCAGTTCTTTTGCCAAAACCGGGTCAGGAGTGTGAAATCCGTGATCACGCCGGGGGTCCCTTTGCATGTAGTACCGTTCTGGCATGTGGCACTCAACGCATCGATTTCCCATACTATCTGCTTTGTGGTGACTGTGGTTCTCAGGATCGATAGGAGTCGCATTGTCTAAGCCTGGACTCTGATGACAACGCATACAAAGTGCATTGTTTTCAAAAGGTAATTTCAATTCAAGGGAGTGAGGATCGTGACAATCAAGACAGCGAACTCCTTGATGGTACATTTTACTCATTAAAAAAGATCCGTAAACGAAGACCTCATCTTTGATTTGTCCATCCGGGAAATAGAGCCTTTCTTGGTTCGGAAACTGCAACCGATGATGGTCTGAAAACCGATCACCGATGCGGAAATTTCCGGTTAAGTCCTCTCTCCGACTGTGGCAACTGTAGCAGCTTTCGAGATAGGCATCTTGAGTCACCATTTCATCTTCAAGGATAGCCTCATCGGGGAATGCTAGATGCTGAGGCATTTCGCCATGACACTGCTGACAAGAGATGCCCATTTCTTTCCATTTGGACTCGTAGGAATCTGAGTCCACCCGATAGTTTTTCTCGTAATAAGAAGTATGGCAAACCGCACACTGTGCGTTCCAGTTCATCCCTCTTCGACTCCAATGCCCCCATTCTTCAGGTCGACGATGTTCATCGCCATAGACATTAAACCAGTCTTCACTATTTACGTCCCATGCCAATTCTGTAGTCTGCCATCGTCCTCCCTCAAAGGGTATGAGGAATTGAACCAGAGGACGATGCGCGAGCACCATTTCAGGAGTATAATCATGGATTTTACCCTTAGGGCCTACCGTTTGAATGACCGCCTTTTCCCCATCCTTGAAAAACTTGGAGATCTCTCCGTCCAGTGTATAATACTGAGTTGGACTAAATGCAGCCTCCCAATCCTTTCCATCAAATACTCTATTTGCGTTTGCATGGTCCGAGTTTCGCCAATTCATGTGCTGATCTTCATGGCAATCGAGACAGATCCTTGAAGGAGTCGTTCGATGGATGCGTTGTCCGTTTTTCGAGACCTTTCCTTCAATGGTCTTGCCCCCATCGGGTTGACAACCTGTGAATAAAAACGCCCAGAGAACCGATGTTAAAATTGGAAAAAATACAGCAATACTTGAAGAAGTTTTGTTTGGGGGCATACCTCACTAATTACCGAATGAGAACTTTCACGTGTCAAACCCTTCATGACGATGTTTTATAACGACAAGTAAGCTCGAACAGAAAGTTTTCAACGCCCCTATTTGAGATGTTCGAAAATTGGAGAATCCTATTTACAAGAGCGATATCGGATTGTTTACTCAGTTGTTTAACAGACCCGTTTCTATGGGCCTGTGGTAAACTATCATTTAGGCATTCGCATTAATTTCCCACTTTCCCTAGAGACTGATTCGAGAATCATATGGAACTATTCATCCAAGTATTGGTATTTGCAGCGACGCTCTATGGGATCATTGGCGTCATATTTACCATTATTTTCCTTATTTTCGGCATTGAAGAATCTGATTCTGCAGCGAAAGGAACCAGTCCATTGTTTAAAAGTCTACTCATCCCTGGTATTATTATTTTCTGGCCACTCTTTGCGATCCGCTGGATCATCGGAGTCAGAAATCCACCCCAGGAACGGAATGCTCATCGCATCGCAGCGAAGACCTATAACATCCGCTAAATTTCTCGTAAAACCATGATTCGACCACTGAGAAGACGTCATCTTTTCTCCGCAACCCTTATGCTTCTAGGCTTGCCGGGTTTGGTAATCTTTGGGTTTCTCAAAGTCGATAAAGAAACCACGATGGTTTCGCTTCCAAAACTGGAAGTCCAGTCCACTGAGTCTTTCCCTTTAGAAGTCTGGCACAAACCCCATTTGTGGAAGAATTTGCCAAACCTAAATACTCGATTGTTAGCAAATACCAGCCCAGAACACGGATTGGCAGTCGAACTAACATTTGAGGGGACAATTACAAACCCTGATCTGCTTCTCTATTGGTCTCCACGCTCCTATGCAGTGAAATCAGGGATCGGCGATACTATGTATCTTATCGGTAATTTCACCAGTAATGATGCAACCATTTACAAGCTTCCCGAAATCTCGAGACATCGGGATGGGTTTCTGGTCCTTTATAGCTTGGGTGAGGATAAAGTGGTATCGGAAGCACCATTGGTGAATCCTTTGAAATAGCATAACCCTACTTTCCTCCCTTGTCAGATCTACAATGAACGAACCATACAAGTCAGTTAACTGGAACAAATTTAAGAGAGGGCTCGACAATTACCTCTGGGTTGGAATCTCAACCTATCTTGTGTTGTTCACTTTGGCTTCGTTCGTCTTCACCCCTACCATTTCACTTGAAATTCTACTGATTCGAGCCTTTGGCACAGCGGCTTTCCTGCTGATCAACATCATTCTGGTGATTGGGCCCTTATGCCGACTTAACTCGAGTTTCCTCCCATTGCTTTATAATCGCAGACACATGGGGGTCTCCTGTTTCATTCTCGCTTTTATCCATTCCATTATTGTCATCGTGACATACCATATGGGTTCGGAGATGCATCCCATAGTGAGTATCTTTGTGAGTGACTCAGGCACAACAATCGCCTCGGCACCTTTTCAAACGTTTGGGGCAATCGCCCTCGCGATTCTGGCACTAATGGCCGCGACCAGCCACGATTTTTGGTTGAGACATCTGTCTCCTCCAGTGTGGAAAACACTGCACATGTTGGTCTACCTCGCCTATGGACTCCTCGTGGCACACATCGTTTTCGGAATTCTCCAAGCGGAGCAGAATATCATTTTCACGCTTTTACTTTTTTGTGGTGTTACAATCGTCTGCCTTCTGCACTTTGTCGCTGGCGTAAAGGAACTAATCGAAGGATTTCATCCGAGAATGAATTCAGAGGATGATTATGTTGAGACCATTACAGTAGATGAAATACCCGAGAATTGTGCCCGCACTGTCCAACTTCACGGTGAAAGAGTGGCGATCTTTCGATACGATGGCAAAATCTCTGCCATTTCAAACGTTTGCCAACACCAGAATGGCCCACTCGGAGAGGGTCGAATCATAAACGGATGTGTAACCTGCCCATGGCATGGTTATCAGTATCGTCCTCAAGATGGTGCAGCTCCCGATCCATTTAAGGAAAAAGTTCCGACTTTCGAAGTGAAAATCGTTGGTCGAAGAATTTGGATCAATCATAAACCCAAAATGCCGGGAACCTATGTCGAACCCGCAATTATACCTTTAGATGACGAATAAATCACAAGCAGAAGACGAGTTTTTCATCGGTTGGGAACGAAAAGTTCCCCCTTTGCAACGAAGGTTTCTTTACAACCGACTGATCGGGATTTTCGCATTTGTTTTTTCGCTGTCACTGATTATTCCGGCACTGCAAACTCGTTATGATTCGTCCTTCTTTCGAAGCATGAATCGCAGTGATTTCGAAGGGGTATTCTATGCAAATCCAGTTCCGTTTTTGATGGTTGATCGTCCCGGATCGATTGGAGAAAAACAGCAATCTTTTTCCAGCTATCTCTTGGTTGGCCCTCAAAAGTATGGCTTTCCTTCGGAGGTTTGCAGTGATTTGGATGGCAAGCTGGTTCGTCTCAAAGGTGCTTTGATTTTCAATCACTCGCAGACCATGATAGAAGTGGAAGAGAAATCGATTCATACTCTTTCCAATGAGATACGCGAAATTGACTCAACCTTAACAAAGGAAAATTTGGGTCGTTACAAACTTTCGGGAATCATTGTTGATAGTAAATGCTATTACGGCGCACTGAACCCAGGTTTTGGGAAACCCCATCGTGGGTGTTCGGTACGATCCATTGCGAACGGAGTTCCTCCACTTCTACTTATTCAAAGTGAATCTGGCGAAAAGCTAGAACTTTTGATCACTGGTCCAGAGGGAGAAACGATCGGCCAATCGATACTTGAACAGGTTGAAGTCCCCGTAAGAGTAACCGGAGATGTTTATCGGTGGGGAGATAAGTATATCCTTCAAACGGAAGCCCGGTTGATCGAAATGATCGAAGAAAATTAGGATGATATCGGGACTATCCCGGATTCATCCAACAGACCAGACGTCTTTGCCCTAATTGCCAGGGCGCAAAAGAATGTTGCGGCAAAGTCTCGAACGATGTATCAGCCGCCGAATGGGGTTGCTTTCCATTCGGCAAACTTGAATCGTTCCGTTTTTTTCAACCGTGTAGTATGATCGACTCTAAACTCGAGTCATTGCATCTTCGACGATTGCGTTTTTAACGCGCTCCACCTCAATTTCAGTTTGAGCTTTGACGGATTCGAGCTCACCAGCATTCGCGACTGGTGTAGAAGCGAACACATAGAACTTGATTTTTGGCTCCGTTCCACTCCCTCTGACCGCATATTGATAACCATTCGTGAAATTTACCAAATAGAAATCCTGAGGAGGAATTTTTTTTCCGTCGGCATCAAATATTTCGTCCCGTCCAAAATCTGTCATCGATTCGACGTCGAGACCTCCAATTTGTTTTGGTGGTGACTCTCGGTAGGAGTTTAGGATGTTTTTAATCTGTTGAGCTCCAGTTGCTCCTTCGAGATACACATTGCCTAGTGTTTCTGCATAGAAACCATACCGAATGTAGATTTCGTCGAGGTATTCAAGGATCGTTTTATTCTGAGATTTAAGCCAGGCAGTCAATTCAAGCATAGCCAACGTAGCGGCATTTCCATCTTTGTCCCTCACACTGTCATCGCATAGATAACCAAAACTTTCTTCTCCACCAAACACATACCAAGTGCTGTGCTTCATGAGTAATTCCCTCTTTTTATCAACTGGCATGCGATCGTAGTCCAAGGCAATTCCTTCCTTTAGCATGGCTTCGTCCAACTGATTTTCCCAATCAGTGAGTTTCTCACCGATCCATTTAAAACCAGTTAGGGTGTTGATAACTTTCAATCCATTTTCCAACCCAATTTTTTCCTGCAATGGAGTTGTGACAAAGGTTTTAATAATCGCGGCATTTGGGCACCCTTCCTGTGGAAGTATGCCTTTGGCCTTAAACTGCTCCACTCTGAAGGCGGCAAGAAGTGAACCGGTCTGATTTCCGGATAGGATGACATATTCCCCATTATGATCCACTGCAGCTACTGCCATGCGATCGCAATCGGGATCTGTTCCGATTAACAAATCAGCTCCAACTTCTTTCGCTTTCGCAACTGCTAGGCTCAATGCTTCAGCGTTTTCAGGATTCGGTGATTTAACCGTTGGAAAATTGGAATCCGGTTTCATCTGCTCATCTACAACGACGGGGTCGAGTCCGGCAGCCTTCAGGATAGGAATCGAAGCTACAGCACCAGTTCCATGAATAGGAGTGAACACCAGTTTCGGTTTTTGCTCGGCGATGATGTTTTTATCGATCAGTGAACCCTTGGTGCTTTCGTGATAAGCAACATCCAGTTCACTCGAAAGCGTGATCACACGGTCCAAATCAAGCTCAAGAAAAGGAGGAAGGTCTTTAAGCGCAACTTCTTTAAATGCATCAACGATTCCTTCTGCATGAGGGGAGACAACTTGTGCTCCATCCTCGAAATACGCCTTAAATCCATTGTCGTGATAAGGGTTGTGACTGGCTGTGATCACGATTCCACAATGAGCGCCAAGAAAACGAACCGAAAAACTCAATTGCGGGGTGGATCGAGGTCCATCAAAAATAAAAGCATTTCCACCCAATTTGTTCCAGGTTGAAGCACACAATTCACAGAAATATCGCGAATAGTGTCGAACATCATGAGCTATCACCAAATTCGGGATTTCATAACTTCTTCCACTGTCTTTTAGATATTGTTTGGTGTAACGAAACAAACCAATACATGCGCGTATGATATTGAAATCATTCAGCAAATTTGAGCCCAATGCTGCGTGCGCGGGAGTTTCTTTTTCAGCGGCATCTCCACGCTCAGCTGCTGTTACTGTCGTACTGATGGTTCTTCCTCGAATCCCTCCCGTCCCGAAAGTCATATACTGGTAGAAACGGTTGTTTATCTCCTCCCAGTTTTCTGCCGACACTAATTCAGCCAGGGACTCTACTGCCCAATTTGGTAGAAATTCCGCGTCAATCCACTCCTGTATGTTTTCAGTGGTGGAGTCGAGTAATTGCCCCTTTTCATGGGCGCTAGAAATGCTATCTTTTAGGTTCATTTTCTTTTTCGATTTAAAAATTGGAAGGGCTTTGTATGATATCAGTAATTGAGATTATTGATGATAAAAACGAGTGATTTGCGTTGAATCAACCATGATCATGTCACTTTGGGACCTGTGATTTAAGCTAGAAAAACTCAATTCCGTACTTCTGCCATTAGTTCAAAACGCTTTTTCAATAACGCCTCCGTCCCAATGTCCTTGCGATGAAACAGTGGACCCTCGATCAAACCGATCTGCGCCTCAACCTTTGCTTCAGCCTCGGCTATGGTCGGAGCCGTACCTACTACCGCAACCGTTCGCGATCCAGTTCCGACAAGTTTACCTTCCTTCAGATCAACCGATCCAAGATAGATTTCAACACCACTAACCGCATCGACATTTACCTCAAAGCCTTTCAGTGGTTTTTCTGGATAACCTTCGGGGACTGCATATTTGCAGACACTGGCCTCGGCTTTGCACCCTGCCTTGAGCTGATCTAAGGTGTCAGTAATGACAGCATCAAGCATCTCTACAAAATCAGCATCAAGCAAAGTCATGAGGTTCAAAACTTCCGGATCGCCAAAACGAGCGTTGTACTCGACAACCATGGTACCGTTCCGAGTTGCCATGAATCCACCATAGAGCACTCCCTTGTAAGGTTCTCTTATCTCAGCCCATAAAGCATCAGCGACCCGTTGATTGAGCGCTCTCGCTGCTTCAATGTCCTCTTCTGACAAAAAGGGCAAAGAGTGGTTCGCGTCACTATAAGAACCCATGCCCCCGGTATTGGGACCTTGGTCGCCCTCATAAGCTCGTTTGTGGTCTTGAACTGCTGGAAAATGCAGCAAAGATTTGCCTCCGCAAAAACTGATCAGCGAAAACTCTACCCCAATCATTTTCTCTTCGATCACAAATTCCCCGCCTGCATCGATCAGTTCCTGGCAAAAAGCGATGGCTTCTTCGTGACTGTGAAGATGGTCACCTGCAACCTTCACGCCTTTCCCTCCCATTAGGCCATTGGCTTTGATGACATAAAACTCTCCCAAGGTTTTTAAAAATGCTTCTACACCTTCCATTGAGTCGAAGTTTTGATAGGCTGGGCAGCCTCCAACGTTATGCTTCTTGAGCAAATCTCTCGTAAATGCCTTGCTGGTTTCAAGCTGCGCGAGTGCTTGTTTGGGCCCAACGACCGGAATTCCCACTTCCCACAATGCGTCAGCAACACCGGTTTCCAGGGGCGCCTCAGGTCCAACAACTGCCAGCTCAATCTTTTGATCTTTGGCCCATTCAGATACCGCTTTCGCATCTGTAATATTGCCAACCACCATATTGATCGCAAGCGCTGCAATCCCAGGGTTATGACTAGAGGCAAAAACCAATAGTTCAGGTTGTTGTGGTGAGCGATGGATCGCCTTTGCAAGGGAGTGTTCACGAGCCCCTGATCCTACGAGAAGAATGCGTTTTTTCATGCGTTCGTTTTCAATCGTGCGGTTCAATAATCAATAAAATTACATTATCAAACGCCCTATCCTTCTTGGCAAAAGCATTTTGTACAAAAAACGAGTGTATACGCTCCCGCTTCGATCGACCTCATCAGGTCGAAATCCTCACACCGACCTCAATGAATGTCCGAGGGAATCATAGGATCACTCCGTTATATTCAACCGTGTTGATTTCCAAGCTTTAGTTTCGTTGATTCGCCTGGAGGCTGCACATTTCTCAATGGTAGTGGAATGGTATACGAAAACAAAATGAACAGCAGTTTGTTCAACAGCCAAAACATCATCACCGGAAGAAAAAGGACCTGAATCACGAATATACCGAGATACAACGCCATGATCGCAGTCATATGATTGAATACTTCCATTCCGTTTGCCGCAAGTAGCGTGAGTGCGAGGTTAAGCTGCGAGCTCTTTTCATTCATCATGCGCACTGGCCCTGCAAAGACATCCCCTAGTCCCTTAACTTCGGGTGTTTCAAACTTCGTAAGTGCCTTAAACTCCTGCAGCATCGGTTGCAATTGCGCTTCATGGACTTCAATTTGAGGGAAGAATAATCGTTCGTTCAATTGATTGGAAAGTAGCGCAGAGCAAGGCAGAAAAAGTCGAACAACAAACAGAAATAAAGCTACTTTGATGAGTAAATTCCGATAGCTTAATACGATGTTCTTTTTGAAAAACGAAAGTAATCCAACCCCAATCAAGGTTCCGCCAATGAAAATAAACACAAACGCTTGTGCGATTTCGTAGGTGATTTTCTGAACTAATAACGAAACGATTGCCGTCACCAACACAGATGACATTCTTTCAGTTAAGTCGTCCAACGGATCTGCAACTTGTCCTACTGCCACCGCGACTCCCACTCCACCAGGTTCCAATTGAAGCGAAGACTCCTTTACTACAGACACGCCAGCGTTGATGATTCTGGCGCTTCCGTAAGCTAGCGATGCCTTTACCACTGAATCTTCAAAGTATTCGTCCGCAATGGTATCGAGTTTCGCAATTCGTTGTGGAGGGAATAAGATCAAAAGGAATCCAACGAGGATAACCATGACCGGAATTCCAATATTAAAAAAAGGTTTCGAACGGACCTTCAAAGGTTTTTTGCCAGGATTGGACTTGTTTTCAGATTGTTCACTCATGGGCTATCGATTCGAAATTAAACGACATTAAAATCCACTGAAGTCTAAAAAACGAAAACAGAAAAGTGAAGGTCATTCGCTTCGTCCCCTTCTCTTGGCCTTAATGCCAATCCGTGCGCCTTTTCTAGTAACTTCTTCCTTTTTTCTTTTCGTAATAATTGATGTAAGCTCGATTCAACGCTCGATATCCACCAGGAGTTGGATAATCACCCGTAAAGTACCAGTCGCCGCTGTGTTCTGGTAAAGCTTCATGAAGATCTTCTATAGTTTGATAAATCACTTGGAGCTCTCCGTTCCAACCTTCGACATCCGGTCGAACTAGATCCGATATTTTTTGGGAGATTTGCTCAGCAGTGAACGCATCATAGATGCGCTTAACCTTGTTGCCTAACATATCATTGGGCAGGGACTCTTGTGCGAGGCAATCCTGATACACTTCTTCGAGGAGATGGCTTTCTCCTGCTTCAATTAATAAACTGGTGGCTGCTTCAAAAGCGATAAACTTCTCAATTTGCGACATGTCGATGCCATAACAATCCGGATAACGAATCTGGGGTGCCGTCGACATAATAATAATTTTTTCAGGGTTCAACCGGGCGAGGATACTGATCACCGATTTCCGCAAAGTCGTTCCCCTCACAATGGAATCATCGACACACACAAGCGTGTCTTTGCTTACCACAGTTCCATATGTGATATCATAAACATGAGACGCCAATTCCTGACGGCTCGATTCCTGACTGATGAAGGTGCGGAGCTTGATGTCCTTATTTGCAACTTTCTCAGAACGAGGCCAGTTGCGAAGAATCATATCGTCGAGAAATTCTTCAGAAAGCGGTCCTTTTTTCGATTGCTCTAAAATCATTTTTTTCACCTCATTCCGCCGAATCAACCGTAGTTCTTGCATCAATCCTTTGAATGCAATTTCCGCTGTATTGGGAATGAAACTAAAGACGGTATTTTCAAAGTCGTTACCAATGGTTTTCTGAATGGGTTCCGCCAGCATTGCGCCCAACTTTTTGCGGTCTTTATAGATTTCGATATCATTTCCTCTTGAAAAGTAGATACGTTCAAAACTACAAGAGCGCCGCGTTTGCGGCTCCCGAATATTGCTCTGCTGTACCCTGCCGTCTGACTTTATCACAATGATATCGCCTGGGGGGAATTCTTTGACTTCATCCACCGTCTTGTTAAAGACGGTCATCAACGGAGCTCGCTCCGAAGCACATGCAAAGACTTCTTCATCTCGCACGTAAAAAAGAGGACGAATCCCCCAGGGATCCCTTATCATAAAAGCGTCCCCATTTCCTAAAAATCCTGCGATTGAATAACCGCCGTCCCATTTCTTTGAGGCGGATTTAATGATATTTGCAACATCAAGATTGGTGCTGATTTTGCGAGTGATATCTACCCCATTTTCGCCATCGATTTCCCGATAGGCGCGGTAAAGACGATCATGCTCGTGATCGAGCTCAAATCCAATTTCTTCTAGTATCGTCTGTGTATCTGTGTCAAAAATCGGATGCTGCCCCATCGCAATGAGTCGATCATTGAGCTCCGGGGTATTCGTCATATTGAAATTCCCGGCTAACATCAGGTTTTTTGTAGGCCAATTGTTTTTACGAAAAAATGGATGACAGGAGCTTTCGCTGTATCCTCCTGATGTCCCGTATCTAAGGTGTCCCAAATATACTTCGCCCGAAAAATCAAAATGGTGCTTTACGCTTGCAACAACATCGGGGTCTACAATTCCGCGATCTACCAATTTGTTGAATTTTTTTAGCTCATTTCGAAACACTCGTGCCAAGGGATTGCTTTTGATGCTGCGTTCCCGGAACATGTAAGGCAATCCAGCTTGGACGTTGAGTTTCACACATCCGATTCCCGCGCCGTCCTGACCACGGTTGTGCTGCTTTTCCATCAAAAGGAAGAGTTTGTGAAAAGCCCAAAGCGATGAATCGTATTGTTCTTTGTAGTGAGCGAGTGGCTTAAGCAGACGAATCATCGCTACGCCACATTCATGTTTGATCGGGTCACTCATGGGTGAAAATTCTTAATGGAGACAGATAAAAGAGACCATTATTATCAATAATCTTCTTCCTCTTGATCGCAAATTTTGATGAATAAATTAAGGTGTTTTTCGATTGAAATAACACTGGGTTAGTGAACGTCTTCCTTAGGAAAGTCTCAAAATTGTGTCCGAAACAGGATTGTGAAAAATGTGAGTCTTGACGAGAGCTGTCCAATCAATGCCTTCAGCTCCAAGGTTTTCGATTTTCCAGATCATTCGCATTTGAATGTCCTTCAAATGATCCATTCCGAAGCGTTTCTTTAAAGTTTGCAGCTTCATTGCCGCCACCGGATTCACGGGTGAATCAACAAGGAAACAAGCAGAGTTCTCGTCGCAGCTTGTTATTTGGCTCAACTCATCAATCCACTCCTTGTTGGTATTGAGCAACTCACCCGAATTTACCAATTCTTGATGCTGGCTCTGGGTTAGAGGAGCGTCACTCTCAATACTCCAGAGAACCCAACGATCCACTTTTACATGATATCCCTTTTTCTCCAGTGCGTCCTCAATGGAATAGGCAGTATTATCGGTGATAATCAATTTCACCGGCATCTGTTTTTTGTCCAACTCCAATTTCCCTGGAGGAATCGCATCTTCGTGGCTATCGCGCGCGGGTTCCTTCAATGCTCCTCCATCAAGACTAACTTGATCGTAGTCTGTGAGGTAATCCCCTATCGACTCGAAAATGGCATCGCCTCCAACGACCCGCTCAGGATGTGGCATCATCGCCATCACATTCCCGGCGAGATTGGTAACGGCAGCAACATTCCGTTCGGACCCATTCGGGTTAACGGGATAATCCGCTTCCATATTGCCCTGATCATCAACGTAGCGAAATGCCAGCATTCCTTTTTCTTCCATTTGATCAGCAAGGGTTTCTTCAAACACAAATCGCCCTTCAGCATGGGCAAATGGAATATGGATGCGGTCACTTGGCTTTAGCTTGCGATTAAACGCATTACGCCCCGACTCCATCTGAGTCTGCAAATAGCAATAATCGTTATAATACCCAACCCCTACCAACTTGCCCGATCGTTCCATTCGATTCGGAGCCAGAACCATTCCCAGATGCAAACTATCATAACCCGGAACAAGCCCAGTTTCCACCAGAACCTGAGCTCCGTTGCAAATCCCCAGCACTACTTTGCCTTTTTTCGCTTCGCCAGTAATCTCTCGCATGACGGAATCGAGCGATGCAATCACACCTGCACGCGATCGATCTTGATATGAAAATCCCCCAACGATGAAATAGCCGGCATATTCCTTCAGTTTTTCCACCGGAGCATTCCATAGAAATTGTTCACAGGGTATACCCGCCCGTCTAAGTGCAAAAATTGATTCGTCCTCACAGTTACTCCCCGGAAACTGCACAACTGCGATTTTTTTATCCATGATTCAGTGCTTTCAAATAGTATGCCCTCACAAATTCGTCCTTAGACAAGAACTACCTTCTTCTCTCCTTCAATGATTTCACCCATTCGGTAGGCTTTGTAGCCTTTACTTCCGACAGTTTCAATGAGTTGATCTGCGTCCTTGTTATCTACGACCCAAGTCATGCCGATTCCCATGTTTAGAGCTCGATAGAGTTCGTCTCGTTCCACTTCCCCAATGCGAGCAATCATATCGAAAATGGGTAAAATAGGCCAAGAACCCAGTTCAATTTTAGCCTGGCATCCTTCGGGTAAAATTCGCGGAATATTATCATAGAATCCGCCACCGGTGATGTGAGCCATTCCATGAATGGTCAAACCAGCATTCTGGGATGCCTCAAATGCGGGGTAATAGTTGGTATGAGGTTCCAAGAGTGCATCTCCAAGAGTAGTTCCCAATTCTTCATAGTGGGATTCGAGATCCAATGCTCCGATTTCAAGGAGCACTTTCCGGGCGAGTGAATAGCCATTAGTATGCAACCCACTCGACGCCAAACCAACGATTGTCTGTCCGGGTTTGATCCCAGCTCCAACGATCAGTTTGCTCTTCTCAACAACCCCAGTGATGACTCCGACGATGTCAATTTCACCTTTTGCATAAGTCGGAGGCATTTCTGCCGTTTCTCCACCGACCAAGGATACCCCACTTTCAATGCAAGCATCCGCCATACCTCCAACGATTTCTGCAACAACTGCTGGTTCGAGCTCCTGACTTGCTACATAATCCAAAAAAGTAATTGGTTTAGCTCCATGAACAAGAATGTCATCGCATGCGTGATTGACGATGTCTTTGCCCAGTCCAGCAAATTTCCGGAGCTTGCATCCAAGCGTCACTTTAGTGCCAACCCCATCGATGCTCTGAATCAATACTGGCTCATCATAGCCTTTGAGGGCTGTGCCCAGGTCTATCATCGATCCAAAACTGCCGATATCGGCCATTACTGATGGAGTGAATGTTGATCTCACCTTCGACTTGATCCGTGAGATGACCTCCATTCCAGCGTCAATGTTTACGCCAGCTGACTGGTAGGTCACTTTGTTGGTTTTTGCTTCACTCATCTTGTTTTTAGCTCCGCTTCTTGGTTCTTGGTGTCCTCTCAGTTATGCTTAGATTCTACTAACAATCTTCTAGCCGAGTCTGCCAAAGATGTTTGATCCGATCCATCTCTGAGAGACGCACCCCCTGAATTTCACAGTCTCCCTTTCCGACAGTCTCGCCGATTTTCTCAAACTTAACATGATGTTCCTTGAGGAACCCTTCGACAAACGCAGCGTTCTCTTTCGACGTTTCAAAAACGAATCCAGGTGTTTCATTAAACAATAGAAAATCTTTACGCAGGGGCGATTGCATCCATATGCGACACTCATAGCTCCCATGGAAACACATTAGGGCCAATGTAGTAGCGATGCCTCCAGGGCCAATCGCCTTCGAGGAAAGCACGACTCCTTTCGCAATAAGGTCGGTGATCGCGTTGACCTCTCCCCCAAACTCAGCAAATCCAACATCGGGCATGCGCGAACAATCTTTCCCAATCACTTCCTGATAGACGCTGCCTCCCATTTTATCAGTGATCTCGCCAATGCGATAGATAATGGAACGTTCTTTCTTAAAACCAGGAGTGACTGCTTTGCTCGCATCGTCGATACGACCCACACAGCCGATCATGGGACTGGGAGGAATGCTTCCTTCACGAGTCTCGTTATAGAGGGAAACATTGCCCGCTACTACTGGAATAGGATGATCTGGATACTGCTTGAGTTTGATTTCTCGACACGCATCGGAGATCCCACGGATTCCCTCCACAAATTCTCCCATTTGAGTCGGTTTCTCCGGGTTTCCGTAACATAGACAATCCGAAATCGCAATCGGAGCAGCTCCAACGGAAGCGATTCTTGCAACTGCATCCACAACCGACATCGCAGCACCCCAATAAGCATCGATTCGTCCGAAATGAGGATTCTGAGCCACACTTACACCCAAACCAACATTACGGACGGACTCGGGGTATTTTGATTCGTCATGATAAGGCCTTAAGACACCAGCATCTGCCTGTCCCCGCTCAATCACCACCAACCCTTGCACCTGCTTGTCGTATCGACGATAAACTGGATGTTTACTGGCAATATCAGGACAAGTGAGGATCTGCTCAATCATATCCGCATAGGAAGCTGGCTCGCTATAATCGATTTCATCCCTCACAGGCCGGGAATAGTGATGCTCCCGGTTGTAAATGAGTCCTTCCGTTATGTCTTTTGCCTCGGCCTCAACAATGATCTCACCATTTGCAGTCACACGGTAGAGACTATCTTCTCTCACCGTTCCAACAACAGTCGCTTTGGCACCGTGGGATACATTTGGAAAGTCAAAGGTTTCGTTGTAATGATTGAGGACTTTTTCGACCAAATCCTCTGGGACTGCCCACATGAAACGCTCTTGAGTTTCCGAACAGAGCTTCACGGCAATCGGCAGGTCTTTCATGCTGACATGGACATCATCAAGGTCGACCTCTGCTCCATACCCTGCAGATTCTGCGAGCTCGACACTTGCACAGGCAATTCCACCAGCTCCCAAATCCTTAAATCCAACCCGATCAATTTGTCCGTTTTCTTTCAACCAGTCCACCAGCGCATAGGTTGATTTAAGAATGTGGCGTTCAAGGAAGGCGTTTGGTTCTTGTACTGCTCCCTTGTTTTGCTCCTTTTTTTCCTCTTCGAGTTCAAGGGATGCAAAACTTGCTCCTCCAAAACCACTGTTGTCAGTTGGTTTACCAACCAAGATGAGCTTGTAGCCTGCTCCTCCCTCTGGAACGTAGGAGTGAATAATTTCATCTTCACGAATAGTCCCCAACGTAAATACGGTTACGAGACAATTATCGTTGTAGCCCTTGTGATAATAGATATCCCCAACAACATTAGGAATCCCCAACGGGTTTCCATATCCTGCGATTCCAGAAATCGCGCCTTCGGCTATCCACTGAGCCTTATTATTATCGAGCTCTCCAAAACGAAGACCATCACCCAACGCGATCACCTTTGCACCCATACAGCAAACGTCCCGCACATTTCCTCCAACTCCAGTTGCCGCCCCTTCATAGGGCACAATCTGTGAGGGGTGATTGTGAGATTCGTGACTGACGGCAATACCGTAGCGCAATCCGTTCTCGTCTCTCGTAAGTTCTACAATTCCCGCATCTTCCTTCGGCCCGAGAATGACTCCGGGACCATCAGTGGGGAATAGTTTTAAAAACGGACGACTGCTTTTATAAGAACAGTGTTCGGAACCTTGAATCGACCACAATACCAGCTCAGATACAGAGGGCGGACGTTTCAGAATTTCGAATTGAACTTTCTTCGCTTCCTCGATTTTGAGCGCAAGATTATACTGCACCAAAATTCCTTGGATCTCTGCGTCTGTTTTACCCTCAAAGTCGATACACTCCGATGTGAAAGTCATACCCATTAGCAATCATCGCCTACCCCGTGTGTCGAGTCCTTTTTGAGACAAACTGGAGCAAATGGTTTCACTCGAAGTGTAGATCGTAAAAACAAAGGGGAAACAGGCGTTCTAAGATCTTACCCAGAGAATGATTTGCAGAGCGCAGCAACCAAGGCGAAGTTTCAATAATCATTTATTATTAAAAAGAATTCGCATACTCCTATTGCTTTTAAACTATTACGTTTTCCTTTTCGACAAATTCGAAAAAATCGCTTCCATTAAGGATAAAGCTATATTTTCATTCTATCGAGCGACTCATAGAACTATGGATTTCATCACAACCTTCCTTAAGAACCCAATCACGATTGCTGCCATCTGCGGTTTAGCAACTGGATTGGTTCTTTCTCTTATTGTTCTCGTCAAGACCCGTATTTATCGAAAGGAGCTTGAAGATGAGATTTCTGATACACGCTACGACTACCGTCGTCTTGAGGAACAGATGAACACTCAAATGCGAGTAAGTGCAAAGGCTCAGGATGATTTGCAGGCACAAATCGAGGAACGAAATCAACAGATCCTCAATCTGCAGTCGACGATCGAAACTCTTGGTTCCAAAGCGGGAAAAAAGGAACTTCGCACCCTTCGTCTGTATGAGCGCACACTTGAAATAATGGAAGAAGACGGTCCAAATTCCTTATTGGCGTGGGAAAACGCCAAAACTAAAGCGACCGAAGATTTAGGTGATATTGACAAAGGACTAAAGCCTATGTTTAGAAAGGTGTTTAAGTCAGAGGGATAAGGATTCTCTCATTTTGATCCTTTTTCTCACAACATTCTATCTTCCTTACTGAGGCTTTCGGGTCTCCCATCATCACGCAAACGGCATATATGCCGACAATATAATGGAGTCTAAAGAAACGATCGTTATTGGTGCAGGAATATGCGGTTTACTATGCGCTCAAGGCCTTAAGGATTCCGGCGTTGACGTTACGGTTTTGGAAAAAAGTCGTGGTGTTGGAGGTCGCATGGCAACTCGTAGAATTGCGGGCGGACGCGCAGACCATGGTGTTCAACTCTTCACCGCTCGTGATCTCCGGTTTCAAATGATCGTTGATGAGTGGTTAGAAGAAGGAGTCTGCAAGCGCTGGTATGTCTCAAAAGGCAGTGATAGTGAATTAGGCGCCCAAGGCTACGTCCGGTATTGCGGTAAAAATGGCATGACTGAGGCACCCAAATGGATTGCACAATTTCTCGATGTTCGAAAAGAAACCATAGTCGAAAAGACCGTCTATTCTGAAAAGGACAAAAAATGGATCATTTGGGTAGATGGAAAACCTGCATTTGAGTGCAAGTCTTTATTCATTACAGCGCCTCTTCCCCAAGCACTCAATTTACTAGAAGCAGGGAACTCACCGTTTGAAATCAGTATCCACGATGAACTGAAAGGTGTGCGCTACCAAAAAGGGTTGACGGTCATGGCAGTCATGGATGGTCCCTCTGGAATTTCAGAACACGGTGGGCTACGGGTGAACAAAAATCCGATCACCTGGATTAGTGATAATCAAGCAAAGGGGATCTCGCCCGATCTTGCCATTGTTACCATCCACACAACACCTGCCTTTGCGGAGGAACAATGGAACGCATCCAATGAAAAACGGGTTCCGCTGATCATTGAAGCGGCAAAACCTTATCTTCAATCCGAAATTATGGAATGGCAGTGCCACCGTTGGAGCTATTCGTTCCCGGTTAATCCGTGGCACGACATTTGTGTGCAAGATAAAGACCGCAATCTGTTCTTGGCAGGCGATGCTTTTGGTGGCCCTCGTGTTGAAGGTGCCGCCCTTTCAGGAATTATGGCTGCTGCAGAGTATATTGATCAGCGTGCTTAGATCAAATTAGCTCTCTAACGACTTATAAGAACCACCCGCTACGCTCGAGGTCAAAGAGCTACTAGTGAATCTGAGAGATAGTTAACGTGTAGTTTATTAAGCGCAAAAGCTGATTAAACTCTGAGATCTCTGCGTTCTTTGTGGTAAAAACATTAACTAGCGAACCAACCAAAACACTGTTTGGTATTATCAGGTTAATTGAGCGGCCCCTATCTTTTTCGAGTATCCGAAGACCTTCGTAAACTGCCTGCTCCAAACCGATTTGGATCTAACGCTAAAAACTTCAACTTTTTGCCAATGATCTTACGTCCACGCCTGACGCTTCCTGAAAAGCCGCAAGTTGGAACTCTGGAAGGATGGCAAAAAGATGGTCGAAGATATCAGCCTGAATCGCTTCATAATTCCCCCAATTAGTGTCATTTGAAAAAACATAGATTTCGATAGGAAGGCCTTTTGATGTTGGAGATAGCTGCCGTACCAAAAAGGTCATGTTTTCGTGAATCTTTGGATTAGCCTTTAAATAGGCGATACAATAGGCCCGGAACGTACCTACATTTGTTAGAGCTCTACCATTTTTGGGATGGTCTTTTATCTCGTTATTCCGATTAAAGCTCTCAATATCTTCTAATTTTTGATCGAGATACCCCTGAATCAAACTGATGGAGCGGAAAGACTCCAACATCGTTTGGTCCGCAAATCGTATCGTATTGAGATCGATCATGATGGAACGCTTGATGCGGCGCCCTCCACTATCCTGCATCCCTCGCCAATTCTTAAATGACTTTGAAATGAGATCGTAGGTTGGGATAGAAGTGATCGTTTTGTCCCAATTCTGAATTTTAACAGTCGTGAGCGAAATATCGATGACATCCCCATCCGCTCCGTGGGCTGCCATTTCAATCCAGTCCCCTACTCGCAACGTGCGGTTAACGGATATTTGAATGCCAGCAACAAGCCCCAGGATTGCATCTTTAAAAATCAACAAAAGAACAGCAGTTAGTGCGCCGACTCCCGAAAGGAAAAACACCGGGCTCTTCCCTAATATCAGAGACAAGATGAAAATCGATCCGATCAGGAGAATAATCAACTTGATCGCTTGTACAAATCCTTTGATTTCAATATCCTTGGATACTGGCAATTTGGAGTAGAACCCCATCAATGCATTGAGGCCAGAATCCACTAGGAATAAAAGCGTGATGATGAAATATAGATTACAGAAAGTAGAGATCAGCTTTCCAATGGGGATACCGCTGAATTGCATACTCCCAAAAAATACCTGAGACAGCAGGATGAAAACGACCGATATCACTAGATTCGCTACCCAGGTGAAAACTCCATGCTGAGCCAACAAATCGTCCCATTTGAATTTTGTTTTCGCCGTAACCTTAGCAAAAACTCGGCGAATGTAGCTTCTCCTGATATATATCAACCCTACGACAATAGTAACGAATGCTAGCAAGGTCAGGCCGAATGCCAAATACCAGGCCATTGACTCTCCCCATCCACGCCCCACTAATGTCTCTGCAATCGATTGGGTCAGGTAAGGTTTCGAAACTAAAGCACTTTCTTCCATAACCAGTAGTTAAGATGAAAATCCCGGCAGAGTAAATTGGTAATGCAACGTCCCGCAAAAATATCCGAATAGTATAACCTGGAGCCCATGATTATATTAAGGATTTATAGAGCTATGATTCTAATTAATTATTGTTTGAACCGGAATGCCCCCAACGTCGCTAACTTAGCGAAGTTTTAGAGATGAGTATTCCCATATTTCCTGAAGAATTCAGTAGCATGCGATGCTCGTCATCGCATCTCTTCATTCAGAGTTGATACACCATCTACCGCGGAATCCGATGCAAGCATCGGATGCTACGATTCAATCAGAAACCACCCTTAAGTTAGCGACATTCGGAATACCCCCAAAAGGCTCTTTTTGAAGGGCTCGTCTTGACGAGTCCGAAGTCGATTCGGTCTTCGAATCGGGTTAAAGAACTACCAATTCCGTTCTCATACCAACTGTAATCACTGGCATTCAGACGGAAACCTTCAACCTGACTCAGGTTTATACGAAAATCATTGCATCCGACATCCTGTAATGGAGCCCATGAATTCATTTGTGGGTTAATTCAAGCATGGAAACTATTTTTTTAACAACACCCATAAACTGAATCCAAAAAAAACCACAAGCTTCCACTTGTGGTTTTTCGAAAAGAAATAGATTTCAGGTGTCTTACGCGGGTTTTGGGTGACCCTGAATCTCGGAAAGATAACGTTCTATCACTTCCATCGGAAGTTCATAGTCCTCGAGTTTCCCATCTAAGTATTTCTCATATCCCGTAAGGTCCATCAAACCGTGGCCGCTGAAGTTAAAGACGATGACTTTTTCCTTTCCTTCTTCTTTTGCAATTTTCGCCTCGCGGATAGTCGATGCGATCGCATGAGTGGTTTCTGGAGCTGGGATAATTCCTTCGGTCTTTGAGAAAAGAATTCCTGCTTCGAAGCACTCCAGTTGATTGATCGCGTGAGCTTCTACGAGTCCCTTTTGAACCGCAGCGCTTACGAGTGGAGCCATGCCATGATAGCGCAATCCGCCTGCATGAATAGGCTCTGGGATGAACATATGCCCCAAACTATGCATGGGAAGCAACGGAGTCATTTTAGCGACGTCTCCATGGTCATACGCAAAAGGGCCTTTGGTCAGAGTGGGACAAGAAGAAGGTTCCGCTGCAACGATTCGAATGTCATCTCCATTGATTTTGTCATGGATAAATGGAAAGGTCAGACCTGCAAAATTGCTGCCACCGCCTGCGCAACCGATCACAACATCCGGCTGTCTTTCCCCAAATTTTTTCAACTGCTTTTGAGTTTCCAAGCCTATAATCGTCTGATGAAGCATCACGTGATTGAGGACACTGCCTAGCGCATAGCGAGTCTGACCGCTCTCATCGGTAACTGCTTGCTCGATCGCTTCAGAAATGGCGATTCCAAGAGATCCCGGAGTGTCAGGGAATTTTTCAAGAATTTGACGACCTGCATTGGTTTCGGTGCTTGGACTGGCAACACAGGTACCACCCCAAGTATTCATCATCATTTTCCGGAAGGGTTTCTGATCGAAACTGATCCTCACCATAAAGACCTTACATTCCAACCCGAGGAGTGCGCATGCGAAAGAGAGCGCACTGCCCCACTGACCCGCACCCGTTTCTGTGGTGATGCGTTTGATTCCAAATTGTTTGTTATACCACGCTTGAGCGACAGCGGTATTGGGCTTATGACTCCCCGCCGGAGAGACACTTTCGTTTTTGTAATAAATCTTAGCCGGAGTTCCCAACGCCTCTTCAAGAGCATAGGCACGAACCAATGGCGTCGGTCTCCACCTTGCCAGGAGCGCGAGAACTTCCTCGGGAATATCAATCCAACGATCTTGGCTCACCTCCTGTTCGATGATATTCATCGGAAACACAGGTGCCAACATATCCGGAGATACTGGGTTTCCGTCGGGTCCCAATGGTGGGTTCATCGGCACGTCGGCCGCCAAGTTGTACCACTGACGTGGCATTTCATCATCAGACAGGAAGACCTTCTTAATTTTGCTCATGGGCAGTTCGGAATAGTTTTGGGTTAAAACAACAGGTTTTAATAGGGGTATTCGAACGCAATTTAGCTGCAACCCATAGGATAAGCGCTAAATCCAATTCGAATTCACAAGATAAGCAAATTTAATGCAAGCCTGTCAACTTGCAAGATACGAGATAGAGAACCGCATCATCTTCTGACTTTATTTCATTAAAAGTCTCGGACGAAACCACTCGTAAGCAGTGCCATCTTTGCTGTATACATCCAAACGAAATTTCGAGGAATGGGTCACCACGAAAGTCACTGATCCATCGTCTTGGATACAGTCAGTGAAGTCTCTCAATGGAAAACGGAGTTCTTGGTTTTCAGGAATGCCACTGGTATATGTTTTCGACATCGGAAAGCTTTCAGAACAGAGGAGCTTTGCCTGTAATAAATCAGCTCCATTTGTTACACTGTTTCCTTGGGCGTCTTTCCAATTGAGTTTGTTTTCGACCCAAGTTGCAGTTCTTCTTCCATTCTCTAGCTCAATGTCTGCATTTTTCGTAACTGCGAATACATGCATCGTTGGAGAATATTGATACCCTGATTCTGCGAAATTCCATGAGTTTGAAGTATGGAGGATCAGTTCACTATTGGAGTATTGGCTCGGGATTTGATCGACTTTAAAACGAAGGTAAACTTTGCGGATTTTTTCTTGAACATCCCTCATTTGGGCAGGTTCGAGATCAGGGGAAATATGAGAATCTACTCCAGAGAGGGACAGCTTTTTTTCGTTAACCAATTCATGCGGAAGTTTCCGATACTTTCCCCCTCGAATGAAAGTATCTTCAATCGGAGTATATCCTATGGACTCGTGCGAACTCACGCTGGAGCTGTCCAAAACAATCAATTCTGTTAGTTGCTTTTTTTGACCCGGCTCACTGTTCCTTTTTCGTGCCTCAAGAACATTATCTCCATCGAGCCAATATTCGATTTTCTCATACTGAAGAATCTGACGATTCCCAACTAAAATAAAACTGAGAGGATTTCCGAATCTTTCGATTAATTGCTCCCGTGTTTGGGGCTTCAATTCTACCCCCCCGCACTGGAAACTCATTTGAAGAAGAAGGATTCCACATATCACAGTGAAGGACCGGTATTTTCTAAAAAACTGGGGAGGTTTCATGCGATTTGAAATGTTAGGGGTTAACATCGGATCGATATAAAATTTCAATTCATATCACCTATTAAAGCAATTCATTTTCGGCAAATCCAAGGATTAACGATTTTATTACAAATCAACAAAGCGATGAACCCATCTCACTGAACTAGTGTATCTGATCTTATGCCGATGAGCGTTTATAAAACGTAACTGGGAAAAGGACGGTCTAGCAGCCCGCCCCTAACAAAAGTGACTCAATTGCTAGGGGTCGACGACCTCACTCCGGAGGCGGGCAGGCAATGCGATCCGATTGATTTTTAACCAAAATTTTGGATGTTTATCGTCATTTAAACGTTAACTCGTATTAGTCTGTTACAAATAAACGGGGAAGTTTCTTCCATCACTGAAATCGAACTTGGGAGTGTCTGGAAATTCGGACTCTGATGGTTTCTAATGAAAATTCATGCTTCGCAAGACGGCAAAAGCCGTGCGACATGAATGTCGTGTGGCTTTTGCTAACGCCGCGGGCATAAATTTTCACGAAATCCGCAAGGATCATGCTCTTTTTGTTCAGCACAGCGTTCATCAAAAGTAGTAGGGCTGAAGCCCAACCACTTTTGATCGCCTTGTTCTGAGCAAAAAGACCCATGACCATCTTTGTCGGAATTCCCAGACACTCCCCCTAGGATTCAAACTGAAATAATCTCATACCATTCGACAGGTTCACAGTCACGAACAAGCATATGGTACTTCAACTGAGAAATAGTAGCATTCGATGCTCGCATCGGATTCTGGATGCGGCGATTTAGGAGCAAATCGACATAATAACAATTCCGATACCTCGGACATGAGCAGTGAATCTTTAAGATCAAGCAAGGATTCAAACTGAAATAATCTCATGCGAGCATAAGATGCTACAGGCGAATAGACGTAGCATTCGATGCTTGCATCGCATTATGACCTGAATGCAGTGATTTTTAAGCGAATCGATATAAAAAGGTAGTCGATGCGTCGGACATGAGCAGTTTACTGAAGCGAATCCCTTGCTACTGATTTCTCCGCATACCCATCGGCCGTACACAAAAAGAACCGGAGCTTTTTCAAGCACCGGTTCTTTCCTTTAAAGCTATAACTTAAAAAGAGTTACGCGTTGTTCAGGTTTGCCTCGAGAGTATCGAGGAAATCTGCCAATTCCTTGGGCAGCTTTTTACCGAACTTCGGATAGTGGTTAGCCTTAATGTCAGCCACTTCCTTCTTCCAACCTTCAAGGTCAACAGAAAGGAGTTCATCCATATCTTCTTCAGTAACACCTTCTGGAAGTTTGATTTGGCCCTTTGCAGGCATCTTACCAATTGGAGTGTCAACGGTTTCAGCTTTTCCATCAACACGATTGAAGATATACTCCAATACACGTGAGTTTTCACCAAAACCGGGCCATAGCCACTTGCCGTCGTCAGTCTTGCGGAACCAGTTCACGAAGAATACTTTCGGAAGCTCAACACCCTCCTGTTTTCCAAGATCGATCCAGTGTTGGAAGTATTCACCCATGTTGTAACCACAGAAAGGCAACATTGCCATTGGGTCACGGCGGATTGTTCCAGCCTTAAGGTCAAGAGCAGCAGCAGTGATTTCAGAACCTACGATAGATCCCATGAAAGTTCCGTGTGCCCAGCTATCCGCTTCATGAACGAGAGGGATAACAGAAGGACGACGTCCACCGAACAAGAAAGCGTCGATTGCAACACCCTTTGGATCTTCCCAATTGGAAGCAATGGATGGGCAGTTTGAAGCCTTAGCAGTGAAACGAGAGTTCGGATGCGAAGAAGGTCCTTCGGACTTTCCTTGTTCCCACTCGTTACCCTTCCAGTCGATAAGCTTGCCAGGTGCATCGTATCCGATGTCTTCCCACCAGACATCTCCGTCTTCAGTCAATGCAACGTTCGTGAAAATGGTGTCCTTGTCGATCGAACGCATAGCATTCGGGTTCGAGTGGTCAGAAGTTCCAGGTGCAACACCGAAGAAACCTGCTTCAGGATTAATTGCGTAAAGTTTGCCGTCTTCCTTGTTGAACTTCATCCAAGCGATATCATCACCTACGGTTTCAACCTTCCAACCTGGGATAGTTGGAACCAACATTGCCAGATTTGTCTTTCCACATGCACTTGGGAAAGCAGCTGCAACGTGTTTACTAACACCTTCAGCATTAGTAAGCTTGAGGATGAGCATGTGCTCAGCCATCCAACCTTCGTCACGAGCTTGCGCGGAAGCGATACGAAGTGCCAAACATTTCTTACCAAGAAGTGCGTTTCCGCCATATCCTGAACCATAAGACCAGATCAAACGTTCTTCAGGGAAGTGTGCGATATACTTATCTTCAAGAGGTGCACAAGGCCATTGACCACCATCATCTTCACCTTCAGCAAGTGGTTTACCAATTGAGTGTAGGCATGGAATGAACTCACCATCATCACCCAAAACTTCAAGAACTGGAGTCCCGATGCGAGTCATGAGATTCATGTTCATCACAACGTAAGGCGAATCAGTTACTTCAACACCGATCTTGGAAATATCAGAACCAACAGGACCCATTGAGAAAGGAATCACATACATGGTGCGACCCTTCATACAACCATCATAAAGCTTGCGCATGATAGTTTTCAATTCTTCTGGATCCATCCAGTTGTTTGTAGGTCCAGCAGCTTCCTTAGTTTTTGTAGCGATGTAAGTGCGGTTCTCTACGCGAGCTACATCACTTGGATCAGAACGGAACAAAAGGCTGTTCGGGCGCTTCGCAAGGCGTGTAGCGAGACCAGCATCAACCGTAATATCGGCCATTCTCTGGTACTCTTCTTCAGAACCGTCACACCAAACGACTGCGTCTGGCTTGAGCATTTCTGCACACTCATTAACCCAATCAATGAGTTTTTGATGTTTGGTAGGTAGACTCATATTCTCTCCAATTTGTTTATGTTACTTATTATTTCTTTCGTTCAGGTAAAAAAAAGCCACACGACATCACAAAGTCTCGTGAGTAATGTGGCCTTTTTCCCGACTGTCATTCAAGACCTTCGGTAAAACTTCCGTTTGATGCCCATGAAAAGTTTTACTTATCACATTGTCAAAACATTTCAGGGAAACTGATGCCAAAAATTCCATGAGCTAATGATTCTATCGGTTTCACTGCTTTGCAGACCCGATGTGGAATCCCATTTAACACTATACTTTCGATTTCTCAACTCTTGACAATTCTCGCGAAATATCCTGCATAGATTGCATGCAAACACCATTGCAGGTCACTAAAGCAGCTAAACGCGGAAAATTTGGATTATCCATTGCCGCGTTCATCTTACCTGCTGCACTTCTTCTACTCAATCTCCCCTGGGGGGAGTAATAGAAGACGCCACTGTGGTGCAAAGCTGCATCACTCATCAGAGAATGATTTCTGAAAATACCAACTGGATTCAATAAACAAGTGAAAACTTGAGTCCATCCCAGTTTTCAAGCTAACTACAGCTAATTCATTTCTAAAATTTTAAAGAAAATGTTCCATTTTAACATCGAAAAAAAATACAAGCCCTATCCCAAGATAGATTTACCAGATCGACGCTGGCCCAATCGCACCATCAACCAGGCACCGATATGGTGTAGCGTGGACCTGAGAGATGGGAATCAAGCATTGGCCAATCCGATGACGATTGATCAGAAAACCGAGATTTTTGAACTCTTAGTAAAACTCGGCTTCAAAGAAATCGAAGTCGGCTTTCCGTCAGCATCCGATACCGAATTTGCCTTTACCCGCAAACTGATCGAAGAGAATTTGATTCCAGATGACGTTGCCATTCAAGTCCTATGCCAGGCTCGCGAGCACTTGATTCAGCGCAACTTCGATTCATTGGTCGGCGCCAAAAAGGTGATTTTTCACCTCTACAATTCCACGTCACCCCTTCAGCGACGGGTCACGTTCAAAATGAATAAGGAACAGATCAAACAGATCGCAATTGATGGCACACGCTTGATTAAAGAACGTTTGCATTTGCTTCCTGATACGGAGTTCACACTTCAGTATTCCCCAGAGAGCTTCTCCGATACAGAAGTAGAATATGCATTGGAAGTGTGCGAAGCAGTTTTAGATACATGGGATCCAAAACCAGGCCAAAAAGTGATTCTAAACCTGCCTGCAACCGTTGAAGTTTCGACTCCAAATGTTTATGCCGATCAAATCGAGTGGTTTATTCGCAATTTAAAACGTCGGGAAAATGTGATCATATCCTTGCACACCCATAATGACAGAGGGACAGGTGTCGCAGCCACCGAGTTGGGCATGTTGGCAGGAGCAGATCGCGTTGAAGGAACCCTTTTTGGCAATGGCGAGCGCACCGGAAATCTTGATCTCGTGAATGTGGCGCTCAACTTGATGGCTCACGGCATTGACCCAAAACTGGACTTAAACGATTTGCCTTCCATCGTTGAAGTATGCGAAAGGAATACAGAGATGCCTGTTCCGCCGCGTCACCCTTACGCTGGAGAATTAGTGTTCACTTCGTTCTCTGGTTCACATCAGGACGCAATTAAAAAAGGCATGGACGTCCGCAAGGATGAAGGCACGGACGATGCTCATTGGGCAGTCCCCTACCTTGCCATCGATCCATCTGATATCGGGCGAAGCTACCAGGCAATTATTCGAATAAACAGCCAATCGGGCAAAGGTGGTGTCGCCTATATCCTTGCGCACGAGTATGGCTATGATTTGCCCAAACCGATGCATCCAATCATCGGGAAATGCATCAACGATTATGCGGACCAAATGCAAAGAGAGCTCTCCATCGAGGAAATCCATGATGCTTTCCGTCGCAACTTCGCTAATTTAGCAACACCCTTGGAACTCATCGACTATGATGTGCATCGTGAAAGCAAAGCAGAAGCAGACAAATCCTACCAGATCTCAGGTCAAATAGTGATCAATGGCGAAGAAAAGGACTTCAAGGGAATCGGCAATGGCCCCATTAATGCGTTTGCCAATGCTTTGGAAGTAATGAACATAAAAAACTTCAAGCTGATCGACTATCGTCAACACGCGATCGGAGAAGGATCTGCCACTCAATCTGCAGCCTATATTTGTGTTCAGGACAACAATGGAACAGGCCCAAAACATTGGGGAGTTGGACTCGATGCCAATATCGAATTTGCCTCACTCAAGGCCCTCGTTTCTGCTTACAATCGTTCAGTCGATTGACCAAACACAGCGTTTTATTGAAAAAGCGGGCCTTCAAGCCCGCTTTTTTTTGTCATGCATAGTAGCATTTAGGGTGCTACGGGCACTATCCGATGACGAGTATCGTATGCTACAAGTAAATGTGTTTCGGAAAGGAATGTTCGCGTTCCTTTCGAGTGAATGGTCGCCGTAGCATCGCATGCTCGCATGCGATTTCTTTGAAGATCGATTGTCCTTGATGAATGGCTTTATCCGATGCGAGCATCGTATGCTACAGAACGGTGAAATAATCTCACCAAAAACCTCCCAACGCAAGAGGTAGGGCGAGAGCGACCCCGCCGAGCCGTCACAACGCTTTCCACATCCGCCGAGCACGCCAACAGAATAGCGTGCTCGTGAGTGCAAATGTGTCCGAGTAAATGTAAATAGAACTAGAATCTCACATATTCCTTGGGAAACCGTCGGAGCATCCAGTCTTTTTCATATTTCACCAGATGATCCCATTCCAGTGTCTCCAATAACTTCAAACGATCTTCATAGCTATCCTTGTCGGTGTTATCGTCATCAATGTTTTCGTTGAGCAACGCCAACAATTCACCCTGATAGCCCTTCTTCTCAAAGAGCGCCTTCTTTACTTTGGCATCAATGTCCTCTGTATCTGACCATTCTTTGAGTTTTGCATAGTCCGCTTTCAACGTTTCCAAATCACCCGAACTTTTGCAAGTTGCCACCGCGATCGCTCCGTAAGCTTCGATTAAGGCCTCACGTTGTTGTTTCATCGTCTCTTGCAAAGCTTTGCTTTCAGAATCCGTCACTTCGTGATTCCTTCCGAAATACTGAGCAACGGCATCTTCATCGATCTGTTCAAGAACCGCTTTCGCGAGTTTCTTTACTTGTGTCGAAGATTCTCCGTTTTTATCAGAATCCACATACCAACGCAACTGCTCAAGAGCCACTTCCAGTGTTCGTGGGGATTGAGCCAGATAGTTCTTCAGAAGCTGATCAAACGCTTCCTTGTTTTCATCTTTGCGATACTTCGCTGCCAATTTGATCAGGGCATCCGCTACGGCTTCATCCAATGTTGGGTCCGGAGCTTCCACCTTATTGGATGCGTCAGCTTCTTCAAAAACACTACCGTGATAAACCCACTGCAATGGAACACTCACGGGAGAACCTGCCTGCAATTGAAGCGATCCTACCAGACGATCCCCTGCTTTTGCAAAATCAGGGATATCATCAGCATTAGGTTCGCTAACTACCAGTGGCGCTCGTTTGTTTTTCATGAGTCTGGTTGAGCCACTAGGGCCACTCATCATTAACGCATCATCTGTTACGGCATAGGTGTCTGCTGCGACTGGACCGCCCAACTCAAAGGCGAGCGTCAGGTCAAGCGTCTTAAGCGCCTCTAAAGCATCACGTACTTTGTGGCGCAACTGAAGTCGCAATACATAGTCACCCTCTTTTAGTTTTATCGGTGAGGGAAAGGTATCTTCGGTCGCTACCAGTTGTTTATTGGCATCAAAGATCAGCTGCAACTGAGATTCAAATTCCACTTCGTAGATCTTATCATTGAGAAGTCCGAGTATGGGAGTAACTTCCGTGTCTTCGTCCAAAGAAAATGGATACTGCAAAATCAATTCATGGTAAGCTTCTCCATCCTTATCAAGTTGATCTCGGTCACCATTCTTTGTCGATATCTCAGCGGATTCGGCTGCGATCGATCGGTAAAGTTGAGTGAATTCTGCCGATGGCTTCAAAAGACTCTGCTCAACCAAGGAAACAACTCGAAATTCTTCCGCTTTGTCGCCTTGGGCGTAGACCCCATCCCCAAGCTCCGCTTGAAGACCATGAAAGGTCAATTTCAGTTCGTAACTTCCCGTTTTCAGTTCCGGCCAGTATTGTCCCAGGGCTAATTCCAAAGTGGCCCCTTCCATAACGGGGAATTCGAGATCGTTTGGACGATCTTTACTCATCCTTAAGTAGTGAGAGTCACCCACGTTTACATAACGCTCTCCTGGTATCGTGTGTTGCGGATGCACCACAAGAAGAATCGGCTCTTCAACCTCGGGAGCCTCAATCTTGAGCTCAGCCCAAGTCGCCCCAGCTGGAACCTGAAAGAAATACCTTACGATTTCTCCAGGCGCCAAAGTTTCCTCACTCTCCCACTCGTTTGTTACGAGCGGAGCGGGTTTGACTACTGTTACCGGAATTCGAAAAACCGGACCTGCCGCTGGGTAACTCGCATCGACTGCCACAACTTCAGTATAGTGAACTCCTGGTTCGAGTTCGCTGGTATCGACTTCGATGTTAAAACGTTTATTGAGGCTGTTGATAAAAGTGAATTCAGGAGCTCTCACCCACGGAGCCTTCGACTCCATGACATAACGGGCTTCAAAGTCTGCCTCGACTTCCTTTGCGCTTTCCTCAGGAAATTTCGCCTTAACCGAAATAGAGAAAGTTTGAGACTCAGGCATAAGGTCCCCGTTTCTCAGGTAAACTCCACGCTGACCGTCGTCACCCACATTAATTTCGTAACGCGGGGTGCCCACCATGGAATCTGGCAATTTAGAGAGAATGTCATAAGTTCCACCAACTTGCAGCATTCCATGACCCTGACCAAAGACATCCACACCCTCAATCGGCGCTGCAGAATAAGTGGCCGCTCGTTTTACCCAAATAGCAGTATAGGCTTTTTCTTCCTGTTTTAACGCTGACAACACCAACGCGAGTCCTCCGCAAGCGTCTGGACCCGCCATCGACGTTCCGTTGGCTCGCATATTCTTGGAAAGTTCCCATCTCGGCACGGGAGAGATCGCCCCGCCAGGTGCGGAAATATCAACTCCCAAGTCTCCATCGATTGTGGGTCCCCGGGACGACCAGGTGAATTGAGTTGTCGGCAAATCCTTCAAAAGCGAATAGGAACTCTTCATTAAGTTTGGAGTCACGCTTGCGCCAACTCCGATTAAAGCAGAAGTCGTCCCCCCTGGTGCGCCAACGGTGGTAAGTGCTGGCCCATCATTCCCTGCTGAACTTACGTAGACCACATTGTGATCGTCCACCAATGAGGAGAGCTGTTCTATAATCGTTCCTTTTTTCGGGAACCGGATAGCTTCTCCATAACTCTGGTTCACCATGTCGCAGTTGTATTTTTTGATCGCAGCTACTGCGCGACTCATCGCATGCGGAGTTTCCATACCACCGAGTCGGGTATCACCAATTTTGATCGACACAATCTGGGCTCCAGGGGCGACACCATTGAGCTCGGGTTGATTTTCAAAATAGGCACCAACAATGCCAGCCACATGCGTACCGTGCATACCAGTGTCAGCAACAATCGAGAGAAGGTCGCCTTCGTTATAGATATTAACAGCAAAATTCAGAAGCGAATCATCGCCGAAAGTGCCGTATTGATATTCAACATCAAAATTCGCCAATACCTTCTCTTCCGCCAAATCACCATCGGCATCTGTATCAACTACAGCTCTCCAATTGGCACCATCGTTGAAGACAATACAATCATAGACCGGACCAGGGTCTTCGTAATGATCACGAAATGCCACCGCACCTTCCAATTTCTTGTTCAGATCAGCTAACACCTCTTTTTGAGCCAGATCAGGTTTCTCATACTTAGCTAGATACGCATCGACTTTTGCCTGTAACGACCGTTCCAATTCCCGCTGACTGGCATCAAAATCTTCCTGCCGTTCCTCGCGCAAACGTTCAATCAATTCTTCTGGAAAAATATCATAACCAGCCACCATGCCTAGACGGTATTCACCACTTGGGTTCTTCCACTTTTTGCCCACGGTCAAGGTGCGACCGGTCAAACCCTCAAGTGTGCCCTTTTTCGAAAGTGTTGCTACCGTTTCAGTCACCACATCCCCACTACCGGTTGCGTCAATCACAGCAATGATCTTTGGCTCACCCGTTGTGGTAACACTCAATCCAGGGGCTCCAGGATCGACTCCCGTATCAAGAATGGCAACAATCACTCCCCGACCATCTGCCTCGAGATGTTCTTCGAGAAAAGAAAGCGCGCCAATCTCTTCCTTGGGGAGCAAACCAGTCGTTGGGAAATCCAACGTTTCCCCCGAACTGGATTCAGGATTTGAATGTACAATAGAAGATAGTCCGAGGATCAAGCTGACGACTAATCCTCCAACCAAAGGTCGATGTTGTTTAATCATACTAAAATAAAACAAACCTTTTACAGAAAAATCCAGTTCGTATTTAAATAATCCGTTCTTTAAAGAAGAAATGATTTAATTTTGAATTAATCCACTAGTATGGAACCATTTTCCTGCCACTAGCCTTCTTGAAACAGATAGAGTCTAATTTCGTTTCCTCACTCGAGCTCCCAAAAACTCGTCTATCCCGTGGGGACGAACTGCCAAGGTCGTCCGTCTTTCCGAGAAGACAGCTCGCCGTATTTAAACAATAGTCACTACGTTTTAATTCAAGCCCCTACTGGCAGAAAAGTGGCCCGGGAGGAGGGGATCGAACCCTCGACCTTCGCTTTAGAAGAGCGCTGCTCTATCCGCTGAGCTACTCCCGGGTGAAATCGAAAATAAAAAGATACGTTTACTGATCATCGAATCAAGCACATATCGATGCAGCACTCAGGATCGCTGTTGAAGATGTCGTTCGCCAGGGCTCTCTCGGTACTATCCGCTGAGCTACTCCCGGGTGAAATCGAAAATGAAAAGATACGTCTGCTGATCATCGAATCAAGCACATATCGATGCAGCACTCATGATCGCTGTTGAAGATGTCGTTCGTCAGGGCTCTCTCGGTACTACCCGCTGAGCTACTACCGGGTGAAATCAAAAATGAAAAGATACCTTTGATGATCCATCAAATCAAGCCCATATCGATGCAGCACTCAGGATCGCTGTTGAAGATGTCCTTCGCCAGGGCTCTCTCGTTACTATCCGCTGAGCTACTCCCGGGTGAAATCGAAAATGAAAAGATACCTTTGATGATCCATGAATCAAGCGCACATCAATGCAAAATACCGAAGTTATCTATCGTTCACTCTTTCAGTAATAAATCCCCTACCCTCAAAGAGTAAAAAAAACAAACTGTCATTCAAAGGAGAAGGGTTTAAAGAACAGGACCTCTCTACTATCACAAGGCATTCAAGAAAGCATGTAGAGCTATACCATTAAAAAAGGGATACCTTCATTCCTAATTTAATGATCAATAGAAATTTAAATACTAATCCTTGTGGTTGATCCTTTCGGAAGTGAAGCTGAATACTCTGAAATCAGGTATGCAATTGACCGGAACCGCATAACTCACCATCATCCGATTCGCGTCATAACGCTATACGTTATTTAAATAAATCCCCCTCCCTAAATTCTTAGATGAATGGATCCCGCCAGATTTCTCTGCTACTGACCCTCGTTTTCATGTTTGCAAGCACGATTGCCGGATCCCCTTCAATGCCGCAAAAACACCAGGTTCCGACCAAACGTTTTTTTGCAATGAATATTTCGAAGAACGCGATGAATCAATCGCTCGAAAAGCGTCTAAAATGGGCAAAAGCGGCAGGCTTCCGGGCCCAACATGAATTAAATTTCGAAAACATGGCTCCAGTGGTAGCAGCATATGATGAAAATGAAATTCATATGGCTGCCGTTTACCAGCTCCTGAATCCCCACTCAACACCTGACATTGCTGCAATCATGTCTGAAATGCAAGCTGTGGCCTCTCATGAGCCCCTGCTCTTACTCGCAATTCAAGGAGCAACTCCGTCAGGAACGGAACTCGATACACAAGTGGTCGAGTTAGTGAGGACCTGGGCAGACATAGCTCAAAGATACAAGCTTCGTATCGCCCTGTATCCCCATGCCCACTATTACGCAGAAAAATTCAGTGACGTGCTTCGACTTTCATCAAAAGTGGACCGCGGAAATGTGGGCGTCATTTTTAATCTTTGCCACTTCCTCATGGTGGAGGGAGATCAAGACTGGAAGGAATACCTTAAATCCGCTGATGAAAAACTATTTGCGATTACTCTCAACGGAGCCGATCGGGATGGGGGCGATTGGTCCAAGCTTATCCAACCGCTTGATCGCGGTAATTTTGATGCTTCAGAACTCCTTTCCTACCTGAACACACTCGGTTTTGATGGTCCGATTGGCCTTCAGGATTATGGAGTCAAAGGGGAACCTCAGAAAACACTTACCCGCAGTTTTGAACGCTACCTACAGATAATCGAAAAAGACCAAAGCCTAAAGGAATGCCAATGAAGAAAGAGTCTCCAAATACCTCCATGAGTCGACGTCAGTTTCTAGCCGGAAGTGCAGCTTTAGGAGTTTCCGCATTGGCAGCACAGACGACCTTTGCATTAAATACCGATAAAGCACCAACCATTCGGGTTGGAATTGTTGGCCTCGGCGGTAGAGGCTCACTCATTGCCGACAGGGTTGCATCAAATCCACACTACAAAATTGCTGCATTGTGTGACTACTTCCCAGAGGTGGTGTCCTCAATGGGGAGAAAATACAATGTGCAGGCTACAAACTGCTTCGATGGACTCAGTGGATATAAAAAACTTTTGTCGTGTAACCTCGATGCAGTCATTCTCGAAACACCGCCCTGCTTTTTCCCGGAACATGTGGCGGCGTCAGTTGAAGCAGGCAAGCATGTCTATTTTGCGAAACCAGTGGCATGTGATGTGCCTGGAACACTGTCGATTCTGGAATCCGGAACAAGGGCTAGAAAACAGGGACAGGTCTTTCTCATCGATTTTCAGATCCCGACAAATACCTACAATGCAGAGGTCGTCAAGCGCGTGAGGGATGGCATGCTCGGACAAGTCAGTGAGATCAGCTCCTACTACTGTGATCAGGGCTTCAAAGACCCTCAACTCACAAGCACGATCGAAAGCCGGCTGCGAAACCTGATCTGGGTAAACGACACTAGTTTAGGTGGAGGCATGCTCGTAAACGCGGGAATCCATGCCATCGACGCCGCACTCTGGGCAGCGAATTCAAAACCTGTCTGGGCCATGGGTGCTTCGAGGATGGGAAAATTACATCACGGTGATACTCATGATGTATACTCAATCACCTATATGCTCGAAAATGGCATTCTGGTAAATCACCGAGGGGAACACCTCGACAACCAGCATGATTTCATCTGTCGCAATAAGATTTGGGGGGAAGATGGATACGCCGAAACCGGATACATGGGAAAGGCCTGGATCCGGTCCAACAAGGGAATCTATCGTGGCGGAAAGGTTAGCAACCTCTATGTTGATGGAATCGATTTCAATCTGAATAAATTTGCAGGCTGCGTTGCAGAACAGAACTACGAAAATGAGACTCTGGAAGTCGCTATTGAATCGAACCTGGCAGTTTTATTGGGCAGGGAAGCTTGTCTCCGAAAAGAAAAAGTAACACGCGAACAATTGATTTCAGAAAACGAGGCATGGTCATTTGATGTCAGTGGGCTGAAGGGTTAGAACATAATTCAACGAATTTTCTGGAACAAAAACAGAATCTACCTAGCAGCCTATTTTAGAGTTCCAGTGATCCAGCCAATTTAGAATAAACGAAAATCTGAATACTTCTTTTCCGTTCTACAAGGCGCGAGCCATCAATGATCGGCATCGACTTGGTGGTGCAACAAGTTTTAGTGCAGCATTACACCTGGGCCGCTGTCCTCTCCAACGTTCCCTTTTAGTGTTCCACTTTCAAAAGGGAACAATTCTGCCATGATAAGCGAACTCAACGCACATATCGATGCAAAATAACGAAGTCGTTGATCGATCACTCATTTTGGAGTGAATCCCCTTCCCTTAAGGAATTCAAAACCAATAATGAAGGTTATATGGTCATCTCAGATTCGCTGCCTGCACTGAAGTTGAGGATTACAAACGGACTCACCCAGTTTGGATGGACGATAGAGTGCGCAGTGGATTGGATCCCTTACTCCAGGCGTTTTTGGGTATAGACTTCATAATCAGTTTCCCAATAGAACTCAAAGTCCCATGATGACATCCCCCTCTTTTCTGGTTCCAGCTACATTGAAAAATTGTGTTCTCTTGAACTTGTTGACTTCAGTTCTTTTCCTGGCTTCAGCAATAGGCTTATCCTCTAAGGAGGAACCGGGTATGAAATGCCACACCGGAAATCCTTTGTTCGAGGGCTGGTATGCGGATCCAGAAGTTGCCATTTTTGAGAACGAATTCTGGATCTTCCCCACCTATTCGGATGATTTCGATAAGCAGTTACATTTTGATGCGTTTTCTTCAACAAATCTCAAGGATTGGAAAAAACATGAGCGCATCATCGACGAATCAAAGATCTCATGGCTTAAACAAGCGCTGTGGGCGCCGTGCGTGGTGGAGAAAAAGGGCCTTTATTATCTCTTTTTTGGAGCAAATGACCTACAGAGTCCGGAAAGTAAATGGTGGAATCCCAACATCCATAGTTTGGATGATATTGGAGGGATCGGCATTGCCGTCGCGAATTCTCCCGAAGGTCCATACGAAGACCTGCTGGGAAAGCCCCTGATCGGAACCGTTATCAACGGGGCACAACCGATTGACCAGTTTGTTTTCTCGGACACAGATGGTGAAACCTATTTGATCTACGGAGGTTGGGGGCACTGCAACATTGCTCGTCTATCTGAAGATTTCACCCAAATTGTCCCATTTGAATCGGGTGAGACGATGATTGAAATGACACCCGATGGATATGTTGAGGGTCCGGTGATGTTTATCCGCAATGGGACTTCCTATTTCATGTGGTCCGAAGGTGACTGGGGAGACGATAGTTATAAGGTGGCTTATGCCACTGCATCCAGCGTGATGGGTCCTTTTGAGAAAAAGGGGGTAGTCATGAGATCGGACCCAGCCACTGCGACTGGAGCCGGACATCACTCTGTCCTAAGAATACCTAACACGGACGATTGGTATGTGATTTACCACCGCCGACCCATCCCAAATCTCGATCGTGATCACCGAGTCGTGTGCATTGAAAGAATGAATTTCAATCCAAGGGGAGAAATTGAGGAGATAAAGTTGACCCGCAGCGGTGTTCCAAGCCGCGAATTGAAGTAAATAATCGCACAGGGATTCTTCGCTCGATTTGGAACGGTCATTCCACAGAATACTCTTCAAGTAATGCGAGGTCGATGAACTCCAAGAGTGAGATGTGACAAGCGTCAAGTTTTAGTCTCGGCGCTTTTCCCGATCGAAACGCTTCAACCCAACGCATCATGCAAAGACACCAAAAGTCTCCGTCCTTAAGTCCTTGGAAATGAAATTGCGGAACCGGTGTCGACAAATCATTACCGACCGATCGACTAAACTCCAGGAAATCATCGGTCATTTCTGCACACACCGTGTGCTGCCCCTGATCTTCACCATTGGTGTCGCAGCATCCGTTACGGAAAAACCCGGTCATTGGATCAACACTACAAACTTGAAGTGTTTTTCCATACACATTTAAAGCCATGCGCCAACCTAACTCGAAAGACAATGGAATCAAGTAGTCAGTCAGATTTTTTTCGTCGAAGCACATCCATCGTTATTAACGTGAGCCCAATCCATTTCCAAGAAGGCCCAATGGAACGACTGAAGTCATGCCTCAGAAGGCTTAGTTCTTGGCGATTATTAATTTCGATTGTAGAGAGAAGAGCCGTTGCATTTCAGACCTCGAAAATTAACTTATCTAATGGCCAAAGAAGTCTCTGATGCTTACCCCGGAATTCGTAAATTCATTGTTAAAAACCATAAAATCACTTAAGGCGGTTTGAGTTCATCAAGCTTTTACGATCAATCCTAACGGAGACAACATAGTTGGATAAGTATTCCATTTGTTTTCAAAACTTTTTCTGATTCAAATTAACATATGACACATCACATCATTCGTCGTTTCGTTTGGAGTTATCTTCTCTGCTTTTTGTTAGGTTTGTCCTGGCTTCAAGCGACGCCACAGTCTCCTCTCATCATTTCGACGAATGCCAATGGTAGCCTCAATGTAAAAAGGACCCATGTCTTGCATGAGCAGGAACTGGAGCTGATTCAACTCATCGCTCAGCATCCTCTCCAGAAACGAAGCGCCATTTATTTGGATCCAGCACTCACGGTCTATGCCAATGTCAAAGTCGATGATTTAGCAAATCGCCAGTATTTTGCCCATCAGGACGATCAGGGGCACCTTATTACTTACTATTTTGGAGGTGCACTCAATTCCTTGGCTATCGCAGGTGAAAACCTTGCCGCCGGATATGGCAATGCTGCGACTACGGTGCAAGCGTGGGAAAACTCTACAAGCGGCCATCGGGAATCGATGCTGGGTCTTCCGCGTAACGGAGTCGCAGACCCACTCTACCCCTACTTTGGTGTTGGTTTCGCAAGGGTAAACATCTCCGGTGACAAGTTCGGCGGACTCTATTGGGCGACGGAAAACAGTTTTAATCCTGGGGCCGTTCAGGGGCTTGCGTCTGATCCCAAGGCTTTTCAGGCGACTTCAGACTTTAAGCTATTGATGCCCGACGGCGTCACTCCTGTTAATATTTACTGGAACTGGATCACAGCCGAAATTGCTGGTATTGAACGGGTGCACGTGGAAAACGACGCTACCTACACATCCTCTTGGATAGGCCACTTCAAGAATCTTGGCGGCATGTTTTTCACTGCAGATGCAACGGGTTTCACCTATAGCCAACCTGACCGCATAACGGGCGCGAAGCACTTTTTCATCAGCCACCAAGGCTGGTTTTGGACCACACCGGAAATGGCCCCCTTCTACTGGTCCCGCAACCGCGGAAATTGGGTCTACGTGGATATCCCCGGCAAACGAATCCACGACTACAACAATCATCTATGGGAAGATTGGACACCCGATGGGCCGTATGTTCGAATCCTTTCAGACAAACGCCAAACCTATGTGGGGCAGCCTGTAGTGATTGCATGGGATGCGGATAATCAGTCTCAGTCCATTCAGTTCTGGAGTAGTCAGACCGAAGCAAATGGAAATCCGTCATATTATAGTACCGCACGCAAAGGAGCGATACTCTGGCATCCTCCTGCACCGGGAGAATACGTCTTCGCAATCAGACGTAAAACAGGCAATCAAGTTGAAGCAAAGCACGTGACAATAAGCGTAATCCCACATCCCGTTTCCAATGCGATCGCTCAAATTTCCACTTCCAAAACAGAAGTAAACATCAACGAAGTTTACACCGTTTCTTGGAATTCTACGGGAGGCATCCCTATTGTGCGGAGTTCTCCAGGCATTTCTCCTAACACGATCGACGGAGTCTTTTCCAATGAAGCTGCAGGCTCGGCTCAATTTACACAGCAAGCTCCAGGTGTTTACACCTATACTATCCAACATGGAGCGCTAAGCCAGCAAGTAAACGTGACGGTTGTTGGATCCCTCGCCACGCCCACTCGGCCCTGATTGAAGCTGCATTCCATTTTCCAGTTCGTATTGCACCAGTGGCGATTTTCAGCTTTCCTTTTGATCGAAATTCAAAACCGTTGAGACTGGAAATGAGTTTAATATGAAACAGAAAGCACCCATCATCGTTATAATGGGAGTATCTGGATGCGGTAAAAGCACCGTAGGAAAAGCCCTCGCGTCCAAACTGAAAATCCCTTTTTTCGACGCAGACGATTTTCACCCGACCAGCAATCGGTTGAAAATGGAAAGTGGAATTCCTTTAACGGACGAAGATCGTTTGCCCTGGCTGCAGACACTTTCCAATTTGATCTCTGAGCATGCAGAATCAACAGGTGTCGTCCTTGCCTGTTCCGCTCTCAAAAAGTCCTATCGCGAAGAACTGATAGGATCCAATAACAGAATTGAATTCGTATATCTCAAAGGAGAATATCAGTTGATTGCGGATCGCATGTTGAAACGGAATCATTTCATGCCGAAATCCCTACTTGAAAGTCAGTTTGAAACCTTAGAAGAACCGGATGATGCGATCACTATCGATATCGAATTAGATGTTATTTCCATACTGGAACAGCTCGCGATCCATTTTCCTCCGCAATAGAACCATCTTATTTGATAATTTTTAAATAAACATTGGTGATAAAACATTGCTTTATTGAGAATGACTCTCAGTATCAGCAGCGGAAATTTGGAATCTTCCAACCACCATGACTTACTGTCCATTTCAACGTCCGGAAATCCGAGTATTCAATCCGGGAAAAATCTGCATTCAAATGTTATGCTTCTCTCAGCATGAGGGATTTCTATATCAGCGTACGTATGGGAAGAACCAATCGAATTTGGAATTCCACCCATGGAACAGTTCCGCATTCTCAAATTTGATTTACGTTCAAAGGGGTTCGATAGCGGTTTCAGCACCCGATCGGGGCGTTATTGAAGCAAAAGAAAATCAATGGTTATTTGTATCTGCGTTGAATCAACCCCTTCTGATAAAAATTCAAAATGAGAGCCTTTTCCATAGCATCGAATGTAACGAATCGGTTTGGAACGCATTAAATGAAGAGAGTGGGCCCGGGTATTCAACCCACTCCCGACTTGTTTGCATTTCCTGCAACAAACGAAATGAAGCTTTGGTTTTTGTGGGGGCCCAAAATCAAAAAATGCGGATGCAACTTTTAGAATTGAATCAGTTGCAGGGAAAAAACTCCGTCGAAAGATTGAAAGTTGCTTCTCTTAGCTACGAGCTCCTTTCAACGACACTTGAATCCAAAGAGCTGTCTTCAAATCCAAAATCAGATCCATGCAATCGAAATATCGATATTGAAGCATTGGATGCGGCCGCTAAGTTCTTAGAGGAAAATCTCGATGCAGATCATTCTATTCAGAAATTGAGTCGTCAGTTTTATCTCAATGAATTCAAACTCAAAAAGGGATTCAAGGCCAGGTATCAAACGACCGTTTTTGGCTATCTTCGCAAAAAACGAATGGAACATGCCAAAACTCTCATTCTGCAAAACAAGGCGTCTGTTTTGGAAGTGGCCACTCAAGTTGGATATAGCAACCCCAGCCATTTTACTCGGGCATTTCGTGAAGCCTATGGAGTGAATCCAGGAGCTCTCAAAAGAGACTAATCCCGTTCCATTTTGATTCTTTAGTAGGCTTATCGAAGGAACGCTCCAACGATTTCTATTTATCCCTTACGGGGTACCGATGCTCCTTCACAGGGGAGAAACAATGTGCGGTTTTCATTAGAATCGGGGCTATGATTACAAACAGTAAGAGTTTTAAAGCTTTTTCATTATGGGGAACAATTGCGCTAATTTCCACTTTTGGTTCGGTAGCCCAGGAGATGGAGACCGGACGGATCATCGATTTAGAAGGTTATACCGTCCTTGGTGGGGTTAAAGAGATTCCGATCGAATTTTCCGAGCTCAGCAAACTCCAGGCATCCATTACGGACACTCCGAGGTCTCTTTCTATCCTGAATCGTGAGCGCATAGACACCATCGGCGCCCAATCGATCCAAGATAGCTTAGCCTACATGCCAGGGGTTCACGCAGCTCCATATGGAGTCGATTCGCGCTTGGATTCTTCTCGAATCCGCGGGATTCAACCGTTAAAATATCATGATGGATTTCAATCGCTTTTTGGTTACTACAATAATACTCGAAGCGACATCTTCACTCTCGAACAGGTAGAGGTCGTTAAGGGACCCTCTGGTGTATTATCGGGCCGAGGATCACTCGGCGGAATCGTAAATACAGTTTCCAAACTTCCTAAAACTGAAACGATCCGGGAAATCGAACTGCAATACGGTTCGTTCAATCGCACTCAACTTGGTTTCGATTTTGGAGGAAAGTTAAACGAATCGAGCTCCCTACTCTACCGTTTAGTGGGTGTAATTCGCGAAAGTGATACTCAGGTCGACCATGTAGCAGATGATGCAATCGTCTTCATGCCATCTCTTACGTGGCTACCTTCCGATTCTATTAGCATCACTCTACTGGCCAACATCCAAGATAACCACGGGGGACAAAGCCTCCAGTTCCTCCCCAATGAAGGGGCCCTCTATGGCAAACCTGAAGTCGGAACCAATACGTTTGTCGGAGAGCCAGGATGGGATCGATACGATACCCAACAATCGGCCTATAGTTTCTTCTACAAACAACAATTCGGAGATGATGTAACATTCACAATAAATGCTCGCTATACAGATGCAGAAGCCGATTACAAATCCCATTGGGTTGCCTACGATGGAGCCGATCCTGTCATTGCAGAAGATGGAACAGTCAACCGTACCATCTACGATGCTCCGGCGACGAGTAAAGCATTTGTCTGGAACAGCAGCTTAGTGTTGGAACAAACCATTGCGGGCATGAATCACCAACTGCAATTGATGGTGGATGCTCAGGATGTCACAAATGACACAGATTCCTATTATGGATTTGCAGCAGGCGGACGGATTAACATTTACGAACCTGTCTATGGAAACCTTGCGACAGTTTATCCTGTTTATGATACGCCTGCGGACATTAGTGATCAAATTGGGTTTTCTATTCGAGATCACATCACATGGGACCAATGGGTGTTAGCCTTGGGAGCACGTCAGGATAAAGTAAAGACTCACAGCAGCGGTTCTGATACGAATGCAATCGATGAAACCGCGACAACCGGCGATGTAGGTGTGCTTTATAAATTCAAAACCGGAATCAATCCCTATTTGAGTTGGGCCGAATCGTTTGAACCATTAGGCACCACGACAGGTTTGGATGGGTCTGTTCTTCAACTCGATCCCAAACGTGGAACGCAGTATGAAGCGGGTATCAAATATCAACCCAATGGAAGCAAGAGCCTATTCACGGTTGCCATTTTCCAAATGGAAGAAACGGAACGCCCGATTTCCAATGGTCAATTTGTAAAACAAACCAACGTCGATACTCAGGGGTTTGAATTTGAAGCTCAAACGAATTGGAAAGACTGGTATCTGCAAGCTGGCTATAGTTACTCGGAAGCACTAGATGGAAATGAAAATCAAATTGTTGCCGTTCCAAAACATCAGGGTGTTTTTTGGGCAACTTGGAAACCCGAAACTGAAAGCCTGAAACCCTTTCAATTCGGTTTCGGAGGTCGTTATCTGGGAAAAACATGGGATGGAGAGGATAACTGGAGCACTGATTCTCAACTCTTATTCGACGCCATGGTCTCCTACCGATGGAAATGGGCAAAGTTACGACTCAATATATCGAACATTGCGGATACTTCTTACGTGGCCACCACTCAAGGAGGACGGAGTTATTATGGAGCACGGCGCACTGTCAATTTAACCTCCAGTTTCACCTTCTAACCAGAGATATTGCTAGCGATCTCAAAGAGTTATCGACACTTCGCAATTGATGCAAATCGAAGCCCGATTCACTGGGCTTCGATTCGTATCTTTCACTTTCACACACGAAAATGGCATTTATAAAAAAGAAAACGGTTTGGAAACTTCACTCCTGGGTAGGGCTCATTTGCGGACTCCCCCTCGTTTTGATTGGACTCACTGGCAGCGTATTGGTCTTCCACACTGAGATCACGAAGGCGTTGCAACCCGAATTCATCCTTGTAGAGAACTCAACGCCAACAAAAGAAGCTCGATTCCCTTTACAGACAATCATAAAGCACGTGGAAAAAACCCATCCGGATTTTTGGGTTCGAGGCTATTTACCAAGGTACGATTCGGAGCTAAGGGACATCGCATTCATGAAGCGACACGGCGAGGACAACGAGTGGTATGTATTGACCGTTGATCCCTATAACCTCAATACTTCGACTCAACCCCGAGACTTTGAATCCACAATTTATGGCTGGTTCGTCGAACTCCATTATACCTTTTTCTCCGAAGGGATTGGAGTGGCAATTGCTGGGATCATGGCATTGGGATTTATCTTTCTTGGAGTGAGCGGGTTTTATCTCTATCGCGATTTTTGGAAACACTTCTTCAGGCTGCGTTGGAAAAAAAATGCCCGTATTTTTTTGTCGGACTTCCACAAGATGATCGGGATCACCGCCCTTCCCATCAACATGGTTCTGGGCATCACGGGTGCCTATTGGAATATCACTCACACGATCCATGACATCGAACATGTCATTGAAGGAGAGGATCATGATCCGCTTGAACTTCCGTATCCCGGGGCGATCGAGCATTTGCCGACACTCGTCAAAAATGCGCACGACCTATGGGAAGGTTACTCACTCAATTATCTCTATTTTCCAACGAAGGATAAGGCCGAGTTCGTGTTCTACGGGCAAACTCCAGCAAAACATCCCTTCCGAACCCCCTACGGTAGTTGGATTCGCTTGAATCCCGACAATGGAGATATTTTGGATTCATCAGACCTTCGAGAGGCACCGCTATTGCATAAGATTGTGAATGCATTCGAACCCATTCACTTCGGTGATTTCGGCGGATTCATCACGAAAACCTTGTGGTTCTTTGCTGGACTGACCCCGGGTTGCCTGTATGTATCCGGTTTTTTAATGTGGTGGAAACGCCGCAAAAAAACTTAGTAAAACTCCCAACACGCCTAAAGTTACAAGTAATTGGTGAAATCAAATTTCACTCGAAAAATAGAAGTCAAAAAGATGGCCAGGTTCTCAGATGAGAATCCTGGCCATTCTTTTGTGCCTATGATAGCTGAAGTTTATCCACTGGAAATACTCCGCTCATCGATATTTTAAACGACGAAGTCCCATTTACCCTAAAACTCCCAACGGAGCCCAAGCTCTGCACCTTTCCCTGGTTGAGGTGCAAGATCCTTAAGAAAGGAGGTGTGGGGACGGATTTCTTCGTCCAGTAAATTTCGAATTCGCAGCTCTAAATTAAGGTCGGTACGGCCCATTGAAATCAGATAGCTCGCAGTTACATTCACAACATCATATGCACTTGTGGCAGATTCATTAACTGCGACTTCATCCACTTCAAAATAATGTCGATAATCGCATCGAAGATTCAACTTCTTCACTTTATAAACGAGCGACATCCCCAATCGTTTTGCCGGGATACGAGGCAAAATAACACTGGAATCGAGAACATTGCTTTTCACGAGATCACCGACCAGGCTGAGTTCCAATTGCTGATCAATACCTTCAAATAGTTCGAAACACACTTCCGCCTCAATTCCGCTAAAATCGGTATCGTTTTGTTCGTATTGGTACACTGGAAATCCTTCGTTTTCTTCTCCGGTTGGATTTGCATAAATGTAGTTTTCAAAACGATTAAAATAAGCGCTCATAACCAGATGCCAACGCTCCTTTTCGAAATGGTACCGAAGGTCCATCCCTTTCGAAACTTCATTACTCAAATCGACTCTTCCAATCTCGTAACTCTGGGTCGCCGCATGTAAGCCATTAGCGAAAAGCTCAGAAGTCGACGGAAGTCGTGCAGAATTCGAAACGACGAGATCCAATTGAGAAGCGGGCGACAAAGACCAGCCCAGTCCTACAGAATAACTCAACGCATCAGAAGAAAAGGACTCAGTATCCTCATCAGGTGTGTGTTCTGCCCATTCCCATCGGAATCCTGCGTGCAGTCGGATCGATTCAAATTCAAAACTTTGAGCGGAAAAGATCGCGAACGATTCACTCTCTAGATTCGGAATCAGCGCTTCTTCACCCGCGGAAACGTAATCCACCTGGTCTTTTTGCACCCCGGAAACACCACTCAAGCCCCAATCCGTTTGGTTCAACAGCTCCAAACGAGCACTCAGCAGCTTCTTGTCGAAAGAGGTCCCAACTTCAGTGCCTTCCAACTCCTGGTGTTCATAGTCTGAGCCATGAACTCTCAGTTTAAGGCCATCAATCAGGGAGTCATCCCAGTTACCCAATAGTTCAAAATCATAATGCTCTTGCTCCATATCGATAGATACCGCTCCGTGATCATGATCTTCTTCCTCATGCTCATGGTCATGTTCTTCCTCGTTTTCGTGCTCATCGCCGGATTCGTGCTCATGAGCATGCCCGGGCACTCCATAATCTTTTTCGAGCGCTCCAACAGATCCGGCCCATTCCCATTGGCTAGATATCTGTTGACGAAACCCTATCGAGTATTGCTTCGATTCAGCAAAACTCTGACCAAGACGACCTTCTTCGAGGATTTCTGATTCTTCATGCTCCGAGTCATGATCATGACCTTCATCTTCTTCGTCCTCATGTTCGTGTTCATGTTCTTCTTCGATTTTTGAAACGGAAAAGACATAACCAGAGATGTCGTAGTCTGCAAAATCATAAGCGGATGCAGAAACCTGCAGTGCCCATTTTTCCCCGGAATATTCAGTTCTAACAGCGTGATTCCATCCGCGATTTACCGTGTGATACTGCGATTTGATGAAACCTGAAGCTCCTTGAGTTCCATCCAATTGTGGGAAAAGATTTCCAACAACATTAATAACACCGCCAATGGCTGATCCTCCATAAAGAAGAGTCGCAGGCCCCCTTATGATATCAATATATTCTGCAAAATCAGCAGTGATATTTACAGCATGATCCGGACTATCCGCCGACACATCTGCGACCGCTAATCCCTCCTGTAGTATTTGAATTCTTGGTCCATCAAATCCTCGTATAATAGGCCGACTTGCACCGCCACCAAACGATGTGCTTTGTATCCCTGGAATTAATTCCAAAGTAGTGCCCAAAGACGTCGCTCGAAGTTGATTCAGTATCTCTCCATCAAGGGAAGATACAGGTAGGATTGTCGCATCCGGATCGCCTTTGGAGAGGCCCCCTGTAACGGTATAGGGCCGCAAGTTGATGATTTCTTGATGACCAATATGAGCAGTCGATTCATCCGCATTAATGTTTATAACGAAACTAGCTATGGTGAGCACTAAGCCCACCTTCCTTAAAGTGAAATGGTACATAATTTTGCTTTCTCAATTGAATAATTGGCGTCAATTCGCCGATAGAGGGGTCCAACTGCACTGAAATTCCAATGCAATAGGGGGAACAGATTTTTATTACAGAGAAGCAAAAATGGGCGGAGCCCTGGCCCATTGGTTTGAGGAAATTCGAAGAACCTCGGGCGATTCATTCCAAGCCGCATAAGCCGGGTCAAACGGGATCGAAGGAACATCAATGGTTAAAACCGCTTTTCCCAATACTCCACTCGCAAGCATTGAAACGAAACAACTGTGAGAATCACTCTTCTTCGAATCTGACGTTGGATGCTGATCCGATGAAGGCTCTCTCTCGTTGTGACAACAGGATTTTTCAATTTCCCAATTCCCGTGTAACCATTGATGCAAGGGGTCGGAGGTCGTAGCCAACTGAGCCAGAAGCAAATACACAACGGTTAATCCCCACAAGGGAATCATAACTCGCTGCAATTGTTTCTTTCTCATTTCCCGACTAACTTAAAGATAGTTGCCTCCTTTTCAAGCAGAGGATCATTCATTTGAAACAAAGGACCGTTTATCAATAAAAACCGAGTTGTTGTTATTCTTCCTTTGAAAAGAATGCGTCGAAACCTCCATTCTTAAAAAGAATATGAGATACTCCCCCCACTTTCTTTTTTTAGTTTTTTTATCCCCCCACATCGGTCACGTAGGAGCAACTGCATCTGAAATAGCGATCAATGAAAGGGGGTATTTTGAGTCCTCCACCCTCAACGTCATGGTTTTTGATGACTACTACCCAGAGGGACACCAAGGAGGAGTCAGCATTATCCAGCATGGCAGCCGAATCGCAACCAATGGCGATATCAGACTGAGTCGTGACCCTGGACAATGGCAACCCGTTCCCGCCAAAGTCGACCGTGAAGTCGACAAAGAGAATCAGCGGATCGCTACCAATCTCAAATTTCCCAACGAATCCAAAACGTTACAGGGATTCAATCCGATGCCTGATCCGGGGCTTAATTTCACCTATCGAATTGAGGTAATCGGCATCAAAGACGGCGTCAGAATCAAGGTACATCTTAATGAGTCAGTGCCCAAATCCCTGATTGGAAAATTGCGATTCAATCTCGAAATTTTCCCAACTCTCGTCTTTGGAAAAAGCTTTATTCTCGATGACAATACCGGATATTTCCCCCGCCAGGCCAATGGAGCACTTTCTCCCGATGAAAACGGCAGACTTGAAATCGAAGCGCTTGCAACAGGGCACCACCTCACGATTGCCCCTGAAGATGAGCTAAATTGCCTGACTATTATCAGTAAAGAAGAAGAAATGGAGTTGTTGGACGGCCGAGGTCGCCACAACAATGGATGGTTTGTTCTTAGCTCTAAAATCCCCGAAGGACTGACTCATGACGCGTTACAATGGGACATAATTGGCCACCCCAGTGATAAATGGACACCCCCAACTACCCTGCTTTTATCCCAAATTGGTTACCATCCAAAACAGGACAAATTCGCTTACATTGAATGTCCTAAAACCGCTGATCCAACGTCACAGTCAGCCGTGCTTGAGAGATTCGACGCAGAAAATGGATGGAAAGTAATTCTTGAACAAAACCCTCGTTTATGGGGACAGTTTCTTCGCTATCAATATGGGATTTTCGATTTTTCAAGCATTGAAAAACCCGGATTGTATCGACTTCGCTACGGTGACGAGATCAGCCACGCATTTCAAATCAGCGAAAGCATCTATGAGCGTCATGTTTGGCAGCCGACGGTGGAGTATTTTCTACCAGTTCAGATGTGTCATATGCGCGTTAATGAGAAATATCGGGTCTGGCACGATCTCTGCCATGAAGACGACGCCTTGATGGCTCCCGTGAATATCAACCATTTTGACGGATACAAACAAGGCCCTGAAACGCTCACCGACTTCAAGCCGTTTGATCCTGTTCCAAACCTCGATGTGGGTGGTTGGCACGATGCTGGTGACTATGATCTCCGCGTCGAATCCCAAGCCGGAACTGTCTACACACTTGCCCTCGCCTACGAACTCTTCCACCCCGACATCGATCAAACCTCTATTGATCAAAGGTCAAAAATCGTAGAAATCCACCAACCAGACAACCAAAACGACATTCTTCAACAAATTGAACATGGATTACTGACGATCCTCAATGGATATAAAAGCCTAGGACGCCTTTATAGAGGGATTATAACCCCTAGTCTCCGCCAATATGTGTTACTCGGCGACGCGAGTGCGATGACCGACGGAATCGTTCACAAGAACACTGATCCCGAAGCTAATAAGGATGGGGTTTGGTATATGAAAGTTACCAACAGCCAAACTGTTCAAATGGATCCTCATGAGTTGGAGCTAGGGTTTGAACACATTGAGACAGGACTTGATGATCGCCTCGTTTTTACGGAGGAGAATCCATACCGAAGTCTTGAAGTTGCAGCTGCCCTCGCCTGCGCAGCCCGGGTAATGAAAGAAACCCATGCGGAATTGTCGAATCGTAGTCTTTCGACAGCAATAGCACTTTGGGACATCTATTCTGAGTCGGACGACGAACGCCTTTGGCCATCAAAAGCCAAGGCTGCTGCAGAGCTTCTAAAAACAACGAATAGTACTATATACCGAGAATTCTTCTTGAAGCATCAGGAGCCCATTCTCGCCAATTTTTTAAGGTCAGGTCAAAGTGTTGCAGTCGCGGTTCCACTCTTGAAAACCCCATCCTTTACGACTGCTGCAACCTTGGCAGCGCAGCAGTTTGTGACCGAACTCAGCGAACTCCAGGGGCAAACACCATTTGCAGTACCCTACAAACCAAACATCTGGGGCGATGGCTGGAAGATTCAGAAATTTGGAGTGCAGCAGTACTTCTTGCACAAAACCTGGCCAGAACTATTTCCAAAGGAGAACCTTTTTCGCGCGCTCAATTTCATATTGGGATGTCATCCCGGTCCGAATGGAGCATCTTTTGTTTCTGGAGTGGGTGCAAATTCTGTTTTAACAGCCTATGGAGTCAATCGAGCGGACTGGTCCTATACCCCAGGAGGTTCGATTTCAGGCACCGCACTCATACGTCCTGATTTCCCCGAACTGTTGGAATGGCCCTATCTTTGGCAGCAAACCGAGTATGTGCTCGGAGGCGGCGCAACCAACTTTATGTTCCTGGTGCTCGCGACCGAAGAACTTTTGAGTGAATAAAAAGTAAGTTCAAACCGTTATTAGTAGGTAGTTACACTCGAACCCTCGATTTGACTAATTCGAGAATTATGTGCATCTTTGCACCGCTTTTGAGTGTATGCTAATCTTGCTTTGAAACATTATAAAATGAAAAAACTCGTATTAATTGCCCTATTTCCGGCATTCCTCCTATCCTCAACGTTTGCGAAGAGTCACTCTTTCCCAACGAATCAGCCTGATATGGCTCAGCCATTTTGCGTTTTGAAAACAACTGGAGAATCCCACGTTTCCTTTATTCCTCCAAGACCTTCGAAAGAAAACGGGAAGTTGCAGTTGCATTCGCTTTTCAATTTCACGGACGCCCCAAAAGCAAAAAAAGCCGTGTTTGAGATCACTTTTGACGAGTCTGTCTCAGAGGAGACAAAAACAGTCGCAAAATATGCAGCAGGATTATGGGAGGAATTACTCACGAGTGATGTCACTATCAATGTCCACTTAAAAGAGGAATCACAGGAAGAAGCCACTTTGGCAAGCGCAAGTCCCTCTCAATTCTTACTAGCCGAAGCGACTTCATTTTCGCCAAAACATTATGACCCTGTAGCCATAGCCGAACGCAAATACCAATTCGACCTTACCCCTGGATTTACGGATATAGTTATCACCGTTAATAGTGATCAGGAGTTTTATTACGGAACAGATGGCAATTGTCCGGCGACGCAACACGATTTGGTTTCTATTCTACTCCATGAACTCGGACATGGGCTAGGATTTCTCGATTCGATAAGCGCCGAAGTTGATGCGATAAACGGCAACTCTGCTACCTATGGATTCGGAGACATGGGCATCGGCCTAGCTTATGATTATTTTTTGGTCGATGGCGCCGCAAAGAAGATAATCGATGAGGAAAATCCCAAAGAAGAAGATTCACTTTACACATCGGTGACCTCTATTGGAAATGTGTATTTTGCCGGCCCTCTCACATTAGCAATTACAAACAACACAGGCTCAAAACTCTACACTCCCTTTCGTTGGTCGGATGGTTCTTCGGTCGCTCATCTAGACGAAGGCACTTACAACGTAGGAAACGCCAACTCTTTGATGACACCACGGGCAAATAAGGGTGAAGCCATCCATGATCCAGGCGACATTGGTTTAGCCATGCTTGGAGACATCGGATGGGATCATGTGTGGATCCAACACAATAAAGTAGCTGACTCCGAAGATGTTTCTTCGATACTCAATTTTGAAGTCGACGTGAAGGCCGACTCCAATCTGACCTCCGCACCCATACTCTATTTTCGATTGAAGGGAGCAGAAGACCCAACATTCCAACAACTTGGAATGGCAGCTGGACTCCAAGCAGGCAAATTCACTCTTCCTTTTCAACTGACCGGAGTTCCGGCAAAGTATGAGTATTACATCGGAGTCAACGCATCCTCCAATCGACAATTTACTTACCCTTCAGCTGGCGCAAATAATCCACTCACTCTCAACACGGGACCAGATGATGTTCCGCCTGTAGTGATCCATATCCCTGACTCATACCACCTGAGCAACCGACAAATAGTAACACTATCGACCGCTGCAACCGACAACATTTCTCCATCCCACCCCTACCCCCCTAACCCTCTTCACCACGTCAGTTTTGATGTATGGCTCGACGAAGTTTTGGTTGGAAGTTTTGCGGCAGAACTCAACGACCAGGGGAAATGGACTTCTTCTTTCGGGATGCCAGACATGACTGGAAAAACGGCAATCCAATATCGAATCAATGCCTGGGATGCTTCAGCCCAACAAAACGGTGCGATCTACCCTCAGGAAGGATTTTACACTCTTCCAATCGAACAAATCTACACTCCCACGACCACGTTTGTAAGTGATCTGGAGGCTGGAGCCATTGATTTCATACTCGACGGATTTGAAGTAAAAACATTAGAGGGTTTTGCAAGTGCATCTCTCGGAACAATACATCCTTACAAAAACAACGGCGAACGTATCGACTACTATGCTTATCTGCGCCAGCCATTGGTTGTTCAATCGGGCATGAAAATAACCTTCGACGAAATTGTATTGGTCGAAATGGGCGAAGATGGAACAGTGTTTGGAGATGATGAGTTCTGGGATTACGTCACAGTCGAAATCTCAAAAGATCGGGGACGGACCTGGGCTCCATTGACTGATGGTTGGGATTCGAGTGCTGATAGCGCATGGTCAACAGCCTTCACAAGCGGAATTCCCGAAGATAGCAATGATTCAACAGCCTTGGGCACACCCGATATGTATAGAGACCGCGTCATTCTGTTTGATGACAGTGAAGCAGTGGCACCGGGTGATGAGATCATGCTTCGATTCCATCTTTTCTCAGACCCCTACTCCGTTGGATGGGGTTGGGAAATCGACAATATCGTGATTGGATTCTAGAGCACACAGTCCTTTTAGTTTTACAACAAAGGCGATGGTTTTCAAACATCGCTTTTTTTATGAACACGGCAATGGCATCAATTTTCAAATAGTTTAGTTTAAATAAGACGTGAGGGATTACACCTGAATAGATTCTCTTACGCCTTTGCGTTTACAAACTACATCCCAACATCATTCAGCAATCCGCCTGATACCATTGAGCGTTAAAACGACTATAAACCCGCTTTAATGGGATGCAAGCATCGCATACGACGAAAGTCGAGGTAGTATCAGATGCTCGCATCTGATGAAGTCCAATCATCGTCGTGTTTTAAACGCAACTTCGCCTGAGTCTGAAAACGATGTGAAAAAACATAGTGTTTTTAGCACTCATTGCTATCACTGCTTATAGAAATCCCAGTTGATTGAGTAATGCCTTGTCCAAGTGACGGTTTTTCCCTTCGAAAGGAAAACAATGGATGTGAATCGCTGGATTGAAATTCATTTCAATGATGGCGTAGTTTTCCTCCGAGGCGGGTTCCCTAACATTTTCAATCATCATATCGAGCCCCGTGATGTGAACATTGAGCGCTTTTGCAGCTTTAGATGCGATTTCATGATAACTCACATGAATTTTCTCTGTGCAGTCGATGCTGTCGCCACCGGTGCTGATATTTGAATTTTCTCTCAAATAGATAACCTGATTCTCTTCTGGAACCGTATCAAAACTGTATGCTTGAGATTCAAGGAAGATCGCTTCGGATTCTCCGAGCTGGATTTTCTCTAATGGCGTTCGATAACCTGTGCCGCGAAGCGGGTCCTGGTTTTTTATTTCAACGAGTTCTCGAATGCTGCTTGAGCCATTGCCTTTCACGTTTGCAGGAACCCGGTGCAATACCCCCACAACTTGACTGTCGATGAGGAAAAATCGGTATTCTTTTCCTAATACAAAATACTCAACTAGAATCTCCTTATCCTTCTCGAAGGCTAAATCGATAGCCCGCTCAAAAACAGGTTGCTGTTGGTTTTCCTTAAGAATGGTGATTCCGAGTCCAAAATTAGTTGTCTTAGGCTTTACAACAATGGCTTGTCCTTGCAGTGCATCCCAGGAAGCTTTTGCGCTTTTCCTGTCTCTGAAGTGAAACCCTTTTGGAACCCTTACTCCGGCTCGCGACAGCACCTCCTTAGTGGTAAGCTTATTCTCCATCAGCAACACACTGCTGTAGCGGTCAAGAGAGGTGCGGGTTGCCTGCATCACATACTCCTCTTTTCCAAGTTTATGCAATCGCACAAAATTCTCTCCTCTATCCAGAAGGTCAAAATGAACCCCTCGTTTCACAGCCTCCCGCAATAGAAGCTGTGTGGATAGCTCCATATCTTCCAATCCATAAAAGCTGAAGCTGACTTGCTTGGCACCCCTTGAGGACTCCTCAGAAATCTTTCGGTGATAATCAACAAACCCTTGTTTACGAACACCCTCGATAATCTTTAATGAAGGATGAGGGATCTCCCTCTTTGCGACAGAGCACACTCGATTCAATTCACTTTGATAAGCCATTTTTTCCTCAGCATCGAAGTCAATAACATCGAGAATGGCATTCAGCTTATTGCAAATGGTCTGTGTGTCTTTCCGAAAGTCGATTCCGTGAAGACGATTACCACAGCATGCAATATCATTATCATAGCCCATGGTTGCAACGTGGTTTTGCATCTCATCAGCTAGCTTTTGCTTTTCTAAATCAAAATTGTTTTCTTCAGGTTCCAGCAGGGCAAAAATGCAGAACAAATGCAGTAATCGGAGTGAGTCAACGGACATTCCGATCGGATCAAACGGATCGAGATCGAGCAACCGAATTTCAAGATGAGAGATCTGCTCTCCATTGGCATCCAGTTTCAAACGGATGGGCATGTAGAGCTCATTGCGATTCAACAGTTTGCCTTCACAAACGTGCTGATCCAACGCCTTTAGATATCCCTCCAAGGTGCAGTAACTGGTTTCCAGAGGATTTGGATTCCGATACCCGATTCGACTTGAACGAATGGATACACCAAAATCACAACAAACCTGAAACAGATCATCCGAATCGAAAGATTTTAGCTTAAGGGAAGAATGACTACTTGGACTTCGCCCCAGCGCCCCAACGAGCCACCAACGGTATCGCATAAGATTCCGCACCATTTTCATATAGGCCTTACTGCGAATTTCCTTTTGGTCTTGGCCGAAAATCCTCGAGAGTTCTTCAAACAAAGAGTCATTAAAAGAAAAATTGAAATGACTACCCGAAATCATCTGTCGCCCTCTCCCATAAATCGATGACAAGCGTTCCCTATACTCTGTTTTGAAACGGGAACTCCCGTCAAACTGCGCAACGGGGATCTCTGATTCATCAGGGAGAATCGGTGGCATGGACTGCATCCACAGGATTTCATTTTGCGGAAGCGCCTGAACCACAATCTGATGAAGCGTCTTCATAAATCCATGGGCTTCTTTAACCGAGCCCATAGGCGGGGTTATCATTTCCACCTGACTCTCTGAAAAATCTGTCGTTATAAACGGATGGTCCGCCTTGTTTCCCAATGCTTCCGGGTGAGAGGTCATCGAGAGGTGTCCGTCCCTCGTGCTGCGAACATGTTCCTTCTCTAACCCGAACTGCCCGCCCATAATGAGATGCCTCAACAGTGATTTATCGTGGAGAAGATCCAGGTTGAGGAAATTTCCCTCACATGACTGCGCCTTTTTCATAATTCTATGCCTTTTAAAGGGTAACTCCCAATGCGATAACTATGAAAGAAAGGGTTGTAAGTAATTGAGAAGATATCCGGTAAACATGATCGCAATCGTTGTAATACCAAAATAGACAGCAATGAGTGCCAACTTCATGGTGCGCCGCAGCATAATTGCTTCCGGGAGGCTTAGTGCCGCCATTGCCATCATAAATGCGAGTGCTGTCCCCAAAGGAATTCCTTTCTCAAAAAGTACAACTGCAACAGGAACGATGGCTGCACAGCTTCCATACATTGGAACTCCCAAAATCGTGGCAATAGGAACAGAAAATATCCCAGTTATTTGCATCAAATGGTGAATGCTCTCCTGCGGAACAAAATTATGGATAGCAGCACCGATTCCAACGCCGACTAAGACCCACACCCATATTTGGCGAATAACTGAGATTGATTCATCCACTCCATAACGGAGTCGGGATGAAAAATTGCTAAAAGCCGGTTCGCCCTTTTCACTACTTCCTTGAAGAATGTCTTGTTCCAGAAATCGATCGAGTTTCAATTTTCCCAATATTGCACCCCCAATGGTGCCAATAAGCAAACCGCTGATGACATAAGCCACGGTAATCGGAACACCAAATTCACCCGCCATCAAAATAACAAGGTATTCATTGATAATTGGAGAAGTAATGAGGAATGAAAAAGTGACTCCGAGTGGAACGCCGGCTTTGAGCAAACTAATAAAGATCGGAATCGAAGAACAGGAACAAAAAGGAGTTAGCGCTCCAAATATGGCCGCGATACCGTTGCCGAGAACCCCGCCAGAACTCATCCAACGTTTCAACTTCTCCTGGGACAAGTATGACCTCAATACTCCAATCGCAAAGATCATTACTGCCAGAAGTAGAAAGATCTTTATCGTATCGTAGAGAAAGAAATGCAACACCCCTGTCCATGGGGATGATGCCTCCAGCCCCAACAGGGAATAGACCAACCAATCAATGCTTTTTAGCAACATTTGCCACCTTTACTATTTTCATCGTCGTTGTTGCAGCAGCATCCCTCAGCAGCTTTTTCATCTGCTTTTTCTTTCATGGATTGATCCAACTTTTTAAAAATCTTCGTAAAAAAGCCCTCTTTTTTGGGTGCGTTGGCCGTTACTTTTATCGTTTTGTTGTCGCTCATCTTTAAAGCTCTTACTTTTCTGGTTGTTCAGAATACCCTTCTCGAAGACCTGCAGCATAAGCTTCGAATACTTTCCGAATTTCATCTCGTATTCTACGAAAAGCGTCCAGCTCGCTTTCTCCTTCACGCATCGCTTTTGGTGGATCTTCAAACCCCCAATGATACCGATGCGCCATTCCAGGAAACACCGGACACGCCTCATTGGCATTTCCGCACACAGTTACGACGGCATGAATACCCGCATCCAGATAGAGATCGAGTGATTTTGATTCATGATTACTGATATCAATACCGATTTCTCCCATCACTTCGACCGCGGACGGATGTACATAACCAGCCGGCTTCGAACCTGCACTAAGGACTTCAATCAGATCGCCTGCCGCTTCCCTCAAAATCCCTTCCGCCATATGACTTCTGCAGGAATTTCCGGTGCATAATACTAATACTTTAGGTTTTTTCATTTTCGAATTCATTAAAATTAAACGCGAATCGTATTTTCTTCACGAATTTTGCCGGTTGGAGTCAGTGGACATTCCTTTTTGTCAGATGCTGTTTGGGCTAAGATCACCTCACGTCGTCCTAAATCAATCTTGTATACGGGATCTTGCTCCCGCAGTTCCTTTATCAGTGGAATCAGCTTCTGAATGAGAGGATTACTCTCATCTGCAATCGAATAGATGAACCAGTTCAACCGCCGACTCGAAACCAACCAGCCCGCATCCTTCATTGCAATCAGATGCCTTGAAACCTTCGGCTGACTTTCTTCAAGCAACTCATGAATGTGGCATACGCACAATGGCCCTTCTACTAACAAATTGAGAATTCGTAGTTTTTGAGAATCCCCCATACACTTGAACAATTCATGATACGCCATGCATCCATATTCACAATTTAGCATATACAGTCAACAGCATATACTTACATTCACCCGAGAGACCGTTTATATTTTCAGATTGATAAAGAATTACATAACCGCCTATAGTCTCGAATTAAACGTTTTATCCCATGAGATTATTTACTCCAGTTACCGTTTCGATATTTGCATGTTTATTGAATGCTTTCACTGCTGTAGCGGCCCCTTCGGGTGGTCCCTACGGACCTAGATTACTTTCATACGAGCTGCCCAAGGATGCTGAGCGTCTGGTCTACGTCAGCCCTTCTGGTTCGGCTTCGTCTGATGGTACAACACTAGAAGAACCAACTACCATAGAAACCGCTATCGTGAATGCCTCGACTGGAACTGCGATTATCCTAAGGGAAGGCACCTACCGAACCGGCGATTTGACATTCAATCAAGGAATCACCATCCAACCCTACCAGGATGAAAAAGTGGTGTTCAAAGGCACGCTTATTGCATCCGAATGGGAAACGCACCGCGAAGGATTTTGGCGCATAAAATGGGACAAGCTCTTTCCTTCGAGTGCTCAAGGTTGGTGGAGGCGGGAGCGAGAAGGCATGGATACCCCACCCTGGTTATTTAATAACGATATGGTCTTTCGTAATGGAGAACTTTTGGAAGCTCGGGGATGGGAAGGTGACCTCGATAACAACTCCTACACGATCGATTATAAAAATGGATACGTTTACGTGAACTTTGATCCTTCGGAAGAATTAATAGAAATCACTGCCTGGGATGTAGGCCTGTTGCGGACCATAGAGGATGTGAATGGGAATTCGAATGATCACAAAGGCCCGACTATCCGCGGAATCACTATGACTCAATATGCTTATCGCGCGATTGAAATTGAAGGTATCGATCCGGAAGCCCCCCAAGAACCAGGAACCTACGGCCAAGATGTGATTGGAACCACATTGGAAGACGTCACTATCAGTTTTTGTTCAAGAGTTGCGGGCTATTTTAGGGGCGACAACATGGTCTTTCGCCACTGTATGATCGCAGATACCGGAACTGAAGGGCTATATCTTTTTGGTGCGGCAAATGCCCTACTCGAACGAAATGTCGTCACCCGTACCAACATAGAAAAAATCACTGGCTACTATGCCTCAGCAGTAAAAATTTTCAATCAAAGCGATAACGTTGTAGTAAGAGACAATCTTATCATCGACAACATGGATTCAAGTGGTGTTTGGTGGGACGTCGGAAATGACCATGCTGTCTTTGTTAATAACTGGGTAGAGAACACGCACAATGGATTCTTCTTTGAGATTTCCCAAATGGCGATCTGCGCGGGCAATGTTTTTGTAAACTGCCCCAAAGGCGCTTGGTCGCTCAACAGCAGAGATGTGCAATTCGTTCAAAACACTTTTATAAACAGTCAACTCTCCATCCAACGAAATGCTCGCAGTGCTGAATCTGATCATTTTGGATGGCATCCTGCGGCAGGTCCCGATGTGGATGAACGCGAAAACCATATTGTCACTCACAACCTCATGGTTTCGACCCCTGAATTCAAAGACCAGCTGCTATGGGTAATGCAGGATCCTAGTCTTAAAGATCGCCTTACAAAACCTCAAATTTCGGAAATGCACTCAAATGTATTTGCTAGGGAAAAAGGAGGAAATGAGGAGCCGATTATCTATCTTTCTCCGGTATCCGGAACAGAAGATGCAGAAAAAAACTATGACACAATGGACGCATTCGCCTCAGATTATCCTGCTTTCGCAAAAGACAGCGAATGCTGGGAAGATTACTCTGGACGCATACTAAAAAATCTCAGGCTTCACGATATTTCGATTCTCCCTTATTTTCCGGGTAATGCTGAATTGAATACCTTACCCAAGGATATTAGAAAACTTCTGAATCTTCCAGAGGACGGTCCCATTCGTCGTGGTGCCTATCCAGGCGGCACTATGTAGAAATTGGAATTTGCTAACACTCCCGAAAGGTCCGTTTTCCAGCGGACCTTTCTTTTTTTAAACAAATAACTGCAAGGAATCGTTCCGAGGGCGGCACTGTAAACGACAGTCATGCTGAATAGCGTTTAAATTACGACGTGCCAATATCCGATGCGAGCATCGGACGCTACAAATCCAATCCTGTAGCATCTCATGCTCGCATGAGATCTGTTTTTATCAACGATTTGCTTTTTAAGCAATTCGCACAATGTCCGATGCGAGCATCGGACGCTACAAATCATCGCTCGTGTTTCTCTCCACACTCCCTACAGAAGCCAAAATAGACAACTTCGTGACCTTCGATCGTGAACTCATCCATTTTGGGATAGTCCAGCTCAGGTTCGTCGATAGGAAGATCAAACACCCGCTCACAACGTCTACAGATCAAGTGTGGTCGGCTACCACGATCATCGACGATCTCATACCTCACTGGTTGCCCCGGATAGTCGATTCCTGCAACGAGAAAAGTATCCACCAAATCCTTGATATGACGATACACGGTTCGTAGTCCCATTTTCGGGTAATGAATGATCGCCAACTGATGGATTTCAGCCGGTGAAAGCGGCCGATCGGCGTCTTTCATGACCTTCATCAACACTTCTCGTTGTTTGGTGTTTCTTATCATTCCTTAACGATCACAACTTTTAAACGGAATTGGAGTCACGAGGCAATTCTGAACCATTTCCATGGAGAGTTAAGTTTGACGAAGAACGAATCCAATACAGCAAAGTTTGGATATCATCCGCGGAAAACGTATCTCCCGATTCATTATTTTTGATCGTCCATCGATAGCAAAAACGTTCCATATCTGTTACTTCTGCTTCGATGTGAAATAACGCCTGAGAGGTATCACTCACACCAATCCCCAATTTTTCCAGAGCGTTTCGAGTCCACTTCACCGCTACATTGTCTCCCGCAATTATCGCAAACGAATGGAACTCTGTGTGGGAATGAAAGACCCCCCTACTTCGGTCAAAACTTAAATGCTCACGAGTGAAGGCTGACTCAAGTTTCCCATCCAGTAATAAATCTTCTGGAAGTCCGCATTCACACTTCCCAGACTCCGTTAATAGCCACAACTGGTCAGCATGCTGCATTGCCATCTCGAGTTCGTGAGTACTGATCAAAAGAGTTAACCCACAATCCCTGGCCAACTTTCGAAGGATTAACATCAGCTCTATTTTGTGGGGCAAATCCAAATAGGCTGTAGGTTCGTCCAGAAAAATGATCGGAGTGTCCTGAGCTAGAGCTCTCGCCACCATTACCCGCTGCCTTTCGCCGTCACTCAGAGTATGAATCCAACGATCGGCAAGCTGTTCTGCATGCACTGCCTCCAATGCCCAATCGACTCGCTCCATATCCTTCTTGGAGAAAATTCCCGTCCATTTTGTATGAGGATGGCGACCAATCGCGACGACTTCTCTCACCCGCAAAATCCCCATCGTAGGATTTCCAGTTAATACAACTGAAAAGGTTTTCGCCCGCATCCTAGGATATTTCAAAAGACTCGCATCACCACCGTACGCGATTTGTCCCGACAAAGGCGGGATCAATCCGGTTAAAGTCTTAATGAGCGTGCTCTTCCCGGAGCCATTGGGCCCCATGAGGCAAGTGAGACTTCCTTTTCTCAGCGACAACTCCAGAGCCTCAAACAGCGGACCCCGACGTTGCTTCGCATAGCCGATAGCAAGATCACGCGTTTGCAGTAAAATCTGATTAGAGCCGGTCATTCCTGTGTTTATGATTCTCCAAAAGCCTGTCGCAAATTTCGTTTGCGAAGCAGTAACCATACAATAATAGGGGCTCCAATGATTGCCGTGATAGCGTTCAAAGGAAGCACCACATTTGAACCTGGAACCTGAGAAATTAAATCCGCAAATAACGCAATCAATGCTCCGACAATAATCACAAACGGAAACAATACACGGTGATCCGATGTCTGAAGCACTGATCGACAGAGATGAGGAACTGCGACTCCGATAAACCCAATAGGGCCACAGAACCCTGTCACTGCACCAGTGAGTATTGAAGCACTAATCAATACCCATGTTCGCCAAAAGAGAATATTTACTCCCATACTCGTGGCATAAGCTTCACCGAGGAGAAAGGCATTCATCGATTTGGTCGCGACCAAGCTCATGAGGCTACCAAGAATAATAGCAGGAACTAAGGCCTGCATTTGAGACCATGTTACAGAACCAAAACTTCCAAAGGTCCAAGAGAAAAAGGCCTGAAGTCGTTCAGGCATGGCAAAAAACATAAGCACACTGACAATCGCAGAGGTCGCATACCCTACCATGAGTCCCATAATCAAAAGGGTCATTAAATCGACCCTCAGCGAAAGAATCATGATGAAAGTCAATACTAGGGCAGCTCCCAAAGAGGCAGCAATAACCACGGAGTAATTACCAAACATGCTTAATCCTCCAAGTAATGCTGCACTACCTGGCCCAATGATTAAAATTACAAGTGCAACCCCAAGACTTGCTCCAGAATTAACGCCTAGCACAAATGGATCCGCCAGTGGGTTTCTAAAAATGGTCTGCATCTGCAGTCCCGCCAGTGCCAACGCTGATCCCGCAAGAATGCCTGTCAATGCTCGAGGCAACCTTATCCCAAGAATGATCTTCTCATACACCGTGCGAGAGGCTTCTCCACCCGTTAGAATTTGAAATACATCATTAAGGGGTATCCTCACTGAACCGAAAGACAAATTCGCCAGAAAAGCGAACACCAGACACAGCACAATGATGGCCAGCCATAGCGATATTCGCATCCAGCCTTTGCCTCTTGAGCCGGCAACCATTGCAGTCGTCTGTGACGGAGGTTGAGCTTCTGAATCGTGATCTTTCAAAATTAGGTCAATTATTTCACTCGTTTGTAATAAACGAATTCATGTTCAGGAAGTATTTCCGGATGAATGATTTTAACAAAATCTGCTAGAATCTCTTCGGGATGAATAAATCCTCGTTCCCAAATATCATTTCCGCCTTTTGGGCTCTCCCGCAAGGTTTCACTGTAAACATGGCCCTCTGCGATGGCATTAAATTCCAGGTATCGCTCATCCTGTGCAGCAATTGCATCCATCGTGCTTAAATACCCGGAGTTCACCCAAAAATCCGCCCCAACCGCTCGCTCATACACGGACTCAAAATCCATCGGAAAGGAACCTTCTGTGGCGATGTCATCCCACAAATAATCAGCTCCGGCATCTTTGATTAGACCCGCAATATAACTCGTCCCAGAAGGAACATACCATACGTTTCCCCACGGTGCATTGGCAAAGACAGTGGGTCGAACGGCGACATCATTTGCAAGCGCTTTCAACTCCTGGTATCGTCTCTCAATCGTGTTAAAGAATTGAGCAGCCTTCTGATCTTCTCCATAGAATGCGCCCACAAACTTAATCCACTCCGCTCGCGCCAAAAGCGATCTTTCCATATACGCCGCTGTCACCACTGATACAATTCCCATTTTGGTCAGCGTAGGATGAACATCGTAATCAGGGCTCCCAACAATATTTGCAAAAATCACATCTGGTTCGAGGGATACCATAAGTTCGATGTTTTTCATCGTTTCTGAACCCACTTCAACGAGGGACCCAGCGTCAATCTTTGCAACAACACTCGGCGTATTTACGTAATTAAAAGTTCCAACGCCTACCAATGAATCGACTGCACCGACCACATCAATGGCTCCAAGAAAGGTCGTCGACAAAACGATTGCACGAGAGATCGGAACTTCGACAAAAGCACCGACATTACCAACGTCCGGCTTGGGATTTCCCCGAGGGTAAAGCACGTAACGAAAGATCTTATCGCCTGCCCCTTCGTAGGCGTGAGTCACAGAAACAATCCGGTAGCTGCCATGGGGTTCTATCGAAAAATTCTGAGCGTAACGGATTGCTGGTGCATCGACCTCATTCTCCAAAACACCAAGTTCAGAGGAAACCAGAGGCCCTCCCAAAAACAGGCAAAAGCCACTGAGGAATAAGTGGCTCCAAAAAAGATGTATTTGGCTGAATCTTCGTAACATTTCTTGTGTAAATGTGGATGGGCAGGTAACACAAGTCAACCCACCCATCCGTTGACTGACGGCAAATTTAAAACTCAAATTTGAATCCAGCAAATATCCCTAGTCCTGGAGCACGATATCCGAGAATCTCTTCGTAAGTTTCATCGAGCAGATTCTCAACTCGGACCCAAATTTGCGTATTAGCATTCAACTCAAATCTGCTACTGAAATCGATGACTGTAAACCCATCCGTTGGGCCGCCCCAAGTTTCTCGATCAGCAACATATTGGTAAGTAATGGCATTGTTCCAACGATCTTCGAGCAAGGAAAAGTCAAGCATCAGACTCACCACATGCTCTGGGGAATGGAAAAGGAGCGCATCATCCACACCCGTGCGTTTTGCATCTGACCATGTATGAGCGATTCTCACAAAAAGATCTTTGCTCACATCCCAATCAATAAAGGTTTCAATGCCGGTGCTTTCCCAATCTACATTGGCATAAGTGGAGGTGCTACGGAGATATTCGATATGATCCTCCAATTTCAGTTGGAAATAGGTCATTCCAACTTTGAGAGTTTCCCCCATTTGATGCTCAATCCCAACATCAAAATTGCTGCCACTCTCAGCTGCCAGATCAGGATTTCCCCAAGTACCAAATAGTTCCGAAATCTCAGGTGCATCGTATGAAACGCCGTACGATCCTTTTAAACGAGTTTTATCACTAACAGCGTAGGAAATACTACTTCGCCACGTCACTTCGCTACCATAAGCACTGTTGTCATCCACTCGCATCGCACCGGTAACATGCAATGAATCTGAAATGGAAAAAACATTCTCGATAAAGGCAGAGACTGTATCCATCGAAAAATCGCCAACGCGATCCTTCGCCTTTTCATACTCAAAACCAATAACACTCCGCACCCAATCGGTGAGTTGAAGTTCATTCAAAAAATCCACGTGAATCAATTCGGCCTCGTTATCACGAATGCCAAAACTATCCACAGCATAGAGGTTGTATTTGTTCAAACCGATCGAAAAATCACTTGTCCAACTATCGGAAATGTCTGCAGATAAAGCTGACTTCAAGATCAATTGCTCATTATTAACATAGTTGTCATAGGCGGGAACAGTCCACGGACTCGGTTCACCGGGATCATACTCACTTTTAGAATCCTGATAACTGGCAAAAACTGTGAAATCAAGCTGTTCAGTCAGCTCAAAGTCTGCTTTCGCAAGCAGACTTTTGTTGCGATAGAGGTCATCATCCGCCCACTCTGCACCCCATTCTGGGTTTTGCACAGAATAGCCATCAGTATCCTCAAAGGTTGCTGTCACGAAAAAGTTCATTCGTTCAGTAGCCTGAGACAGTGTCGCATAAGATCGAACCGTATCATTCGTGCCATAAGAAGCACCCACGGCCCATGCTGGATCCGAAGAGACGCCTTTTTTTGTAGTGATACTAATCACACCTGTCAGTGCATTGGAGCCGTATAGTGCACTTTGAGCCCCTCTCAAAACTTCAATACTCTGAACAGATGAAACGGGCAAGTTTCCAAAATTGAAAACACTTCCCGACCCTGGGTCATTTACCTCAACTCCATCGATGAGAACGACTGGAGCGATGGGAATTCCTCGCATTGAAATACCAGCAACGGATCCTGGGTTTCCATTATTTCGAATATAGACACCTTCTACATGACGAATCACGTCAGAGGCCAATTCTGTCTCATAGCGCATGAGATCCTCGGTTGTAAGGGTCGTTAAGGAAGAACCAACTGTGCCAGCAGCCAATTCCATTCGACTAGCGACAACGGTGTAGCCCGGAAGGTCGAGAATAGAATCCGTTTCATTTGCAACATCTACGTTTTGACTTGAAACGCATGTTGCAGAAGCGAATCCTGCGAAGCACATTGTTAAAAGGTTTTTGTGAATCATCTGTAGTTATGACTAATTAAGAAAGCTCTTATTGACAAACGTTTGTCAAATAAGACAACAGAAGACGCTATTGACACTCCTTGGTCAATAAGAAATTTTGATTTCTGACACATTTTTCACTGAGAAACAATTTACTCATAAAACAGTATCACATTGCTGACCCTTAATTACTTTAAATGATGAAAAGTCTTTCAATCCTAGGGACATCTTCCAATGCAGGCAAAAGCTGGCTCACGACAGCATTCTGTGCCCTAATGAAGCGAGAAGGACTTAATGTTGCACCATTCAAGGCGCAAAACATGTCGAACAACTCCTTTGTAACACTTGAAGGTGGGGAAATCGGAAGAGCACAGGCCGTTCAAGCGGAGGCTTGCGGAAAGCGGCCGATCACACAAATGAATCCCATTCTGCTTAAACCATCCGGTGATAATCTTTCCCAGATTGTTTTAAACGGTGTCCCGGGTCCTCACTTGCCAGCAGGAAACTACTATGAGGGGATTCGCACGATGTGGGAAGCAGTCACAGAAGTGCTCGATTGGTGGAAAGATCATTGTGATTTACTCATATTGGAGGGAGCGGGAAGTCCGGTTGAACTAAATTTGATGGACAGAGATGTCGTTAATCTTGCTCCGATAAGGTATCTCAATGGCAAATGGCTACTTTGTTGTGATATCGAGCGCGGAGGTGTATTCGCCCAAGGAATAGGAACGGTCAATTTGATGTCGCCACAAGATCGTAACATGGGACTGGGATTGGTGATCAATAAATTCAGAGGGGATCCGAATCTTTTTGCTGACGCATCAACATACTTCGGCCAGCACATCACGACTCCCTACCTTGGGGTGTTGCCCATGCGTTATGACCTGCAACCGGAAACAGAAGATGGATTTACACTTGAATCTGAAGGATTCCACTCAAAGTCCCACGGTGCGGAAATTGCATGGATTCGCTTTCCCCACATTTCAAATAGCCAGGACATTCACCCTTGGTTGCTAGACAAGGGAGTGAATTGCCAATGGGCATACAAACCAGAGCATCTAAAAAACGCAAAGGCGATTGTGTTACCTGGAAGCAAGAACACATTACACGATCTTGAATGGCTACGAAGCTCAGGGATGGCGGAAATTATCACAGCCAAAGCCGCTCAAGGTATTCCCATACTGGGCATTTGTGGTGGATTTCAAATGTTGGGACAAGAGCTTTCTGATCCGGAGGGCTACGCGGGGAAAGCAGGCATCTCCCATGGACTCGGACTGCTTCCCATTAAAACGATATTCGAAAAAGAAAAACGAGTAACCCAAGTCACTGCTCACTGGAAAGACTCTGATTGGAGGGCTTATGAGATCCACATGGGCAAGACCATTCAAATGATAAAAACAGAACCACTCTTGAAAATATCAGAGGCTACGGATGGAAATCGGGTTATGAGCGAAGGCGTCCGAATGAAGAACATCTGGGGAACTTATCTTCATGGTTTTTTCGAATCACCTGCCACCAGAGCAGCATTTGTTGAAGAAACATCAGTCCAAGGATATCAGTGTAATGATGTGCTTTGGGAGGACCACAAACAGCAACTTTATTCAGACATGGCAGATTTAATTGAATTCCACTTAGAGCTGGAAGAGGTCTTCAAGTATGTAGGACTCTAATCGGATTGCCTTTCCGTTATTCAAACCAAGTCTTATCTGCTTCTAACAAGGTTGAAGTGCCCCATCTCAATAGTTTTCGATCAATGCGACAGGATGAGTCTTGCCCGATCTAACCTCGATCCAATCAACGAGGTTTTCTAATGAAGGATCTCGAGGCATCCGGTGTTGCTTTGACTTAACATTGAGTTTCGTATCTCCGTTTGTAAGGTCGATGGTACGTTCAATCTGCAGGGTGTTGAGAGCACCTTCTTCGACCTTAATCTGTTTTAAACACAGATGATCATCGTTCGGGATGACTTCAAAGCGTATGGTTCCAGCTCCTAACAATTGCCAACAATCCCATTCTTCTTTGGACATCGGCGGTAAATCAAACAGATCGGCTAACGCTTTTTCACCCCTGATATCAACTTGAGCAACCGGACATGTATTGAGAAGTAACACAACGGTTTTTCCCGCTGAAATCAGTTCGACATGCATGTAATTGACAACTCTAAAAAAAGGAGTTGCTTCAATTATCTCCCAGAATTCTGGATAGCTGGTACACCTTTTGGTCTCGCGCACATACTCGACCCCAGTTCTTATCCAATCAAATTCAAGAGCAAAGAATCCAAACGAAAGCGGTTTGCTATCTGAAAACACTATTTTTTCCTTCCGGTAGTCTTTTCGGATGGGCTGAAGATTCTCAAAAAGTGGTCCTGGACGGTTCATGATTGGTATGTACCAATTTGTTAACGGGATATTTTTACAATTGATAACCCAAACCGAAGTATTTTCAATTATAGGGCTAACAAAATACAAAGCTACCCCTCAATCAAACGATCCAGTCAACCAACCCCCAAACCATTTTTTTTTTACGAGCATTCAATCATTTCATTGGGCAGTAGAACGTAGGGAAAACCCTTTTGTTAACAATGGGGTCATTTCAGACTTTTGAAGTTGAGGTTTCCCAATAATTGAGGACGATTCTCAATACTGGGATTTGCCAGTCCCTAAGTATCTGCTTTCTGGTCCAAATGATAAGATTCGAGTAGTTAGGCTGTTCATTTCGGCAATTTTTATCTCGATGGTAACCTAATGAAAGATTAATACGTTCACTACGAAAGATGCTCTCGCCCAAACAGTTATACTCTTCACTCTATTCACTCAAAGAGATCCATCTAATCTCGGGATCACTATTAATCGTTTTACTATCAATAGCTGGATGTTCTCACCCGGTCGTTCGAACGGTTGAAACACCTGATGTTGCAAATCAAGGACGCTTTTTGGACTCTGGTTCTGTTTCTCCTCAGGATCAATGGTGGAAGGAATTCAATGACCTCGAGCTCAATCAATTGATTGAAACATCCTTATCAGAAAATCTGAGTCTAGCTCAGGCATGGTCGAGACTAGCGCAAGCAAGTGCTTCCCTTCAGTCAACGGAATCGTCTCGATATCCTTCATTGAACCTTGGAGCTAACGCCAGACGCCAGTTTCAAGATGCCTCCCAAGGCGCAGGCAGCACAAACACGACCTCTGGGTCCACGACATTTTCGGCGAACTATGAATTGGATCTGTGGGGCAAAGTCAGAAACCAGAATGCAGGCGCTTACTTCAATTATTTAGCAAGCGAACAGGACCTCCAAACTGCCGCAATATCGTTGGCAGCTCAGGTTGCGAACACTTGGTTCACTCTCATCGAAAAACAATCACAGCGCCAAATGTTGGAGGCACAATTGAAGACCGCAGAACAGACGCTGGAATCGATTCGTATCCGTTTTGAAAATGGAAATCGCAATGGAACCGATCTTTTGCAACAAGAACAAGCGATCGAAGCACGGAGGGCTTCTCTGATTTTAAATCGCGCGGAGATTAAAGTCCTAGAAAACTCACTCAGTGTGTTACTCGGCAAAGACCCATCGACTGCATCCTTTGACTCATCAACCTCCTTTCCTACTCTCGCGCCCTTCCCTTCCACGGGCCTACCTGCAGAAACTCTTGGGAAACGCCCGGACATTCAATCCTCGTGGTTGGAAATTCAGTCTGCAGATACAGATGTTGCGGTTGCCATTGCCAACCGCTTCCCGTCCATCACGCTTGGTGGCACAATCTCTTCCGCATTCTCAAGTTCGGTTGATTTATTCGAAAACTGGATAAAATCCCTCACCGCCAACCTCGTTCTTCCCCTGATCGATGGAGGAGCAAGGAAAGCTGAAGTCGAACGTAGGGAGATGATACTCCGTAACGCAATTCTGGGATTTCAATCGGACTACCTCAACGCCATCAGAGAAGTTGAGGACGCAATCATTCAGGAAAAGCAACAGTCTGCTTATTTAGAATCTCTCAATATCCAGATCAATTATGCAGAGAGGGTATTTGAACAAACCCTCAATCGCTACAAAAAGGGAAACCAAACCTATCTACAAGTACTCACAGCAGAAAATTCTCTTCTCAATCTTCAACGCACTCATATCTCTGCGAATCGAGCGCTTTTAAACAACCGCGTTGCACTTTATCGAGCCATTGGCGGTGGCTTTGAATTGCCAAACTCGATCGCTTGGAGCGCAACTGCAACGACTGAAAAATAGCACCTACAATTTATCAATGGATACTGAATCAAACTCTAAAAACTCCGGCGAAGACACGAAGTCATCCTCGATGCTAAAAATCATTATTACCCGACTCCTCATTCCGGCAATGATTACATTGGTTGGAGTTTTAATCGCATTAACCCTCATTAAAACAAAACCGGTGACTCAAACTGCTCCTCCGCATAGGACTGCTCGGCTAGTTGAAACCATGGAAATAACCCCCACCTCTTTCCAGGTTCAAATTGAAGCCATGGGGTTGGTTGAAGCCAAAAACCGCATCGATTTGAAAGCACGAGTAAACGGTGAAATTCTGTTTGTTTCAGATGAAGTATTACCGGGTAACACCTGCAATAAAGGCACCGTCTTGTTCAAAGTGGACCCTCGTGACTATGAACTTTCGATGAGCTCCCAAGAGGCAAATGTCCAGCAAGCAGAAGCCAATTTAATGCTAGAAAAAGGTCAGCAACAAATCGCTGAGACTGACTATCAAATGACAGACAGCGAACTCAACGGAAAAGAACTTGATCTCGTATTGAGAAAGCCCCAACTCCTTCAAGCAGAGGCCAGCGCTAAAAGTGCACTCGCTGCATTAGATAGTGCTAAGCTCAACCTTTCTAGAACAGAAATTCGGGCTCCGTTCGACGCTTTGATCATTGAAAAACAAGCTTCACTGGGGTCCATCATTAATACTTCGAGCAATCTCGCGACTCTAGTGGAATCCTCAGAATTTTGGGTGGAGCTAACGATACCCGTGAAGGACACCCAGTGGATCGGAATTGACAAAAGCTCTACGGATAACCCAATCCAAGTGGAAATAATTGACCAATTGGCATGGGGAGAAAACCAGAAAAGACTCGGCCATGTTGTCGGACTCAGCAGAGAAGTGGACTCCGAGAGTCGCATGGCAAAAGTAGTTGTTTCCGTCAAAGACCCACTATCCCTCGAAGAAAGCCATACAGGTCAACCTGCGCTTCTGCTCGGTTCTTTTGTCCGCGGAATCATCCAGGGCAAGGAGCTCTCAGACGTTTTAGTTGTCGAGCGTAGTCACCTTAGGCAAGGCGACATTATATGGACAGTTGATGAAAAAAGCCGACTGGAATTTAACCCAGTTCAAGTCCTTTATCGTGGGACAGAAAATGTAGTCATTAAAAACAAATTTAAGAGTGCGATCAGACTCGTGACCAGTAATCTATCAGTACCGGTCGAAGGAATGTTGGTGAGATATGAAGGAGGACCGGAAAAAGCCTCTCCCCCTAGTCCAACGGGAAAAAGAGAGAAACCTGCTCCGAAGCAATAGAATTAAACCATGCTCCCACACGTACATCAGTCTTTTCAAGGCAAGGGACCCATCGCATGGATGGCTCGCAAACATGTCACAGCCAACTTGCTCATGTTTTTGTTTCTCGCCGGTGGTGCATTTTCTTTGACCCGCATCAAACAGGAAGTTTTCCCGGAATTCGCGCTCGACATTGTGAATGTCCGTGTCTCCTATCCCGGAGCCTCTCCAGAAGATGTCGAACAAGGCATCGTTTTAGCAATTGAGGAAGCCGTAAGGGGAATTGACGGGGTTGTTGAAATTAACTCTACCGCATCAGAAGGTTCTGGCTCAGTCTCTATCGAGTATGACCCCGGAATCAACGTCCAGCAATTCTACCAGGACGTGAAACAGGAGATCGATCGCATTCGCACCTTCCCAGATGATGCCGAAGAGCCTCGAGTTTCGATCGCCTCAAGGCGACGGGATGTGGTGGAAGTGCATTTGCATGGAGATGTTGATGAATTTACGCTTCGAAATTTGGTTGAAGAGGTAAGGGAAAGACTCTTAACCGATGACCGCATCGCATTGGCAGAACTTGAAGGTGCGCGCGACTTGGAAATTCACATCGAGCCTCGAATTGAAGATCTAAGGAAGTTTGGATTAAGCTTTGCGGAAATTGCTTCGATTGTTGCAAGGAATTCTGTGGAAATCCCGGGCGGATCTGTGAAAACCAGCGGAGGTGAAATCCTTGTCAGATTCGACGAACGAAAAGACTACGCTTACGAATTTGCTCGCATTCCAATCATCACAACCCGGGATGGCTCGGTGCTTCGTTTGGGTGACATTGCCGAAGTATCTGAAGGCTTCGAAGACGTCGATGCCATAGCAACTTTTAACAGCAAGCGGGCCATTGGGATCGAAGTCTTCCGCATCGGAGATCAAGGACCGATAGAAGTCGCTGCAGCAGTCAGAGAGCTCATGAAACAGATTGAACCCTCTCTTCCCGAGGGGGTGAACTATGAGGTCATGAGTGATCGCTCAGTGATCTACAAGCAGCGGGTGCAACTACTTTCCAAGAACATGATGCTTGGGCTTGTGCTAGTATTGATTGTGCTGAGTCTTTTTCTCGAAATTCGACTCGCTTTTTGGGTCACAATGGGGATCCCCATTTCATTCCTTGGAGCGATGTTGTTTTTCCCTGAGATGGCGATCTCGATCAACATGATATCGATGTTTGCCTTTATCATCGCACTTGGAATCGTAGTCGATGATGCCATCGTAGTCGGTGAAAATATCTACGAACACAGGCAATCAGGGCTTTCTCCAATGGATGCAGCCATCAGAGGCGTTAGAGAAGTCACGATCCCGGTAACTTTCAGCATTCTCACGAACATAGTCGCCTTCATTCCTATCATGATGGTGCCTGGGTTTTTGGGCAAAATATGGAAGGTTATTCCATTAGTAGTCAGCACTGTATTTTTGGTTTCTCTCGTGGAGGCTCTGTTTATTCTACCTGCCCACTTAGGTCACCTCAAAGACAAACCTGATCGCGGTCTAATGGCCAAGATTCATCATTTCCAACAAGGGATATCCAATTTTCTTCGAGATTTAATCTACAAAGTGTATGCGCCATTCCTGGATTTCTGTATTCGCTACCGCTACATTGTCGTAGCCATAGCGGTGACAATTTTGCTCGTCACGCTATCGTGGGTGCAAACTGGAAGAATCGGACTCACGTTGATGCCTCGAGTGGAATCCGACTACGCTTACACCTCTGTTACGATGCCACTTGGCACCCCGATGGTCAAGATGCTCGAAATCCGAGAACGCATCGAAAAAGAGGCCTACAAAATCATCGAAAAGAATGGAGGAGATTTATTATCTGAAGGCGTCTTTACCAATATCCGCGAAAACTCTATTAGCTCACGCCTTTACCTAACTCCACCCGAAATCAGACCTAAATCTACCAGCGAAATTACTCAACTATGGCGAAAGGCGGTCGGAGAAATAGCAGGGGCAGAAAGAGCACGCTTTGAAGCAAGCCGCGGCGGCCCTGGCGGAGGGGATTCTCTTACGATAGAACTCGCCCACTCTTCGATCGAAATCCTCGAAAGAGCATCGAGTTCCCTAGCTGCGGCATTGGAGGAATATCCAGTGGTTAAGAATATTGACGATGGTTATAACCCCGGAAAACTTCAATTTGAATTCACACTCCGTGAAGAAGGGCGGGCTTTGGGCCTGACCTCCCAGAATGTAGCCTCCCAAATTCGCAGTGCGTTTTATGGTTCACGAGCGCTGCGACAACAACGCGGCAGAAACGAAATTGATATATTGGTCAAACTTCCGGATTCGGAAAGTTCATCAATCCATTCTCTTGAGTCATTGATGATTCAGACGCCTTCGGGTGCGTTTGTTCCACTGATTGACATTGTTGATTTTTCTTTTGACCGAGCCTATCGCAGTATCAGTCGCCGGGATGGACGACGAACGATAACAGTATCCGCAAACGTCGACCCCGAAGATGAAACCTCCCGACTGACCAGCACGCTCAAAGCAAACCAGTTGCCGCAGCTGAAACGCGACTATCCAGGCCTCTCCTTCTCTTTTGAAGGAAGGGCATCAGATATGAGGGATTCAATGGGAGCCCTGAAAAGTGGGTTTCTCATCAGCCTTATTCTTATATTTGCCCTTCTGGCGATACCATTCGATAGTTACATCCAGCCTCTAATCGTGATGGTAGCTTTGCCATTTGGTATTGTCGGAGCAGTATGGGGACACTTACTCATGGGATATTCTCTGAGTGTGATTAGTATGATGGGAATTATCGCGCTCTGTGGAGTCGTCATTAATGATTCTCTTGTGATGATTGTCTTTGCAAATGATCAGCGAAAAGAGGGAAAAACTGCCTTCCAAGCGATACACAATGCAGGTGTCCGTAGGTTTCGACCGATTCTACTTACAACCATGACCACTTTTGGAGGGTTGGCACCGATGATTTTTGAAACATCGCGGCAAGCACGATTCATGATTCCTATGGCAATTTCTCTTGGATATGGCCTCGTATTTGCAACCGCGATTACTCTCGTTTTGGTGCCTTCTATCTACTTAATCATTGAAGACATCAAACGACTATTTCATGTAAAAACAGATTAGAACTAGTCGAGAATTTCCCAAGAATCCATGCTCGCATTCTAACCTAAATTTATGGCAGCTCAATCGTGCTGTAATCCAAAAACTGAGGCAGGCTTAAAGATCCTTCAGGTAAGAAATTCGAGTGCCGACACCATCAATACTCGTCTGGTTCTTTTCCTTCCAATAATCGCGAATCCCCTGCTCTCCCTTTTTCTCAGCCCAGTCTTTAAGCGTAGGACGTTCCCCTTTGAATTCATAAAGAGGAACAGCAAAACCACAGGAAGTTTGAACAAGGTCGACACTCATCAGGAACAATTGTCGATTCCCAGGAGATGGAGGAAAAAGACCAATATACTCATTCCACTCGGGCTCTTTTCCATGAAATGCCTGCGCCTTCCCGTAAAGCCTCAAGATAAGAGGTTGCTCATCAAAACTACAAAACATGATCGTCATTCGATCATTATTGAAAATATGGGGAGCAGTTTCATTCCCACTACCTGTTAGATTCAACCAAACCACTTGATTCTCATTAATGACCCGAAATGAATCTAATCCTTTTGGAGATAAGTTGATTCGTCCAAAGCGGTCCGCCGTAGCAACAAAAAACATGTTTTGTTTCTTGATGAAATCACGGTGTTTTTCTGAGATTGAATCGAATTGTTTCCCCATTTAAAACCATAATGGCAAAAATAGATCCCCAAATCAACCCTGAGTTCACTTCTTCAACATCAGCGTTCCAACTTGAAATGCATTCTACAATCTTCAAGCTAATGCCTGTGATTGAAGGAAAACGACATAAACTCATAGAGGCTCTAAAATTATACACTTCAGCATACCCTACTGAAAAAAACACGGCCGAAAAAATCCTAACCCTTTTGACGGACGTAGAACGTTGCTACCATCGCGATTGTTATTCGCCTGGGCACATCACAGCTTCATCATGGCTCGTGAACTCCAGGCATACCCATGTGCTTCTCACTCACCACAAAAAACTAAACAAATGGTTGCAACTTGGTGGTCATACAGATGGCAATGAGGATACGCTGCAATCGGCGACTAGAGAAGCTCAAGAGGAATCTGGGATTTTAGATTTCACCCCACAAAGCTCTGATATTTTCGACATCGACGTCCATACGATTCCCGCACGAGGCGACGAACCAGAACACGACCACTTTGATATCCGCTACGCCTTTAGCTGCAATGGTGACGAACGTTACTCTATAAGCGATGAGTCGCATGCCATTGAATGGGTGCCAATCCATGATTTAGAAACATATACGAAAGAAACCTCAATGCTACGAATGGCTGCTAAATGGAAAAGCATTCCATAACGGAAACACTCTTTCCGAATGAGGTGATTCCTCTTTCAATGACTTTAAAAAGATTAGGTTTTTGTAATCAGCAAATATTTGATTACAGCGATGGTAATTGTAATCGTTACCGAAGTGGCCAAGCGCTCAGACCGTATTGGAGCGTTAATAGCATCTCTTCCGTTAGTAACCGTCATGGTTAGATCTGGCTCTACTTTGAAAAACAAGGTTTAGAAAGAATCGCAAGCCACGCGTTCTATACATTCTGGTTTGTTTTTCCGACTTTACCTATGTTTCTCCTCATCCCTTTCATGTTTAAAAAGGAATCCATTTTGGTTGGAGCCTTTTGGCTGGGATTTTTCTCACTTTCATATGTTTCAGCATCGCTGCAATCATTGGAAAACGTTTTGGGGTTTCCCTTTTTTAGAACAAGAAGTGTTCGGTAAATGATTCGGTAATGCCACCACGAAAAAAGCCTCCGGGTTTAACCGAAGGCTTTGAAAGATTTGGCTATCGTAAGATCCTAAAAATCAAACTCGAACCCTGCCTGGAGCTGAGTGGAAGTACCAATCCTGATATCCATCACCATATCATCCACTGAGCGTCCATCAAAATCCTGGACAAAATGACTCTGAGCACCCGCATATATCGAGGTTTTAGGATTGAATTTATAGATCAAATTCAATTCAGCATACCCTCCTACGAGCCATTGCCCCTCATTCACGTTTGAGACCATTCGATAGGAACTAGTCAAAGTGGTGGTGAGCAGTGACTGATCGACAGTGAAGTCGTAAGATAGATACGAAGCGATCACCCCTACGCCCAAATGAAGAATTAAGCGCTCGGTCAAATAGATATCTAAATAAGTGCCCGTTCTTACAGATCCAATCCCACCGAGTAGTTGGTAATTTCCGTCAATCAAAGCATCAACAAGCACGATACTTTGGTCTGCAAGAATTTGAGAAACACGTTCTTCAATCGACTGATCAAAGTTCAAGTCATCCAACAATACATAAGGTCCTGAAAATCCACCACCGACGTAGAATCCGTTTTCAATATAATCAACAGGAGGGCCACTCAGAGGAACATTAACAGTTTGCCGATAAAGTTCACCTTTGATTTCGGTCGAATGATAAGATGCTTGAAGAGGCGTAAACCCACCTGCAACGGTAAAACCCATGGTGACTCGATTTGACAGTTTCCACATGTCATAATGCGATCCAAGTTCCCAACCCGTAGAATAATCCATGTTTTTCGTATAGGATTCACCAATTCCACCCGAGCGATATCGAGTTAGACTGAATGAATCAACATACCCGTCAGCGTTCTCTGTGGCATTGCTATAATCGAACTGGAATCGGGTTGTGAAATCAGCATCCGCATTCGGAACGTCGATGTAACCGTCATTAAAAACGTAGGTAAAGCTTGAATCAACGCCTTCAACATATGGCATCGAACCAAGATTTGAAAAAGTAACATCAACTCCGAGGAGTGTTTTTGTTCCAAAGAAAATCTGCTGCGCACGTCCCTCTTCTGCTAAAATCCATGAACTCTGCAAAGGATATTGAGCGAAAAGGGAGGTTCCCAAGCTCAGCGAAACAAAAAAGCCGGTAAGAATGAATTTAAATGATAAACGCATGATCAATTAGTTTCGTATTGCTCGGTAAAGACGAAAAGGAACGTTCTTTGGATGGGTTTGTGTTTGGGGCGGACCTTGGTCAATCCAGTAGAATTTACTCGCACCTCCATTGGACATATATTCCGGATGGGCAACTCGCCACTCATCCCCTGGGTCGAGATACTGGATTTGCACCGAACGTGCATTGTTCCCAGATTCGATCACCATATAGACAGAGCCATCAGGCATGGGAGTGAACGTTGAAATGTTAGCTGCCGTGCCGCTCGCAGCAAAAACGTTCGTTCCTTCAGCAGTTAGGTAGACGCGAAGTCGGTCTGGGTTTGTTGCTGGATCGATGCGATCCGAAGGGAAGAAGAAATAACCACCTGAATAAAAATTCACGATCCAATCGAGCGTATCATTGATATCGTAAGCTCCTTCGATTTCGGCTTCAAAATCATTCATTGGAGGGAAATACAATGGACGGAGTATGTAGGGAGCGGTCTCAATGGTATCCGCAGTCGTGACGTCGTAAACGTTATCAACGGCGTCAACTCCTTCTTTCAAAATAATTTGTTCAGAAGCAAATGGGTAGCGAACTTGAAAAGGAGAGTTCACGAAGTAGTGAAATTCCACCCCTTCATCAGGATCATCAGGGGACTGAATCAATGGATCATTCTCGTCGCTGTCTGGATTAGAAGCATCGTAATTGGACGTGCGATACAAGAACTTCATACTCCGGTATCCCGCCAAATTGGAGACATCAAATGTTGTAGCCGGTTCGATCAAATAGTGAGCTTCAAACAAACCCGTCATGTCATTGAAATGAAGGCCTCCGTTTTCAAGAAAAGCAGGATTCGGAGACAAGCCCGTCATAACGTCGGTGATGTCGATATCCGGAAGGTCACGTATCGTCAAGGTGTATTCCATACTTCCGCCAGGGCTAACATGACTAGAGTCCGTGTTAATTTCTGTAAGACGAAATCGAACGGTTTCATCCGCTTCAACATCCTCACTTGCCTCCTGACCATAAACCACTGGAGTTTCATCATCGTTGTTAATCACCAACTGCAACGTTATAAGTTGAGATCCCGCTGCCATAACCATATCAGCAACATCGCCGACTTTTGCTAGAGCATGAGACGAAACATAAAAGTCCCAATCCTGATCGGTATCGCCGCTTGGATCGTAGATGGTAGCAGTGGTTCCTTCAGACAATAACTCCAATTTAAATTCGGCATTATTCCCAGAGGGAGATGATATTCTAATTGGAATATAGGCAGCTTCCAAATGCTCAGAAATGGTTGAACCGGCAGAGTCGACGTAGAGAATATTCTCATAATCGGCATCTTTAAAAGCTTGGGCGTCATCTTTTGAATACAGGGCCTGAAAAGAAAGAGTCACCGGATCGTTGTCGATCAAAAGGAAACTCATTTCTGACTTTTCACCAAGAACAACATCTCCCCCATCTTTGTAAGCTGGAGATCCGAGGGTTGCGGTCAGCAATTCATCCTCTTCAACATTGTCATCATTATTGATGAGAAGAGAGACTGTTTGGTTATTTGAACCTGCGCTTATGACCAGCGGGTCAGTCGATGGATTATAATCATCATTATCACCACTACCTAAAGTCGCAGAACCACCAAATGAAATCGGAATTTCGATATCATCATCCGCAGTTGTGACCACTCCGTCCGGTCCGACAAGAGTAACTCGCAACGAAGTAGTATTATATTCGTTGAGATCAAGAGGGAATTCCAAATCATCTGCGTAATTAAACCCTACTGTAATGGGATCATTATCGACGATCGTCGCAACAAAAGGTTCAGCATCCGTATTGATTGGAGTACCATCTTCGAGAGTCGCTGAGTTCAATTGAATTTGAAGCGTTTCTTCATCTAAGCCGCCTTCATTGCGATCGGTTATCGAGTCATTGTTAACCTTTATCGATATCGTTCCCACAGAGGAACCGGCGGAAATTGTGAGTGGACTATTGGACGTGAAAGAATCTTCGAGATCCACATCATTGTTATCGGCAGTTAATAAAGTAACTCCGAAATTCACAATGACATCCTGCTCTGCGGCATCACTCAGATAAACTGATACCGTAATGTTTTCATTTTCGTAATAATCATTTTTGTGAGTTTTGAAATGGGCTAACACCGGATCATTATCAACGATCCGAATGGTGTGTTGGGTATGCTCCCCAAGTTTACCAATCGTGAGCCCGTCTGCCACCAATTCGAAGGTAAGCAGTTCATCACCTTCAACGATGTCATCATTGATGATGGTGACCGTTATGATTTTCTGCGTTTCACCTGGTTTGAAAATAATGGGACTTTCGTTATCAAAAACAATTTCGTCATTTTCGATCTCGTCTTCAGCGATTTCAAAATCGGCACCCAGAACCGCGGTACTACCCGATGCGATAACATAAGGGACAGATACATCCAACAATGAGGGTTCACTAAGTTCGATTCCGACAGTCAATGTTCCCTTTTCGGGAACGGTCTGACCTGAATCTACAAAATTAACCTCGACTTGCGCTTGAGCAGAAGCTATCGCCAAAAACGGCAATACGCCAATTGCAAGAATGAGTTTATTGATCTCCAATTTCATAAACAAAAATTAACCACTAGTGGTGATAATAACCTATTAATAGGTGACCGTGAACCACGCCTCGAGCGCAGAATCGTAGAAAGAAACGTTTCCATCCACCCTATCGAAATAAACCAGAACGTTGTCTGATTCGCGAAGATAATACGGACTCATTTCTTCGTTGGTAGTTAACCAACCGAGTCTCTGATCAGCGATGTAAACACGTATGGAATGAGGGTCATCTTGATCGGGTAGATAAAACCAACCAATGTTTTCGCCGTATACCCAAAAGTGTTTGGCATCAACGCTTACGGTTGTATTGAGATCGCTCGACCAATACTGATTTCCACCAAGATCGATTGAATGAGTCGATAGAACACCGAGAATCTGGTCTGCCCCGAGGTCTGATAGATCGGGGACCCCATCGCCATCAGAATCGTTATTATCAGTGAGTCTAAAAATGGCGAACAAACTCTCCCAGTTCGTCGGGTCTTCAGTATCGTTCCTTTTTAAAAATCCGATATACTCGTTGTCCCTACGTTGAAGCGTTGCAGAAACAAATGCAAAATCATAATCCGATCCTTCTGCGGCATCCCAACTAGGAATAGAAATAAAATCAGTGGTAAGAACGTTAACAAAGGATTCACCCACTATCGTAAACGACTCACCCTCAAATGCGCCATTCAATACAATATCGACATCTCTCGCCTTACTCAGAGATTGGTATGACAACGTTCCGGAGGTTCCTTCAAAAAAGAACGACTGGTTGTCTTGTCTTTGTATCCAAGGTCCTGCGTTTCGGTAAAATCCCCGCACATTGCTCGCATAAAAAGCACTCTCCTCAATTGGTATTTCAAAGACCAAGGTACCCGCATCAGTTGTTTCCCCAGAAACCGTATTGTAGCCACTGTAGTTGGCAGCAATGATGTGAGTGTCATCATCATCGTTGTCCTCATCATTGGTATCAAAAGTCAACGACGACATATCTTCGATGATTACAATGTCTCTGGCATTTGAAGCTGCAAAAGCGGTATCATCAAAAGTGCTGACATAAAGATTGCCTTCTTCTACGAAAGAATCGCCACCTTCAACGGGAGTGAAGCTTCGTGTTTCCAGAGGGATCTCAACGGAAAATGCACGTAAACAGAAAAGGGTAGAAACAGTAACGGCGAGTAGCCGGCTGATTATTAAACGTGATTGGCGAATGATCATATTGATAGGTCAAACCGTAAGAACGCACATCTCTACGTGCAAGTTACAAGTTTTGCATGAGCAAAGATACTTTCAATGGAACTCTCGAAGGTTTTTCAACCCTTGTTTTCGGGAATACCAAATAAAACCTGATTGAGAGCAGCATCGAATGCCCAAACTTCAACAACTTAGTCTCTAAATGTCCCGTTAGATTCAATTTTAATTCAGTTTTTTTTAAACAACTCTGAAGCGGTCATTTTCAAATCGAATTCAAAAAGCAGAAACTCTGGTTTCACTAAAAACCAGAGTTCCTGATTATGAAAAAAATGAAGGGAATAAAATGTGATTAGCTACAACCCAATGAGCTACCACAATCGAGGCAAGTAGCGCATGTTCCAGAAGTTTGTACTCTTGCGCTACCGCATTCTGGACAAATCAAATTCCCTTGAGATTTCGTAAGCAAACTCAGTGTTTCCTGCGTCAACTGCGGCGCCAAATCAAGCGCATTACCCTCCGTTTCAGCGGAAGCACCTGATCCTGCTTCGACAGATTCACCTTCTTTTGCAGGTGCATCCGCAGTCAACCCTGTGGAAGGACTCATTTTATCTTTATATCCCGGAACAAATTTCATCCCCATCCAACGCATCAAATAATCGACGCACGAATGAGCAATCGGCACATCTGGATTTCTTGTAAAACCACTCGGTTCAAATTTACTGAACGACAACTTACGGATCAAATCTGTCAGAGGAACTCCATGTTGCAGACACATCGAAAGTAATATCGCTACAGTATCAGTGAATCCTTGAATACTACTTCCCGCTTTCGATTGACGGATAAACACTTCACCCGGACGCCCATCATCGAATAGTCCGACAGTAATATAACCTTCCGACTCTCCTATCGTATATTTATGGGTGAGCGATTGACGCGTTTCTGGTAGTTTTTGACGATAAGGAATAGCCGTCATCTGATTGGGTGCCTCAATCTCCGCTTCCGCCTTCAATTCATTAGGTTCATCCTTGCGGGTCTTTACTGGCGCCACTCCTTTGGATCCATCGCGATAGATTGCGACTCCTTTTAAGCCCTTCTCCCACGAATAAATGTAGGCATTGCGAATATCCTCAACACTGGCTTCCTTAGGCATGTTAATAGTCTTCGAAATCCCGCCAGACAGGAACGGCTGGGTGGCCGCCAACATGTCAATATGAGCGTTATAGTGCAGCGATCGTTTTCCACGACCTGAAACGAAAGCAGTGTCAAAGATGGGGAGATCCTTTGACTCAACGGGCGAGACCGCGTCATCCACGTTTTCCAAAGTCCCATATTTCTCCACATATTCCAAGGCCTCTGTCACGTCTTCTTGTGAGTATCCAAGATTTTCCAATCCAGTCTTCACCGAATGGTTTGGAATGGTCAGCATTCCTCCCCCTGCAAGAGTCTTGTATTGAATCAATCCCATTGCGGGTTCGATACCAGTCGTATCGCAGCCCATCAAAAAGCCAATGGTCCCACACGGTGCGAGAACCGTTACTTGTGAATTCCGAGCACCGTTCTTTTCGAATCCATCAATTGCTTTGTTGAATCTACGAGTCGCATAGCTGTAAAGGTCTTCAAACTCACCTGAACGATGTGGGATTTGTTTCACAGAATCTCGATGCAGTTTCAAAACATCCAACATACAACCCCTGTTATCAGGCAAATCTTCCGCTTCTTTCGGGTCATAGGCTGAGTAACTCTTGGGTTGATCTAATCCAACAAACCCACCCAATCGCTCTGCGATATCAGTAGAAGTTTGATAGGCAGCGGCAGTCATTAGAGCGGTAATCAGCGCAGCTAGCGAACGGCCTTTTTCATCGGAATAAGCGTATCCCTGAGTCATCAAAAGAGCCCCAAGGTTCGAATAACCAAGCCCGAGTGGACGGAAACTGTGAGAGTTTACTGTAATATCCCGAGTTGGGTATGACGATCGATCCACCAAAATGTCCTGAGCAATAATAAGAACTCTGCATGCAGCGGCAAAACGCTTATGTTGGAACCCGTCTTTATCTAAGAACTTCAACAAATTGATACTTGCCAAGTTACATGCGCTATCATCAAGGAAGAGAAATTCAGAGCAGGGATTCGAGGAATGCTGGCGCCCAGATGCTTTGCAAGTGTGATACTTGTGAATGATTCCATCAAATTGCATCCCAGGATCACCACACATATGAGTGGCTTCAGCGACCATATCAAGCAACTTTCCTGCATGGTGTTTCTCAGCCTTTTCTCCAGATTTCACCCATCGAGTCCAGTAATCAAGACCCTCTTTCGCTGCCTCCATGAATTCATCATCAGGTCGGATGCTAAGGTTTGCATTCTGGAATCGCACACTCCGATATGCTTCGCCGTCGAAAGAACCATCGTAACCTTGCTCAACAAGTGCCCAAGCTTTCTTCTCCTCATGTACCTTGCATTGGATGAATTCAACAATATCGGGATGAGAAGTATTCAATATTTTCATCAGGGCCGCTCGACGAGTTTTACCGCCACTGCGTACCGTCCCGGCAATTGTGTCGTAGATTTCCATGAACGATAAAGGCCCACTCGCTGATCCCCCACCCGACAATTTTTCATCTTTCGCGCGAATCCTTGAAAGGTTACTGCCACTACCTGAACCGTATTTAAATAGCCGACTCTCTGAAGTAGCCAGATTCATAATGCTCTCCATGGTATCATCCACATGCTGAATAAAACACGCCGACGCCTGAGGAAATTCATAGTGATTCGTTGTTGGTAACGCGTCCTTCAAAGGCGCATCCCATCGGAAATTCCCCCTGGATTCAGAATTAATTCCGTATTTGTGAAATAACCCGACATTAAACCATACCGGTGAGTTGAACGCTGCAGCTTGGTTCAAACACAACCACTTTAACTCGTCATTGAACAACTGAGCATCTTTTTCCGAATCGAAATACCCATCCTCATGACCCCAATCAGAAATTGTATCTACGACACGATCAAGTACTTGTTTGAAACTGGTTTCCCTACCACCAGTGGCAGGATCTGTTCCGAAATCCGTATCGCCATAAAAATACTTATTAGACAAAATCTTGGTGGATAGATCGGTAAAATAGGAGGGAACTTCTACTTTGTTGCCTTTGAAAATGACCTCACCTTTGTCATTATTGATGGCCACAGATTCATGCTTCCACTCAATTTCTTCATATGGGTGTTTATCAGGATTGGAGAAGACTCTTTCTAAAACTAGCGAGGAGGATTGCTGGGCAGTCATAATATTCATGGCAGGATATATTTTGAATTAAAAACGAAAACGAGCGCTGTGAATGCACCTTGTTTTCCGTTCCAGCCCACTAGTAATCATCAAAACTTGCGGAAGTTTTGAGTCTTTGTTTCAGAAATGGTGAACTGTGAACGAATCCTGCGACAAAAGTAGCGACACTTTCAGCCGGGAGAATGAAAAGAAGTGGCATTAGCATCAACAGGACTCCGCATCATGTCAAAATTATTTATCCAGAACACCCCAAGATAAGCCCTGCTAATCCAACAATCTCCCCATAAGACGTTCTTATGCACGAAAAGTCATAAATCGGGGCGTTTTAATCAAAACTTGATGCCCAAAGTTGTCATTATTCGAGATTTCTGACGGGCATCAGCGTCGGAAATAGCAGAATCAAAATCGAGTCGGTAAGAGAGCCCCAAATTAAATGCTCCAACAATCAAGGCATCAATACCGGATTCAAACCGAAAATTGTAATGAAGATCCTCATCCGGATTGAGATAAAACCGAAGACTTTGTTTTAAAGTAAGGTGCTTATTGAATTTCCACATCAAATTTTCATTAAAATTAAGCTTAAAAGAAGATGTAGGGTCACTATTACGACGATCCTGCCTTTCAAGAGCGCCACCCAGAACCGTGTCCACGGTAAAATAATCCTTTTTATAAGGCTTAATTCCAAATCCAATCGAAGAAGTTGTCCTCAGATGAGGTTCAAAAAGCTCATCCACATCATGAGAGATAAAGGTTTCAAAAAAATCACTTCGACTTTTCAATTTGTAACGATAGCGCGCTGACAAACCCCAATCATGTTCACTTCTTGTTTCACTTTGTTTCGCATAAGCAAAATGGGATTTGAATTGATAATTGGACCTAAGATGATCCCCTTCAAGAGAACCTTGACCATAATACCGGGTCGACGTATTAACCGCTTCATTTAGATTGAATCCAAACTTCATCTGCCCCTTCCAGTTTTCAGGCAACTGAGGAAACCAATCCGGAACCCTATCATGCACAAACCGATTCAAGGTACGTTCCGCTGATTCCCACAAAAAGCCTAGTCCACTGGAAGAATTATCTTCGTCCACAACAATCGGGCTTGGGAAGTTCCCCCCCCCCGCTGCTTCTCTCTTATTGGCAACAGTTTCCTGAGTTGGTAAGGCAACAATCTGTTTCTCTGGAACTGCTTCTGGAGACGACACTCTTTTGGGGTTCGGCTCAGGATTCTGTATTAAGGGAACTTCCAGTTTCAATTCCGCTGCATTGGTAGGAATCTTCAAAGTGCCAAAGTAGTGGGAATCAAAAAATATCAGCGAATCTGTTTTTCCGAGATATTTCCCAGAAATAACATCACCGTTCTTAAAGAGGAGTTGATCTTGCGAATACAAAGGCAAAGCGATACCTCCAATACACATCAACCATAACAATACCCTAAATCCCCTCATTTCTTGTCATCTCAAGCTAAAATACAAGCGGCGTAACTAAATCAGCAGAAGTTTTTTCATGCATTATACCCGATTGCAACTAGCGACAGCTATTAAAGAAAACAAATCTGCAATCGGTTCAAGAGATTAACCTAGCTTACCCTTAAAAACCTCATTTTTGACACAAAAAGAGACCATTTTCACAAACACATCTCCTCGCGTTGGTATTGAAATCACACTCTCAAACCCGCTTTTTTTCTTCAAAAACAAGGAGCATGTAAAAGGTTTTTAAAGTTTTAGTAAGCTTTCGTTTAAAACACGTAAACTCTCCTATTTGTTATAAAGTTTATCCATTCTGTCCGATTTCAATAGCACAACCAAGTTATTCAGAAAACCACAACAACTCTATTGATATGAAGAAATTAGTTATTAGTTTGATCGCAGTCGCAGCAGCCGTCAGCAGTTTAGTTGGTGAAGGATTCACCGATGAGGAAAAAGCATCAACTTTCTCTGCTAAGGAAGTGGAGGTTATGCCTGTTCCCGTAAAGCAGAGCCAGCCAAATGTTCCTCGTTCCCTCAAAGGGGTAAGTGGAAAAGTGTTTGTGGCATTTATCGTCGCTCCTTCCGGATCAGTGAAAGATCCACGGATTTTGAAATCAGAGAATGATTCATTAAATAAGATAGCAATGGATTGTGTAGCCAGTTGGTCTTTTAAGGCGGCTCAAAAAGGAGGAGAAAATGTATCGATGCGTGTGATTGTTCCGCTTCGTTTTGGATAACCCTCGCTCAATCTTTACAGATTAAAAAAAAGACGCTCCCCTTTTGGTGAGCGTCTTTTTTTTGTATCAAAACTTCTCCACCGAAAATCGTTTTCGGTATTCACCTGGAGTCAGGCCCAAACGTGCTTTAAAAACATGGTTGAGGTATTCCTGATGATTAAAACCAGAGCGAAGGGACACTTCAATCAATGGTAAGCGCGTAAGGGTTAATAATTCTTTGGCACGATCCAGCTTAGTTGCAAGTATGGCATCGTGCACCGTCCTTCCAAGTTGACTTTTAAACCTTCGTTGAAGCACACTCCGCGAATACCCTGCAATTTTTGCGATTTCATCGACACCAATGCCATCAAGCGCTCGGGTTCGTATCACCTGCATCGCCTTCCTGAGCCCCTCATCTTCCAGAGCGAATGCATCCGAGGACTGTCGCGTGATGATACCGCTGGGATCAATCCGAGTTGTCATTTCTTCAGGGTTTTTTCCCGCGATCATTGATCCCAGCAAAGAAGCGGCTGTATAACCGACTTGAATATGGTTCGCATCCACACTACTGAGCGAAGGCCTCACCACTTCGCAAAAAGCCGGATCATTATCCACGCCAACGATGGCCACTTCTTCTGGGATCCTCAAGTTGGCTGCTGAACAGGCTGATATCAAATCAGGAGCAAACTGATCACTGCAAACAAACACTCCAACGGGCTTAGGTAGTTCTTTCAACCAGGTGATGAGCTGTTCAAGGTAGCTATTCCATGACAAATGCTGTTTAAGAAAATGGCTAACTACCTTTGAACGATACCGACAATTGCCTGCCTGCACCCGATTTCTAAACGCATTTTCTCGTTCCTCAGACCACACTTCTCCCTCAATGCCTAAACAGCCAAAACTCTTGAATCCACGTTCGAAAAAGTGTTCGTAAACCTGTAAAGCAATCTCGTCATTGTTGCTTTTCACGCATGCGAAGCCTGAGTCCTTGATGTTCCCCAACACATCTACAACAGGCACCTGCTTCTGGCGAATGACATCTGACATCTCAGGCTGGTTTAGACGCGCTATAATGCCATCTCCTTCCCAATGCTCCAGAACTTCTGGCACCATAACACCCAACGATCCCGTGTAGTGGAATACCTGCCAGTTCTCGTGTTCATGCACATACTGAGAAATACCTTTGAGAATTTCCCTTCCTGAACCCAATGCGGTTTCAACTAGAAGTGCGACATGTGCCATTTCCAAAGAATGGATAATCCAGCATTCAATTTCCATCCTTTATCCCTTTAATGCACAAAAAAACCCACTCATATTCCTGAGTGGGCTTATTTGTTAAACTGAAGCAATCAGATTACCAGAAAACCACGTAAAGCGCGAGGGTTGCAAGGATCACCAAGCCACCCACGATCTGTGCCGAACGGGAAGTAGTCGTTTCGATTTCATTATTTTGTGGCATTGTAACCGGATTCTTTAAAGGAGCGATCAGGGTTACCACGATGCCGACCAGAATCACGAGAATGAAACAAATCGCCATACGGTCGAGAAATGCGATCTCGTTCGAATACCACCATCCGTTTTTAGTAATAATATCTCCAAGAAACCATTTAAAGGAACCATAGGAAATCACATTGGTCGCAATGCCAATCGCTCCGAAGAATCTTGGAGTCCGTGGAGAAAAGAAACCAAAAATAAAGACAGCAAGAATCCCTGGAGATATGAAACCTTGGAATTCTTGGATATAGGCAAAGATACTGGTGAAATTATCAAGAGCTGGTGCGACAAACGAAGCCATGATCACAAACAAAACCACAAAAACCCGACCTACTTTTACCAACTTCTCAGGGTCCTTTTGTTTCGTGAACCGCGAATAGAGATCCATCGTTGCAATCGTCGAAGCAGAATTGAGCATGGAAGCCAAAGAGCTGATCACGGCTCCACTTAACGCGGCCAAAACAAACCAAGAGATCAATGGATACGGCTTGATCAAATTGCGAACCAGAACGGGGAATGCCCGGTCATAGTCATAGACTCCAGTAGTAGCATTAAAAAGGTCACCACTGAATAAATTATAAGCCAGAATCCCCGGTATCACGACTAAGAACGGAATCAACAACTTGAGACAGGCGGCAAAAACAATGCCCTTTTGCCCTTCCGCAAGTGATTTTGATCCCAATGTTCGTTGCACGATATACTGATTGAGACCCCAATAGAAAAAGTTGGGAATCCAAAGCCCGATCATCAAAGCAGTCCAAGGCAAATCAGTGTCCGTCTTAGGGCGCACCATGTGTACTTTTCCCCCACTTCCGTTCGGGCCCTCTCGGGCAACCGCCTCGCCGTCGACACCATCATTGAGCAGCATGAACCGTCCCCATGCCCCAGCATCTTCGATGTCCTGAACCGTTGCTGTCGAATTTGCGACTTTAGTTTCAAACAATTCTTCCGCAGGCTTATTAGCGAGGACATAAAAGGCCATCACCATCACTATGGCACCACCCAGAATAAGTGAAGAACCCCAGATTAAGTCCGTCCATGCACAGGCTTTCAAGCCTCCGATAAAAACATAAACTGCCGCAAAACCACCGATTAACCAACAGACCGCAGTAAGGTTGTTCAGAATGGGAACCGTGTTGTAATACTCTGAAACGAACTTTCCGCCTGAAAAAATAACAGAAGATGTCGCTACAAAAACGAGCGTGACAACCGCTGGGATGGCCATCGCCATGCGGGCCGTCACGTCGAATCGATATTCGAGAAATTCAGGGATCGTATACAGCCCTGTTTTCAGAAATTTTGGCAGAAAGAAGAATCCGACAATAACCAGTGTAATGGCTGCCATCCATTCATAGGAGGCAATTGCCATACCCAACCAATTGGCTGAGGATCCCGACATTCCCACAAATTGCTCCGTGGATATATTAGCCGCAATCAATGAAAAGCCCACCAACCACCAACTCAGGCCTCGCCCTGCAAGAAAATAGTCAGAAGCAGTTTTGACGCCACCGGTGTCTTCGCTGCTGCTTTTCCAGATGCCCAGACCGATCACACCAACGACCGCTCCAACAAATAGGATAACTTCAATAGTATTCATATATTAGGTTTGCTTTGAATTTAGGGGAATTAAAACAGAAAATCTGTGTTTCAGCCCAACCGATCGCAGGTAACTCCGCAGGCTGGACTGGTTAAAAACACGGACGCTTGCACGCCAAATTTGCGAAAGTATGCAATTTCTACAGCGGATGCAACTTCACTTGCAGACTCTTTTTCAAGCATAACGATAGCAGACCCACCGAATCCACCACCCATCATTCGACTGCCATACACTCCTTTTTGAGCATTGCAAAACGAAGTGATGAAATCCAGTTCGGCACAACTCACTTCAAACGAATACTGCAGGGAATGGTGGCTTTGCTGGATCAACTTACCTGCTTTTTCAAAATCGGACAGCTCAAGGCATTGAATCAAATGATTCGTACGTTCAATTTCGGTTACGACGTGCAAAGCACGATTTTGGACTTCGTCACTAGAAAACTTGAAAGACTCAACTTGTTCGACAGTTGCATCCCGCAAAAACTCAATCCCCAATTCCTTGCAGGCAAGTTCACAGTTATCCCGACGATTCTTATACTCCCCAGATGCGAGTTCATGATGCACGCCGGAGTCGATGATCATCAGTCCGATGCTGTCACTCTTGAATGGAACCTGTTGAATACTTAAATCCCGGCAATCAAGCTTCATTAGCTTCTGGGATTGCCCCATAATCACCGCTGCTTGGTCCATAATACCACAGGGGACCCCCGCGTATTCATGCTCAGCTTTTTGGCACATCAGCGCCTTTTCCATCGGATCCAAGTTCAAATCCGCTATGGTTTCCACAATGGTGGCAAAAAGCGCTTCTAAGGCTGCACTCGAACTCAAACCTCCTCCGGTTGGAACATTCGAAAACAAACACACTTCGAATCCCGGAATGGTGATTCCTTTTTTCTGGAATTGAGCCATTACACCTTTGGGATAATTGAGCCAACTCCCTTTTTCCGGGCTCAGGGTAGAATTGGGATCAAACTCAGCCGAATCATCATATTTGAGATCGTAGATACTCACCTTTCCTGAGTCATTGGCTTTGAACGCACCACAAATCCATCGTTCAATGCTAGCTGGTAATACGATGCCTCCATTATAATCCACGTGCTCTCCAATCACATTCAAACGGCCAGGCGAAGTAATGGCGTGGGTAGGCTGAGAATTAAACCGATCGGCGAATGCCGTAATTACTTTGGCGATAATTTTGTCTCGAGAATCTGCAATGTCCATAATCCTAGGTAAGGGGTAAAACTAAGTATCAAAAAATCATTATAGATCGAAGAGGATTTCGCTTCAATTGACTTTCAGATCAAAGTTTTAAGTTTTTCGGTCAAATTCAAACATCGCCAACCCGTCAGCAAAGCAAAGATCGATTACTCCTGCCCGAAACGATAGACTGTGGTTGTATCGTAAATCTCACCAGGATTGAGGAGAGTACTAGGGAAAGAGGCTTGATTGGGGGAGTCGGGATAATGTTGTGTTTCCAAACAAAATCCACCGCGACGGATGTAGGCATTTCCATTTTTACCAACACAGTTCCCATCGAGAAAATTCCCACTGTAAAACTGTACTCCTGGCTCTTCAGTGATGACCTCCAAATATCGTCCCGAAGTGGGATCTGTAACTTTTGCCACTTTCGCTGCTTTTCCCTTACTGCTACTCAGGACAAAATTGTGATCAAATCCACCACCCAGCTCCAATTGACGGTGCTCTAATTCGATGAGACTACCAATGACAGCAGATTCGCGTAAATCAAATGGGGTATCTTCGACATTCAACAATTCCCCTGTTGGAACAAGATTTTCATCAACAGGTGTAATCGCTGAAGAATCGATTTGGGCAACGTGATCAAGAACATCCCCCTGCCCTTCTCCTTTCAAGTTAAAGTAACTGTGATTGGTAAGATTGACGTGAGTCGTTTTATTCGTCTGAGCACTGTAATCCATTCGGATTTCATTCTGATTTGTTAACGTATAAACAACTTCAACTCGAAGCTCACCAGGAAATCCTTCTTCACCGTCGGCACTTACGTAACTCAATTTCAGCCCCGCTTCTCCTTCGCGAATGAATGGCTGCGCATCCCACACTTTTTTGTCAAAACCTTCAACGCCACCATGCAACTGAACAGGGAATTCACCCATTGGCGTAGTGTGCGACAATGAAAAAGATTGCCCCTCGATTTCGAATTTCGATCCACCGATTCGATTTCCATACCTGCCAATGATCGCACCAAAATAGGGAGAGTTTTCAATGTAGGATTCAACATCATTATATCCAAGAACCACGTCTGTTTTGGTTCCATCTTTATTAGGAAATAGAACAGATGTGATGATGCCACCATAATTCGTTATCGAGACCTCCATTCCAGCTTCATTTACTAAAGTATAAAGTAAGACCTCATCTTCGTTCGAAGTGGTGCCAAATGGAGTAATGTTGCAGCAGGATTTTTGTTTCATAGAAACGAATTAAAATAGAAGGAATTAGAAAACTTCGAATGTTCCCATACACATCCGGGAAACATCCGATAGCAAAAAGTGCTGAAAGGTTAAAGCATTGTTTCACATAATGATAAAAAAAGCGGAGACCTTCACAGGTCCCCGCTTTGAAATTCAATCGAATTGGATAAGAATTCCTAAATTGATTGGGTCAATTTTTCGAGCACTGCATCAGGCTCAACTCCACCATCATAATCAGTTCCAATGACAAGGTTGCCCTCGCTGTCGAACATGACTAACGAAGGAATGTAAGGACCACCGTGGTCTTTAATTCCAGTCGAGCCAATAGCATCGTATTTAATGGCAGACCAAGGCATGTTTTCCTCTTCCATGTAACCATACATTGCCTCTTCGCTGCGGTCAGAGCTTACGAAAACAATCTCAAATTTTTCGCCACCACCATTGGCGTTGTAGAACTCCACAAGTTTGGGAGTAAATATCCGACATGGTGGACACCAGTGTGCCGAGTAATAAAACAGAAGGTAAGGAGCCTTTCCGATTTCAGCTGCATCTACGCTGCCACCCTTGGCATCGACAAGAACTGATGCAACCGTTGCAAGCACTTGCGAAGAGGAAGCAGTTTTAGCGATTTCTTTCGTTTCTTCCGCTTGCACAGAATCCAACACTTCTTGATGAGCGGAATCCGTTTTTTCGACTGTAGCCTCAGGCTCAGTGGTGGATGTTTCACCTTTATTGTCTGAACATCCAATTAAAATGAATAATACACTAGAGAGAACAAGCGGGCCGAGAAGATTTAGTTTGATCGATTTCATAAATAAGTTTTACAGCATTTAATAACACTTTAAACAAACGGGACAAGCATGTGATTGCGCATGAAAGTAGATTTTTCATGTTTTACGCATTTTGATAATCCCGTGAACAGAACCTATCAACAGCTGTCTAAAGCGTTATGCTCAAAGGGTAATAACTCAATCTCTCAACAATGAAATCAATACTGATATTTTTAACACTCGTTTCTTTTACACTCGCAGCAGCTTCAGCTTCGATTTCGGTCGCTGAAGTTGAGGATGTGATGGAAGAATCGTCAATCGCTGAAGGTTCACTTAAAACAGCAGCAGTCAATTTTCTGGAGACTTTTGACAACGATAACTCAGCTTCCTCTTCCGTAGAGAAACTTCTTTCAGGAGTCGTCAGAGGAGAAGCCATGGATGCGATATCGGCTCTTAAAGGCCTCGCCAAAATGGATTTTTCCAAAGAACAACTTTCTGCCTATGGAAGTATGCTGGCTCAAGCAATCCCTCCTTTATTGGAGCAGAATTTCGATTTGGAAAATGGGGAAATGGGAAAATATATCGGCAAAGCGATGGACTTCTTCGAAAGCGAAAACTTTGCATCCGCATCGGACGCAGTATCGAAAGCACTGGAATATGTTGATACAGATAGTCTGCAAGGAGATCTACTCAATGGCATTGTTTCGTCCTATGCCCCCATGCTTAAAGGAATGGACCTCAACCAAGCCCTTGATATCGGCAAATCGTTGATGGGCAAAAAGGAAACGAAGTTGCCATAATACATTCCTCGATATTTTGAATTCTTAAAAAAGGCGGTTCTGACGAACCGCCTTTTTCATTCACAATAAAGTTGTGTTTTCAGGAGGCCAAAAGTTTAAATTCAATTAATGGACTTGATACTGACTAACACTGCTACCGGACAAAAAGAACGCGTCTATGCCGATGACGGGAAAACGCTTCGGTTTTATTGCTGTGGTCCGACAGTGTATGGACCTGCTCACATTGGAAATTTCCGCACTTTCACGATCCAGGATGTATTTCGCCGCACAGCGGAAACCTTAGGTCTAAAAACGATGCATGTACGGAATCTCACTGATTTTGACGACAAAACGATCCGTCGATCCCAAGAGGAAAAAAAATCACTGATTACATTCACAGATTATTGGAAGAATAAATTCCACCGGGATTGCGAAGCACTCAATAATCTGCCCCCTCATATCGAACCATCCGCCTTGGCCCACATACCCGAACAGATTGATCTTATTCAAGGACTCATGGACAAGGGTCTCGCCTATCAAGCGGGCGATAAGTCCGTTTATTTCCGCATCAGCGCCTACGAATCCTACGGAAAGCTTTCGGGTCTCAAAATAGAAGATCGCAAAGAAAATGCTGATGGGCGCCTCAATGCTGATGATGAATATGCCAAGGAAGATTTTTCAGATTTCGCATTGTGGAAAGCATGGAAACCCGAGGATGGACCCAACAAATGGGACAGCCCATGGGGACCTGGCCGTCCTGGATGGCACGTAGAGTGCAGTGCAATGAGCATGAAATACCTTGGAGAATCCTACGACCTACACTCTGGTGGCGTAGATCTGCTGTTTCCCCACCATGAAAATGAAATTGCTCAGAGTGAAGGATGCACGGGTAAACAATTCGTACGACACTGGTTTCATCTCGCGCACTTAATGGTAGATGGCGCAAAAATGAGTAAATCTCTAGGCAACCTCTACACGTTGGAAGAAATTGAAGCCAAAGGATTTACGGCGGAAGAGCTGCGATACGTACTGATCTCGGGTCACTACCGTCAATCTCTCAACTTTACGCTAGATTCGCTAGGTGCAGCAAAAAGTGCCTTAACAAAACTGCGCAAATTCAAGTCATTGTTAGAGAAGCACGCAAAAAATGATGGCGAAGAAGAGGGAGAATTTGGCGTTTTTGGTCCAGCAATGGAAGCAATGGCAGATGATCTCAACGTTGCGAAAGCTTTGGGACAACTCTTCACGATTGTTGCAAGATTGGAGAAAAATCCTGAAAAAATCTGTAGTGCGACAGCAGAAAACTTTTCGAAAACAATTTATGCCCTCGGACTAAAGCTGGAAGAACCAAAAAATCAGTCCGAAGAGGAACTTGTTCCCGTAGAAATCCAACAATTGGCGGAAGCCAGATGGCAGGCGAAGCTGAATAAGGACTGGGCAGAAGCCGATGTCCTTCGTTCAAAAATCACAGAAGCTGGTTGGACCATTAAAGACTCCAAAGATGGATTTGAGATCTTAAAATCCTGAAGGAGTCCTGAAATGAAGAAGCATATGCAATGAAATGGATCTTCATTTTTCTGATCCGATTTTATCAGATTTTTCTCTCTCCGCTAAAAATCATTTTTGGCAGTAGCAACACCTGTCGATTTATGCCCTCTTGTTCCAAATACGCAATCGAAGCATTGGAACAACATGGAATATTGAAAGGAAGCTGGTTGGCCGTAAAACGGATTAGCAAATGTCACCCTTGGGGACCTTTTGGTTATGATCCCGTTCCTCCCAAAAAGAACAAAAACGGCAGTCAAAAAGAAACTTGAAACGTTTCGTATATTAGAGTTTATTAATATTCGGAAATTCAAATTGATGTCAGAGCAAATTCAAAAACCACAGATAAATCTTAACGAGGATGAAGACAAGCAAGCTTCCTGCTCCACCGCAGGTGGAGCCTGCTGGACAGGTCCTCGCATGTGTCCAGGCTTTGCGCTGCTGGGAGGATGGTTAGTCTCCTATCCCATTCTATTTTTCACAGGCTCAAAAAACGGAGCTTTAATCGTCATGATTTTAGTGGCAATTGCGCTCATGACCGGCCTGCATACCAGAATCTGGAGCAGTATCAAACGACTCCGTTCCCACTAAAGTATCCTGCGTCCACGCTGACACTTTTGGCAGAAGTCTTAAGGTTTTCACGAACCAAACAATTCTCCAACTAAAGGATTTAGAAATGACAAGGCCCGTTGCCTACCCCAATATGCAACGGGCCTTTGTTATATATACCCCCTAAACGTAATGAATTTCTAACTAATATGAATCTACTTACGTTACAGAGAATATAGCTACGTCCGTGCCAATTTTGAAAATGTTCAGATTTTAACCATACCTTTTTTCAACATCAGTGGCGGTTCGTTTCATCTCGAGCTCGATCAACTTCTGTTTCAACACTTCGGGGTTGGGTTCGATTAATACGTCACAATTGACATCATGAGTGGTATCGAGCGTGGTGAGCTTCAAATTGATTCGCAGTTGCTCCGCTTGTTGCGCCACCAAAGTCTGGAACCGCGCAGGAGCGATATAATTCGCCTTCGCAATGATGGTTTCGAGATCTCCATATTCGTTCAACCATTTCGACGCCGTTTTTGGCCCCACCCCCTGAAGTCCAGGAATGTTGTCGGCATTGTCTCCGACAAGAGCGAGGTATTCAGCAACTTTCTCCGCTCCAACACCAAATTTCCCCATCACTTTATCAACGGTCATCATTCGCCAACCCAGTCTCGGATTCGCAGTCGGAGGGGGTAATAATTGATGAACATTGCCGTTAAGGCATTGAGCCAGGTCCTTGTCTGCACTAACAATCACCACAGGATTGTCCTCAGTTGCATATTGTTTGGCGTAAGCACCAATCAAATCATCCGCCTCTACACCATCTTTTTCGATGCAATTAATGCCCATCAACGCGGTCAGTTCCTTAATAATCGGGATTTGAACGACCAGATCGGGCGGCGTTTCGGAACGGTTTTTCTTATATTCAGGCAATAACGCTTCTCGTTCATCTGCTCCCCTATCAAAAAACACGATGAGACGATCACAATCATCACGATCCATCAGGCTCCAAAGTGTTTTCACCCATCCATGAATCGCGTTTGTAGGAAACCCATCCGACCTCGTCAGTTCACGGATTCCATAAAAACTTCGAAACACCATATTATAGCCATCAACTAGAAAAATCATAGCTCATGAGCATGTCGACTACCCTCAGAAAGTGAAGAACAATTAACAATGGACCGATATAGATCCAGCTTACTTCTGCAGTTCTGTTTGAACTGGAACGATTTTGAAATCTCCAGGGGTTGATGTCGGCTTTAACTCAACCCACTGACTATCAGAGTATCGATAAACGACAGGATAGAGCCCTGCGGCAAAATAACTCCATTCGAGTCGTTCATGCCACACCCAAAGCTCCTCAGGAGTGAGGGTATTTACCTGAATCCAGCCCAACGTCTCATGATATATCCAAGGATACTCGAAATCACTGATCCAACCCAACCACTCAACATATTTCCACCCATCCTGGTTGGCCTTAATGTGAAAGAATGGATTAACCGGATCAATCGGGTCTTCAGAACCTGAAAGCATGGTGCTGGGGCTGTAGGTAGAGAAAGCCGGCTCAATCGGAGGAGCGTTTTTATCCACCCGTATGGTTGCACCTTCATTTTCGGACAATCCTACAATCTCAAATCTCTGCAAATACTGTGGTGAAGCGAACAGTGCTTCCACCTTTTCCACAAAACTCAAAGGTTCCAGTATTTTGATAGAATCTGAATCTGGTCTAATTTTAAGAAATGAACGCAATAATAAGGCCGCATCATCCCGACTTTCCACTTCAGGTAAATTGTAAATATAGTCGATCAGCCCCACTCTGTCATTTCTGATAAAAGCCGAGGTAAAACTGGCGACCGTTGGTGCGGCCAAGATACGATTTGATCCCTGCTGCACCTGCTGTAACGTTGGTAGAGATTCAAATCTGTTTCCATACAATTGTTCAAAATGATCCCGTCGATTGCTCTCCGAATCCATGTTTTGCAAGGGTCCATACTTGTTTTGATAGGCATCAGAGTCATAGATGAATTGAATCGTGCTATCGAGTTCAGCATTGGAAACTTCACTGTCCTTGGGAACGGCAACGTCCTCTCCCAAAACTAAGTTCAAAGTATAGGACCCAGCAGCTCCACCCCATCCGGCAATGGCAATATAGTAAGTCCCGGGGGTAAGCGCTCGTTGGATGGCAAAATTGAAAAATTCACCTGAATCATCATCATACTCAATAATCTCACCACTACTGTTGTAGATCGCTCCCACAGTATCAAACGGTCCAGATGTAAAAACGGTGACAAGAGACTCCACGCTCAACTGGAATGTAAAAACATCAATATCTCCGCTTTCCTCTAGCACACCTGAAAAGACATCCCCTTCCGGAGAAAGCACAGTCGCTTCACTGAACGTATCGCCCACATCATCTTGGCTCTGAGCTGGAATGTCAGTAGAGGGCTGAGCAAAGCCACCTAATACCGACGCAAATTCAAGCGGTGATGGCCATTCACCCAAAATAGCATGGAAAGCGTTCTGGGAGTGGCGAAGGTTTTGAAACTCAGCACTAGCATAAAGCGAACTCACTACTTCCGCTTTACTCATGGTTCCAAATTCGAGTTTTTCAAGATAACGATTTCGCTCAGCATCTGTGGGTCCACGAGAGAATAGATCGATGAAAAGCTGAGTAAGAAAATCCCGATTGTTTTCCAGTGGTTCATACTGAGGACCATCCACTTTAGATGCAGGCACCACATAAATCACCGATTTTTCCGGTTGAGACATATACCCTTCATCATCGTAGGCTGTCACTCGGATGCGGTATAACCCGGGACTGTCGAGAGTGTAAAACACGGATTGGAACGGATAGGTTTTATCGGCTTCTCCCAGTTGAGCACCATTGATCTCGAACCTCACTTCAGAAATATTGCCATCCTCATCCTGAGCATCCGCTTCAATGAAAATGGTATTTCCAACTTCAAACGTTGCTTCATTCAATGGATTTGAAATTGAAATGGTAGGTCGAGAGAAAGCAGGGCTGGTCGCCCTGACCTCCACAAACGCTTTTTTAGACAAGTTTCCCTGGCTATCGGTCGCAACTGCGTGGAAGCGATAAAGCCCGGGAGCATTGAAGGTAAATTCATCCGCAGCATAAGGGTATGCAGTGTCCGGATCACCCATTGGTTCTTGGTTTACAAAAAAAGCAACCTGAGCGATGTTGCCATCAGTATCATTTGCATTGGCAACAAGTTGGATGGTATCACCAACAGTATAGAGTTCACCCTGTTTAGGGTTCTCAATTGCGACACTTGGTCTGACTCCGTTTTGCTGAGCCACAGTAATAGCAACAGAATTAGAATCGACAAGTCGATTACTTTCCGAAATCGCACGTGCTCGGATGTTATAAATACCTGAGCCTTCGAAAATGTAGTCCAGCAGATAAACGCCATCGACTGCTTCCGCAGTACCAATGTTGATGTCATTTACGAAAAAATCCAACGAACGGATCAAACCTTTGCTGGCGTTCGCAACTGCACGAAACTGCACAGTTTCACCAGAATAGTAGAAATCACCAGAATATGGGGAGAGCACCACCGCAACCGGCTGAGAAGCTTCAACGGCACTTACCGTGATGGAGGGAGTTTGATAGCTCGCACCTGTAACAGAATCTACGACCCTTGCTTGAACAAAATACTGCCCCGGGAAATCGGGTGTCCATTCCACGATATAGGGGGCCTCATCGTCAAATGTGTTGCCTGCGCTTGAAACAGGAATCGCATTTCCGTTGATCAGAAACTCCACACCCTGAACCCGCTCACGGGCTCCCCCTTGCCCAACAGCAATGGCTGCAAGAGAGATGGCCTTACCCACTTCAAAAACCGCACCTTCAGAGGGAAGAATTAGCTCTGCATGAGGTCGATCATCCGTGGCAGTCACGAGCACTTCTTCCGATGCCCAACGCATCCCGGAATTGTCGATCAATATTGCAACCAGCGAATAGGAGCCAGGGCGACGGGGAGTCCAATCAAATCGAAATGGAAACGATACATCCATGCCTTCGGTTGATTCGAGCAACGCCCCATCAACATACATTTCTACCCCGCGGATGGCTCCTGTCCTGGTGGACGCATCGACATTGATACTTCTCAATACTCCCGCCTGCACCGTATTACCTTGAGAGGGATCCAGTATAGTTGCATAGGAAGGTTGACTCACATTGCTAGCGCCCACTTGCAAAACAATCGGATTCGAAGCGGTATTCCCCCCGCCTGGGTGGAAGGCCACGGCACGAACATCCCACAATCCGGTTGAACCGGGTTCGTAAAGAAAGGCATAAGGAACCGTGGAATCTCTTGAGCCCGATATCGTTGAATAAGATCCTCCTCCGGTTGGGCGGACTTGGAATTCGACGTAATCAATCAACTTATTTTCAAAAATGGCTGACGCTCCGAGAAAGAGCTCACTGCCTAGACCTACGAGCGCATTGTTGCTGGGTTGCACGATTGCAATACCAAATACATTTATCGATCGCTCAACAGTATCGATTGCACTCCCTCCGACACTATAGCTCCGTACCGTATATTGAATCGTGCCCGGATCATCAAAAATAACATTGAGGGTCCCTGAAGGAGTCAATGACTCTGCGATGACATAGTTATCCACGATTACGACAACTTTGTGAAAATCACCGGAAGGCGGATCAAGGTTAGTTGAAATGTAATCGATACTGGTGGAACTTCCCGCAGTTGTGGAAGCAATGGATTCGACAAATAGATCCGCGTTTGCAATTAGACAGGTCAAAAATTGCACCCCGAAAAAGAGCAGTATTCTGGAAAATGACTTCATGGGAGGATTCATCTCGGAGATCAGAAAGATTCAGTTTCAGGAATGGTGCGATTCACACCTCCACCAGGCGTATTGATAGTTGGGTTTTGAAACATGGAATTGGCTTCTATTTCTGGGAACTCCTGCTTAATCGGCCCTCCTCCAGGTCCAATCAAATTAGCAGTGACAAAGATCAGTAGATTGCGCTTGCGGGAAGTTTCTCCCTCTGAACGGAAAAGTCTCCCAAGATAGGGTATACTTCCTAATAGTGGGACTTTATCATCCACTGTTTTTATCTCCTCTCTGGTAAGCCCTCCAATCACTACGGTAGCTCCATCATAAATCGTAACTTCCGTCTTCACACTGCGAGTTGAAAATATGGGTTGATAAAATCCGGAAGGAACGGTTGCAGTCAAATCCCCCGATATCGCCACAGAAGGACCTCCGTATTCCACAAATCCTTCAAATTCTGTCACTTGAGGTTGGAGAAGAAGACTAATATTGTCGTTGTCTTCAACAGTCGGTGTGACCTCCATTTCGACTCCAACATTACGAACCACGAAATCCTGCGGTGTCCCAGCGGTAATCGCAACTGCACCTCCTCCGCCCGTGCTATTACTGGATGAAGCTCCTCGTGAAACTTCTGCTTCGATATCCCCGTAACTTTCAGGATAACGAAGTTCCTGCGCAACTGTGATGCTCGCGGTCTTTCCTGACAATACGGTCAATCGTGGAGCACTGAGCAAGTCACTACCTTCTTTCCTCGATAACGCTCGTATAATCACACCAAGTTCTGTATCCCCGAGAATGCTTACAGTGTTAAGAATTCCACCAGCAAGAGACTGGGCAAAGTCCAAACTCTGTGGAACATCAGGCGCACCAAAATCTGCAGACATACTGCCTCCGACCAAATTAGGGGATGTGATGCGAATTCCTTGCGAGCTTTGATTAAATCCAAAAGCATTCGAAAGCGAACGATTTACCGTCGCACCCTGAGTATCATAACTCATAACCGGATCGCCGGTGCCGCCAACCAACGGGTTTCCATTTGAGTCGAAAGTTTGTTTTCCACCTGCATTCACCATCCAGTCGAACCCGAGTTCTTCGAGATCTTCCTGCTGTACTTCGAGGAACTTTGCTTCAATCTCTACTTGTCGGGTTTTATCATATCGACGCAAGATATTGCGCATTCGTTCAAGATTCCGAGAAGTTTGAGTCACAATAAGTTGTGTTCCATCAAAGGCCAAACTTGCCCCTCGAATACCTTCGAATTCTACTCCTGCCCTTTGAAAAAAACCACGCATAGAGGATTCCTCTTCTCCGATACTAGACCCTTCTGATTCTTCTGACGCAACCTCAAACGGATTATCCGAGAATACTTGACTCGTAGCACTAGAGGCACCCCCAGTCAAACGAATCACTGTTGCCCGGGATACCGAAAAGAACTCAGTTAATAGATTTGCCGCACCATCGGGACCATCCGTTGGTTGCACAACGACGGCTTCTTCCACAATATCAAACTGAAAATTGACCTGTTGGGTCACAAACTTGAGGATTTTCTCGAGTGAAAGATTGCGTAGACTGATACTGACCCTGGGATTGTTTCGCGTATTTGGATCAAAAAGTGGAACGATGTTAACCCCTTTCTTTGACGGATCCTTTTCTTGGGTATCAAACTCAACTGAAAGCTCTGAAAGGGTCTCAATGACCGCAGTTAATTCAAGGTTTGAAAAATTGACTCTTGGGATCTTGATGCTGCGAATCTTCCCAGCGAGCGGATTAGCCGTACTTTCGCCTTCAAAGCGATTGATGTCGGGAGAGAAAATCCTGGGACGCTGCCAAGAACGATCCACTTCGTTCAGCATATCCTGCCTTGTATTGAGTCGGTTAAGGTAGGACTTGCTGTTAAAATACTTATGTATTTTGAGTTGGTATTCTTTCGCTTCTGAACTCTCAGGGTTGCGTTTTTCCATTTCCTGGAAGGTAGCCAGAGCACCCTGGTAATCCCCTCCCCTATATTGAGCTCTTCCTTTTGAAAACAATTCTTTTTCGTAACCAACAAGCGAAACGAATTCATCCTCGTTTCTAAGTGTTTGATGCTCATCAACCACCGAATGAATAGCATCACTTACTCTTGAAGAGAGTCGATTCAATGAACGGATAGAAGACGGGTCGCTCTGATATTTTGCAAGCCAGGAACTAGCCAATTCGTATTCTCCATTTTGGGCGTAATCTAATGCCTTCTCCAACCACAAACGCTTTTCAAGATCTAATAATTCGGAATAAGATTCCTGATTGTCCGAAGTCACCCAAATTGCATTTTTAGCACGAGTGATGAGTGAAGTCGCTGCATCCAAATTCCCCTTATTAAGGTTCTTCGATATGGAGTTTAGGGACTCATTCAAATTCGCGACCTGATCTGCTTTCGTTGAAATAACATCATCTACCAACGCATCTACCTCGGCAGAAGATCGACTACCGCCATTATTTCCAATGATCGTGTCATATGAACTGCGAGTTTTGTAATAAAGATCATTCACATTTTTGTCATTGGGGAATTGTGAACGAAACTGATCTAAGACCTCTATCGCTTCTTTATAAGCGCCTTGATCTCGCAGTCTGACAGCGGTTGCAATGCACTTCACTTTATTTGAGATCGGAGCGCTATTCTGAACATCTGCATTCGCTGCGAGGAAAAGCGTGGTCGAGCAGACCGAAATCAATAGAATCACAAAAGCTTGAATCTGAATTCTGGGTTTCATGGGTGTTGGAAGAGATAGGATTTAAGGAAAATTGGATGAATGGCGGAAGAATCCAAGTTTAGGATCTCAAATTCGAAATCAGGATAAGCAGCGTTCTCAAACTTCCATGTAATCTGATAACGTTTCGCTTGGTATGTAGGTTCTTCCCTGCTTAATTCAAAGGTTTCCGCTCCAAAACGCATGCGAAGTTGAATATCCATTTTATAAGCAATTTCAGAAGACTTCAGTAACAAATGAGAATGATCGTTCATTTCGATCAGGAGTTCTCCCACACGCTGAATAGCCCCAGCCTCAGTTGTCTTTTTACTAATCTCGAAAGATTTCATTTTAATGTCATCGCCGATGACAGCACCTTCCTCAAAACGCAGTCTGAGAGTCCCTCCATTCTGAGTATCTTCGATCAGAAGTATCGACTGGGATGCATTTGTTAAACTATTTTCAACAAAGCCGGATAACTGGAACTGGAAAAGCGGTCTTTTTACCTCTAAAATCGAAAGTTCGGGCTCTACTTCTCCTTTATCAAACTGATAAGATGTCGGTTCGAAGGCCCCTGTTTCTGGATTAATGAAAATTCTCGGAGGGGTAAAAACATCATAAACCCAAAGCCCGTCATCTGACTGAGCGTTTGCACCCTCCCACCCCAGTTCGAAAGTTTCAGAGGGCCGAGTTGCTTCAGTCACGCGTTCTCTTAGAGAATCTATTTCACCAGACCGCACATAATTACCCGTTATTGCATTCGGAAAGTATTCAGGTTTCTGAATTGCACCTAGCACAGCAAAACTAACGAATAGCGTCACCGCAATCGCCAGTGTCAAAGATGCCGTTTTGTTGGTGGGTTCGAACGGCATCAAAGAGTGACTCCTTCCTCGAATGTGATCTTAAACCTGGAGACGACTTCACCAATCAATGGTTGAGTTTCGGTTTCAACGCTAGTGTCGCCCTCCTCTTCTTCATGCCTGAGATAAGATGCGAAAGGAGATTTCGAAGCGGCTACGACGCTCGAATCAATCTGTGCTTTCGCCATCCACGTTCCGCTTTTGTCTTCTTCGGAACGATCCGAACGAGTAACAGAAAGTGCCACTATACGAGCATTCATTTCAACAGTATTCAGGGCATTTAACAAATCCCTCAATGAGCGAGTATAACCGTCAAACTCCAGAGATACCCTAATGTCATAATGAATACGGGAAGATTCGATTTCTAAAATGCCTGTAGTTGGATTCACTCCCTCCACACCTCTAATTTCATGACTCTCGACGGAGCGTTTCACAGATAGCAATGCGATTGGCTGGCAGTCGATGAGTTCTTCAATAAGCAGACGAACGATGTTCAATTGCATAGATAGCACCAAAGAATCTCGCGAATCAGAATTTACCGCCACTTCGCGCACGTAATCTTGAAAACCAAAATTGCGGTCTTTGATGATAATTCCAGAAGCATCTAGTTTCATTCGAAACTCGTGCACAAAAGACTGAATCCTTGCAGATAACTCGATACCGGATAGCGAATGCTCTGATTTGCCACCTTCTTCGCTCTGATCTGCAACAAAATTAAGCCTGTTTCTTAATTGATTGAGGGCTTCAATATCCTTTGATTCAGTTTTAGCCAGTGCGACAGCATCACGTTTTTGCAGCTAACGCTTGTCGATAGAACGATTTCCTTTGGGACAATCCCGCGAAAACCCCAAATCAATCCCACCACAAATACAATCGCACAGGCAACGAGCAGTATATCGAAGGTCGTAATAGATTTTTCGTGTCCCTTGTTTAGCGCTCAATTTCGTCCCCCTCCTCTCGTTCTTCTTCAGAAAATGGATAGTCTAAAACGACCTCTAGCTTGAAGGGCACGATATTGAGACCTCGGTCAATACCACTATAGTTTACCTTAAAATCTAGAATTTCACGAATAAAGGGAGATGCCAGCAATTGATTCTGTAATTCCTGCAGACTGGACTCCGCCTCCGAGATCGCTTGCTGGCGGTATTCATCCCTTAAATTCGACTGCCGAACGAGAAATTTCCCAGAGAGAGTTAGACTCTGTTCACCCCTACCTGAATCTGGCTGAAGAGTGAGATCCATCGTTTCAAACCAAGTATCCCCCACTCCCTCAAGGGCTTGTTGAAACGCTTGGAATAGCGGCAAAATAGCAGTTTGTTGACGTTCCAATCGAACTCCTTTTTCGATCCTTTCTAGATTGGAGGTCAAATCTCTGACCGAAGCCTCAAAACTTGCAGCCAACTCTCTCTGCCTTGCAGAATTTGTATGGGCGTCATGAGCCGTCTTCAAATATGCATCGTTCACTTTTTGGTTCCCGATCACCCAAGGGAATGGTGCGATGGCGACCAAGCCCGCGGCTATCATCAATTTCCATTTTCCGGAGTAAGCAGAAGTGATTTCGACACTCTCCAATTTAAAAAAGGACTGAGAATCAAAACCAGCCATGTTTTGATGAAAACCTTCGATCGAGTTGCTAATTACTTGAATCGAATCAGCACCATCTAACCCGTATGAATGCGCTAACAAGGATGATGGGACAGGCTCTTCCTCACCAAAAACAAAAAACGATAGCCTTGCACCCTTTCCTGAGCCCAATTGTCGCTTCGCTGCAGCCATGGTTTTCTTGAGTTCTGCCTCAAGAGAGGCTTCCCATTCAATCGAATGTGGATTCAGTTCAACTTGAGAAGGGATTCCTTTCAATTTGAACGCTCTCACACTACCACGGTTATCCCCAAATGAAACGGAGACTCCATGATTATCTTCTATCGCCAAGATGTGCTCGAGCCCGTGCTCATTTTTCTGGATAGAACTGAGAGCAACTTCAGGAAAAGCCATGAACAATGAAGGGATTCCTAAGACTTGGCGGCAACCTGCAGATTCAAAACATTCAACCATCGAAAGGAAAGTCGACTTTCGAATAGCGGCCACCAAATACGCACTTTCTACTTCATCCTGTTGCAGTAACTTTGAACTCCAGATCAACTCGGAATCACCGTGGGGAAAGTTTTGTTCGATTTCGTATTGAAGAAGATCTCTTTGTTTCGAAACAGATCCGGTGGGAACGATGAAAGTTTTAAACAACAACAATCGATTTGGTATCGCAACAATGGTCGCTAGATTCCCATTGAAATCGAATGACTGCAAGCAGGATGAAAAACGCAGCCAGCCAAGCAGAATCTCCCGTTCCCTCAATATTCAACGGGAAACATTCTGACCTTTTGATTCCATCTTTTGAAAACTCAATGCTTGAAGCTTGTGAGCCTCTCAAATCAACAATCTGCCAGAAGGATGAAAGCATACAACAGAATTACAAGGTGGAAGGAATAATCCGCTTATACGGAGGATAACTTTCCTCGTCGTCGATAACCAAATAAAGCGGGGCAAGGAAAGATGGTATCAAAATTCCATCATTTGATATCTTTGATTCCTTTGCCTTTTGACTAAAAGCAATACGAGCGGCATCATTGACCATGTTTGCTTGAAGCAAAACTGGACTCATGAGGCAATGGATGCTCACCAACTTCAAAATTCCACAAAATATGCAAATGGATTTGTCCCCAGGCGGTCTCGTTTTACGACTTGCCCAGGAATATAAAAATCAACCCAATAACGTTCACCCTGTTCCAGTGTTACGATATTCACTTCACTGGAATAGAAACTGAATCCATTTTTTCGATCTCCAAAAACTCAGATAGAGTTTCACTTTCACATCATCGACAAAACGCGAGTTTTTCGCCTCCTTGAATGGGTTTGCAGAAGCGCTTATCTGAACCCGGGCCCGCAACCACTCATCCCTCCCAACCTTATCAAAACTGATCCGATTCAACTGAATGACCGAAGCCCCATCCAACAGAACCGTCAAAAAGGGCAGTAACATAAGAACGCCAAAACGAGGTAGCAGTGAAGGAACAAAAGACATCAATTGAGGTTGAAACTGGAAGGACAAGAAGGTTAAGAAGAATATAACGTAAAGATTTATTCGATGATTGTAAACTTTTTGAAGTTTTTTCTGGAAAATTATTAAGGTTCAATCAACTCCACTGCGATCTGAACCTTCGCAAACCCCATTTTTTGAGTGATTTCGAGAAGATCGGTCTGCATTTGAATGGAAAGATTTCCATCCATTTTGATGAGAATGATGCTGTCTTCATCGTGAGTTGATGCATCCACACTGTCTGCGTAGTTTTTCAAACCTTCAAAATCGTAGATTGCCTCTCGATAGAAAAACAGAAGATTTTCTCCTCGTTTGCTAACGGTGAGGACATCCGACACCAAGGCAGAATCCACTACTTCCTGGTTTGCTCGTGGAAGGTCCACAATCACTCCCGGGGCATAGACAAGGCGCGAACTGAGCATAAAAAAGAGGAACCCGATCAACACCATATCCAGAAATGGAAGTAGATCCATTTCACTCTTGGGAGATTGATAGGCGATTTGCAGATCCAACGGGCTCATGAGCCCCTTGTCTGGACTCTCCAACTCGAACTTAATCGGATCCGTTTTCTTCTTTTTCTTCATTGGGTTCCGTTTCGAGTTCTTCGAGATTTGTGATAAGCTGGATCATGTCGTGCCCTACCCATTCGATATCATGTACGAGTGCTCGAAAACGCCCATGAAGGAAATGGTGCGCCAATTGAGCCATAATCGCAATTCCGACACCAAATATCGTTGTCACCAATGCCTGCGCCAAAAATCCGGCATAGTCAGCCGCATTGGCATAAGCTCCATCCTGCTGCAACTGATAAAAAGTGTTCATTATCGAGAGTAAAGTTCCAAGCAGTCCAAAAAGGGGTGCCACTCTTGCAAGTACCGCGAGGGTTCCGATCCGTCGTTGCAAATAGGGAATCTCCACGAGAGCGGCTGTCTGAACGGCATCAAACAGTTTGTCTTTGGGTTGGTCGTAGTTTAGCAGAGCCGACTTTATGATGTTGGAAATAGGTCCCGGATTTTCCTCGCAAATAGTCAATGCTTCAACCAGTCGTTTTTTTCTTACGATATTGGTGATCCCTTCAACAAACGAACTGGTATTGATGTGCCCCTTGTGCAGAAAGAACAATCGTTCTACAAAGAGAATAAACCCGACAACACTGGTTGCCAAAAGCAACCACATCATCGGCCCTCCCTGTTGAATGATAGAAATATCAATTTTCATAATTTATTCTTTATCAAATTCACTCCAGGAAGCTTCATGGCTTCCGCTAACTCTATCAACTGCTCGACTTCATTTCTAGCCTCGTTTGCAATCAGACGATCACTCAACATCAGTGTAGCCCGAGCCAACCAATACTTCCCGGAAGCTCCCAAATTGAGCCCCAATGCGGGCTCCCGCTCGACAAGAGTTATCACTCTCCACAGCATATCTTGGGATCGAAAATCGCGCCCTACTTTGTCCAATCCAATGGCAGCCTTTGTGCCTGCTTCAAGCCTAACCTCGAGTGGAAGATTGCTGCGGTCAAAAACACGTTCGAGGATTTGAACGGACTGGTCAATATAGTCGAGACGAGAAGAGCCCATTGCCAGATAACTCTCACCCAAAGCCATTTCAACCAGATAGATGCGAGAATCTCCCCTGAAATCGGTTAACAGATTTTCATAAAACGAAATCGCCAGAGCGAACTGATTCGTTTTCCTCAATAGGTCCCCCTGCCGAAGCTTTGATATAAAAACTTAGCGCATGATTCGGAAATTGAGTTGAAATTCTTTCATACAAAGCAATCGCTTCCTGGTCAGAAGTCTCTGAGACACGACTCTCCACATTGATGGCCGCTTCATACAAAGCGACTGGAGCGTAGTCGCTTTCTGGATAGAGATCAGCCAGTTCCATCAGAGCACTTTGGGCATGAGAAGTTTCAGATTTAGAGATATGATAACGGGCCTCAATGATATAACTAGCGGCGGCAGTTTCGGGATTCCCATTCTGCCGAACCAACAGAATCGAATCCATTGCCTCCTCCCTTTCGTTCAGCGCAAGAAGATTTCGAGCTCCAAGTAATAATAGCTCATCCCGAATCCCTGCCATTTGAGTCTGCACGTCTGTTAATAGGCCGTTGTAGGTTGAAACTGCACTGTCAATGACCCTTAGGGCCTCTTCATAATCCTGATTTTGAAAATTGAGAAATGCCAATAACCAGGATACTCTCATCTTCGCTAAATCAGTCCATTCTGCACTGGTGACACTCTCAATTGAGGATCGAAGTTCTTCCATCCTGATGATCGCTTCGTGCAAATTCCCATTTCTTACCAGATAGAGATTAAAATTCCACTCACTGCCCCAAATTAACTCACTCAATTCCGGATGTTCATCATGAAAACGTTCTAGAATCGGGCGGGCTCCATCAACATTTCCAAGCTTTAACATCGAATCTGTAATTTTAAACAGTAATTCGTTCTGTATTCCCGGCGTCAGAGTTTGGTCCATCAAGCCGTTATAATAGGGAATCGCATTCTCGTAGTCGCCATTGAGGTAGTAGCTGTCAGCAATCAGAAGTGAGTATTTATTCTTTTCTTTTGGATCTGGGCTCAACCTCCTCAATCGAAGCAAGTGCTCTGCAGCCAAGCGGTATTGGGAAGGATTTTGGTTCCAACATACGGCGATCAAAACTCTCAACGCGCTTTGTTTTAGACTCGATTCTGCATCCGACTCCAGAATGCTATCAATTCTTGCCTGAGATTGATTTAGATTCCCTTTATAAAAACTACTCAATGCAAGAGCATAGGCAATTTCATTGCGCAAGGGGTCTTCTCCTCCCGCATCAAACAAGAGTGTCAGCGTTCGAGTCTGATTCTCATCCGAAAAATCTACAAATGATAACCAGTAATAAAATGCCATCGACCGCATCCGTTGGGACTCACCCCTCAACAGGATTTTCCTCAATGGCAACTTGAGTTTTTTCCCGAATTCCGACCAGAAAGAATAGCTAGAAGCATCAGAAGACGATCTCTCTGGGCCCGATATTCCACACCCAAAATAGGCAACTGACTCTCGATCGCTCTCACGGCCTCATTCCTTCTGCCCATTACATTAAGAGCAATGGCATACTGCTGAGTTAACCGAGAGGCAATCAAGGGGTTCACCGCGTTGTCTAGTTGAGAACGCAATGAGATCACAAGGGATTCAGTTGCTTGACCGTTGAGTATCTCCTCTCGCCAAACAAGGGATTCTATCCAGGACCGTTGAAATGCGTTTACTGCTTCTTCCAATGCTTCGTCAAACACTGATCTTGCCTCTTGCAGTTGGTTCTTGCGCATCAGAATAATGCCGCGCATCACATTCAGCCAAACTTGATTTGTTCCCATGTCAGCACCCGCCAACGTCGCGAGATGAGACTCAAGCTCGGCGGCGGTTGCTCCTCCCACGTAGTCTATGAGCATTGCGACAAACTTGTATTCTTCGGTGCTCTGATCCTCGAAGCCTTCGAGATAGGCGACAGCTTCCTCTGTTTTATCCTGATTGAGAAGACTGAGTATCAACTGGTACCGGGCCTCGATCATTGTGTCTTCGTCGTCAGCTTCAGTTTCGGACTGCAACAATTCTTTGAAGATTTGCTCCGCAATACTTGAAAACCCATAATTCGCAGCTGATTTGCCACTAATAAACTGCAAAAAATTGTGCTGACGAACGACTTTATTATCAGAATCCAGAGGTAACAACGCCTCAGGAATTTCTTCGATCTGAGCGACAAGATTGCCCAAAACAAAAAAAAGGAAGGAGTGGAACCCAAAACCATTTGAGAATCGGCAATGTGCTTCTGGTGAAAAACCTCATTTCAATCGTTTAATAGGGGAACTTTGCTCAATTCTGAATACTAAAATCAACGACAAAAGAATCGACTCAGAGTCATTCGTGTTCTTATTTAACAAAGCAATTGCGTGGGTGATAACTTAATCCGGGTTGAACTCTGACAATTTGCTATCGCCGACAGGAAATCAAGGCATAATCCATTATTAAACTCTTTAATTTGTAGATCAATGACGCCCTCGTTCAACATTACAGACTGGCAACTATTTGTGTATGTGCTCTTCTCCTTGCTAGTTGTGTTTTCCGCTTGGCAAGGGTGGCTTCATGGCTTGGGTCGTTCTGCGTTGATGCTGGGGGGAGTTCCAATCGGATATTTTGTCGGCAAAGCACTGGGCTTCATCATCATTGATCTCTATCGGAACTTCATTCCCTATCCCGAGCCTATCCTCAAGGAGATGACCAATATCATCTTCGCTATTCTGGTCTATTTTTTTATTCGTTGCTGGTGCTATTTTCCTTTTTAAAAGTACCCGAAAACAGGAAACGTTAAGAAAGAAAACTAATATCTGGAGTTGGAGGTGTTTTCTTTGGAATCTGCAATGGTCTAGTCGTCACCATCGTCATCTGCATCTTCATTCGTGTGTTGGGGATAATGAACATCACGATACCGCCCGCCCCTGGCAGTGTCGAATATCGTCAAAAACAAGAAGTATATCTCCCTGAACACTCCGCCAAAAACGACAAGTTCATCGTCAACATCTACCGCGCGATATTCGAGCCTCCGATTGAGCATTGGGTAAAATGGGGCGATCCTATCGCGGAGGACAAATACACCTTGATCATGAATTTAAAGATTTTCTCAGAGCGTGAAGATTTACTCGAACAGTTCAAACAGTCACAAGAAATACAGTTATTGATGACCTCGCCCGAAATCGCTACAATTATCGAAAACTCGACCATTCCGCAACTACTCGAAGAAGGTCGGTTTCATGATATTCTTCGACACAAGGATTTCCATAGAATTTACGAAGAACCGGCCTCTGCTGCATTGATCAGTGCAGTAGACTGGACGGAACAGACTAACCGCATCATCGAAGCTTCAGATCTTGCAAACCACCCGATCTATGAGCATTCGTCCCATTGACTTAAGGGACATCCTGGAATATGTCCCCCGCTTCCGAAACCACATTTTTGTATTAAGTGTGGATGGATCTGTGGTTGCAGATTCCAATTTCAAAAGTGTGCTCACGGATATTGCAGTCCTGCATAGTCTCAACATTAAGGTAATTCTCTGTCATGGCATCGCATTTCAGTTGCGCCAACTAGCCGAAGAAAGAAACATTGATTATACGGATGACCGCGGCGAAGGACCCACCAATGAGTCAACGCTTCAGCTAGCCATCGATGCCACCGGAATCGCATCTGCCCAAATAATGAAGGGTCTCTCCCAACGATCCCTACCCTACAGTTTTTGCAATGCAGTTCAGGCGCGCCCCGTCGGAATTGAAGGAGGAATCGATCAGCAACACACCGGAGTCTGCAATAGTATCGACAAAAAACGCATCCTTCGATTGCTCGACGAAGGGGATATTCCCGTCTTTTCGCCCATCATCTACGACGACAAAGGCAGAAGCCTGCGGATCAACTCTGACCATATTGCAGCCACGTTATCCACAGAACTTTGTGCATCCAAACTCATTTACTTGACGAGCCGCCCTCGCCTGGCGATTGAAAACAAAAGCGTGCTCAATTGCTCTGCCGAAGAGCTAAAGCAAATGATCAAGAAGCATCCGGATAGTATTGATCCCCTCCTACTCAGCAAGGCAAGACACGCGATCAAAGTCCTCACTTGGGATACGGATAGAGTTCACATACTCGACGGGCGTATAGATGGATGCCTGCTCATCGAAATATTTGATAAAGTCGGCTTAGGCACTATGATTCATGCCAATGAGTATGACCGAATTCGACAGGCTGTAACAGACGATGTCGCTGACATTTATGCCCTTGTAAAACAAGCGTCGAAAAAGAATCATCTGGTCCCTCGCTCAATAACAGAAGTCGAAGAGAGGCTCCAAGATTTTAATGTTTACGAAGTGGATGAAAGCATTATCGGCTGCACGTGTCTGGTGCCCTACGACAAAAACGTCGCAGAACTCGCCAGTGTTTGCGTGCAACCTTATCATCAGGGCAAAGGAATTGGGCAAAAAACTAGCTCAATACACCATAGAGCAAGCCAAACATCGCGGATTTCAAAAAATCATTGCCCTCTCGACCCAAGCCTCAGAGTTCTTCACCGAGCATCTGAGCTTCACTCAAAGTTCGGCTGAAGTGCTGCCACCTGCTCGTCGAGTCACTTACGAGTCGAGCCAAAGGAATTCCATCGTCTTGGAACGGATCCTCTAGCTGCTTATACCTCAATCGATGCTTTCGTAAGAGATTTCAGCACTCGCATGTAGTGATTGATGACAATGGAACGGTCAAACGTTTGCTCCATTTTCTGACGTCCTGCGATTCCCATCTCCGATCGCGCCTCAGGACTAAGGGACATAAAACGCTATCATTTTGGCAGCCAAATCTTTTTCATTTCCTGATTCAAAACAGGTAGCCGGTTACTCCGTCTTCAACCACTTCGACTGAACCATCCACCGAAGATGCGATAACAGGACGACCCATAGCCGCAGCCTCGAGTAATCCATTAGGCACTCCTTCCACCGCCATGGGAAGGAAGAACACAACAATGTGATTGTCCTATAAGGGCCTGAATGTCCTTTTGAAAACCGAGATATTCAACGAATCGGGGAATATCAGGCTCGCTCAATTTCGCAGAGTAGACTTCTTCTTCAATAAACCCAGCCAACACGACTCGAAAAATGCATCCTCGCTTCTCCAATTCAATAGCTGCAGCCAGAAGATCATCAATCCCCTTCAATTGCATGATCCGCCCCCGTGTATAAAAATTGAATTTCACCATTCAATGGTAACATTCGAAAAGGGAACTGTTTCAAATTGACACCGGATCCGGGAATGAGTGCATCGTTGCGATTCACCATGTGTTTTCGACGAAAAAGGCATTGGTCTCCCTTATTTTGAAAAAACACAACGGATGCATTTCGGATAGAGATTTGGTAAAGAAAAGTAGCAATAGAACTTAAAACACCTGTTCGAAGGAATGTCGCTCCAGTTCCGGTTATATTACAAACTTGGTTTACACCTAAACACCTTGAAGCAATTGAACCGTAGATATTGGGTTTGATCGTATAAGAATACACAACATGGGGCAGAGTTCGTGCGATGGTCCGAACATAACGAATCAGTAGCATCAAATCACGAATAGGATTGATGCCCCGTCGGTCCACAGGTGTAGAGATGATGCGACAGCCCATGTCCTCGAAAAATTTATTCTCGGGAGAATCCGGCAGTGAAAGGAAAACGACATGACCCTCTTCGAGAAATCGTTCTATTAATTCCCTCCTAAAATTGTAGAGTGTGATGAAGTGATTTGAGAGTATGAGAATCCGTTTTGTCACTCTTTAACCTCGTTCCTTATTCTTTTTTTTCTGCTCTTGGTAGGCCTTAACTTCACGCATTAATCCTTCTTCAAACGATTGGGGCTTATAACCAAAGTCTTCAGCTGCGCACTCGTGCGAAAAGCTCCTATCTTCCGTCATGCGCTGGACTTTCTCCACGTAGTCCAGCTTGCACAAGGTGAACCATTTCGTTACCGAGGCAATAACGACACCAAGGGCTACAGGGCAGCTTACAAAGTAAGTTTTTTTACCGAGAAATGTCCCCATCATACGAAAACAATCCATCATCGATATAGCAGATTCACCCGAGAGAATATACTCCGACCTTGTCTTATCTACCGACAGTTGAAGCACATCATAATATGCACGGCCAAGATCTCTTGCGTTAACGGGTTGAATCAACGCCTTACCACCCTCAATAACCGGAAAAATTCGGTATCGATCCATCATCCGGATAAATTTGCTAATGTTCCGATCCCACAAATCGCCATAGATCATGGTAGGACGTAATATCGTCAGCTTTAAATCCGGTTGAGACTCCACAATTTCAGCTAATTCGGATTCGATGTTCTGGTATTCAGCCGATGCGTCACGAAACTTCGAAAAAATTCCGGTCGTATGGACCGCAATAACTCTTGTTATCCCCGCTTTCAGAGCTGCGTCAATAATTCCGGGGGTATATCTGATGTTTGTAATGTGAAAGATTGCTTCGACCCCCGACAAAACACTTTCGACAAATTGCTGATCTTCTAACTCACCATATACAACCTCGATTTCCAACGGAGAATCGCTGAGAAAAGAAATGTCCGAGCTTTTTCGAACTAAAAGTCGGATCTTCCCCTTATACTGTTGTTCGAGCAGCGTTTGGTAAAAATACCGACCCGAGTGACCTGTAATACCTGTGATGAAAAGCATATCGTTTTCACTGTTGCTTTTGAACAGAATTCGCCTTCTGCGCTACCCCGGTTCCTCCTTCTACGACCCCCTTTACTTCTCAATACCGAGAAGAAAGTGCCTACTAAACACCGGAAATCCATAAAAAACCCAATCCTCTTCGCATAATCGCCATCAAGTTTCGCTTTTTCAGGAATAAGCAATTCGTCTCTTCCGTTGATCTGAGCCCATCCAGTAAGACCTACAGGGACTTCGTTTGCACCGTATTTATCGCGCTCTTCAATCAAATCGTATTGGTTCCAGAGCGCGGGTCGCGGCCCCACAAAAGACATTTCGCCTTTCAGAATATTCCATAATTGAGGTAATTCATCTAAGGAAGTCTTCCGTAGAAATCGCCCCATTCTAGTCACCCATTTTTCTGGATCTTCCAAGAGATGAGTAGGAGTATCTTTGGGAGTATCGATCCTCATAGTCCGAAATTTCAATATATTAAAATGCGCTTTCCGACGACCCCACTCTTTTTTGACGAAATAATACTGATCCCTTCGAATCCAGTTTGATCAGGACAATCAGGCATACAAATAATGGTGCCAAAGCTAAAAAAAGAAGGCAGGAAACAATAACATCTTGGCCGCGTTTGAATACAAGATAACTCTGCTGTCGGGAACTCATCACTTTACTGAGGTAACTTTTTACTCATAGAGAAAAATAGAATCCCCTAAATCACAATGATCTCGAATAAAAAGCAACAACATCACTATGAGCGATTTCAGACTCTTGTGACTTTCCAATAAAATAAACACAAGAAGCTGCATCTCGATTGTATTGTTGGGGAATAAGACTATCAAAAAATCTTAACCAAAAAAACAGAAGCTTGAAACTTTTTCCAATCGTCCAACTTCTAAACAAACCTCTGGTGAAATACTCAATACTCCACAACAACTGCGTTCCACTCCCAGCAATGATTCCAGAATCCACCAATGAAAATTTTCGAAAAAGTTGCCGGTGTCCACTTTCGGTAAAACGCGTAAAATCATAGGCACCTTCGTGCACCTGTTGCAAAAACGGAGTCTCCGCATAAACCACGCCTCCTGGTTTGAGGACCCGATGTATTTCAGACACCACTTGTTCAGGTTCGAATACATGTTCCAATACAGCTTGGATAATAACTCCATCCACTACCCCATCTTCAATGGGAATCTTATGAGCATCACAAACAAGATTCACGTTTGGAGAAGGATAGATATCGAGTCCGATCAATCGAATTTCACTATCATCATAGATGGCTTGAGTGCCAGATCCGATACCACCTGCGCCTATTATCATGATTACCGGGTTCTTCTTTTCCGATGTGGATAGATTTACAAATCTCTGGATATTCTCTCTACTTTTGGGATACTCTGGAGAAATTAGTTTTTGAATCCGACTTCGAATTCCTTTTTTTGGACAACGATCTACATAGGCATTTTGATCGAGAGATCCTTCTTCACTTGTAAAAATTGGATGGACTTCATCCATCAAATTCAAAAAGCCACCCCTTGAAGTTTCCTCATAATCAATGTCTAAGGAAGGCGAAATCCAAAATTTCAATTCATTTAACGAGACTAACATTCCACAAAATCAAAAAACGGATGGTGGGATTCTTGCTCAAAAACAGAACCAATGAAACAATCGACATCTTTTTAATTTTTGAAAGAAGGATAAGCAAGGAATAATTGTGTCCTCCCTGATGGGATCGAATCGTTCATATCCTTATGAAAGAGCAACTTAAGAAAAATGGGAACCTAATTAGAGTCAACGATTGAGACTGCAACTCGGTTGGGGAAATCAATAAAGAACGCTGTTGACAGACCTCTGAGCAGAAAATGGGATGAGTAGCTTATCCACTAATATATGGTCCAAAGCATCGTACAAAAAACCGTCGAAAAGCTTACACCGATTCGGATCCTTTCTCTGGGGCTTGCATATTCAACCCTTTTTTTTCTTTCCCTGTTCTGGTCCTTTGCAATCGGTTTTGATTTTGACATACCCGACGAATTGAAAACTGCCGCAATTCGAGCAACGTTGTGGGTCATTCCCTTAAAGCTGTTGTGCATGTTTTTATCCGGTCAGTTTCGCGGTTTAATGATGTATTTTCGATTGCCCGATTTGATTAGTCTGTTCTGGGCAATGTTTGCAGTTTCGATGGTCCTCCTCATCGTTTTTTCCTTCGGCGGTGCCCAATGGATCTACCCTCGCAGGGTTATCCTCATGGATTTTATTCTATCGATCGTATTCCTTTCGAGCTTCCGATTTTTACTGCGGATGCTGCGGGAGCGTTACCTTGAGACTGATATCTTGTCGAAAAAAGTGCAACGAGTTGCTATCGTTGGGTCTGGGGACAGCGCAGCGCGGGTCGCCTCTGACTTGCTCAGTAAGCCAGGAATGGGAAAACGCCCAATCGTCTTTCTCGTTGATGAATTGAAGCGAGTGGGTCGAACCATTCATGGTCGCAAAATGATCTCTCTTGAAAGGGACTTCATCGATCTCAAACAAAGCTACCAAATCACCGAAATACTGATTGCCAATCCTTCCTTAACTCCAAACGACATTAAATCCATTACTCAACGGGCTAAGACAGCCGGACTTAATGTTGAAATTGTTCCCGGATTTGAACAATTCATTTCAGGGCGCATGACAGCATCAAAAATCCGCCCTGTCAGCATTGTCGATTTGTTACCTCGCGAACCCGTTCACCTGGACTCAAATGCCATTGAGGAGTTTTTAAAGAACAAGCGGGTATTGGTCACTGGAGCGGGTGGAAGCATCGGCTCAGAACTCTGTCGTCAAATCATCTGCAAGGAGATTGAACAACTCACTATTTTGGAACAATCGGAACCTTCGCTTTATCAGATTGATCAGGAGCTCGCCAAATCAAGCCGAACAAATCAATTGGTTTCCAGAATCTGCGACATTACGGACTTAGTTAGAACCGAACGTCTTATCAAGGAGGCAAAGCCTGATATCATCTTTCACGCGGCTGCCCACAAACACGTTCCGATAATGGAAGCCCAGCCCGGCGAAGCGATCAAGAACAACTCCTTGGGTACTGCCAATATCGCACGCATTGCCAGCAAATTGGGAGTGAAGAACTTCATCCTCGTTTCAACCGACAAAGCCATCAATCCCACCAGTGCAATGGGCGCCTCCAAACGTCTTGCCGAACTTGCGATTCAATCCATTCAAACCCTGCCAGCGAATAAAACTCAATTCAGTGCCGTGAGATTTGGAAATGTGATGGGTTCATCTGGCAGCGTCATTCCGCTTTTTAAACGCCAAATAGAAGCCGGAGGACCTGTAACAGTTACCCATCCCGATGTAACACGCTACTTCATGACAATCCCTGAAGCAGTCGGCCTGGTTCTGCAAAGTGCAACGATCGCATTTCCGGGAAGTATCTTTGTGCTGGATATGGGGCAACCATTCAAGATCATCGATCTGGCGAAACACATGATTCAATTGAGTGGATTCCAACCAGAAACAGATATTTCGATCGAATTTATTGGCCTTCGTCCAGGAGAGAAGCTTTTTGAAGAAATTCAACACGAAGCGGAAGCGTACGAAAAAACGCTCCATCCACGTATTATGCGTTTTGTTTCCCCATTAAAAACAGACGACGGATTTTTAGTCAGTCTGGATGAATTGGCAGGAATCCTTGATGAGTTGGATCCTCAAGAGCAACGGAATATCCTCAAAAAACTCATCCCAGAGTATCAGCCCTACTTACCAAACTCTAGTCAACTGAAGGGATAACAACAACTAAGCACTTCGTGGATTTCGTATCCTTTTCTTCTGAAGGAAAGGTCGAACCCATGGCCAGGAGTAAACGTCTTTTGGTTGTTCTGCTTCCAGTTTCAAAAGGGCCTCTTCAAGAGAAACGATCTCTCCGCTCCGCGGATAGGTAACTGGAAATTCGAGTTGTTTTTTTGGAAAATGCACGCGGGTATTGGTGCGGTAAAGATTCGTAAAGGGAACTTTCTTCCGTCCCATTTTTGTTTGATTAATTTGATATTCAAGTCCTCTGTCTTCTAACCAAAACCGATTTGAAGGAAACCAATCGACACTGATTTCCAATGGCGCAGGAATCTGCTCCAAAATCTCGAACTGACAGTCCAAAATGTTTCGGATTCGATATTGTCCAGCAATGGTCATGGTAACAATCAGTAGAGAATTCACAATGACCGCTGAGGCAGCCACAAAAACCGCAGCATTCCTTAGATGCTTCAGATGTCGCAACGAAAACACCGAGTAGGGTTTACGGTTAGTATGAAGTGGATCCTTTTGAATGAAAACCCAGACAAAACACAGCAGCCAGATATGTGGAACCCATCTCACGCAAAGAGAAGGAAGAAAACTGACCGAAACGATCACAGGAATGACAAGATAAATCATCCATTTCCAAGCGTTAGGAGCACAAAACAAACCCAACACCGTTCCCAGCAAAGAAGCGACCAATGCGAGGCTGAAAAGTGGACCCATCCCTCCAATCCAATAGCCAGTGAACGCTTCATAGAGATTTTGTATCTCTCTCTTGGAAATTTGGCCAGGAAGCTTCCATTGTGGATGTTGTACGTTAATATTGGTCCGAGAAAAGGAGGTCGTTAGAAATTGTTCTAACCCATCCATATTCCGGTATTCAGGGTGATCATCAAACACCGTTATCGGTTTAATCTTTTCAACTAGACTACCCCGATTTTTTAAAGTGTCCACGATTGGAAGTTGTATCATCGGGCGAATATCCCAAAGCCCTGTTTTCAAAATCAGAAAAACTATAGCTGCAAATCCCAATAATCCACTAAGAAAAACAGGAAATCGTTTGAGTATGAAGCGACGATTCTGAATACAGAAAAAAAGTAGAAATAGCCCTGTCAAAAATCCTGAATAGGCCAAACCTGACTTCTTGACTCCGATCAGCATTGCCATGGATATTCCGTAAATGATCAGGATGGAAATCCGAAGTTCTTTAAGAATTACAATACCGCCAATAATCATAACACTCAACAAACAACCCACCATGCCATCGTGCATGAAACTAGGAAGTTGATAGAGGATAACAGGATTCATCGAGATCATCGCTGAAAAGAAAAGTGCTTTTTTGCGATCTCCAGTCCAAAGATCTAACAGAAAAACCAAAGATCTAAAAAGGAAGTAGAGAAATAACCAACTGATGGCCTTTCCTGCTTCCATTCCAAACCGTGAAGCGATCACCGCTTCAAGTATTTGGCCATATTTCAAATAGTAGCCTCCATTGTCCAATTTGGTTTTGAGAAATTCTAAATTCCGAACGCCTTCAAGAAGTTCGTGTTGGTTGAATTTTGGATCCAGCGATGGATTCCACCCTTCAGTCAAGGCACGGATAAATTCCACGTGCATAAAAAGGCCATCAAAGTCGGTTCCAACAACCCATTGACTGACCCAAATGGAAAATATCAGGAAAAGTAAAAAACACGCACTTTCCCATACACTTCCGCACACATCACGAAACTTCGACACGAAGTTGAAACTCCACAGAACTAGCAAAAAGAGCGAAGGAATCAACCACCAGTGATGCACTCCCACTGAGATTCCTGCCCTGAACAAGAGTTGCGTCGACAATACAGTCATTAGCAAGGATCCACCTACAGCAATAGCAGGTTGCAACATCTGAAATTTGAGACTAGGTGTCGACATCGATGAGAAGAATTAAGGGAAAATTTATCCTACTTGCAATGGGCCTTTTGTTTACGCTCATTTTTCTTAGCATTCTCGACCGACATCAAGTTAACCTACATCTAACAGCCTCTGACCGTGAAGTGTTTGAAAAACTGTCTTTCGACGCTCTTCTCCAACCCCAAAAAGATAGTCTTGAGCTTGAACTAAAAACGATAGTGGCTGTACAGAAAAAAGCTCTCGAATTATCTCCAATATGGGAAGGAATTCCCATGGGAGAGACTCGAGAACCCGTCGATCTGGTAAGGGAAGGTCGTGGAATTTGTTACGATAGAAGTCGATTCATTGAAAAAGCGCTGCGCTATTTAGAATTCGAAACTCGTCATGTGGCGTTGTATGAGTTGCTCCAGCAGGGTTACCTAAAGTCCATTTCAAGTAAAGGGATCGCATCTCATTCAGCAACAGAGGTCAAAACGAGCCAAGGTTGGATGTTTGTAGATTCCAATTCCATTTGGATTTCATTGGCTGACGATGGACAACCGATATCTCTCAGACAGATTCAGGAACATGGACTGGAACCCTATTTTTCAAACAGAAGTGCGGTTCCCGATATTTTCAAAGCACCTTTTTTGAAAGTGTATGGACTCTATTCCAGGCACGGAAAGTTTTATCCTCCATTTAATTCGCTTCCAGACGTTTCTTACCAAGAGCTGATGAGTAATCTGTTATAACGTCTATATCGGTGCGTCCTACACCCTTCAACTAGCACCGCTCAATACACAGAGTTAAAGATCCTCAATGATCACTCTTTTTTCGCGGGGTTGATCAATGGCATGAACCTTAGAAAATAAATAAGTTTCACTGCCAACAATCTCAGACTCTTTCAAAATTTGAAGCTGGTAAACAATTGGTCGAGGAGGATATCGGTCATCCAAAAAATGTATGAGTGCGTCTCTTATCCTATCTGACGAAACAGAACCTCTTACCAAAATGGAACCTCTGTTCCCTGTATATACATCAATCGTCACGTCTGAAAATCGCTTATCTGCCATTATCGATGGCTTCACTGCATCCACAAAAACAGCAGAAAACGCTCGATTTTTCGCTTGGGTCGCCATCGGACTACTCGTTTTCACCCAAATTGCGATGACCAAGAGCAAGATTAAGAGTAGTGCAGCAACTTCGAATCCGTCCTTTTTAATTAACTTCATTTTATTGAAAGTATTGAGAGGCTAAACCTTTAGAACTTCCTCGTCAAAAGGGAAGATAATCAAACAAACAAAGCAGTTATATTCGATAATAATATAGCTGTTATGATCCAAGAAACCTTCTTCGCATGAATTTCAAACTTCAACCGCCGACGCTGTTAAATCATCGCGGAATAACTCTGTATTTACTACTCGTTGCCGGTAACGCATGAAGTTCAATTGAATTGATGAGGTTCGCCTCTTTGAGCGATATTAAACTTACATCAATATTTTGAGAAAGGAACCAAAACTGATTGGTGGGAAATGTAGAATAATAGAGTTCGACCTTTTCCAGGTCCGAATCCACCGATTCGACGCAAGCGTTGATGTGAACACTCGTTTGTATCCGTCCTACCGAGTATAGACTGCACACCAATGCCACATTGCAGAAACCTGCAAATAGCAATAATGAGGAACTGAATATTCCTTTTTTCAACGAAAACAAAGCAGGCGTTGAATCTTCCCTTTTCAGAAGTATCAAGGGCAAAAGTGGAATCATCCATTGAAGTGCGCCCCAGCGGGCCCACCAAACCGGACTAAACCAACTCACGATAATAAGGACGATAGCATACAGTATCAAAGGTTTGTTGAAGAGCATTTTGGGGTGTATCAAAAGCAAGGCAAATGCCAACAAAAGCATTGCACTGTAAAGAGGGCCGAATCCACCTGTTCTGTATTCACCATGACCTTCCATAAGTTGCCTAATCTCTTCGCGTTCGATTTTGCCAGGAATTTTCAGCCGATAAGAGTGGGGATTGATGTGGGTGATCGAGAAGTTGCTCCACAGGTAACGTTGCAGTTTGTTTTGTTCAGCCAGTTCAGGAATACCGGCGAGCCCGGGTCGGGATTGATCTCTCTGCATCATCCAATCGAGAATACTCGAAATACTAACGTCGTGAACGACCAATGATCGAAGGTTGTAGCTTCTGTAGAATCCATTGAAAAGAATGAGCAGCATCAACATCATCAAAAACCATCGGACCTTAGCCACGCCCGATCTTTTTGAAAGGTATGTAACAAAAAGAACAAAAAAAGCCGCCCCAACTATTGCGAGAAAGTAAGAAACTCCACTTATCTTGGCTGTGCACAATAGAGTAGCCGACGTTACCACATCCATCCACAGCAGTTTTGATTTGGCACTCTGGAAGAGTCCCAACACCGAAAAGAAAAAAATCTGAAATAAAGAATAGGTGTATCCATCAAGCATGAAACTGCAAAGCTGATAGAGCAGTACGGGATTGAACGAGATCAATAACGCTATGCTCATGGCATGCCTCGTATCAATAGACCGCAAGTATCGAAGCGTGATTCCTACGGCGGCAAACAATAACAACAAATGAACTGATTTTGCAGATTCCAAATTGTTAAATCGACTAAAAATGACAGCACATAAACAATAGAAGCTGTTTACCTTATAACCTTTTCCAACGACAATATTACCCTGAAGTTCCCTCCTTTTTGACAGAGAATCAGTATTCTCATTTGGGTGAAAATCATCTGCATCTTCCGGACTTGGATCGCTTTGCTTAACCAGCTCAAGTCCTACAGAAAAGGAGGGATCGGAAATTGGATTCCAGCCATTTTTCAAGGCAATAACCGACGCCTGATGGGCACGCATTCCATCATAGGTGGTGTCGTAGATTTGCGACAATAGAAAGGATCCAACGAAAAGCACACCTAGTAGGACCGTCAAAGAAACTGCCAGGACCTTCGCCTGCAACTTGACTTGTTCCTTAATCCCCAATCCAAGATTCAATCCCAACAACAATACCAAAGACGCCTCCGCAACATGAGTGAGATCATTGATCCCAATTGCCCAAAAAGTATAACTGACGACCAGGCAGAAAAATGCGAAATACAGCATTTGACGACCCGTCCAGAATACCAAGTCACCGATTCGGCGTTCCCAGTTTGTTTGCGATTTGGTCACAGCTTTAGCTCATTAACGAATCCCGAACCTCGCATCGAAGCGTGCCATGAAAAGAACAACAGCAATGGCCATACCTCGGAATCCTCGCGTTGTTTGCTCTTCATATGAGCCTCCCAAATCTTTTCAAGCTCCGATTTATCCAGAATCGATGGATTATCAGGATTGAACAGGCAATCTCTCGCCCAATCTTTCAGAGATGTTCTTAGCCAATGTGCCATTGGAATTCCGAACCCCATTTTGGGTCGATCAAAGAAGTTTGGATCAAAATAATCCGCTAGGATCTCTCGAAGAATCAGTTTCCCTTTCGTTTTATTAAACAGCAGTTCACTTGGGATTTTTCGAGACATTTCATACAATTCGTGATCAAGGAAAGGCACCCTCGCCTCAAGACTCGGCATCATACTCGCAATATCAAGCTTGGGTAATATATCATAACGCAAATAACATTCGATATCATAGCGCATCAATTGGCGCGCGAGGTCCGAACCCATATGCTTCGCCTTTTTTATCTTAAGCAAATCCTCATTCAAAAGAAGCCGAGGAGAATTCATCGCCAACGATGGGTTGCGAGTGATCAGATGGTAATACACATCTTCAATCCCCTCCGATTGCAGTAAGCGACTAACTTTCTGCATTTTCTCGGGACCTGCAATCATGTGCCGAAAGACACCTGTTTTGCTGAGAAGTTTTTCTGTTTTGCTTGAACCAACGCCTCCAGCAAAACTACGACGAAGGAAACTGGGAATTCGATTAATATTCCTTAAAATTCGCGGCGTTTGAAGGTAGCGATTGTATCCCCCAAAAACTTCGTCTCCACCATCTCCCGTAAGAACAACGGTTACATGTTTTCTAGCTTTTTCACAAACTAACAAGGTTGGAATAATGGAAACATCGGCCATCGGTTCATCGAAGCTAGCCCCCACTCCTTCAATCGATTCCAACACGTTCTTGTGCGTAACCGTAAAACTGTGATGTTCTGTCCCCAATTTTTCAGCAACGCGTTCTGCGAAGGTTGATTCGTCATAGTCGACTTCGGGAGAACGGATGGTAAAAGTCTGAACAGGCCGTTCACTCAACTCCTGCATCATTGCAACAATCAAACTCGAATCAATGCCTCCAGAAAGAAAAGCTCCAAGTGGAACATCCGAAATCATCCGCATTCGCACAGATTCCAGTAGCTTTTCTTTCAATTGGGCCTTCCACTCGTCAGCACTCATAAGTGAGTATTCTCCGTTACAGGCTGAGGTAGGATTCCAATAAGCAACTAACTCAGATGAATTCGGTTCAATGGTGGAATACTTAACATAGTGCCCAGGAATCAATCGCTTAATACCCGAAACCATCGAGTTTTCACCTTCAACAAAGTTAAAGGTGAGGTAACTGTCTAAGGCTCCCCGGTCTATCTCAAAAGGCAAAAGGCCAGAACCCACGATAGCTTTTAGCTCAGAAGCAAACACGACACCTTTACCAAAATTACCATAGTAGAGAGGCTTGATACCGATTCGGTCCCTTACTAGGAATATCTGTTTGTTTTTTCGATCATAAACGCAAAAAGCGAACATGCCTCTGAACTTTTCGATGGAGGCCTCCACTCCCCATCGTTCAAATGCAGCAAGCAAGACTTCGGTGTCGCTTTCACTTTTAAAAGGGTAATCCGATCTCAATTCGGACCTGAGCTCTCTGTAGTTATAAACTTCACCGTTGAAGACGATCCAAAAACGACCAGAGCTGGACACCATGGGTTGCCGCCCGTTCTTTGAAATGTCTTGAATCGACAACCTACTATGAGCCAATCCCACTTTATCATCGTAGAAATACTCCACTCCCCGGTCGTCTGGTCCACGATGAGCAATCCTATGAATCCCTCTTTCAAGGGATTTGAGAGCTTGGTCCCGGCGACCTTCAAAATGAGAAAATCCTAAAATCCCACACATAACCTAGAGATCCACCGCTTCCTTCCTTTGTTTTCCCTGCGCCACTCGTTTCAGATAGTTCAACAAATTTTCGAATTGATTTTCTACAGAGTAGTTTTCTTCAACTCTAGCCCTACCCGCTTTTCCGTATTTTTCACGCATGTCTGCATCGATTAGTAATGCTCGAATAGCACTTTCCCACTCGGCCAAGGTTTTGGCGTGAAGCCCTTCAACTGTGCCTCTAACGATGATGCTATTTTCACCAACAGGAGAGGCAATGACAGGGACTTCACAAGCCATGTATTGGATGAGTTTAAATCCACATTTACCTTGGTTAAAAGGAGTATCCTCGAGTGGCATAATTCCAATATCGAATTCCCGAATTAATTCGACTTCAGTGGCTTCAGTCCAAGGCACATATTTGAACTCAAAAGATTCCGAATCCCAATGAAGATTGGACGCACCCACCGCAACAAAACGAAAAGGAATCTGAGAGGCAACTCGGTTTAATGAAGGCAGAACAAACTCAAGGTTCCCAGCGGAAGAAGGAGTACCTATCCACCCAATAGTCGGTTTCGTCTCATAGCGATACTCTTTCGTTTTATAGTCTTTTAAACGAATACAGGTTGGAACAAATGCTCTGGAATCTGCGCCACTTTTCGACGCATATTCATCTAAATACTGACTGCCGGAGATAAAGCCGTCCGCATAACGAATACACCTTGCGATTTTCTTCCCCAACATTCTCCGAACAAACCAAAATCGATGGTACAGATAGATGTTAAAGACAGCGTCGTCATAATCGAGTACAAGTTTTGGAAAACGTCGTAGTACCCAACGCTCAATTACAGCAGGCATCCATGGAAACAATTCCTTTTCCAACCAGATAAGATCAACACCCTTAAGATGCCTCAAGATCCGATATCGATTCCAGTATCGTTTCAAAATGTACCACGGGCCCAGGCGGTTTCCCGATACCAAGGAATCGATGTAACAATCTTCAAACAGAGGGTAAAAAGTTATGTCTTGTCCAGCGGCTTTAAACTCCTGTTCAAATTGATAAAACCGAAGTCGAGCAGAAGGCCCTTTCGGTTCATACTTTGGAAACGCGGCTATCTTCATTCTGGACTCCAATTAACAACAATTTGTAAGTTTCGAAAACTCGTTGTATTTGCTTCGCATCAAGCTGAAAAAAGGCTCTACCAAAACGCAAAACCGGTTCCACGCCAATACTCAAAATAGTGATGAGGAAAAGTGCACCAACTCCCATATGAGTCGTTGCATATAAGAATCGTCCTTTAATGGAATGTAAATAGCGGAAGGCACTTCCACTATCCTTGATTTCATCTGTTCTGTGGATGACCTCGGCCTCTTTCAAATAAACCGACGAATATCCAAGCATCGACATTCTTTTTGAAAAATCCAAATCTACGAAATACAAGAAATAGCGCTCATCAAGCCCACCTAGCAACTTAAAGATCGATGTTCTAACAAAACAAGCTCCTCCCATCACATGATCCACTCTCTTTGTCGTATGATGATCCCAATTCCCTAATCTGAAACTAGGAAACCATTTCGGGCTTATTCTGTATAATCCGAGAAAATCGTTGATCAGATTCCACGCATTGGGAAAAACGGCACACTCCTTCAACACTTCTCCGTTGCCCAATTTCATTGAAGGTCCCAAAATACCAACCTTCTCGTTATCAGGTTTCTCCGCAAACTCAACAAGCCTGTCCAGCGCATCAGCTTGCAACTGAACATCGGGATTCATTAAGAACAGATAATCCGATTCTGTCTTAAGGCCAACCTGGTTGTTTGCCTTTGCAAATCCAACATTTACGGGATTTTCGATGATCTCAATGGGAAGATCTAAAGTCAAAATCTCCGAAAAAGATTTATTTGAGGAGGCATTATCGACAACCCATATTTTAGTAATTTGAAACCGGTTCTTCGCCGAACTGCATACGGACTTGAGACAGTCTTTCAGAAATTCTGGACTGTTCCAATGCACGATAACGATATCGAGTGAAGGCAACTGTGATTTCATGATTTCTTCAAGACTTCGTTATATAAAGTAAGATGATGATCCAAAAAATCGGGCATCGAAAAACGATGCTCAACACTTAACCGAGCTTCCTTTTTTACCGAACTCCATTCGGGGTGATGGATTGCCCATTCGAGCCCATTGATCATCTGTTCCGCGGTTCGATCTGTCATTAAATACCCATCGTGTTTGTGAGAAATCATTTCAGGAACTCCCCCTGTCGAAACTGCTACAACAGGTGTTTCACAGGCCATCGCTTCTAATACTGCGAATGGCAAATTTTCAAAAACCGATGCCATCAAAAACACATCCGCTGCTGCATACAGAGCTCTCATGTCGATGTAATTGGTGATTGGACCCAGAATCGTTACTCGATGGCACAAAGTGTGATGAATCTCTTCTTCCGCACCAAAAAGTATCAAATGGAGCTTCTTTCCTGTTTTCCCCATCTTAGCCATAGCCTCTAGAACCAACTCTAGCCCTTTATTTGAATCGGAGACTAACTTGTTTGCGCCAAACAATACGACAAGCTCATCTTCCTTCAATTCAAGCGTCCCGAAGAGTTCGCTACCACTAGTGTCATTTCGAAATATCTCCAAATCGACGGCGTTTGCTATATGTTCGATGGGATGATTCTCGAAAATCAAACTGCCTTTGGTCCATTGTTTCATCCAATCGCTCGGTGTGATCACCTGGAACGGAAGCGGTTTCCAATCCTCAAGTTTTTTTCTCCAAATCCAACGGTCAAAGGCTGACGGTTTTTTATCAACACAGTGATCATGCAAACTCAAATTGAAATATATTGAGGGCACTTCATTTGGATGATGGCCCCCACCCACCATCGGCCACATATCATGAAAAGTCCAAATCACCGGGCATTTCATTCTTTTCAACGCTGCGATAGGAACAAAGGAACAGGCTGTTGAATGAATATGAATGAGATCAGGATTCAGACGATCAAGTTTCCGAGTAAGAAATGGATTGGGAAACACGCCAAGGGTGTGTCCACCCCGTTTCCCTCTATAGAAAAGTCGGATTCCTATTACGTTGAGTAAGACGAGAATCCGGTAGTAAATCCACTCTATCCAGCTCTGAGTTCCAATCACTTTGGCTTGATCGCTATTTTTTTGCATGACCAACATCCACGAATCAAGCCCTCGCTGTTGCAATCCTTCAGCAAGATTAAAAGCACAACGAGCGGCTCCACCGCCTTTGGTGTCCGTTACGTTGACCTGAACAACCTTCACGACTTCTCACCCTTCTTAAGCGACGTTTCCTTCACCCAAAGCTTTGCTTTTTTCAGCAAAGGCACCTGTTGAAGTAATGCCTTTTCCGCAAAAAAAGACTTCATACAAGCTTCACCGTTCAGCACTTTATAAATGTGGAAATCATACCATTTACGACTGAGAATTCGTTCAAGTGCCTCCTCGTCAAAAACATGTCGATGTCGATTCAGATCCCGTAATTGATCAAGCCATTGCGCCACTTCAGTTGAACTCACATCAAGATCCAAACTCCATAGGTTTGAAAGCTTTTCATGAACCATCATTCCATCGCAATCCCCAGTGTATCCAAAAACCTTTAATACCCTGCTACGAATATCCTTCCCGCCTCTTTTTTGTTCCTGCAGATAAGTATTTTTTTTCACTTGGAAATCCTGGCGATATTGAATGAGGGAATCGCTCAAATTCATGAGTTTAGTACAACCCATCGCACGCACCCACAAATCATAATCCTCTGCCGTCGGTGGATTCTCGGTGTACCGCAACTCAAGGCTCTTGCGCCACATCACTGTTGGATGAATCATGGGGGATGCAAAAAGGCTCCATGCCGCAATATCTTCATGTCTGAGCGGCATTTTGGGGAATTTGGCTTCTCCAGGAAATCGTTTGACTTGGCCGCCTAAAATTCCAATCTCTCGATGCTTCTGCATGCAGTTCACCTGTTTGGTAAAGCGATGAGGGAGGCAAAAGTCATCGGCATCCATCCTGGCGATGAATTCACCCTTGCTGGCATCAATTAATCGATTCAGTGATGCCGCAACCCCAAGGTTTTTCTCGTTGATAAAAACCCGCAATCTAGGATCAGAAATGTTTGATAGAATCTCGCGACTTTGGTCTTGAGAACCATCATCAATAACGAGTAATTCCAACGTTTTGTAGTCGGAACGAAGGATGCTTTGTATCGATTCCTTCAGATACTTATCCCCATTGTATACCGGGACAATGACACTGACTAATGGAAGCGTGTTCACTTTATTGAATGCAAGTTTTGCACTGGAATGGGATATTGGAGTTGGATCAAGACTCCATCGAAGCCATTTTACTTAACACCAATCTTTTCGCAATATCTGGAGTCTTGAGCTCGGCAACCCACCCCAACTCCTCTTTGGCCTTTGATGGGTCTCCAACGATAATTTTAGGGTCACTCGGACGAAAAAACTTGGGATCACTGTGGACATACTTTTCCCAGTCGTGAAGTCCGACAGCTTCGAAAGAAAACCGCAAAAACTGTTTCAATGAATAGGCTTCTCCAGTCGCAATGACATAGTCCACTGGTCGATCATGCTGCAGAATCATCCACATTGCTTTCACATACTCTGGAGCCCATCCCCAATCTCGAAAAACATCTAAATTGCCCAGAGTTAGTTTATCATTTTCACCTCTCGCGATACGACAAACTCCTTCGATTATTTTACTTGTAACAAACCTATTTGGACGCAAGGGAGATTCATGATTGAAAAGAATGCCTGAGCAGGAAAACATATCATAAGCTTCACGGTAAAGACGAACGTTCCAATAAGCAGATGCTTTTGAAATAGCATAGGGACTAGATGGACAAAGTAATGTCTCCTCGTTTGCTGGGGTCTTGGTTGGTCCAAAAATCTCACTACTTGCGGCATTGTAAAATTTACAATCGAAGTCACACATTCGAATAGCTTCCAGAAGATTCAATGTTCCAACGGTATTGCTTTCGAAAGTCTCGACCGGCTGTTCAAAAGAGAGAGCTGGAGACGACTGACTTGCCAAATTGTAAACCTCATCAGGTCGAATTTTACTGAGTACTGATATTACACTTCGAAAGTCCTTAGATGACATCGTGTGCAAAGTAACACGTTCTGAGATTCTTAAAGAGTTCAACCCCCAAAAAGTGTTTAGATAAGCATCGCGCGATGTTCCATGAACTTCGTATCCTTTTCCCAACAGGAACTCGGCCAGGTAACTTCCATCTTGCCCGGATATTCCAATGATAAGTGCGGTTTTCTTGTCTTTTTCTGCTCCCATATTCAAAAATTTATCCAAAATCGTGAAACCTCATTTATATGCTTCTACACACGATTTTCATTTATTCTGCAATCCTGCAACCTTCAAGTATTCCTCTGCCGTAGATGCAATTGAACCGACAACAATAGCTGATTGATAGAGGTGGTAATTTGTGACCAAAACTTCCAATAGTTCAGGTATCTCTTCAGGTTTTTCGAATCCCAGTCCTGCCCCCCCCACAATTTCTGGATGACCGCCGCTGTTGAGATAAATAGCGGGGATTCCACATGTTAATGCTTCAATCAATGAGTTCGAGCAAGGATCAAAACGACTCGCGGTTAGATACACGTCCGACGAACGAAGTTCATCTGCCAATGTCATAGAATCCAACTCTCCGAGCAATCGAATATTCTCAAATTCACCTTGTATCCGACCGGCAAAGCAGAACTCGTATTTTTTAAAATCCAAATGCTGATCGAGCCATTGAATAACATCCAAACCTTTGTTCGGATTATTAGACCAACTGGTGGCAATAATTTTTATCCTGCGCTCATCAAATGGTGCACGTGATTTTGGCTCATAAAATATCTCTGGATCAGAGGCATTCATGATCAAATGAGGATCAATAAGGTCCACTCCAAGTTCAATATGCTTCTCGAGACTGAAACGGGACTGTAGAATCGAGTGGGTCGCAAACTTTCGGTTACAATCCCAAACGATTTGATCGGCTCCATCATCAAAGCCACGATAAACCATAATAGGCCCGTCGATACGATGAATGAATGGTCCTGCTCTTCTCCAAATTTTTCGCCAAAAGCGAAGCTCACTGGGGTTAAAGTTAAAAGAGTTGAAATAACACGCCTTTGTTCCTGGTGGGATTTTATTGAAAACTACGCGAAATCCTTGTTCTTCAAAACTCTTCGCCAATGCCCGGATAAACTGGTTGCCTCCTCCGTCCGGTGGCGGAAGTAATTCGTGAAAAATTGCAATATCCGCGCGTTCAAAACGACTCCTAAGATAAGATCCCAAGAGCGAGAGGAGTTTTAAACAACGATGAATAAGTAGTTTCAAAATTTATCCATTTCAGAATCAAGCAGATTTGCCCATTCACACCACTTTCGGGTGTTTTCCATCGCTTCCCGGTGGGGAACCACTGGAGTATAACCAAGTTCACGGGATGCTTTGTCGTGTTTAAAAGCAAGATTCGAGGATAAAAGTTCGTAGAGTGATCGATCAAGGAACATCCGTCCGTCCAACTTTACCAAGGCTGATTTTTCCTCATTTGATGGCCGCTTTGCTGCACGATTACCCGAACCGATGATTTTGCGCCTCAAAGCATTTCTCCAGCTTCTTGGGATGTGGGCCAACCACCAAGCGATGCTCTCCATTAGTAGGGGAAATTGCAGCACTCGAAACAACCACTTTTTCGATTCACTTCCAAATAGAAATTGTTTCATTTCTTCCCTGCGAATAGAATTTTTTTTCCGCCAGGAAAAAAGCTGGCGGTACTGCGACGGCGACAAAGATTTGATATCAGATTGAGGTATCCATGCCGCCACTTCCGTGACGAAATTGCGAACCGTTGAGATCTCGTCTGACAAATGATAAACCTGATTTTTTGGTCTTTCTTGGCGCAACGCATACAAAATCCCGGCGACTGCATTGTCAACATACAGCAAACTGAAGGTTTGCTGTCCGTCATCCACCATAAAGGGACGTTTATTCTTTAAGTAATCGATCAATCGCACGATCCAAGGACCCGAAAAGGGGCCAAATACATTGGCCAATCTCAAAATCGTAAACCCAGGCTTTGTTTTCCAGGCACTACAAACTGCCCTCTCAGCCTTTATTTTGTCATCACAATAGGAATCGCCTGAAAACCGCATCGGGGTATTTTCGTTCACATTCTCGGGAGGATTATAGGAAAACACACCCAAAGTGCTGATATGAACAAAATGAGAAATTCCTGCCACGCTCGAACAATTTGCAATAACTTTTGTTCCCTCGACTGTTGCATTTTTCATTCCCGGTTTTGCAGGTTGGTTTTGATAAGCGAGGTGCACAACCATGTCGATTCCTTGCAAGCATTGCTTCACGAAAATTGGATCACAGATATCACCATAAACGGTTTCGACATCCAAATGACTGATAGTTACACCTGAACTGGGACGGTGTAATAAAGCTCTGACCTCCACATCGCCTTGCGAGACCAGAGTTTGAACCAGTCGGGAACCAATAAAGCCGGAAGCTCCAGTTATGAGGACTTTTTTCATGACTTTAAAAGCGCTATTGGGAGCATATCCCAATCAAAACGAATGGGGTTCCGATTTTGATAACAGGCATCAAATAGTTCAAAATTTAGGGTCAGTGACGCGCCGCAAATCAAATTTACATCATTTCTCGTCATGCTTCTCATCAAAGAAGTGAATTGCAGCAATATATAATCATCAATCCTCGCGCTTGAACCAGGATCTGGTAATAGGGTCTCGCACGAGCCTTCTCTTCCAAGTCGCTCAATAGAAATTTCGTTTGGGACATTGCTCCCACAACTCAATGTCGCGGACTCAAATTCAAAGCGAAATGAGTTGTTGAGTTCACGAAGACGACTTAACTTTCCCGTGACAGGTACTTCCTTTTCTTGCATCGTGGTTTTGACCGTAAAACTGATTTCACATTCAGACTCCACCCCACCCTTTTGATTATCTGAGTAAATCAAATCGGAAAAACCGTTGGCTCCCGAACAATACAAAACTCGATCAACGGTATGAGCTCCTGTATCAAGAAGCACCCCACCGCCCGCTAATTTTCGATCAAAAATATAGGCGCTCTCATTGTTCCACCCATAGAAATATCCTTCCTCAAAATGAATGCGCTTAAGCTCCCCGTAGGTTTTATTGATAACAGCTTCTCTTAGGTATTGTGCAGCTGGGTAAAAGCGTCGAAAAACGCCAACGGAAAAGATCAATTCTTTCTCTTCGCCTAATTGAACCAAACGATTGAACTCGTCCGCATTTATCGAACCAGGCTTTTCGACAAACACGTGAACATCATTCTCAAGGAAATAGGCAGCAATTGAAGACTGAAATCCCGGAGGAACACAGATGATCACCCAATCACAAGACTCAAGCGGAATCTCTTCATATGATCGTAATCTATGTGAAATCTCAAATTTGTTTCCAACTTGGTGTAGCCGATCTTCATTCAGATCGACAATCCCAGTTAGTGAACTCTCTGGGATTTGTCGAAGTGCAGGGATATGATAATTCTCAGCAATCGCGCCAGCACCAATAATCCAGGTTTTAATATCAGTCTTCATCCTAGCAATTCAGAAAAGCGTTTCTCATGTTCTTCCATCCAATAGGTAAGATCAAAATTTGATTCAACCTGAGTTCGCGATGCTACAGAATAGGCTTCATGCTTATGACTAACGTTCAATATCGCATTCGCAAGATCCTGTGAATCCGGTAAATGCACGTCATAGAGACTCTGCTTTGTCTCAATTCCAATACCAGCTTCTTCTCCAACCAATTCAGGCGTACCTCCCGTCTTGGAATAAACCACAGGTAATCCACAGGCCATTGCTTCAAGTACCATTGACGGGCAAACATCCATAAACTTCGTATGCAGCAATATATCTCCTCTTTGATAGACTGAAACTGATTCGCTCTGGGTGTAAGGTCCCAGAAACTTTACCGCGTTTTCCAATTTGAGCTCCACAATCACGTGTTTCACTTCGTTTTGAATTTTGGGCAATATATTGCCTGCAATCAATAATTTGAACCGGGTAAAGCCCAATTGATGAAGCGCGGACAGCGTTTCGACTCCCAACCGGAGGCGATATGGATCATTGTGACTACCAGCCATCAGAATGGTTACATGTTCGGTAGGAGAAGTAGTCTTCTTACAAGGCACAAATTTTTGGGTATCAATACAATTGTAAAGAATCTCCGAAGGACCATCAAAAGTCCCCATAAGTTGCTCTGTAGCTTTCTTCGCAAATTCACTTTGAAAAAAGACAAAATCCGCCAACTGCATCTCCCGGAACATCCTTTGATTCATCTTTCGAGCATAAGACTCTCCATAAAAATGTGGGAAAAAGGAACCATTTTGATTCCACACGATTTTCACACCTTTTGATTTCAGCAGTTTCAACAGATCATAGGTATGGTGGTATCTCCAGCTACTGACGACATAGAGCAAATTGCAATTGAGGATATCTCCTTGATATTTATTGCTCAAATACTGATATTTCACGCCACCACCACTCAACATTCCTTCGGCATTCGGAATGGGATGAGGATAGTCCATGTGGAGATATCCTAATACAGGCGCTGTGTCGCCTCTCGATAATTTGTGTTTATTCAACGCAGCACGAGATTGCAGCGAATGCCATTCAATATAGGCCTTCCGAACGATTGCTTGCAATGGATTCATATCAAATCTCCAACAAATAACTCATCCAATTTCCAACGGCTATCAATTGTCATCAGTGAACTTGCAACATGCCCTAAAAATTAACGAACCCTTGCATGAATGCCTTCCAAAGATCGATCTGCGCCATATAAGTGTTCTGTAAAGCAGTTTGATATCCGACTTTTCGCATCGACTCGATCTCATCTCCACCTTTGTAAATCTGAAAAGAACGGTCAACAATTGCATCTACGTCCTCGACATCGACCATAAATGCGTTCTCCGTATCTCTAATCAGATCCACGGCTTGCCCCACTTTGGTGCTGATCAGCGGAATTTCACTGACCATAGATTCTAAAATGGCTTTGGGACCACCTTCATCTCGCGACGCAACAACATAAAGATCCAGGCATTCATAGAGTCGAAATAATTCCGCAGGATCTTTGAAAAAATGATGCACAAATGGGATACCCAATGCATTCAAACCGTTTTTCACATACCCTCGGGATGGACCCGACAACAATACGAACAAGTTGGGGATTTTTTCGTTCAACCGTTCCATGGCCTGAAGGAAAACATCGGGACCTTTAATCATTTTGGGTTCGTTTCCCTCTCCCCACCCAACACCATCTTTTTGGAAGGATCCTATGACAAACGCATTTTCAGGGACTCCGTATTTAATCCGACTTTCGGTCCTGATATTCTTCGACCAACGTCTAAAACTATTATCGTTGACCGCAATTGGTATTTTACAAACTTGCGTGGGTGAAAACCCAAAATCCAACAAACTCTTCAGCATCGCCTCATGACTAACCTGAATTTTTGAAAATCGATCTTTGATTGCCACGAAGTCTTTAAAATTTCTGTCTAATTCATCATGTCCCTGTTCGGGTAATCCATGAAAATAGGCCAACGCCAAACGATGACTTGAATTGATGAATTGAGGATCCAATATGGAGAACTGAGATCCCAAGAATACACTTTGATTCCGACACAAATCAAAGTGTCTGGAACTTAGACTCTTAACCCCGAGGGTTTTCCACACGTGGGATAGTTCCATGATCTCACGATCAATGGCCCACCCCATCGATTCCCCTACGGGAATGAGTCGAGAATACGGAGCGTAGCGTTTGTTTAACAATCGTATACTGGATTTTATGAGTTTTTTCATCAGATATTTCCGAGCAAAGTTTCGACGCCCCTTACGATCCGATCGCATATACCGCCGTTTGTCGGCGTGGCATAACGCTTAAGATAGGATTCCTTCTCGTTGTCGTCCAATTGGAAAGTATCCAAATTAGTGTGAGGTAGCTCCTGAATAACCTTCTTTGCTGTCATTGATTTCGAAATTCCAGGGAAATGGCACAAATCCTTCCAAAAATGGAGGATCTCAAAAACGAGAGGAAGGGGATCATTAGGGATTTCTATATTCAAAACAGGAGTATTAACAAAGACGGCATCCGGATACCCTGAAGTTCTGAAACCAATCATCAAATCCGCAATTGCGGAGAGTTCCAACGCAGTGTGTGGATAATAACTTTCCTCTCCAACCACTAAATCCGCGCATTTCTCATAACTACTCCCAACCAAATCTTGATAATGCCTAGCTTTAATCACTAATTGAGCATTATTTTTATCTGCAAATTTACGGATTGCCCGAATACACCTATCCTCATTAACGATCAGATTCATCAACGAGCCCAAACCATAAGCATGTAATGATTTTGCCAGGTATTTTATCGGTTTTTTTTCGTCAAATACCCAATCATAATTACCATGATATCCACGTCCAGATACCGGGGTTGACCATAGACCAATAATAGGTCTCGTGGGGTCCAAATTCCAACGATTGATCACCTCATTACGATGAATCAATTTGCTAGCCTCTATCAAAGGAAATCCGGTTATTTTAACTTTTGACCGAAAAAGTTCTTCTGTATTTGAATCCCATTCATGACCAATTCTTTCTTCTACCAAACGATAGAATTTTTTCCCGTCTTTTCCTTTCTTAATCAGTTTCTCTAGAAT
>CAXXVT010000040.1:0-112322 GCA_963676215.2 Opitutales bacterium | reverse complement strand
GATGAACGTAGCTGTCGCCTTGCGAGCTTTTTCGTAATCGTTGTAGAGCAGATACTGCGAGGCTACGCCATTGATACAACCACTCAATCCGATCAATCCTTTTGAATACTGAGCAAGGGTTTCAACATCCACTCGAGGTTTGTAATAAACGCCTTCGGTGTGAGCTTTTGAAATAAGGCGGGAGAGGTTTTGATAACCCTCAAAATTCCGCGCCAGAATAGTTTTGTGATGAATCTGATGATTTGGAAAATCAGAAGGCTGGAGTTGGTGATCTTCTGGCAAATCCCCAATGTCGTCGGTTCGCTTCCGATCACGCTTTGGTTTTTCCGACATTTTGTGATCGTAAACCAAGTAAATCTCGCAACCGATGATAGGTTTAATTCCTTTCTTTTTTGCGGCGGTATAAAAATCAATCGCTCCAAACAAATTTCCATGGTCGGTCATTGCGACTGCAGGCATGTTCAGTTCCGAACAGCGATTCATCAGTCGATCGATCCTGCAACAGCCATCAAGTAGGCTATGATCAGTATGAAGGTGAAGATGAACGAATGAATCTTTAGATGAAGACATGAAAATTAGAAAAAAGTAACTCTAAGCAACTACCATCAAATGAGCGATCAGAGGGGTCAATCCAATATCTTTATGAACCAAGTTCTCGCCTGGAATTCAGTCAATAATGGACCTACTTCGTGAGAATTTCATGCAATTCATTGATCCCATCAACCACAATCATTGGCTGAGAAAATGGGATGAAATGGTTCAGTTCAGCATGTCGATGGACTGAAATATCTGCGTTGGAAAAATGAGAAACAATATAGTCGACGTTGGCAGCGGGCACCAGTTTGTCTTTTTCTCCCTGGATAATAACTATGGGGAGTCTAATTTGATCCAGCTTTGATTGTAACAGTAACAGTTCGTTGCGATGGGGAAAGATCTCCTCGTTGCAGACTCTCAATGCATCTGGGATAATACTTCGTATCACCGGCCATGCCGCTGGGTATTGATACCATTTTGTCACTTCCAACGCTGGATCCATTGATACAGCAATTAACAATAGTGCGCTCACCTTTTCTGGGAAATCGATGGCCATTCGTGTCACAACGGGGCCTCCCAATGAATGACCGATCAATATCACAGGAATCGATGGTGGGAGTCTATCAAAGATTTGGCCGATGATTTTTGACTGAACTTTCAACGATGGAATGCTCTTTCCGAAGTTTGATCCTCCGTAACCAGGGCGATCTACAGCAATAATGGTATAAGCCTCGCGCAATGCCTCGAATTTAAAATATTGGGAGAAGTTTTCCCATAAACCAGGTGAGCCATGAACAAAGACGAGAATGGCTTTCGGATTTGGATTTTCATGAATCCTAAAATGGAATGGATCACCTTCTGGGTTTTCCAATGTAATGGAGACGGGTGGGGGGAAGGGTGCAAAGTCTCTTCTTAAACTGGATTCCTTCGTGGGATGGAACCCCATCGAACATGAATTCAGAAAAAATAGTGAAGCCAAAAGAAACAGATGAAGATAAAATCTGCAGTGAGAAACCATATGATTAGACCATGATAAATTGGATTTACAGACACCTAGGAAAGGAAAAGCGGAAAATCTCAACTTTCTGGTAACTTTTATCGCTTGACGGCAGTAGAATTTCTGGTTTCTTAGAACTTTTATTAGTTATGGCTATTGAGGTAAAAATTCGTCGAGGAGAACCAGTTGAACGTGCACTACGACGCTTGAAAAAGCGCTTAGACCGCGAAGGTGTAATTCGTGATGTTCGCGCAAAACGTTATTTTGAGAAACCTTGTGAGGTGACTCGTCGCAAAAAGAAGATGGCGAAGTTTAATAACTATCTTCGTTTGAAGCGAGAAAACCGCTAAGCCACTTCCGATGTGGTCCTGATAAAGAGACCATCTCTACATTTTTTAACGGAATCCACTCGGGTTCCGTTTTTTTGTGTACCCAACTCAATGAATCGCTGGCATTCACTGCGTATATTGGTTCTGTAATTATCTGATTTGAAATCCCTCGTTTGATTGTCGCGATGGCTGCCCAGCTAGAAGGGATCTCCCCTGCCAATGGCGGCAATTCATAGATTCCATCCAATCTGCCTTCGAGTCCACCTTCCTGTAATAGAATTCGTTTACTCTTTGTGTCGATCGAAAGAAGCCGAGGGATTTTTATTCTCTCTGTTTTTACTTTCCGAATGTTTGGAATTTGATCGGCGCATCCATCCATTCGGCTTTCGCAGTGCTCGAACCATGGACATAACATGCACTGCGGCGATTGAGGACTGCAAAGCGTAGCTCCGAGTTCCATCATTGCTTGATTAAAATCTCCTGGTCGGAGATCTGAAATGAGTTCCTGCGCAAATGGACGGACCTCGTTTGTGGCAGCGGATGCGGTACCAAAGGCTTTATCAATTTTCCTTAACCGGGAAATGACTCTGACTACATTTCCATCGACGACCGCAACGGGTTGTTCAAAATCAATACTTGCGATCGCAGCCGCAATGTAGGGGCCGACACCTGGATACTGAAGCCACTCATCGTATGTAGTCGGTTTCGGGTCTGCTGCCACCCATTGCTGGGCCAACTTACGCAAGAATCGAACACGCCGATAATAGCCGAGGCCTTCCCATAGTTTAACAACAGCAGCTTCTTCGGCCGCTGCGAGAGTCTCAAAATCGGGGAAAATCGCCATCCAACGATCAAAATAGGGAAGCATTGTTTTCACTTGAGTCTGCTGCAGCATGAACTCAGATACTACCGTTCGATAGAGGGTAGGGTTTTCCCTCCATGGCAATACGCGATGATTTTCATCATACCACTGGAGCAGAAGCTGATTGAGACTGGTTGGTTCTGTTTTCATAATACCTTCAAAAAGGTTAAAATTTTAGTTTAGCAAAGACTGGATGATTTTATCACAAGAGGAAAGGTATCCGCTTCCAAACAAATTTAAATGGTTTAGGTAATGATACAGATTATAGATAGACTTTCGGTGATGATATCCACTATTAAGCTCTATGTTCTCGGCGTAAGCTGCATAAAATGAGCGAGGAAAGCCCCCGAAGACTTCGGTGAATGCTAAATCTGTCTCTGGATCTCCAAAATAGGTAGCAGGGTCGAATATGACGGGAGTTCCATCTCCAAGTGCTGCCGCATTTCCTCCCCACAGATCTCCATGCAAGAGTGAAGGTTCCACTTCCCGCGTTTTCAAAGCCTCACGAATCCCACGTTTAAGTCTTTGAATATCTGGAAAAGAGTAACCATTTTTCGATGCCAGTTCTAACTGATAACGAATTCGGTGTTTCCAGAAAAAATCAACCCATTCGCTTTCATGGGTATTTTTCTGGGGGGTCGCACCAATAAAATTGTTTTGATCCAATCCAAATTTCGTTTTCTTAACACGATGCAAATCAGCCAATTGATGTCCGAGCAATGCTCCCGAATCGTGATCTAAACGATGGAGATCAAGATATTCCATCACTAATACACATCCAGATGAATGAATGACTTCAGTAAAAAGAGGTTGAGGGCATTTTATTTTCTTAGCGTGAACAATTAACTGGAGAGCGACTATTTCGGCTTCAAGCATTGATTTGCCATTTGCCGTTGATGCATATTTCACAAAAAAGCGTTCGCCATCTTCATATTCCCATACATTTGAGTCGTGTATACACCCGCCAGCGCTTGGAATAATATTCTTGGGAGGACAAGAGTAACCAAGGTTTTGATTTACGATGTCAAAAAAATCTGAATACTTCACTGCTTTTAGTATCTAAGCATTAACTGTTAGAAAATAATAGGTCAAAGTCGTTAAAAATTTGGGAGAAGAAAATTCAGTTTCGTGGTTTGAAGTTCGTCAAGAGACTTTGAGACACCGCATTATCAAGTGGGTTGTGGCGGTAATTTTCGCTTTGGGCCTAAACTGGGCCTACATCAACGGGCTTCCTGTTGCTCACGGAATGGAATCGTTGGTGCAACCGGAAGAACAAACGGAAGAGTTTACGATTGAAATGTCAGATGAGCTCGAGGAGATGCAATACGTCGAGACAAATCCGGATTCAGTTGAAAATGAACCTGATGACACTGCAAATATCAGTGACCGTAATCAACAATCAGCGCAAGAAGATGTTGCTGGCCCAGAAAAAAACGATGCTCCTTTTATCGAAGGAGACGACGAAGAATCTCCGAAGATCGTGGAAGGACAAATCCCTGTTGAAGGAGAGGACGCCCCTCCAATAGAGCAATTCACGGATCAATCCAGCAACCAACCTCAGAACCCTCAAGAAGCCCAGCAAGCTGTTCAGGCTATGCAACAACAGCAGACGCAGGAACAACAAGAACAGCAAGAGGAGCAAAAGGCCGCTCCGGAAACACTTCCGAGTATCGAAGCACCCAGTGTGCTTGAGGAATTACCGGCGATACCCCCTCCACCTCCCACTCCAGATTTCATAGAAGAAGTAGAGCCGGAAACAAAAGAAGGGTTGATGGTACCAATGATTGAAGCGCCAGATAAGCCAATAGAGCAGTTTTCAACACAGGAAGGAGAGGATGAAAGGCTCAATATCAACATCCCTCCAAGCGTCGCGCAGCAGTTGTCCAAAGCCCAAGAAGAGCTAAAAAAACAGCAGCAGCAAAACCCGCAACCAAACCAACAACCACAACGGGCTCAACAGCCACAAGAAGCCCGCCCCATGCCAAGGCCTCGATTGTCGCCCAAAGTGCTACCCGGGCCTCTGTTGAACTCTCAGGTATACGCAGCGCGGATGGGAGCCATCGCATATGATGCAAAGTTCAGTCAGTTTGGTTACTATTTGCAACGCATGTTCGAAACGATTCAGTTGCAGTGGTACTCACTTTTGAATGACGTAACGATCGGTCAGGAAGATCGACCTGCTTTCGTCGTTATCGAATATGAACTCGACTCAGCGGGACAAGTTGTTGGAACTCGAGTCATAGACAGCAATGCGGGACAGCTAGCAACGCTACTCTGCAAAGACGCAATTGAGTCTCGTGCACCATTTGGAACTTGGACCCAACAAATGATGGATCAACTGGGCGACCAGCAAACCATTAAGCTAAAGTTTGTTTACCTGTAGGAAGCGTGAAATCGCAAGAATTGCCATATTTCCTGCCTTTAGCAAAAGGGGTTAGTGTAATCCAACATAAGGAGAATGGCCTCGTCGCACTTCAAAAGCCGGGCGGTGTCTTGTCCACACCAAATGGGCCAGCTGATCTGAATAAAACGATTCTTCGGGCAAAATTTAGCAAAAAAGACGAAGCCTACGTATGGTTTGATAAGGAACAGACAAAACGATATTTTTACATTTGCCACCGTCTTGATTCACCGACATCGGGAATTCTGATCGGCACTTTGGGTTCAAGCTTGGCTAAAAGTATTCGAGCGCTATTCAAAACACGTAAGATCCAAAAAACTTACATTGCGGTGGTCTCAGGTGTTCCACGTCAACAGTCCGGCCAATGGAAGGATCAACTGAAAAGTGAATCAAAAAAAGAAGGGCATTTTGTAAGATCACAAGTGGGTGGAAAGGGTCAAGAGGCGCTCACTTCTTGGAAAGTGGTTGCTCAGGATCCCCAAAGACGTATCAGTTTACTGGAACTGAAACCGCACACAGGGCGCACCCATCAGCTGAGAGTCCACAGTGCCAATCATCGACTCCCCATCATCGGCGACCGCACCTATGGTGACTTTAAACTAAACGCTTTTGCAAAACAGAAATGGAAACTAAATCGATTGATGCTCCATGCGCACCGAGTTTCTATCGAAGACAAAGAAAGTCATTTGAAACTGCAGATTGAAAGCCCTTTACCGCCTGAGTTCGTCCATCTATTTGACAACTGAGCGGCGTATCATCCAATATCATTTTTCCAAGCTATGGAGGAAACGAAACAACTAAACCAGCGCACGCAGTCTCTTGAATGGTATGAAAGAGCCACAAAGGTGATACCAGGTGGTGTTTATGGTCATACAAGTCCTGCCGCCTCATTGCCAATAACCTTTCCCTACTACATCGATAGGGCGGAAGGGGCCTACATATGGGATGTGGATGGAAATCGATACCTTGATTTCATGTGTGCTTACGGACCTATTATCCTGGGAAACCAACATCCAGAAGTAGAAGCGGCCGCACAGGCTGTGCGCGATAAAGGTGGATTGTTCAGTCATCCTTCAACTGTCATGGTGGAGTTAGCCGAATTGATGGTAAAGCGAGTCGATTTTGCGGATTGGTGCGTCTTTGCCAAAAACGGATCAGATGTGACGACCTGGTCGCTTCAAGTCGCCCGCCAACATACTGGAAAAAAGAAAGTATTGGTGGTCAATGGTGCTTATCATGGAGTTGATGCATGGATCAATCCTTCGCCAGGAGGAGTCATTGAAGAAGACCGGCTTCACGTTCATGGATTTGACTGGAACGACGTTGATGGGTTGAAGCAACTCGTGGAATCCCACAAAGGCGAGGTGGCGGCTTTGATGGTTAATCCTTATCATCATCCGGCATTTGGTCCCAATGTGGCGCCTTCAACTGAGTTTATTGCAGCCGTGAACCATATCTGTAAAGAGAACGGAATGGTACTCATCCTTGATGATATTCGCGCGGGATTCCGAATTCATAGCGGTGGCTCTCATCGGGTGTTTGGGTTTGAACCAGACATTGCATGTTACTGCAAAGCCTTGGGGAATGGATATCCCATATCCGCTGCTGTGGGCAAAGAATGGCTACAACCTTCCGCTGGCAAAGTATTCCTTACGGGCAGTTACTGGAATGACGCAACCGCACTCGCGGCTGCAAAAAAGTGCCTGGAAATAATTGAACGCGATGACGTTCCAGCTCAGCTTGAAGTGCGGGGAAAACAGCTCCTTGATGGGTTGGTAATGTTGGCACGTAAGTATGAAATTGATCTCAAGGGCTGTGGTCCGGCTGCAGCACCAACGATTAGTTTTGGCGGCGATCAAGATCTCAGAAAACTTCAGCAATTCTCGGAGCTTTGTGCCGAACAAGGCGTGTTATTTCATCCTCATCACAACTGGTTTATTAGTCTCGCCCACACCGATGATATCATCGACGAAGCATTAGCGGCAGCAGATAGTGCGTTTGCTGCAATGGTTCAGAAAAACAGTTTCTGAAAACATCTGTAACTTGTGGAATCAGCTAGATTAAAGGGAATTGAAGCATCTTACGATGTGGTAGTGATTGGTAGTGGCTTAGCCGGATTGACCGGCGCACACTATCTTGCGAAAGAGGGTTATAAGGTCCTCGTTCTCGAACAGCACTATCAGCTTGGCGGATTAGCCACCTGGTTTAAACGCAAGGGTGGTCATATTTTTGATATATCCTTGCACGGTTTCCCCGTAGGCATGGTGAAATCATGTCGACGATATTGGTCGAAACAAATTGCTGATTCGATCATACAACTTAAGGACATTCGTTTTGAAAACCCTCAGTTTTCAGTGCAAACTCCTTACGACAAGGAACACTTTACTCAAACCTTAATTGACGAATTTGGAGTTCCCAATGATACGGTTCAAGCGTTCTTTAATAAGGTTACGGATCAGGAATTCTTTGCCCAAAACAATCAAACAACGGGTGAGTTAATTGATTCCTTTTTTCCGGGAAGAAATGACATCAAACGACTTCTCCTGGAGCCGATCGCCTACGCAAATGGATCGAGTGAAGACGATCCGGCCTTGGTCTACAGTATTGTTTTCTCCAATTTCATGAAGAAAGGGATCTACACTTTTCAGGGTGGCACAGATCAGCTCATCAAACGCATGATACAGTTGCTGGAGGAGAAGGGTGTTACGATCAAACGACGAATAAATGTTCAGCGAATTTTGACGAAAATCGATAAGGAGAGCGGAAAACCGACAGTGGTGGGTGTCGAAGCCGAAGGTTTGAAAATAGGGTGTCGGGCGGTACTCTCGAATTCGAATTTAAAACGCACAATTGTTGGCTTGATCGGCCAGGAAAACATCCACGACGATGCATTTGTAAACGATGCTGAAGCAGTCCGCCTCAATAGTAGCTCTTGTCAGGTCTACATGGGAATCCGTAAGGGAGAATCCATTCCGCACACGGGTGATTTACTATTTGTTTCTGACGACTTAACCTTCAGCTCTGCACAGTTAAAACAACCGAATACGCGAAGTCGTACCTTTTCCTTCTATTATCCAGAAACAAGGCCCCACCAAAAGGAACCTCGTTACAGCATCGTAGCTTCAAGTAACGCAAACTGGTCAGATTGGCAGGATTTAGACGAAGAAACTTACAAGGAGAGGAAATCTGTCTTGATCGAGGAAACGTTGAAAGCTCTCGAGCGGCATCTTCCTGGCATCCGTAATAAAATTGATCATATCGAAGCGGCGACGCCCAGAACCATTCATCATTTTACCCAGCATTGGTCTGGCGCCTCTTTTGGTACGAAATACGAAGGACTGGCAGTTTCTCAAAAGCTTCCAGAGATCGTCAATGGCGCCTATCATGCTGGTTCTGTGGGAATTATTATGTCTGGATGGCTAGGTACGATCAACTACGGACAAATGACAGCCAATCGCATCGAACAGTATTTGAGAAATTAATTCTGACGGTTCGGACGCTCCAGATTCACATTAGATTGCTTGTCAATACCGCTTATTGCTTCAACGACTTGAACAAACAAACTCCGTTTGCTCGGCTTTTAAAAACAAGACATCTTACATAATTCTAGTCAGAAAAAGGAAACTCATACCAGAAGCATTATCCGATGCGAGCATCGGATGCTACGTTTAGTAATCGGTACCACGTTATGCTTGTTCATGACTGTTAGAATTCAGTATGGCAGGATATCAGTACCAGCATGAAGGCCACAATACGCCGATGGGTATAGCCGATGGATCACGATGCTGTCGGTCCTTATTTCGGAATGAAAAATAGTGTATAGGAAGACTCAAAGAAAGAAGCCAAGCTTGACTGAAGTTTGAGGATTCTCACAGTAAACGGAGTGAAAGCAGTTAAGGACTACATTCCGCATCGCGAACCCTTTTTATTCGTAGATTCAGTCGTAGAGATGGACGATTCTCACATTGTCTCTACATTTGAGCTCAAAGAGGATTTGGACTTTTTCCGAGGGCATTACCCAGGGCATCCCATCATGCCTGGAGTATTGATGTGTGAAGCTGTTTTTCAAACGGCAGGCATTTTCATGAGTGCACAACAAAAGCCGGAATTAAAGGATGAAAAGGGTGAAACTCCTATCCTTACCAAGATAACCAATGCCCGATTTCGTCGAATGGCCTTGCCAGGTGAATCCCTGACTATCGAAGTTCGTCCAGTCGAAAGCCAAGGTCCTTTCCACATGATGAAAGGAAAAGTGAAGAACAAAGAGGGTGGATTGATTATGAACGTTGATTTCACAATCACCCTTAAGTAAGTTTAAACGCTCTTTTAGTAAAAACGTTATACTACGTCCTATATGAGCTTTTTAAATCTCCAAGAAAAGAATGTCCTGGTGCTGGGTGTGTCGAACAAACGCAGCGTAGGGTGGGCGATTGCCAAACTTCTCGAGGCAGAAGGGGCAAACGTTTACCTGAGCGTTCGGGATGCTGAAAAAGAACAAGCCGTTCGTAAATTTGCTCAGCCCAAAGGCATATTTCATTGTGATGTGGAGGATGAAAATGCGATTCTTGCATTGGGAAAAAGCTTCAAGGAACTTGGAATCGAACTCCATGGTGTCGTGCATTCAATTGCGTATGCGAATTACAATTTGGAATCGTCCAAATTTTACGACACCCGAAGAGAGCATTACATGCAGGCATCGCAGATTTCAGCCTTTTCACTAGTAGAAGTGTGTCGGGCTCTAAAACCTTCGCTCAATAGGCATGCGTCGGTTGTCACAATTGGCATTTCATCCACGGAAGTTACGGCAGAAAACTACGGATACATGGCCCCAATAAAGGCGTCCCTCAATGCGATGATTCGTTATCTCGCTAAAGCATTTAGTTCGGACTCAGAAATTCGCTTCAATGCGGTCAATGCCGGTCCCCTCAAAACCAAAGCCTCAGCAGGTATTCCTGGATACCTGAAGAATTATCTTTATGCTGAAAAACTCACTTATCGGAAGCGGGCCCTCGAGGTAGAGGAAGTCGCAAACACTGCCTTATTTCTGCTTAGTCCACGATCAAGCGGAATGAATGGTCAAGGGATCGTCGTGAATGCCGGAATGGATTTTAATTACTTCGATCAAGAAATTGTAGAGAAAGCGACTCGAATCGATTAACCCGTCAATTTTTTCTACTATGAAATACTCCAACGTCGTATTGGAATCGATCCATCTAAGCCTACCCGAAACGATATGGTCATCAGACTCCATCGAGCAGAAGGTTGAGGATGTTTATCGCCGTTTTCGAGTGTCCGTCGGTCGCTTGGAATTGATGACAGGCATTAGGGAAAGACGGGTTTGGGATGAATCTTTTTTACCTTCTGTTGAAAGTGCAAATGCAGCGAAAGGTCTTTTCCAGAAAAGTAAGATCGGTAAAGATAAAGTCGAGCTGCTCATTCATTCGGGAGTGTGCCGAGATCGACTGGAACCAGCAACAGCAGCCTATGTTCACGGGTTGTTGGGATTAGGAAGAAATGTTCAATTTCTCGACATTTCAAACGCCTGCCTAGGGTTCCTCAATGCGATGATGCTCTCGGCTTCAATGATCGAAAGTGGCCAGATCCAATGTGCATTGGTTGTCACCGCAGAGACGAGCCGTGAATTGATTGAAAATACGTTGCAATCCATTCGAACTCCGGGATTGTCACGCAAACTGATGAAACAGTATTTCGCGAATCTCACCATTGGCTCGGGTGCGGTCGCCGCACTTTTATGTCATCGTGATTTATCACCAGACTCACCCAAAGTATTAGGGGGTGTCGTAGCGGCAGACTCCAGTCACAACACGCTTTGTGAAGGTGGAAATAAACAAGGAGCGCACGAAATGCTCACAGATTCTGAAGCGTTACTGCACGCCGGTATTTCCCTGGCAAAAAGGAACTGGAAGAGTTTTCAAGCTCATATAGGCTGGAATGATCAAATGGTGGATCATTATGTCTGTCATCAGGTCGGTAAAATGCATCAGGCAGCTTTGTATGATGGGCTAGCGATCGACAGCTCAAAAGATTATTCAAGCTACCAAACCTTAGGAAACATGGGATCCGCCGCTCTTCCCGGAACGCTGGCCCGGGCGTGGGATGAACCATCTTTTAAACGAAATGATAAGGTTGCTCTACTTGGAATTGGTAGTGGGATTTCTTCTGTAATGATGGGAGTAGAATGGTAACAATGAAAACTCATCTTCGAGAAGAAACCACGGCAGAATTGGAGCAAATTCGCTCCATTTACCCATTTGAATCCCATTTCAAAACCCTTTCACACCCAATGGACATGGGCGCGCGTGAACAGGAAGCCACGGTGCATTATGTGGACGAAGGGGAAGGGGAGCCTATTGTTTTTGTTCACGGCAATCCCACTTGGTCTTTTTACTTTCGAAAAGTGATTTTGAAACTGAAAGATCATCATCGTTGCGTAGCGTTGGACCACATTGGATGTGGTCTATCTGAGAAAGACCCGAGTTTTCGATATGACTTAAAATCCAGAGGGATCTTTCTTGAGCGATTTCTTGATGAACTTGGAATCAAAAAATGCCATCTCGTTGTTCATGATTGGGGCGGCTCAATTGGCATGGCTTTTGCCACTCGCAACCCAGAACGTGTTGCCTCCGTCACGGTCACCAACACTGCCGCATTTCCAAGTAAATGGATTTCATGGAGGATACAAATGTGTCGCTTGCCAGTGGTCGGAAGATGGATCAACTATCACCTCAACGGATTCCTCAAGGCAGCCATGGTAATGACCACTCGTGCCCCTCTTCCCAAATTGGTGAAACAGGGCTATCGTTTGCCTTATCGAAAACTCGAAGAACGAGAGTCGATCGATCAATTTGTTAAGGACATCCCAATGTCAAAATCTCATCCCACTTACAAGGAACTAGAAAGGATAGGGGAGCAGTTATCGAAATTTAAGGACCATCAAGTCATGATCCTATGGGGGTTAAGGGATTTTTGCTTCGCCAAACTTTTTTTCGATGAATGGAAAATGCGCTTTCCCGATTCAAAAGCCATCGCATTTGACGATGCCGATCATTTTCTTTTTGAAGAAAAAGCAGATGAATGTGGAGATCTCATTTTAACTCATCTCAAAAAGAACCCCGTCTGATTTATGGGAGGTTTTATTCCGATATAGAATATATCGCAATTAAGCTGATATCAATCCATTCGAGTTCTTTCTGTTACTGAGCCAATTCAAGGATTACATCCACCCGTTTCTGGATATCAGGATGGCTCGAAATCATGGTAGGAACGAAATCGACAGAACTGTGCTCGCCGAGTTTTTTGAGCCCCGAAGCCAGTAGTGACGGTGATTTACCTGCCTGCACTAAATACTTAACACCCTCGAGATCCGCCTCAGACTCGAAGGACCTTGAATATCCTTTTTCGACTAACAACTTAGGAACGACTACCAGAAGTGAGGCCGAAGAGCTTATATCGCCGAACCCGACTGCAATAAGCGTACTAATCCCAGCGTATCGCAGTAACATTTGTAATCCATGTTTCTTTTCAACATGAGCGATTTCATGGGCCAACACACCCAAAATTTCTTGTTCGGTCATTTCGATGTCAAACAAACCATCTAACAACACGATATCTCCGCTGGGTAGGGCAAAGGCATTTGCACCCATTGCTTCTGAATCAAAAAAATGGAGTTTATACAGAGTGGAGTTCAAGTGATTTGATGTGACCAAATCTTCAAATGCCAAGCGTATCGACTGCTTCATTGACTCCTCCAGTTCACTCTGGGTGAAAAACTGTTTTTCCAATTGCTTCAACCCATTTTCTCCAATCGAAGTAGCAACTTCCTGAGGGATTTTGTGGGCGATGGAATCTGCCGCAGCTGGCAGCCCCCATCTCACAACTCCTATGACACAAGCTACCACAATCCCAATACTGATCAAAACCAATGGCCAACTATTTTCAATATCATCCACCCAAGACCATATCGAACCTCCAGGAATCGCTTTTTTCAGCAGTTTGTGGATATTCCTGTCTGGTATTTCGATTTGCTGGATTCGATCAAAAACTAAAATCCCTGTTTTTTTTCCAATAGGCTCCAGAATTTCAACTTGTTCAACAGGAACCTGAAAGGTCTTCTCTGATGTTCGAATCGTCAGGTATGGTAGTTGAGATCCAAAGATTACCTTTACAGGAATACCTTTTGAAGAACGACCGTCAAAGAGTTGGCTTTCAAATTCCATACTAACGAAAAGTGTTAAAACCCTACATCAAAATCAAAAAACTCCGCACTAGCATCTCCAATCGCCACATTCTCCTCAGCACGATTCCCTGCCACTGCATCAAATACTCCCTCAGGCGCTCTTACTCCGATGCAACCGACCATGTATCGGTGGCGGCGAACAGCAGCCCATGGAGTGTAAATTCCCAGCGTCACGAAAATTAATAGGACATTGGTAAACTGAATTTTTAGCATTTCCCAAAACTTAATATGAGCCTCAATCGAAATACTATTTTCGAGTTTCAACTGATTGAGGCAATAGTTCAATATTTGGGTTGATAGATACACCTGAATGCCAGTCAAAAGGAGAAGAAGGCAAGCATAGGCGATGACAATACCGATGATTGCAACAACCGCCCAAGGACTGTTCTCAAAATCTTCTAAACCACCGGATGATGATGCAAAACCGAATCCCATCGCACCAATAAAAATGGCTCCGAAAAGCACCAGATACACCGCCATTATCGCACCGTATGCGATGAGGTATATGATATAAAATTTGCCAACATCACCTTTGAATCCGAATGGAGTTTTCCCATAAAACAGATGATTGAAGACGTAATTCTTTCGTTTGTACTCAATAAATGGATAAATGAGTCCACCGGTAACAAAAATCAACAAGGACCAAAGGAAGTTTATCTGATAGCTTTCTTTCAGGGTGCCTTTAAATTGAAACCGAATGCCCCTTAAACTGCTGTTGTGAAAACGAAACCGAATGGCTTTCCAGTAAAGCCAAGGCCAAATACAGAAAAACAAGGCCATTACCAAAAGAACTAGAAGGGGATGAATAAATTGGGATACATTATAAACTACGAAACCAAATAAGACGATTAAATAGCCTATCAAGATAGGGATGGGTCTAGCGAGGTATTCGAAAGCATTTCCATCTAGTTCGGTATGAGAATAAAAATATCTCCGACTTCGAATCCTGGCCCATGGCCAGTAAAATCCCAAGGTGATGATCGTGAGTGCCGTGTTGACGATCCATATCCGGAAGTATTCTGATCCGTCTCCCTTCCAAACTATGAGATGGTTTTGAGATTTTATCGCTGGGGAAGGCGATGTAGAGATGGAAAATTCAGGGTTTTCGGAAGCAGGGTCCATTGAAAGAGATTAATGGTTGATGATTTTTTGCGGTTAGTAAATGAACTGGTCCGCAGACTCAAACGCCTATGAAACGGGTGAAGATTTTTAGAATGTAAACTGAGGAGAAGAAAAGAAAGAATGGTATTTTCAAATGTCAGGGTAACATTCGTTGCTGATGGCAGGTTCAATACGATAACGCTCACTCATTTGTTTTGGGTTGTCGTTTATCAAAAAAGAAACCTCAATCGCGTCACTAATTTCAAAAGGTTCTGTCCTGTATTTCCCGACGTCCAATAAATTCAGTTCGGATCCTTTTTCCCAAGAATAGGGTGGGTCTCCCCTTACAAACAGAGCATTGCCGGGATCTAACAACATGAATGCATGGATTTCGGTTGGTTCCGTTGTATGGACAGCTGGAATGTCTTCAATGGATGACGTCGCTGACTCGGTTTCACTGTCTGTACTGGAATCGAACAATGACATCTGAAACTCATCTTTTGATTCAAGCAGGTTGGCTTTGGTCTTATTACGAGATTTTTTCTTCGCAGCAGTTTTTCTTTGATCGTTATCGATTGTAGGTTCTGTTGCATAAGCCTCTCCATTGATCTGCGTATGATGATCTTCGGCAATAGGGACAGAAGGGGCAGTGGCAGCAACATCACGGTTACTACCATTTTCCATCAATGCGCTTTCTGTCTCCTCGATCAAAGAAACAGAGGAGTAGGGTGGGATTGCATCTTTCACGACAGAGGGAGAACTCCTACCGCTCTTTTGCTCCGAAAGAAGAACAATAGCTTTTTCGATTTGATGCAACTTTCGATGATAACTGATGAAATATACAGCAAAATAAGGCGCAGAAAACAACAATATCGTGAGTAAAAGCGATGTAATGTAGGCAACAATCGCCGCAATACCGAAAGGTTCTTTGCTCTGAAAAAGTACGAGTAATGTCAGGAGAAAGAATACTCCCGAAAGCGCAAAGCAGGTTCCTTTTGGAAACCCTTTCAAACTATCATTATCGCTCTTTTTAATAGAGAATTGTCTAAATGGTGCCGCCGTTTTTGGCAACCTCATTACGCAATTCTTGAACGAAAGCACTTACATACTGATTGAGTTCAGAAACTGGATCAGTCAAAGAACTATAATTGAAGTCGGGCTTTTTATAATCGGATGAATCATGCTCCATTATTTCAGCGTGATTGGAGAGTTCAAAACCCCCAAGAGCTTTCGATGTTGATTTCATAGAGTGGGCCGATCGATTAAAAAGCTCCCAGTCTTTTACGGTGAAAGAAGTGTGAATCTGTTTCGCAAGAGATTCTGTCTCAGTTATACAATCTGATGCAATATCCACTAGGATATCGACTTCACCGTCACATATTTCGTCGTAAAAACGATCGAGGGTTTCTTTATCGAGGGTGCTCATTTCGATTTGTGTATTCACAGGCATACGGATTTGAATATCCTTTGAATACGACTGAATTGTAAAATACTTGAGTTTATTATAGCAGTTTGAGAAGAAAATTTTCCGAAAACTTTATCAAGAGCTTCTCCGATACAACTCTGCTAAACTTCTGAGATAATCAGCGCTATTTCGACCAAGGTCAAACATTTGCTTATGATCCATCCGCCAATCCCAATTCCCAGTCGCTTCCCCGGGTGTGTTCATTCTTGCATCGGAGTCCAATGACAATAGATCCTGAACTGGTATAATACAGAGGTTCGCGATAGAGGCATAGGCGGTTCGTACAAGATCCCAAGCCGCTTCATTACCAGAAATCCTCAGATACCGACGGAGATGATCTTGTTCCTTTTCTGACGCTGATTGATACCAACCAAGCGAAGTATCATTATCATGGGTTCCAGTGTATATGACAGAGTTGTGAATGAGATTATGGGGAAGGTAAAAATTGTCAGAATCCCCGCCGAATGCGAATTGCAGTACGGCAAGTCCTGGACATCCAGTATGGTTCCGCAATTCGATAACATCGGGAGTAATCTCTCCAAGATCTTCCAGTATCAGTTTTGCATTCGGCAATCGCTTTTGAATGACCTCAAAGAAGTCTAATCCGGGACCTTTTACCCATTTTCCCTCTTTTGCACTGGAGGCAGAAGAGGGGATTGCCCAATAGGCTGCCAACGCACGAAAATGATCGAACCGAAGGACATCAAATAATGAAAGAGTGTGATTCAAGCGATCGATCCACCAATCATAGTTAGTGATTTTCAAATGCTTCCAATTATAGAGAGGATTTCCCCAGAATTGCCCATCTGCGTTGAAGTAGTCAGGTGGAACACCTGCCAAATTCGAAAATTTCCCTGTTTTAGTGACTTGGAACACCTCTGGGTTCGCCCAGACATCAACGCTATCCGGTGAAACGTAGATAGGAATATCTCCAATTATCTGCACATTTTGATCATTGGCGTAATTTTTAAGCGTTTTCCACTGTTCCAGCAGTATAAACTGCTCAAAACAAATATGGTCGATTTCAGCCTTAATCACTTCACTTTGTTTAAGTGACTTGGCTTGGGCGTAGTCGCGGTGGGCCTTCTTCCATTGGTTCCAAGGCGAGTTTTTGTTAAATTTCTTGAGTGCCATGAAGAGAGCGTAGTCTTGCACCCAGCTGGATTGAGACCTTAAAAACTCATCATAGCGTGATGCCACATTCGCATCACTAAGACCTGCTTTGACTGCAATTCTTCGTAACTTTTCATGAACCGTTCGAATGGCATCGAAGTCAATACGTTCTATGTTTTGTCGCCTCAACGGCGACAGGTCTTGTGTTTTTACCCAACCCTGCGAGACAAGCGAGTCCCAGTCCAACAGAAGCGGGTTTATTGCATGACTGGAATAAGATTGGTAAGGAGAATCTCCATAACCGGTTGGCCCAAGAGGGAGCATCTGCCAGTACTTGAAACCACAAGAAACAATAAGGTCCACAAATGACTTAGCCGAAGGACCGAAATTGCCTATAGCATACTGATTTGGAAGTGAAGTTGGGTGTAGCAATACACCAGCAGATCGTTGATCCAACCAATTGAAAAGTGGATTATCCATTCTATAAATATATTGTGTGCTCTAAATTATCCAAAACTAAACCAATGCGAAACGTTGCCAGAGTCGAAAAATTACACAATTCAAAATCTTTGAACTATGCGAATATTCCGAGAAGGGAAGTTTTGCTCTCTATGTCAATGTCAGGATCATAGTGCAATCGCCTCAATTAGACATAATATATATTGTGCGCACTTCAAGGAATGAAAGCTGAATCGGTATTTGACGGGGAAATGAGAATAAACCTCCCAATCGACGGTCCCGTAGAGAAACAAAACGTAATTTTTTGTAATTTCAATTATTGGATTACTCCTCAAAGCAATACATGATCAGACAATTGGTGAATAGGATTTTAAATTTAAAAACTAAGTGTCTTCGAGTGTTTCACACAAACTCGAAGCTACCTGTTGTTCGTTTATCGGTAAGGCTCACTGGCTTTACCTCATTTGTAATATTATTCATTGCGTCATCTCTTCTGCTTAATTCCAAAAGCATAGCTGCTGAAGAAACAGCGGTGCTATCAGTCAAAAACGCTTTCTATGGAACGTTTAATGCAGAATCAAATACTTGGGAGAAAATCGAAGTAGACTCAACCTACGATAGCGGATTCTGGCAGCATTGGGAGGAACACCCTACCGATTTTCGCTATGAATTGACGCTTAACTCCAAAGGAGATCACGTCGCCAATTTGTCCAACTACTATTTAGTGGTTAATTTAGCAGGTTCGTATGAAGTTTTATTCGACGGGAAACTCATTGGGATGAACGGCAAAGTGGAGGCAAAAGGAAGTGGATGCGAAGAGCTGCAGCCCGGAAAAAATCGACATCTATTACCAATACCCAGCACTTTTTTGACCGAAGGTGAACATTTAATTGAACTGATCGGCCACCGCAGACCAAAGACTTTTGTTATCCATCACACTGGAATTCACGTCGTTCCATTCGAAGAGTTAATCATACAAGAACGTTGGCACATGATTAACTATGGTTCTTATCTCGTCTACTTTGTATTCGGAGTGTTTTTTATCTCCACTTTTCTTACAAAAAGGGAAAGCTTGGTTCATTTTTATCTCGGCACGATTTGTCTGCTTTTTTCTACTTTTGCACTCAATAAATTAGCCTACTACCATCTCGACCTGAACTATATTCAAGCTGCATGGGCACTCAATTTGGTCTATTCAGTGAATTACATCATCAGTCTTTTGGCCCATCTATTGATCTTTGAGGCTCTGGGATTTAAAAAGAGACTTTCCTGGATCTTGTTACCCATTCCTATTGCTTTCTCTTGGGTACTGGAAGGATTTGATAGTTTCGGCGTACTCAAAATCACCTACGAATGGCTGACGCTGATTGCTTTGCTTGCTGTCTTTTTGCGCAGAAAATATGCGATTACAGCACTCATAATACTGTCAACGCTGTCTCTAGTCTATAGCATGCGGCTTTTTGATCAGCAGCAATTTGTAATTTATTTTGCCCTTTTTCTTTATCTGCTATTTTCGATCGCCCTCGCCTTTTACAAACAAAACAAGGAGAAACAAGAAGCTCATTTAACGAACGCACGGCTAAACCTTGAGCTCATTAAGAACAAAATCCAACCTCATTTTATCCTAAACTCTATCACCTCGGCGATGGAATGGATTGAATCAAATCCCAAGCAAGGAGCTTCCTTTCTGAATGCGCTTGCCAAAGAGTTTGAGGTGTTATCCAGAATGACAGATCAAAAACTCATTCCTTTAGGAATAGAAATCGATTCCTGTCGCAACTATCTTAAGGTCATGGAGTTTCGAAAGAAAGCCAACTACTTGCTCTCTACAAGAAGCATTGATTTGAACGAAATGCTCCCACCTTCGATAATTCGCAACCTTCTCGAAAATGCGATTTCTCATAATTCATTTGGAAAACAGTCTGTAGAATTTGTATTGGAAGGAAAGAAAGACGGAAAACGACGTATCTATACTTTCCGATCGCCCTACTCTCATCAGCCGACAGCCGAACTGATTCCTTCAGAAGGCACGGGCATCAAATACATCAAGGCACGCTTGATGGAATCCTACAAAAATCGGTGGAACTATTCTCATGGCCCTAAGGATGGAGAATGGATTACCACTATCGAAATTTATTAACCCTCCCCGCCCTATCATGAAAATATTAGTAATCGAAGACGAGGCCAGTATCCAGGATCGCATTGTCCGCCTCAGTAAATCTATCTTAGACAACCGCCTTAGTTTAATCGAAACCGCAGATACTATCGATGAGGGCATCCGCTACCTTGAGGAAAACACCATCGATCTGTTGCTATTGGATCTCAATTTAAACGGAAAAGATGGATTTCAAGTATTACGAGAAGTTGCATCCAAATCGTTTCATACCATCGTCATCTCGGCATATCCCGAACGGGCAATTGATGCCTACGAACTCGGAGTCATTGATTTTATCACCAAACCCTTTGATGAAACGCGGTTGAAGTTAGCATTTGAACGGGCAGACAGCAGAGAAAACAGCGGACGGGAGCATTTTGCTAAATACTTGGCCATTCGAAAATTTGGACTCATTGAACTGGTAGCATTAGAAAACGTGAACTACATCCAGGCCGATGGAGGCTATTCTCAATTATTCCTTCTCGACGGCCACAACGAAATGCACGACAAAATGTTGAAGGATTTATGCAAGTTATTGCCTCCAAGCTTTGAAAGGATACACAAATCTTATGTAGTGAACATGCAGTTGGTAAAAGGAATCCACAGTAAGGGCAGTCACAAGCACTTTGTTGTGATGAGCAATGACGCAGAGATACCCCTCAGTCGCTCAAAATACAAAGAACTGAAGACCCTTATGAATCTCTAGCGAATCACACCAATGCCCGTTCATCATACGTCGTTCCAATAAGAAAGGCCTAGCGGTTTGTCCTCCAAAGAAAAGTGAATCAATTGGCAAGAGTCCACGGCCTCGGCGATAGAGTGATTTTTACTAAGCGCAATTAGGCCTTCATTTCTTTCGATTGCCTAAGTCAAATTTGGAGCTCTTTAAACGCAGAACATTTAAGATGAAGGTCAATATTCCATCCATTCACGCGATCATCCTTGCTGCAGGCAGTTCATCCCGCATGTCACCTCAAATTAAACAGTTGTATCGTCACCCGAAGGCAAAAATACCACTGCTTGAACATTGCTTGAATGAAATCACCCGTTTACCGAATCTTGCGAGTAAAACACTGATATTGGGTGCTCATTTCGATCAAATACTTAAAAATATCTGCTTTTCTAAATCGATTGAAGTCAAAGTAAATCCTCTGCATGAATTCGGACTGGGATCATCCATTTCTTGCGGCTTAAAAACGATCCAAGATGCGTTTCAATTATCAGATTCATCTGCAGTCCTCTTGATACTCGCAGATCAACCGGAGGTTACGACTGACTTTCTCAACTGCTTGATTCAATATCACAACGGTGAAGATCCAAATGCTATTACAGTCAGCCAATATGAAAATGGAGCAAAAGGTCCACCTGTGATATTTGGCTCCGCTCATTTTGAGGCATTGATGCAACTGCGAGGTGAGTTAGGAGCGAAACACATTATGCAACGGCATGCAGAAGATGTTTCAACCTATCTAGATCCGAGTTTTAGCGGATATGATCTGGACACCGATGAAGACCTGAGGAGATTCGAGTCCGAAAATGCTTAAGCCGCTATTTCGGTGCTTAGCAAGACTACTGCAACAGCTTTAGACGCCTTATATTGTTCACATTTATTTGCCCACTGCTAAAAGTGAACAACGGGGTTTTATTCTGTAAAGCCAGGGCGACAACGATCGCTTCACTTTGACTGAGATCGACTTCGTTCGCTTGCATTTCCCACGCAATCTGAATCGCGATATTCCATGTAGAAGCCTTCACCGATAAGACTGGAAGACGGTTGAAATACGACATGAACTCCGCGCGTTGATCCGTTCCAATACGGTGCAAAACATCAAACCGAATCGAATCACAAACCGCCACCATGTAGTTGCCCAGCAATTCTTCTAATTGTATGCGAGCCCTGTAGGCGCAGGGTTTCTCAGAATCAAGGGCGGTCAACCATATGCTGGAATCTACTAGTACCATTCCGTTTCAATTCTTAGGGTTAATCCTTGAATTCGAATACACCTGACTTAATCAGGGTCCCAAATTCTGCGGACTTGATTCGCTTTATATATTCGACAACCGCTTTACTGACAGCGGGGCTCATTTTTTTTTCGCCTGTGATTTCAAGCAATTCTCGGAGTTTATCTTCCTCAATGTCTACAGTTATCCTCATTTGACTACCTTTTTATATGTAGTTTGATGTAATTGCGCGACAAATGTTCATCAAACATGAAATTATTCTATACTTTTGAAACACCGCGGAGGATTAGGGTAACCAAGGGAATTTGTGAAATGCTGGTTTTCGTTTTTCAAGGAATGCGGTTTTTCCCTCACTCCCCTCTTTTGTTAGGTAGTAGAGAAGCGTGGCATTTCCAGCCAATTCTTGTATTCCCGATTGTCCGTCGAGTTCTGCATTGAAGGCGGATTTCAAACAACGAATTGCGAGTGGACTTTTGGATACTATTTCACGGGCCCATTGGATACCCTCAGCATCGAGTTGATCGACGGGAACCACTTTATTGACTAGTCCCATTTCGTATGCCTCAGCTGAGTTGTATTGACGACAAAGATACCAGATCTCTCTTGCCTTCTTTTGTCCAACACAACGTGCAAGATAACTAGCGCCAAACCCACCGTCAAAACTCCCTACAATTGGGCCGGTCTGACCAAATACCGCATTTTCTGCGGCGATAGAGATATCACAAATGACATGAAGTACATGCCCACCACCAATGGCATAGCCAGCAACAAGTGCGATGACGGCCTTTGGAATCGATCGGATAAGTTTCTGAAGATCGAGAACGTTCAGCCGTGGAACCCCTCCTTCGTCTACGTAACCAGCTTCCCCGCGAATACTTTGGTCGCCACCTGAACAAAATGCATACTTCCCGTCAGTGTGCGGACCGGCGCCAGTCAACAGAATCGCCCCTACCCTGCTGTTTTCACGAGCAATCGTCAGAGCGTCATACATCTCAGACACTGTTTCAGGGCGAAACGCATTTCGCTTATGCGGACGGTTAATAGTGATCTTAACGATGCCTTCATCGCCAAGTTGTTCGAAGAGAATATCTTCGTAAGATTTAATGGAGACCCATTCGTTACTCATAGATACGACCTATTTTGTTACCTTAAGATGATGATTCGCAAAGCTGTTTCAGCAAGCGACGCCTGTATTGATAACTTTGCTTTCGATTAAATTTAAGATGGAGAAGCGTTACTTCAGGAGATGGGTTTTGATTTTCTTCAGTTTCTTTAAACCACTCAACAAAGAACGATTCCAGATGTTGCAATTCGCTCGGACCGCCGTGATACTTGACCCCGTAGGCATTACATATCGAGGTGATGTCAACTGTTTGAGGAGTTGCAAAAAACTTTTCAAAAACAGCTTCCCTGGAAGCAATTGGCAAGTGTTCGAAAATACCACCTCCCTGATTGTCGAGTAAAACGAACAACACCTTGCAACCTGCCTTAAGCTCCCTGGCTAACTTAAGTGCCCCAGTATTGTGAAAAAAGGATAAGTCACCGAGCAAACAAACCAATGGGGTGTGCTCTCTTGCGGCACCGAGGGCTGTGGAAACGATCCCGTCAATTCCATTGGCACCCCTGTTACTGAAAACCTTTTCCACATTTGATGGATCCAAACAGAAATTCTCCATATCTCTGATGACCATGCTGTTAGAGATGAAAAGGTCATGCGGTTGCTGAAGGAGCTTCGGAAGTCGATGACATAGGACAGGCTCTACCCAATCTGGATTCTCCTGACAATAATTCTTCAGAAAACCACGGATCCCATTTGCATTTTGAATCCAGGATTGGCAAAAATTTGACTGAGGTTTTTCAGGCAAAGCTTCTATTTCTAAACACTCAAGAAGCGCTTTTTCCAAGGAAACGGATGCAATCTTATGGGAATAGGATGGATCATGGTTGTCAGAATCCGTCACTGGTTGGATTGTGATTATGAGGCTATCCCAATTCGACATCGCCTGTCTCAGCGATTTGCTAGTGGGGATCTCTCCTACTTGAATAATCAATTGTGGCTCCAGAGAATCCAAAATCCCATTTTTGGGGTTAAGAAGCCATTCATAAGGCGCAATGACATTGTTGTATTGCTTTGAGAGCGCCCTCGCAGCATTCAAACTATCGACAATCACAGGGATTTTCAAATGATCGAGTCTTTGGATAAACTGCCCTAAAGAACTCTCATTCGAACCTTTTTCATAAGAGGGTCCAACGATGCACAAACATCTCTTCCCTGTTAGGTGGTCGGAGAAGCGATTATCAGAGGATTCAAACTGAAATGGGTTTGCGGGGCTTAGGCTCACAGCGGACTCTATATTGAAGAAACGTTTTCGGACGCTTTCTTTAGCTTGTGCGTATACTTCAGGTTTAAGCACAGGTGTGAGATTCCCCTCGAATGGAACATTGAGATGAACAGGACCATTCATGTTTTCCGCACTCGAGATCGCGTGGCGAATTATTTCGCGGATATACCTTACGAAATTGGCCGAATTTTGTGGCAATTCCAACTGTTGTTCATGATGGACGAAGTTGGAGAACATGCCCGTTTGAAGAATGGTTTGAGGAGAATGGCAGTGTTGCTCGATCAAAGGTCGATCAGCGGTAAGAATAAGCAGAGGAGTATGGCTATAGCGCGCCTCTACTACGGCAGGCAGATAATTCGCTGCTGCCGTTCCTGAGGTACATACCAATACAGAAGCGATCCCGCTTGCTTTCGTTCTTCCAAGTGCGAAAAACCCAGCATCCCGTTCATCCAATGCCACTGTTGTATGCATGCGCGAGTCTTGGGAAAATGCATAAGTTAATGGAGTCGATCTCGATCCTGGAGAAATCACCACATCTTGAATGCGAAGAACTGCAAGCGCTTCCACAAATGCAATTCCCGCTAATTCATTCGCCTGAATTTTATCAAGATTCATTGATGCAGTCCTATCGCAAATTCATAAAGTTTGGCAACATCCCAATCAGTTTCAATTCCGTTTCGCGCAGTTCTTTCTCGGGTTCTGAATCTTTTACAATTCCAGCTCCCGCATAGAGAATCGCACGATTTGAAGCAACTTTGGCGCAGCGGATATTAACGGTAAATTCGCCATCTCCCAAGGTGTTCACCCACCCATTGAGTCCGCCATAACGATCACGGCGATCCGGCTCCAAGCTTTTCAGTTTTTTCAGTGCTGGTTCTTTTGGATACCCCCCCAGTGCAGGAGTTGGATGAAGGGCTTCTACCAGATCAAAAATGTGATGAGCTTCCCCTAGTTTCCCCTTAAGGGGAACCCTTAAGTGCTGAATGTTCGAAAGCTGCAGCACTTCTGGAACCGGTGATTCTTCTGCTTCAATTCCTAACTCTTGCAGTGATTCCCGAATATACTGCAAAACCAGGCCATGCTCGATGCGGTCTTTTTCACTAGAGAGGAGTTGCCGAGAGAAATGCGCATCCTGCCTTGCGCTTTCTCCGCGCTCGATTGATCCGGCCAAGGCTTCTGTTTCAAAAACTCCTCCATTTACTCTTACCAAGCGCTCTGGAGTTGCTCCGATAAGAGATTCTCCCTTTGCATTCTGATATGAAAAAGAGCAACAGTCGGGATATTTCATTCGGAGCTTGTTAAGAAGATCGAGAGGAACGAATTCTCCCGTTGTTTCAATCTCGATATGTCTCGAAACAACCACCTTTTCGAGTTCTCCCTTTTTAATAGAATCCAGAGCGAGCTGAACAGCCTTCAGGTAGCCTTTTTCGGATTGTTCTTTGTCAAGTATTCGACACGCAGACGCATCTGGAAGGGTGCCTTTGTCAGCTAATTCTGTCGGGTCGAATTCAAATGAGGCAAATCGTTGATGCGCCCTCCATATGGGTTCGATTAGTAAATCCAGCGGAGTATCGCTCTCAACTAAGATGTTGGCTGTCGCACTAAAACTGGGCCCTTTCCAACCAACCTGCCACCTTGGGACAAAGAGTTGCAGTGAGTGTTCCAGAAAATCTGTATACTGCCCTTGTTCTTCCTCGAATGCAGCAGAAGAGAAAAAATGCGGACCAGCCCACGGGAGAGTATCGTCGCCGATAAAAACCGCATGCTGACTCCATTCTTCGACAAAACTGCGTGCCTCCCGGAAACGGTCGCTTCCGCTGGTTTCGAGTCGAATGACAGGCTCTGCACAGGCAACCGCTTCATGCTTTGAATTTCGCTCGATATAACAATGCTCTGAATGAGAGTCATTTACGCTCTGAAGCACAGCCAACGGGTCAAGATAATCGGAAGGCAGTGAGATTGAAGCCAACACCGCATGCGATCGCTCAACCGCTAATGCTTGGCAGTGCTCAAGAAAGCGTTGAAGCCCTTCGCGATTTGGTTTTCCAAATAGCTCTACGGGGATTATCTGCATTCGCGTGTCAGAGACGTTATTTGGTTTCGGGACGGGGGAATAATATAACTTTGTCTCCCACTTTTCGACCTGTTAACACAAAATCCCATGTTGGTTTATCAGAAATCAATGCTTGAGCGGTCGATTCGGGGACATTCAAATGCGACTCAATCTTGCCGACCACTTCAGGCATCACTGACTTAAGAAGACTAACACCAAGTCTCAACCCTTCGGTCATGTAAGCCAGGGTCGTTTTTAACAATTCCTGATCAGCTGCTTGTTCTGATTTAGCGAGCTTCCATGGCGCACGAGTTTCCGCGTATCGATTGATCGCTTTGAAATAGGCAAACAATGCGTCGAGTCCCACGCTGAAATCAAGCGCGTCAAAGCGTTCGACAAGTGTCGCTGCGGCATTCTCGAATGCTTCAACTAATTGTTTCTCTGCTTCTTCAGAAACGGTCGCTTCAGGCACGATTCCATCTGTATATCGAGCCAGCATATTGAGCGATCGACTGAGAAGATTTCCGACGTCATTTCCAAGCTCTCCACTGTAGCGACTTAGAAAACGTTCGTGGGAAAACTCAGCATCCTGTCCGACTTTCATCTCCCGCATAACGAAGTAGCGAAAGGCATCCGGGCTGAAGTCTTTAGCGTAGTCGAGTGGATTGATTGTGTTTCCAGCACTTTTGGAAACCTTTTCGCCCGCTTTTGTCCAAAATCCATGCACCAACAAATGCTTGGGAAGCGGAATGTCGCACGCTTTTAGCATGATTAACCAATAGACTGCATGGGCCGGAATCAGGATATCTTTACCAATTACATGGTAATCTGCCGGCCAGTTTTGACTGAAATCATCCGTTCCATATCCAACAGCAGAAATGTAGTTAATGAGCGCATCAAACCATACGTAGGTTACGTAATCTTCATTAAACGGAAGCGGGATGCCCCATGAAAGTCTTTCCTTGGGTCGAGAAATACAAAGATCGTTCAAATCCTCCTTGAGAAACTCAACCACTTGTTTTTGACGAAATGATGGTACAATAAAATCCGGGTTCGCATCGAGATAGTCTAGCAGCCATTGCTGATATTTCTTTAGAGGGAAAAAGTAATTTTCTTCGGTAATCTCGGTGACCTCGCCAAATACCTCAGGCCATTCTCCATCGACTTGATCTTTTTCCTGCACGAACTGCTCTGCCCGCTGGCTATAGAAACCATTGTATTTGCCCTGATAGATTTCACCTTTGTCATGCAACTTTTGCAGTAAATCCCTTACGACCCCTTTATGCCGATCCTCTGTGGTCCGGATGTAATCGTCGTTTGAAATTTCAAGGTCCTTGCAGAGGTCATGGTATTTTTCTGCCATTTGATCGCAAAAAGCCTTGGGGTCGATCCCCTGCTCGGTAGCCGACATTTGAACTTTTTGCCCATGTTCGTCGAGGCCCGTAAGGAAATGAACCTCGTCCCCGCGGGAACGACGATGACGCGCAATTACGTCAGACAAAACTTTTTCATAAGCGTGTCCGATATGAGGGGCGCCATTAGCGTAATCAATTGCAGTAGTAAGATAAAATCGCTTCATGCTGTGGATATCAAAGGAAACCCTAATTCCACGTTCGAGGATGTAGAGTGTCAATGCAAAGTCCGAACAATCTACCAGATCCTGCTCGTTTTCGATCGCTTTGAATGAAAGATAACGAACCGTCTTATTCCTCGGTAGTGTCTGCACTCGTAAATGCAAGGCGCATTTGTTCCTGCACTTGCAAAGGCTCCGATGCAAACCGAACGCCCACTCCAATCAATCTCACTTTTTGATTTCCGCGCAACCAGGCCTCTCTTAGCAGAGGTTCGAAGCGAAAAGGGTCGATCTCATCCGCGAGCGTTTCTTTGGTTGTTGATTGGAAGTCGGAAAACTTCAACTTCACAAATATCTTAGCGATTTGCCTGTCTTTATGCTTCGATTTTTTAAAGTCTGTTGCGAGCTCATCGCAAAGCAATGCCATCTGAATGAGTGCTTCTTCTACTTCGTGAATGTCCTCAAAATAGGTTCGCTCCGTACTCATGGACTTGCGTTCTCTCTCCACGACAACCTCTCGGTCATCGATCCCGCGGCATAGGCGATATAGTTCTCTTCCAAATTTCCCCATCCGGTTTTCGAGTTCGAATTCGCTCCACTTCTGCAAATCACTGCAGGTGGTTATTCCATTCTTCTCCAGACGTTGCTGGGTCTTTTTACCAACCCCCCATATTTTTCCCACCGGAAGAGACTGCATAAATGTGCCAATATCCTCTGGTGTTATGGCAAACTGCCCATTGGGTTTTTTCCAATCACTCGCAATCTTTGCCAACATCTTGTTGGGCGCGATGCCTGCCGAAGCCGTGAGCTGGGTATTATCCCAAATCCGTTGTCGTATTTCCTTTGCAACGTCCCAAGCATAACGGTCTTTGATGTGCGATACATCAAGGAAAGCTTCGTCTAAAGATAAGGGCTCTACTAGTTCCGTATAGCTTAGAAAAATCTCTCTTACAACCTGGGATTCCTTTCGGTATTTGTGAAAACTAGTGGGGAGCATCACCAAATGAGGACATAATTCTAATGCTTTAAACCCTGGCATTCCTGATCTGCACCCAAATTCACGTGCAATGTAGTTGCATGTTGTTAACACCCCCCGGCGGCTTGTGCCTCCGACTGCAACGGGTTTTGATGCCAATTCGGGTTTATCTCTGATTTCCACCGCGGCATAGAAACAATCCATATCGATGTGAATGATTTTCTTCATGCGTTATTATTGGAACTCAACAAAAAGGTGAACACAAGTTCATTTGTAGACTATTTTATCATTTTAAAGAACGAGGATTTGAAATCTTTGAAACTCCCCATAAGACTCTCCCCATGGCATATTGGTTGTTTAAAACTGAACCCTTCAAATTCTCCATTGAAGATCTCAAGAACTCTAAATCAAAAACGACTACCTGGGATGGGATTCGCAACTATCAGGCGCGCAATTTCCTCAGGGATAAAGTCAAAACGGGAGATCTCGTATTGTTCTATCATTCGAGGGTAAGTCCGCCGGGTGTCGTGGGTGTTGCTGAGATAACAACAGATGCCTATCCCGATCACACCGCGTGGGATCCTTCATCGGATTATTATGACCCTAAAGCTTCAGAGGAAAATCCACGCTGGATGATGGTCGATGTGACGCATCAATACGACTTTGAAAATATGGTCTCCTTAGAAGAGATGAAAAACGAATCCGCCCTTGAGGGCATGCTAGTCATTAAACGAGGGCAACGCTTGTCGATCCAGCCAGTAGAAGAAAATCACTTCAATAAGGTATGCGAAATGGGAGGAAAAGTGTGAGTGAATTTTACGAAGATGAGACAGTCCTCTCTGAATATCTATTGTTTCACTATGGTGAGCCCGAAGAGATCATGCCTTGGGATTTTGGACCCAAGGATAGTATGCATTTCCCTGAACGGGTCGCCCACATCCACCAATCCCACTACCCTACTTCAATAGCATCCTCTCATGGCACCCTTCGAGCACTCGACATAGGATGCGCCGTAGGGCGCACCACATTTGAGCTCAGTCGCTGGTTTGATGATGTGGTCGGGATCGATTACTCCCACGCTTTTATTAAGAAAGCGAATCAGCTAAAGAATGAGGGTCGGTTGGAGTATTCCTATCGCATCCAGGGGGATCAGTTTCAGTCTACGTCCTGTTCGACTCCTCCAGGAGCTCGCCCAGAAAAAATAACATTCAGCCAGGGGGACGCAATGGATTTACCTGAAAAGGAACTCGGGCAGTTTGACCTCATCCTGGCGTCAAATCTTATTTGTCGTCTTCCGGATCCAGCAAAATTTCTTCGAAATATTCCGCACTTGCTAAAACCAGGCGGTGTATTCGTGATTTCGACTCCATTCACCTACATGGATGATTTTACAGAGAAATCTAAATGGTTGGGCGGCACCGAAAACGGGCCTAAAGCTTCAGATGTAGTGAACCATACCTTATCGGAAAAGCTAAGTTTCCTTGCAGAAGAAAATTGCGCCATGTTAATTCGAGAACATGAACGCAAATACCAATGGACAGTCTGTCAGGTTTCCGTATGGAAGCATTAATTGATTTTGTCCCTCCCACCATTCAAATACTTTCCAAACATTGATGCTAAACATTTTAAAAAACCCTAAAGTTATCATCCTGCTGATTGTAATGGTCATATTCGGTGCCTCCGGAGCCTATGCGATGGTTGTGATGGGTATCAGCCCAGGTGATATCAAAACCTTCGTCAACATTGTCATTGAAAGGATTTCAGATTACCCACTATTGGTTTATCTCTCGATTCTGATAGTTGGAGGCCTTCCTTTACCACTGAGTCCATTTCTCCTGTTGGCGGGGGTGCTTTTTACGAGTCGCTATGGAGTAGTCGCAGCTTTGGCTCTTTGTCACTCAGCAATGATCCTGAATATGGTTTGGACCTACTTTCTTTCTGCCTATCCGATGCGAAAGGTCTTTGAGAAGATAGTGGCATTATTCTCGAACAGGTTCCCCGAGATTCCAGAAGAACACAAATCCAAGGTTGCAATAATCATACGGCTTACGCCGGGAATTCCGTTCTTTTTGCAGAATTATTTCCTCGGCGTATCTCGTGTTCCGTTTGGCAAATATATTGTCATAAGTGTAGGAATTCAGTTGATGTATACCACAGCCTTTGTGGTGGGCGGTGGGGCCATTTTTGAAGGCAAGGCGGGACTCGGTATAGCTGCAATTTTCTTTTTCATCATCATCGGTATCGTTGTTCAATGGCTCCGAAAAAGGAACCCAGAGACTCAAACAGAACAAGGCGTATCATAATTCTATGCACCTTCCTCCTAAGCAGGAAAACATCTGCTCAATTTCTGAGCTCACTTCCGGGATTAAACGAACGCTTGAGGACGCTTATGCGGCCGTATGGGTGAAAGGTGAAATCTCCAATCTAAGGCGGCAGTCGAGTGGGCATATTTATTTTTCACTAAAAGATGCTGGCGCACAAATTAGCGCAGTTGTTTTCCGAGGGAATGCCGCAAGAATGAAGCTACAACTCCAGGATGGAATGGAGATTGTCGCTCTCGGCAATCTCAGCGTATACGAACCTAGAGGCACTTACCAACTCATCATTCGGGAGTGCATCGAGGAGGGCGCAGGTCGGCTACAGGCAGAATTTGAACGTCTCAAAAGGCTTTTGAATGCGGAAGGTCTGTTCTCACCTGCGAACAAAAAGAGCATTCCTCTGTTACCCAGAACGGTTGGTATCATCACCTCGCCAACCGGAGCTGCATTGAGAGATTTTCTTAGTATTCTTACCCGCAGAAATTGGACGGGGAAAGTCATTTTATTCCCCGCAGTAGTCCAAGGCAAAGAAGGCGCCCGAGATATTTTGGAAAAGATGAAGTGGGCTGAAGCATATGAGGATCTTGATCTACTGGTTATTGGACGAGGGGGAGGCAGCCTGGAAGACTTATGGAATTTCAATGAGGAAGCCTTGGTCAGAGCGGTTGCAGCTTGCAAAACTCCTGTCATCTCTGCCGTTGGTCACGAAATCGACTTTGTATTAACTGACTTTGCAGCAGACAAGCGAGCAGAGACACCAAGCGCAGCGGCCGAGTTGATCTCAAGTGGTTACGTTGATTTCCACCAACGCATCCAGCAAGTCGGTATAGCATTAACTCGCAGCAGAACAGAACAATTGAGAGAGAAGAGCCAAACCCTCTCTCATATGGGAGACCGTCTTCGCAGCCATACCCCTACCCGCTTTGTTGAGAATCGGCATCTTCGATTGGATGAGCTCCTGGAAAGAATGCGATCAAGGGTTGAAACGGGAGTCCATCGCTCCAACAACGGTATTGCAGTGATGACAGAGCGTTTCAAAAGCCTTCACCCTTCGAAACTGTTGGAACTTAGAGTGGCAAAGACGGAGGAATTCAAGCTGAGGATCCGTCGGGAAGTTCAACACCAACTGAAATCTGAGCAAAACCGTCTCGTGGCGATTGAGAAACGATTCGTATCAGTGAGTACCGATAGCGCACTTCAACGGGGTTATGCGATCTTGCGTGATAATAAAGGTAAGCTAGTCACTCAATGTGAGCCTTTAAACGATGGGAAAATGGTGGAAATCCAGATGAAAGATGGACGCAGGAAAGCTAGGATTCATCGATCAGACCAACTGGACCTTTTTTCCTAGCCTGCGATCACTGGAATTCTGGAGAAGGATGAATTTAGGTAAATTAGTAAAAGCAGCTGAAGGAATACTTGATTCGAGTAATGCTTTTTATCATTGTACTCACCCATGATCACCGAATGGCAGATCCAATCCTTTTCGAGGAAATGCGCTCACAGCGAAGAAACGTTCAAGCCGGGAGATCGTGTCACTTGTTTATTGATTGAAAGCGTGTCCGAAGGGCTCATTCGCAGGGATGTTTTAGAGGAATTTGAGGAGCAGATTCAGACCGATGGATTAATTGTTGGGCGATGGGTGCGAACCATTAAGCCACCTGAAAGCGCTGAAACGGAAGAACAGAAACATCACGCTCAAACGGTAGAGGAGCTTTTCATTTCAATGGCTGAATCGGTTGAAGTGGAGATACGTTCGAACTCTACCAAATGCATGATTTACATACTCGCCCTTTTTTTGGAGAGGAAGAAAATTCTGAAATCGATTCGAGTCAGAGGAATACCGCAAAATTATATCAATTTTCACCATGTCAAAAGCAAAGAGGAATACCTCGTTGAAGCCGTTGAAATGACCCCGGAGAACATGGCGCACATTGAGCAAAACCTCAGCGTCTTGGGGGGAGAAAATCCCAATAAAGAAACTCCGAAAAAGGAAGAGAGCAACACCGAGAATAATCAGCCCGAAAATGCAACAACGGGGAACGAATCGTAGGATGTTGGCGATGACCAAAAACGGCAACATGCTTCACTTCGTTTTTTTATGGGTAGTCCTTTTGATGCTATCTTCGTGTGTGAGCACCGAGAAAAGAGAAGAACGAGACTCCAATTTGCCCCTTTTTTTTATTGAGGTGATAGGGGCTGAACTTCAAAGCAGTAAAATTGCAAGCGTTCAACTCCCTGTCAGTGCTTCAGTGATACAAATCAAGCCTGTTCCGAGTATCCCACACTTTCAAATCGCCTCCGTCGAACTCGCCAAAGGGACTATGGGCCCCTACCTTAAGTTCAAGTTGAAAAATAAAATGCGCCTGCAATTGATGCGAATTTGTGGTGAATACCGAGGCCGTAGACTTGTGCTTGTTTTAGGACAGCGTCCACTGGGTTCCTGGCGAATCAACAAAGTCTTAGAAGACGGCACTATTTCTACCTATGTTGAATACCCCGATGAATCATTACCGGAATTGGTGAATGCCATTAATGAAGCGCTCAAATCTGACTCCTAACCCCTATTCAATTGAATTCTTTACCCCTACTTCGACATTTTTCCCTTTTTTTATTAATATCAATAGGAGCAGTGCCGTTTTCACAGGCAAAATATGGCAAGGACTTGATATGGCCGACTCCGAATACGGCTTTCCTCGAGCATCAAGAACCAGAGGCTTATCTTCAGCCGACTGCATCGGGTCGAATCCAATCCGGAGACTGGGGATGTTCCCGTAATGACGGCCTTAAATTTCATGAAGGAATTGATCTAAAATCGATTCGTAAATCGAGTGCTGGTATGATCATGGATCCAGTAGGCGCGATCGCCGATGGGACTATCGCTTACGTCAATCGGGATGTTTCCGAAAGTAATTACGGTCAGTATATCGTTATTTCTCATTTTGACCGTGGGATCGAATGGTGTTCCCTCTACGCACACCTTGGATTCATTGAACCGAAGATCCATGCAGGGTTAGATGTCAAAGCTGGGCAAAAAATCGGAATTATGGGCAATACATCCTCCTCGATTCAAATCCCGAAAGGGTCGTCCCATCTACATTTTGAAATTGTCCTGCGGTTGAACTCAAAATTTAATGCCTGGTATCAGCAGCAAAACTACAAAACCCCTAATTCCCATGCGTCATGGAATGGAATGAATCTCCAGGGGATCAATCCTTTTGATTTTTATGATTATTTTATCGAAGCTCCGGAACAGCCATTTTTTTCCTATTTTCTAAAAGAACCAGTTTCTTTTGAAGTATTGCTGCATTTTGACAGTTACCCTGATTTCCTCTTTCGCAACCCATTGTTTTTGCGTGGTAAAACGAGTTCAAAAAAATCCGGTTGGTATAAAGTCGGATTCACTTGGTTTGGATTGCCAGTGAACTGGATTCCGATCAATGAAAAACACATTGATAACCGCTTCGACGCCGATCAAATATACATACAAAGCTTCAAGCATGAAAAACCTTGCCGCAACTTTGTAAATGAGACCAGTGATGGATTTGCTCCTACTCGCTTACTTTTAAAGCAAATAGATCTACTACGCGCTGGGAATTGAGCAGTTTTCTCGAATTATTTGAATAAAAAGGACCGTCCGTCTAGCAGTTCCGTCCTTACCGAAAGCAACTCTATTGTTCGGAGTCGACGGCTTCGAAAATCATGTTGGTTCTACTAAAAACCAAGCTGTTTATCGTCATCGAATCGCGATTCCATATAATGATTAAGAAGACTCAATCAGAACGATTCTTTCAGTCTTGGGTGTCTCGTCAGTGGTAAATTGATCAAAATTGAGATTGCCGCCAGGCCAGATGCGATGAACGCGGTTGAAGTGGGACCCAGTATCGAGATTGCCGCAAACCCCAAGAAAGGTGACAGCAAGCCTCTGAATCCAGTACCCGCAGTATGCACACTCATATACGCCGCTGTTTTCTCGGGTTTTGCTATTTTAGTAACCCATAAATTCCAGGCGATATTTCCTCCCCCATGAGCGAGACCTGTAATGGCCATCGCAATCGCCATGATTGTAAAATCTTTTGTGCAAAAAAACATTAAGATACTGACCATAAACATGCCATTCAGCACGCTTCTCAAAATCAACAGGTTGACGCGGTCAAATAAGTAACCCCATAACCGAGTGCTAATAATTCTGCAAATTGACGGAATCACCACCACGAGAATTGTAATTTCAGCGTTACTGGCGTTGAGCCCATATTCAGAGGTTGCCAGGTATTCAACTCTCAAAGGGATGGTCATGAGATTTGCAAAACCAATAAACATCCAGGATGCCAGCATTCCCCCAAAGAGACGATCCTTCCAAACAAGAGAGAGGTTTTGAAGCGGCGCGGCGTTGTATTTCGATTCAACAGCCGGAGAAGGAATAAAAAAGGCGCATAGTGCACTCGAAAATGCGGCTGCGGCAATCATCAATAGAATCCATCGATAGCTGGAAATATTGGCATCCAACCACCCTCCTGAAAAATAGGAAAAAATCACCGCCGCAGTGGATGAAATCATGAAAAACACACCAATTCTTTGTCCTCGTTGCCTTGAAGAGTAGTTATTCGCGTAAGCGAAAATCATAAAGGTCGGCACACAGGCGTATGAAAACATCGAAGGAGTCAAACTTACCAGAAACCATGAAAAAGATCCCGCAAAGGTAGTAACTACCATCATCGTTCCACTGAGAACCCAAAAAAGAGCCGCCACTCGAGTCGCACGAATCCGAAACATCGAAGCACCCGAAAGGACAAATGGGCTCAGCAATAACCCTATTGACACCGAAGCGGGGATCATTGCCTTGAAAAAAGGTTCCGGATCAAACACACGAATGGCAATCAACAACACCAGCGCATGCATCCCTGACTCAAGCACCCCCGCGAAGGGGGCACGTGACAGATCCAAAATGTAGGTAAGGTTCCCTTTACGTTTGGCTTCGGGTGTGATCAATTCATAAGGATTCCCTGAGCTATCGGCTCCATTCCAACATTCGCAGAATCGGGGTTTTTGCTTTTTCAACGATTTCCTCAGCCATCTCAATCTCCGGGGTTAAGGTGGAGAGACATGCGTGCAGTTTCTCCAATGTGTTTAGCTTCATATATCGGCAATCATTGCATGCACAAGTCTCTGTTGGTCCCGCGATGAACGTTTTACCAGGGATATCCTTGCGGAGGCGATGCAGCATGCCAGTTTCAGTAACAACGACAAAAGTATCCGCAGAATCCGTCTTACAATAATGGACCATTTTTTCGGTACTGCAGACGACATCTGCCAACTCTCGAACGGAATCCACGCACTCAGGATGGGCTACGACCTTGGCATCTGGGTATTTTAACCGAATCGCTTCGATTTGTTCCTTGGAAAACAAAACATGAGCATAACAACTTCCTGGCCAAAGTTTGATTTTGCGGCCGGTTTGTCCCGCAACCCATTGGCCTAAATTTTGATCTGGGACAAAGAGAATATCCCGATCTTCCGGAACTTTGTTTACGATATTAACCGCGTTGCCACTGGTGCAAATAACATCTGCTAGCGCCTTCACCCCCGCGGAACAATTGATGTACGCCACAATATAGTCATTGGGATACTTGGCTTTGTAAGCAGCCAATTTTTCTGGAGGGCATGAATCAGACAAAGAACAACCTGCCTCCATATCGGGTAGAATAACCTTTTTCTCAGGACTTACGATTTTGGCCGTTTCCGCCATGAAGTGTACCCCACAAAAGCAGATGACATCCGCATCGGTTTCAGCTGCCTGGTAAGATAAGCCCAGGGAATCGCCCAGATAATCCGCAAGTTCCTGGATCTCTGGAATCTGATAATTGTGCGCAAGGATAACCGCATTCTTTTCCTTCTTCAGACGAAGGATTTCTTGCTGCAATTGAGAGTAATTCATTCCGTCGCTCTTTTCGCTTGGAGTGAAAACCATTGGTTCAATGTCGGGAATTGGATTTGACATGATAGTAAATAAAAAAAAGGCAAGTTATGATTCGAAACAGTGTAAGGCAAGCAAGGGAATAATCCGAATCTGGATTCACTCACTCTCTTTTTGATAGGACCCTATTTCTTTCACCAGTTCCTGAAAGACAGGCAGGCTTCGTATCGATTTGAGATCAGGATCCTCTTTCATCCAATCAAAATCAGTATACCCCATTTCAATTGACTGTTTCAATACCTCAAATCCTTCTTCAGTCTGCCCAACGAGGGCAAGACTACACGCGAGGTTATAGTGAACCATCGCATCTTTTGGGCGCAATTTCGATAATCGGAGATCCATTGAGAGGCCTTCTTCAATTCGACCGACTTTGGTATAGAGATGTGCAAGAATTTCCAGCACACGACCATCCATTGCGTCTCTACTATCTAATTTTTCATAAAAAGAGATCTCAAAACTGTAATCGAAGGATTCCATAGATGTTGATCAAAATCGAAATTGGAATGCCCAACTAAATCTCCACCTTCAGTTCGCATTCAGTTTCAGGGGCTTCGATAGATGTTTGACGTGCCTCAATTTGCAAACGTTGGGACACTAGTTGCAATCCCAGTTTTTCTGTAACGGCACGGCCATACCACTCCATAAATGGAGCATCGACCTCGATAATTTTGTCGGTATCGACACATATCACCTGAGCTTTGAAGGTGGTCGCATTGCGGTTAGACATATAGAATTTGTAGTCTTTTCCAATATCGACTTCCTTCACTAATCCACTGTCAGTAAGAATGGGCAAGGTGCGGTAAACCGTAGCCCGCGACACTGATGCGTCCAATACACGCGCAGTATTTAGGAGGTCTTCAGCTGTATAATGATCTTCCGAATAAAAGGCAGCTTGGAATATTGCAATACGTTGATGAGTAACACGCAATCCGCGAGTTGACAAAAACTTCCGAAATAGTTTCCACGAATCGGAACTCTTAATTTCATCGAACTTAACTGTAGGGGTATCGCTCATAGTTCTCTAATTGAGACTCATTTGATACTACCCTTCCCTTTGTTGTCAATCGTTCCTGCTGAGTCGCTTATCTAGCATGACACTATTTTGGATATGAAAATGTATGGTAGCCCTCTCCTTTTGAATTCTATAGATACAAACAGCCCCCCCCCCTTACTTGATAAGAACGCTAATCAATATCGACTTATGAATTATAAGGTGATGTTCTGACATTCTGAAATTAGCATGTTTAATCCTTTTCACCTAAGCGCACATTCTGCTTGTAAACACTCCGCATCAATAAATTGTTAATATACTGCTATGGAACTTTTCTTAAATTACTTAAAGGAGATCGAGGATCGTAAAATTAACGGGCTGGGACCGCAACCAATTGATGGGGCTGATCTGTTAACTGAGATCATCGCTGAGATTAAAAACACAGACAGTAAATATCGGAAAGAGTGTCTCGAGTTCTTTATTTACAACACATTACCCGGCACAACGAGTGCAGCGGGCGTGAAGTCTGAATTGTTGAAGGAAATCATTCTAGGCGAGACTATGGTCAAAGAGATTTCAAATACTTTTGCGTTTGAATTATTGTCCCACATGAAAGGAGGTCCGTCGATCAAGGTTCTTCTAGATTTAGCACTGGGTGAAAACGAAGAGATCGCCAAACAAGCAGAAGAAGTTCTTAAAAACCAAGTATTTCTATATGAGGCAGATACGGATCGAATCGAAGCAGCCTACAAGGTTGGGAACCCGATCGCTAAATCCATTTTGGAAAGTTATGCCAGGGCTGAGTTTTACACGAGCCTTCCAGAACCTGCGGAAGAAATTAAGGTTGTCACATACATTGCCGCTGAGGGAGATATTTCAACCGATCTACTTTCCCCGGGGAACCAAGCCCATTCGCGTTCAGACAGAGAATTACATGGTAAATGCATGATCTCTGAAGCGGCTCAGGCAGAAATCCAACAACTAAAAGAAGCACATCCCGACAAGCAGGTCATGCTTATCGCTGAAAAAGGAACAATGGGTGTTGGATCTTCTAGAATGTCGGGCGTTAACAACGTGGCTCTTTGGACAGGAAAACAAGCAAGCCCATATGTTCCGTTCGTGAATTTTGCACCCATTGTGGCAGGAACCAATGGAATATCTCCAATTTTCCTGACAACTGTCGATGTAACTGGAGGGATCGGAATCGATCTCAAAAACTGGACCAAAAAACTGGATGCCGCAGGAAAGCCAGTCCTCAACGAGAGCGGTGATCCAATTCTCGAACAGGTTTATTCCGTGGAAACCGGAACGGTCTTAACCATTAACACCAAAAAGAAAAGGCTTTACAATGGCGACGAGGAGTTGGTTGACATCTCTTCCGCATTAACACCTCAAAAGCTCGAATTCATCAGGGCTGGAGGCTCTTATGCGATCGTTTTCGGAAAGAAACTACAAGCCTTTGCAGCTGAAATCTTAGGCGTGGAATTGGAACCAGTTTTTGCTGCTTCAAAGGAGATCTCCCACGAAGGACAAGGTCTCACAGCGGTTGAGAAAATTTTCAACAAAAACTCTGTTGGGGTACTTACAGACGCCGATTTGCACGCCGGTTCTGATGTGCGGGTGAAGGTGAATATTGTTGGATCGCAGGATACAACAGGACTCATGACGTCACAGGAGTTAGAGGCAATGGCTGCAACCGTCATTTCTCCGACAGTGGATGCGGCCTACCAATCCGGGTGCCACACGGCATCTGTATGGGACCTGAAAGCACAGAAAAACATTCCGAAACTGATGAAGTTCATGAATGACTTTGGACTGATCACGGCGCGAGACCCTCTTGGTGTTTACCAACCGATGACAGATGTGATACATAAGGTTTTGAATGATCTGACCGTTGATGAGTGGGCCATAATTATTGGAGGGGATTCACACACCAGAATGTCTAAGGGTGTTGCGTTTGGAGCCGACTCAGGAACAGTTGCGTTGGCTCTGGCCTCAGGTGAGGCAACCATGCCGATTCCTGAATCGGTGAAAGTGACTTTCAAAGGTGACCTGCAAGATCACATGGATTTTCGTGATGTTGTGCACGCTACCCAATCTCAAATGCTCAAGAAATTTGGAGACAATGTATTCCAAGGTCGAGTGATTGAAGTTCACATCGGAACCTTGCCTGCCGATCAGGCTTTCACTTTTACCGACTGGACCGCAGAAATGAAAGCGAAGGCTTCTATCTGTATTTCAATGGATGATACCTTGGTTGAATCACTGGAGATCGCTAAGGGCAGAATCCAGATCATGATCGACAAAGGCATGGACAACCAAGCAAAGGTCCTTCAAGGCTTGATCGATAAAGCAAATGCAAGGATTGAGCAGATCAAATCCGGCGAAAAACCTGCGATCACTCCAGATGCAAATGCAGCATATTTTGCTGAGCTAGTGGTGGACTTGAATGAAATCGTCGAACCCATGATCGCGGACCCAGACGTGAACAACGATGATGTTTCGAAACGCTATACTCACGACACAATCCGGGCAGTCTCACACTATGCAGGCACCAAAAAGGTAGATTTGGGATTTGTGGGTTCATGTATGGTTCACAAGGGAGATTTGAAAATTGTATCCCAAATGCTCAAAAATTTAGAAAACCAACAAGGTAAAGTTGAATTTAAAGCTCCTCTAGTGGTTACAGCGCCGACCTATAACATTATTGATGAGTTAAAAGCCGAGGGTGATTGGAATATCCTGCAAAAATACTCAGGCTTTGAGTTCAACGATAAGAACCCCAAGAACACAGCAAGAACTGAATACGAAAACATGATGTATTTGGAACGTCCTGGCTGCAACTTGTGCATGGGAAATCAAGAGAAAGCTGAAAAAGGTGATACCGTAATCGCAACATCCACTCGTTTATTCAAAGGCAGAGTCGTTGAAGATTCTGATCGCAAAAAAGGCGAATCGCTTCTGGCGTCAACTCCTGTCGTTGTGCTGTCAGCTATCCTTGGAAGAATTCCTAGCATGGACGAATACAAGGCTTCAGTTGACGGTATAAAATTGACGAAGTTCGCTCCTCCACTCAAGCAACTTGCGAGCTAATCAAAATAAAGAGCATCCGGATCGAGTTTGCAGCCTAAATGTCGATTAAGTCCACATCTAGGATGTTTGTTCGGTAGGAATGAAATTTCAAAAAAAACCGCCCACTCAAATTCAAGAGATGGGACGGTTTTTTAACTTTACAAAAATCTATTTCAACGCTGCCATAATGGCGTCAAAATCGGGCAAAACCTTAGGATCATCCGAACTGGAGGCAAAGACAACCTTACCTTCTTTATCAATGACAAAGGCGGAACGTTTGCTAACCCCCTTGAAACCAATAAAGTCCTCATAAAGCACATCATACGCCGATGAAACTTCTTTATTGAAATCACTTAGCAAAGGAAAATTGATGCCGTTTTGCTGGGCCATCACTTCAAGTGTAAACGGACTATCAACACTGATACCATACACCTCTGCACTCAGCGATTGGTAGCTTGCGAGAGAATCTCTCACCGAGCACATTTCCTCTGTGCAAACTCCTGTGAATGCAAATGGGAAAAAGAGTAATACAGTTGCAGATTTACCGTAATTGTCCGAAAGGGTCACGTCTTTCAATCCCTCTGGGGTTTTCGTTTTTAGTGTAAAATCTGGTGCTTGGATTCCGGTTTCTAATGCCATAACTCTATGAAATTCCTGGTTTTATACAAAATGCTGCTAGCGGCAACAATGTCGACGAAGCAATAACGCTTATTAGAATCTTCTATTATATCAACCGAAAAGCAACGCCCTCAAAGGCTTATGAACGTTGCTACTACCTCAGCTAACTAAATAATGGCTTCTAATTGGTGATTCCTTATCAATTTTTCTACTGAATCCTCGATTGAAACTTGATTTCAGCCCATTCAACCCGCAAAGATGATCGATCTAATAAATAGCATGGATCCCAAACAACAGCTTGAAATTCTTAAACGCAACGTCGACACCCTCATTAATGAGGAGGAGTTGCTAAAAAAACTTTCTGAAAAGCGTCCGCTTCGCATCAAACTGGGTGTCGACCCAACGCGACCGGATCTGACTTTCGGACACATGGTGGTTTTTAATAAGCTCCGCCAGTTCCAGGAGCTGGGCCACGAGGCCATACTGCTGATCGGTGATTTTACAACGCTCATTGGGGATCCAAGTGGTCGCTCCGAAACCCGTCCCGTTTTGACGGAAGAAGAGATAAAAGAAAACGCAGCGACCTACACTGAACAGGCCTACCGAATCCTCGACCGTGAGAAAACAACGGTTCGCTTTAATAGTGAGTGGTTCTCGAAGATGTCTTTTTCAGATTGCCTGTCATTGGCCCGAAAAATGACAGTCGCTCGCATGCTCGAGCGAGACGATTTCTCAAAACGTCACAAGGAAAACACTCCTATTTCCATCATCGAATTTCTTTACCCTTTGGTACAAGGCCATGATTCACTGGAATTAGAAGCAGACGTAGAAATTGGAGGGACGGATCAACTGTTTAACGTTTTAGTAGGTCGCACCCTGCAAAAGGATCTGGGACAATCCCAGCAAGTCGTGATCACCCTACCCCTCCTCGTTGGACTGGATGGAGTGAAAAAGATGTCCAAAAGTCAGGACAATTATATTTCCTTCAATGATAATCCCAAAGATATGTTTGGGAAGATCATGTCGATCAGTGACGAGACGATGTGGGATTATTATAGCCTCCTGCTCGAGCGCACTGACGAAACAATCGAAATGCTCAAGAAGGACCATCCGATGGCGAGCAAGAAAGCCCTTGCCAAGGAACTAGTTGGTAAATTTCACGGAGAAAAAATGGCTCAAAACGAACTTGAGCAATTTGAGGCAGTTTTCTCTAAAAATAAGTTACCCGATGATATCCCCGAATACCCCTGGGACTCACTCAGTTCTGCACCGGCGGAAAGGCTGGTGAATCTTCTCAGTGAAACGGGTAGGTTTCAAAGCAAGAAGGAAATCGGGAGATTAATGAAACAAGGCGGAATCAAACTTAGCGGTGAACAGATCAAAGATCCAAGTTTCTCAATGGAGAAAGTTTCATCTCCAACGGTAGTTCAGGCTGGAAAGCGGATCTTCGTTAAAATCCTACCTTAAAACTTTAAAAAAAAGCCCGATGAAAATCGGGCTTTTACTAAATTTAGGAGGTTTCATTTAACCTCAAGCATCAATCTCCTCCATAATCGGCAGCGCCAGCTTCATCGATGGTTTCCGAAATTTCAGTGTCGATGTCGATGTCGTCGGTGACGATTACTTTTACCATTTTATTGGAAAGCTTTTTATATTGCTCCTTGACCCACTCGTCCACTTGAGCGAGCTCATCTCCGTCTTTGGTAACGACCCCACTAAAGATAACTTCGTCATCATTGTTAATTGCGATGACCTTCGAACTCCCATCTTTTCGACCTTCAACTATCAGAGTGCCATCATCCGCAGTGATGATACTGCGAGCATTTCCAGAATGCACAATCGACGTATGAGAACCGTCTTCTCCCACCCATTGATTGATATGATATTGAGCTTTTTCAAGAGCTGAACGAACAGTTTCACCTAACTCCTCAGGATTTACGCGTTCACGCATGTGTTGCATTAGTTCTTCTCGCTCAGCAAATTCTTCCATTCGTTGCCCAAACTCTTCCATTTTTTCTTCGAACTTCCACTCCCAGTCGCTTCCACCCTTCCTGGATTCTTTTGCCCCTAAGGTGACATCCAAATCTATATACTGCCCTTTGCGAAGGATTTTGAAAGTGACAACATCGCCGGGTTTTTTCATGCGGAGTAAGGTTGTGAAATGAGAAACACTGGTGAGCCACTGCCCATCGAGTTCCATCAAGATATCATATTTCTCAATTCCATATTTTTCAGCAGAACTGTCTTTTACAACTGATTCCACATTAAGCCCAACTCCTGATTCAAGTCCCAGTTGAACGGCCGTAGTTGCAGAAACTTTCTCCGTTACGATCCCTACGAATGCTTTCTTTTCGACCGCAGGAGCTGCAGGTGCGACGGGAACAGCAGGTGCCGCCGGCGCTACCTCCCGATCAGCGTGCGCAATACTAGAAATACCAAGTATTGTAACGCACAGAATTGATATTGTTTTTATCTTCATTTTGTTAATTTCCTAAATGTGATGTTGGTTGATTTTCTATTCTAAAATATAAAGGTTAAGTACTGAACGGATCTTCAGATAACCTGGTAGGTCACGTTGACAATTTCCTGTCGGGGGATTTCCATGCGCATCACGCTGCCATCCTCTTCGTTAACGAAGTCAACAGTGTCGATGTAGTCGTATTTCAGTTCCCGGGTAATGGAGTCTTCGTTGGAGTCTTTCCACCCATTATTCTCTACACCAACGAGTTTATTGACGGCCCCGACGGCTCGGTACTGCATACTATCCGCTGAAGCCACATTGGGGTTGCCAGCACCAAAGTTCACAGGAGATAAGGTTCCAGGATCAAGACTTCTGTGGGTATCACTCGTTTGCAATTGAGTGAAGTAGACAAAGGTAATCGCTAGCGCAGCGACCATTCCTAACGAGCCAATCCAAGCATAGCGGAGGTTTCCCCAGTAGCGGGTACGGTTCAACTCCTTTTCATCCTTTAGCAAAATAGCTTCAAGGATCTCACGGTCGACCTCCCAGCCTGGTTTTTGTGGCTGCAATTCTTTCCTGAGCATTTGCTCAAGTTGTTCATCATCTGTTTTTTCTAAACTCATAGGGCTTGTAGGTTTAACGATGATCTAATTTGAGAAAGTCCATACCGATACCTGGAAGCGGCGGTGTTTTGCGGAATGCCAAGGATCTCAGCAATAGACTTAAAAGTTTGTTCGCCCCACACCTTGAGAATAACCACTTCCTGCTGATCCGATGGGAGCGAGCGAACGGCTTCGTGCAATTGGCCATGCTGTTCTTCTTTTTCAATCTGAGAAACGAACCATTTCGAATCGACTGAGAGCTCATCATAGTGGTGTTCGCGTTTGGTACGACTCCTTCGTTGGCGATGCAAGTCGATGGCCTTATGTTTGATTGCGAGAAACATTCGTCCAAGTGGAGGGATATTCCCAACTCCACTCTCAAGGGACTCTTTGAGAACTTTAACGATTGCTTCTTGGTATACATCTTGGGCATCTGCGTAACTAGCGGTTTGTTGCTGTGCGAATAAGAACAACTTCGGGCCGTACACTTCGATCCATTTTTCAAGATCGTTGATTCCTGTCTCTGGTTCCTCTACTTCGCTCATTTTGCTTTTACCATTATATACGAACTGCACTTTAATTTTTGTTTAAAAACTTTACAGAAAATGATTCTTGAATCAATCGAAGGGCTTTTTTTCACAGAATCCCGCCAATTCTAGACCTTCAAGACCGACAGGCATTTGATATGCTGATATGAAGAAACAGTTCAAAAGTTTCTTTGATTAACCCGCACTGACACAAAACTTTTATTGACCCGATGCTGGTTCCATAAACACTACTGGAATCCTACTTACTGTTTCCTATGTATTTTGTAGTTACCACTTTCATTCTTATGTTGCTCTGGGTAGCATTTTCTGGGCTCTTGGATGCATTTCACCTTACACTGGGTTTCATCTCATGTACCTTCGTAAGTTTTTTGTCGTCGAGGATTCTATTCCCAAAAGGTCAGCCTGGGATTTCTGTATTTCTTACCCGGTTATTCGGTCTCATTCTTTACAGTTTTTGGCTGATCAAAGAAATTCTGTTAGCAAACATCCATGTGTTTTACCTCGCAATGATTCCTGGCGGTATGCGACACATGGATCCGGAGCTCGTAAAAATCAGAGTTGGGTTAAAGTCGGATATTGCCCGATATGTCCTAGCTAACAGTATTACCCTCACTCCGGGCACCGTCAGTGTAAAAATGGAAGAAGAGGAATTGTTGGTCCATTCCATTAGTCGAAAAACCACCGAAGGGTTGGAAGGAGATATGGAGAAACGGATCGCAAAAATTTTTGGAGAAACTCTGTAACCCAAATTCAATAATGGATATGCATACTTTCTTTCAATACGCGGGAATCGCATTATTAGTGCTAATGCTGCCGCTAGTTTACAGGGGGTTCAGAGGACCAACAACGCTTGATCGCATTGTTGCCGCCAATACGATTGGGACGAAAACTACCGTCCTACTCTTATTTATTGGTTTGATGTTTGAACGACTGGAAATGTTCATTGATTTTGCGCTCACATACGCCCTTTTAAATTTCGTAGCATCTCTCACCCTGTCCTGGTATTTTCAGAGAAATCGGGTGTCCCCTGAAACCTTGGAACCGACCGAGGATATTTAGTTCAAAAATCGAGATTAGATGAACATAATTGCTATCATTTTTATAATACTAGGCCTCGTTTTCTTCCTGGCTTCGGTCGTAGGCATCAATCGTTTCCCAGATTTTTACACCCGTCTTCACGCTGCCGGTAAAGGGGATACTTTGTCATCCATTCTGGTTATTGGAGGGATTGGTCTTTATTACGTGAACTCTCACGACTGGTCCTTGAATGCTATTTTTGTGGGGGTCAAATTATTCGCCATCGTGTTTTTCATTTTTATTGCTAGCCCCACGAGTACTCATGTTGTGATGAGGGCAGGCTATGAATCAGGCGTTAAACCCTATACAAAGTCCCGCAAGCCGAACACTGAAGAACGCTAACCCCTAATTAGAAAGAACACCATGATTCCTGACTACAATTTCATCATTCTTGTTTTGATACTGGTATCCGCGATTGTGACGCTTTCGCTGAAAAATCTGATTAGTGCCACCGTTACGCTTGGGATATTTAGTTTTTTGATGTGTTTGCTTTGGGCTGAAATGGGCGCCGTCGATGTGTCCTTTACGGAAGCTGCCGTTGGAGCTGGGGTTGGCACCGTTTTCCTGGTTGCTACAATCTATAATACAACAAAGAAGAGCTCAGACTAATGAAAATCATTCATTTGTTAATCGTAGTTATCCTCGGAGGTCTGCTTATCTTTGCAGAGAAAGACTTTCCGGCTTGGGGATCAGCGGATACACCAGCCAATCATGCGAGACTTTCGGAGTATTATATCCAGCATGTTTATGATGACACTTACGTGCCAAATATGGTGACTGCGGTTCTGGCGGATTATCGTTCTTATGACACCATGTTCGAAACCACAGTTGTGTTCATTGCGGGACTTGCTATTTTTACGATCCTCAATGTTGGTACTTTGAAAGAACAAAAGGAGGGAATTCCAATTCCAGCAAGGCTCTCATCCGTCGCACCCCCTGATCTTATCGTTAAGACTTCTTGTCGCGTCCTTGTCCCCATTATTCAAATGTTTGCCCTTTATGTTTTGGCTCACGGACATCATAGCCCCGGTGGTGGATTCCAGGGTGGTGTCATCCTTGCCGCAAGTTTCATCATGCTCGAACTATCCACTGACCTACGAGAGGAAGGCGAAAAATTCACAAACAAAATCGCGATCATTCTCGGCGCCGTAGGGGTCATTATTTATGCGGGATGGGGAATACTGGCTCTCTTTTTTGGCGGACCGATGTTAGACTATTCCGTCCTTTCACCGATCATTCCTGACATTCCAGGCATGGCCCGCTCCCATAGTATGCTCATCGTGGAAGTGGGCGTCGCATTCACAGTGACCTCTATCATGGTTCTCATTTTTCGACAACTTGTATCCGGAGGCTACACTCCAAGTGAGTCTAACTAAGGTTACTGATCATGGAGAATATACTACTAGACAAATTGAATTACTGGATATTTATCCTTCTCATGATGCTGGGACTTTGGGCTATGGTTTCAAAGAACAACCTCATAAAAAAAATTATGGGGATGAGTATTTTCCAAGCTGCCGTCATCCTTTTCTATGTGTCGATCGGAGCAAAACAATCGGGTGCGGATATTCCCATTTATCGCCATGACATCATTCATCCCAAAGATCATGGGGAAGCCCATGGAGTGGTGGAAAAGTCTCATGACTCCCAGCGTCCCGCTGAGATAGTAATTCATCACGGCGCCACAGTTGGAGATAACGATTCTGGTCATGCTGACGCTACCCGCAAGCTACCCCTTGCTGAAAGCCATACCGAATCTCGTAGTAACATGGTCGAAGAAGCTCACTACCCCGCTTTAGATCATTCTTCCCATGAATTAATAGCGAATACTATTAATCCTGACGATTATGATAACCCCCTGCCCCATGTGTTGATGCTAACAGCTATCGTAGTTGGTGTTGCTACCCTTGGGGTGGCACTCTCGCTTGTTCAACGTATTTACCGACTCTTTGGATCCATTGAAGAAAATGAAGTGATTGCTGCAGTGGAAAAGGAAACATCTGACGAATACATGATGAAATCCATACAATCCGCATCAACCGAAAATCCTAGTTCCCATGCTTGAGAACGCGCCAATTATTAATCTGTTAGCTCCGCTGATTGCTGCCCTGGCGGCAGCATTGTTTGGCATATGGCGACGGCCTGCCGCGCTTCTGATTGCTGTCATCGGACTCTCTGTTTCTCTCGTAAGTTCATTGGCCGTATTGATGCTTGTCGCGCAATTCGGACCAATTGGCTACGATCTAGGTGGATGGCAACCACCCTACGGCATCTCATTCAGAATCGATGGGCTAAGTGCCTTAGTCGTGGTCCTGATACAATTTGTAGCGCTACTAACGTTGATCCACAGCGGCAAACTCATAAAGGACGAGATTGGGCGTCATCGGCCCTTCTACTACACTCTGTTTCTCCTTTTTGTAGTTGGCGTAACCGGTATCACCCAAACTGCAGACGCTTTCAACCTTTATGTTCTCATCGAGGTGGCGTCCCTCACGAGTTATGCCCTTATTTCGGTCGGGGAACGCCGCTCAATCCATGCCGGCCTCAATTATTTGTTAATGGGATCAGTTGGTGCGACATTTTACCTGCTAGGAATTGGTTACCTCTATTTAAAAACAGGCACTTTAAACATGCAGGACCTTCATTCGATCTTGCTTGCTCAAGATTTATTCAGCTCCTCCACAGTGCAAGTTGCACTCATTTTATTGATGATGGGGCTATGGATCAAAATGGCCTTTTTCCCATTTCATGGATGGCTCCCCAATGCATATACATGGTCTCCAGTCACCAGCGCTTCGTTGATGTCTCCTCTTGCGACCAAAGTAATGATTTACGTGATGATCCGACTGATGATCTCGGTGTTTGGGTTGGAACAGATGATGAGCGCTGTATGGGCTAAATACATTCCTTACCTCGCCATTATTGGAATTCTCTACGGCTCCTTTATGGCACTCGCTCAGAAGAACCTTCGGCGCATGATCACCTATATTATCGTGGCTGAAGTTGGATACATGGTAGGCGCTGCTTGGTTGGGGACAGAACGCGGTCTCACCGGGGCATTTTATCATATATTAAGCGATTCAGTCATGACTCTTTGTCTGTTCCTGGCAGCGGGGTCCCTCGCCTATCGAAATAACATTCGATTTATCGAGGATTTCGAGCATGCGTTCTCAAAAGCACCCGTTTCTATGGCAGTACTGACAGTCGGCGCTCTATCCATGATCGGAATTCCTCCTACTTGTGGATTTTTCAGTAAGTGGTATCTGGTAGGTGCGGGTATTGATGCCGGTAATTGGTTTTATATCGCAGCTCTTATCATCGCTAGTTTCTGCAACGCTGTAATGTTCTTCCGCATCTTTGAAATTTCAGTCTTTGGAAATCGCCCCAAAGAAGGAGGGGCTCATGGACATGGGGAGAATCACCATGAGGCGCCGGTTAGATCCGAAGCTCCTTTTTGGATGTTGGCATCAAGTGTAATTGTCGCTGTCAGCGTCATTTTTCTAGGCCTGTTCAACCAAAGTTTCGTGAATCTTATTCAATCTACTATTTCAAACATAACCACAGGAGGGGCGCTGTAATGCTCGGAGATATTCATAGTTGGGCTCCGGTTGCCGCATGCTTAGTATCGCTACTGGCGGTGTTACCAATCGTATTATTTGGAGAAAAGTTCCGCAATTTGAGAGAAGCCAGCACCTTGATTGCTGGTATAGCGAAATTTGCCATCGTTTGCACGATGATCACTCCCATCCTAGCTGGGAAAACACTGACTCACAGCTTTGTATCCTTTGCGCCAGGTTTAGAACTTGCCTTTCGGGTGGATGGTTTGGGGTTGTTGTTTGCCTTGGTCGCATCCTTTCTATGGATCATCACTTCGATCTATTCTATCGGATACATGCGCAGCCTGCATGAACACTCTCAAACCCGCTTCTATTCCTTTTTTGCATTAGCACTTTCCGCAACCCTGGGAGTAGCGTTCGCAGCGAACCTTCTTACACTCTACGTTTTTTACGAATTGCTCTCAATCTCTACCTGGCCGCTGGTAACCCACCACCAGGATAAAGACGCACGACGGGGCGGTCGCACTTACCTCACTTATCTTTTGGGAACTTCAGTGGGATTCCTTCTTCCTGCGATGATTTTCTCTTACGTAAAGTCTGGCGGAAATTCGATGGAGTTCATCAACAAGGGATTCATCGGCACCTTTGTTCAAGATCCTCAAATTGCAATGGTGCTGCTTCTGTTTTTCGTGTTTGGATTCGCAAAAGCCGGCCTCATGCCTTTCCACTCATGGTTACCCGGAGCAATGGTAGCTCCTACCCCAGTGAGTGCACTTCTCCACGCCGTAGCGGTGGTTAAAGTTGGGGTTTTCTGCGTCATTCGGGTTTTTACAGGAGTGTTCGATGTGGCGTTGCTTCAATCGGCAAATATTGCGATTATTGTGAGTTGGATTGCTGCCTTTACGGTCATAACGTCCTCACTTATCGCGTTAACTCAGGATAACTTAAAACGTTTCCTGGCATTTTCGACCATCGGACAATTGAGCTATATTGTGCTTGGCGTATCTCTACTTTCTCCTATGGGGCAAGCCGGCAGCATGATGCACATCGCCATGCATGCAACGGGCAAAATTACCTTATTTATGTGCGTAGGTGCGATATTTGTAGCGACTGGGAAAAAATACTGCAGTGAAATCAAAGGTCTGGGGCGAAAAATGCCGTTCACCTTTGCAGCCTTTCTCATTGGCGCCCTTAGTGTGACTGGTTTACCACCTACAGGAGGATTTATCAGTAAATGGTATTTGCTCGTCGGAACATTACAAAGTGGGCATGCCGCCTTACTGGTGGTGTTTCTAGTCAGTACCGCGCTCAATGCTGTCTACCTTATGAAACCCGTCTACTACGGCTTTTTTCTCCCCGAAACTTCCTGCGACTGGAAACCCGGATTTAAAGAGGCACCGCTTTGGTGTGTCACACCACCAGTGCTGACCGCCCTTCTTACCGTGTTTCTCTTCTTTCAACCAGGTCTTCTTATGGATCTGGCAAATTTGATGACCCAATTTAAATAGCAATGAGTAGCGAATCAAAATCCAAGCCTCCCTTCTGGGAGTCCGCTCGGAATCGAAAACTGATGTGGACAATTCTCTATGCTTCCTGCGCTTTGACTCTAGTGATGGAGTTGTTCGTTCACGCCGAGCATCATTTTCATTTTATGGAATACCCATTCTCCAGTGCCGTTGTCGGGTTTGGAATGTGCACATTAATGATCATCGCTGCAAAGGGACTTGGTTACGTGCTTAAGAAAAAAGAACACTTTTACGACGAAGATGACCGTATTTAACATTCCGCCTAGTTTTATACTTTTTGCTGGAGCTGTATTGGTTTCATTTATACCCGGCAAATTGAAGAATATTTTTACAATTATAGTACCATTGATTGCCCTCTATTGGATTACCCAATTGCAGGATCTGGCAACTTTCAAGGTTCTGGTTTTTGACGGATTTCCAACCGCAGAATTACTGAGGGTCGACGGATTGAGTAAGATTTTTGGTATCATATTCACACTCAACGCCTTTGTTGCGATGATTTTTTCCTTCTATCTGAAGGATAACACGCAACACAGTATGGCTTTGGCATACATTGGCGGTGCCCTCGGAGTCGTGTTTTCAGGTGATGCAATGGCACTCTATATTCATTGGGAATTGATGGCCATTTTCTCGGCTTTGCTAATCCTGGCAAACCGAACCCCTCAGTCGTTCGCTGCTGCGCGTCGCTATTTTCTAGTTCACATAGTTGGGGGATTGTTACTTCTAGCAGGCATCCTCCTGCATTACCAAAATACCGGTTCTCTGGCTTTCAACAGCTTCAGCTATGAAACATTTGGAAGCAGTCCTGCAGTGTGGTTGATCTTGATTGGAGTGCTTATTAACGCTGCTGCGCCTCCTCTTGGGTCTTGGTTGCCGGATGCTTACCCCTCATCTTCGGTAACTGGTGGAGTCATTCTCAGTGCCTACACTACCAAAACATCTGTCTATGTACTGGCGCGGGCTTTCCCAGGTTGGGAACCGCTCCTTTGGATCGGATGTGCAATGTCAATTTACGGCATCATCTACGCCCTATTGGAGAACGACATGCGGCGCATTTTGGCCTACAGTATCATCAATCAAGTTGGGTTCATGGTAACTGCTGTAGGTATCGGAACCGCAATGGCACTCAATGGTGCTGCGGCGCATGCATTCTGTCATATTATTTACAAATCGCTGCTCTGGATGTCAGCAGGAGCGGTCCTCTACCGAACCGGAAAGAGTAAATGCACAGACCTGGGTGGCCTCTACAAAACAATGCCATTGACAATGATTCTAGGGACAGTCGGAGCCCTAGCGATATCTGCGGTACCTTTGACCAGTGGTTTTACGAGCAAGACAATTATATTGTCAGCCGCATCCCATGAACACATGGCGTGGGTTTGGTTTATTTTGGAAGCAGCCTCGGCAGGAGTATTTCTGCATGCTGGAATCAAGTTTCCCTACTTTGTATTCTTTGCCAAAGACCGAGGGCTTCGCCCCAAGGAAGCTCCCATTTCCATGCTAATCGCGATGGGAATCCTTGCCTTTCTCTGCATTGGCTTAGGGGTTTATCCGCAACCACTTTACAATTTGTTGCCCTTTGAGATGGAGCCTTACAATGCTTACCATGCGGGTCATGTTGTTGCCCAAATGCAGCTGCTTCTGTTTTCTGCGCTTGTTTTCTTTCTATTCTTACCTTGGTTGAAGCGAACGGATACGATCTCACTGGATTTTGATTGGTTTTACCGAAAAGGCGCGAAGTCTTTTTATGCTTTTTTTGACTATTCCTTAAATGGAGCCAACAGGATCGCTCACAGGCTATTCGTCGACGGTATGACCACAAATGTATCTAGTTTTGCGCAAAACGGTTGTTCCAACGTTGTGTTGTTCTTTCTAAAACCAGCGTGGAAGCTTCAAGGATTTTCATCCGAAGTGATTTCCCGAAAATCAGAAAAACTTCAAATTACTCTGGGAAAAGGCACGCTTACCTCGGGATTTGGACTTTCATGGGTATTAACCGTAATGGCCATTCTTGCCGCGGCTGCGTTGATTGGAAGATAGACAGGAATACAGTCTAACCCATTTCACCAAAATGAGAACTCCGAGTCAGAGGAGTCTATTAATATAAAAAGACAGCCATTAATCAGGCATTTCTGTAAGCGCCATTAAGTGCTGCAGTACGCTGCGTGTTAAGGCTTCTTTGTGATATCCGCCTTCTAAAAGAGAAACAAGACGGCCTTTACAGTGTTGATCAGCGATCAACATGCTAAGTTTGGTCAATTCCTTGAAATCCTCATCTCGGAGATTGATATTTGCTAGCTGGTCTGAAGTATGAGCATCAAAACCTGCGGAAATCAACAGAAGTTCAGGTTGAAAAGCTGCAGCGGCTGGAATAACTTGGTTCAGCATTGCTTCTCTGTAATGCTCCATTTCTGCACCAGCAGGCATGGGAATGTTCATGGTGTAGTTTTTACCGTCTCCTGCTCCGTTTTCATTTTCAGAACCGGTACCCGGATAGAATGGATACTGGTGCAAACTACAAAAGAAGACTGTCGGATCATCGAAAAATACATCCTGGGTTCCATTTCCATGATGCACATCCCAATCAAGAATCATGACCCGTCGGAATCCCAATTTCTGTTGGGCGTAACGCGCGGCAATAGCAACGTTGTTGAAAAGACAAAAACCCATTGCGTGGTTCGGCATCGCATGATGCCCCGGGGGTCGCGCAGCCACGAAAACCCGATCAAAACGGCCATCATCCACCATTTCAACTGCCTGGATTGCGGCTCCAACACCATGGAGTGCGACGTCGAAGGATGCCTCGCAAACTCTCGTGTCTCCATCATCCAGAATTGCAGATTCGTGTCCGTCGCAGGTCTTTCTTACATACTCAATGTAGGCCAGGTCATGAACCAGCTCTAACAGTGAAGGATCAGCTTCTTTGGCACTTACATCGACAATGCGATCACCAAGACTAATGCCCCGTAAATGGCGATACATGTGCTCCAGACGCAAGTGGTTCTCTGGGTGAGAATGGCCTGTATCATGATTAAGGAAAATGTCGTGATGAATGAATCCGACTTGGGGCATGCTCAAAAGATAGAGCCTTTACCCGTGAAATCAATGAGAAAGGCAGGTTACCGAAGTAACCTGCCCTTTATAAAACTTACTCTTCAGGAAAGACTTATGCTAGTTTCTTAGCAGATTCGATAAGTTCCAGGAATGAGTTGGCTTGCAACGCTGCTCCACCGATGAGTCCACCGTCGATGTCTTTCTGGGAAAGAAGCTCATCTGCATTGGAAGGCTTCATAGATCCACCATAAAGAATGCGAATCTTTTCACCTTTCACTTCTCCGAAAAGCGCGTTCAATAGTTTACGGATGTAACCGTGAACTTCTTGCGCCATTTCTGGAGTTGCTGTTTTACCAGTTCCGATCGCCCAGACAGGTTCGTAAGCGATCACGACTTCCTCTGCTTTCGCTTCGTCGATATCCTTTAGACCCTCAGTGAGTTGGGTTTCAACAACTTTGAACATGTCACCCGCTTCACGTTCTTCAATGGTTTCACCCACACAAAGAATGGGCTTCAGACTGTTATCAAGAGCAGCTTTTACCTTCTGGTTGATGAGTTCATCTGATTCGCCGAAGATTGCACGACGCTCACTGTGTCCCAGAATCACCCAATCTACACCAAGATGACGGAGCATCTCCGCAGAAATTTCACCCGTGTAAGCACCGGATGCTTCAAAATACATGTTTTGCGCTCCTGCACCAATATTCGAATTCGACACAGCCTTTGAGACCGTTTCGAGAGAGGTAAATGGAGGGCAAACCACTGCTGATACAGCGGTGTCGTTGCCTGCGGCGTTTACGAGCTCTTCTACCAACGCTGCAGATTCTGCGGCGTTTTTGTTCATCTTCCAGTTTCCTGCAATAAGATATTTTCTCATAATAATATTTTTCAATTTTTAAATTTATGCTTTGTCTAGCACTGCAACACCTGGAAGCGTTTTACCTTCGAGGAATTCAAGACTCGCTCCACCTCCAGTGCTCATAAATGTCACCTTGTCTGAATAACCACTCTTTTTGATAGCTTTCACCGAATCGCCCCCTCCAATGATGGAGATCGCATCTGATTCGGCTACGGTTTGAGCAACTGCAAAAGTGCCAACTGCGGAATCTTTGATTTCAAAAATTCCCATCGGTCCGTTCCAAAGTACCGTTTTTGACTTGGCAACAACTTTCTTAAAGAGCTCAATAGTCTTTGGACCAATATCGACCCCGGACCAACCGTCTTCAATACCGCCTTCAAATACCTTGGTGTTTCCAAGTGTTTTTGCGCCAAAATCAACACTATCAGCGCAAAGATCGTCGATGGGAAGAAGCAAGTTGACACCTAGCTTTTCAGCCTTTTCCAGAGCGGATTTTGCAGTGTCTATCTTGTCGTCTTCACACAAACTATCACCAATAGCGATTCCCTTTGCCTTCGCAAAAGTATAAGCCATTGCACCACCAATAATCATTGTGTCACACTTATCAAGAAGCGCATCAATAACGGTGATCTTATCTGATACTTTAGCTCCTCCAAGGATCACAGTGAAAGGCTTTTCGGGTGCAGAAGTTTTTTCACCGAGATATTCGAGCTCCCTCTCAATGACGAAGCCAGCGACTTTTTCAGGAACAAAAGCTGCGACACCGGCAGTTGAGGCGTGAGCGCGGTGAGCCGTACCAAAAGCATCATTCACAAATAGATCGATCCCTTGCGCAAATTGTTTTGCCAGTTCTGGATCATTGTTCGTTTCACCTTCGTAGAAACGAACATTCTCTAGAAGCATAACAGAACCTTCACCGAGACCAGCTTTTGCTGCTTCAACATCATCTCCAATACAATCGTCCATGAACTGAACGGGCATATCGATAGCAGTTGAAAGAGCTTTAGCGACAGGAGCTAGCGTGAAGACTGGGTTCTTTTGCCCTTTGGGACGTCCCAAGTGGCTCGCCAAGACGACCTTTGCACCCTCTTTAACCAAATACTGAATGGTTGGAATTGCAGCCTGTATACGGGAGTCATCAGTGATAACATCTCCTTCGACTGGCACGTTGAAATCGACGCGCACAAACACAAGTTTTCCTTTTAGCGCTACGTCACGAACAGTTTTTACCTTACTCATGGATTAAATGAAGTATTAAAAATGAATTAATCAAAGCGGTTTTGAGCATCTCCCGTAATATCTTACCAAAAATCGGCAATTCCAATATAAACGTGGTATGCTCCTAAATATAAGAAAAGGCGAGCTTTTCGACTCGCCTTTTCTCAAAGTTTTTCAACTCGTTAAAGATGCAGCTTAGAGAGCAGCAACCTTCTTGAGAAGATCAACAACGCGGTTTGAATAACCCCATTCGTTGTCATACCAAGAAATGAGCTTGAAGAAAGTGTCGCTCAAGCCGATTCCAGAACCCGCATCGAAGATTGAAGACAATTCACAGTGGATGAAGTCTGAAGAAACAACTTCGTCTTCAGTGTATCCGAGGATACCCTTCAAGCTACCTTCAGAAGCTTCTTTCATCTTTTGACAGATTTCTTCGTAAGAAGTAGCTTTTTCAGTCTTAACGGTCAAATCAACACAAGAAACGGTTGGAGTCGGAACGCGGAAAGCCATACCTGTAAGTTTTCCTTTAACGTCAGGAAGAACAAGTCCAACTGCTTTTGCAGCACCCGTAGAAGATGGGATTATGTTTAGAGCAGCTGTACGTCCACCTTTCATGTCCTTTGGAGAAGGTCCATCAACAGTCTTTTGTGTAGCTGTATAAGAGTGAACAGTCGTCATCAAACCTTCAACGATTCCGAAGTTGTCCAAAATAACCTTAGTGATAGGTGCCAAACAATTAGTTGTGCAAGATGCGTTTGAGATCAACGTGTCCTCTGCAGTCAATGTTTCATCATTAACACCAAGAACAACAGTCTTAACGTTGTCACCTTTACCAGGAGCAGAGATGATAACTTTTTTAGCACCTGCATCGATGTGACCTTGTGCTTTATCGTCAGCAACCCAAAGACCAGTTGATTCGATTACGTAATCAACTCCAAGATCTCCCCAAGGAAGGTCTTTTGGCTCAACACGCATCGCCATACATTTGATTTCGTTGCCGTTAACGATGAGCTTGCCTTCTCCGCTTTCTACAGTGCCATTGAAACGACCTTGAACTGTGTCGTATTTAAGCAAGTATGCCAAATTGTCCGCAGGAACAAGGTCATTGATTGCAACAACTTCTACGTCGTCACCTAGTAGACCCTGGTCTACAATCGCTCTAAATACTAGACGGCCAATACGACCGAATCCGTTGATACCAATTTTTGTCGCCATTTGCGATACCTTTAATTTTCTGATTAGAAGAATTTATAATCGATTACTTAACAATAAGTAATCGATCGATTTTCTAGATATATTGATCCAGCAAATCAAGAAATAAAAATCCAATCTTTGGAGATATGCAGATCATTGCAAGGCAATTTGCATTTACTCTGGTCTGAGCAAGGCTGAAAAATGCCGTTTTATTCCCTTAACCACAAGCCGCAAGACAAGGGGGGTAAAGCCAAGATGCCGTTTTTATACCGCAATTCTGCGCTTTGGAACCCCTCTACATTAAACCGAAAATGGTCAGCGATTTGCCTAGCGGAATCAATTCCAGTTCCTTCGGTATTGAATCGCTCGATGTGATTACTAGGATTCACTGCGTAGATGAGTTGGGTCGATCCGTGTTGGTGGTTGGCATTCACCAACACCAATAATCCCTTTCCGCCCTCTTCAGCATAATGAAATTTGAAGTAATCTGGTTCGGGATGAAATTCCAAACGAAGGATGGATCCCAGAGCAGACAACCGAAAGGCAATCCAGCGACGAACGTAGGAATGTGTATTTGAATGACTCATCAATCGTGTGTAGTCTAATCCATTGATATCCCCTCTTTGATAGGTATTGCGCACCCCTCCTTTACTTCTCAAAAAGTCTTGTCCGGCTGATATCATCGGCATGCCCAAAGACATAAATAACATCGAAAACATGAGATGGGTCCGGCGAACATCGTTCATTGTTGGATGAGAACCGTCCCTTTGATGATTTTCGGTAATAAGATCCAGCCAACAATAGTCATCATGGGATTCCGAATAGTTGACAGTCTGTGCGGGGAATCGCGTGAGCGAATGAGGTGAGCCCTTCAGGTAATACTCAAATTCCTGAGGTGAACCATCTCCTCTTACGTATTTAACGAAAAAATCTCGATAACGATCATTCCAAGACGCAAATCCAGTAGATTTAAGCTTTTCCGCAATGTGCCCTCTAAAACTCCAAGGTTCTGCGATGAGGATTACGGATGGTTTGATTTTTTTAAGTTCTTTTTCAATCTCCTCAAGCACGTTACGCCCAATCAACTCTCCCAAGTCAAAACGAAATCCATCCACACCCATGTGAGTGATATAAAACTTCAAACTATCAATAATTAACCGCTTCGCCATGGGAGACCGGCAACGTAGGTCATTCCCTACTCCGCTCCAATTGGTGAGGTTGAAATTGGATTCTACTTCAAAATAGTAGTGCTTGTCTAATCCGTAAAGTGCGTTGGGTGAACCCAAATGGTTGTAAACAACATCGAGAATGAAAGCAAAACCGGCCTCATGAGTGGCCTCAACCATGTCTTTAAAAGCCTCCACTTGCGATCCGTTTTTCGGAAACTTAGCATTGCTACTCGCGGGGCTAAACCAGTTTACAGGCATATAGCCCCAGTGATACTCATCCTTCGAGCCATATTCAAATTCATGCAATGGTTGGAATTCAACCGCATTGACTCCCAATTGACGTAAGTAGTTCCCCTCATCTCTCATCCATTTGCTCATTCCTGCGAACTGTTGCCGCTCGGTTTTTGCGAGTTCCAGGTGAGAATTTCGCATCAAGTCCCGCATGTGAACCTCTGCAACCACCAAGTCATGCCACAAAGGCGGATGGAAATGAGAGGTTACTTGGTTTAATGTAGTGGGGTCCATGACGATACCTGGGCCTTTTGATGAGGCCATAGCCTTCGCATAGGGATCAACGATTGGCATCGTAGCGTCGAAATAGGTTGAGCCATCGTAATTGATGCCATCTACAAAATAGAAATAATAGTAGCGATCGTAAGTGCTTGACAGAAACACTTCCCAAGAACCGTCCCGATTTTTCTCCAATTGGTGATGTTCCTTTTCGGGATTCTTAAGCGACTTGAATAATTCTAAAGTCACGCGACTGGCTCGAGGCGCAAAGACTCTAAATGCGAGTTTGTCACCGATTCGGGAAACACCCATTTCAAGATCAGATTGCAACGAAAGATAAAACTCCGCGTTGGAAATCGATATTTCCTCCTGGTATTTTGAATCCTCCCAGCGGATTTTCACGTGACTATGCAGATTTACTTCCTGATTTGTTTTCAGTCTGAAGACATGTCGTCCACTTTGACGGAGACTCAACATGAAATCACTCCCCTGATACCGATTAGGCACGAGATTCGGCGCATTTTCGGGCACACTCAACCAGCGGTGTTTTTCAGTTACGAAGCGAAAGTATGAAGTGAAGTCACCTTTGAGAACCGACACGGGGATATCAACAACGAAGACAGGATGACCGTCTACTTCGAATGGGCAAAGTCGGTATGCCTCATCTCCGATTGCATTTTGCCAGCCATTAAACTGACCAGCTACATAGATACTTTGATCCAGTTCCAATGTCGGATAAGCTGTCGGATCTAGGAGGAATCGAATCTTATCCCCCTGAATTGTATATCCAGACAAACGGGCAACATCGAAGAGTTCTACTCTTTCGATATCAAATCGAATGGATTCAGGCTCTAGAAAAAATGGCATGCGCAAGGATTCGCTATCCCAATCCTGGGTTAGAAAAATCATCGCACTATTAGTGGATTCCCAAAACGCCTTTAGAAAAATTTTGTCCTGCATGAAAGAAAACTGAAAAACTGATTACTTAAATTGCCGCAGCTTAAAAAAAGCATGACGGATAGTTTGTGCCTCGCAAGCGAAAGCGTGGCTAGCTTTATCTGACGATCCGGGTTTCCTCTCGCAATAACTCTGCCAAATGCCATGTAAATTGAAATCGATACACTTTTATCGCACCCCAATGCAATAAATCCTTTCCTAGGATACACTTATAAGTTATTACCTCCAATATTCTGTAATTTTTGATAATATCCGTAATAACTTGTTTTCTACTCAATGATTGGTCCCCTGAATTATAAAACCACTGCTTTTGCCCAATCAGTTACTAAAGAAGAGATTAATAAGCTACCGCTGCTTGAGTATTCTGGTCCAATTGAACTGGTTCGTACGCAAGAGGAGTTGGATAACGCGCTAAAGGAATTACGGCGGGAAAAATATCTGGGATTTGATACAGAGACTAGGCCCAGCTTTCGTAAGACAGACTCCTATCTCCCTGCGTTGTTACAGCTTTGCACTCGCAAAAGGGCATTTCTTATTCAACTTAATAAGATTCCAACAAAAGACGGGATATCTGAACTGTTTGCAGATCCAAGTGTGACCAAAGCAGGAGTCGCGATCCGAGATGATCTCGTGGGGCTAATGAAAATGTTTCCATTTTCGCCGGAAGCTTTTATCGACCTCGCTGATCTGGCTAAGACTGCAAAAATCAAAAACACTGGTTTACGTAGTCTATGCGCGATTATGTTGGGCAAACGTATTTCGAAAAGCTCTCAAGTTTCCAATTGGGCAAAAGATGATCTTACTGAAAAACAGATTAAATATGCAGCAACGGATGCGTGGATTAGTCGTGAGCTTTTTGAGATTTTCCGAAAAGGAGGCTATGTTCGTAAATACACTCGCAGCCTCACAAATGGCCCAGCTTTGAACGCTCAATTAAAGCGAAAAGTCGAACATCTGGGCATCGAGAAGATTAAATACCACGTCTTTTTTTGTAGCGGTGCCCATTGCGGCAAATGCTGCAATGCTGAACGAGGAGCAGTTTCGTTAAAATACTTAAGAAAACGCTTAAAAGAGCTGAAACTCTACGAAAACGCCACCCCCAGTGTAATGTTGACCCAAGTGCAATGTCTCGACGTTTGCCAAAAAGGGCCTCACATGCTTATTCAGCCCGATGGCGTTTGGTATATGAGTTGTTCTCCCGAAGTCATAGAGCGAGTGATTCAAAATCATTTGATAAACGGGAAGCCCGTAAAGGAGCATACATTAGCTATCAGTCGATATAAGTGAGGGTCTTAGGCTCATAGGGTTTTAAAGGTTACCTATTCTATTCTTCGACAATAATCACGTTCACTCCGAAAGTGTAGCGTTCTATAGTATTTAAGCGACGTTCGAACTGAAGCAGATTAGATACGAAAGCGAGAACTTACAACTTCGCCGAATCAATCTTAGCATCGTATTGTCGACCTTTCTGGTAGTCGATTCGGTAAATTACCTTTCCTTGCGTATTGAGTTGGTTACTCAAAGAAATGGTAACAATCACACCTGGCCCATACCATTCGTTGCGAAAACTGACATCCGCAAACCGAAAGGCGTTCACCAGATCATTTTTGTACTGGGAACCCTCCTCCCACCAAATAATACCAGACTTCATACTCTCAGTGTAACGTGTGTCCATCACATGCTTGACCTTCATATAATGATCGAGCACTTCTTCGACATCAAAGCCGGTACAGTTGATCTCATAAACTCCAGCAGACAACCCTTCTGTTTCGGGCGAAAAATGGAAGATAACTTTAGTCTCAAATCCAAAAATGCTATCCGAGAAAACGACATTTGTTGCGGTGGTTTGAACATACTCTGCTGTTTCTCCTCGAGTAATTTTTTCAAAATCATCACCAAAATCCCATCCTCGGAAATCTCCATACACCGAATGGAAAATTCCAAAGACAAGAAGACCAAGGGAAACATATGCCCTTTTTTGTAACATGTTCATTAAAAATCTATTCGGATATTTTGGTAATTCCTTAAACAATAGGAGGTTCAGCACTTTTCATTAACAATTATATCACATCTTCAATTTCGGAACGAAAAACCTGCAATACTTCCTTAATTGAAGTTAAAAGTGGTCGATTTCAGAAGTATCGAAAGAAACACTTATCGTTTCAAATCTGACTAACCCTGAAGTGCCTTTAAAGTGAGCCCATTACCAAAACAAACCGTGCCAGAGGCGGCCAATCAACTTCAGAGTGAACTTAAAACTTCCCTGAATAGCGGGAATTTTTCGGTTCCTATTCTCCCCAAAGTTGCGAATGAGATTTTGCAAATGAGTCAAGACCCAGACAGTGACATGGGCGAGCTTTCAAGACTTGTGCACCAGGACCAGTCGATCGCGGGAAGCGTCTTGAGAATTGCAAACTCAGCGGCATTTGCACCTTCAGAAAGAATCGTGTCCCTTCAACAAGCGGTATCATGGTTGGGCTTACAACTACTAACTGAGATTGCTCTTTCAGTTGCAGTACAAGCCAACGTATTTAACTCCGTTCGCTATAAAGGTGAAATCGCCAACATGTGGAAGCATGCGTTAGGGTCTGCGGTATTCGGTAAGGAAATTGCGCGATCCATGAGGCGTAACGTAGAAGGCCAATACCTCTGCGGGCTTCTTCATTCGATTGGCAAACCAGTAGTGCTTAAAGCCGTCGAATCTCTTGAGGACAGTATGGGCATTGAATTAACCTTGGAACAGGCCATTCAAACAGTCGAACTCTATCACGTTCGAGTCGGAGGATTTGTTACAGCCGAATGGAATTTGCCTGCCAGTGTTCAAATTGCAAATCAGTTCTATAGTGATTACGAAGACGCTCCAGAATTTAAAATTGAAACTGCCATAACACATTTGGCTGATAAACTTTCAACTGCGATTATAGAAGACTCTGAGAATACTCAGCGCGACCTTCAATTCGACCCCGTCTTCACATTTCTCAACATCTATCCAGATGATCGAAAAGCTATTTTCGAAAAATCCGATGAGGTAAAAGAACTCATGTCTTCCATGACAATCTAGGCAGTATATAGATTTTTTTGATAACCAAATCGTAGGATGGAAAGATATTATGACATTATAGTCATTGGAAGCGGCCCAGGAGGGCAGCGAGCGGCGTTGGCAGCAAACAAGGTCGGTAAAAAAGTGGCAATCATTGAAAGAGAACGCGAATTGGGAGGAGCTTGCGTTCATCAAGGAACGATCCCAAGCAAAACTCTTAGAGAAGCGGCACTGACCATTACCAAGTTAAAACGAAGCTCAGAGGTGTTTGAATTTTCACTGAGGAGCGATCTTGAGGTATCCACCCTTATAGAGAGGATGGAAACAGTCGTCGAACGCTACACAACAGTTATCGGGGAAGGACTCAAGAACAGCCATGTCGACATCATAAAAGGACGGGCGAAGATACGCGATTCACAAACAGTCACAGTGCAATCGGTTGATGGTCGCATTCATTCGCTGGAAGCCCAAAACATCATCATTGCCACGGGTTCTCACCCAAGGCACCCAGAGGGGATTCCCGTGGACCACGAACACATTCTCGACAGTGATTCTATTCTTAGCGTTCTCTACCTCCCAAAATCTTTAACGGTAATAGGAGGAGGCGTCATCGGAAGCGAGTATGCTTCGATTTTTTCCATTCTCGGAGTGGAAGTAACGCTCATTGACAAAGCCCCTCGTCCCCTCACTTTTCTGGATCCCGAATTAACCGAACGATTCGTTAATCAATTCCAACAAAATGGCAGTCGGTATCTTGGAGGGAAAACAGTCAAAAAGGTTGCATGGAACGGGAAAGATGCGGTCATCACGGAACTAGAAGGTGGTGAAATAATTCAATCTGAAAAGCTCCTCGTAGCCTCTGGTCGAATCGCAAATACAGAAGGACTTGGAATCGAAAGTGTAGGCATTAGCACAACCAAACGAGGACACATCGATGTTAACGAAGACTATGAAACTTCAATCCCAGGGGTTTATGCCGTTGGGGATGTTATCGGCTACCCTGCCCTGGCCTCAACGAGTATGGAGCAGGGAAGACGGGCGGCATGCAATTGCATTGGGATCAAAGCCCAACATCCCTTTGAAATGGTCCCCATCGGGATCTATGCGGTCCCCGAAATGGCATCTGTTGGGATTGATGAAAAAACCGCGATAGAAAGACATGGAGAAAGCACCATCGTCGTGGGGAAAGCAGACTTCGAGGAAGTGGCTCGCGGGCAGATAATGGGCATAAAGAATGGCCTTCTAAAACTTGTTGCAAAAAAGGGAACAGGTAAACTTTTGGGGGTTCAGATCGTTGGAGATGGAGCTACCGAGCTCATTCATATGGGTGAATTGGCTCTGATTAATCACAACACTGCTCATGTTTTTTTGGAAAGCATTCTCAATTTCCCTACGCTCGCGGAAGCCTATCGTATCGCAGCATTGGATTTGATTGGAAAAACAGACGCCTCAAGAGATTGATGGCGTTCATGAACGATTTGGAACGATGCTCGGCTTTATTGCATTTTCAATCGAGGCCGGTCTTTCCAGAGACTTTCAATAGCATAGTTCCCTCGCGCTTCAGCAGAAAACAAATGAATCACAAATTCATAAGCATCCATGACAACCCAACCACTGGCCGGATCTCCATCAATAACACCCGTAGCTTCACTGATTTCCTTCAATGCTGACTTGGCGCTCTGAGCCATTGCTCTGAGCTGAGGAGATGATTCCCCAGACGCTACCACATAATAGTCTGTAATACTCGACACTCCTTTTACATCGATCAGGACCAAATCAACGGCTTTTTTATCAAGTAATGCTTCGCAGCATTTCAGTAAATTCTCAGGAAGAGATTTTTTTTCGAGTGTTTCAGGCATCTATTTTGAAATATGTAACTTGGTCGTAGAAGAACTACGAATTTTTCTGACTATCAGGAGTTTTTATAAAACTTATTTTGTTCAATATGCTGATTCACCGCAGGATGCAAGAACATGTAAACAGGAAGATTGCTCGAAACTCTCTCACGAATCTCACTCGAGCTAATCAGGATTTCATGGATATCAACTTGTTGCAAATTGAGGTGCTGGACTTCAGCGGGAATTTGTTGTTGAAAACCAGGACGTTTAAAAACCACAATTTGGCTGATATTGGAGAGGCGATCAACATGCTTCCATTGATGAAGATTGCATAATTGGTCGGCTCCAATGAGCCAGAAAAAGTCAATATCAGGATACTCTTTTTGTAGAAACTCTACGGTATGAACGCTGAACTGCGATTTTTTTGAAGCGACTTCAACATCACAAGTCGTAAAACGAGGATCCTTTTCGATCATTTTTTCGACCATCAAAAGCCGTGCCTCAGGAGTGATGTGAAATGAGCTTTTATGAGGTGACAGAAAAGTAGGCACAAACCACACCGCATCAAGGCGTAGTCCTTCATACGCATCCTGAGCGAGTGTCAGATGCCCTAAATGTGGCGGATCAAAAGACCCTCCCAATAACCCTATCTTTTTCCTATTTGACTCCACTATGCTAAACTGTTCGCACAAGCGATGGATCCATTCAAACTCAAAACATTCGGTGTATACTGAAATTGGCAATATTTCTTGAGACATACACGATTCTCACCATTTAGAGATTGCGTCTTTTTTCTGATCCTCCGTATTAAAAATCATGCTTAAACCAGCTTCCTATCTGTTTATTCTTCTTAAAGGAATCGTCATTGGAGTCGCCAACATCATACCCGGGGTTTCGGGAGGAACAATGGCTGTGGTATTGGGGATTTACGATCGTCTTATTGAAGCGATCGGTGGATTCTTAACAGATAAAGACAAACGCCTCTCTCACTTCCTCTTTTTGTTCTTTATCGCCATCGGAGCAGGGGTTGGACTCAAGGGTCTTGCTCCAGTGATAAGCTACACGTTGCAGTATCATAACGCTCTTACGATGCTTTTTTTCATGGGATTGATCACAGGTTCAATCCCAGCAGTAGTGAAGCTCTCAGGTGTAAAAAAACTTTCGATACTCGACATGGTCTTTTTGGCCCTTGGAGTCGGACTGGTCTTAATCCTCGGTGCCTCACCAGAATCAAAAGATGAAATTGAGGCCTCGGCTGGCAATGCGAGCATGCTGGCTCTTTTCATCAGTGGAATTTTGGCTGGTGGTGCAATGATTGTTCCAGGTGTCAGCGGATCGCTTGTGATGGTACTATTGGGTGCCTATCCAGTCGTTCTTTATGCGGTGGACAAAATGGATTTCAAACTACTCATCGTGCTCGCTGCAGGAGGCGGTTTAGGAGTTCTTTTGTTCTCGATCTTAATTCGATTTCTTCTTCAGCACGCTGCAAATGCAACCCATTCCTTCATCTTCGGTCTCGTCGGCGCATCTGTAATTATTCTCTTTCGCGGATTCCCTTTAGGTGATTTTGGATGGCTATGGGGCCTTCTTATTTTTGTATTTGGAGCAGTACTCGCGCACGCTTCAGGTTTGAAGTCAAAAGCAAAATCATAAGCATTAAGTTGGAACTGCCCGGATATTTTAAGCCAATGAAAACTAAAGGAAAGAGACGCCTTTACGCCACGTCCTACCAAAATACGAGCTATAATCAGACTGTTGTCATATCCAACTCCTGAATGATTTCGGTCCATCGCGAAGCCTTAGGAAAGGCTTGAATCGCAATCACTGAAGCATGCTCTTTTCCTTCGGATTTCTCAAATGCGAGTTTGGCAATAGAACTCGCGACATCATCAGAAAGGAGTCCTTCATGATCGATCATTCCATTGAGAAGTTCCTCGAAGGCTCGATCATTGAGATGGTGACTTACCCCATCAGTGCAGATAAAAAAGCAGTCCCCAGATTCGACCTTAGTCATCTCGATCATAATTTCAGGATGTTGCTTCCCCTTCCCTCCCAGAATTTGAGTAAGGTTTTTGTTCCCAGGATAATTGATAACCTTATCTGGTGTGATTTTCCCTTCCTCTACTAAAGCCCATGCTTCGGTATGATCATCGGTAAGCAGCTCTAATACATTGTCCGTAAAACGATATATTCTGACATTTCCAACATGCGAAAAGATCGCATAGTTCTGGCACATCCACACCGTGCCAATACTGCTCAGCAACTCAGTTGCGTCATCTTCAGTTTCTGCCAACTGCAAAAGCAATTCATTTGCCCTTTTCAACCCTTCCCCAAGCTTGCTTTTGGCATCATTTTCATCATAGGAACTCACGTCTGTAAGATCTGAAAGCAAAGTAGAAATTTCCGAATTGCAGGATTCCGCACTCTCCATTGCTTTGAGGTTTTCAGAACCACCATCGCACAAAGAAAAAAGGAGACCTGATTTGTTAGAGCTCAGTCCGGATTTCTGGATTTCACTACCCGCTTCGATAATATCTCCACCATAAATCACTGAGAGATGATCTGTTCCTTCTGGTTGTTCTGTTCCTGAATGTTGAGCAATGGCGTAGTTAAGTTTCACAGCTTCCCTGATGTTAGGAGGTTGATTTATTATATTTCACCTCATTCATATATCGTGCTGAAATTTAATGACTTAAGCAATCACTGTAACTTCCCCTCTCTATTCTCAAAAAATGACAACTATTCTAAGAAGATTTCATTTTTAGATTGTCGCACCAAAAGAATCCATTAATCATCCCAATTTGATTTTGAGTGCCCGAGTGGCGGAATGGTAGACGCTGTGGACTTAAAATCCATTGACAGTAATGTCGTGGGGGTTCAAGTCCCCCCTCGGGTACCATTTTCAGATAAACAGGCTGCAAGCCTCATGTTTACTGGATTATCGCACTAATACAATTCATGGAAAACCCAGTAGTAAATATGGAAAAAGCATATTAATAAAGAGACATTAGGGCATTTGAATCTCAAGTCCTTGTTTTCCCGGGATCTAAGAAAAATTCCGAACAAAAAACAAAAAAGGTATTCTAACTACAAAGGTTCCTGGAAATTTCAGGTTCCATACTTTGGGCGGTTCTCAGGTTTCCACAGTAGATACTGTGTTCTTCTACCCCTAGCACCGGATTATTGACGAGTATGCCGTCCTTTGAACTACATCCATTACCTAGATCTGGGTTCGTTCCCAGCCATAGACATTTTCTCTATTGAACGTTCAATATTTCAAGGCGACTCAGTGTTTTCTTCAGTTCGTCTGTATTTACAGGTTTTGACAGATAATCATTCATCCCCGACTTTATACAGCGCTGACGATGCTCATCTGAAACATGTGCAGTCATCGCCACAATGGGTAATTTAGCAAATTTCGGGTTGAGCCGAATTCTCCGGGAGCATTCGTAACCATCCATTTCTGGCATCTGACAATCCATGATCACAACGTCGTATGTGCATTGTTCCAGGGATTCCAAAGCTTTTTTTCCGCTATCAGCGATGGTGACGTCAAAACCCAATCGACTGAACTGATGAAATGCGACCTTCTGGTTTACAATGTTGCCTTCGACAACGAGAACATGTCCATGCATGGATTCACCTTTTGGCTCAACCTGTTTGGCCTTTGTTTTTAACCCCTGCGAAATTGGACCAGTATCCTTCAAACCGATAAGCTTCTCAAAGAATTCATTACGCCTCACTGGTTTATGAACGAAAGCATCTATATTCTCAGAATTCTTATCTCCATAATCTATCCGTTCATTTATTTGCAAGAATGAAACCACCCGTATTTGATAACTCGAGTGTAGCTCCTTAATCTGCTGCGCAAACACCACAGGATCGAGTCCAGGTGTATCAGGATCCAGCAATATAATATCAAAGCGATTCTGATCCAACTGTAGAAACGCTTCTTGCGGGGAAGAGGAAATTGCACCGAGCATTCCCTGTCTTTCGACCATTTTTAAAAGTATTTCTGCCCGATGAACGTTGTCATCTACCAACAGAATTCTGGAATTTTTCAAATTCTCAAAATAATCAACCTGTTTTAATGGAGTCGAATTTGAATTCACTTCAAACGGGATTTCGAACCAAAAACAGGACCCGGCACCTATTTCGCTTTCGACACCAATCCGACCTCCAAGCAGCTCGACAATTTGTTTCGAAATGCTTAATCCCAAACCAGTCCCACCAAACTTGCGCATCGTGGATCCATCTGCCTGTACAAACGGGCGAAAAAGACTGCCGATTTGTTCTTTTAATAGACCGACACCAGTATCTTTTACCTGAAACCGAACCTTCTTAATTCCATTTTCCCCCATCTCAGCTTCAGCGCTAACAATCACTTCTCCAAATTCAGTGAATTTTACAGCATTACCGATGAGATTTAAGAGAACCTGTTTAATGCGGGTAGGATCACCCATGACGGAAGGAACAAGATCGAGATCCAGATCAACCAGTAATTGAAGTTCCTTTTCGTGAGCAACGGAAGATACAACCTGGACTGTTTCTTCCACAATGTCGGTCAGATTAATGGGGATCGATTCGAAGGTCAGTTTTCCCGCTTCGATTTTTGAAATATCAAGGATATCATTAATGATTCCCAATAATCCCTCCGAACTAGTCCGGATAATTTCAACGAAGTAACGCTGCTCTTCATTTAGACCCGTTTCCAATAATAGGTTCCCCATTCCAATAACACCGTTCATCGGAGTACGGATTTCATGACTCATATTCGCCAAAAAGGAGCTTTTTGCTTTCGAGTTTTCCTCCGCAGCTCTCCGAGCTTCCCGCAACGCATCTTCGTATTCCTTGGTTTCATTCACATCCCTAGCTATTCCCAGCCACCCAAGTTTATGGAAGTTATCAACAAATTTACGGAGCCTCAAATCAACCCATATTCGACCCCGTTTTTTTGTTTCAAACAAACATCGAAGGCTTTGTTGTTCATCGGTAGAATGATCAAATACAATGGGATTCATTTCCTCGTCGAAAAACAAACTACTCCCCTTTAGTCCGACTATTTGTTCTTCCGAACGACCTATGAGTTCGATTGCAAATGGATTGATCGTCTTGATTCGTCCCATGGAGTTGGTGGTAAAAATGATGTCTGAAGCGTGGTTGACGATGTCGCGGTTCACGTTCCAAATCTCGCGCTCAGAATTCAGGCGTTGCCGAATTTCGTTCGTCTGTTCCCTCACTTTTTGCCGAAGGGTAAGAATCCATACACCACCCAATCCAAGAACAGCTAAAAGCAAAAGAATTAGGATGCCAGCTCTTCTAGCATTCCACCACCCAGCAAGTTTGATGATTTCTATTATTGAAACACCACTGGTCTGGATCAGAAAATTATCAAAGTTGTCAAATGGATCGTTTAAAGGAACAAAAACACCATCCAAACGAACAATACTTCCAGTCCGCGGGGCATGATCCCAGTTTTCAGTATCCAATATAACATCAACAACACCACCATCAAACACCAACGACCATATTCGTTTTCCGGGTTCCATCGACTGGTTCAATACTCTTCCTTCAAGTTCAACCCATTCTCCCCCATTGAGACTTCTCACTTGATCCCGTTTTTTTAGAGAAATGGCATCGACATTAATTCTATTATTCGTTGATCGTATCTGAGCCCCATGAATGAACAAAATATCATCTCGCACCTCGCCTACTCCAACCACGTTCACATTCTCACCATCTTTAGCAATTTTGTCTGGAACATCGAGGATGGCCTGAGCCCGGTTTTTTTCATTTTCTAAATAGAGAAACTGATTCTCTTTCTGATGGGTTATTTTACCCTCAAAATAGATCCAAAACACATGGATAGGATCTTGTCGAATGTCCTGCCATGATTCGATTTGACTTGCAGATTCGAAAGGCGACTCACTCACGTCCTCAATAAGGGTGACATCATCCCCCCGAAAAACCAAGAGGTGGTAGTCTCCATCGTAACTACCGTCTTCAGGACGAGAAGTGCAAACTCCATTCACACGATAAATTCCTCCTTGATGCACTTCAGCAGAAAGATCCATCGGGCAAATGGCCAAAAACTCACCACTTCCCGAAAGAAAGGAGAGCAAAGTCGTTCCGTCCTTGACCTCTATATTCGACAAATAACCATTTATGCCTATCCACTGAGAATCCTCCGTGCCCGTTTGTATCTGAGCAGCACTTACCATTTTGGGTTCTGGTAAATTATATACATCTATACCCGACACGATCTTTGGGCGCAAATCCAACCGATCTCCATCTTTCAAAAGTTCCCCCACAATGTTCTTTTCAATCCCTACCGTTGGAATTCCAAATGCCTCATCCCAATCCATTTCGACTCCCCCGGTGCTATCTAGCACAAAGACTCGAGTTCCATTCATTCGACTTCCAAGGATTTGAACACTCACTTCAAATGATAGGACTTCTCCGTCGTTCATCCTCCTCGCCATCTCCCGGATACCGGATACGCTACGAATCCGTTCCAGACCCACGAAAGACATCGATTCAGGAGTGTTTTTGAGAAGCCTATATTTGCCGAATTTCAAAGACTTTGAAGCACCTACAACGACTGGAATTCCAACAACCTCAATCCTAGATCCTTTTTCTATAAGTTGAACTTGTCCGGTCAAAACTTCAAAAATCCCTGAAGCATCCATAACAGATATTCGCTTCCCTGGTTCCTGGGATACAACTTCTCCCTCCAGCCGAATAAAATCTCCTGAATCCTGCATATCAGCACCGAGCGTTCGAGGAAGTTCAAACAATGGGTCTTCGACGAGTAATCCCAATACTTCAATATGATTCGTATCTGCTATCCAAAATTCTCCACTACGAGCATTATCAGCATAAAGTTTTCCCGATGCATAAACGGCTTTGAACTCAATTTCCTTTCCCAAATACGTCTTTTCTTGATCCGTGATAAATTCAGTAAAGACGTTTCCACGCCATAGCTCGTTTCCGACTGCCACCCCTAGTCTTCTATGGAAAGAATTAACAACCGATTCTTCAACAACGAGTCCTCTTAACTTCAAAAAAGCTGCATCCGTGCGCTCAATTCCAATATCTGGATCGAATTCGATGCAGTGAGGCTCAATATTTTCATTGGTCACATCAATTTCCATCTGATCATAGGCCAAATCATTGCCCTTATCCAGGTCGGCGGATATCTTGACGCGTTGCCCAACCTTAAGGTTGCTTTTTTCGTTTCCAATAGAGAGAAAGTTTGCGATTCCGCTCGAATCCACCAACCAAGCCATCCCCCATAGGCTGTCGACATAGGCTACATCGGCAATCACTTCAAGTTTTCCTAATTTCTCTCTATTAGCCCAGGCTTCATCGAACAATGTTGGGATTTCTTTCGATTCAACCAAGTCAACATCTTGATTTTCAGTGACGAACTGAAACAAGTCTCCGCCCTCATCCTCCGGGATTAAATCCTTGATCGACTGGATCCAACACTCGCCATCCACCACTGCAAATGCCGGGTATTCATTGCCCGGCACGTAAACGCATGGGAATGAAACTCGACGATTTAAAAGTGTCGGAAGTATTTCCTCCTCCGGGATTGGAAGATAAACCCAAACAAATCTACCATCCGTATATAATTTCAACTTCAGATGTCGCGGAGCTACCTCTAATTGCTGAGTAACCACACCTTCAACCACAATTCGAGTGGATTCGGATGGGAACTCGCCCCCGAACTCTTTCAAATGCACGGTTTTATCAAAGGCAAACCCATCTGTTGTGGTAATTTCAAACCCTGATTCCTTGAACGAATACACTGAATTCGAGAGATTGGATAAGCGATAAAACTGATTTTCTTCGAGAATTCCTGAATCCCGATTGACTTCAAGATACCGAATTGCCCCCTCGGGGTCCTCCATCCATGCAACCCCCCAAGGGCGATCAAGATACAATACCCTCACATCCAGAGTATAGTCAGTCAGGGACGCCCCCTGGTTCATTAACGCGGAAAACGTGTTTTTAATTTCGGAATCAGAACCGGACGCACGCTGGCAAAAGCCTTTTAATGAAAAAAGCACAATTACAAACACACAGATAAACAATGGTTTCAGTGAGCTTCGGATTAGTCCGTTTTTTCTGAAATAACTACTTAACTCTTGAGGCATTAATAGTAACCTCTTTAATCGAACCATTTCCCCTCAACTAAAGGCAATATCAAACAATCATCATCTTTTCATAACGCTGCACCCAATTGCGTTTTGCACCAAGACTGGTTCAGTGGCCTCGATAAGATGAATGAAATTCCCTTCGATTTCGAAAGGCAGGGACCGACCAACTTTCAGTTACAGTGCGCTGAAAGATGGGTCATAACCGCGTAAAACTTTCATTTTCCAAACAGTCACATCACCAATACAAATCCCACTATCCTTTGCTTCGTACCTTTATATTGCATCTAAAAGAACAAGGACTTATTTTAAATGCTCACAAACGACGAAACTCGAAATCACAACTTTAGGTTAAAATGGACGAAGAACAATTAGCAGAACAAAGCAAAAAGTTTGCTGATCAAGTCATCATAACGAGTCAATGCCTTTCATGTGGCATCCACTATTCGGAATCTTTTTCCTTCTACAAAGAGCACGAGTTCAATTGCCCTGAATGCGGAGGTCCAATCGATGACTCTCCGATCATCGCTTACGCACAAGAGGCAATTCAAAGGGTACAGAAAATGAAAGCGGAACAACAGAACTCCAAATAAGCGATCCTCTAGATTCTTCAAATAATGACACGGATTCATTATTTCAACTAGTCTCTGAAGGTCGGGCTAATTATCCGTATCGAAACTTGAAAGAAACAACCTCAAACTCCTATATATAATAGACCCGAAGACACCTCATTCGTGTGCTAATGTCTTAGCAAAAAAACACACTTAATTCGGATCTAACAATTTGACGGAAATGATCACTACAAACGCAGCAAAAGTCCTCAACGGAAAATTCAACTCAGAAGAAGAGTTAGATGTATTAAGAAATCGCCTCACCGACCTTTCAATTCATATCGGACTCTTTGCCGGATTTCCTATCATCGCCTTCAAAGTCTACCAAACCCTCGAGTATGGCTACGACCTGAGTTCTTGGCCCGCAATGGCAATCTATTCGGTGATTGCCATTTTTGCGTTCATGCGAGGATCCATTGATTACAGAATACGAGGTGGCCTCTCTATTTCTCTGATGTTTTTGGCAACGTTTTTCGGATTGAGCCATTATGGGTATGTTGTCGCTGCATTTGTTGCATCATTAACTACAAGTATTCTTTCCATTTTCATACTTGGGAAAACCAATGGCATGCTTTTTGCCCTTTTTTCCTGCGGTATTGGTATGACTGCTGCATTCATTATGGGTAACGACACCCTATCCTCCCAAATGGGAACAATGGATGCCGTTGATCTCATTGTGCAATGGTGGCCTCAATTAATAGCCATTCTTGCCTTTTATTTCAGTCTCGCCATCAGTATTAGTCTTTTTGAATCTTCACTTAAAACAACAGTTCAACAATTGGAATTTCAAAAACGTGAATTGCAGGTATTGAATAAAGAACTCCGTACGTCTCGAGATCTTTCACGAAAAGCGAATGAGGCGAAATCGCAGTTTATTTCAGTAATGAGCCATGAGCTCAAAACACCTCTTAACCCCATTTTCGGACTGCTCCATTTGTTAAAAGAGGAATCTATCACCGAAGAATCGAAGGAATACATTGATTTAATGGAAAGTTCATCGAAGCACTTGCTGGCGCTCATCGATGATATCTTAGATTTCGTCGAAGTTGACCAAGAAAAACTAGCGACAGAAATGCTACCCATTTCTATACGCGATTTTTGTGATGAACTCGTCAGGACCTATCAAATTGAGGCAGAACGCAAAGGCATTGAGCTAATCAGTGAATACGATTTTGGAGAACCTGGCCTTGAAGATTTGGAAGTTGTGACTGACCCCAAACGCCTGCGACAAGTATTGAGTAATCTGATGTCCAATTCGGTGAAATTTACCGAAAACGGACAAGTCAAATTGAAGATGATGAGAGGAAAAGGGAACGATTCTATTTGTTATCTCGAGTTTGCGGTGATCGACTCTGGCATTGGTATTACACCTGAAATACAAAAGAACATTTTCGAACCTTTTTATCAAGGAGTTGGAAGCGACACACGAAAACACGGCGGCATTGGACTTGGCTTGAGCATCGCCTTCAAAATCGCAGCCCTGCTTAATGGAAGGATCACTTTTGAATCAAAGGCAGGAGAAGGTTCAACCTTCAATTTTCGAATTCCCTGTATTTATTCTAAAAATCAGAGAAAAAGCACCTCATCAACTGACACAATTCAAAAAATCATTTAATTCAAGTTCAATTTGGCCGTGAATATTAGCATCTTATTCGCCTATAGATGCTACCCCAAAAGACAATCACTCAATCCTCTCAACCAAAACAGCTTAAAGTCCTTTTTGTTGATGACCAAACGGTACTCCTAAATGCCGTCGAGAGAGTAGTACGAAGACAAGCGAAAAACTGGAATATAAGACTCGCAAATTCGGGCATTGAAGCGATTCAATTTCTCAAGAATCTTCCTTTCGATGTGGTGGTTTCGGACATGAGAATGCCCGAAATGGATGGCATCGATTTATTGGACTACGTTCGTCAAAATCATCCCAATATTATTCGAATAATACTGTCCGGATATTCGCGAGATGATCGCACGATCAAAGCCGTTCGCGTAGCTCATCAGTATTTTATAAAACCTTACTCCACCCAATCTCTGATCGACGCATTAGAGCTTACTCATACACTATACAAACGCATTCGGAACCCCGGACTTCAGGGACTAATCGCCTCGATCGATCGCCTGCCAACACCACGAAAGGTATTCTACGAAATTCATGAAGCCGTCAATAACCCCGATACAACTGTTGAAGACATTGCAGCTATCATCGTAAAGGATACTGCAGTGACCGGAAAAATCCTCCAAGTGGTAAACTCCGCTTTTTTCGGTCAAAGTAGCCATATCGAAAGCATTGAACATGCGGTGAAAGTATTAGGAGTTGAGTCTATTCGTTCGCTGATACTTATCGCAGGGATCGCATCCGATCATAAAGAAATGCTAAATGGCATCATTTCTATTGATCTTTACTCTCACCATTGTATCGAAGTAGCCAATATTTGTAAAAGTATTGCAGTTCGACTAAAATTAGAACTAGCGGAGCGGGAAACGCTTTTCACGATAGGTTTGCTTCATGATGTAGGGAAACTCGTTTTACTCAAAAAATACGCCGAAATTTACACGGAGAACGGATGGCAGGAAAATCCATATACAACGAAAGTGCACATTTCCCAAATCGAAAAAATGGGCGAAGAGCATTCCTGTATCGGCGCAGCTCTTATTGCTCTCTGGGGTCTTCCTCCAATCATCGTAAACGCAATCGCTTCCTACGAGAATCCCTTTGAGCTGGGAGGCATTGAGGCTCGAGACAGTATGATTTTGCACCTAGCCGATGCGATCTCAAACTACCAACACGGCAATAAGTCATCCCCCATTTTGGAGACCAACGATATAACAAGGGGAGTTGTTGAGACGCTCATGTCTAAGGACCAATTTAATTCACTTTTACAGCAGCTTTTCAATTAGGCTCAAGGTAGCATGTAATGGAAAATAAAAAACTAATTGAGTCAGCGAGGGTTCATGGCTCTACAAGGTGAATAAATCGTATGAATCTGAAGGCTTAGCGCCTCCCCTTTTCGATATAATTAAAATATAAACCCCCTTATGTGGATAGGTATTGCTAAATTAATGTAAAAATTACTCTACCATGATACGAAAAGAAGGTTTGTGTCGATTCCACGGATAATTGCCTCTTTATTAATAAAATACGGATTAGATGCTTTTTTATCCCTTACTCGTTTGAAAAACCTAAGCTATTCATATGATCGAAACATTCTGAACTTTGTTTCAGAGTGCGAATCCTTAAGTATTGCTACGAATCATTACCGAATGAAGTTCGCAAAGTATTTGTCAACGAAACCTGTTGTAAATGAAATCGAACCCGATTGCCCTCTTCGCTTACTTGTGGTCGAAGACAACGCTATTAATTTACGCGTTTTAACTAAATTGCTCTCTCGAATGGGTTATCAACCAGATGCAGTGGTTAATGGACAAGAGGCAGTCGATGCGGTTACTGAAAAAGAGTATGACATCGTGTTCATGGACTTACAAATGCCTGTCATGGGTGGCATTGAAGCAAGTTCCAAGATAAAACAGATCATGGGAGAAGATGCCCCTTGGATCACTGCATTTACAGCGAATAGCGATCAAACAAATCGACTCGCATGCAGAGAGGCTGGAATGGATGATTTTATATCTAAACCCAGCACTCCTAAAAGAATAGAAGAGGTTATTCGAAAAGCCCATACCATACGAAGCAATAATCGGTAGCTTTCACTGTTCTGCTCTGATTCTCTTTCTTTTTTTACTGTTTGTTACCTCCCGAGCTCTTGGCTTCGCTCCATTCGACTGTCCCATGAACCCAAAGACCGCGCCACAACAGGCACCAATAATGTGAGCGAGTTGTGAAATGTTGTCATTCTGAAAAACCGAAATAACTTCATTTCCGATGTAAATAATTACCACCAGCAAGAATGTAAGGGGAATGGATCCTCGTTTAGAATTCGCTAGAGAGCCCAATAGGATCATCATAAATGCAACCCCGCTAGCACCCATTAGAGCTGAAGGGAAGAAGTATACATGAATCAGGCCTGTTGCGACTGCGGTTACGAGAGTCATAACTAAAAGTCTAAAACTTCCATAAAACCCTTCTACCAATGGTCCGATGAGCAGTATAATGGCGAAATTGGAAGTAAAATGACCCCAGTTCCCATGGCCCAGTGGATGAGAAAGAAGCCGAAAAATGGAAAATGGATCGGCAAAACTTAAAGGTCCATAAACACTAAAGAAGTGTAATTGTGTGGCTCCTCCTGTCATCACATTCAATCCGCTGGCGAGCATTGCAAGACCAGTAAAAACAAGTGTGAAAGGAGCATTAAAATCAATTTTCATTTTTCTTGGATTTGGAGTATCTGTTCTCCTCCTGCGGTTTTAACAGGCGGATCATTTTCGTTTTTAGGATTTTTTCTGAACAGAAATCGATTGATATCATTCAATGACAATTTATCTGCCAATAATTCAAAGTCAGTTCGTTGGAGATGAGCTTTCCACATCCCTTTTCGTTCAACCCACCCACTAGTGCCGAAGGCTACATTTTTTAAGAACTCTGAGTGGATCAATGAGGACGGAGAATTTGAATCAGCCATGTCATCATCAAGCATCACCGAAAATCGATGGACAACAGAATCCATTTTCCTATCTCTAAACTCGTTGCTCATTTGAACCGAGAGTCTTTGTTTGAGAATACTGTTATGCCGAACAGGGAAACGATCATCTGTTAAACGACTCATTTGAAAGGGAAGTATTTTTGCCTCAAAAACTAAGGTTTGATCGGCCATAGTTGCCTTTCTGTCTTCGAAAGAATTCCTTTCATTTAGGGGCAACTCCGCAGGGTTCGAGTGAAGGGATAAAGCAACAAAAAGGGATCCAGTGAATACGCTGCCCCACCGACGCCACAATAATATCAGTTTTTTTCTTAAAAACATTAAAAATAGGGATGCAAAAATTCCAGTTTACCTCTAGAACCCATGGAGAAGAGTTCAGCAAATAAATACCTCAAATGCACACATATTTACAACTACTTGACCAAGTTAAATCAAAAGGAAAACGTCGGACTGATCGCACGGGAACCGGGACCGTGTCCGTATTTGGGGCTCAAGCTAGATTTGATCTCACAAATGGTTTTCCATTGCTTACAACAAAAAAGTTACATCTGAAATCAATCATTCACGAATTATTATGGTTTATTTCAGGAAATACGAACATCCAATACCTAGCGAAACACAAGGTTCACATTTGGGATGACTGGGTTTATGACGCATACAAGAACAGCTCTCAGTTCAAGGGTGAAAGCATTCGCGAATTCAGCGCAAGAATTGCAGAAGATGACATTTTTGCAAAAACTTGGGGTAATTTAGGCCCAGTTTATGGGAAACAATGGCGAAGATGGACCGCTCATGATGGATCCGAAATTGATCAAATCGATTACGCTATCCAACAGATAAAGACGAACCCCGATTCACGAAGAATCATTGTAAGTGGTTGGAATGTGTCCGACCTACAAGGACTCATAAAAGGACAGCGTTCCGCTCCCCCTCTCTGTCATACAATGTTCCAATTCTACGTGGATGACGGCGAACTCAGTTGCCAACTCTATCAGCGCAGTGCCGATCTTTTTTTGGGAGTGCCATTCAACATCGCATCCTACTCCTTATTAACCATGATGATAGCGCAAGTTTGCGGACTTAGAGCGAAAGAATTCATTCATACCTTTGGAGATCTTCATATATATCTGAATCATATGGATCAAGTAGAGGAACAACTTTCAAGAGAGCCGCGTGAGGCCCCCAGGATGAAAATAAAGCCTGAGATTAAATCCATCGACGACTTCAAGTTTGAAGATTTTGAGCTTGTGAGATATGATCCACACCCACGGATCAAAGCTCCCATCGCACTCTAAATCATGCACTCTAGACTTTAAGCAGTGCGGCCTTAGCTGCCTGGCATATATTGTCAACAGTCGCCAGCTTCCCTTTACCTTCATACCCACAGGCAAGCATTCCATATTGTGTATCCAATATCGTATGTCCTCGCGACTCTAAATCTTTCAAGTTTTGCTGTGTAGCAACATGATCCAGCATCTTCCCATTCATTGCTGGAGCGAGGATCACAGGAGCAAGAGTAGCCAGATAGATGTTGCTCAACAAGTCAGGAGCCTGACCGTTTGAAAAATTGGCAATACTCTGAGCAGTCGCCGGAGCCACCAAAAGGAGATCAGCTCTGTCTGCCAGGCTTATGTGTCCGGGCTCCCAATCCTTCACATCATCCCATAGACCCACGCTAACCGAATTACGGGATAGGGTTTGAAGGGTAAGAGGAGTGATGAATTTAGTAGCAGATTCAGTCATCACAACATGAACCTCGACTCCCCACTTCACCAACTGACTAGTGATGTCGGCTGATTTGAATGCGGCAATAGAACCTGTCACTCCAAGAATAACAACTTTCCCATGTAATCCATGCAATTCTGATTCGTTTTCGCTCATCAACACACTGATTTTGTAACGGAAACTACTCCACTGTCACGCTTTTGGCAAGATTTCGAGGCTTATCCACATCACACTCCCGTTCGACCGCAATATAATAACTCAATAGTTGTATCGGAATCGTCGCAATCAGAGGCATCAACATACTATGAACTTTTGGGAGCATAATGGTGTGATCAGCTAAGCCCGCTGGGATGATGCAATCCTCCGACTGGATACAGATAATTTTCCCATTTCGGGCTTTCACTTCCTGCATATTAGCCACTACTTTGTTCTGAATCTCATCGCTCTCAACAAAAAATACAGATGGACACTCCTCACATATCAGGGCAATTGGTCCATGCTTCATTTCGGCTGCAGGATACCCTTCCGCGTGGATATAGGAAATTTCTTTTAGTTTCAACGCTCCCTCAAGTGCGATTGGAAACATCGATTGTCGACCGAGGAACAGGAAGTCTGGATACTTGGAATAAGCCCGGGCAATTTCCTGGATCTTCTCTGTTCCCTGCAGAGTTTGATGGATGAGGTCAGGTATCTTTCGAAACTCTTCGACCAATCTCTTTCCTTCTCCATAGCTCATGTCTCTCAATCTGGCGAGATAGAGGGCGAACATACCGCCAATCAGGACTTGAGAGGTAAAAGCTTTAGTCGAAGCTACCCCAATCTCGGGACCCGCATGCTGATATATTCCTCCATGGCATTCTCTTGCAATAGTGGAACCTACGCCATTTGTAATGGCCATGGTTTGGTATCCCTTACGCTTAGCCTCCTTCAACGCCTCAAGCGTATCAATCGTTTCGCCCGATTGGCTGATTACGATGACGAGAGTATTCTTATCGAGCGGAGAATTTCTATATCTAAATTCAGAGGCATACTCTACTTCTACAGGGATACGAGCATATTTCTCAATGAGGTATTCAATTACCAGTGCAGCGTGCCAAGCCGTGCCACAACCCAGAATCAAAATACGGTCCATTTGACGCAGTTGCGCGACACCAATGTTTAGCCCTCCGAATTTGGCAGTCGTTCCATCCTCGGAGAAGCGTCCTCTCATCCCATTTTCAAGCGACTTGGACTGCTCAAAGATCTCTTTGAGCATGTAGTGGTCGTATTCGCCCTTTTCCGCATCTTGAATTTCCCAATCAACAGTATGAACCACAGGATCAATTTCTGTGTATTCCCAGTTTTCAATATTGTAGGAGTCTTTGGTGATTTCGACCAATTCTCCATCATTCAAGTAAACGACATTGTTAGTGTTGGCGATGACTGCAGAAACATCACTCGCTAGCAAACACTCATCCTTTCCAACACCAAGAATTAGGGGAGAACCTTTTCTGGCACCTACCATCATTCCCGGATAATCAGTGCACAACACTGCAACACCATATGTGCCCTCAACATGATTAAAGGTCTTACGAACTGCTTTCGAAAAGCGACTCAAGCCATTGTTTGGCTCGGGCTCTTTTTTGTAGTGGTAGGCAATCAAATTTGCAAGAACTTCAGTGTCAGTTTCAGATTCGAAAGTATAGCCTTTGGTTTCCAGAAAGCTCCGAATCGGCTCATAATTCTCGATTACCCCGTTGTGTACCAATACCACCTTACCATCGCTGCTTTGATGGGGATGCGCATTCTTCTCTGACACCCCTCCGTGAGTAGCCCAGCGCGTATGGGCAATGCCTGCCTGTGCTCGAAACCCTTCTTTCAGTTCCTTCTTACAAGCTTGATCCAAATTCTCAACTCTGCCGGTTCGCCTAATTACTTTAAGCTCCTTGGTTTCTTCATCAAGCATCGCTACACCCGCAGAATCGTATCCACGATATTCAAGCCGCCGAAGTCCTTCAATCAAAACAGATCGAGTTTTTCTAGAATCACCGATGTATCCAACTATTCCACACATATTAAAAAAATTCCGTTGAAGTTAAACTGACCCAGAGGGAATTGGGCATAAACTGCAATTCGACGAACTAAGGGAAATTACGCACGTTTTTGCTTCGAAGCAATCATGCTTTAACATACTTAGATGGAGGGTGCTTCAGACAGCTTCGAGTGTCCACCAAAGGACACTGAAAACTACTGAAATCAAATTCAACATACTCACGATGGTGAGTGGAAAGAAGAATCAAATCATAAGCATCCTCAATGGGCTTACTTTCCCGACCAGCTAAGTGCCCGTGCTCCCTCGTCTCTTTGATCAATGGCACATATGGATCGTTGTAACTTACAATAGCTCCTTTTGATTCCAAACGATCCAACAACACGTAACTCGGACTCTCTCTCTCGTCGTCCACGTTAGGCTTATAAGCTAATCCCAGAATCAAAATCCTCGAACCATTGAGCGCTTTTCCTTCGAGGTTCAGGGCATCCACTACCTTCGAAATCACATATTCGGGCATACTCGTATTCACTTCACCAGCTAATTCGATGAAACGCGTGTGTTTATCATATTCACGAGCTTTCCAAGTCAGATAGAATGGATCAATTGGGATACAATGCCCCCCCAGTCCGGGACCAGGATAGAACGGCATATATCCAAAAGGCTTGCTTTTAGCAGCTTCAATGACTTCCCAAACATCAATTCCCATTGAATCATAAACCACCTTAAGCTCATTCACCAATGCAATGTTTACGGACCTGAAGATGTTTTCGGTTAATTTAGTCGCTTCTGCGACTCTACACGAACTCACAGGAAACGTGCTTTCAACTGCTAATCCATAGAGATCTACACATCGTTTGAGACAAAAATCAGTGTAACCACCCATTACTTTCGGGATCGTTTTTACTGAATGATCTGTTCTCCCAGGATCTTCACGTTCTGGTGAATAGGCCAAATGAAATCCTTCGCCAGCGACAAGCCCAGATCCCTTTTCAAGGATTGGCTTCAATTCTTCCTCTGTCGTCCCGGGGTAAGTCGTTGACTCCAACACCACCAATTTATTCCCGACTCCTTTGTTCAAATGAGGTGCAATCAATTCTCCCGTTTTTATGACAAAACTCAAATCGGGCTGGTTGTGAACATCCAATGGTGTGGGAACACAAATAATAACGGCCTCTACCTCTTGAATTTCCGAAAAATCTGTAGTCACCGCAAATACGCCATTATCTACCAATGGCTTTATTTGAGAAGAATCAATGTGCCGAATATAGCTTTCGCCGTTATTCAATCGCTTGGCTTTTTCAGGATCAATATCAATCCCAACGACAGTGACATTAGATTCTGCAAAACGGAGGCTCAAGGGAAGCCCTACATACCCCATTCCGATGATGGCGATTTTTTTCATACAAAGTTAGCTGCACTCTTATGAGTGCTTCGAGGATTATGGGTAAAACAAAATTTATTTCAAAGCTCCAACGAGATCGGAATTACAGAAAACTCCAATCGCTCAATAGATTCATTGGGAACAGTCCTAGAACTAAAATGGCAGCCGCTAGTATCGAAACAATAATCATATTGATAACAGAAGCCCCTGGGAATGTCTTTTCCTCAGTTTCTTCGTCGTCATCTAACTGAATCACTTGCTCACGAATGTAGACCTCCCGGATCCACTTGAAATAGTAATAAATGGAGATAGTGACACTAAGAGCTGCCACAGCAAGCAGTAGATAGAGTCCACTTTGAAATGCAGCGATAAACAGGGAGAATTTTGCCATGAAACCTACAAGAGGAGGAATCCCAGCCAAAGACCCGACACCGACACTTAACAATGCTGCCAATACCGGACGCTTTTCCCCAAAATGAGTGTAATCATATAGATCCTGAGATTCATCTTTGTCGACTGAGACAATAGACATCACGCCAAAGACGAGATAGGAAGCAAGCAGATATGCAAAAAGGTAAAATAACAGTGCTCCTCCGATCCAACTCACGCTATCTGCGGAAATGTAAACAATTATTCCTATCATCAAAAAGCCTGCATGGGACACACCTGACATCCCCAGAAGCCGTTTAAGATTGGTGTAACCTAGAGCCACTACGTTCCCATAAAGCAAACTAACAATGGTCACAACTAACAGGATTGGGGTCAGAAACTCTACCATCGGTTGGAATACACCATTTCCAGAAAAAAGAACGAGCAAAACAGAGAAACCTGCAGCTTTGGAACTCACAGACAAAAATGCTGTCGTCGGAGTTGGCGCACCCTGATACACATCTGGAATCCAAATTTGAAATGGGACAAGTCCTACTTTAAATGCGACAGAAGCTAACACAGCGAGCACACCCATACGTGCGACCAAATTTCCATCGTTACTGAGGAGAAATTCACGAAGGTTTCCAAATGCTAAAGGGTCTGCCGAGCTCCCGTCCAATGTCGCATTTCCACCAATACCGTAGAGCAAAGCGATACCCAATAGAAGAATTGCAGTGTTAGTTCCACCCATTATGAGGTATTTGAGTCCCGCTTCGAGCGAAAACTCACTGTTGCGGTCATAGGCGACCATGACATATAGCCCAACAGCAATTGTTTCCAACGCCACAAATAAGATAACAAAATGACTACTGTGAACCAGAAGCATCATTGCTGCGGTTACAATAGTCGAAAGTGCGTAGAACTCTGTTCTTACCAGCTTTCGGTTTTTGAAGTAATTCCCCGCCAACCAAAAAACTGCAATATTAGAAATAATAAAAAATAGGCGGAACCACTGACTTAAGGGCGTTTGAAGGATCATCCCACTAAAGAACTCCTTTGGTTCGCAACATAGTGCACAATTGGACCCTCCAAAAAGGAGCAAGCCTATGACAAGGAAGTTCAAAAGTATTCCAACTCGTGGAACCCACTTGTTCAGGTTGGATGGAAGAAAAACATCCAATAAAAGCAATAGCAACCCACTCACACACAGTGTAATTTCCGGTAGTAAGACCAACCAGTCCTGGGTGCTCGCGATCGTTTTAAATGAAGCGTAATCCATTAGTTTGCCTTCTATAAATTTATTCGTGTGTGGTAGGAATCGCATCCTCGTCTGAAGCTGCGGCAGGTTCGAATAACACATTCGCAGTCGAAGCCTCCAGCACTTGAGGTTCGATCTGTTCTCTTGTTTCAATCAATACAGATTCTTTTACGGAAGCTGAGATAGAGTCACCTGCAAGCGAGGGAAAAATCCCAAAGACGAGCAATGCAACCAATAATAGAACTGCTGGAATGCGTTCCATCCAATCAAGATCCCGAATGGGGTGCTCCTTTTTGATTTCTTTCAAACTCTCAGATTGCTCACCAAATGCGATCGCTGATACTGCCCTCAGTCCATAAATGGCAGATATCACGATGCCTGTTAGGGCGATTACCATAAAGAGAGGGTTCCAGTTCCATAAACTCAGAAAGATAGTTAACTCACCCCAAAAATTGGCAAAACCCGGCAAGCCAATACTCGCCATCATTGCGGCCATTAGAAAACCAGCCAGGATTGGAGCATCTTTGCCAAGCCCGCCCATTTCATCCATGTAGAAACTCCGACAACGATTCTGTACGGAGACAGAAAGATTAAAGAGCAATGCGGCAGATAAACCATGAGCTAACATGAGGAAAACCGCTCCACCCACTCCAATGATCGAGAGAGAAGCTATGCCAAGAAAAATGTATCCCATATGCATTACCGATGCGTAAGATATCATTTGTTTGAAATCTTTTTGAGCCATTGTAACGAACCCTAGAATCACGATATTACCAAGTGCAAGAATCGCTAAAACCGTTGACCACGCAAATGCTCCCTGAGAAAGCAACGGCAACGCTACTTGGATGATCACATAGAGTCCAAATTTTTTCAGCACACCAGCATGTAACATTGCAACAGATGTTGGTGCGGCACTGTAACCCCGCGGAGCCCAACTGTGAAAAGGGAATAGAGAAACTAAAATACCAAGCCCAAACATCAATAATCCAAAAAGACTATTTTGCATAGCGCTACTCATTCCAACGGTTGCCACATGTTTGGACAACGTGATGAGATCAAAACTCCCCAAATCATTACCGGCATAAATCCCAATCAACCCTATCAATGAAAGCATCGCTCCCAAAGTAAGATAAATGGTCATTTCCATCGCAGCTGCACGTCTATGGTTTCCTCCCCAAATCGCGATCATGATAAAGGTTGGGATGAGAGCAAACTCATGGAAAAAATAGATATAGAAGATGTCGTAGGTGGTGAAGATACCCATGAGACCTGCCTGCATTACCAGCAAAAGAGCAAGATAGGTTCGTTTTCGCTCAGCAACTGACAAAACAGCAGTTACCCCAGCGGCGAGTCCCACGATGCCTGCGAGCAACATCAATGGAGCGGACACCCCGTTAACGCCCAGCTTCAGTGAAATACCGAGGTTCGACATCCCAGTATCGATGACCCCTTGGAAAAGATATCCACCTGTGTTCGCCGAGATATAGGCTGTAAAAACACGGATTGAAATTACGGCCGGGATAATAAAGCCAGCGAGGCCCAAACCCAGTGCAAAAGTAGATGGCGTCTTTTTTGGCAACAAAGCCAGTAAAAGTGCGAAAATCGCAGGTGCCAGAATCGAAAATAGTAACAATAAGGACATGGTTTTAGATTCTCCGTTTCGATTAACGCATTCCAAAGATGATGGCGCCGCACACAATTAAACCTGTTGCGAACCAATACACATAGTGATGAATGTTCCCTGTTGTCATGAATCTCAGGATCATTCCAATTAACCCAACTCCACCGGCACTGCCTCTCATGCCCAGTCCCGAAATAGCGACCAGATCAAAAAGTGAAAGCGTTTCGGCAATGGGTTGTTGAATTTTTCGAACGTAAAAATTGTAGATTTCGTCGAACCATAGTTTTCCATCGACCAGTTTAAAAACCGGTCCAAGTTTGGATTCGAATGGGTCTTCTGTGCTGCCTGGTTTATAAATGAACCACGCTGAAGCGATGCCGATAAATGCAATTGCAATCGAAACAATGGGCATCCAAGACCCGAGATTCCCCTCTGGATGGGGAACGGAAGAAACTAAGATCGGGTGAAGAGAATGAGGATAAACCCAAGACATTCCCGCAAAGACAGCATAAAATGCCAAAAGAATCAGCGGCAACAACATCACCCAGGAGTTTTCTTTCGCCTCTCCCGCGTGTTCTGTGCGCGGCACACCGATAAATACCGTTACAAAAAGACGGGTCATATAAAACGCCGTTATTCCAGCACCACCGAGAAGCATGTAAAAAATGATCGGGTTATTTTGATAGGCAACATTTAGGATGGCTTCCTTACTCGCGAATCCTGACATGAACGGAAGTCCACATAGGGCCCAGACACCAATCGCAAATGTGACGGTTGTAACTGGCATCCGGCTCCACATTCCTCCCATCTTATAGATGTTTTGCTCATGATGACAGGCATGAATGATCGAACCCGCTCCCAAAAAGAGCAGTGCTTTGAAAAAGGCGTGAGTCGTGAGATGGAACAGTGAAGCCCCTACCCCATAATCATGACCATGGGATGAACCGATCGTTCCAAGAGCAAATGCTGCGACCATGTAACCCAGTTGGGATAAGGTCGAATACGCGAGGATCTTTTTGATATCCTTTTGAGTGATGGCGCAGAAACCTGCGTAAACCGCTGTAATTGCCCCTACCCAACTTATAACTTGCAACGTTTCCGGTGTAAAAAGGAAGAAGATACGACACATCAAGAATACCCCCGCCGCGACCATGGTGGCCGCATGAATCAAAGCGGATACCGGAGTCGGACCTTCCATTGCATCAGGCAACCAAACATGAAGTGGCATTTGAGCGGATTTTCCAAGAACTCCACAGAACAACAACAAACCCATTCCAGTCACCAATTGCTGTGTATGCCCGTGAGTCACTTCCTGCAGCGCCCCTAAATCGACGGTGCCAAACTGCCACCAGCACCAGATAATACCGATCAAGAAACCAAAATCGCCAACTCGATTCACAATAAATGCCTTGTTCGCGGCATTCGCAGCAGATTTTTTATATTGGTAGTGACCGATGAGAAGATAGGAGCTAAGCCCCACCAGTTCCCAAAAGACAAACATCATCACCAAGTTACTGGAGAGCACGATGCCCGTCATCGAAAACATGAAGATCGACAACCCACCAAAAAAACGGGCCCGGCTCGGATCTGCTTTAGAGTATTCAACAGCGAAAAGATGAATGAGAAAACCAACGAAGGTAACAACAAAAAGCAGAACTGCAGAGGTGCTGTTGAGGAGAAAGCCCAACTCAACCGTCAGATCTCCCATCGTAAACCAACGAAACGTTGCCGTTAGGCCTTCCGCCGGCAGCATCGCTAATAGGTAAATTGTTTGAGCCGCGCAAAGAGCTGCACTCAACATAGAAACTCCAACTGCCAGTTTCCCTTGTTTCCTTAAAAACAGGGTAATTATCAATGCTGACAATAACGGCAACAGCAGGAGGCTGAAAACTTGAGCTGTGGGTGACATATCTCTAATTCAAATTCTTAGTTTTTGAGTTCGTTGAAGCTCGAAATGTTGACCGTGCCTTTCCGTCGGAACAACGCTACCACAATGGCTAAGCCAACCGCTACTTCGGCGGCGGCAACCGTAATACTGAAAAAGACAAATAGCACACCGTCCATTCCCATGTTAAAACGGGAAAAGGAAACAAACAGTAGGTTCACTGCGTTCAACATGAGTTCCAAGCTCATCAATACGATGAGAGCATTGGTGCGAAGCAAAACTCCAAAAAAACCAATCGAGAACAACAGTCCTGAAACAATTAAATAATGACTCAATAACATGATATAATCTCCGATGCCTACGATTGTTGAGTTTCTTCTTTTGCCTCAAAGCGGCTCCAGAGGTTTTTACTGATGACGATCACTCCTACCATAGCGACTAGTAGCAGCATTCCCATCACTTGGATTGGAAGCAGGTATTTCCCAAAGAGCACCGCACCATATGTAACCGCGTCCCCGGTAAACACCATCGGATCAGCAGTCGCTTGAGCCGGAACCTCAGGCAAAGCATGTTGGAACTCTGGAGACAATGACAATCCCACAAGCCCCACTGTCATTAAGACAAGAGCGATGGATGCAGCAATGATGTTGGGGATTCCTAATTTGTTTTTGGCCTCCTTTTCGACATCGATCATCATCACGATAAAAACAAAAAGAACCATGATCGCACCTGCGTAAACCAGCACTTGTAGCGCAGCAAGAAAGTAAGATCCCAGCATTCCGAATAGACCGGCAGTACCGACAAGAGAAAGAATCATGAACATCGCAGCATTTACGGCATTGCGCGAGAGCGTTACCATAAGGGCTGATCCGACTGTCATGACGGCGAGCAGATAGAAGAAAAACGTTTCCATATCGTTAGGTCAGTTACAATTACCACTGAAATGCATCAGTGCTGGGCGCCTCCTTTTGATTCCGCGTCCTTTTTCTTTTGCCACTTGAAGTGCGAATCCTCCCGCACTCCACCGATTTCATAGAGTCTCTGTTTATTGAATTTCAACTCATCTCGGGAAAGCCCATTGAGACTGTATATGTCCTGCATAAAGATTGCCTCTTCTGGGCACACTTCTTCACACATTCCGCAGTAAATACAGCGTAACATGTCGATTTCAAATTCCTGAGGGGCTTTTTCAACATGAGCATTTTCACTATCCTCCGGAATCGAACCCGGGGTAATGGTAATCGCTTTCGGTGGACAAACAAATTCACAAAGCTGACAGGATACGCATTTTTCACGTCCTTTCGGATCTTTAACTAACGCCGGTTGCCCACGGTAGAAATCAGGAATCGGTGGTTTTACCTCTGGGTATTCTACCGTTACTGTTTTGCGAAAGAAATTCTTAAGAGTAATGGTGAGTCCACCGACGATCTGAGGAAGATAAGTCTTCTCAGCGAACGTTAAAGGTTTCCTTTCTAACACTTTTGATGTTGCAGGCATAAATCTATAAATTCTCGGGTTTTGATTTTACGCGACAGTCGGGGTAAGGAAAACTAACAGTACCATCACGAAGATCAGATTCACAATGGCCGCGGGAAGTAATATTTTCCAACCAAGGCTCATCACTTGGTCATAACGGAAACGCGGAAGCGTCCAGCGGACTTGGATGAAAAAGAAGATGAGGCAACACACCTTAAAGATGAACCACATCGTGGAGAGCACCGCTCCAATAATGCCTGCAGGCCAAGGGTTAGCAAGCATTGGGAGGAAATTGAAACCTCCGAAGAAAAGGGTCACAAAAAGCGCTGACCCAAATACGATATGGGCGTATTCACCAATAAAAAACATCCCAAACTTAAATGCTCCATACTCTGTGTGAAATCCTCCGACCAAATCTGTTTCAGACTCCGCCATGTCAAACGGCAATCGGTTGGTTTCCGCAAAAAGTGTAATTAAATAGAGCAATGCTGTCACGGGTTGAAGGTAGACAAACCAATGTGTTTGTTGGAAATCGACCACGCTAACCAAACTTAGTGCAGCCCCTGATCCCGGTTGATTGGTCCAGAGGAAAATCGGAATAATACACAGGCCCATTGTCAATTCATAGGAAATCATCTGTGCGGTTGCACGAATGCCTCCGAGAAATGGATAACGACTGTTCGCGGCCCACCCAGCCAAAACCGTTCCATACACACCCAATGAAGCCACAGCCAAAACAACCAGCATTCCTATGTCCACATTGGCAAGGATCATGGTTTTCATTTCGCCCGCTGCATTTTCATACACACCAAACGGTAGTACTGCTATGGGTACTAGCGCAGGGATCAGCACTACAACAGGGGCAAGATTGTAATAAAACTTCTTTACATGCCCTGGAATCGTTTCTTCTTTGAAAACGAATTTCACCGCATCGGCCACCAATTGAAAGATCCCCATACGGGTGAGCAAACGGCCGATCAATGGAATTGATCCAATGATTGGAATAGTGGTGCGATTGGGTCCTTGGCGGCCTTGGATAAAGCCACAAACCTTTCGTTCAGCGAGAACCGAGAGTCCTGCCATCGACATGATAACGCCGATAGCGCCAAATCCACAAGCAACAGTGATTAAATAGTAAGTCCAGTCCATGGTTCCCATCCTTTATGCGTTAGCGACCTCACTTTGAGTTCCCGCATAATGCAGCGTGTTTCCCTCACAAAATTTCAGTTTATTGAATCGGTCAGCTTCGATCAGTATGCCCTCATCAGAAAGTGTCGTATAATGAACCGACGCCAGTTCAGGTATCGTGTTTTGGATTGAATCCCACACAGCACTCAAAGTGCTAGTAGTTGATTCACACCCAAGCCCTTCGGCAATCGAAGCGAAGGTCTTCAAATCGGTAACAACTCCCTTTGGTCCCGGAATAGCGGCAGCGAATTTCTGAATTCTAAAGTTCTGATTGACGAAAGTTCCACTTTTTTCGAATGCCGTCAAAGATGGAATCACCACCTCTGCAAGCTTGCTTGTCGCATTTTGCTCAGAACCGATATAAATGATCTTGGTATCTTTCAATAAGGATTCCTCAATTCCTGCAGCAACGAGATCCTCCCCTATTACCAAGAGAGTTTTGATTACACCTTTCTTCAACGCAGCGCTTAGTTTGTCGACATGGTCATACGGTGTTTCTCGAATGAGACCCGTAATGATAGCCCCTCTTGTATTTGGAGTGCGATCTGAGGAAATCAAAAACTCATCTCCCTCATCTACATGAGGAATCAACCAAGCTTCCGCCTCCGTAGCAGTTACGATATCCTTAAGCACATGATTTTCTTCGACAGAGCTAAATCCGCTTCCCACAACTCCCACATCCCCTGCTTTTAGCAACTCAATGGCTTTGGCAATCGCTTGCTCCTCGGAAACAGTGGAACCGGAAATGGTCGATTCAAACAGTCTAAACTCTGATTCTACCTTTGTATAAAGCCGTCGTCCAGAATCTGACATCCAAGCATCATTCACTTCGTCATTCTGACGTGGAGTGATACGGTAGATTTTTCCTTCGCGAGCCCACACTTCGGTGTTTACTCCCACACTACTTTCAGTGCAGATGCTCTTGACTGGCTTGAGAAACCAAACCCGCATTTTGAATCGGAAATCCGTGTCCGTCAGTGCACCAACGGGACATAAATCCACGACATTAAGAGAATAGTTATTGTCTAACTCTTTCCCCGGATAACAGGTCAGCGTAGAATAACTCCCACGATCGACAAACCCAAGAACTCCGTCTTTCGTAATTTCCTGACTGAATCGAACACAGCGTGAACATAAGATACAACGCTCATCATCAAGTGTAACTCGCGGTCCAATGCGAGAACGTTTTGGCTTTACGTTTTTCTCTTCAATATAGCGGCTGTAGCCTCGGCCATAGTCGGTTGAAAATTCTTGCAACCTACACTCGCCAGCTTGGTCACAAATGGGACAGTCCAACGGATGATTTACCAGCAAAAACTCCATCACACCGTTTCGACACTCTTTTACCATCGGGCTCTGAGTTTTAATGTGTAAACCAGGAGAACACTTGGTCGAACACGCAATCGCTGGTTTGGGCATCCACCCTATCTTTTGTTTGCCATCTACCATGACAGGTTCACCGGTCGCTCTATCCCGCATCGGCATACCCATTTCCACTAAACACATTCGACAGTTCCCTGCCACGCTGAGTTTGTTGTGGTAACAGTAGTGGGGAATCTCCACATTCGCGTATTTTTTCACCGCGTCGATGAGATTCATGCCAGCTGGCACATCCACATCTTTGCCATCCACATTGATGGTTACCAAATCGATTTTCGTCTCTTCGCTCATTGCTATGGTATTCGTGTATTTGAGACTTTCGCCAAAAAAGGGCGTCAGATCAGTGGGTATCCTCCGTAAGGGGCCCTCTTATCTTCCCCATTCGCTTGAGCCTTCGCCTTGGCGACAAACTCATCCTTAAATTTTGCTATAAAACTTTGAACTGGCCAGGAAGCGGCCTCTCCAAATGCACAGATGGTTCGACCCGCCATTTGATCTGCGATATCCTTGAGCAGATCCGCATCTTCTTCTCGCGCTGCTCCGTTCACCATCCGCTGGGTAACTCGCTTTAACCAAAGCGACCCCTCACGACATGGAGTGCATTGCCCACAGCTTTCGTGGGAGTAAAAAGCATTGATGTTTGCCATGGCTTCCACCATATCCACGGTTTCGTCCATCACAACCACAGCTCCCGATCCAGACATTGAGCCTGCAGCCATCGGTCCATCAAAATCAAGAGGGATATCTTCCAATGTCCAATCAAACTCGGTTCCGTCTTTCAATTTGCCAGTGTAGTGTTCCCCCGCACGCAGAATTTTTGACGAAGAGCCTCCTGGAATAACAGCTTTCAATTTTTTCCCACCTTTAATTCCACCGCAGACGTCATTGATCAGTTCGCCATAGGTAAGCGCACCACATTCAAACTCGTAATACCCCGGTTTTTCGACATGACCAGAAACGGACCAAATGCGCGTGCCTGTGTTATTGGGGCGACCAATCTTTGCATATTCAGCACCACCCATATCGATGATGTGTTTTACATTACACAAAGTTTCCACGTTGTTTACCAATGTTGGGCATTGGTAAAGACCAAGAACAGCTGGAAAGAATGGAGGTTTAATCCGAGGGTTTGCGCGTTTTCCTTCAAGAGACTCAATCAATCCTGTTTCTTCACCACAAATGTAGGCCCCTGCCCCACGATGCACCACGATATCACAACTATAACCAGACCCTAGAATATCGTCTCCCAGAAACCCCTTTTCTCTGGCCTCTTCAATCGCAGTTTCGAGTATTCGAGCACCTTCCTGCATTTCGCCTCGAATATAGATGAAGGCTTGTGCTGCACGAATCGCGAATGCGGTGACAAGCATGCCTTCGATCAACTGGTGAGGATCTTTATAAATGATCTGACGATCTTTAAAGGTTCCCGGCTCGGATTCATCTGCATTACAAATCAGATAGATGGGCTTACCGGACTTGCGATCCAGAAACTTCATTTTCATTCCCATCGGAAACCCTGCACCTCCACGGCCACGAACGCCAGAGGTCATAACCTCTGCACAAAGATCGTCCGGCGCAATAGCGATGGCTTTTTTGAGCACATCATAACCGCCGTGTTTAACGTAACAGTCGATATCAGGCGTGAAGCCTTCTTCATCTGCGTGTTTTAAAAGTATTCTTCTTTCTGCGACTGCCATGATTCGTTTACTTAGAGTTGTCGCTTGCTAGGGTTTTAAGTTCATCAACAAAGGAATCAACATCCTCCGGAGAAAGGTTCTCGTGCATATCATCGTCCACCTGGACAACTGGACCAGTGCCACAGTTTGCAATGCACTCAACAAAATCGATAGTGAAGTTGCCGTCCTCAGAAGTTTCTCCCAGTTTGCAGCCAAGTTTTTCCTGCAGTTTTTCGCAAAGAGAATAGGCTCCATTTAACGCACATGGGAGGGTCCTGCAGACCTTCACATGGATCTTACCAATCGCTTTCCTACGGAACATTGGATAGAAGGTAAGTACCTCTAATATCGCCATTGGCTGGAGATCCAGTTTTTCAGCAATCCATTCCATGGACGAGTCACAAATGTAGCCGCGCTCTTCCTGAATGATGTGCAGTAATGGCAACACCAAACTCTGTTTTTCCGGATAACGAGGAATCAGTTTTTCGATTCTTTCGAGGGTTTCCGCTTTTAATTCCATTTTGTCGTAAAGTTTAAGTGTTTACCGGTCACATTCTCCCATAACGAAGTCGAGACTTCCGAGAATGGTGGTTACGTCAGTTAACATATGACCCGGCAAAAGATCAGAAAGAATACTTAGATTACAGAAGCTCGGTCCACGGATTTTGAGTCGATATGGCACTCCGCCTCCCTTGGATACAACATAAAAGCCCAGGATACCTTTCGGGTTTTCAGCTTCAAAATACACTTCTCCCTCTGGAATCTGAGGTCCTTGGGTAACGAGCATAAAGTTTTGAATCAACTCTTCCATGCTCGTCAAAACCTTGGCTTTCGTGGGACTGTAGATACGTTTTGCATCTTCAGAATACCAAAGTCCATCAGGGAGATTTTTAATCGCCTGTTTTACAATACGAACGCTTTGCTTTACTTCTTCCATTCGAATCATAAAGCGGTCGTAACAGTCGCCCGTAGATCCCAGCGGTATGTCAAAATCGTATTTTTCATACCCACAGTAGGGTTTATCCCGGCGCAAATCCCAATCAACTCCTGATGCGCGGAGATTTGGCCCCGTTAATCCAAAATCTAACGCCTGTTCCTTCGTGATTGTTCCAACCCCTACGCAACGATCGTAAAAAATTCGATTTCTCAGCAGTAAACCGTCAACTTCCGCGAGTGTGCGTTGAAATTCATCGAGAAAATTCAATACCTTGTCGGTCCATCCTTCGGGGATATCGCGAGTAACTCCACCAATACGGGCATAACTGGTTGTGAATCTCGCACCCGTCAATTCTTCAAATAGATCAAAAAGTTTTTCGCGCTCAGTGAAACAATACATGAATGGAGTCCATGCTCCGGTATCCATTCCAAAGACTCCAATTCCGAGTAAATGAGAGGAAATACGTGCCAGTTCGGTGGTGATCACTCGAATGGCCTGACAGCGCTCTGGAACCTTAACCCCAGCCAATTTTTCTACCGCCTGAGCGTAGGCGTTGTTATTTGCCAAAGGAGCAAGGTAGTCCAGACGATCAGTGTAGGGAACAAACTGATTGTAAGTCATGTTCTCTGCGATCTTCTCGCTACCCCGATGTAAATACCCAAGAACCGGATCTACTTTGGTCATGGTATCACCATCAAGTTCCATTTTCAGTCGCAATACACCATGGGTAGTTGGATGAGACGGACCAACATTAATCATCATTTTCTCTGAATGATGATCACCTGCTCTCGTCTGCGCGTCTCCGATCGAAATTTCTTTGGTTTCAGCCATCTTTTAATTCCTTAAAGTTATTCCCTAGCGTTCGGCTATGATTTTGGATTCCTTTCGGTCCAACTTTGATCCTTTGCCCGTGGCTCCTTATCACTCATGGGCCCTGATGGTGCAGCCACAAATGGTCCACCCGCCATCGGAGCAGGTTTTACCTTAAGGCCAGTCTGTTCAACGACATCCTCTTCGGGATATTCTTCATCAATACCAGCAAGAGGAAAATCTTTCCGCAGAGGAAAGTAAGGATATTCATCCCACATCATGATACGTCGGAGGTCAGGATGCTCTTCGTAGATGATTCCAAAAAAGTCGTAAGTTTCTCTTTCATGCCAATTGGCAGCTGAATAAACTGAGCTTACGGAAGGTAGCTTTGGGTTCTCATCCCCATCACAATCCACTGTTAATCGCAGATACTCGCACTTCACCATGTTGACGACGTGATACACTCCTTTGAAACGAGGAGATTCTTCAGGACCATTGTCTACTGCAGTCAGGTCCACCAACATACAATAACCGTCCTCTTCCTTCAGATAAGTCATCACTTCAATAAGTTCTGAAGCTGGACAGAGGTAAGATGGACAATCAGTCGATTCAGTTTGAACGAGAGATTTAAATTTATTGCTGAGACTCATGCTTATTTCCTTTGCAGAAACTAATAGTTAGACTCGCTTTTAACGAGGGCCCGTTGGAGCGTGATCAGGGTCCAATCTTCCCTTTTTCATCTGATAGAGAGATTGTTCGTTCTTAATTTTGTCCTGCAAACGCATCATTCCATCAAGCAATGCTTCTGGACGTGGCGGACAACCACTGATGTAAACATCGACGGGGAGAATACGATCGACTCCTTGCAATGTGGCATAAGAGCGATACATGCCACCAGTTGAAGCACATGCACCCATCGCTACAACCCATTTAGGCTCAGCCATCTGATCGTATACACGCCTTACTGCTTGCGCCATTTTGTAGTTCACGGTGCCCGCTACGATCATACAATCGCTCTGACGAGGAGAGAAACGCATGACCTCCATTCCAAAACGAGCGATATCAAACTTGGAAGCACCAACTCCCATCAACTCAATTGCACAACAGGCAAGTCCCATCGGCATTGGCCATACTGAATGGCTTCGGACCCAGTTGATAACGGCATTAGCGCTCGAAACAACGACTCCTCCTTCGACCTTACTATTGTAGGCAATTTCCTGATTTTCGGCAATCATCTCTAAATCAATTAAAGTTATCTGTGTTGAAGTAGCTCATCATCCTGACGACCCCACCCCATCGATTTTCACTTCTCCCAATCAACGGCTCCCTTTTTAATCTCATATACTAATCCAACGATTAGCACGGCCATGAAAAATAAAATGGGGGTTAAAATGGGGATGCCGACACTTAGAAAGTCGCGGTATATCATGGTCCAGGGAACCAAAAACACGACTTCGATATCGAAAAGAATAAAGAGCATCGCAGTCACGTAGAACTTGATAGAGAACCTGGATGTCATCTCCTCAAGCGGCTTCATTCCGCACTCATAAGCAGTATCCTTAATGCGGTTCCCAACTACTTTTTGACCAAAAATGTGACTAATCACAATGATGATAAGTGCGGTGCCGACAGCCAACGATATCTGCACGATGATCGGTATGTATGAAGCTTCTCCCATGAACGATTAGAGTCAATCTGGAGAGCAAAAAGCTTCAAGCCTAAAATTCGTTTTATTATAAGAAAGCACTAATATTTCGGAATAATGGATTAGGATCGATTCATTTGACCTAAGAACACCGAGCGCAACGATATGAGTCTGCAATCAATCCTCAACCAAGAGCTCTACCTTCAACTCATTGAAAAATCCACTTTCATTCAATTGAAATCTCAGTTCCAGACCATCAGCACCCGTTGCGCTTTTAACCTCCCCTACCACTTCAACATGGCTCCACGGGAATCCAAATCCGGTGGCAACATATTTTAAGGATCCGTCACTCAAGTCACCCAATGAAACAAACAAATGTGGAGCCACTTTAAGATTCGGATCATTTGAAACAACCCTAACTTTTGAATTAAGGGAGTCATCCCCATCGTTCCAGCTAAGTGGAACAGACGAATTTAAGTCATTTAGTAATATTCGTCCTGAATCGTGATAAGGAAAAGCGATCAATGCAGCAGCAGCGAAAATAATGGCAACCAAACCACTTGCGACGATTAGCCAAATCGGTTTCTTTTCAGATTTTCCGACGTTGATCGCCTTTTGCAGATCAATTGTAACCCGTTTCTTGAGCAAAAGAAGATCGAACAACCAAGCGACAAAAACAACGACAAGTCCTGATGTTATCACATCCGACAGATAATGGGCTCCAACAACGATACGGGCGAAGCCGAGATACGCTCCAGCACCCATTGCGATCATCCACCACCAAAGCGTCCAGCGACGACGTCGTCCCGCCCGGACGTTCCAAAAAGCGAATACACTGAGTGCAAATCCCACTGAACAATGTCCACAGGGAAATGATTTCCCTCCCAAGTCGCTGTGCACAAAAGGAGCCTGATATACCGCTTCTCCGCCAAATGCTTGAGTTTCTCTTGGTCGCGGTCGACCCCAATTATCCTTTAAAATTGAGTTCACAATCAATCCAGGACCAATCGCCAAAACCAAAAAGCATAAAATACTGAGCATTCGATACAGACGTAACTTCTGGCTCCAAAATCCCAAAATAAACACGACAATCGTTCCGACGCCCCAAACCACAGTTAATACTGAGCCACCCTTGTAGGCTATCTGCACCCACAGCAGCGATTCCAGTGGCCAGACGGGGTCGCTTTGTCCGCCATAAAACAGCCCGGTAAACCATTCATCAAGCGTGCCATTTCGAAAAACTAAATAGATCAGAGCAAAGAAAAGTATGAAAATACTTCCCGTGAAGATTGAGCGGATTTTTGAACTTGGATTCATACTAATTGAATTCTCAATTCGTTCTTAACGCTAGACATCTTAGAATTGCGACTTTTTTGTTGCCTAGCACACCAAATTTCGATCCGAATAGTACTTTATTTTTAACACCGGAAATGCTCAAAATATGCGTTCTGACAGAATCGTAATCACAGGAATCGGACTCACATCTCCCATTGGCAACACTCTTGCTGAAATGAGAGGAAACCTGTTAGCCGGAAAGTCTAACATCAAGGAGATAGACCTTCGTTACATGGGAATGACGCCAGCGGGAGTTTGCGATTTTGACGAACGCAAGTATCTTAATCGCCGTCACTTGAGAGTCTGTACCCGTGTGGGCAGTATTTCAATTTACTGCGCAAGGGAAGCATTAACAGATGCAGGAATGGATTTAGACCGCCTTCCGAAAGACCGTACGGGAATCTATCTGGGCATAACGGAACATGGAAATGTTGAAACCGAGAACGAAGTCTTCAATATCTCGCAATTCGATTATGATGTAAAATTTTGGACTCACCATCACAATCCTAGAACCGTAGCCAACAACCCCGCCGGTGAAGTTTCCATTCACACGGGAATAACAGGCCCTCATTACACTATAGGTGCCGCTTGTGCCGCTGGGAACGCAGGGATTGTACAAGGCGTACAGATGCTTCGATTGGGCGAAGTGGATGTAGCAATTGCAGGTGGAGTCAGCGAAAGCATTCGTAGCTTTGGGATTTTTGCTGGATTCAAAAGTCAGGGTGCTCTCGCTCACCACGAAGATCCAAACAAGGCCAGTCGTCCGTTCGACAAAGACCGAAATGGCATCGTCGTATCTGAAGGTGGATGTATCTACGTATTAGAAAGACTTGAGTCCGCACTTCAACGAGGAGCCAAGATATACGGTGAAATAGCCGGTTACTCCATTAACTCAGACGCGAAAGATCACGTATTGCCAGACGCAGATGGCCAGATCGCATGCATGGAAAAGGCTTTAAAATCAGCCAACATGCAGCCCCACGAAATCGACATCGTTAATACTCATTCAACCTCCACTCCCCAAGGGGACATTCAGGAAGCAAAGGCGGTTAACTCTATTTTCTCTGGTTCTGAAAGCACCTTCGTCAATAACACCAAAAGTTATATCGGACACGCGATGGGAGCAGCTGGAGCACTTGAGCTAGCTGGAAACATTCCATCCTTTGAAGATGGCATCGTTCATCCGACAATAAATGTGGATAATCTTGACCCTGAGTGCGAAGTACCCAATTTGGTCATCAATAAGCCGATTGAAACGGCAGGGATTTCGACAATTTTCAACAACTCTTTTGGAATGTTGGGGATCAATTCATCTTTGATCTTGAAAAAGTTTGCCAGAGAATCATAGAAACCTCTTTTGTAATACAGACATTTCAAACTCACAATGACTGCAGACGAAGTAAAGAAAATCATATTGGACATCATCGGAGAGATTGCTCCCGACGAAGACCTGAGCGATGTGAAGCCGGAAGTACGCCTTCGCGACCAACTTGATCTCGATTCAATGGATTTCCTTGATATTGTGATGGAACTTCGCAAACAACACGGTATCGAAGTTCCTGAATCCGATTATCAGAAGCTCGCATCGCTTGATAGTTGTGCAGAATACCTTGGACCAAAGTTCAAGGAAACGGCGGCCTAATAGCCTAGCTGATAAAGCTTACAGTTTTTAACTCCGATTCTTTTGGCCAATTTCGACGGCAAACATTATTCAGTAGTTGTCATCGGGGCTGGAATGTCTGGACTTGCGGCGAGTATTCGGCTGTCCATGTATGGACATTCAGTTTTGTTGCTTGAGCGACACAATGCGCCAGGTGGACTTAACAGCTACTACCGGATGGGTGGGCACCATTTTGATGTTGGGTTGCACGCCTTAACCAATTGGGTTGCACCAGGCGTCAAGGGAACTCCGCTGGGGAAAATCTTTCGTCAACTTAGGATAAAACGAGAAGCATTTGATCTTTGTGAACAAACCCGCTCCGCAATCAGATTTCCTTCTTTAACGTTGGAATTCTCCAACGAATTTGAGTTTTTCCGAGCTGAAATCGCGAAAGGTTTTCCCAAGGAAATTGATAATTTTGACCAGTTCACTCAATTTGTAAGAGATTACCACGCCGTTAACCTCGCTCCTGACTCCACATCCGCCCGACGCCAAATTGGTGAATTCATCAATGACCCATTGTTGGTCGAGATGCTCATGTGTCCCCTGCTCTACTACGGAAGTGCGAGAGAGAACGACATGGACTTCGGCCAATTTGTTGTCCTTTTCCAAGCGATTTTTCTGGAGGGTTTTTGCCGTCCTTACCAGGGGGTTCGGCCTATTATTCGCACCTTGTTAAAAAGGGCTAAGGAAGTGGGCGTTGAACGACGAATGGGCTTAGGGGTTAAGCAACTTATCAGCGATGGATCTCAAGTTCATTCAATTCAACTCGACAACGGTGAAGTCATCTCTGCTGACCACATTGTTTCGAGTATGGGTGTCAATGAAACGGAGTGTATTTGTTCTGACTCCGGTCAAAAAGCCGATGACGAAGTTAATGTAGGAAAACTCTCTTTCGCGGAATCCATTGCAGTGCTCGACACTTCACCGAAAAAACTGGGATTTAACCACACCATCGTTTTTTTCTCCCAGTCCGATTCGATCCGATATCAGCGACCCGATGATCTTCTAGACACTCAAAGTGGTGTCATCTGTGTCCCCAACAACTACGACTACGGTGAAAGGGAGTTGGATGACGGTATTCTTCGAATTACAGCCCAGGCGAACTATCATCAGTGGATGAAGCTCAACGAGGCAGACTATGAATCAACAAAGGCTACCGCATTCTCAACACTCATTGATGTTGCAGCGAACGTCACCCCAGGAGTAGGTCTCGAACAACTGAAACAATCCATCCGTTTCAAAGATATGTTTACTCCAAAAACAATCACGCGTTTCACCGGACATTATTCCGGGGCTGTTTATGGTGCTCCAGTCAAAACAAAGGATGGAACAACTCGTCTTAAAAATCTTTATATCTGCGGTACAGATCAAGGGTTTCTCGGGATCGTCGGATCGATGCTAAGCGGCATCTCAATAGCGAATTATCACATCCTCAAAGGGTCTTAAGTTCTTCCGAAAACGATTTTTTAGATCATCGATGATTCGATGATTTTTCGTATTCCTCGATCGCGGCTGGCATCATTTCCTTCATGCGATTGATACGGGTTTCGTGGGAAGGATGGGTCGAAAGGAACTCAGGGGGAGCATTTCCAGCTTGGTCGCGCATTTTTTCCCAAAACCGAGGCGCAGCACGGGGGTCATAGCCAGCACGAGCCATATACATCAACCCAATTTCGTCGGATTCATTCTCATGAAGTCGACTGTATGGCAATGTCGCTCCTAATGTCGCTCCAATGCCATAGGCCAACATTAAAGCTTCCTGAGTCGTTTCATCCTGGTCTTTAACGGCGTATCCCAATGCAAGTCCACCAGTGGCAAACAACATAGCCTGAGACATTCGTTCATTTCCGTGACGTGCCGATACATGGCCTATTTCGTGGCCAATTATTGCAGCCAATTCGTCGTCAGTATCCGCAATTTTTAGAATGCCAGTGTATACTCCTACTTTGCCACCTGGCATGGCGAAAGCGTTGATGACTGCATCATCATCGAAGACAACAAATTCCCAAGTTTCAACTGGTGGAAGATTCCCGGTGCTCACAGCAGCAGCCAGCACCCTCTGCCCTACTCGCTGAACCCTTTCGTTTGCCGCTCGATCCTTACTAATCGCTGCTTCTTGTTGCATCTGGTCAAAGGCCATAGCTGCCTGTTCTGAAAGCATAGACTCAGGCATGAAATTGAAGGTTGATCTTCCCGTTTCTGGTACTGTGTAGCAACCAACGAAGGCAAGAACAACGACAAGAACAGTTGTGATAAAAAAACTTTTATTTTTCATAAAATGATTAGGACCGATTGAATAAAATCATGTCCAAATATCCTCAAACTTCAAACTCCCTTTCAAAAGAAGAAGGTTGAGAATAGGGAATCCTACATTTTCACAAAATAACTTTATCTGTTAATTTTTAGCTCCGGTATCATTTGTCTTGAAAAACAAAGTGATTCCGTCTCGATTCGAAAACTTGGAGAGCTTGATGTAGGACGTGTCACACCCTGTCCTAATTGTATCTCCATGTTCTAATCACAAGGAATACAACAAAGTGTCAATGATCGCTTCTCAAACCAAACTATACGTGTTGGACACAAATGTCCTTCTTCACGATCCAGAATCCATCCATAAATTTCAGGAGCATACGGTAGTTCTCCCTAGTGAAGTATTAGTAGAGATGGATCGAAAGAAAACGGCAGAAGGTCAATTGGGCGCAAATGCAAGACGTGTTCACCGGGTGTTAAGAGATATCTTTGATAGTCGGACACTTGAAGAATGCGCGAAGGGGGAAGGAAGTCTGGAAGCACCGATGCCAAACGGTGGCAATATCCGTTTTATCATCACAGCTGAGAACGAATTCAGCAAAGAAGAGAAACTCATTCTTGATGCCGCACTGGTCGATCGAAGACAAGCAGATCATCGCATACTTTCTGCTGCATATCATTTAGAGCATACATCTGAAGAGCCAGTTGTCTTAGTCACAAAAGACTCCAATATGGCGCTCAAAGGTAAACTGCTTGGGTTGCTCGTCGAGGACTACAGAAATGACCGTGTCGCCACTGTAGAAAATGAAGGTTACCGTGAAATTTTGGTCGATGCCGATACTTTTGAAGCACTCGAAAATTATGAATGGGATCATCCCGAAGCCAATGGTTTTGAACTTAATGTTCCCCAAGAGGCCTATATCAATGAATACTTCCTAGTAAAATCGGAAGATGAATGTTACGACGGCATCACCGAACCCGTTCGTTATATCGGAGAAGGTTTTTTCGAATTGCTTCCTCTTTACCGCCAACATCTGAGGCAAGACGTTAATAAGTCTGACAAGAACGGCTTGCAAATGCCGCACGGTGTTCGGGTGATTCCTCGAAATGTAGAACAATGGATTCATTTGGATGCTCTAATGGACCCAGCGGTTACACTGGTAACCTGCAAGGGAAAAGCCGGCACGGGGAAAACATACCTCGCAATGGCTGCGGCTCTGCACGAAGTTTTGTCGGAGCATAGCCACTATGAGCGACTTCTAGTGGCCCGCCCTGTTGTGGAAATGGGAAAAGGAATCGGATATCTTCCAGGATCAAAGGAAGAAAAAATGGCTCCCTACATGCAGCCTTACTTCGACAACCTCGAAGTATTGTTTCCCAATCGAAAACCCAGTAACAAAAAGAACACGAATAATGGAAACGGCAGTGCACCGATGAAGTCATGGGAACGTTTCCAGCAACAAGGAATTCTTGAAATTGAAGCCCTTACATACATTCGGGGACGTTCGATTCCAAATTGCTTAATTGTTGTGGATGAAGCGCAGAATTTGACCCCACACGAAGTAAAAACAGTCATCACCCGATTGGCTCAAGGTTCAAAACTAATATTACTGGGAGATCCTTACCAAATTGATAATCCTTTTCTCGATTCTCGCACCAATGGTCTCGTTTATGCCCGGGATAGGCTCAGAGGGAAACCTATTGTCGCTCACACAAAACTAGTCGAAGGAGTTCGATCGGAACTGGCTGAATTAGGTGCAAATTTGCTGTAGGAGAAAATTTCAGCCTCCCCTTCGACGAGGTTAATTCGCTTCTTTCGAAAGGGGCGACTCAGTCTCTGAAGACAGGCGAGTCTCTTCATCTTCTGAATCTTCTTCAATTTCTCGTTCAATCTCTTCACCCGAGAAATAGCGTAAGTATTTCCGCTTTGCCAGTCTCCACGCGACGACAAAAAAGGCAGTTAGAGGTATTGCCAACACCATGCCCAATAAACCATCGAGTGCGACACCCCAGAAAAAAATGGCGATAATGATCGTCAATGGGTGAAGCCCCGTTTGTTTTCCCATTATTCTGGGTGTAAGAACATACCCTTCCAATGCTTGGACCAGAAAAAAGGAAAGCAGGGATAGTAGTAAAAGAGTGAGTCCGCCATCCGGTTGAAAATAAGCGATAGGCAATACAATCCCGAGCCCGATGATCGTTCCCAGATAGGGAATAATATTCAAGGCCCCAATAAATAATCCCAATCCTATGCCGAAGTTTACTCCTAACAAAGAAAACGCTATGGCAAGCAACACACCGATGATCAGACCTATCAAAATTTGACCTCGAAAAAAAGCCTCAAGGCTACCCACGAATTCACGAACAAGAAACAGGATATCTTTACGCCATTCTTCTTTCAGGAAGCTCAATTGAGACCCAAAATCTTCGGTTACATCCCGATCCGAGTTCAAAAAGAAAAACAAATAAACAGGGATAATCGCCAATCCGGTGCCAATAGAAAGAATGCCACCCACCTTTGAAAAGACATCCTGCGCGGCAGAGGGCACTAACTGTAAGGTGGATTGAAATTGATCTGAAAGGAGCGATTTTGTGTTTTCAAACTGAACCTGGCCAATAAGGTCCACAATAAAACTTTCAACTGCTGGGAATTTCTCTGAAAGCGCTTGATTTAAATTCGCCCAAATTTCCGGAAATCGATGCACAAACTTCACCGTTTGATCAAACAATACAGGCATCAGAAATCCTAGAATGAGACCAACTACAATGACCACCAGGATGTAAATGGCCACAATCGCTGGAATGCGACCCATTTTTAGCTTTTCTTGGCACCAACTAACAGTGGGTCTGAGAATCATCGCCATGATACCTGCCACAGCTAGCGGCCACAAGACTCCTGCAAACGTGGTTACAAACAGTTTTAAAACCAGCAGGATTCCAAAAAAGAATGCGAATATAATGACGCTGGCGATGAGCGCCACAGCCGAAGTTAACAGATTGCGCTGAAACGGTTTCAGACTGTGGATAAAGGAGCTCATAGCACGGCGATTTTCAAAATTTGATACAGATACAAATCAACCAAACTCAGAACGGAGTTGTCCTTTATTGGAAGATTTTATCGATGCCGCAAAATCCTGTCCCATGCCCTTGAGGGTGGGTGCATCTTCAGCTGTCTTCGCTTCACCTCGAGCATTCAACGCACTGTGGATTGCATTCAGGCAATCACTGTAACGTTTGGTGAATAGAATCTTGTAGACCGTTTCGCCCGCGCCGTTGGTGTAAGCCACTCCGTGAGAGAAAAATCCGGGTTCCACTGATGGGTAGATTCCCTCTCCACTCAATTGCACCACTTTGTTTTTAAAGAGCAAACTTGGCTTCACGAAATAACTAAGTCCTCCCGAATGAACGAGAAACCCACGTGCCTTTTTCTTTATGCCGCGAACCTTCTTACCCGGAAAAGCTTTTAAAACAACAGTAGCATCTGGTAGTTCATTTTGAACAGATCGCGGGAGTTTCGTTAAATTGGCGGTCATACGTCTGCGCCTGAAAATCGATTCGGCGATCCAGCCGAAAACGGGGTCTGCCAACACACAGCGCATGAATACTACCCGTCGGTAGGTCCAGGAGAAAATCATCAGTGAAATCGCAAAAATGATAAGATTTACCACGGTTGCCCAAAACGGACTGATGAGATATAAACCGACTAAGAATGCGGCGAAGGCCTTATTGATCGCTTCAAAAAAGGCATCAACAGTTGGTATTGGAGAGATCAAAATCATCACTTCGAAGAAGAACTTCACTGAGTTGATGACAAAAATATTGATCGCGGAAAAGACCATGATCAAGGTCGAATAACTCGCGGTGATGATACCTGCACTATAGACCATTGCCACTTCAGAAGAGCCAGAGTCATCAAGTGTTACGCGGGAAAGCACTTGAACTGCGATGGCAGCGATGATTCCGGAATAGGCTTCGACTTGATCAACTGCCTGCGCAAATGGTTTAGATACTTTTGTTAATTTTGGAGCCGCGGTAAGAACGGTTAGCACCAATAATCCAACAAAGACAGTTCCGCTATTTAGCGGACTATCGGTATTCATCATAAAATTGGCACCCACACTGTCTGGCAACCAACCCGCTTCTGAAAGCAATGAAGCACCTGAAAGGCATGTTAGAGCGAAAAAGGGTGAAAGTGCGATGGGAGCCAATGCACCGAGCTCCTCAACAGGCAAACTTCTTACCAACGTTTCTCCCCGACGTTGATCCCCGGTAAGATCCAGGCCCATGATTTGAGAAACTTCAGTTCCTGCTTCTCCAGGTTCAAGTGTGGATTCCTCCTGGACCCGCGAAGGAGTTGTAGATGAGAATATCAACATCCCGGCGATGAGGACACCTGAGATGATCATAGGAAGGGACGATTTCTTTTTCATAGGCGATAAGACAATAGAGAAAGACTAATTATTCACAAAAAAGTGTTTTTTTTCAACGGAAATGAGAACTTCACTTTTTGCAATGCGATACCTTTGCCCCAACACAGAGTTTTTTTCACTTACCATGAGTTTCAAAAACCCTTGAAATCGAACCGCTTTTGGTAAAGCTTACCCGAGAATGGATGAGCAATTGGATAAGGCGACTGAAGCCGGCATGATCGAGCAGATCAAGTCTGGAGATCAGCGTGCATTCAATCAGTTGGTTCATCACTATTATAATCGGGTTTTTCGAACAGCGTTTGGAGTCACTCGGAACGAAGAAAACGCCAAAGAAGTCACCCAACAGACATGGATTAAGGTCTGGAAAAAAATTGATACATTTAAAGGTGATTCTGCCTTCTCAACTTGGCTATATAGAATCACCACGTTCACTGCACTCGACTTTCTCCGCTCAAACAAAAAGCATCAGAAACTCGATTCCATCGAAGCAAGTGCAGAAAATGAAGGAATAAAATCCATACAGTTAGCGTCAGACAACTTGGATGAACAGCCTCGTTCGTCGCTAAGGAGAAAAGAAGTTATGGATGGATTTCAAAAAGCCCTGCAAAATCTGAAGGAACAACATCGAACCGCTCTCGTATTGAGAGAGATTGATGGATTGTCATATGAAGAGATTGCAACTATCATGGAGTGCAAGATCGGCACTGTCATGTCACGAATTTTCAACGCCCGCAGAGCAATACAATCAGAAATGAAGGATTTCAGATGAAAAAATTAGCCTTCCTCACACTCGCACTGTTCTTAACAGTGGGTCTTTATGCAGTTCCGCCCGGTAGTAATGTCGGGATCAGGGGAACTCTAATCCTAGCCAGCAATAACGGAAATGGCATGGATTCGAGTCTTCGTGCCTACGAACGACAATTGAAACGTCTCAACTTTGCGTCCTATAAATCAATTGGACGTGGAGCAACGAAAGTCACAGTTCCCGGATCAGGAGTCATTCGACTTGCTGGAGGTTTCCAAGTTGAAATCAAAGCGCAACCTGCATCGGGTAAGCGCATTCCCGTGGAAATTCGTTGGAAAAAGGGATCCAAGACATTGATCCATACCAGCGGAGCGCTTCCGTTAGTTCTCGGGGGACCTAGCCACCAAGACGGCACTCTAATACTCGTTCTTGACGGTCGATAAAAGTTTTTTTCAAATAACCTGAATAAAGTTTTCAGACCCCGCGTCTACCCACCATCCAATTAATTAAAACAACATCAAACGAAAGGATGACATCATGTGGAAGAAAACATTAATCGCAATCGCAACTCTTGCAGCATTGACCGCAGGAGCCAACGCCCGCCCTTCTCATCACAACGAAGTAACCGCGGCGATTGGAGGTCTGATAACAGGTGTAGTTCTTTCCGAGTTAGCAGATGATGCCAATATCAATCTTCATCTTGCCGGACGCCATGGAGATAGCTGGTCCCGTTACGATTCCAATTATAGAGATTATAATCGGAATAACCGCAATTATCGTGGATATGATAATTACCGACATAGTAAAAGTGGGCACTACACTTGGGAAAAACGCCGAGTTTGGGTTTCAGGTCACTGGGACTATGCTCGCAACCGCCACGGTCGGACCGTAAAAATTTGGGTTAAAGGACACCATGAAACTCGCCGTGTTAAGGTTTGGGTAGAGAACAACCGCCGCCACGGTGGGGACCGCTACGATAACCGCAGAGGAGACCGTTACGACAATCGCGGAGGCGACCGATATGATAACCGCAGAGGAGACCGCTATTGCAGGTAACGCATACAGTTTAATTTAGGCCAAACGGCAAGAGAGAGTTGTTAGCAACTCTCTCTTTCGCCGCATCCAAGACCTCAGTATTCGAATTTAAATCGCACCCGAGAAAACAATGAAACATTCAGAGAACATTCATCGACTATTTGATGGAGAACTTTCAGAAGAGGAATCCAAAATCCTCCAGGAAGCAATGGCGGTTGAGCCTTCTCTAGCGAAAGAATTCGACTCCATCAAATCGCTTGCCGATCTGCACCGCGATAGCATTCCATTGCCAAAAGATGAGCTTTTTATCGAAAGAGAATTTCAGGGAATCCAAAACCTAATCTTGGAGGAGTCTGAAGGCACTGCCCCAGGCAATTCTTCTCGTAAAGCGTCTAAGGTAGTCGCATTTCCGGGTTCCAATTGGTTGAGAACTACGATGGCGGTGGCTGCAGCGGTTGCATTGACCGTTACCGGAGCTTGGTTTTTCAATCAACAGAACACTGGAAATTCGAACATGAATGATCCGAATGTAGCATTTGTCGAAACCGATATTGATGGTGCAAGTTCGATGATCTTTATGGACGAACAATCGGGATGGACTTTTGTTTGGGTGGATGAACCCACCATTTCAACTGAAGTCGCGGGGTAATTAACCTACCGTAGGCTTTGCACGCTCGCATATCTTTTTATGCCTGAAAGCTAACACCAACCGGAATAAAACCGATGGAGAGCCAAACGCTACTTTTTGTTTGAATTAATGAAGCAAGCCCCACCCCTAGCCTTGCCATTTGGCAAGGTTTTTTTGGATGTGATTCACGATAACTTCCTGCTGCTTGGCACCGTTGCCTTCGATAGTCAAAGGATCTGCAAATGAGAAATGGACCTCACTAGATGTGCGGATAGGCCCAAAATCTTTCAACATTTTTCCATTTGACCACGCATCTGTCTTGAGAGCCAAAGGGATGACAGGAACCCCGGCTTTCTTTGCAATTTTTACACCGATAGAATTAAACAACTCAGGATCAAATTGAGTCATCCGGGTCGTTTGAGGAAATACAATGATCGAAATCCCTGCTTTCAGGCGCTCAAGACTTCCGTTGATCATCGACTTTAGATCTTCCCTTGGATTCTCTCGACCCACCACAATTGGATTCCTAGAACGCATAACGTGCTTAAAAACGGGATATTCAACCAGACTTTTTTTGACGACAAAGGTCACCGCTTTTTGAGGTGAAATCATGAACGGCAGAGCGAAGGTTTCCAATGTGCTCATGTGATTGCCTACGATCACACAAGGTCCTTCCGCTTTTAGGATCGCATCCAGGTTTTCAACCTGCACCCGAACTCCGACATGCTCCAAGGCCTTGATAATGTCACAGGAACTCTGGCTCCACTCCTTATCGTCATAGATTCCGCGCTTTGCTTTACTCGCGGCGGAGAATACGACATCCGTCGCTTTCATGTAAAATGAAAGAGACGGAAACGCCCGACTGAACCACCCAGTCCTTTTCTCCGGGCTCACATAGTTGTTTGTAAATAACGGCTGATCCAACTCAAATCTCATGACAAAATTGATGACAGAATATCACTTTATTCATTCTTCATCATTCATTTTCATTTTGGCGGTGCAACTGGAAAAGGAGTTGAGTTATATTGTCATTCAAAAACTTCTGATAAAACAACGGGTTGCAAAGCAATGAAGTTTATATCACTTTCAACGTTATGAATTTCTGTATTTTACCCGCTGGAGCCTGGGGGACCGCAGTTGCCATCCATTTAAACCGACTGGGGCACCAAGTCACCTTGGTCCCACGCACAACTGAGGAAGCTTTGGAAATAAGTTCCACCCGCGAAAACAAAGCGTTTTTCCCCGGACATATCTTGGATTCGTCGATTCAGATCGGAATGGAATACAAACCTGCAATGATGGAAGCAGATGTATTAATCATCGCGTGTCCTGCGAAATTCCTACGCTCAGTTTGCAACGAGCTTAAGCCTGCACTGGATCCAGCCAATGCGCGCCAAATGAAGCTCGTTGTTGCCCTTTGTAAAGGCTTGGACCCGACAACCCGAGAATTGCCGCTGAATGCAGTTCATGAGGAAATCCAAGACATTCCTTGCGGACTGCTCTCCGGCCCTACATTTGCATCTCAGGTTGCTCTCGGACAACCAACGGCCCTTGTGTTTGCGAGCAGATCGCAAGATCCTTTTGTTCAAAACTTCCAAGAGGCAATTAGCGGTACCAATGTAAGAGTCTATACCTCCAACGATGTCGATGGAGTTGGGCTAGGTGGTTGCCTAAAAAATGTGTATGCCATCGGCGCTGGTATCTGTGATGGATTAGGATTCAAAGACAATACAAAGGCGGCCTTACTTACCCGATCTTTAGCTGAGATGGTTCGTATCGGAAATGAATTGGGTGGAAAAATGGAAACATTTTTCGGGTTGTCTGGTTTTGGGGACCTTATTCTTACTTGTAATGGCCAAGAAAGTCGTAATCGCACATTCGGGGAGCTCTACGCGAAAGGTGAAACCATTCAAAATCTAATCGAGGTCAAAGGAATGACGGTTGAAGGATACTGGACGGCAAAAAGTTTTCACCAGATATGCCATGATAAGGGCATTGATGCCCCCATTCTGGAACAGATCTACAGCATTCTCTATGAAGAGAAAAACGTGCACGAGGCATTGATTGCCCTAATGGGTCGCGACCTCAAACACGAACGATTTTAGTGTAGAGCTTAGAAGCAAAAAAAGGCTCATCAATCAGTGTAAGTTTTGATGAGCCTTTTCGTATTCACGCTAAAGATTGCTCCAAAAATTTGCTCTTGATCAATCCCCTAATTTTTCTGCCATCTTCAACAATTGAAGAAATTCTACCCTATCATCGTCGGAATAGGATTTCATCGACTCCCGAACTTCGTTTTCAATCACACTCCAGGGAAGTTCAT
>CAXXVT010000039.1:0-8533 GCA_963676215.2 Opitutales bacterium | reverse complement strand
TTTGTTAATGCCCGTGCTATCAATCGATTGCCCGTCGCCAGTTGCACCAAAATCTCTTACGTTCCACACAAATGAATGAGCCATTGCCATCGGTTTTAAGGGTATAATACAATACTGGAGAGAATAAGATCCCATTCAAAGGATCGGTGATGCTTTCTGTAAACAAAAATTCCTTGGGCTTTCGCCCAAGGAACCCCCCAATAAAAACTTAACTGCCCTGACCCTACAAAAAAAACGGGTTCATGCAAAAGAAACGAACGATCAGACAGTCAGACAGAAGCAAAACTTCCGTCCCATCGACTTCTCAAGCAGTTTATTTTTTTCGAATCAACAATGATTCCAGTATCGCCAACAAATGATATCTACTGACTTTTCTGAGGAATTACAATGGACAATATTTCAATTGATAAAGGGGGCTTCACTCTACCAGGTGAGGCAGGTTACGAAGATCTAACGCTGCAACTTGCAGAAAAATGGGGTGCCGATGTTATCCGGGATAGTGATGGAACTCAATTATCGGAAAAGATCACCGAATCTCCGTATGATATTTATTCTACGCTCTGTCTGGTGAGAGCAGACAATAACTGGGCCAAGGCAAATCGTAGCAAACTCCAACAATGTTGTATGATGAGTCAGCCGGTATTTGCGGACAGCGATACGGTGATCATTGAATTGCTCAAAGGATACTTCACAGAACAAGTGGTCGTTAATTTCGATGATGATCCTAAAGAGTGGTGGCAGGTATTTGATCGTACCAGCGGTGAAGAAGTTTCCAAGGAGCTTTGGAGCTTTGATACAGAAAACGGCACCGTTACGATCCAAGGAGCGGTTCCGTGGCACAAATACACGGTCAATTTTTTCTCCTACCGCATATGGGAAGAAATCTCCATGTACAACCACGTTACCAATGACTGGGGTGACAAAGAACATCTAATGCCAATCGATCCCATTCACCCAGAGGCTAGGGAGCAGATCCTGGACTATCTGGAAAAGTGGCTGGTCTCTCATCCCGACACCAAAGTGGTCCGATTAACCTCCATGTTCTACAACTTCTGGTGGTTCTGGGGAGATGGAAAAGAGCAGCGTTTCCTCGTCAATGACTGGGGATCTTATGAATTTTCAGTCAGCACAGAAGCCATCCGCCAGTTTGAGAAACAAAAAGGGTACCGCCCCTCGAGTGAAGACTTCGTAAACGCAGGAATATACAATAACTCATATAAGGTTCCCTCCAAATTTCACCAAGATTGGATCGATTTTATCTGTGCATTTGTGGTCGATTTCGGAAGCGTATGTATTGAGCGGATTCACCAACACGACAAAAAGGCCTTCGTTTTTTATAACGACCATTGGATCGGTATTGAGCCTTTCGGAGAACGGTTCAAAGATTTTGGATTTGATGGTATCATTGATGGAATTTTCAACGGCTTCGAAGCCCGTAAAGTCGCAGAAACACCATCGGTAAACGTTCGTGAAATTCGTATGCACCCTTACCTCTTTCCAACGGGAGTCAATGGTGCCCCCTCCTTTCTCCCAGGAGGGAACCCTACCCTCGAGTGCAAAACCTACTGGACCGACATTCGACGTGCACTGCTAAGAAAACCCGTGGATCGCATCGGATTTGGGGGTTACCTGCATCTCGTAGAAAACCATCCCGACTTTATCGAATACATCGAACAACTTGTCGCAGAATTCCGTGAATTGCGTAATCTGGTGAAGTCGGAAACCCCATGGGAATCTGGAATTAAGGTAGCGTTACTCACCGCGTGGGGACAACTCCGTGCATGGGGATGTCGGGGTCATTTCAACCGTGGGAACTACTACAATGAAGCGATGGAGTCACTCTCAGGAATGCCTGTCGACACGACTTTTCTTTCATTCGATGATATTTTGGAAACCGGCATCCCTGATGACGTTGATGTTATCATCAATGCAGGCATTGTTGACGATGCTTGGTCGGGCGGAGCGCATTGGCAAAACCCAAAGATTATCGAAATGATCTCTCAATACGTTTATGAAGGCGGTGCTCTACTCGGTATTGGTGAGCCGTCAGCCCAACGTCATAGTACCCAGTATTTCCAATTGTCTCACCTTTTGGGTGTGGATAGGGAAATCGGACTGACTCAGGCATTTGATCGTCTGCCCTTTGAAGTAAAAAAAGATCACCCGGTGATTAATGGGATCGATCTGGATCTTCGCACCGAATCAGGTGTTGGCAGTCTCTATATTACTGATACCGAAACACAAGTTCTCGCAGCAAATGGAAGTTCACCAACAATCACAGCAAGATCAATTGGCCAAGGACGTTGCCTCTACTTCTCTGGATTCAATTATAGTTCTTCGGAAACTCAACTTCTTACCCAGGCTCTAACTTGGTTGGCCAAAAAAGACGGCGAGCCCCAACTCTGGCAATGTGACAATGCGTATACGGAATGTGCGTTTTTTTCCCGAAAGTAGGAAATTGGTTGTGATCAACAACTCCAGCGTTCAACAGAAAACATCGATTTTAACCAATGCAAGTCCTGTTGAAGTAGAACTGGAAGCCTATTCCAGCAAAATCGTCGATCTCTGACACGAAAGTATAGACAAGTAGATTCCAGCCAGTTCAATTTGTCTGGAATAAGATAGGTGATCCCATTAGCGTATCGCTCTACTTTGTGTGCAAATTATGAAACGACGAACGTTCATCAAATCAACCCTTGCGGCATCCCTAGCTGGGTCTGCAACCTTGAAAGCTTTCGCTATGGCAAAAGAAAACCCCTATAGAAATAACATTGGTATCCAGCTCTATACACTTAGAGACCAACTGAGCGATGACATAGAAGCTACAATGAAGGCTGTTGCTGATGCTGGATTTAAGCAAGTTGAGCTTTATGGGTTTTCCGATGCAAAAAGCAATGTGGGTTTCACCAATACCATGATTGGGGCAGCGAAGGACAATGGACTTGCGGTGAACTCAAGTCACTTTGCATGGGAAGCGGTGACAAACCCTTCTGATAACGCCTCGCCTTCTTTTGAGGCGATCCTGGAAGATGCAAACAACCAAGGTCTCTCCCATCTGGTTGTTCCCTATCTGCATGACCACGAACGCGGATCTCTCGATGATTACAAGCAACTCGCCGAAGGTTTCAATGATGCTGCCGAAAAAGCTCGGGTTGCAGGCATTCAGTTATCCTACCATAACCACAATTTTGAGTTCACACCTCAGGAGAATAATAAATCCGGTTACGACATTTTCATCGATGAATTCTCCGAGGAAATGAAATTTGAAATCGATGTGTTCTGGGCAAAACTCGGGGGATGGGAACCCGTTGACCTCATGCGAAAACTCAAAGGTCGAGTCAGTCAATTGCATCTCAAGGATCTCAAATCCGGAATGCCTATTCCCTCCTATGACACCGGAGTTCCGGAAGACGCCTTCAAAGAGCTTGGCAATGGTATTATCCCGATGGAACCCATCATGGAAATAGCCTCAGAAATCGGAGTGGAACACTGTCATGTGGAACAGGACCAATCCCCTCATCCAATCGAAAGTGTTCAACAGAGCATGACCTACTTGGGTTCTCTTTAAAACCGGTCTGAGAACGAATTAAAATTCTATTCTCGATCCATTATCGATTGCGCTACTGGCACGAACAAGACTTGTCACTGCGCCTACTTTTCCACTAGAAACCGGGTTCTAACTAAAACCAACTCGGACTTGTACCCTAATATGAAACGCTTTTCCACAACCTGGATTTCAATCTTTTGTTTCCTTCTATTTTTCAGTCACTCACAGGCATCATGGTGGGCAGATGAAGGTCGTGCGTTCCTCGAATTCAACAAGGAACGCAAGGGTGTCGTTACACGCCCTAGCGGATTACAATACAAGGTGGTCGAACCTGGAACGGGAAAGAACCCTGGCCGTTATTCAAATGTAGCTGTTTACTACAAGGGTACCCTATTTAATGGAGAAAAGTTTGATGAAGCCCCCAAGACTGGTGCTCCAATAGTACTCAATGCTGCCAGAGTCATTCGGGGGTGGAAAGAAGCCCTTCCTCTCATGAAAGAAGGAGCCATTTGGGAACTTTATATCCCAGCGAAACTGGGATACGGTCGTCAAGGGTCCGGAAAGGCCATCCCTCCCGATTCGGTTCTGATTTTCAGACTGGAATTAGTGGAGGTTCGATAACTACTCCTGTTTTCGATTGGCAAAGACCTTCTTGAGCTCCGTTTACGAACGGAATCAAATCAGGAATTGATCCACAAAATCACCCCCCGGATACCTCTATTGCATTCGGAACTCAATCCCTACTCCCCGTTGTTCTCTAAATACCAGTCGATCAGTTCTCTGGAGATACTCAGCGGGCTAGGAATGGGCGGCAATGTTTTTGGATCAAACCATTCCGCATGCTCAATTTCCTTGTTATCCACAACGATTTCGCCGCTTTGGTATCGAGCCGTAAATCCAATCATGAGTGAGTGAGGATAAGGCCAGGGCTGACTGCTAAAGTATTGGATATCATCCACCCCAATCCCAACTTCTTCCATAACCTCCCGCTTGACGCAGTCTTCAAGGGTTTCACCTGGCTCTACAAACCCAGCAAGCACGCTATACATGCCTTCTCGAAAGCGTCCAGATCGGGCCAAGAGTATCTTTCCATCACGAACCACCGCCACTATAATCGCAGGTGAAAGTCTTGGATAGCTGATCAAACCACAACTGGAGCATTCTCTCGCCCATTCGTCATCCCTGATTTCCGTTTTTTCTCCACACTGCCCACAAAACTGATGGGTTCGATCCCAATTGAGGATCTGAAGAGCCCTTCCTGCGAGAAGATAAATTTCATCTGCAATGATACCAAACAAAGTTCGAATTTCCCTAAATTCAAATGCTTCTTTCGGAACAAATTTTTCGGAAACTTCTGCGCAAAAACAAGGAACCTCATCAAGCAGCCCTAGATAGTGTTGCCGAACAATTTCCAGCTCTAAACGATCGAAATGCTCTGTTTGCAAGATTGAAGGATTGGACTCACAGGAACAGACAAGAAGTTGCCCCCGACTGAAAACAAACCACCAACCTTTCCCTTCAGGTTCTTTCCGCAATGAAAAACCTGGTTCATAGTGCTCGTATATACTCTGTTTGTTATTGGGGCTCATTTAGATGGGTCAGGAAAGTCATTTTTGAGGGAGGCATTCACTCAACAATCGATACGGTAGGTAGGCCTGAGAATCCTATTTTTTTGGTTCGGAATCCTCAACACACCCTCTCCACCGTTTACTATCTTCTGGGGCAACTTGTTTTGCCCAAGCCATCGACCAATCACCGAAAGGTTTGAGTAAGGTAAAAAGCTCCTTTCCCATCTCAGTAAGCTCGTAGCCTTCGAGAGTACGGGTAATCAATTGTGCTTCTTTGAGCTCCTTCAAACGGCTATTGAGCATAGAGGGCGATATGGTTTCACAATAGGCTTGTAACCCGCGAAAGGTTGAGGGTCCACGACTGAGGTTCCAAATGATACCCATAGCCCATCGACGGCCCAAAAGATCAAACGCTGCCATGATAGGTGCACCACTTTGTGACCCTCTAACTGGTTTTCCTGGTTTTGGTATCGCCATTTTTTTTCGCCCCTCACTTCTTGCTTCAATTAATGTAAACCTATCTTGCTACAATAATAGTAGCAAGATAGGCAACAAAAGAACGTGCAGACTACACTACAGACATATTCTTTTTCATCTCTTCCACGGTCTGACCGGCACATCCAAGTGCGTCCAACGGCAGTTCATGGATAGTCACGACGAAGTGCTCTTTCGGAATACTGGTAATTTTAACTGCTTTTTCAGTAAGCCCTTCAATGAGTTTCTTTTTCGTTTCTTTGCTACTAGGAGCAATAGTTACAGATATTACAGGCATGTTGATTTCTCCTTTTTATGATTGGAATTATAGATGCTACCAATGCTACGTTTTTAATAGCGCGATTCACTCTTGCTACTTTGCTACATTTTTAATAGCAATCTTTTTTTTCAAATATTGCCTTTCTTAAACCAGTATGAGAATGACGACCCCACTTCGATTGGGTATATAGTCTCATTTCAATCGCTCAGCCTTTCACACTGTCCTCGACCCTCATACCCAAAACCCGTGTTTGTATATTTCACTTATCCGGAGTATTAAACTCTCTGCATGGAAGCCTACAAAATCCTACACCGAACCTACTACAGTTTTTCAAATACCGTACAACTGGGACCTCACACCCTTCGTTTACTCCCCAGAGTTAGTCATGAACTTCGCATTGAATCATCCAAGCTCATGGTTCAACCAAAACCTCTATCCCAACGCTGGCACCGAGATGTTGAAGACAACTCCGTTCTCATCGTCACTTTCGACACACCGAGCCAGCAATTATCGATTGAGAGCGAGATCGTGGTCCATCACTACAATGATTCTCCACTCGATTTCGTCGTTTCAGACTACGCCATTAACTACCCCTTTTCTTATTCAAATGAAGACAAAAAAGTAGTTCATCCCTACATGATTCCCACCGATCCCTCCGGTTTGATGAGCGATTGGTGCAGTAAGTTTTGGCGAAAGGGTGAGCAATTACAGACTTACACTTTGTTGGAGCATTTGTGTCATGAGATTTACGAAACAATGGCTTATCGGGTACGGGAAGAACCTGGGGTACAAACTGTAACCGAAACACTGACAAATAGAACTGGCTCTTGTCGGGATTTTGCCCACTTATTTATCGAAACCTGCAGAAACCTTAAACTAGCGGTGCGATTTGTTAGTGGGTATTTGTATGCAGCACCTTCAGCGAATGATTTTGGTTCCACACACGCCTGGGCAGAAGTATTTATCCCAGGTGCTGGGTGGAAGGGATTTGATCCGACAACAGGAAACATTGTTGGATCAGAGCATTTTTCCACAGCAGTCTCACGACTTCCGGTGTTGGTGCCCCCAATTGAAGGGAGTTTTCTTGGTGCCGGAGGAAGCAAGATGGACGTTGGTGTGTGGGTTAGCAAGCTGCAGTGAAACCGCAGACAGACACTATAACCCACTAAATAGTGCAGCTTCGATCGCCGGATTATTTTCCTCGTTGAACACGATTCCCTTCATTCCGACTGCCAACGCCCCTTCAATATTTTCAGGTTTATCGTCGAAGAAAATGCATTCGCTGGGTGATGCGTTCAAGGCGGAACAAACGTGTGCATAGCTAGCTCTATCAGGTTTTGCTACGCCCATTTTGTAGGAACAAAAAACATGATCAAATTTGCTGAAAAAACCAGGGTAAGTTCGATCAATACCAACTTTATGAAAATCCGCCAGGTTGCTAAAAATCGATACCGTATATCCGCCCGCCTTACATCGATCCACTAGTTCTTGGCCATAAAAATTGGGACTATAACACTTAGCATATTGATTAGCCCAATCATCCGGCGACCATTTGAGATCCCATTCAAAACGAAATATTTTGCAGTAACGATCCATCGAAATGGCTCCGATCTCAAGTGCTTCCAGTTTTTCCGAGATATATTCTGCTTCGATTTCAGCAAGCGGAATATCGCAAGCTTCATTGATGCGTGAATAAAAGATATTAAGATCAAAATTAATCAGCACATTGCCGAGATCGAAAATCACATTTTTCATATTAGGGAAACATCGGAAGTTAAAAAAGCCAACTTCAGGAAAAACCTAACGACTATGACATACAACACAATCGCATTGAGTCGCATTCTTCGAAAGTATCCACTGTATCCCAATTGACGAAGGAGGATAAGAAAAGCAGTTACGTTGGGTTTTCACACACAAAAACACACGAATCCCCACTAATATAATAGATTCATCAGATTTTTTCCGGGTCGGCTGAGGACCCGGCGCACGGAATTCAACGCGTCGGAAAAATCAGTTGCACGTTCCATCTGTTTCTCCACGCCCTAATCGCCTCGTTCACACGAAAAACCATCAGCTGGCTTTCCCTAGTAGGAGAAAAGACTCATATACCTGCTTCGCTGTGAATTCATTGCAACATTAGCTGACTTGCTGCGTTTCCCAAAAACAATCGCTGTACGATCATCGTTGTTTCCATCGTAAAAAATCACGTAAACATCGGCTTTTGGATTGATACGGGTCCCAACTGTTGCTGAGGACAATTTCACATTGCCGGCCATTTTTAAAGCTAGCTTATTTTTTGAATCATCCGGATAACATTCTGTGACCTTTCCTGGGAGAAATTCTGACTTTTTGTTCACTTGACCATGAACGATCACATAGCCGCTGTAAGGAGTATCCTTTATCATTTTCCAAGCTTCCACTGGATAAAAAGCCATAATTTCCCGGTGAGGAATGTTATCATTGCCTTTTAACGAATGCGCGCATTTCTCGGCGTAGGAAAGAGGAGACATAAACAGTCCCATCAAGATTATCGTGACGGAGAGGAGGTTTTTTTTCTTCATATAATTTATAGAATTGGACCATCAACAATCAGTTTCTGTGCCACATTTCCCTCGATCATATAATACTCTGACAATCGCCTACTCACCCTACCTATTTCGAATC
>CAXXVT010000038.1:0-16601 GCA_963676215.2 Opitutales bacterium | reverse complement strand
GTCCGATTCCGTCTGGCAAAATCGGAGCGACCACTGCGCTTTTGTTTGGTATTTTTATTGGAATCATCGGCTTGGTCATATTGCAGCTGACAACCAATAGTCTGGCGATGCTGATCACTCTTGCCACGCTTGTGAGTTACCTCGCCGTCTACACTCCCTCCAAATCGATTACCCCTTGGTGCACTGCCATCGGCACTATCCCAGGGGCGCTGCCTCCGATGATTGGTTGGGCCGCCTCGGAGGGAACATTAGGAATCGAAGCTTGGTTGTTGTTTGTGGTCATGGTGGCATGGCAAATCCCTCATTTTATGGCCATTGCCTGGACTTATCGTGATGACTATGCGAAAGCGGAACTGCCCATGATCTCTGTTGTGGATTCCTCTGGACGAGCGGCTGCGATTCAATCAACGGTATTCACCGTGCTCTTAATCATTAGCGCCCTTGGCTTTGTTGTATTTGGGATTGCAAGTTGGATCTTTGGTGGAATTTCTCTCGTTCTTGGTTTTTTCATGCTCTATCTGTGTCTCAAATTCCTTGTGCTCATGGATCGTTCGAAATGGGCAAAAAAACTCTTCTTTTTTACCCTTATCTACCTGCCGATTGTTTTCGGATTTCTCGTGATTGACGTGCTTTACCTATGATTGGACTTCCAGAAATCAACGCTTCACTTAACGCCACGGCAACTGTCTTAATTGTGGCGGGATTGATCGCGATCGCAAAAGGTGAGAAGACGATTCATCGCAGGTTGATGGGCAGTGCTTTTTGCGTTTCGATTTTGTTTTTGATTTTTTACGTCTCCAACCGAGTGATCATGAAAGGAGTGCACACTCCATTCGAAGGAGAAGGGGGCTGGAAAACTTTCTACTATTGGATGCTGGGTACTCACGTGATTCTGGCAATGACCGTGCCCGTTCTCACCCTCACCACCATCACACTCGCACTAAAAGGGAATTTCGCCAAACACCGGGTTTGGGCGAGAATCACTTATCCGATATGGCTCTATGTTTCCGTGACAGGAGTGTTGGTTTATTTCTTCCTTTATCAGTGGTTTTAAGGGAATTAGGAAAAGCTGTTTGGTGCTGATGTTCGAAAGCGTCTTTGTCGTGTAATGAATCCCTATGGGTGTGAGAAGCGCTTCGAAGTGTCTAATCGTTTGCGAGCAAACGATGCTACGAGAGTGGGAATGGGTGTCGGAATTGTAGTTGCATCGCATGCTTGCATGCGATTTCGAGGTTAAGGAATCAATGGAACAGAAGAGAGTCAACGAAGAGACTTTTTCCCCGTATTCGTTCAACCCGTTACTAACGGTTTCAAGGGAACAGTAATACGGATTTTTAGGAATGAGAACTTTTTCCCGTTGCAAGGACGGATCAGTTTTGGGATAGAAACGGGTAATGACTCAAGAAAAACCATTGGATGTATATGCACTCGGGAACGCATTGGTCGATATTTTGGCCTTTGTAGAAGACGACTTTGTTGCAAAACTGGGGTTCGCAAAAGGCTCGATGAACCTCATCGATACTGCAATGCGAACAAACATCCTTGATGGACTCGCCAATTCGACTCTCAAGATGGCAAGCGGCGGTTCTGCGGCGAATTCGATGGTAGCGATCGCGCAAAGTGGCGGAAATGGAATCTTTGCAGGCAAAGTCGCGTCTGATGAGAAGGGCGATTTTTATATCCAGGATATGAAAAACGCGGGCATCGATTACGATATTCCTTCAGGAGATCCTTCAATCGATCCTACTGGAACCAGCATTATTTTAACAACCCCGGATGCTGAAAGGACGATGTGCACCCATCTTGGAATTTCTATTCAATTGGCTCCCAGTGATGTCATCGAAGAACAGATAGCGCAGTGCAAATTTTCTTACATTGAAGGTTATCTTTGGACAGGCCCTGAAACCAAAGCTGCAGCACTTAAAACGATGGAACTCTCACGTAAAGTCGGAACCAAGGTGAGTTTTACGTTCTCAGATGCGTTTTTGGTAAATGCGTTTGCTTCTGAGTTTAAGGAACAGGTATTGCCACTTTGTGATATTGTCTTCTGTAACGGAGATGAAGCGATGAGTTTCACCGGCGAAGAAACCCTGCCCTCGGCGGCCGCAGCCATTGGGAAAATGGTGCCAACCGCTTTTATTACCGATGGGAAAAATGGGGCAATTGTTGTTAACAATGGCAGCATTAAAGAAGTCCCGGGATATCAAGCTGAAGCCGTCGACACCGTGGGCGCTGGTGATTCATTTGCTGGAGGCGTATTGTATGCTTTGGCTCACGGATACGACCATGCACAAGCCGCCCGCTGGGGAAATCGCCTAGCCTCTAAAGTGGTAGAAGTACAGGGCCCAAGACTTAATGGCATTCCTCCAGAGTTGAAGGCGTCAGCCTTGAGTTGAGATACTCAGTCGGTGGCTTCCCTCCTATCGTATCGTAGCATCGCATGCTCGTCATGCGATATCGTTATCGTGGAGAATGCACTGAATGAAGGAACTGTGGTGTTTGGCAGCGGAAGGCCGACGAAGTGCCGATAATCGTTTGCAAGCAAACGATACTACGGGATTGGTACCATCTGTATCGTAGCTTCGGATCAATCCCTTCTAAAGATTACCAGTTTTGATATAAGCATAAGTATTAGTTGACGCAGGGATACCGCATTTTCTGATATTCAAAAAACTAATACTTGTAATTAGAAATTTGAATCTTTATCGGTTCCAATATACTTGGTGTGTTCGAACCCTTTTTCGAACTGTTTCTCCCAAGGTGCTGTAAAAGGTTACTTTCTGTTCACTACCCATTTATGAGTCCGTTTCCCAATATGATCCGTCGTTCGTTGAGCATTGTTCCATGGCTCAGTCTGCTTTTCCTCATGGGCTGCGATTTCCAGTCCCGACAATCCACATTCGACCCGAAAGGTCCAATCGCAAAGGAACAGTTGGATCTTTTTTACATCACGCTATGGGTGGTGTTGTTCCTGTTTGTTGCGGTAAGCAGCGTGCTGTTGTATGCTGTTATTCGGTTTCGCGAGAAAAAAACGGATGACCCAAATTTTAAACCGAAACAGTCCCACGGAAATCCAGCCGTTGAATTGGGACTGATTCTTGCATCTGTGGTGATGCTTGTGATCATTGCGATACCGACACTCAAGGGGATTTGGTTTATGCATGACCTCCCTGAAGATGAGGCGAGTCACCTTTCCAATTACTACGAGGGCGAACTTTCTGAAGGAGAAGAGGACGACGTGCTCCTTGTTTACGTATACGGTTGGCAGTGGTGGTGGTCCTTTGAATATCCCCAACTTGGGATTACAACCGCAAATGAGTTAGTCATTCCTGTAGGCAAGGTTGTGAAGCTCGAGCTACGATCCAAGGATGTGATTCACTCGTTCTGGCTTCCAAAAATTGCCGGTAAAGTTGATACGATCCCAGGCAGAATGAATTCTATGTGGATTCAGGCAGATGAAACCGGCCACTACTATGGACAGTGTGCAGAGTTCTGTGGTGAGTCGCATGCCTACATGCTGTTCCGCACCGATGCGTTAGAAACTGAAGCCTTTAATGCATGGGCCGTGCATCAGCAATCCGGTGCGGTGAGTCCGACTGGAGATGAGACTTGGGAAGGATTCGCATCTAACCTCAGTGCTTTCCGCGATGGCGAAAACCCATATGAAGGGGACGATCTCCTCGAAGGAGCAGCGCTATTCTACACCAAGGGAAAATGCAACACCTGCCACGCAGTCGATGGCTCGAACCTTGCCTTTGGAGTCGTGGCGCCCAACCTTACTCATGTGGCGAGTCGCAAAAGCTTGGCAGCGGGGTGGTTGGACAATCGCCCGAAAGGATCAGATGAGATTGATCCTGCGCTCCAGCTCGAAAATTTCACCAACTGGGTGGATCACCCTGAGGATATCAAACCTGGTAATTTGATGCATGTTGGTACCAGCGGTATGGTGGGATTGAGTGAAATCGAACTCACTGAAGAGGAAGTCCGAAAAATCGCACTCTATCTGCAGTCTTTAAAGTAAGTAACCCGAATTTCTATAATCTATGTCTGATACCACAGCACCGCACCCCAGTTCGACCGAACTGAAGGCAGAGAAGAGTTTGCTCGGGTTAATGCGACCCGACCACACCACAGGACTCGTTGACTGGCTAACAACGGTCGACCATAAAAAAATTGGTATCATGTATACCCTTTTTGGACTGTTGTTCTTTCTCATTGGAGGAATTGAAGTCTTGATCCTTCGATTGCAATTGTCTGCCCCCGAGATGAATCTGATCTCCGCGCAAACTTACAATCAGCTCTTCACAATGCATGGCACCACGATGATTTTCCTGGGAGCAATGCCATTGATCTCCGGTCTTTTCAATTTTGTGATGCCGCTGCAAATTGGAGCAAGGGATGTCGCCATGCCTCGATTGAATGCTTTCAGTTTGTGGGTATTTGTCGCAGGAGCGATCGTACTAAATATCAGCTGGCTCTTTCAAATTTTACAGGTGATGGGGGTTTTCTCAGCGGAAGGTGGTACTGATATCGTCCCTGCCGTTGGTTGGTTTGGCTATGCACCGCTTAGCACCGGAAAATACAGTGGAATTGGAGCCGATTTCTGGGTTTTTGGACTGCAAATCCTTGGAGTCGCGTCCATCGCTTCTGCGCTGAATTTTGTCGTAACAATACTCAATATGCGGGCTCCCGGGCTCACTATGATGCGACTGCCCGTTTTTACCTGGATGACGCTTGTTACCTCCCTACTGATCGTTTTTGCGTTCCCGGCCCTGACGGTTGGGTTGTTAGAATTAATGTTTGATCGCCTGTTCGGCACGAACTTCTTCCGAGTGGAAGCGGGAGGACAGCCGATTCTGTGGCAGCATCTGTTCTGGGTATTTGGACATCCGGAGGTTTACATTCTCATACTTCCTGCGATGGGAGTCATTTCCGAAATCCTGCCAACTTTTGCGAGAAAACCTCTGTTTGGCTATCCGATCATTGTTTTTTCGGGCGCAGTTATCGGATTTCTGGGATTTGCAGTATGGAGTCACCATATGTTCACGACTGGTCTTGGAGATGTTGCAACCGCAGCCTTCTCCCTTTTAACCATGGCAATTGCGGTTCCCACGGGGGTTAAAATCTTCAACTGGGTCGGCACGCTTTGGGGCGGACGTATCAAATTTACCGTTCCTATGATCTACGCGATCGGGTTCATTTGGATGTTTATGATGGGTGGATTTAGCGGCATCATGCACTCAGCTGCTCCGGCCGACGCTCAGCAGCAGGACACCTATTTTGTCGTCGCTCATTTCCATTATGTGATAATTGGCGGTATAGTGATGGGCCTCTTTGGCGGAATCTACTACTGGTTGCCAAAAGTGACAGGAAAAATGTGGAGCGGTAAACTCGGGTACGTTGCAGTTTCCTTCATGGTGTTTGGACTGAATCTCACCTTTTTCCCGATGCATTATCTTGGGCTGCTCGGGATGCCGCGTCGTACTCATACCTATCTGGAGGAAACCGGCTTTGGAACGCTCAATCTCCTCGTTACCGTCGGGGCTTTCGTCCTGGCGTTCGGTATTTTGCTCGTCTTGATTGATATCCTCAAAACATTGAGGGGCAATCATAAGGCGGGCAATGACCCTTGGGATGCCAGAACTTTGGAATGGGCGACCGCATCCCCCCCAAAGGTTTATAATTTTGATGCAACTCCGATCGTGAAATGTCGGGATGCCTTCTGGTTCTCCAAACACGGGAGTGAAAAATTCAAAATGGAGTTTGTGGATGAAGCAGATCACGGTGTGCATATGCCCAGCCAATCCTGGTTTCCGTTGTTGATGGGCGTTGGAATGGCAATCATGGGGGTGGCTCTATCATTGCATGCGGGAGGTATTCCCTTCATGGGATATTGTGGAATTGGAGGCATCGTTATTGTGGCGCTCGGAGCCTATCTCTGGCTGTTTGAAGGACCGGGAGGCTATCACCTCCACTTGGATAAAGAAGACGGGGAAGAAGCCTGAGACTGAAACCGAACTGATTAGACAAGAATCTCAATTTATTTACCTATGAGCGAAGCAAATACCCTTTCAGCAGACGGTCACCATGACGCCCATCAATCCACGGGAGTGAATAACAAAAAACTCATGATGTGGCTTTTTCTCGGGTCGGACTGTATGTTCTTCGGAACGCTGATCTCCACCCACCTTATCTACCGCAAACTTTACCCGGAGCCTGAAATTCCGCCATTGGAGATTTTCAATCTCGAATTGACCACCGCGAGTAGTTTCATCCTTTTGATGAGTTCCTTTTTGATGGCACTAGCGGTGTCCGCGATGCACAAGGGAAACATGGCGAGCTATCGCTGGATGATCACCGGAGTCATTCTTTTTGGTCTTACTTTTCTCGGAGCACAGGTCTATGAGTTTTCCCATTTTGTGCACCACGCGCATTTTACAATCCATTCGGGAACGATGGGATCGACCTTTTATTTATTGACTGGTACCCATGGAGTCCATGTGGCCATCGGGGTTTTGATCTTACTCAGTCAACTGATCGCATCCTTTACCGGGAGATTAAATCTGAGTAATGCCATGGACGTCGAAGTTGCAGGGCTCTACTGGCATTTTGTAGATATTGTGTGGATCATCATTTTCACTGCCGTCTATCTTGTCGAATATCTCTAATCCACCGTTTCTACTATGTCTGACATCCCACTTTCCAAAGACCAACTTTCCGGCGAGAACAAAAAGTATCATACTTTCTATAACCTGGCGATCATCCTTAGTTTTGTGACAATGATCGAAGTGATCGCGATTTTCCTTCCTTTTGTGAAAGGATTCATCTTCTGGTCACTGGTGTTTTTGTCCCTGGGCAAGTTTTTTGCGGTCATCTTTATCTTTATGCACCTGGTTTACGATAAAGTGATTTACACCCTTCTTTTTGTTGCGGGTCTTATACTTGCGACTGGGACAGTGTTAGCTTTGACGACACTTTTTAGTGCGAGTCGGGTGGATCATGATGCTATTAGTATGCTCTCTAATGATCATAGTGAAAACAGTTTCATTGAGGCAGGAGTAGAATTCAATAACACGCGAGTTGCCTGACTAGCGACTTCCGCGCGATAAACCATGCAACTGCATTGGCATACAGAACCCTTTCTCCTGATCGTCCTTCTGGGATCATCGTGGCTTTATTCGATCTTCACAGGTCCCCTTAAGCATTTGTGGGCCAGGAGTTCAACTCCTGCAGAATTGCGAAAGAAAGCGTATTGTTTTCATGCCTCTGTTATTGTGGCCTACTTGGCGGTCGGGTCGCCTCTCGATCAATTGGGCGAAGACTATTTGTTTTTCATGCACATGATTCAGCACATGTTGTTGGTATATATCATCCCCATTCTTTTTTATATAGGCATGCCTACTGAGTTGGTGGACCATGTATTGAATAATCGAATCATTCGTAGTGTTTGGCGACCCTTGGTGCATCCAGTAACTGCGGGGCTTTTGTTTTGCCTGGTATATACGATATGGCATGTTCCAACACTCTACGAATTAGCGCTTCATAATAAGCCAATACACATTCTTGAACACGGGACCATGTTTGGAACAGCGGTACTGATGTGGTGGCCAATCTTCAGCCCTTCCGAGGCTCATATCCCTAAATCAAGCTACGGTGTGCAGATCCTCTATGCGTTTCTTTTGATGGTGGGACAATTACCGGTATTTGCCTTTCTGTCATTTGCGAATGTGGCGATCTACGACACATACGTGTGGGCTCCTCGCATTATTCCGGGCTTAGATGCACTTAATGATCAAGTGTTGGGTGGCATTATCATGAAGGTATTTAACATGGTCGCTTCCCTCTCAATCATTAGCACCTGTTTTTATAAATGGGCGGCGAAGGATGGAGAATTTGCGGGAATGCAAACCGAAGTTTAGAACGAGGGTTAGTGGCACCTTTGTCACAGACGATGGCTTTGGGCTCTTCCGCTGAGGCTGGCCGTATGCAAGCACACGATGCTACAGGGATTACCGATGAGCGTTTAAATTTTAATTCACTATGCCCACTATCCAATGCAAGCATTGGATGCTACACTTCCCAAATTGGAGAATCTCATGCTCGCATGAGATTTGTTTCAATCTGAAGTCTTTTCAAAACCCAATTCGGTATCTGATGCATGAAATGACAACGAGCGGTGTTCGATGATCATGCACTCGTATCTAAACCTCTAATTGGTGAAATTCGCCAAGTTGTGGCGGGGAACAGAGTTTCAATAATGGAACTAGGATGTGTCGAAAATGGGAAACTTCGCTAAATTGCAGTGGCTCTATTACTATTAATGGAACTTTTTATGACTCTTTTTCGAAAAGTTTCCCTAAATTGAAATCCTTTGGAAAAGTGACTTTCCTGTTTCTGTAAAGTGCTTTTAGGCAGTTGGTTAGATGTTTTTCGCACTGATGGAATTGATAAAAGCGGACGTCTCGGGGTCGAATCCAAGACTCCCGAAAGCGGCAGAATTCTCTTCTTTTGCTCCTAAAATGAAACATTTGGGTTTTTTAAGCGTAGTAATCTTCGGTGACCAAATTGGCACGAATCTGGTTACAGGAGTGCAACATCCACATCAATCTTCTTCGGATCTTCGGAAAATCTTCTCATGTTTCGCATCACATTTTCATCAACAACATCGCTCATCAACAGCATCGCTATCGGAATGGCATCCATCCTTTTGGGTGGGTGCCAGACCACTTCCGATTCCGTTACTAATGTGGATGATGTTGCTTCTAATGCTCCTGAAAAATGGTCAACCGCAGCACCCATGCTAAAGGAAGAAGCCAGGGTGCCATCTTCGGCCAGTGAGGTCCCTTACCAATGGGTTTATCGACTCGATGATGCGGGACTTAACGCATTGATTGAGGAAGCCCTTCGTAATAATTTGGACCTCAAGTTGGCTGCGGCGAGAAAAGAAAGCGCGCGCCAACTCATGCGTATGGCAAGGGCCAATCTATTCCCTAGTCTTGGACTGAATGCAGGGGCTTCGATTTCTGAAAACAGTGGGACGACGTTTAGAAACGTTCAAAGTGATGATTATGGTGTCACTCTAGGGGCTTCCTGGGAAGTTGATCTTTGGGGAAAAGTGCGCAACGACAGCTTGTCGGGCAAAGCTGACTTTGAGGCGTCCGAATTTGATCTTCTGCAAGCGCGCCATTCCCTTGTTGCTGCGGTATGCAGTGCGTGGTATCAATGCATTGCGGCAAAAGAACAATTGGAATTGGCTCAGGAGACGGTCGTCAGTTATACCTCAACTGCAGATCTCATCGAAACCCGATTTGAAAGCGGAATCGATACTGCGCTTGATTTTCGTTTAGCGGTGGCGAGTGCCGAGAATGCGAAAAGTGCGCTTTCTCGGAGACAGGAATCGTTCAAACGCAGCGTTCGCGTATTGCAAATGTTACTCGGACGTTATCCAAATGCTGAACTCTCACTCGCGGATAAGCTACCCTTTGTGAAAGAGGGAGTAACTGCTGATATTCCTGCGTCGGTTTTGGAACGTCGCCCCGATCTCAGAGCTGCCGAACGTCGGCTTGCCTCTGCTATGTTTGCCGCCCGATCAGCGAACCGTGCGAAACTCCCTTCCATCAACCTGACCGGAGCTACGGGCCTTCAGAGTGAAGATTTTTCTAATCTGCTTGATGGGAACTACGATTTCTGGAGTGCTGAAGTCAGCGTGTCTCAACCGCTATTTGCTGGTGGACGGATCGATGCAAATGCAGAACGAGCCCAAGCGGTTTTGGACCAATACAGGGCCATTTACGAACAAGTGGCCTTACAGGCGTTTTTTGAAGTGGAACAAGCATTGGAGGCCGATGTGTATTTCGCCGACTTGGAAGCTTCCTCAAGGGAAGCCTCCGAACAGTCGGTAGAAGCAGAGAAACTCGCTTGGGATCAATACACTTCCGGTATCATCAATATTGTAACTGTACTGGAATCTCAACGCTATGCGCTGAATGCACGGCAAAGTGCAATCGAAGCACGAAGCTCCCGCATTCAAAATCGCATTCAGCTCTATCTCGCACTTGGCGGAGATGTTTGAGCAAAGAATGACCATTTATTTAATGTAACAAATTTTAAAATCAACAACCCATCGTTATGAAAAAATTCCTTATCTCTATTGGCGCTATCGCGGGTATCATTGTGGTAACCGGTTTGGCGTTTGGCGGTCTTATGGCCACCAAGACAGAACCTGAAAAACGGGAAGCAGAAATCCAAAAGACACTTGTCGAAGTGGTGAGTGTGCAAAAACAAAAGGTTAGTTTTGATGTGGAGACTCAAGGCTCAGTTTCTCCTCGTACAGAGACGACTCTTTATCCCGAAGTTACCGGAGAAATTATTCAGATCTCACCCTCGCTTTATGCAGGAGGGATTTTTGAGAAAGGTGAGGTATTGCTGGAGATTGATCCTGACAACTATGAAGCCGCTGTAGTGACTGCGGAAGCGAACCTTGCACGGGCAGAAGTGGCTCACGCAAAAGAGAAAGCATTGAGTGAACAGGCGCTGAAAGATTGGATCGCACTTGGGAAAGAAGCTGAGGCGGCTCCTTCCCTCGCCTTGCGTGAACCGCAGTTGAAGGAAGCAAACGCTAATATTCGCTCCGCTCAGGCGGCCCTTTCTCGAGCTCAAAGAGATCTAAGAAAGACGAAGATTGTTGCCCCATATGCGGGCATGGTGAGGGATCGATATGCGGACCTTGGACAAGTGGTGAACCCGGGCACTGAGCTCGGTCAGATTTTTGCCATTGATTTTGTGGAGATTCGACTTCCGCTCACTGCAGACGATATTCAGTTTGTCGATCTTCCTTTTGTGTTTCGCGGTGAGAGTGGGGTGGAGCATGCCCCTGTCGTTGTTTTTTCCTCCCGTTTTGGCACTATGAGTGAAAATTGGGTTGGAAAAATTGTGCGCACAGAAGGCACCATCGATCCAAAGTCCCGAGTGATGTATGCGGTCGCTCGTGTGGAAGATCCTTACGGAAAACAAGAGAAGAGTGACTCCATCCCCATGAGTGTTGGGATGTTTGTGGAGGCATCTGTTCAGGGAAAATCCTACGAACAACTGGTGGTCATCCCTCGATATGCTCTTAAAGGCGGCAGCCAGGTGTTGATAGTGGATGGTGAAGACGAGCTTCATCGCCGTGATGTGGACGTCCTGCGTACCGACGAAAAATGGGCCTACATTCAATCTGGCGTTGAAGGAGGGGAGCGAGTCTGTCTTACCGCACTCGAATTCGTCGTCGAAGGGATGCCAGTAGAACCTGTCGAAAGCAGCGATAGCAGCATTGCCTATGTGAACCGGAAACGACCGCAATACAGTTCCCTATAAGTTAAGTTCCCATACTTCATCCTCATCAGCATTCAACATCATCTTACTCAGACTAGACTCTCACATTCATGGACACCCAAGAGAATTACAATACCGACAAAGGTATCATCAGTTGGTTCACGCGTAATCATGTCGCAGCCAATCTTCTGATGATCACGATAATGGTGGTCGGTTTCATCAGCGCATTGACGATTCGGAAAGAATTCTTCCCGCAAGTGACGTTGGATTCGATTCGAATCCAGATTCCTTATCTGGGGGCTGCACCGCAGGAAGTGGAAGAGGGCGTTTGCGTGAAAGTCGAGGAAGCCATTCAGGATATTGAGGGCATAAAAAAAATCCGTTCATACTCTTCAGAGGGATCAGGCACCATCATCATTGAAATCGAAACCGATTATGATGTTGGTACGAAATTGGATGAAATCAAAAACCGCGTAGACGCGATTTCGACTTTTCCTGCTGAGACCGAAAAACCCATCATATACGAGCAGAAGATCGAGCAGGAAGTGCTTTGGATGACCGTGAGTGGCGATATGGATGAGCGTAGTTTGAAAGAGCTCAGTAAGCAAATCCGTGAAGAGATCATTACGCTCAACCCTGCGAGCCTCGAAGGGGATCGGCCTTCTTGGAAGAAGATGGTCATGCCTTATTCTCGGGTCACTCAGGCGCAAGTAAGGGGGGATAGAGGGTATGAAATTTCCATAGAAATCTCCGAATCCACTTTGCGGGAGTATGGACTTACGTTTTCGGATGTCGTCGCTGCTGTCCGGAAATCCTCGCTCGACTTGCCCGCTGGCTCTATCAAAACCGATGGAGGCGAAATTCTCCTTCGGACAAAAGGCAAGGCTTACTACGGTCCCGAGTTTGAGGAAATAGTGCTCATGACCCAAGCAGACGGAACTCGTTTGCATTTAAGGGACGTGGCGACCGTTATTGATGGATTTCAGGACTACAACGCCATGTTGGAATTTGACGGTGAGTCGGCATTGGCGATTCAGGTCTTTCGAGTAGGAGATCAAAACGCACTCGATATTTCCCGCACGATTCGACGGTATATCGAAGTTCGCAGTGAAACCCTGCCGGAAGGCGTGGAATTAAATGTGTGGTTTGATTCCTCCATTGCATTGAAAGGACGTTTGAGCCTCATGCTGCGCAACGCGCTCCTGGGTGGAGGACTGGTCTTTCTTGCCCTAGCCCTGTTTTTACGCCTCAAATTGGCGTTTTGGGTCATGATGGGGTTGCCAGTCTGTTTTCTTGGAACGTTGTGGGTCATGATGATGCCGTTTCTTGATGTCTCGGTGAACATGATCACCCTGTTTGGGTTCATCGTTGTATTGGGGATTGTGGTGGATGATGCCATTGTGATCGGAGAAAATGTCTTTACCGTGACTCGCAGGGATGGACATACCACCGAAAACGTGATCAAAGGGGCAAAAGAAGTGGCAACGGCTGCGACATTCGGTGTTTTGACCACGATCGTAGCCTTTATTCCGATGTTAATGATACCTGGAGTGGACGGAAAGATTTGGGCGCAGATCGGAATCGTGATTATTCTTTGCCTCGTTTTCTCGTTGGTGGAATCAAAATTGATCCTTCCTTCTCACTTGGCGCGGATGAAAGTGAACTACAACCGGACCACCCATGTCGGACCGGTGCTTTGGGTGCAGCGCAAAGTGGGTGATGGGTTGGATTTCGTGGTGAAACGCTTTTACCAACCATGGTTGAAGTTTGCGATCGCTTATCGTTGGGTCACTCTTGTGGGCTTTGTTGCCCTTATCGCCCTATCGGTCGGGTTGGTAAAATCGACCAAGGTTCCTTGGCAGTTTTTTCCAAATGTTCCCTTGGATGATGTCAATGTGAGTCTGGTAATGGCGGAGGGCACTCCTTCTAAAGTCACCCACCAGGCCGCTTTTTATCTGAGAGATCTCGCCTATGAAATTGATGAAAAAGTCAAGACGACAACGACCGACGTCAATGGCATTATCGATCATATTATGGTGCTTTCCTTCAATGAGAATTCGGCAAGAATTATTGTAACTTTGGCTCCAGGAGAAACGCGGGAAACAGACACCTTTGAATTTATCAATCTTTGGCGGGAAGAAGTTGGAAAAATACCAGGATTGAACGAACTCGAATTTCAAGGTGGAACGGGTGGGGGAGGAAACCCGATTAATTTCCAACTCGTTGGTAACGATTTTGAGCAGTTAGATACTGTAGCCGATCGAATTAAGGAGAAGCTCGGCGAATACAGTGGAGTCTTTGATATCAAAGATTCTTTCAGCACTGGGAAACAGGAAATCCGATTGGAAATAAAACCTGAAGCCGAAGCGCTGGGCATTTCTCTTGGAGACCTTGCTCGGCAAACTCGTTATGCATTCTATGGTGCGGAAGCACAACGTATCCAACGGGGCAAGGACGAGGTTCGTGTCATGGTGCGTTATCCACTCAATGATCGCCGCAATTTAAACTCGTTGGAAAAGATGAGAATTCGAACTCCTGAAGGGGGGACGGTACCCTTTGAATCCGTTGCTGTGGCAGTTCTCGACAAAGGTTATTCCACGATTCGTCATATCGATCGTAAACGGGTTGTTAACGTGACAGCCGATGTGGATAAAGCCAAGATCGATGCGAATCAAATTATCAAAGAATTGCAGGAGGAATTTATCCCTGATCTGCTCCGTCGGTACCCGGGAGTCAAATATGAACTCGAAGGAGAAAGTCGCGAGCAGAATGAAGCCATGGGTGCATTGAGCCGGGGCATGGTACTGGCCTTGTTTATTATCTTCGCGCTGATGGCGATTCCGCTATCATCTTATGTTAAACCACTGATCATCATGTCGGTCATTCCTTTTGGAATTGTGGGTGCCATCTTTGGTCACTGGTTTATGGGAATGCCGTTGAGCGTTTTGTCTTTATGCGGAATCATCGCTCTGTCCGGGGTAGTGGTGAACGACAGTCTTCTCATGGTGGACTTCATTTCGAAGCGGGAAAGACGAGGAATGGATCGGATGGAAGCGATTTTACAGGCGGGCCCGGCTCGGTTTAGGGCGATTTTACTGACCTCTTTTACGACCTTTTTTGGACTGCTTCCGATGCTTTGGGAGCCGAGTGTGCAAGCTGAATTTTTGAAACCAATGGCGACCTCCCTGGCGTTTGGGATCCTATTTGCGACTGTGATCACGTTGGTTTTAGTCCCATCGGTTTATCTCATTGTGGACGACATTGGTCGATATATTAAAAAGCTCGGCGGGGTTTTCAGCAGAAAAGGCCCCAGTGATGCTCTTACGCAATAGGGAGCGATTTGATCCGTTCAATACAGAATGATAAAAGTGGGACTGTCGTATGCATGTTCAATGGTATGCGACCTCGTGAATAACGGGGTTATGGCGGTTGCCAAAACCATTTCCGTATTTGAACAAAAATGAACGTATACTGAATTGACCCACGAATGAATTCATGGGCTCCAGAATAGAATAACGGAGGCGATGATTTTCATTTGAGTTGTAGCATCCGATGCTTGTATCGGATTCCACGGTAGATGGTGTGTCCATTCTGAATGAACGGTATGCGATATCGAGGAATTTGGAATGGATGAGGATTTTTCGAAATCAAAGAATAATCGTAAATCGTTTGCGAGCAAACGATGCTACGGGACTGTTGTTGCATGTTCAATGGTATGCGAGCTCGTGAATAACGGGTTATAGCGGTTGTCAAAAACATTTTCAGTATTTGAACATAAATGAACAGATACTGAATAAACCCACGAATGAATTCATGGGCTCCACAAGAGAATGACGGAGTCGATGATTTTCATTTGAGTTGTAGCATCCGATGCTCGCATCGGATTCCACGGTAGATGGTGTGTCCATTCTGAATGAACGGTATGCGATATCGAGGAATTTGGAATGGATGAGGATTTTTCGAAATCAAAGAATAATCGTAAATCGTTTGCGAGCAAACGATGCTACGGGACTGTTGTTTAGGCGATGCAAGGGCTCTGAAGATAAATTCACAGGTTTTCGCGAAGTATTCACATCAAAACCGGTCAAAATCATGGAAATTGTAAGTTTCTTGTAAATTAGTGATGACCTAAGAGGAAAAAAAGTGTAAAAAGAGCTAAAGAACTTATCTGATGCTTGGTTCTTGCCGTTTTATATCCTAAATTAAATCCGCTAATTCCAACAGGATACGTATCTTAATCGCTCAAATAACGATCAAGAGATTTGTAAAAATTGACTTCTCTTTTGTTCGTTTTTGAATGATGATGATCTGCGTGCTCCAAAACACTGATGATTAAAAGATTTCTCCATCTGGCCGAACTTCGAGTGGCAAAAATCGTGCGACAACTTGTGGTCGTAAGTGGTCTCGTTTCTTTGTCTTTCGCTAGCCAACTTCCTGCCCAAGAATCAAGCTCGGATCCTATTGAACGAGCGAGAAGGGCAGTTGCTGAAAACGAAGCTCGAATTCAAGCGGGCGAAGCAGCCGTTATTAATGACGTGTCTGTGGGCGAACAGATTTATTCCGAGTCTGAATCGGATACTGAAGCTGTTAATCTAGGCTCTAATGGTAGTGTGGCGGGTGAAGAAACCATAAGCTTGAATGTGGATGACCAGGAAATCAGGGTCATCCTTCGAAACATTGCAGAGCTTTTTGAGTTAAATATCGTTATCCCCGATGACCTCACCGGTCGTACTTCTTTGAATCTGAAAGATGTCACCTGGCAGCAGGTTTTTAATATCGTGCTGGAAGAAAAAGGGTTCTCGTGGCAGGAGATTGGGGGTATCATTCGTATTCGACAGGGAGGCTCCACGACTGACACTGGAGAAGATCCTCGGGTGAAGTTGCTGGGAGATGGTCTGTTGCAAGTGGAATTTCGATCGACCCCGGTCACTGAGATTGTATCGCTTATCGCTCAGAAATCTGAACTGAACGTTGTTATCCCTCCCAATGAAGGGTTAATGGCCGAGATTGACTTGAGGTTGACCGAGGTGACTTGGGAACAGGTATTTTCTGTAACATTGGGACAATTTGGATTTGGTTATATCGACCAAGGGGGCATCATTATCGTAAAGTCATTGGAAGAGATCAATGGAGTGCCCGATGTTTCCCGCGTATTTCATGTAAAATACTCTGAAGCTGACAGCATCGCCAAGCTCATCGAGTCCCAAAGTGGAGTGAAGGGAGTAGTGACTGATTCGAGGAGCAATGTTGTCATCGTGACGGGCAATCCCTCCCGTTTCGCAGAAATC
>CAXXVT010000037.1:0-19715 GCA_963676215.2 Opitutales bacterium | reverse complement strand
GTTCGACTCGACGAGGTGTCGAAGCAGTTGTGTGCGTCGAGGTGTTTCGACTTCAATTGCTCGTTGGGCAATATCGAGTTTAGTCTCTGGAGCTTCGGCAATATCAATTTCGATTGCCTCCTGCAAAAGATTATCGGCGAGGGTGAGCACTTCGTCGGGGAAGGTCGCGGAGAAAAGAAGATTCTGGCGTTTGACTGGCAGCAGTTTGAGAACGGCATTGATTCCTCCGAAAACCCTAGTTCCAACAGGCGGTCGGCTTCATCCAGCACCAGAGTTTCAATTCGATCCAACTTAATCGCATTTTTCCGAACCAGATCGAGCAATCGACCTGGAGTGGCGACCACGACATCTGCGCCACTGCGGAGAGCGATCATCTGTGGATTGACGGAAACCCCACCCACTAGAGGAAAGGATTTGAATCGGAAGGGGAGGAATTGGCTCGAAGCAGAAAAGACGTCGTTGACTTGTAGTGCGAGTTCCGAGTGGGAACGAGGACAAGGGCTCGAATGGGGAGGGGTGTTTTTCGGGGAGTGCTAAGGATGTTTTGTAGAATTGGAAGAGCAAAGGCCGCTGTTTTTCCGGAACCTGTTTGAGCGCAGGCACGGATATCTTTCCCCTGTAATATCACAGGAATCGCTCTTTCCTGTACGGGTGTTGGCGATTGAAACCGCTGCTTGTCAATCGCTCGCGTGATCTCCGGAGCTAATCCTAGGGATGCAAATGGCATGGTGAATGAGTAGCGCTACAAACGGTTGCTCGTCAATCGTAGATTCCTTGCTAAAATTTACTAATCGGGATACCAGAGCCCTCGAGGATTTCGGAGACGAGAGGATCGTTTTTGTAGTCATAATGATACTTGATCTCTCTTAACCCAGCCGCAGCGAGTATTTTCGCGCAGTTGATGCAGGGGAAATGGGTGATATAGGCGGTCGAACCTTCCAATGAAATTCCTCTCCGTGCGGCATCTGCAATGGCATTTTGTTCCGCGTGCACCGTTGCCTGCTCGTGCCCATCCCTTATGCGGGAAGTATGGGGTGCACCGGGAAGGAAGCCGTTGTATCCCGCTGCGATGATCCGATGCTCTTGTTTGCCTCCCGAAACGATGATACAACCCACATGAAGCCGTTCGCAGGCAGATCGACTCGAAATGAGCAACGCGGTCGACATAAAGTAGTCGTCCCAGGATGGGCGTACTTCCGTGTCACTGATGATCTCGGCAATTTGATGGGTCAGTTGCTCGATGTTGGATTCCTTTCGAGAAGTCATGGCTAGTAGTAAATCTTGGTGCTGAAAAGTTGATGAGTCAATTCCCTGAGATATCGTGGGTGCGATGAGATTACAAATTCTATTGCCTTTTGATGGTATATGAACAAATTATCACCAATTGTTATGGCTGAGCCCTTTAAAAACCAAATTAATCAAACACTGATTGAAGAGGTGGCATCCTGCTTTGATCAGAATGCTGCGGACTTTGACCGGAACCAATTTGTGGAGATTGCCAGTGATCAATTAGAATATCGGGAGTTGAAGGATCGTTGCATGCAAATTGTGGCTGCGATGGAGGGAACGTTTCCGACGGACTTCCCCAAAGCAGCCGATATCATTGAGGCCTCTTTGCATCCTGAGGAAACCCGGGATGGGTTTAAAGACAGCAAGGTTACCGCAAATGGGATTCAAGGCTGGGCGATCATGGCCGTGCAAGAATATGTGGGACGCAATGGATTGGAGCACGTCGAATTGTCGCTCAAACTCTTGAAATTGATGACTAAACGTCTCACCTCAGAATTTGGAATTCGCTATTTTCTGGATGCTTTTCCGCTAGAGACATTGCGAGAAATGCAAGTGTGGGTGAAGGACCCAAGTGAACATGTAAGGCGCCTTGTCAGTGAAGGGACGCGGACCCGTCTTCCTTGGGGCATGCGGCTGAATCGGTTTATCGCAGATCCCTCGCCTGTGATTCCGCTGCTCGAATGCTTGAAAGATGACCCCAGTGAATACGTAAGACGGTCGGTCGCAAATAACCTCAACGATCTTGCGAAGGATCATCCCGATATGGTCTGCAAAATGGCATCTCATTGGTGGGTCGGGGCTGACATTAACCGGCAACGTTTGATTCGCCATGCGCTGCGAACACTCATTAAAAAGGGCAAGCCAGAGGCGCTTGCTGTGATCGGATATGGTGCCGTAGAGATTGCTGTCACTGAAATGACCTTGAGTCCGACTGAAGTGAACGTGGGGGGCAAACTTGAGATGCAATTGACCTTAAAATCGAAGGTGGCTCACCCACAATCATTGCTGATCGACTACGCGGTTCACTTTGTGAAGGCCAATGGAAAACGAAGCGCCAAAGTGTTTAAATGGACGACGAAAGAATTGCAGGGAAAAGGGAGTATGACCTTAGTAAAGCGGCATTCATTTGTTCCAGTCACCACCCGAAAATACTATCCGGGCACTCATATGATCGAAATTATGGTGAATGGATCCAGCGTGAAGAAACGAGAGTTTGTGCTGCAATAGATTGCAAATACAGTTTAGTTTTCGATTCTCAGAAAATATCTTTTTTTAGATTTTCGAAGGTCAATATTTGCACCAAAGGTTTCAGACAAATTCTGACTGTTGAGCACTTCCTCTTTGGCTCCTTCCTTGTGGACCTGGCCGGACTTCATCATGAGAACATGAGAAAACATCGGTAGTATTTCCTCAACATGATGGGTGATAAGGAGTGTGGGAATTTTCAACTCTTCGGTTAGTATCTGTTGCAAAAAATTCATGAAGGTTTCCCTTGCGACCGGATCCAACCCGGCGCAGGGTTCATCCAGTATGAGCAGTTTTGGTTGGATGATGAGGGCTCTGGCAATCATGATACGTTGACGCTCGCCCTGGGATAACACTCCCCACGAACGTTGAGCTAGGTGTTCTACTCCAACTAAATACAGCCAACGTTTCGCTTCTGCGATTTGCGGTTCAGTGGGGGATGTCCACGAATTTATTTGTGCATGTTTTCCTGCAATGACAATATTCTGGGCGATTTGATCGGGTTCGATCCTTTGGCTAACGGTGGAGCTTACGATCCCAATTTTATTTCGAATTTTATACCATGGGGTTGTTCCAAACGGGGAACCAAAGGCCATGAAACGACCGGAAGTTGGTTGCTCGTATCCCATCAACACATTGATAAGTGATGTTTTGCCCGATCCATTACTTCCAAGGATGACCCAGTGCTGATCCGGCTCCATTCCCCAGTGAATATTGTTGAGGATGGTGACGCCCCGTCTCAGTGTGATACCGCTTAGTTGAAGAAGCATAATAGGATGTTTAGTTAAGCTGATGAATCGCAATTTCCGCTGAGAAATCTGGTAGAGTGCAGAAAAGATGAACTCTAAAGGTTTCGATGACGTTCATCCAGCCAGTTTTTGGAAATAGCTATAAAATCGATAGAAATGAAAAACAGCAGCCATATAGAAGCAGTCGTCTTTGATTGGGGTGGAGTCATTATTGAGAATCCAGGGGAAGGAATTTTGAAGTTCCTTAAAAAGCAATTTCCCGGAGTTGAAACGACGGGGATCGATGAAACCATTTTCAGTGATTTTCAAAAAGGAGCGTTCAGTGAGGCTGAATTGTGGAAGAAGTTGGGTGCTGCAGAATCGATCGATCTTGAACAGTATGGAGGTAGTCTTTGGAGGTTGGCATTTGAATCGACCTATACGGAAAAGAAACCGATCGTGGAACTTGCCAAAACACTTCAGCAGCAAGGCATTACGACTGCGATGTTATCGAATACAGAAGAACCTTCTGTAGTGATGTTGATGGACATGAAGTATACGTGTTTTGATCATTTCTATTTTTCATGCAGTTGGGGCCTAGTAAAGCCGGATCCAGCGATTTATTATCGATGCATTGAAGCGCTCGATCTACCTGCTGAGAAGATGCTATTCATCGATGATAAAGAGGAAAATATTGTCGCTGCCGAGCGTGCTGGAATGCAAGGGCATGTGATGCGGGATTACGCTGGGTTGGATCGCAGGCTCGATGAATTGAACCTTCCAGGGCTGAGTTTTTGAGGTTAAGATGTAGATCATTGTATGCGGTCACGGTCGCATAAGGCGGACTGCTTTGCCAAGCCCGCCTGAGGACTGCCGAAAGGAGGACTGCCGGGGCCGTCAGTCCCTACCAGTTTATTGGAGAGTTTGGGTTAATATGGATCCGCAGGATGGGCAGGATAAGTGGCGGATGGAACCTGGGTGAAACAGTGACGACTGAAGTCATCACCTCCTTTTTTGTGTTTCTGGAGCGCATAAATTCATTCGTGCGTTTGGCGGTTGGTGAAGCTTGGGAAACGAGCACTGCCGGAAAGACGGACTGCCGCAGTGAGGACAGCCGAGGCCGTCAGTCCCTACCATTTGGTTGGATGGAGGTGGGGGGATAACATGGATTTACAGGATATGCAGGATTGATGGTGGAAGGACCTTGATTGAAACAGTGGCGAAAGAAATCATCACCCCCTTTTATTGACAGATTATGGAGCGTATGAATTCATGTTGCGTATGGCACTTGACCGTAATCAGTAGTGATTTCTCTTCGAAAATGAAGAATACTGAAAGGAAGGTTTTGTGTTTAAATCTCTTCCTTAATTGTAGGGGTTCGACTTGACGAATCCTTTGATTATTGGGATTTGCCACGGACTCCGCTTAAGCTTCGACCGTCAAGCAGGCGAACCTTTTGTTGGTGATCTGTTTGGATTAGTAGTTATTGATGAGTAGCAAGGTATGAGAAATTATCGTGTTGGCAGACAATGAGGTAGAAAAACGAGGACTGCTTTGCCTACCACCTCAGAAGGGGAGGGGTTTGCTCTTATCAGTTTGGCATGCTACGAGCACAAAAAAACACCCTGCTTGGCGCAGGGTGTTTTTGAATTTTTGAAATTAGTTGATGGAAGCGCGATTTATGCGTCTTGAGCCTTAGATGGCTTGGCGCTTTTCGCTTTTGATGAGCAGCATGAAGGGGCAGCTTCTTTTTCTGCTTCAGCAACTTCAGTCACTGCTGCACTTGAACAACAGGCTGGCATTGCTTCTTCTGCTGCTGCAGCAACCTCAGTTGATTTGCCTTCGCATTTGGAAGCACAATCTTTATCGGCCTTTGCCACTTCAGTTGACTTCGCATCGCATTTGGAAGCACAGTCTTTGTCGGCCTTAGCAATTTCAGTTGATTTGCCATCACATTTGGAAGCACAACTTGTTTCAGCTTTTGCGATCTCAGTTGCTTTTGCAGCACAACTAGATGCTTGTGCGATTTCAGTTGTTTTAGATGCTGAGCACGCGTCGGCTTTTGCAATCTTTGTTCCTGGACAGCTTCCAGCATTTGCGAAAGAAACAGCAAATAGAGCAGAAGCGAAGATAAGGGCGGCGGTTTTGGTCACAGAGAGCTTCATATTTCGAGTTTTATTTTGAATGTTGGTTATGCCGTGTGTCGGCGATGTGTGTTACTCAACGTTGTGAACGAACACTGAAGTCGTTTGATTTCAAACGCTAATCGATATAATTAGAAAAATTTCAGAAAGCCCATTCACCATTTCTCATGACAGCCTCAGTTTTGCCCTCTTTGGTGATACCATCAATGTTGAGCGTCCCATTGCCAATCATGAAGTCGACGTGAACGAGACTATCATTTCCACCGGCATTGATAAACGCTTTGTCCGACATTTCTTTTCCGCCTTCGAGGTTGAATCGATAAGCCCGGCCGAGAGCGAGGTGGCTGGCGGCATTTTCATCAAACAATGTATTAAAATAGAGGATGCCCGAATCTGAAATTGGAGAATGGTGGGGAACGAGTGCGATTTCGCCAAGGCGAGAAGATCCTTCATCGGTGTCGACGAGTTTTTGCAGTGTTTGGAGTCCCTGCTCCGCCGTCACTTCGACAACTTTCCCCTTTTCGAACCGAACTGAAAAATTGTCAATGACAGTGCCACTGTAGCTGAGGGGCTTGGAAGATTTAACAATCCCATCCGCCCGGTTACGATCGCCCAGAGTAAAAACTTCTTCTGTTGGCAGGTTTGCAACAAAGGTAATTCCTGATTTTGAGACACTCTGCCCAGACTTCCAAATATGGCCTTCGGGCAGCCCTAGAGTGAGATCGGTGCCTCCTCCCTTGTAGTGCAGTTTATCGTATTTTTTTTCATTAAGGTAGTCCGAGCGTACCTTCAAATCAGCGATGTGGGATTTCCATGCGGCGACCGGATCGGGTTGATCCGCTCGGCAAGCTTTGAACATGGCCGTCCATAACTTATCTACAGCTTCGCTTTCCGTGACCCCCGGGAAGACCTTTTTTGCCCATTCTGGAACTGGCATCGAAATGACGAGCCAGGGGATGGCATCGCTCATCGGGTATTGCATGTATTCCGCCATATGGTGCTGGGCCGAACGAACGGAAGTGGAGACGTCATCCTGGTTCTGATCCTTTAGTAGATCGGGATCTGCAGCAGATACTTTGAGAAAAGCATCTCCTCTTTTGGCGCATGCGATCATGGCATCGGCTTCCCATTCCGGAAACGTATTGAAACTATCCGCTGGCGCGTGCTGAAATCGCTTTAGGGTCAGTTGGTCATCGTTGTAAAGAACTGAAACCAATGGAGACCCAGCCTTGTAGGCACATTCGGTTATCTTACGCACCAATTCAGCGGCTTCTATCGGAGCTCTGATAAATAGGCGTTGTCCAGGTTGGATGTTGACTCCGACCTTTACCGCAAGATTGGCATAGGCTTCGAGAAGTTGATCAAAATTTGCAATACTCATAAATTTGAAAGTTTGAGCGTAGATTAAGAGTGGTTTGGATTAATATCAACCATTCAGCTAATAGATATGGTCTATTCGTCGCATTTTTAGACGAATTAATCTCGGTTTACTGTGGCACTGAGGGATTGATAGGACTCCATTAAGTCCTGAAAATAGGTTGGCATCTCCATCGGCCAATCTACCTTTTTGTCGAGCTCCCAATGGGGATCGTTGCCGATTCCTTCTGTGGCCCATTCGAAATAGGGGTCGTGGTCGGTGCGGAAATAGAGTTTCCCCCCTGTTTGCATCTTGCTCGCCATTAGTTGGAGAAATGCTGGTTGGATGATTCTTCGGCGATGATGCCGCTTTTTGGGCCAAGGATCGGGAAATAGAATGATGACGGCTTGTAGCCCAATAGAGTCGGGGAGAAGTTCGATAAATTCGATCGCCTCTGCTTTGGCAAATCGTAAATTTTCAAGCTCTCGTTTTCCAGCCTTGGTGGTGGCCTTTGTAACGCGTTTTCCGAGGAGATCAACACCGATACATGACTGATCTGGGTGCTGTTCTGCATACTCTGCAAGCCAGTGTCCATGGCCGCATCCGATTTCGAGTAGCCCCCCTTTAATCTTGGGAAAAAATCTTGGTATTGTTCGGCGAGCTTGTTTTTTCGGTGTTCGCGCTTGGCCTGTTCTTTTAAAAAGCCTGGAGCTTCGTTTTTTTCTATCGGTGGTTCGGACTCGGTCATTTAAAATGTGGTTTCAACCTATCAGGTATTCGGGTTATTCTCCCATGATCGTGACAATAACCTGACGACTGTGGGGATGATCGCGATGTTCCCATAAGAAGAGCCCCTGCCAAGTGCCCAGGCACAGCCGTCCGTCTTTGAGGGGTAGGGTTTCATTGCTTCGGGTTAATGCCATTTTGATATGACTGGGCATGTCATCTGCGCCCTCATAAGTGTGGGTGAAATAGGGTTCGTTCTTAGGAACGAGTTTGTGCATGAACGCATGCAAATCATCTCTTGCTGAGGGATCCGCATTCTCCATGAGCACCAAGCTGCAACTGGTGTGTTGGCAATGTACGTTCACTATGCCATCCCGAATGGTAGACTGCGCAATCCGTTCCTGAACGGAGCGTGTCAGTTCGTAGGTCCCCTGCCCGCGAGTGGAAATGGTCAATGTGTCGTGAATCACCGGCATGATGACTTCGTCATTGAATGCGTTTCAGTTCGAGTGTTTGTGTCCCCTATCAATCCTGTTCGGCCAACCAACGTTCGACCTCGATTGCAGCCTGGCATCCCATGCCTGCCGCAGTGATGGCTTGGCGGTAGGTATGATCGGCACAATCTCCTGCAACGAGCACACCTGGAACATTGGTGAGCACTTGACTGCCAGTTTCGGGAACCAAGTATCCTTGATCGTCAGTCTTCAACAAATTCTTTACCGGATCGGTGTTGGGGATATGCCCAATGGCGACAAATAGACCCTTAATGGCAATTTCACCTTCTTTACTGGTTTGGGTGTCTTTGGTTTTGATCCCACATACAAGTCCGGAGTCATCGGCGATGACTTCAGTTGGCACGGTGTTCCATACCATTTCAATTTTCGGATGTTCGACAGTGCGTTTGGCCATGATTTTTGAGGCCCTTAACTCGTCCCGGCGATGTACGAGGTAAACTTTGGAGCAAAAACGAGTCAGAAAAAGAGCTTCTTCGCAGGCGGAATCTCCTCCACCGACCACGGCAACATCCATGTCCCGATAAAAGGCACCATCACAAGTGGCACAGGTCGTTACTCCCTTGCCTCCAAACATCTCTTTTTCTCCCGGAATACCGATCAAGCGAGGGGATGCTCCTGTAGCGATGATGAGTGTGCGGGTTTTGTACGATTTCGTTCCCGATTTCAGCACCTTGTAGTCCCCTTCAACAACCACTTCCTCTATGATATCATTGGTGAAAGTTGCATTAAACCGGATCGCTTGTTTGCGCAAGTTGTCCATGAGCATGTAACCATCAATGCCTTCGGGGAATCCAGGAAAGTTCTCAACCTCAGATGTGGTTGTTAGCTGTCCACCGGGTTGATTCCCCTCAATGATGAGTGGGTTGAGGTTTGCGCGGCCGGTGTAAATTGCAGCCGTGAGACCTGCACATCCGCTTCCAAGGATAATGACGTCTTGTAACTCTGAACTTGGTTCTGGCATGGTTGGGTTTCGGTGTTGGGTTTGATGTTTAGACAGAAAAATTAGGGATGGCGAATAACTTTAGCGAAGTCAACAAACGCGGTGATCCACGTTGAGTGACGGCATCTTTTCGTTGCTGATGCCGATGACTTTTCCTGGAACGCCTACGACAGTGGAATGGGGTGGCACGCTTTCCAATACCACGCTGTTGGCTCCAATTTTGGAGCAGTGTCCGATACGAATGTTGCCGAGAATTTTTGCGCCAGCTCCGATGAGAACTCCGTATTCCACTTTTGGATGCCGGTCTCCTCCCTCTTTGCCAGTTCCTCCGAGAGTAACTTCTTGGAATATGGAGACATTATCTCCAATTTCAGTTGTTTCTCCCGCAACAAATCCGGTGGCATGGTCGAGAAGGATGCCCTTTCCGATTTTCGCAGCCGGATGGATGTCGACACTATAGAACTCGGAAATCAAGCTCTGGAGGTGGAGAGCAAGTTCTTCCTGACCGGAATTCCAGACTGAGTGGGCTATGCGGTAGCCTGTGATCGCTTTGAATCCCTTGTAGTTGAGCATGGGATTAAAATGATTTTTGCAGGCTGGATCCCTTTCAAAGTTGGCTACGATATCATCGCAGATACCATCAATGATCCCTTCGTCTGTCTCCAGTGCTTTACGGAAAACATGATAGAGATAATTTTCTTCGTCCTTGAGGAAGTTAAGCTTCTCAGAAAGATTACTCGCGATCGCTTCTGCCAGACACTCGTAGCGAAGTAGGCGCGATTGAAGCCATAGTGCTAACGCTGGCTCCTGCTTCACTGTAAGTTCTGCCTCTTTCCGAAGCGTTGCCCATAGGGCTGTCATTTTCTGGCTCATGTGACTGGTTTGAAGAAACTGTTACTCGAATGATCACGAGCAACAAATGTTCCTAATCATCCATGGTTGGAGAATTTGAAATCGATTTCAAAGCTTTTTCGTTCTGTGAGAGATGAAAGGTTCAATCCATGTATGATTATGACTAAGAGAACGATTCTACTTCTGGGTTCGATTGCACTATTTGGGTATTCCTGTTGGGGTACTGTAAAAATTGGAAACCCTGCTCCCGAATTTGAAGGAACTGATGCGAATGGTGACGTTGTGACACTGTCGGATTTCCGCGGGAAATATGTGGTGTTGGAATGGTTAAATCACGGATGCCCCTTCGTGAAAAAACAATATCACTCGGGAAATATGCAGCAGCTCCAGCAGACGCTTACGAGTGAAGGGGCGGTTTGGCTCTCTGTTATCTCTTCGGCAAAAGGAAAGCAGGGATACTCGAGTCCGCTAAAAGCGAGAGAGAAGGCTGATGAGGTGGACTCCCATGCAACCCATATCATCCTGGACGCAAGTGGGCAAATTGGGAGACTTTATGATGCACGGTGTACTCCGGAAATGTTTATTTTGGCTCCCGATGGAAGTCTGATCTACCAGGGGGCAGTTGATAGTATTAGTTCAGTCAGAGAATCTGATTTGGGACGAGCAGAGAACTACGTCCTTAATGCTTGGAATGCGCATCGTAATGGTGAGACTGTGGATCCAAGCTCCACTCCACCCTATGGCTGTGCGGTGAAATATTAGGGAATGTCTGATAAATCTAAACACTCCCAAGTTTACTTTAGTAAATAACCTTCTGGTTCGAATTCGTGGCCGGGTGGGAATTCGTAGCAATTGAGTGAAAACGTGAGCCTTCAATCTCTGAGTGTTACAAACTCAGCCACTCGAGTTTTTGGTCACAGCGATATAACTTAGTTGCACTAAGGACTGAAGAAAGTCCGGATTAATAATAATGTTAATGAATTGGGCGTTTCATCCGATGAAAAGAATATGGATGCTATTACGGCAGCAGTTGCATTGTTGAGCGACCAGGTGGCAGTGCAGAAATTGGATTTTGCAGCAAAGATGGTGCGGAATGCGGAAGAAAGCAAACAAGGGGTGGTGGATATGATCTTGGAATCCTCCGATGCCGGGGCTTTGTATTCTCCCTCCGGTGGCGCAGTCTCTGCGCCGGTTGGGACATCTCTGAACACCACTGCTTGAGTTCATCGTGCGACAGATCCTATCCTCCTAATTTGAGAGATTGCATCTTCTGAATGGAAGTATCAGTATGCATCGCTTGGTATCAATAGGTGTAGCATGAACAAGCAAACAGTCATTGAAGAATTATTGATCGAATTGGAATCCCAGCTTGAGCTGGCCATGGGTGCGTCAAAGGAAGCGGCAGAATATGCAACTCATGAGGAATCCAAAGCAGATTCGAAATGGGACACCCAGGGACTAGAGGCGTCCTATCTTGCAGCGGGTCAAGGGGCCCAGGTCCTCGAAATCGGGAAATCTATTCAAATCACACGAGGTTATTTAGAATCGGCCTCAACTTCTTTCAGCTCTGTTCAGCCGGGAGCTCTTTTTTCAATCCAATTGAATGGTATTGAGCAGTGGTTTTTTATGTCATCCACAGGCGGCGGGGTCAGTGCAACGATTGAGGAATCGGTGGTGACAGTAGTTACTGGGCAAAGCCCCATCGCGCAGCGAGTCGTTGGTCGTTCGGTCGGAGAGAGCTTCTTACTCCCTAACGGTTTGGAAGGCATGATTACTCACCTATCTTGAGTCACTCTCGAGGTAGATAAACGACTACTTTGGTTCCTGTTTCATCAGTGGAGAATTCGATGGAACCTCCGTTTGTGTCGAGCAAGGTGCGGATGATGATGAGCCCTAACCCAGTACCTTTTTCACCGGCGGTGCCGAAACTAGACTCCACGGTTTGGTTGGTGTTGATGGCTTCAATGACGGCATCGGGGATTCGCATGCCAGAATTAGTAATCGTAAATCCTTTAAAATCGGGGAGCGAGCGAAGTTCGATAGAGCCTCCTTCGTTCGTGAATTTGACCGCGTTTGAAAGCAGACTTCGCATGATGCTTAGTAGCATGCCTCGATCAAAAAACACCTCGTGGTTGACAGCCAATCGAGCGTTGATCGTGATTTTTTTCCGATTAATGAAGGGTGCAATATGAATGATCGCTCCTTGATAGATTTGATACAGATTCACGACTTCCGCATTTGGTTTCAACTCCATGTGTTGGGTTTGAGCCCATTCCACTAACTTTTCGATAAGTTCGTATGTGGACTGGACCGACGGAGCGACTTTTCGCAGCAATTCTAAGGTATCTTCTTTGTGTAAATCCTCTTCGGTAAGGGACTGCATGAGTCCGTGAAGAGCGGCGATGGGAGATTTGAGATCGTGCGCTACAATGGAATACAAACGATCCCGATGAGTGATCATTTCCGCAAGGTCCTTGTTTCGGGATAGAATAGCATCCTGTTGTTGCCGAAGTTTTAAGGTGAGCTCGTGTTCCTTTTGTTGGTTTTTTTGTAAAACCCTGTTGTGACGAACCACTAAGATCAACAATACGAATGCGGCTACGATGAGAAGACTTCCAAGTGCGATCGTATGAGCTTGGGATTTGTTAACTTTTTCGAGGGCAGTTTTTTCTTTGTATTGGATTTCAAGATTGTTGGAGGACTCAATGATAGTCAGTTGATTGCTGAGATCTAGGATTCTCATGGTCTTGGCTATTTTTTGGGCATTTTTTGCCATTTTATAGGCCTTTTCAAAGTCATTGTTTCGAGCAGCGTTTTCCGCCAATATGATATATCCCTCCATTTCTGGACGGGGTGCCCGGACCTTGTTACTTTGCAGTATCACTCTTTCGGCGTTTTTAGTGCTCTGCTCCAATGCTCCAACCTGTTGATAACAATAGGACTGTTGAACGAGGCTCTCACACAATGGGCTGGAGAAATTACCTGCTTTGAAAAACGTGATGCTTTTGTCAAAGGAGGTAATCGCATCTTGGTATCGCTCTTGTTCGATGAAAATCAATCCTTCCACCATTTTGAGGTGCCCTTTCAATTTGTCGGATTGTGAAATACTGGCGTGATGTTTGGAATCTTCGAACAAATTGACTGCGTCACTGAGAGATCCCCTCTTTAGGGCTACTCTGGTTTGGTTTAGACGAACTCGCGCCATGTCAAATTCGGAGCCGACTGACAGAAATCCAGCATAAGCCTCGTTGAGCAATATTTCTGCAGGTTCCCATAGTTCACCCGAGATGTAGATGAGAGCCAGTGCGAGTTTGACATTTGAGATGAGGCTAACGTCTTCGCATCCCTTGATCTGGATTGCCTCGTTTAAAGATCTCAATGCCATATCGAGATCCCCTGATATGTGATAGGAAGTCCCTAGATTGCGCAGGGCACGGACTTCTTCTGTCGCATTTCTTAAATTGCGGGCTTCACTCAGTGCCTTTTCTGCATATTCTCTGAGCTTGGAGCTGTCGGCATAGGTGTAGGATTCCGCTATTTGATTGTGTAAAACAGGTCGATCTTCCTTCGTTGCCTGCTCTAATGATGCCAGTAATATAGTGCGACTCTCCTCGGTAGGTTCATAAATCGCCGCATCAAGCGGGAAAAAGGAAAACAGGAAGGTCAGAAGAAACGCAAAGGCGATCGATCGAAGCATGGTTGGGACGACTGACATGTTTAGCGTTAAATCTAATGGCACAGAATACTTGTTTCTGATGTTTGGGTTAAGGAATATCTTGGCAATGGGATGATTTCTATTTTGAGTAAAGCACTATGGCAAAAGTAGACATCGATTTGGTCAAAATGATCCTTCAACGACGGGAATTGGACACCCGTCAAGTTGCATCAATTATCAACGAATTACAAGAGGAAGTTCGGATTCAGAAAGAGACCGAAGAGAAGGCACCTCCTGTGAAAAAACAATTTGTGATGCTTGTCTCGGACCCTGATGGTGAGCTGGAAGGGAAGGATTACACAGGATGGGTATTGCAGATTCCGGAAGAGGATAGCCCATATGTGACAGAAGAACGACTTACTCGAGGTGCTTACGATTTTAACGTGACTCCAAAAGGTCGGCGATATCCTGTTAAGACGATTGCTGAGTCTTGCGAGATCGTCTCAGCTCGAATTCACAAAGAACAAAAAGTGTGGGTCAAAACCCGTGAGCCTGTGCTTGTATGCCGAACTAATAACAAAATCCCTTGGGATGAAATGAAGGAGAAGTTGGACGCCGAATAAGGGCATCGCGTCTTCTTTTTAAAACGGTTCTCGGGTTCGCGGATTAATAAAATCGTAAGTTGCGACTTGAAATATCGACGAAGAATTGCACTAGTTTTCATTCTATGATGCGATTATTCCCCTTTTTCCCAAAACCATGGAGCCTATTGGTTCTGTTAAGTTCGATACTAGTTGGATTCAATGCGCAGGCAGATAAATCCGAGTTGGACGGAATCAGTGGAGCAGAGCCGGTGGTGGTGCAAATCGTTGAGCACGAAGGTATCTTTCGTCTGACGGTTGATGGATTACCTTTTTTTGTAAAAGGGGCTGGTGCGGATCGAAACTTAGATCAGTTACCTGCAGCTGGAGCGAATACGATTCGAACTTGGGGAAGTGATCAAACAGAATTGTCTCTGGATATGGCCCACACCCTCGGATTAAAAGTCATTGCTGGATTATGGATTGAGCATGAACGCCACGGATTTGATTACAATGACGCGGACGCTGTGCAGCAGCAGATTGAGGCGCATAAGGCGGCTGTATTGAAATTCAAAGACCATCCTGCACTCCTTATGTGGATGGTCGGAAATGAAGTCGAGCATCAGTCAACTCAGGATGGTGTGTGGGATACTGTTGAAGCGGTTGCGGCTTTCATAAAGGAAGTGGATGGAAAACATCCGGTGGGCACTGTGACGACTCACCCTGATGCAGCAGTAATCGAAACGATTGTGGAGCGTTGCCCCTCCCTGGATATCATGGGCTGTAACTCCTATGCTGGGTTACCTGCGGTGCAATCAACAATCGAAGCCTCCTTGTGGAAGGGTCCTTATCTCGTGACGGAGTGGGGTCCGGATGGCAGTTGGGAAGTGGGCCATACCACTTGGGGTGCTGAAATCGAACCAACAAGTTCTGAAAAAGCTGAGCACCATTTGTTGCGCTACAAACACATACTCGAAGCTCGAGATCGATGCTTGGGTAGTTGTGTGTTTTTCTGGGGTCAGAAACAGGAAACGACTTCAACCTGGTATGGTATCTTTACTAAGGAAGGTCGCCACACTGAAGTTTTTGATGTGATGTCCTATGTGTGGGGCAGTCGATTCCCGGCAGAGAGGGCGCCCCGCATCGCGAAATTACGTTTGGATGGATTCGTCCCTGAGAGCAGCCTTAAGGTGGAGTCTGGCAGTGCGCTGGAGGCAAGTTTTCTGTTATCTCGTGGGGAGTATGAATCAGTTTCTGTGGTCTGGGAGCTTTATCAGGAAAGCTCAGATAAGAGGACAGGCGGAGATGCGGAGCAAGAACCTGAGTTGGTTCCGGTTGTGTTTGATTCTCCCAATAGACCCGATGTGGTTCATTTTGTGGCGCCCAAAGATCCTGGGGCCTATCGGCTTTATCTAGCTGTTCGCGGTGCCGGTGATAGCGTGGCAACAGCCAATTTTCCTTTCAAAGTTGCTGTTCCCTAGAGAGCATCAGCTACTTCTTTCTCCCTGTTCATGCTGCGTTTCCTCTGCCGCACGGGTCAGTTTGAATGAAGGATGCTCTAATGAGAGAAGAAAGCTGCTTAAAATACCGCCATTCCTATAACCGAAAGTAGGATGATGATCAGTAGGAGGGTGAGGGCGCGGGCTTCCGTTTTGGTAAGTTTAAATGCCATGAGTGGAGGATGATTATCAGAGACCTCCATGTTTAATCGATAGAACGGGACCGGGGCAAGTTTATAGCACAAGCATACCGTGGGTTATCAATCGAAAGCCTTGTGGTTATGCAGAGTCTTTCGTCCTCGAGTATTGCACAATCATGGGTAATGAGGGGAGTCGCCTGTGCCTCACTCATAGCTCTTGCCGGTTTTGTACACCATTTTTTTCCACTCCAGCAGTTTTCCCTCATTGATCAATAGTTCCGTAACGACTTGGAGGTTTTGTCTGATGGTTTGTGTCACAGGAACAAGCTCCTCCTTGTTTTCACCGGTGATTGGATCAAGATAGAGTACCCGATCAAACGAAGTGGGTTTCATGCCCTCGTATAAGCTTGTTTTACTTTTATAGGTCCATACCTCAAACTGCTGCCCTTGTCGTTCCAATGGTTCGATGGAGTTCGCTAAACCATAGCGATCGATGATGTCCGCCGTATCCATTCCCTTTGACAATTGCATTTCCTCATCGACGAGTTGGGTTGCGGGTGCAGCAATGTTTGATTCTGACATGGTGGAATCCGTTCCTCCAGTCGAGCAGGATGCGAAGAGGAGCGTGGTTAACATGGAACCTAGAATGAGAGCTGTTGAATGTCCTTTCATTGTCTTTATTAACTTTGGGTGCAATGCCTCAAAATATCCTTTTTTCAATTTTTAAATTGGTGATTTAATATGCCTCTCGGGCCTCCCCCAGAGGGTTCTAATTTATACACATCATCGTGGAAAAACCCTTCATCCAAGAATCTGTGACAAATTGCTGGTCAATGTTCGCGCCAGCCTGTAAGAAAAGCGAGCATGTTTGACATACTACGGGCCATATTAGGAATTTTTGTCTTTCTCACTATTGCATGGGCAATAAGTAGTAATCGCAAACGAATCGACTGGCGACTGGTGGGCGGTGGTGTGTTGCTTCAGGTGTTGCTTGCGGTAATTTTTCTCAAGTTCCCCGGACCTGCTGTCACGATCGAATGGGTGGCTCAAGGTGTGGTGCAGCTTTTGGCCTTTTCCCAAGAGGGGGCACGATTTATTTTTGGTTCGTTTGTTGATAACGCTGATAGCACTGGGGCGGTCTTTGCCTTTCGTGTATTGCCGTCGATTATCTTCTTTTCTGCGGTGTCTTCGGTCCTCTTTTATATTGGGATCTTGCCCCTGGTCATCCGGGGATTTGCGTGGATTATGAATAAGGTTATGCGCATATCCGGCGCAGAGAGTTTTGCTGTTGCAGCCAATATTTTTGTCGGGCAAACCGAAGCACCCCTTATGGTTCGCCCATATATTAATGGAATGACTCGCTCCGAGCTTTGCACATTGATGACCGGAGGGATGGCGACCATCGCCGGTGGAGTGTTAGTGGCTTATATTAGTTTCCTTGGTGGGGATGACTCTGTGCAAAATGTATTATTCGCCCGTCATTTGATCACTGCCTCGATCTTGTCCGCGCCCGCAGCGATATTGTTTGCGAAACTGATCGTTCCGGAAGACCAGGAATACACGAAAGAATTTAAAGTTAGTAAGGACGATATCGGAAGCAATCTGTTTGATGCGGCATCGCGTGGTACCGCACAGGGTCTGGAGTTGGCATTGATCATCGCTGCCATTCTTATCGTCTTTACTTCCTTTATTCCACTGTTCAATGCACTGCTCAGTGGGAGCTTGGGAGGATGGACCGGTCTTAATGGATGGATTGAAGACGCTAGTGGTGGGAATCATACTTCCCTTTCGCTTGAATGGATTTTTGGATGGGTTTTCTCCCCTATTGCGTGGTTGATGGGAATTAGTCCCAGTGAACTTCTCAATGCGGGGCGTCTGTTAGGCGAAAAGTTGGTTTTGAATGAATTTGTGGCCTATCTCAATATGGGAAATTTGAAGAGTGCGGGGATCATGACGGATGAAAAAAGTATTATCATCATGACCTATGCGCTTTGCGGATTCGCCAATTTTGCATCAATCGGTATTCAGATCGCAGGGATATCCACTCTGGCTCCAAACCGTCGGGCTGATCTCAGTTGGTTGGCCCCTAGGGCCTTGGTTGGTGGTACTCTTGCCTGTTTGATGACCGGTTGTCTGGCCGGGATATTGTATTAGGCGAGGATCAGTGAATACTGAATCGTTACCGATACAGCGCCTGTTTGCTTCAGCGTGATTTATGATGACACGTAGCATCGTATGCTTGCATGCGATAGGGTTGGGCGTTGGAAGACCGATTTGGGAAACCACACAACGTGGAAAATCGGTTGCGTGCAACCGATGCTTCAAGGACAGGCTGGAGCAATCCCAACGGCTAGAAAGAGTTTCTAATCTCGACCTTTGATTTCCTGTTCGATGGTTGCGGTGTAATCAGCCGTGTCGGAAGAATCGTGGTATTGGATACGGATTCCGGTAAATCCGGTCCGGTTTCGGTGAAATACTGGCCACAAAATATCCCTGTCGGACGGGGGAATGGGGAGATCGCTTATGGAGGCAAGAGCATGAAACCCAAATTCCCCCTCTTTGATAGGTTCTGGGAGTTGTTCGACAGGCTGGAGGCAGTGGAAAAGAAAGATGAGCCAATGATCCTGACCTTCATAATCAGTTTCTGCCAGGTATCCGAACAGGTGCAAGTCGCTGGGTGATATCGTGAGGTTTGCCTCTTCTTTGGTTTCGCGAACGGCGCATTCCACAGGTGACTCCCCCTCTTTCGTGTGGAGTTTACCGCCGATAGGTGTCCATAGGCCTTGGTTGGGAGACTGATGGCGGTGAAGCAGTAATTGATCTCCTGCGGAATTCTCAATAAAGATCAGAGTCGCGATTTTGTAAGAGGGTGTGCTCATGGGGCTGTGGTTTCTTTGGAAGGGGTTGTCAATATCATCTCTGCTACCAACATGCGATGGTCCGAGCCGATGCCGTCTAGTGTGCCGGTCCCGATACAACTCATGGAACCGCGGTATAGAATATGATCAATCGCAATGCCGAAGGGATATATGGATCCAGGCCAAGTGGACATGAACATTCGGCCCTTGAGAATAGATTGGAGTCGTGCAGTTTTTATCAGTTTTCTGGCGGCGGGAGTCCATACACTTTGGTTGAGGTCACCAATAATCATGGCGTTGGGTTCCGGGTCAGAGGCGAGTAATTCGGCGAGTTCATGGGTTCCTGCATCGCGATCTCCGATTTGAGCTTCGGTTCGGGGGGCGAGGAGATGGACTGCGTAAATCGACACTTTCTGTCCTTCAATTTCAACAACTGCGTGACAAGCCTGTACATTTCCCTCCTTTAGGGTTAAGGGATTGGAATGCACAAAAGGGTATTTCGACCAAAGTATGGTTCCACTGACGCCGAGAATGCTATCGTTTGGCCATCTTGCGACTTCAATTCGATAAGGATAAGTGGAGTGTAGGTGGTCGAGTCGACCCAAAATATGGACGTTTGCTTCACAAATAACCATCAAATCCGCTTCCGCATGTTCCATTGCTGTAGCCAGATCATCAAATCTTCCATTATCGGCATTGATATTAAACTGGAGAACTCGGAACGGAAGACCATGGTCCTTTGAAGTATCGCGGGGGAAAAGAGAATGCAGAGAAATGTAAGAAGCGGTGAATGCAACGTGATAGAGAGTGGTGATGAGGAGGAGGCTACTCACGACCCAGTAACGTTTCAAAATGGCGATGACACACATTGCGGTGATTCCCGCAAGGATCCATGGCTGTAGGTGGGCTACAAATTCGAATCGCGGAAGGTAGTTTCCCAGTCCACAGAGGATAGAAACAATCAAAGCCAGATAGAGAATGAGTCGCATCTTGAAAGAGTCTATTAAGCGGTATTGCGATCGATCACGGGTCGTCTTTTTTGTCCAATCAATACTCCGGAAATCACCAAAATACAAGCGACCGATTGGATGAGATTGATACGTTCGTTCAGGAGAATAAAAGAAAGAGCCATGCCGAAAATGGGAATCAAATTGACGAACAGAATGGCTTCATTTGCTGGGATTC
>CAXXVT010000036.1:0-347856 GCA_963676215.2 Opitutales bacterium | reverse complement strand
ACGCCATTCTGTGAGCAGGTTGATTTGCTGTCGATGCAGCTCGTGCAGTCGTTGGTCGCGGGCTTTCAGTGTGTAGTGAAGCCGTGGACGACCTTGAGAGAAGGGCCGATTCGAGCACTTGGGTTAGCAAGTGCTTGGAGAGTTCGAGCTCCTGCAAAATAGCGGTAAGAAAATAGTGACGAATGGACTCACTTTCAACGAGTCCGGCATATTGTCGGATAATGTCGACAGAGCAGCTGGCGACAGTCGACTCTGCGTTATAAAGTAGGTAGCGCAGAAACGGCCATTCCTTCCAAATGGAACGAAGGTAATCAAACTCCTCGGGCGTTTGCTTCTGTAAGGCTTGCAAGCCGGACCCGATACCAAACCACCCAGGTAAATAGAAGCGGGATTGGTTCCAACTGAAAACCCATGGGATTGCCCGTAGGTCATCCAGGGTAGCGGTGCCAGTGCGCCTTGAAGGGCGAGAGCCGATTTTACTGAGTTCGATGACGTCAATCGGCGTGGCTTGCCGGTAAAATTTGAGAAATCCCTGGGCTTCAATGAGAGTGCGGTAAGCCGCTAGACTCGAGTCGCGAACGAGCATCATCGCAGGAGTGGAACGTTCTATGATGGGTTCGTGAGTGCTCAGTAAATTTGCGCAAGATACGCCGGCCACCAATTGTTCAAAATTGTTGATGGCATTCTCGACAGAGTTGTATTTCTGCGCGATCACCTCTCCCTGTTCGGTTATACGGAACCCGTGTTCGAGGCCTGATTGAGGCAAGGCTTCAATAAAGCGATGCATTGGCCCAGAACCCCGACCGACAGTACCGCCTCGACCGTGGAAAAAACGAAAGGGCAAGCCGACCTTTTTGGAGAGTTCAAGAAGTCGTTTTTGGGTGTTGTAAACCGTCCATTGGCTGGCCCATATTCCGCAATCTTTATTGCTGTCGCTGTAACCGAGCATGATGGTTTGCGGAAGCAGTTTTTTTGGAGTGTCCGCTGAAGAAATGGATGAAGGAGATTTAAGATAAGCTAGTGTGTTTTTGACGATAGGGAGGGCAGTGTAACGTTCCATTATGTCGATGCTCGCTTCGAGGTCGGCCATCGTCTCAAATAGCGGTACAATGTGAATTTGGTTAACTGTTTTTCCATCGTTTTGGCGGAGCAGTCCGACCTCCTTGCAGAAGAGGTTGAGCACCATAAGGTCAGAGGCTGAGCGAGTCATGCTGACGATGAAGTCGCCGATCCCTTCTGAGCCAAATGTGTCGAGATGGTGTTTTACAGTTCGAAATGTTTCGAGAACTTCCTGGGTCTTTTCACTGAGCTGCGCTTGTGGAAGTAAAAAAGGGCGATTGTTGGAAAGTTCTTTCTGAATGAAACTGAGTTTTTCTTCTTCGGGCCAGTTGGGGAAATTGTCCGCATCAGGGATCTCTGCATGTTGCAGGATTTCCACCAGCGCATCTTGGTAAGATTGGCTGTTTTGGCGAATATCTAGCCTTGCGGTGTGGAACCCGTAAAAGCTTAGTTGGTTGTATATGGGTGTAAGGTGACGGCGAATGAGTCGTTCGGCATGGATGGACTCAAATGCGCGCTCGAGGACCTTGAGATCCTCAACCAATGCATCCTTGTTAGTGTAGTAGGGCTCTGCGTTTTGGTGGAGTGTATTTTGCAGTGATTTTTCAATGGTATCAAAAGCGAGGCCCCAGGGTTCATCAGAGTCGCCTGGTAAGCCCTTTTGTTCGAGCCACTCTGCTAACACGGATGGCGTGGGCTGGCTTTGACGATGGAATCGTATTTCCTTCTTGAGGATTTCTATGAATTTCAGCAGCTCCTGAATAGCGAGTTTTCGCAGGTCTCTGAGTGTTTCACCGGTGACTTCGGAGGTGACGAGCGGATGCCCATCCCTGTCGCCGCCGACCCAGGTTGAAATGCGCAGAAAGGGTGTGAACGGGGGCGGGGTATTTGGGAAAATTTGTGTCCATGCTGTGCGGAAGTTTTGATCGAGCGCTCGACGAGCCTTAGGAAAAACTTCCTGGAAGTAGTAGTCGAGATTGCGGCGTTCTTGTGCCACCGTGGGCTTATTGGTAAATAATTCGCCGCTGCGCCATAGTCGTTCGAGGTGCTCCAGAATCTCCTCGTAGACATTTTCTCCGGATGAAAGCTTGAGAATGAGAGACGAAAGACGGCGATGGAGATGCAGGATGATCCAGCGTTTCGCTTCCGTAGGGTGCTTTGTGAACACGACTTCGATGAAACTCGATTCAACGCGGCTTGCGATGGTCTCTGTGCTGCAGCCTTGAAGGCGAAGACGGTGCAGGTAATTGAGCCAAAAACCAGATTCCCCAACACTTTCAATATCGGTATTTACCTTCTGAGTGACTTTAAGGGAAATTGCATTTTCAACGAGATTCTGGATTTGAAAACAGATGGATTGAACTTGGGCAAATTTCCCCGGATCGACCGATTTGAGGCGATCGTCGCCGAATGTGTTCACGAGCGAAGCTGCTTCTTTGTCGCCGAGACTTGATAGAACCTCGCTGAACGCTTCGAGCATGACGTTGCGAATGCGGTCTACCTCAGGGAGGTTTTCTCTCATTCGTGTTGCAAAGCTGATGGTGCGATTCTTTTCCGTTTCCATGTCGATCGAGAATATTGTTGTAGGCGTTTGATGGTATTCCTAAAGGTGCCAGTGGGAACCAAAATGCTTATGGAACGATTGCAAGAAATTGGGATGAAAAAACGAAAATTCAGAAGGAACGCTGATGCAACCCAAGCTCTGATGAAGTAGGCTATTATATCCCGTAACCATCATTGTTTGTTGAGACTTGAGGATAAGAACGTGAAATGCCTAGGATAAGAAGAAATAATAGAGATGGTTTGACTTTCCTCCGATTCCGTTTCCCTAGTGAGGTTTCTACTACCCTAAATTCTGTTATTCTTGCTTATGGATCCATTACACTATTGGAGGGCCAACTTAAAGCTAGTTGGCCTACTGTTGTTTGTATGGTTCTGCGCATCCTTCATGGCGAGTATCGCCTTTGCTGATGTGTTGGACCGCGTACGTATCGGAGGGTTTCGGCTCGGCTTTTTCATGGCCCAGCAGGGAGCAATCTATGTATTTGTTGTTCTGATTTTCATCTATGCGGCGGTCATGAACCGCTTGGATCATCGCTATCATGTCGACGGTGATAGTGATTCGGATGAACCTGAAAAGAAGGAGGATGTGTAATGGATAACATCCAAATATGGACCTTCGGCATCGTGGGTGTCACGTTTCTGATCTACATGGGCATTGCCTTTTGGACTCGTGTAAAAACCACAAGCGAATTTTATGTTGCGGGGGGGAATGTTTCTCCTTTGGCAAATGGAATGGCCACTGCCGCGGACTGGATGTCGGCGGCTTCCTTCATCTCGATGGCCGGAATCATTTCCTTTGTGGGACGCGACGGCTCGGTCTACCTCCTTGGTTGGACAGGTGGGTATGTCCTGCTGGCGTTATTACTTGCTCCGTATCTGCGTAAGTTTGGGCAGTTTACCGTCCCCGATTTCGTGGGGGAGCGTTACTATTCAAGAGTTGCCCGTATAGTGGCAGTCGTTTGTGCGATTTTTGTCTCATTTACTTATGTCGCTGGGCAGATGCGTGGAGTGGGAGTGGTTTTTTCCCGCTTTCTTAACGTGCCCATTGAAACGGGTGTTTTAATCGGAATGGGCATGGTTTTTTCCTACGCGGTGATGGGTGGCATGAAAGGCATTACGTACACCCAAGTGGCGCAGTATTGTATTCTTATTTTTGCCTACATGATTCCTGCGATTTTCATCTCTATCATGTTGACTGGACACTGGATTCCACAACTCGGATTTGGTGGTGAGATGAGCGACGGTTCAGGTTATCTGCTCGATAAGCTCGATGGGCTGCACAAGGAACTTGGGTTCGCCGCTTACACGGAAGGCACCAAATCAAAGTTGGATGTTGCTTTCATTACGGGTGCCCTGATGGTGGGCACTGCGGGGTTGCCGCATGTGATCATACGATTTTTTACCGTGCCCAAAGTGTCGGATGCCCGTTGGTCAGCAGGGTATGCGCTGTTGTTCATCGCGATTCTTTACACCACAGCACCTGCGATCGCTGCGTTTGCCCGGACGAACCTTATCACTTCGATTCATGAAAAGTCCTACGACGAAGCACCATCATGGTTTCACAATTGGGAAGCGACAGGCCTAGTTGCATGGATGGATAAAAACGGCGATGGGAAAATTCAGTACGGTCCCGGGAAACCTTTCGAGGGAAAACCCAGTTTTACTAAAGATGAGAACGCCGTGCTATTGACGGGACCCTCGGGCGAACGTGCATTGGCGAATGCTGCCACTGATGTGAAGAACGAATTGTTTGTCGACCGTGATATCATAGTACTCGCGAACCCGGAGATTGCGAAGTTGCCCGACTGGATTGTTGCTTTGGTTGCGGCAGGGGCACTCGCGGCGGCTCTATCCACTGCAGCGGGGTTATTACTTGTGATCTCAACAGCCGTTTCTCACGATCTTCTTAAAAAATCGTTTATGCCGGATATTTCGGAAAAGATGGAATTGGCATATGCTCGGATCGCAGCTGGGCTTGCCGTCATTGTGGCTGGGTATTTTGGGATTAATCCCCCGGGGTTTGTCGCCCAAGTGGTGGCATTTGCGTTTGGCCTTGCGGCTTCTTCGTTCTTCCCTGTGATTTTGCTGGGTATTTTTACGAAACGCATGAATCGCGAGGGTGCCATTGCTGGCATGCTTAGCGGGATATTATTCACCACAATTTACATTTTGTATTTTAAGTTTATGCATCCCGAGTTGAACAATGCAGAGCATTGGTTGTTTGGCATATCGCCGGAGGGGATTGGCTTCCTAGGCATGTTCGTAAACTTCGCTGTAGCAATCCCAGTGGCTTTTCTAACTCCGAAACCACCACAAGAGGTTGTTGAGTTAGTGGAGCGCATCCGGATTCCTGCGGGCGTAGAGCCCGGCAAAGAAATCGAGATGTAATTGGAGTTATGACTCTTGTTTGGAAACAGTAGTCACGGAGCCCATACCCGAGCTCTGTTTTCAAAGAAAAAAGACCACTGTCATGCCACGTGCATGGCGGTGGTTTTTTTTATTGAAAGTCGAGCGATGAATCATGGGTGGAATCAGAGTTTATAGGGAGATCGGCGTTGACCATGCACAATTGGTAATTCTTTGGGTAAATAGTGGGTTTGATGCACGCAAGGCAAGTCGAAGGGTAGCGTGTCCATGGGGCAGAGTGTATATGGGATGAATAAGCCCATCCTTCAAGCCGAAGTCATTTCAAATATGCGAAATGCGGATGAATCAATAGAGCTGATGGTGACGCTCGTATTTCCTTACTTCTTATGGATTAATTTTGATCGTCTTGTTCGATCCCGATCATTTCAATTTCGCCGAATTCAACTCTGGATGATTTTTGTCGTTGTCTCAAATACTGAGAATCGGTTCCAAAAAAAACGACTACTGGCGACTGCCATCTCCCTCAGGTTTTCATCAAAGGGATGTCTCTGTGCTTTGATGCTGAAGCGACTCGTCCAGAGAAGTCGTTTTTGTTTGGTCTCATTCCACAGTTGAAAATCATAGGCTTGAAGGATCACAAAATACCTTGGATATCGGAGTTCGGTTTGTATATCCAATGCCCCTTGTTTCATCGGATTGTAGATTCCCGGCATGATGTCTAGAGCTCTGTCAAATGCATCCTGATATCCTAACAGGTTGGCATTATACTCGAGCTTTTCGGTTAATTCGTCGTCATTCATCTGCTGTAAGAGTAGCATTTGATCCAGTATGCTATCGTAGCTACCTTTCATCGATATTGAGGCAGCATCCTTCGGGGTATCATTACTGAGCGCGATTCCGTGTGCAGCATCTGACATGGCATCTAATGCAATGGTTCCTGAGCCCATTTTTGCGAGGGTGGTTTTTCCCCAATTCACGATGATCATTAATTCCGTGTGCTCTGGGTCTGGGGCCGGTATGTAGTCTGCCAGGAATAGCGCCTCAGCTAAAGTAGCTCCAATTTCGGAAAAATCGATCCGGGTGAGCGAAGGATCGGCCCCTCTAGGATCGTAACAAACTCCTTTCCCGATTAAGTATGTTTCCTTTTTATACCGACCTGAAGGAAGCTTCTTACGCTGGTATTCGGCGCTAGTTTCTGTGAATACAGAAGTGTGCGGTACTGGCTTGGCCTGAACCGTCATGCTTGGTGTGAAGAAAGAAACGAAAAATGCAGACGACAGTATTAAACAAAGGTGACTTGAGGAGTTCATGGGCTTTAGCTGTTAGGGTTGTTATATTGAAGTTATTTTGCTGAATATACCACTTCTTGTTTGAAGGTTTCACCATCGATCACTGAATTTGTTCACATTGATGCAAATGTCTTCATTTGTCTCTTATTCGAATTTCGATCGAATTCCTGGGATACCCTTGTTTTTCTAAGCAATTTTGCTGGAACTACTCCTGAGTAGGAGCTTTTTGAGCCGGTTGAAAGGAACGGTGGAGTAAGTGAATCTTGACCGGAGTTTAAAGTTTCACTAATCATTTTGTCCGAAGTCCCAATCTTGGCAAGCAGTTGGATTTATCCTCTCAGCATCGACTCGATGTTGCCAAAAAGAAAAATAAAACCCTATTAGGATCAATATGACATCATTCTCTGCACAAAAACGAAGCGGATTGCGTTTAAAAACGTTTCTTTTTGCTCTGTTTTATTTAACGATAAATCAGGTCTCTTCCGCAACAACGGAAGTTTCTCTGTCCGAAATAGACGATGGATATATCGTTGGGACAGATACCGTAAATGTGAAAGTGCAATTCTATGGCGACCAAATCGTGCGAGTGCAGAAGTGGTTACCGGAAGGAAGCGATCAAAAAGACAGCCTGATTGTCATACAGGATTCATTGCCCGAGATTGCGATAGTTTCGTCTGCCGAGAACGGGATCGTATCTTTGGAGTCACCTACCCTCGTGGTGGAAGTCGATAGTGTGAACGCTACAGTGAGATTCCTCACGAAGTCGGGTAAAGTGTTGCTTGCAGAAGCCGGGCAGGAGCTGCTTCCCCTAAAAGGTGTTCCTGGTGAAGAACATGCGTTTTCCTTATCGCAGGATTTTGTTCCTGGAGAAAACGAAGGGATTTATGGTTTGGGCCAACACCAGAACGGGCTGATGAACTATCGTGGACATGAGGTGTTGCTCTCTCAGTCCAATACCGACGCAATGGCATCTTTTTTAGTATCCAATACGCCTTGGGGTGTTTTGTGGGACAATGCTTCTCTAACAAAGTTGGATGCAACAGGTGAGATGAATCGTCTGTGGTCGGAAGTCGGAGACAGTATTGATTACTATTTTGTTGGGGGTAAAGACCTTGATGATGTGATCGCGGGTTATCGCCAACTGACCGGAGATGCACCGATGTATGGCAAGTGGGCCTATGGTTATTGGCAGAGTAAGGAGCACTATCACACGCAGGATGAGTTGTTGGACGTTGCCAAAAAATATCGCGAATTACAGATCCCGATCGATAATATGATCCAGGATTGGAACTATTGGGGTGACATGTCCATGTGGAGTGGCATGGTCTTTGATCCGGAACGTTACCCGGACGCGAAAGGCATGGTCGATTGGCTACATGACAACAATTTTCACGCCATTATCTCCATTTGGCCAGGGCTTGGACCTAATACTGAAATTTACAAAGCTATGGACGAAAAGGGATTTCTCTACAACAAAGTAGGGTGGGCCGGTTTCAAATACTATGATGCGTTCAGTCATGAAGCGAACGATATTTATTGGGAATATCTGCAAAAAGAATTGGGTGCTGCAGGGTTTGATGGCTGGTGGATTGATTCCACGGAACCGGACGTGGTCAACGCCTTGACGAAAGAATCCCAGTCCTACGAAATGCATAATCTGGAGCCTAATGCACTGGGCTCATGGCCTCGTAATCTCAATGCATATTCGCTGGTGATGACCGACGATCTTTATAAAAACATCCGTGAAAAATCCGAAGACGAACGAGTTTACATCCTCACACGTTCGACATTTTCGGGACAGCAACGCACGGGCTCAACCACCTGGTCTGGGGACATCGGTGCGAGTTGGGAGCAATATAAGAATCAGATCACAGCTGGCGTGAACCATTGTATGTCTGGCATTCCATACTGGACGTTTGATATTGGCGCTTTTGTTCTTGGAAGTTACGAGGGACTCTTTTCATACGGGGGCAAAGATCCCGCGTATCAGGAGCTCTACACACGGATGTTTCAATTGGGTGCTTTCAGTCCGATTTTCCGATCCCACGGTTCTGAAACCCCTCGCGAGATCTGGGAGTTTGGTGAGTTTACGGATACCTTGATCAAATTTGACCATCTGCGTTATCGACTTCTTCCCACGATCTATTCCATGGCCTGGAAGGTGACAGATGAAGGTTATACGATGATGCGGGGACTGCCGATGGATTTTCCGAAAGATACCAAGGTATTGAATATCGACGATCAGTTTATGTTTGGTTCCAACATGATGGTTTGTCCCGTGGTAGACTACCAATTGCACCGTCCGCCGGAAGCAAGTATTCTCATTGAACCGAAATACTTCCAATTGGCAGATGGTAAACCGGGGGTGAAAATGACGATTTATGATACCGTTGATTTTAACGACCCTATCTATGAAGAAGTAGTTTCTGAGATCAATTTGGATTGGTACACGCAGTGGCCGGACTACATGAAAGACCCTGAGTTTTCAATTCGCTGGAAAACCACATTGGTGCCGGAGGAATCTGGTAAGCACCGCATTCATGTTAAAAGCTTCGGACCGAAGCGGGTCTTTCTGGATGGAAAACTTCTCGACTACGATTATGTGGCTACAGAAGCCTACACTATACCAGTGGAGTTGAATGCGGGGCAGAAATATGAACTGGTCTACGAACTCGAAAACCGCACCTACGGAGCACTCCGTGGCAAACTGTTTTGGAAAACTCCTGCCATTCATGCAGCGGAATTGCAGACTGTTTCTCGCAAAACCACTCGCGAGGTGTATTTCCCTGAAGGCGCAAATTGGGTCGATTTCTGGACCGGTGAGTCCATTGAGGGTGGTCAGTCGCTCGAAGTCGCTGCTCCTATCGATATTTGCCCACTCTATGTCCGCGAAGGATCGATTGTAGCCATGGGCCCCAAGGTGCAATACGCCACCGAAAAACCTGCTGATGTGATCGAGCTGAGAATCTATGCTGGAGCAGATGCGAATTTTGTTCTCTATGAGGACGAAAATGATAACTACAACTACGAGAAGGGTGTCTATGCGACGATTCCTGTGAGTTGGAATGACGTGGAACAAACCCTGACAATAGGTCGTCGTGAAGGTAAATTTCCAGGCATGTTAGAGGAACGCACATTTCAGGTGGTTCTCGTTGAAGCTGATCACGGAGTTGACGTCTGCCCGTGTGAAGATCCCGACCTTGAGGTCAACTACACTGGATCGGAAATAACCGTGACAATCGACTGATATCGATCTCGGAGCGACTCTTTTGAAAGGTTCGACTACCGGAAAATCCGATAGTCGAATTTTGGTAAAATGGCTGAATCTTGAAGTCGATGGGGATCGCTCGGACAAGCATTTTGTCGGGGCTCGATTTCTCCTAAAGCAGACTGGCTTGACTAGCCCGCAGTCGCCTTTGTTATTGGATTCGTCAAAACGAATCCCTCTAAAAAAGGAATACGAAGTTATCGCTTGAGCGAGTTTAGATAGGAGTCAGGACGCATCCTGTTATGTCCTATTTAAACGTCATACGTCTTGTTGGACTTTTTCAGTTTTTTAGCTGCCTTCTTTTCCTTGGCGCTAAGAAGTGGAGCTTTTTTGCTCTCCTTTTTTGTATCTTTGCTTTTTGACATGACGTGATTCAGTTGAGATTTCTATTTCCAGGATGACAGTGCTTGCTGTGTTTGTCGCAATTGCCTCACCTGCTTACTGGCTTGAATGGAAGGCTACTCTCTTACCTAAAGGTAGGCAAGAACGGTGTTTCAATTTGATGAGTATGACATTCCCAGTGTCTGATCGAATTTTGGTTCTCCATGTCGTGAAATCACCTGATGAAAGGGTATTCGAAGCGGCTAGGGTTCTGGGGTAGACGAGCCTCAAATGGAAGAATAGATCATTGTCTGATTCGTTACCGACAACAAGCAGTTGCAGTTGATTTTTTCTGTGCCACGAGGATGGTGGTGATACCAAACGCAGCTCCGAGGATATGGGGTATAGGCATTCCGACGATTCCTTTACCCAGATCCTGAACAAAAATCGGGTGCCCCAATGCGATTTCAATCCCTGGTTTAAGGAAAACCCCTAATAATGCGGTTCCCCAAATGATGGTTTCGAATCGGTTCCTTTTTTGCTTCGATTGCATACAGTGGTCTAGGAATACAAATCCGGCCAACGCCATATCAATCCCTGACAATCCGCGGTAGAATTCGATGGTTGGGCGAAGAAAGTAAACGGATGCACTGATGAGTAATGCGGATCCGAATACAAGGAGTAGAAGAAGTTTTTTGGAACGGGTTTCTACCATACTGCCTAAAACTGTAAAAACTGCCAAATCTGCCAGAAGGTGTTCGGTATTCCAGTGGGCGAAATGCCCCGTGATCAATTGCCAAATAGCCCCGGTTTCGATGGCGGCCCGATGGTATTGAATCCACTCCATAGAATTCGATGAAAAGAAGTGGATGAGCAGGGCAATGGCCCCGATCGACAATGTCAACCAGGGCCACGCACTCTTTGTGTTATTTCGATGCTTCAACATGATCCGAATTACTGGATTCTGAACTTCCATGAACGATGTCGATGAGCGGAATCATATTGAATAGATTGATCCCAAAATGCCCTCTTCGTTCTCTACTGTTTTGATCTTGTACCAAGCGGTTCTTAGCCGGAGGGTTGTTTCGTGGGTTGCAGGAGTGGGATGGGTGGTAATGGGGACGTGGTGCGCAACGGGGTTGTGCGGTTGATCGACGAACAGGAGTAGGGGATTCCGGGAGATTCCAGAATCGCTCTATACTGCTGTTAATGGTTGATTCTGGACGACTTAGCGGTGGATTGGTTGCATTGCGATCGGTCCACATGAGGTTGTTCAGCCGAGTGGAATCATGCGCTTGTGCGGTGGAAAGGCAGAGCAATCCCAGTATCAGCATAAGTGTGTTACGTTTCATTTTCGTATTCATTTCCTATTTGGTTTGATGGGTTACTTTTGTGGTTTAAATTTTTTGAGCAGTGGAAGCCCGATCAGCATCAGCAATGACAGCGGATGAATGGCTCCACCTCCGCCACCGCCTCCCGAACTTGGGCGGGGTGTTGAATGTTGGAAAGCTGGTTTTTGTTGGTCTACGCGATAGCTTTTGGGAGGCGTTTGCTGGCGGGTGCTTTGCGCTTGGCGTTCATTGGCTGTGCGATCTGCGTTGCGTCGTTCAATCCCATGGCGGTTGAATCCTTCGTTATCGAGCACGATCATGGACGTTTGCTCGGTCACGATCTGGTAATTGAGAGCGATATCCTCGATGGCTTGATTGCTTTCACTGCTATCCTTGAGCCCGAGCTTGTTCGCCCATTGGAGTTCTTCAATTTTTGAAAGTGCCCAGAGCCGCTCCAGTTCTGGATGGTCGTGGTCAGTTTCTGGAAATTGAAAAGAAGTTGTGTATTTCTTTTCTTCTCCAGAAATTTTGCAGCTCATCGTGAATTTTGCGTCTCCGGCTTGATCGTATTTTCCGAAAATAATCAACTGTTGACCTCTGAACACTTTCTTAAACTGAATGCGTGAAAGATCGTAGGTTTTGACTCCAGCGATGTTGATTTTTACATCGTGCATGCACTCGAACAAAACCTTACTTTTTGCCAAAAGAATTTGCCCGATGATGTCGTCGCTATTGGAAACAGATTTGTAAAATCCACCCGATACGGTGCAGATCTGATCCATGAGTTCCCAATTTGAATTGTTACCCATGAGGAACCCAAACACGCGGATGTCTTTTGTGCGTATCAAATTGGCGAACTTCGCGGGGCTAAGTTCTCCAGTATTGGTGACCCCGTCTGTCACTAATATCATGCTTGTTACCCGATCAGCATCGACATTGTTCAAGCCATTTTTGATGCCGGCGTAGAGATTTGTGCCTCCAGAATCCTGCACCTGATCGAGTTGTTTAAGTGCATAGTCAATCTGCTCTGCCGTCGCTGGTACCCAATCCTTCGTGAGCTCTGTTGAACGGTCGTTGAACAGCACGATTCGAAACCGATCCTCTGGGCGGAATGACGCGAGGGTTTGTTTAACCCCTGAGACGAGTGTGTGAAGTTTTCCATCCATGCTTCCAGACGTATCGAGTACGAATACATAGTCGGCTCCCCTTTCGAGCGGTTCGAGGTCTACTCCGGGAGTGACAATCATCATAAACGTGCCGGGTTTTCCTGTTTCAGCTCGGTGCGGTATGACCTCGATGCGTCCAGGAAGGTCGTCTTGAAGTTGGTAGTAATAAACGAAGTCTTTATCGAGGTTTCCGCCCTGAGATTCAAAATGGTAGGTTGGGTTTCCATGTTCGTCGATTCCGCTTACTCCGGTATAGAGTGGAGCACGAGTTGCGGCGATGGGATTGGCAGACTTAACGACGAGATCGATGGAGAAATACTCTTTCACTGAGTCATTCTGCATCCAGAATGATTCCGCCATCTCGTCGGTTCCCCCCTCCTCCAGTGGGTAGCTGTACTTTCCCGTACCGGTATCGATTTCGATCGGTTGATAGTAGACCGTTTTCACCGTAGCTTCTCCCATGGCAGGTACTGCAGATACCCAGAATTCGAATCGTTGGAATCCGCTCTTTTCTGCCAGGCCGACATCGTTTCCGCTTTCAGATTCTTGTTGGTAAACCTGTTGTGCTTTTTGTTTTGCAACGACCTCCCCGCTTAGGTGTTTTTCGCCGACCCAAATCTCCATTTCCGAGAGGCTTGCATGCTGGGGAAGTGGTAAGACATAGAGTGCCTCCGACGGGACGTTATTTGGGTTGAAAAAGGTTTGCACCACTTCGGTTTGAGCGAAGCCGTTGTTAATTGTGACCTGAACTTGATGGGTCTTAATTTCCAATTCCCCTTGAGAGGGATCGCTAACCTTTAGCAGACCTGCTGCGTTAGCGGAATTTGCTGAAGCCAGCGAGAGACTCGCCAACGCTGCGAATGCGAGCGTTTGAAGCGCGTGGAGTTTATTTTCTAATATTTTCATGGTGGTTGTTTTCAGAACCACTCCATATTTGCAGATGCTGTGCCAGTTGTTTGGAAGATATGTAAGGCATTGTATATCATTAAGATATGAAGAATCGTGTTCTGTGATTGGAGAAATGAGCCTCTTTTGAATCGACAAAAAATGAATGCATAGATACAAATAATGCATGAAAGAGAGGTTTTTGTTTTCTCCTTCAGAGTTAGGAATCGCCAATACGCTCAATGCGATGATTTATGCCAATCCTTTCCGTGCGAAACGCCATGAATTGGATGCGACCTTCTTTGACCTCGTTGACACGAAGGATTTCGATTTCGATGTGGAGCCAGTGGTGGATGCTCTATCCCGCAACACCTATATTCAATCATATGTTCACGTTGCAGAGATACTTTTGAATAAGGCCCTGCTGCGGTACCGCAATGCTTCCAGCAAGGGATTGCCCGCCTCTCAATTTGCTGCGTATGAGCATCTTGTTTATTTCTATTTGTTTCACTGGTCCCTACCGATGATAGACGAGTATATCAGGGAGTGCCTCGAATACCCTTCGCAGAATCCGAAGTGGATCACTTTTCGAGAGTTGGAGGATAAATACAGGCTCTATTTTGAGCCACTCAGTGCTTCCTTTTCACCGGCATATCCGATCGAGGACTTTGCGAGTTTCTGCTTTCAGTTTCGGCGGGCCTTTTTCCATACTTTCAATACGCTAAAAGGGAACAGTTCTGTGCTGAATGAATTGCGCGCTCGTGTGTGGGATTCGATTTTCACGCACGACATGCGTCGATATATCCGTTCGCTTTACGATCGCATGTCAGACATCTATACTTTGATTTGCGGACCTTCCGGTTCGGGGAAGGAAGTGGTGGCAAGATGCATCGGTCTTTCGCGTTATATTCCTTTTGATTCTCGCGCTTTAAAGTTTGAGCGGAATTTTACGGAATCCTTTCATGCCATCAATTTGTCGGCGCTTTCATCCACGCTGATAGAATCTGAATTGTTTGGGCATAAAAAAGGGGCCTTCACGGGTGCGCTGGCGGATAAAATTGGTTATTTTGAATCGAGCGGAACTTTTGGTACTGTCTTCATGGATGAGATCGGCGATACGGATCCATTGGTGCAGGTGAAGTTACTTCGGGTTTTGCAGACGCGACAGTTTCAACGGTTGGGTGATACTCAAGCGCTTCCGTTTCGAGGAAAAGTGATGGCAGCCACCAATGTGGACTTACTGGAAGCTATCGAGGCTGGGAATTTTCGGGAAGATTTCTACTATCGTTTATGTGCGGATCAGATTCGCACCCCTTCGCTGAGAGAAATTCTGGATGATAGTCCTGATGAAATCGAGTTTTTGCTCGGATATATTTGTCGAAAATTTGTGGGAGTGGAAGAAGGAGAAGGACTTAAAAAGGAGTGTTTGTTGTGGATACGAAAGAATATGCCTGCGAATTACGAATGGCATGGGAATTTTAGAGAGTTGGAACAGTGTGTCCGCAACGTCATGGTTCATGGGGAGTATGTTCCTCATCATCGCAAGGTGCGAAAAAGGACGAGTTTGAGCGAATCCGAAGTGGAGATCTTAGTCTCGATCAGTTGATGGGGTTTTATGTGAATCAGGAATACGAAAGAACTCCGAGTTTTGCGGAGGTAGCTTTTCGACTGAACGTGGATCCACGAACTGTAAAAAAATATCTGTCTATTGAGAAGCTGAAGAGACGCTAATTTGTCTATCGTTTAACGAGTATGTTCTGGTTTTGACTGTGGTTGGACTGAAGCATTTGAAAATTGCATTTTCTCGAAAAAATCTAGAGGATTTGTTCTGTTACCAGCACTCCTAAAGCGGGCATAGTATAGTGGTAATACGTGAGCTTCCCAAGCTTGAATCGTCGGTTCGATCCCGTCTGCCCGCACCAGGCTACGCTCTATGAGCTACGCCCCGGCAGGCCAGTTTCGCTCTACAAGCTATGGATGGCAGGCAAGCTTCGCTCTATGAGCTACGCCCCGGCAGGCCAGTTTCGTTTTGTGAGCTACGCCCCGGCAGGCCAGTTTCGTTTTGTGAGCTACGCCCTGACAGGTCAGGATTTGTTTGAATAGGCTCTACACCAGGCGAGAGAGCATCATGGATGCGATGTTGAGAACCAGAAAGAAGCCACACATGTCGGTACAGGTCGTAAGAATGGGGCCTGATGCCAATGCAGGATCAATTTTGAGTCGTTTGAGAAGTAGGGGAATCATGCCGCCGAGTAGTACAGACAAAAGGGTGTTGAGCATTAATGCTCCCGTAACGACGAGTCCAAGCCAGATATTGCCTTTCCACAAAGCTGCAATTGTTCCTAGCAGTATGCCCAAAATGGATCCGTTGATCAGACCCAAAACTCCTTCTTTCCACACGATACGCAAAAATTCATTCTCCCGGATCACTCCCAACGTGAGCTCGCGCATGCTTACTGCAACGGCTTGGTTCCCCGAACAACCACTCATGTCGGAAATGATTGGTAGAAAAACCGCGAGGGCAATGACGGCTTGTAAGGTGTCTTCGTAGAAGGCAATGATGCTGGCAGCTATCAAGTTTAGAACAATATTAGGTCCCAGCCAGGCAAGCCTTCGTCGGGAGCGGTCCCACATCGGCATGCTTCGCAATTCCTCTCCACCCACAATTCCGCTAGCATTGAGGTAGTCTTCCGTTTGATGATCTGCACTGGCTTCGTGCAAACTCTCTTTAGTAACAACCCCTTTTAGAACGCCCTTTTCGTCGATTGCGGGCAGGCCAATATATGCCTTCTCTGCGAATAACCTCAAGAGGTGTTCGAAGTTATCTTCTACCGAAACTGAAATCGGTTGTGGAATCATGATGTCGGTCACCGGTTTCTTTCGGGGGGTCATGACGAGGTCCCTCAGGCGCAATACCCCAAATAGGCAGCCATCTTCATCCACTACATAGACATACTGCACGTCCATGTCGCCGTAATGTTCCGCGTTTTCACTGAGGTGTTGCAATACATCGCCAACGGTTGAGCTGGAAGAGAACGAGGCAAATTCCGTGGTCATCAACCCGCCGGCGGTATCCCAATCATACGAACTTCGCTGTCTCAAACCCCCGGCTTCTTCAGCATCATCCATCTGGGCCAGGAGGGCCTCCGAGTCTTCGCTGTCCATTTCGCGAAGCAAATCTGCTCCAATGTCGCCGGGGAGTTCCTGGAACACATCTGCTGCTAATTCGGGGGCCATTTCTTCGAGAATTGAAGTGGCTTGTGCTTCGGGAAGATTCGATAGCAGCTCGGCGGCGGACTCGGGATTTAGTAGTTCGATCAGGCTCAGCTGACTATCCTCTTCGAATCGGGATAGCGCATAACGTTGTTCTTCGGGGCTCAGTTGCTGAAGTAACTCGGTCGCAGCAATACTGTCTCCAATATCGGTTAAATGCTCTAAATCTTCCCAGAAACGTTCCGTCGTTGTATCTTCAGTTGCTGATGTCATTCAGCAAATGATAATGGGTTTCTGAAATTTCGCTAAGAGAATCTGCAAATACTTTAGGAAATTTTGGACTTATGCCCATTAGCTTTTAATAGAATTCAAACTCAACCTGAAACTGATCTGATACGGGCATGACATATTACAGGTGATGAGGTGTTGCATCCGATGCTCGCATCGGATTTTGCCGTACGTATTGAATTAAACGCTAATTGGTTTTAGACACGAACGAGAATTAGACTGAAGACATCCACGGGTTGAATACTCCAGATTTCCCCCAAAAGAACTCTAATCGTCTAAGAGTCAGACGGTGCGTCACTTCGTAACGAGACGCACCTTCTTGCAATTGTCTTAACTACGCTGGAGTAACTCGAGTAGTTTGCGATCGAGTTTGTATCCATACCAATCTTCGTAATCGACATCGCTGCGACCGGAATCGAGTATACCGAAGTCACCGCGCATTTCCCATAAACCAAATCCAATGTTGCGCTCAGACAAAACATCGATCACGTCTCCAAACCAACTTAGAAATACATCGTGAGGAGTTTTGTTGTAGCACCCACACTCTCCACAATGTACCCCAACTCCTTGATCCTGAAGGTCGAACCAAGGTTGATAGAATTTTTCTAACATCGCTCGATTGGCTTCCGGTCCATCGGGCCAGGTCGGAACCGGACAGGATTCTGGATCTTTATACACCCATGGTGCCTTGTGGTGGGAAATGTTGAAGGGAACGTATCCTCGACAGCTCTGTGCGATGGGTAAGTCCGCCAATTCTGGGACAGCGACATGGCCTCCGTTGTTGCCATCGGCTACGATAAGACTGCCGGGATTGACGGAATGGATGGCTTCGACAGCCGCCTTTGCGACCTTGTGATATAGCGCTCCTGGCACGGATTCCCGCTTACCTAACTGATCGTTCATGTCCTCCCTCAGGCTGGGTTCATTGACGAGGTCGAAGCTGATCAATTTGCTGGAGATTCCTCTGTAACGCTGGGCCCACATTTGCCAGTGGGAGCAGAAGGCTTCCAGTGCTTCAGCATCGTGCCAGAGATTGTAAGGTTCGTGGAATCCCGCATTGATGCAGTAGCCGGGTGCGCGGTGCAGGTTGAGGCTAACATGAAGCCCATATTTGTGTGCTTTTTCGATGAGGGCATCGACTTTGGAGACTTTGACTTCGTCGATATGGTAGACCTGCTCTGGCGTGATGTCCTTTGAATAGTCGATGTCCAGATAGGAAGGATAGGCCATCGGGACACGGACAAAATCGAATCCCCAGTCCCTCATCCATTCGAAAAATATTTCCGGGGTTTCAGGGCGCGCATGAGCTGGGTTCGGATTAAAAAAATCGAGGAAATTGAACCCTTTCCATTTGGGGAGCTTGTTGTAAGAAGGAAGCATTGTGGTGGCTTGTGTCTGGCTCTGAAGGTGATGAATACCGAGGCCTGCAGCAGCGATGCCTAGGCCCGATTTTTTGATGAATTCGCGACGGGGTATATTGTGGGTGTTCATAAGTGGGGTTCCTTTTTATGATTAAATGAAGAGATCAACGTTCAATCGGATGCGGAGTAATCGAAGTTTGAAAAAACGAAATTAGTCTTCCGTCAGTGCTTGTTGAGACCGACTGGGTGAATGGCCGGGAACATACATGTCCTGCCATGAAAGCCCGAGTTCCTTTTGCATTTGCAGCGGGTAATTCCATTCTCCAAAATCCTCAGCTCCTGCGTTGTTTGTGCCAAAGGTGAATTTCGCGCCCGATGCTTTCGCGAGTTTAAGAAACGCGGGGGATGGGAGACGAAAACGGCCATTGATTTCGATGGCGACATGACTCGACACAGCAGCGTCAATGACTTTCTGCATGCGTTCTGTGGTCCATAAATGATCGTAGTCTGATGCGATTGAAGCTGGCAGATAAGTCGGATTAACGTAGATGTCGATGGGTTCCGATGAGATGATTTCTACAGCCTTCTCCGTCAATTCGTCCATGAAGGCTTGTACATCGTCGCCAATGTTTGATTCCTCTGGGATCCATAATCGCAGACGTTTTCCTGCAGTGTTGGTCCATGTCATGGAATCTGTGAACACATAGTCAAATTTCGCGATCGCCTCAGGGGAGAACATGTCGGTCCATTCCCGGCCTTCTGCCTGGAGTGCAACGAAGACAGGTTGGCCTTGCATGGATTCCAGAAAGGCGAGTGCCGCTGCGTCATTCTGCACGGGAAAACCCTTGCCGCCGTTGACGGCAATACCCAGCCCGAGGCCAGTTTTGCGGGAGATATGCAATGCGTGTTCCAATTCCAACCCGCCCTTGAGATGGGTGTGCAGGTCCAGCAATGGGAAATTGTCCCGAGCTAAAGTGAGGATCTGGTCTTCGGTCTTGCCCATGGATTCAACCGCGATGCCTGCAGGATGAGTTGTTGGTAGAGTGCGAACCCGTATGCTTCGCACATAGACATGGCTTTCCGGGTCGTGTCCTTGAATGGCAAACGTACCCTTGCCTAGTGCATTGAGTGCCGGAGCCGCTTTGGAAAGGGGGCGGGCGGGTTCGATAAAATCTACAACCAGTGTTTCGTCCAACCAGATTCGGACTCTTGGTTTTTCCACTTTGACCTTCAACTCAAACCAAGTGTCATCGGGAACCATGGTTTTGTAGAGGTTACGAATTCCGTATAGACTCCCAGTCTTTTTCATTTCCAGATACGTCCCATGTTGTTCCTGAGAGTGGTTGATCTGTACTTCAAACCCTTCGCTTGGCCAACCCTCATCCTGGTATTGTGTGTGGAAATAGACCCCTGAATTGGCACCGGGTTTTGCGAGCGCCTCAATGATAAGCTCGAAATTCTCAAAAGACGCCTCGCCATCTTCTCCAATATAAAACAAGTGGGATCTCGGACCGTCGTTTGTGATGCAACCGTCTTCTACTTTAAACGAATCGCTGTTCTCATTGGCCTTCCACCCCGTCAAACTCTGGCCGTCAAAGAGTTCGACCCAAGAATCCCCTGCAAATGAAATGAAAGGGGTAAGCAGTGTCATCGTTGCAAGAACCGGGAACGACAGGTTCCGATAGGGAAGGGATCGATTTTTCATCCTGGGGTAATAGGGGTTTCTCTGAAGGTCGAAAACAAAACGGCGAATCGCACAATAGAGGGCGTTAAAGGGTGGATTTAATTTGAAAGAAATCGCAGGTAATGAGCAACTCCGGATCAATAATCGATGCAAATCCACGAGTAATCGGTCATTTCATGACCAATGGGTTTCAGATCTTTGCGAAAAAACCGCTGCGAGTTGTTAGATTGTTACTGAGAAACGGTTCAAAATTTCTTTTTTGTGAGGTTCTATGGCGATTAAGAAACTCGAACTCTATTCCTATCTTTGGACAAGCTGTGATGAGCTCAGGGATGGATGCCAGTTGGTAAGTTTTTGGGATATGATTGCGTTGAAGTTGTCAGTGAGATAGGTCATCAGTTCAATCAAGGAAACATGCGAACAGGTTATCTGTTGATTATCTGCTTATCGCTAGGGTCTTTACACGAGCGATGTCATTGTTGGACATGATGTAGAAATAGCCGTCGTCACCGAAGGCGCAGTTTCCGCAGGGTTGACCGGTATAGAGGGTGCCGAGGTGTTTGCCTTTTGGTGAAAGGACATAGACTCCACCGGGACCTGTGGTCCAGATGTTGCCGTTAGCATCGACACACATACCGTCGGTTGAACCCGGATGGGTTTTTTCGATGAATGGAGTCGCATCGAAGATGACTGTTCCCTGTCCTAATCCGCTTTCAGTCAGAGGGTAGGCTGTGATGTAATAATCTTCCCAACCTGAATTGGAGACGTAAAGTGTCTTTTCATCCAGTGAAAGGGCAATGCCATTGGGCCAGGGGATTTCCTTGGTTAGTAAACTGACGGTTCCATCAGCGCTGACTCGGTAAACGCCGGAATAGTCGAGGTCTCTGGGAACTTCCTCTGCCCAACCGTAAGGTGGGTCGGTGAAGTAGAGATTTCCACGTTGATCAAAAATAAGATCGTTGGGGCTATTAAAATGCTTTCCGTCCATGGAATCCGCGATGGTCTCAAATTCAACTATAGTTTCATTGAGGCGCGCAATGCGACGGTCTCCATGCTGGCAGAGAGTTAAGTTCCCCTCTCTATCAAGCATCAGGCCATTTGATCCAGGGTTGTGTCCCTGATAGCTTTCACCTGTGAAACCACTGGGACGCAGGAAGATCTGGATTCCCTCACCTTGTTTCCAGCGGTAGACCGTATTCTTGGGCACATCGCTGAAAAGCAGTTCCTGCTGTTGCGGTCTCCAAACGGGACCTTCTGTCCATTGGAACCCCCCTGCAAGCTTTTCCATACTGGTTCCGGGTGCAATGAGATCATCGAAGCTTGGATCTGCAGGCTGAATTTCCCCGTATTGAGGGTAGGGCTCTTGTTCTGCACTAGGGGCAGCCTGCAACGCAGTCACTGAAAGACATGCGAGTGCAGTTCCTGAGAAGAAAAATGAAGTCGTGTTCATCGGATGGAGAAGATTGGGCTAATTGGATTTGTCTAGAAGATGATACATTTGTTCCCAACCGAGCAGTTCTTTGGCTCGCTGATTCGAGATCAGGGATTCTCGACCCTTAAACTCATGATTGAATGTCTGAACACCAGGTAGGAACCGCTGGATCAATTCTTTGGACGGTAAATTCGAAGAGGAATCGTCTGCTGCGAGGATTATGGCTTCGCAACCGAGATCATCCTTTTCAATACAAAGGCGGCAGGCGATACCGGACATCCCGGGCATCGATGTAGGACCAAAGGATGCGTTGGCGCAATTTCCGGTTTGTCAAAAATGCCCTTGATCGTTTCATGATCTTCCGGGCAGAGCACGTTCCCTAGTCGGAGAGATAGATACTACCCTGCATCCCAGTGCGGCGGTGAAATGCAGCGGCGGTGACTTCGTTCACCAATTTTGGAGAGGCCGTAACTGTCCTCAGGGAGCTGCGGATGGGCTTCATCGACGGGTAGGTATTGCGGTTCGAAGAAATCGGTGGCGAAACAGATGCCATAAGACGATTCGCTGGATGCCAGCACGACTTTTTGAATGCCGAGAATGGCGCAGGCTTCCAAGACATTGTAGGTGCTAAGGGTATTAATCCGATAGACTTCCGAATTTGAAACCATATGGGCTCTAGGGATCGCCGCCATATGGATCACACCGCAATAGGGCTCGCGGCTGCCAGTGCCAAAGGCTGAAAATGCAGTGATGACCTGCCCCGGATCGGTAAGATCACAAATGAGAGTGTGGCAGAGCCTCCTCTGAGGGCATGCGGTTGTCCACATTGATGACTTCGTAACCCTCTTCAATAAGGTGTTTGATAATCCAGGGGCCAGTCTTTCCGCTGCCGCCAGTGACGATGATTCTTTTGTTCTGCATAGTGTTGTTGGGATTAGCTAGGATCGAGCGTCGTTTGTTGATCAATGACTCTTCTAAACAATAACCTATCATTAAAAAATCGACAACTTTTTCTAAGGAATGGTCCGCAGCGATGCTGAACGGGTTGGGTGAAACTGAAAAGGCTTATCCCACGTGCCCTCAATAATATATTGATAATGAAAAGCTCACTCCCATGATTGCAATCAGGGGGCAGCGTTGCGAATCAGCGTGCGGTTAGGGACAACACTGAAGAGGCGGGATTATTGGATGTTTGGATTATTCCAACTGGGCTAAATATTGGAATTCATCAAACATTGCACTGTCCCTTTTTGCTTCCTCACCTATGATTCGTTCAAATGAAAATCAAAGTTATCGGAATGAATAATCGATGGTTCGCAGGTTTTACGGATGGTGAAAGCTATGACGTTTATGCTTCGGACGAGATTGAGTATATTTCCAAAAACGACCTGCTTTTTAACAGCACTGGTATCCATGGGTATTTCACCAGCAAATCCACCGGTGAAGAGTTTATCAGCCTATCGCTTGTCCATAGTGGAGTGACGAAACAAGCTGCACTTGACCACATTACCAAGTAGAGCGCATGGTTTCCAAAGGGACGGATAAAATGGAAAAGGCTCATGGAGGCCATGACTTTTATCATTTATCCTTGCAAAATCGCTTTTTCGAAAGCCTAACAGGCTTTGGTGCAACGGCGATTAATGGAGAAAACATAGTGTTATTAGCGCTCATTGCTTCAAACATCGTTTAATCGACTATGATTATTAATGGAATTTGTCAGTTGACAGGTCTTTGAGTGGTCAAGTATGTGTCAAGTTGTAATCAAGTAATAATCGTGAAAACAAATCAAAAGCTCATCGTTTCATTGGCTTTGCTTCAAAGCCGACTTTTAAAACGTGTCGATAACCAACTTAGCCTCCATGGAATTAGTTTTTCTGAATTTATGGTGATGTATCACTTGAATGGTGCACCCAAAAAATCCATGAGACGCATCGATTTAGCAGAGAGTATTGGTTTAAGTGCATCAGGTGTGACGCGTCTTATCAATCCGATGGAAAAAAGAAACCTAGTACAGAAAGAAATCAATCCACGGGATGCTCGAGTGAGTCTTGTAAAAACTTTCAAGGGGCAGGGTGAGCAGACTCTCAACGACGCAATGATCAGTTTTGAGGAAATTGCAGATTTGATCTTGGACCCGCTCAATTCAAAGCAGACCCTTGTGTATTCTGAACTAACGAAGGCCCTGTTGTAATAAAAATTTAGGTTTCGACGAGCGATAATCATGTTAGACTCCTTTTCGCTTCTTGGCTAAAGGGCTTCCTTTCTGAATTGAAAATCTCAAATGCCCAGATTGCTGGAGCATCAAAGGAGGGCAATTGTTCTTCAGGTTGCGTTGGAATCCCTGAATTGGTTGTTGAGCTTGATCTGGTTGATTCTTTGGAGACAGGTGATGAAGACCATGATTTGACAAAACCAAGCAAACAATTGGCTAAATGAGGGTTATTCTTCGGCCGGAAAATACCGGTTCCCTGCCTCCAAAATGAACCATTCCTGATAAGATGAATAGAAAAGAGAAAATTCGAGAATATAAGAGCACCCCTCGTCCCATGGGTGTGTATCAAATCCGAAATTGTGAAAACGGTAGGCTGCTGGTTGGATCGAGCCAGAATTTGCCCAGCATCATGAACCGATTTAGAATGGAGCTTTCGATGGGGACCTGTCGGAATCGCGCGCTGCAGAACGACTGGAACGAATTCGGAGAATCTACCTTTGAATTTGAGACTCTCGAACTTCTCGAACCACTCGATGATTCTGACTACAATCCCGAAGATGATCTCGAATATCTCTTGGAAACCTGGCTTGAGAAACTCAGTCCATATGAGGGGAAAGGATACAACATTCGATCAAAACGACAGTGCGATAGCTGAGGTGGTCAATCTTACAAACGCTTGAACGGCCTCAGATATGAACTTCTTTTTGTTTAATCCCGCATCGAAACCCGGTTGCAGAGTAGGGTTGCGATGAGTGTCGCGACTGTAACCGTATCAATGGCATCTGTATTGATAACTAAATCATATTTGTGAAATCGTTGATATTTATGCCGTAGTAATTGTCGAGGTAACGGGCTCGAGCCCGGTCTTCTCTTTTGATGATCCCCAAGGCTTCGCTTTTACTGAGATTGTGTTCGATCCCAAATCGGGTAGCTCGTTTTTCCAAAGATCCGACAAGCCGAATGTGCACTCCATCTTTGAGTCCTTTTGTGATGATGTGACTACCCCTTCCTATCAGGATCGATCGACCCTTTTGGGCTAAAGCCCTGATCGTTTGGGATGTTCTGTTTACCAATTCATTGCTTGATGGATGCAGCCCAAGTATCTCCTCCAAGGTACTACTAAACTCGTTGACGGTATCCTCGGGCATGTAGTCTGATAAACGAGAACTGAGATGATGGTGATCCAATACTTTTGCCACTAGGTCACTGTCCCAAAGAGCCCATAGGGTTTCCGGGACTGGATTTTCCTCGTGGTTAAGAATGGTGGCAAGGTGATTGCCGATGTGGTGCGCTCCGGAGCCTGTCTGGCGGGAAATCGTTACAAAAGGAGTAATCGATTTGGCGTCTGGGGCCTGGGAGTCGCGTAATTGTGATTCGACGAAACTCGAACACCTGAAAACTGAATCAGTTATTTGCATGACGCTATCCTCCTGACTCTAAGGCTAATCAGAATTCAGTTTTTTGCAATCTTGTCGGTGGCTCGAATGAACAATCTATGCCTCTCATTAACGAATGCGCTCGTTATGATGCGCTACCTTTTAAAAACAAGCCGAAGATTGAGAGTCACCAGATCACAGACCACGTGCATTCCCAAGCTTTCAAAAATGGAAGCTGAACCATAAAGCGCTCCCCATTTGGTTCGGTCGAAATTGAATTGTGCTTGTAGACCCAATCCCTCTTTGAGTGCATAAACATGAGCTGGAAAACTGAATTCCCGCCGGATGCCTCTGATTTCAAAGATGCCTTTGATTTCGTGGTTATCGATTCCGACCTTAGTATCTTGAAAAGGAGTCATTTCCTTTAGCTCAAAGCAAGATTGTGGATAGTTGCTGACGTCAAAAAAATCCGTGTTGGAGAGATGGTTAATGAGGCCCCTTTTTCCTCCCTCTTCCGTCAAGTCAGTGCAATCCATTTTGGTCATATCCACTGCAACCCATGCCTCCTGGCAACGTTGGTCCTCCCCAATAAGGATAGAGCCCTCGGTCAATTGCAATGTACCTTCATGTTCATTGAGGAGATTTCGGCCAAACCATCTCAGTAAGCTTTTGCCGGTATCTAATTTAAGCTGCCCGCTGGGCCAGGGATCTGTACCGATTGGACCTAGTATTGCCTCTAGTCCACCTTTTAAAATTCTGACGTTCGAGTAGCCTGCAAGAGTCAATTTCTGGAATGCGTATTCGGAACCTTTATAATGATTGTTTTGTCCGTAGACGATGATGGGGGTGCTCAAGTCGGGGTAGGCTTTTTTTACCTTTTCGACAAAAACAACCTCATAAACACAAAAGTTTTTTGCGTGATCTAAATGCCGCCCGAGGAAATCTTCTTCGGTCCTGATATCGATTAAAGTTTCTTCAATATGAATTGAATTTGGATCGACAAAGAGAAGGCTATCAGAAGAAGGTAACATAGTTTAAGCCTACCACTAATTAATTCATGTCAATTCAGTTGAGCGGAAATTTCGCGGGTTATTTTGCTTATAAAACCTAACACTTACTCTTCCCTTTCTGTTTAACAAAAAACCCTCCCAGTTGTTCCAGGAGGGTTGGTTTGAATTCGGATATCAAAGATTGATGAATGTCAGTTTTTTATGGCCACGCTTGCAACATGATGTTGCTGCGCATGTTTCCGTTGCGTCCAGGCCAGATTACGTTGGTACTGACCATCCAACCATAGGTTGTCCCAGACGAAGGCTGCCAAGGCGAAGAGAGCGGAGTTCCGGCAAATACGTTGGTGTGATCGTAGTTGAGGTTTCCGGCAGGGTGGATAGTGAGTTGGTTCGAATACCCTTCAAATACGATTCCCCAATACCGTCCATTGCTTTGGGGAACAAAAATCCACAAATTTCCGGTAATGGGACGTCCAGTTCCAAACGGGAGGTAGCTTGTCCATGATTCAGTTCCTTTAAGATTGAGGTCAAGATACCACGAAGGCGGCCCATAGTAACTTCCCCGATGTGGATTGACGTCACTTAAGCTTGCTGTGAGTGCAAAATTTTCGACCCCTCCGCCTTTCGCAGCCCCAATGATATCGATTTGGTTCCAACGGATAGCGTCACCTGCTGTTACGATAGGAGTTGTTGTTCCTGAGGTCCCTCCGGTGACGGGAGGTACACTCCCGGATCCTTGCTGACCACTACTAGGCTCGTTTGAAGGCGTGCCTCCAATATTGCTTCGTTCTTGAGCTTTTGAAGCATAGATGGGTTCAACTTCATTTGAGATTGTCCTCTGAGCCCCTACATATTCTGCGTAAATAATATCGTGAATTGCAGCGGCCTTGGAAACCCACGATTGGGCGGCGATCACTTGTTGATCGGTCCCACCATTTTTGCGCACAAAAACCCAGGCTCGGGTGGTGCGTTGGAAATGAAAAAGAAAATGGGTGTAAGTTTTGTTCATCAACTCTAACTCATTGATGGCCTGTAATCTTAGGTTTTCTATGTTATTGGATCCTGGAGAAACTTTAGCTGCTGCAAGCTGGTCTCGCATCACCCGCATGTTGTGATGGCGTTGTTGCATCTCTACCACGTAGCCCTCGGCAGCCTTGTAATGGGAAACATAATCCGACAATCCGATTCCAATGGCACTTTGCCAGCCAATTTCTTTGCCATCACTTCCAAGTCCGTGATTATAGAAAGGTGTTGCTGAATTGCCGGAAACAACGACGAAAAAGTTTGAGCCAGTGTATTCACTTTTTGCGTAGGGAAACATGTGCCCTAAGTGACTGGTTTTCCCTGGTGCAGTCACATAAAGCGGCCCCCACCATTCGGAATTGAGGATGACCACGTTTTTGTCGTCACCCATGCTCCATATAAAGGGTCCAATAACACTGTGAATAACTCGCTTTTCAACGTTGGGGTCGAGAGAAAAGTCTCCGAAGGTTGGAGAAGTATAGCTGTTGTTCCCTAGACTGACAACATCATCAATCGGGAATCCTTCAGGCAATGTTGGAGTTGCCGCGTTGACTTGACTTATTAAAAGTAAGCACGCGAGTACAATGTAGCCACGAGCCCATCGTTTACCGATGTTCATTTTCATACTAATCCTTAACTATATTTTTGAGAGCGAGATGAATATGCATCACCATATTCTAACAGTTATTATTATACATATTTTTTACATTTTTACCTCAACTATTTACGGAAAAAGACAAAATTTACCAAAAATGCTATGTTCGAACACTATTAGTTGTTGATAATAAATGAGTTAAGGGTGTTGGAGATCGTGTCTTTTTTCTTGCTCTAAGACGAAAAAACCCTCCCAGTTATACAGGGAGGGTTCATTTTCATTCAGATATGAAGAGACTATTGTTAAGGAAAAGATTATGGCCACGCTTGCAGCATGATATTGGTTCTCATGTTTCCGTTGCGCCCAGGCCAGATTACATTGGTGCTTACCATCCAACCATATTTTACCCCAGACTTCGGATGCCAGGGATTGGCCAGTGGAGTTCCCGCAAGCACATTGGTGTGGTCATAATTGAGGTTGCCAGCAGGATGGATGGTATATTTGTTACCGTAGCCCTCAAAGACCGCGCCCCAATATCTTCCGTTCCCTTGCGGGGCGAAAATCCAGATGTTTCCGGTGATAGGGTTTCCTGTTCCAAACGGAAGATAGCTCGTCCAAGATTGGGTTCCCTTTAGATTTAAATCGAGATACCACGACAGTGGACCATAATAACTGCCTTTGTGGGGATTGACTCCACTCAACGTCGCGGTAACCGCAAACCCTTCAATTCCTCCACCTTTTGCTGCTCCGATTATATCGATTTGGCTCCAACTTATTGCATCTCCTGAGGTGACAATTGGAGTGGTTCTTGATGAGCTACCCGGCGTGATACTGCTTCCCCCACTTGAACTCTTGGGAGCGCTTGCCTGGGTTGCTGCCGCTTTTGCTGCAGCTTCAGCCGCTGCAGCTTCGGCTGCCATTTGTGCTTCGACATGGGTGCGTTCATTCGCTCGACTTGCAAAGATAGCCTCTACTTGATTGGACATCGTGCGTTGGGCTCCTACGAATTCAGCGTAAATAACATCATGCATATCAGCAGCGCGTTTGACCCAACTCTGGGCAGCAATTACCTGCTGATCTGTTCCGCCTGCTTGACGAACGAATACCCAAGCTCTGACAGTTCTCTGAAAATAGAACAGAAAATTACCGTAAGTTTCATTCATGGAATTTAGAACCGAAATGATCTCCTGGCGTTGAGTCTCGATATTTTGGTTGCCGGGTTCCACTGACATTGCAGCGAGTTGATCCCGCATGACTCTCATGTTATGGTGTTTTTGCTGCATCTCTTTTACGTAGTTTTCAGCAGCCTTGTAGTGATTTACGTAATCTGAGAGACCAATTCCAATTGCATTTTGCCATCCGATGTCCTGACCAGCACTATTTTTACCGTGATTGTAGAAATCATTGGGTGTTGTATTGCTGACCTCGACAAAGTAATTGTTCCCAGTGAATGCACTTTTGACATAAGGAAGTGTATGTCCCAATGAACTGCTTTCTCCGGGAAGTGTACCGTAGAGCGGTCCCCACCATTCGGAGTCGATCGTGACGATTTTGCTGTTGCTATCATAGCTCCAAATAAAAGGCCCTAACACATCATGGATAACTCTGTTTTGTGTCGTGGGATCGAGGCTGAAATCTCCAAGAGAGGGGGATGTGTAGGCGTTGTTGCCAAGACTCGTCACATCTCCAATTGGGAAATTATCAGGGAGAGACACCAAGCTATTGTTAGCGTTGAGTGCTGCGAGTGGAGTGAAGATGGCGAGAATCCAACAAATCCACTTCATTTTTGTGTTATTCCTATTCATATCCTAAATCATCAAGGGTTTACGCAAAGACTGCGGGCGTTCATGTTCACCATCCATTATCGGTATAAACGGATTCCTTACAGCAAGAGGGCGTTTTTTAACCGATAATTTCCTGATTTAGTAAAAGAAGAGTCAGGAAAATGATAAAAAATGTTAAAGCGCATTTTTTAGGCTATTTGTGAAGCGCTCATTGAAGGGCTCAACTATGTGCTTTGTTTACTGCCCTTCCGCTAAAAGAGATAGTTCCATATGAAGGTGATCTACTGGGATTTCATTGCAGGACCCTCTAATTGGGAGTGATTTCAAATTCGTACCAAATGGAACCTAGGGAGCCTCCCAAGTCAATTCTGCACCCGATTTCATGAGTGACGACTGGTAAACGATGGCTCCTGTTGCCTCGCTCGTCGAGAGACCAGACCTTCACTGAAGCAGCGGGAATTTCAAAGACGACAAACCCAGAAATGTTTTCAACGAGAGTAGGGGAGGCTCCCCAATTACTTCCAACGCTGGTTCGTTCGGAAGATTTCCATCCCATATTTGTGTTTTCTGTATTGCCAGTGGTGACGATGAGGCCTTTGGCCCCTTGTGCGAGTTCAGTAAAGGAAGTTCCTTCGATCAGGATGACTGCAGCTGTGCACCAGTCGTCCTGAGTATTGGAAAACTGCATGTGCAGACCTGGCCATGCCCATATTTTCCCGTTTTGATATCCCCAGACTGCTTTTGCACGATCCGTATCGAGGGAAACGACCGACCGCATTGGGGACGTGTGATCCCAGGTTATTTCCTGCGTGTCCGATTGAATTGTCGTTTCATTTATTGCGGGCAGCTCGATTGCTGCGATCTCAATTGAGTCGACAGGGCGTTTTGACTCAGATTCTGACAAATCCATTTGTACTCGGTGAATGAGTGGTATGCGATCGGGGTATTCTAGGTGCCTCGCGTCTGCAACGTTCCATGCTGCGCCCTTGTTGAGTGCAAGTTCCATGTTGGTCGCTTTGCTAAACGGAATGTTCAAGACTTTCTCTGCGGGTTTAATGTCAAATCTTCGGAAAAGAAGGGATGCCAAGGAGGCGTTAATCAGTTTGGAGGGATGCTGGTCCACATCAAAGAATCCATTGAAATAGCCTCGATCCCAGTCGTCGTCAGCAGACCCATAATGAAAAAGGTAGAGGCCATCCCAGTCCTGGAGTGAACCGTAGGCTGCAAGGAAAAGGGGACCTTCACTTCCATACGGATTTGGCGAACTATGTTGGTATTCGGTGACATTGTGGGGCATACCCGCAATCCGTTGCCATGCCAAATTCGGGATCACTCCGCCATTCAAGTCATTCACCATGGATTCATTTCCTACTGTCCAGTTTTCTTGACTCCAATCCTCTCCGATGAAATGAGGATGTTGCCAATAGGTATGACTATCGATGGCATCCATCCCCGATTGCAGATGTGGGGTGCTATTCATGATGGTGGTGCCCCAAATGATGCCAGGATATCCCAATCCTCGGATGAAAGCTTTCATATCTCTCCAGTATTCAGATTCCAGCCCCATCAGAAATTGAAACCAGTCCCGCATTGTGCCAGGCAATTCCCTCGAGTCCGAGCGGATGATAGGAATGTTCGACTGCTCTAGTGATACGCCTTCGTCAAGGAACCCTATTTTGCCACCTTTTTGCAAGGTGAGATTGCGAATTTCTATGACACCGCTCTGAGCGCCTAGGTTTCCAAAGGTAAGTCTGGCATTTTGATCGTTATCCGAAGGTACAAAAGTGAATTCGAAATCCTGCCATGATGGGTTGACTGCGATCGGGGTCGAAAAGCCGAGATTCTGCCAAGGATCATGCGCCTGCATCCACGAGAGTGAAACGGATCGAACCTCTTCGCTACGGATTGAAAACCGTAGTGTGTATACCTGGTTTGCCTCGCTGCTTAGGTTCCCATGACTGAATTGCACGTGCCATCCGGCATTGGAAATTTGTTGAACCTCAATTGTTGCAGTGGTGGATGTTCTTTTCAACGAGGCACGTGCGGTTTCATGCTGTTCTAGATTCCAGCTTGCTTCAGTAAAATCAGCCAACAAATTGGATCCAAGAGGTTGATCGATACTTCCCCAGTCATCTAACAACGTTTTAGTGCTGTCATATTGACTCCCGAGCCAACGGTTCCAGGCAACTCGTAATTCGGTTTCGTAGAATTCTGGTAGCGTATTCAATCCGCCGGAATGCCATTGGTGGAGCAATCCGTTCTCATTATTGATTTCGACAAAAGCGATCGCGGGATCGTCCAGATAACGGAGTTTTGTATAGGGGTTGGTATGGGTCAATAGGTCTATTGCGAATTGTTTTTGCAGATTGCGAGCACCTTCATCGAAAAAAGCTAGGATGTGACTGGCTTTCCAGTCCATCTTTTCGACCTCGGGATGCAAGCCGTCAGCTGCCTTGAACTCACGGGAGCAAAGCAGGTTAATATTACTGTAAATGCCCACTGATTTGAGTTCCGCAAGCATTCGATCCAATCGGTCGAGGTTTTCAAGATTGAGATGGGTCGAACTACCGGATTCGTAGTCGATGATTGATCGGCCCCAATTGTTGTCCATATGGTGAAATCGAGCGACATTGAGTCCAAATCGCGCCATTCTTTGGGCAATTTTTTCGGCTTTTTCCAAGGGAGGAAAGGCGGCTCCAGCTACAATATTGACGCCATAAAAGCGGATTCGTTCTTGGCCAATCTTGAAATGTCCATCATCGGTTACCTGCACCCATTCGGATTCGCCTACTGGTTTTGAAATTGTTCCAGAAAGATTGGTTAAATTTTCGCTGGTATCATTCCATGGAAGAACAAAGGGAAGCATTTCTCCCTTACCAACGCAGATAGATACAAACAGTAATACTGCGACTGATATCAGTGGTTTTCGGGAATAAATCATACTCTTACTGGGGGTTCGGGGTATGGATATCTAATTCTAAAGATGACTTGTTGTCGATGATATCTGTTCAAGAAATATTCACGGTTATGCATAGCAAGCTATGACTTTGGTCATAGAATTTTCTAGCCTTCTATCCACTTGACCCTTGGAGAATGTTTAGGGACCATTTTAATCGTTCAAATAGTGAACTTAACTAAACCCTAATCCTAAAAACTACCCTGAAATAAACGAATTAAACGTTTTATCCCTTCAATATATCAAGTTGATCGACATTCGTTGGTTCAACGCCACGAGCCCTTAACCCTGGCTTGTTTAATATTTGAGAACAACCAAAACCTGCCCGAACAACCCTCGTGACTCTACGCTTGTGGTTCCTCGAGGCTGACCTGTGTAAACCCATATACGAAGACTTTTGTGGGCGCGTTCTTGTGAGCGAGCCTGTGAATACTACTCACCCATCAAAACTATAATGATGACTAATCTACTAAAAAACTGGAAATATGCCCCCTTTATCCTGGGTGCATCTGTTCTGGGTGCCTATGCCCAGAATGTTACTCCGGTCGAAACGGGAGTATTAGACGATGAAGACGTCTATGAATTATCTCCATTCGAAGTTTCGACTGATTCAGATGTTGGTTACCTAGCGACTCAAACGTTGGCTGGAACCAGAATTCGAACCGATCTCAAAGATGTTGGATCTGCGATAACGGTTGTGACCGCTGAGTTTATCAAAGACGTCGGTGCGACTGATAACTCAACACTCTTGCAGTATACTACCAATGCTGAAGTTGCCGGAACTCGCGGTACTTATGGTGGTTTGGGCACTGGAACATCTTTGGATGAAACTGGTAGTCTTCGGGCTCCTGGTGGAGCACAACGTGTTCGTGGTCTGGCAGCTGCTGATAATACCCGCGATTTTTACATCACGGATATTCCTTGGGACAGTTACATCACCAGTCGTGTTGATATCCAACGTGGACCGAATGCATTGTTGTTTGGGCTAGGAAGTCCTGCAGGTATCGTAAATGCGTCTCTGGACACTGCCGAATTCTATGACATCGGAGAAGTGAAACTTCGGGTCGGACAATACGGAAGTATGCGTGGCAGCTTCGATCTGAACCGTCAGATCATTGAAGATGTTTTGGCTATCCGTGTTGAAGCGTTGTCAGATCGTCAAAAATTCCAGCAAAAACCAGCTTATGAAAACGACGAACGCACTTATGTTGCGCTCCGCTTTCAGCCGGAAATCCTGGATCCAGACAAATTCCGCACTATCATTAAAGCGAACTACGAACGCGGCCGCATTGACGCCAATCGTCCCCGTATTCTCCCTCCATACGACAGTATTACTCCGTGGTTTGCCGCTGGAGCGAGCGAATATGGAGCATGGAATGTGAACTCAGGAATGGGTAAAAACTATGTGACCAATCCTTACGATGCGAACAGCGACAATTTCGATGCTTTCCCAGCAGGGGATGGATCCTATGGTATCAATATTCGCAATGCTGCGAATAATAATTACCAGCCTTGGATTGGTGGAGTTGTGAATCAACAGCAACCTCTCTATTTCTATGATGGAACCTCAGGGGGACTTTTGGGTGCAACCGCTGGTTATATCAACGTAGGTGCCCGCATGCCGGATGGTAGCGTTAGAGGACCTTCTGATGGGATTTTTGGACGAGCCTACGCTGAACAGTTTTTCCGACTTGGAAGTTTTGACGGTTTCGCGAGAAATGCATCATTGCCACTTTTTGGTTCTGGGCAATATCGCGCTAAATCACTGACTGACGCTAGTGTTTTCGATTTTTACAATAAATTGATCGATGGCGACAATAAGAGCGAATGGGAAGAATGGGATACCTACAATCTTACCATCACTCAGACAGGTTGGGATGACCGCGTTGGTCTTGAGTTGGCAGTTGATAAGCAAGAATATACCCGTGGTGGATTCGGCATTATCGCATACTCGCCAACGCTTACCATGGATATCATGAAGAATGGTCTCGATTATTTTGACTATGGTGGAAATGCAGACGGAGTTAATTCGCAAACAAACGCCAATTTTGGACGTCCTTACGTGATTTCCGATGCAGGTGGAAGAGGTAGCAATTATACCAGTGATCGTGAATACTACCGTGCATCCCTTTACGGGGAGTTCCGTCCGGAAGACGTGTCAGACAAAGATTGGGTTCTCAAAATTTTTGGCAATCAACGCTTGAACGCTTCCTTCAATAAGGAAAAATACTTCTTCGAAAACCGAAGTTGGAGAGGTGCTGCGAACGATCGTTCTTGGGGTGGATACTGGAATGATACAGACGGTAGTCGTTCTCCTTTCAACGACCGTGGTCCTGTTTCTGCGATCTATCTTGGATCTTCTGTTGCAGGTCTGAGTTCTGCTTCTGGAGCGAATATTCCAAATATTGCTCGAGCGATCGAAATGCAAAATGCCAATGTGCGTGTGTTTGATTCTAATTGGATTAATTACGACGCGAACCCAGGGGATCCTTGGAACGTTCCGAGTCAATTGAGTAAGGCTTTTCGTCTTGATAACAACGGTTTCGCACCAGATTGGGGTGATCGCGCTCCTGCGGGGTATACCGGCACTGAAGATGCGGATCGTTACTTCACTCAGGCTTCCAATCCTGCCAATTATAATGGATGGATGGGATATCCGATAAATCTGATGCTCAACGACGCTCGCGGAGGCAATCTTGATCTTCTTGATAATGCTTCTAAGACCTATCGTGAAACCGATTCTCAAGTACTGACCTACCAAGGTTATTTCTGGGATGATTCTGTGGTGCTTACTGGAGGATGGCGCAGTGACAAAGTGAAGACTAAAGATGCGAGAGCGCTTGGTGTTCCTGCAAACCGCAGTATTCTTGATCTGAACAATTATAACCTTCCAGATGAGTTTCCTGACGCGCAGGTTTTCGAAGATGAATCTCTGAGCTACGGAGCAGTTGTCCATATCAATAAGTTGTTTGGCGAACGCGACCCATTGCCATTTAACATGAGCGTGTCTTATAACAAGTCTAGCAACTTCCAGGTTGTTCCGGTTCGTCGTAATATCTACGGTACTCCGATTGGCAACCCAAGTGGTAAAACTCGCGATATTGGACTCGTATTGTCTACGAAGGATAACAAATACTCCTTCCGTCTGATCAAATATAAGACTGAGCTCAACAACGCGAACTCTACTCTCAGTAATCAAAACGGTGTGGGTGGCGTTATTAAAGACGGTCTGAACTGGCGTAATGTTTACTTGTATGATCTACAGGCATATGACTATGGCGGACGTGAAGCTCCAAGTTACCGTAATACTTGGACAAATCCATATCCGATCGAAGGTTTCGATGACATGACTGAAGCACAGCAAGAAGCAGCATTGGCTGAAACTCAAGCTGTCGAAGATGCGGCAATTCGTGGTTGGAACGATATTCAAGCTTATCTAACGGATAAGGGCTTCTTCGAAGCATGGGGTTTCAACCCTGTTCCATTACAATATCTAACAGACCGTTCGACATATGAAGCGACTCTTCAAGATGTTCCTGGTGACCGTCCGTTGCCTGCTTCTCAGTATATTCCACCTCTAGACAATGTCTATGCTTATGGTGCAAATGCCCCTCAAGGTTTTGCGGTAACAGCTGACACTGTTTCTGAAGGTTATGAAATGGAACTCACAGCTAATCCTATTCCAGGATTGCGGATTTCATTCAACGCTTCCAAGACTGAGGCAACTCAGACTAACGTTGGTGGTAAAGAACTCACTGATTATGTGAATTACATTGATTCCGTACTCTCTGATGGTGCTGGAAATCCAACTCCTGCTGGTATGATTGCTCGTTGGGGTGGTGCTGGTAACGCTGTTTATAGCAGTGTCTGGGCTCCTTGGCGCGCGAACTATGTTCAACTTAAGTTGAGTGAAGGAACTATGTCTCCAGAAGTTCGCAAATGGCGCTACAACGTAGTGGCAAACTACACGGTTCAAGAAGGAAAATTCGAGAATCTTGGATTTGGTGCGAGTTATCGTTGGCAAGATAAGGTGTCCATCGGTTATCCAGTTTCACAGACTGCGACTGGTTATGAGTTCGACATTGACAATCCTGTCTATGGACCAACTGAAGGTTCAATCGATGCATGGATCAGCTATGAACGACCATTGACTGACAAGATCGATTGGAGCATTCAGCTCAACGTTCGTAACGTCGGCGATGGCGAAGGATTGATCCCGATTTCCATCGAACCTGATGGCTCTTATGCGGCAGTCCGTATCAAGCCAACTCAAGAGTGGTTCCTCACAAACACCTTCTCTTTCTAGGTGATAAACATGGGATGATTTAGAAAATGGAGGCCTGGGTTTGTTAGGCCTCCTGTTTTCAAACATCATCGGTTGGGCAGAAAGGGTTATTCTACCTGACCAATTTACACTGAACGGTAGCGGATTCCGAAAGGGATCCGCTATTATTTTTTTAGATCTTCTCCGTTCTTCGTTTTTTCTAGCCGCAGTGAACATCGTTTCTGAAGCAATGGAATCCTGTTATTTCACTTTGATTTTCATTTCGGTCCACCCTTTTAACTTGGATTTTAGTTTTTTTATCTGATTCCCTTTACTTGATCATGATTCATCACCAGCATTTTCTGACTTTTTTTCAACATGCCTGCGGGCATTTTTTGAAAGCTTCTTTTGCGTTGCTCGTCGTGGGCAACTTACTCGCTGGTTCCGAGACTCAATCCAGCACGCGTGAGCGGGAACTTATGGATCATGGCTGGCGTTTCATGAAATACGAAACTGCTGAAGATGCAGATGAGCTGATCTATGATGTAAGACCCGAGAATTCCGGGAATTCATGGGATGCAATCCCAGCTGATACGAAGCCGACTGAAGCAGTTGAAGTGAAGGCGGATCGAATGGTGCTGAAGCCATGGATCATGCCGTCGGGAAATGATTTCCTCAGCAATTCTCAAGATCTTTATATCCGACCCGAAGGCAATCCTGGGGACGATTTCCCGTTCACCCAAATTGATTTTGATGATCGTGCATGGGAAGCGGTTACGCTTCCTCATGATTGGGCGATCCAAGGGCCTTTTTATGAAGGCGATGACCCAACTGTAGGTGGTGGAATGGGGCGGTTGCCGAGCCCCGGCGTCGCTTGGTACCGTAAGGCTCTCAACATTACGGATGCAGATGCGGATAAACAAGTCTTTTTAGAAGTGGAAGGAGCTATGTCCTACGCAATGGTATGGCTCAATGGGAATCTGGTCGGTGGCTGGCCCTTTGGTTATGCTTCCTGGCAGCTGGATCTCACTCCCTATCTCGATTTCGAGGGTGAAAATCAACTGGCTATCCGACTCGATAATCCTCCCCATTCGTCTCGCTGGTATCCCGGAGGAGGAATATACCGCGATGTTTATCTGGTGAAAACCCATCCTGTGCATGTTGCTCAGTGGGGAACAAAAGTTACGACGCCAACGGTGAGTGATGTTGAAGCAGAGGTTCAGTTGGAAGTGACGCTCAAGAATGACTCGGAAGTGGATGTCCTGGCTCAGGTAAAGACTACTATTTGTGAGTTGGATATTGATACAAGAGAAAGAGGCAACTGTGTTGCAACCGTTGGTGCGGTTGATGTTTTGGTCTCAGCTGGAAAAAAATTGAGCACAGTCGGTGTGACGACTGTTCAAGATCCGCGTTTATGGGGACCGTTGCCTGATCAATCCCCGCATCTTTATGAGGCTGTTACCGAGGTTCTCATCTCGGGTGAAGTGGTGGATACTTTCTCCACAAAATTTGGTATCCGATCCCTCGAATTTGATGCAAATAAGGGTGTTTTGGTTAACGGAGTGCATGTTGTATTGAATGGAGTGAATCAACATCATGATTTGGGTGCCCTTGGCGCAGCCTTCAATTTGAGGGCCGCTGAGCGTCAACTCGAAATTCTCAAGGAGATGGGTTGCAATGCCATCCGCATGGCCCACAATCCGCCGGCTCCAGGATTACTCGATCTTTGCGATGAAATGGGCTTTTTAGTTTGTAACGAGTCTTTTGACGTATGGGAGCGTAAAAAAACGGGTTATGGTTTTCATCTCATCTATCCTGAGTGGCATGAACAAGATATGAGAGCCCTTGTTCGCCGTGATTTTAATCATCCGTCGGTTATCATGTGGAGTATCGGAAATGAGGTCGGTGAACAATACACCGGAGAGGAGGGCGCTGCAATTGCGGCGGAGTTATGTAAAATCGTCCATGAAGAAGATTCTACTCGGCCAACAACGACATCGATGAACTGGGCGAAGCCTGACATGCCTCTCCCTGCGATGGTCGATCTTATCAGTTTGAATTACCAGGGTGAAGGGATACGCCAGGATCCAATCTTTGAAGGTACCGATCGCATTCAAACCCCACCCATGTATCCAGCATTTCACGAGGCGTTCCCAGATAAAGTGGTGGTGAGCAGCGAGTCCGCATCTGCCTTTAGTAGCCGGGGAGTCTATCTTTTTCCTGTGACTGAAGGTAGAACAAGTCCCATTCGGGAGGGGATGGGGGGTGACTCTAGCATCCAACAGGTCAGCTCTTATGAATTGTATGCAGTGGATTTTGGCTCTTCTGCAGATATGGTGTTCGAAAAACAGGATCAAAATCCTTATGTTGCGGGGGAATTTGTGTGGTCAGGCTTTGATTATCTGGGGGAACCCACTCCATATTACAGTTCTCGCAGCTCGTATTGTGGAATCATCGACCTCGCGGGGTTTCCAAAAAACCGATACTATCTTTATCAATCTCGCTGGCGCCCTGATTTTCCGATGGCGCACATCCTCCCCCATTGGAACTGGCCCGACCGTGTGGGCGAAGTAACCCCGGTCCATATTTTTACTTCTGGGGATGAAGCAGAGCTTTTCCTTAACGGAAAATCACTGGGTCGGAAAACTAAAGGCCGATACGACTATCGACTCCGCTGGGATGATGTTGTTTACGAGCCAGGAGAACTTCGGGTTGTCGCGTATAAGGAAGGGGAAGAATGGGCGAAGGCATCGGTGGAAACGACTGGAGCTCCCTCTCAGATAGATTTGCAAGCCGACCGGAGTGCGATTGCCGCTGACGGGAAAGATCTTTCTTTTGTGACCCTGCAAATGGTGGATGATGAGGGTCTACTTGTTCCAAATGCGATGAGTCAGGTGGAATTCTCTATAGAAGGTCCAGGCGAGATTGTGGCCACTGACAATGGTGATCCAACCGATATGACTGAATTCCCTTCTAACCAACGAAATGCGTTTAATGGGCTTTGCCTTGCGATCGTAAAAGGAATTCCGGGCGAACCCGGAACGATTCGGCTCACGGCAGAGAGTGAAGGCTTAGGAAGTCAGACTATCGAAATAGAGGCGTTGCATGCGTGTTGTGTGAAGTAGTAAGTTTATAAAGAGCGTTAAAAACTGAGAGGCAAATGAACGGCTCATCAGGGTTGATTCGCCCTACCTTTTGGAGGAATCATTTTCTGTCTTCACTGAATTCCGAATAAGGTATGACGGGTAGGGGCGAGCGCGACCTCGCGGAGCCGCAGTTGCAGTGGGTGGGTTGAAGGTGATGATGAGCATCAAAAATAGGGAGTAAATTTGTGTTTAAAACACGACAATCATTTACTCGAGATCAGATGCGAGCATCGGATGCTAGGTCGACTCTGTAGTGTGCGATGCTTGCATCGCACTTGAGCGTTATTGTCGTCATCTCAACGGCGCATTGGTGGGCAGAGACAGGTGAACGAGTAGGGCCCAAACCAAGTGGTGTTACTCGATTTCGATCATGCCGCGTTTAACAGCGGTCAAAACTGCCTGTGTGCGATCGTTAACCCCCAGCTTTGATAGTATGCTGGTAAGATGAACCTTTACGGTGCCTTCAACGAGGTTGAGCTCACTTCCAATCTCCTTATTGCTCATGCCCTTTGCGACGCAAGACAGCACTTCCATCTCACGTCGGGTAAGGTTTACGGCAGCTCGGAAACCGATGCGTGCAGATATCTCAGGTGGCATGTAGTGTTCTCCTCTGTGTACTGTACGGATGGCTTCGAGCAGTTGTTCAAGAGGCATATCTTTGACGACGAAGCCGGATGCTCCGGTTTTGAACGCAGTATAGATTTCTTCTCCACTGGCGAAATTACTGTAGACTAAAATACGGGATTTTTTTGTGATTTCCTGGAGTTTCTCAATCGTCTGCATGCCTCCTTGTTGCGGCATGCGCAAATCCAATACGACCACATCCGGTGAATACTTTTTGAAAGCTTCCATGGCCTCTAAGCCGTTTTCAGATTCAGCGATGACCTCCATGTCGGATTCACCGGAAATCGCACTCACTAAACCCATCCTCATGACGATATGGTCATCTACGAGTAGAATTTTGATTTTTGGTTTATCACTCATGATCAATTATGGAGTTATTTGAGAATAGGGCAGATGGATAGAGACGATCGTCCCCTTTTTCAGTTCACTTTGCACAGAGAGTTTGCACCCAATAGATTTTGCCCGGTTACGCATGCCTCTTAACCCAAAATGGAGGGCGTGATCGTGCTTGTATGTTGGGTCAAATCCCATTCCGTCATCGCACACTTTCAACTCGAAGGCGCTCGAAGAGTAATGAAGTTTAATTTCAATATTTTTAGCAGATCCGTGTCTGACAGCGTTGGTCATTGCCTCCTGACAAATGCGGAGTAGGTGATGAGCCAGAGACGATGGAACGGAATAAGGTGTTCCTTCAATGTCGATTGAAATCTTTGTCGAATTGGGGGGGATAATTTCAGAGATGCGTTTAAGCGCTTTTCCGATGTCGGAGTTTTCAAGCAGCGGAGATTCCATGTCAAGCAAGGCGTGTTGCACCTCCTGTCGCGTGTAGTCGACCATCTTTCGAGCGGTTCCCAAACTTGAACGAAGGTCTTCCCCCATTTGGGGAGAGCGGAGAACACCATCGAGATGGATCATGAGCCCCGTCAGCCCCTGTTGTACACTGTCGTGGATTTCTCCTGCCAAACGATCCCGTTCTGCCAGTGTAGCGGCATTACGTGTCTCCTGTCCCAATTTGTCCATGGTCTCTTCGAGTTCATGAGTTCTTTCTGTCACAAGCTTGGTGAGGAGTTTGTTGTGACGCTGGGTTCGATGGAGTAGCCAACGGATAAAAAGATAAAGGAGCGTTGTTCCAACAACGAAATAACTGAAATAGGCGTAGATGGATCGGTACCACGGGGGAGCAATTTGAAACGCGATAGAGATGGGTTCGCTAATCGGAAACTGTTTATCAGTAAGCTGTAAGGTCATTTCATAACGTCCTTCACGGAGGTTTGGTAACGTTATGTTGGAGTCTGCATCAACCAGACTTAGATTGAGAAACGGGCTTTTGATTCGGATGTTGTAGAGTGGATTTCTAATGGAATAGGTTCCAGCAAATAAAAGAAAGCTGAGATTGTTTTGGTCGTATTTCAATTCTAGTGGTTTGGAATCCTTTCGATAGGAGCTTATTTCAATTTGCTTTTTTTGATCGACCACAGAGATCAGAACTGGTTCCGGCGGTTCGAAAGATAGGGCTTGGCTGGCTTGGTTTACATGGAAAAGATTGGCGCTGGTGCTAAACCAGATGTCTTCTCCAGCAACGATTCTTACGATCGGATAGGAAGCTCTTACAAATTCGAACCCGTTCGTCTCCATTTGGTATTGGTCTCCGATTTTTCGAAACAGGGAAACTCCCTGGTAGTGGGAAGCCCAGATATTCCCCTTTGAATCCTCTTTCATTCTTCCCACGAGGAAGGGTGAAGAGGATTTGTCGAGAAATTTTAAGGCATTCGGTGGATCAATAAATGATTCTCTGGATTCGTCAAAATACAATCGACCCTCACTGGGCGAGCTCAGTATTACGATGTTGCCAACTACGCCGATATGAATCCACCCGGGTTTCTTCCACGGAAAATCATCGAATATCTGGGAGGTCAATCGTCCGTTATTGTAGCTGATTCGTGCGACTCGATGAACTCCCAATTCGATCCAGGCAGAAGACCTGCCCTTGTGGGTAACTGTTGGGTAGCCGACTCCGGGGATGCGATCCACGCATTCTCTCCAAACACCATTTGTCCTTTTGATGAGAGTAATCTTGTCTTTTCCAATAACGTAGCAAATCTCGGAAGAGACCATGACCAAGCGGTCCACCTCAACTCCAAGTAATACGGTCTCAAATTCTGAATCTCCTTTTCGAATGAAAATGCCTTCTTTGTTTCCAACGAGTAGGGTTTGTCCGTCGCTCGCAATGCCCCAGGTCCCAAAGGCAGGTTGGTTTTCGACGAGTTCGAATTGAGGGGTCTTCGTCGGGGTTTGATTTGCGGACTCGAATAGACGTCCGTTGGACGCGATGACGGGCCTGCCTTTCCAGCTTACGATTTGAGGCCAATTAATGGGTAGTCCTTGTCGTCTATCCAATACTGTAACTTTTCCCCCGTAGAAAACCTGTTGAATTCCGGTGTCTGTAGAAAACCAAAGAATTCCGGGTTCTCTGGAAATGATTTTGTCAATACGATGAAACTCTGGGGTCGTATAGGAAGATATAATTTTTCCTTGGTCACTTAGGATGTAGAGTCCTTGCCCCTCCAGAGATACTGCGATGTTGTTTTCGGAGAGCACACAAATAGCTGTTATAAAAGAATCCTTGATGGTATCCAGTTCAGTTTCCCATGGAATGAGTTCTTCTCCATCAAAGATGGAAATTCCATTCCGACGTGTCCCACAAAGAACTTTGTCCTTTCCGAACGACGTATGGTGGTAGATGAGTTCTTTCCTGGGATCGTCACTTTCAATATTCGTTAGGTCTCCAGTTTCAGGATCGACTTCCTTTAGACCCTCAATGGCTGAAGACACAAAGAGCCGCTGTCCTATCGCGAATGCATCTGCGAGTTCAAACACTTCACAAAAGGTGTGGGTCGATTTTGATTTGTCCCAGATAACGATCCCGGTCCAATTTACAAAGCAGATTTTGTCACCAAATTGAAACGCATCCAGGAAATTATTGGATTTTGACCAGACTGGCCGCTCCTGCGGGTATAATTGCACAGGTTCCAGGGATCCTTGCGGAGTTCGTTTGAGTTTTCCCCATGATCCACCAGCGCCGTAGTAGATTTCGGATTCTGATACTTGAAGGACTGTGTGCAATACTTCCGTTGAATCCTCAAATTTTCGGAGATAGATCCAATTTCGATCATTGAGTACTGCAAAGGATCCATTTTGAACAACTGTCAATCGACCAATTGGATCAAATCTGATGTCAAAATCTTCGTTTACACCACCGATTTCATCCAATGAATGGAATCGACTCAGAGGGAGTCCGAATGGTGGAGATGCAGAAGAGACCGTCGCAAAAAATGATGACAGAAGAAGACATAACAGGATGCTCCCCGTATATGAGATTTTAAAAGGGATTTTATGGAGGAACAATTTCAATGGATTGGGGTAGGGATACATTTAATACGCATTGTCTAAAAAGTCTGCCATCTAATTAAATGTTTAATTTCATTTATTAATGGGATTCAAACTTTAAAGAGGAAATGGGATGATTGAGTCCGTTTCCTCTTTCACCTGTTAATAATTACCGGTGAACTTCATTTCATGCGCCATGCCTTTGGGGCATGGCCGGGAATATCGGCTACTGGCTTCTAAACTGATATAGCCTCGTTTCGAATTGAAATCCTCACAGCTTTGTGTAGTCAACAAGTGTTTTTGCGGCCTCCTCCCATGCTCGAACGAAGGTCGGCGGAGGCATATTAATGGTCCACCAATCGTCTTCAAATGTCCTGACAACGACGTCGTTTTTTCGCGCCTGTGATCGGTAGTCATCTATTTGTGAGCGGAAACTTTCGGGACTCCATTTTCCGATACTAAGGTAAATCGCGCTGGGGTAGTGCTGGAGGTTTTTTATTGGGGAAAGGGATTGCAAATCCATATCACTGAGACCGCTTCCGGGATCTGCGAATGGGAGATTGACGATGTCTTTTAGCGATTCAGGTTCCAAATACCCTTGGCGGTAGGCTTCGAGATCAAAGATTCCATTGAGGGCTGCGACTGCACGAAATGAAGTCTTGCATCGAGTCGGCGCAATGGCGGCTACCCAGGCCCCGGCACCGGAACCAGCAATGCATACTCGTTCGGGATCAATCAGACCAGATGCGGCGAGGTCCTGCACCCCCTTATCTAAGTCATCGAATAAGCTTTGTATGCTAGTTGTGGATTTAAAAGCATCCTGCTTACCCTTTAATAACCCTGGAGTGGCACGTGTATTCATCCTCAATACGACAAATCCTTGTGTCGCCAGATACGATGCGACGGGGTTCCACTCAAAGGTTGAAATGCCGTCGAGCACCTGAGGTTCGATTAGAAGTATGAGGGGAAGCTTCTTTGGTGTTTCGACTTTGGGGACGGTCAAAAATGCAGGTAACAATGTACCTTCAGATGATTGAATCTGAACGACACTGGAACGCCCCATGTTTGCCTTACGGATATCGCCACCATCGATGGATAATAATTTGGAGCTTTGATCCTTTGCATTGAAATAGACGAAGTGGGCGGGCGAATCCAACAGGGTTCGTTTGAAAACGAGGTTTTCAAATCCTTTGTCCCATGAACAAATGTGATTGAGTGATCCAGGAAATGACTCATCGACTTTGGCCTGCAATATTCGGAAATTATTGGTGAGCCAAATGTCTTTTGGAATGGGAATTCTGAGACTGACCCCCATCATTGCACGCGGGTGGCCATTGAGGACGCCCTCTCCAAAACGATCAATAGCGAAATCAGGGTGTTCGAGTAAAGTTTTCACGACCTTGTCAGTGGCAAAATCGTAGATCGAAACAGATGGAAGTTCCTGTCCAAACCAGCCCGAAACAAAGGCGGAGTTCTTTTTTCCAAATTCAAATGCAAGAATGGATGTCCAGGCATTGAGGGCTGATTTTTGCCATTGATCTCCATTTTTCCAATACCAGGCAGGCAGTTGATTTTCTCCGCTATTCCGCCTAACAAGCCTTAATTCATGGTCACTATCAAGAATGCATTGGAAATTGCTACTGTCAGTTTCGCATTGGAAAACGGTCTTTCTGAAATCTTGGTCACTCACACTTCTCAGTTGTAACTGAACGACACCTGTTCCCCATTGCGAATCTTTGCGGATCACCAGAAATGCCGGTTCCTGCGGCATCGCATCTGTAATGCTCCAATAGCCTTCGGATTCCAATGTCTTTACACTCTTGTCTCCAATGGACACCTGATGGAGCGTCGCCGCGTTTTTATTCGCATCGGAAATCATGACAACACTCTCATTGGAAACCCATGCAAAATCGAGAACGCTGTGTTTGGCACTGCGGTAATCACGGGGGTAATAGGACTTTGAATCCATGTCGGAAATACGGATCAATATCAGTGCGTTAAGATTCGAAACATCTTTGCGAATCATTGCGACATAGGTTCCATCGGGAGATAACTCGATTTTTTCAGTTCCTGGTGGGACTAGGCATTGTTCATTTCCTGCATGGGCGACCCTATTGAAAGCCAAAGTTGAAAGAAAAAGTAGGGCACAGATTGTTGAAGTTTTCATAATAGACAGCAAGTTGCTCATGATTGGGCTAAAAACGATTCGACTCTGACCTTTGATGATACGCGTAATAGGGCATCTGGAAATAGAAATTTATTCCAGGACGCGTTTGCCAAAATAAAAGTGTCCACATTCGGAACCTTCAAAATCTGCAATTCTGGGTAGAAAACCCCACTTTTCGAATCCTGTTTTTCTAAGTAATTGGATACTGGGCTGGTTGTTTTCCAGAACGATTGCGAAGAGTGTTTTATATCCAAGTTCGATGGCGAGTTGGGTGGCATAAGAGATCAATCCAGTCGCTACACCCCTGCGTTTGTGTTGCCCGGAAACATAGTAGCTAATTTCCGCAGTGAAACGCAGCGCATGTCGTCCCTTGCGGTAAGGGCTCAAACTGCACCATCCTCTGATGCGATCATCATCTCCGTCTACGTCCACGAGAATAGGGTATTGTAACGATGCATGTTCTTTGAACCATGGTTGTCTGGTTCTTATCGAAGCAGCTTGGGTGTCGGCTGTGGAGTAACCGGTCGATACTGCTTCGTTGTAGATCTCAACGATTGCAGCTTGGTCGTTGGGCTGGCAAAGACGGATTGGCATTAAAGTGGATCGATAAAGTGGGTGGATTCGTGCCCGAAATTTCGCATGTGATACTTCGGGTTGCGAGTTTTTTTATCAATCTACTTAAAGAACCCATATCCAAACTTCATCCCAAGAGATAACATGAAAAAGGACCCTATTCTTTCGTGTTTCTGAGCGGTATTGTTTTTGTAAATATAGAAAAAATATAGACAAATGGGTTTTTAGGAAAAAATTCAACAATAATATGATGAAGAATTAGATTTTTGAAATCACGTAAATAGAAGAAAATGAAAGGGTTAGGAAAGATTTGTTTTGTATGTATAGAAAATATCTAAAAATATAATGCGTTAGGTTGAAATATTCTGGTTGTTGTATACGTATTGTATATAAACAGCACTAGCATTAATTAAAAACTCTTATGAAAAAAACAATTATTATTGCAATATCAGCCATCGCTTCGATTTCTGCTTTTGGAGCCGACAAAAACGATTCCCAATTGGATCAGGTTTTGGATCAGTTCCATGCGGAAGTTGATGCGTCACTTTTTGCAGAAAAGAAGAAGGTCGTTCAAGAATCCACAGATTTCAATTTTCTAGTTTTGATGGGTGAAGTCTATTTGGGGTATTCCAGGATGAGTGCTTTGACTCTGCCACCAGTGGTGCCTAACGTGTTGAAAAGTGGTGAAAGGGCTTCCTGAGGAACTTATCCTTCCAATTGTTTTGGTTGGAAATTGTTGGGATTTTTTTTGAGATTTGTGCCACAATTAGAAGTATTTTGGGAATGGAGAAAAAAGGTGTTTTTCGCTTACTTGAACGGGGTTAACGCTAAAAAAATCAGGTATTATTTAGTCTCCGAAAAACTATTTTATTTGGAAATCCGGCCCTTGGGAGCCGGGTTTTTGCTGTACTTTTCGCGGACAGGATAGAATTTGGCGGTAATGGAGGAATGAATCTAAACTGTCTTTTGCCAAAGATTTTTATGATTGTCCATTCGAAGTTTATGAGACCGTGGTGGCTCTGCTTTCAGATTCATTTGCAATCGATGCTTTTCTGAAGCAAAATATCGAAAATTCTATCCCCCACTATGAAAAAACTGATGTTTCTTGGTTTGACGCTGTTCTCCACTAGTATTCTTCTTGGGAAATATATGCCTGATTGGGAATCCATTGATAGCCGCCCAACGCCTGAATGGTTTCAGGATGCCAAGTTCGGGATTTTCATCCACTGGGGACTGTATTCTGTTCCAGCTTGGGGTCCCACCGAAACCGAGAGTATTTACGATAAATACGCAGAGTGGTATTGGTACAAGTTGATGGATCAAACCTCTCCGGTAAATGAACAGTTTGTAGAGTTCCATCAGAAAAACTATGGTAAAGATGCGCGATATCAGGATTTTGCATCCCAATTTAGGGCGGAGCTATTTAGGCCAAAAGACTGGGCAAAACTATTCAAGCAAGCAGGGGCGCAGTACGTGGTTCTTACTTCCAAACACCACGAGGGTTATTGTCTGTGGCCCAGTGAGCAATCCTGGAACTGGAACGCAATGGATGTGGGGCCTCATCGAGACCTTGCGGGTGATTTGAGTGATGCTGTAAAAGCGGAGGGATTACATATGGGGTTCTATTATTCCCTTTATGAATGGTTTAATCCACAGTACTTGAATGACGTGAATCGTTATGTGGATCAGCACATGCTTCCGCAAATGAAAGATCTGGTTCAACGCTACGAGCCTGATATCGTTTGGACTGATGGCGAATGGGACCATGCCAGTGATACGTGGAGGTCAAAAGAATTTCTGGCATGGTTGTACAATGAATCACCGGTGAAAGACTCGGTTGTCGTCAATGATCGTTGGGGCAATGATACTCGAGGGAAACATGGTGGTTTTTACACCACAGAGTATGATCTCGTGCATGACAAAGAAGTGACTGGTGGAATGGATCATCCGTGGGAAGAGTGCCGGGGAATTGGCACGTCTTTTGGATATAATCGCAATGAAGATCTCAGTAATTACTCCAGTTCGACAGAGTTGATCCATCTACTGATTGATAAAGTTTCGAAGGGTGGAAACCTATTGCTGAACGTCGGTCCGACAGCAGATGGGCGCATTCCGGTCATCATGCAGCAACGTCTATCTGATGTTGGTGACTGGCTGAAAATCAATGGAGAAGCGATTTATGGCACCAGAAAATGGGACAGCGATGCAGTTGCTGGTGATTCTCAGGTGTCCTTCACCCGTAAAGGAAATGATCTGTATTTGTTTAACACGGACCCTAATCAAACGGAAGTTTTTGTGAGTGGAGTGAATCCGAAGTCACTCGAGTTGCTCGGTTCTTCTGAAGAAATCGATTGGATTGTCGTTGAAGGCAAAGTCCGCATCACAATTCCCAATTTCCCATCCGAACGATTGCCATGTTCGCATGCTTGGGTGTTCATATTGAGACAGGCATTTTGAGTTGTTTCTCTGGTTTCGAAAGGTTCGCTATCATGCCTTTGAAAGTTGAGATTCAAGTGTAAATTAAATAAAACCGTCGCTATTATTTAAACGAACGAATTTTGGTCGAATATCAGAGAATGCTTACACGTTTGACGATAAAAACCAGGATCATACTTTTTGCGGGGATTAATCTACTTGTTATGGGATTAACCCTTAGCGGAGTCGCCTATTTTAGCGCAGGGAGCACCAGTAGACTTCTTGTTTCACAAACTCTATCATCGAAGTTGAAGGGCGATATTCAAGCCTTTAGGCATTATGTTGCATCCTATTTTGGCGATGTCACTTACAGAGAGGGTGTTCTATACGATGCTCAGGATGAGAAGGTGGAAGGAAACCATGCTATGGTTGATGCTATTCTCAATGAAATGGATGTAATCGCTACCATTTTTGTGCGTGATGGTAATGATTTTCGGAGAATAACGACGAATATTCAAAAACCTGATGGGTCGCGTGCCGTTGGGACTATGCTGGGACATCAGAGCGCAGCCTATCAACCTATCATGAACAAAGAACTCTTTTTGGGAAACGCGAACATTCTGGGGATTCCTTATTTGACTGCTTACGATCCCATCACTGATGACAATGGAAAGGTCATTGCCATTTACTTTATTGGGGTTAAGAAGTCAGATACCGATGCCTTGATTAGTTCCGAACTACGCGGACTACTGGTGAACATTGGGTAGTCTTCATTGGCGTTGCAGTGTCTGGGCTCTTTGTCCTCTACTTGACTGCAAAAGTGATTGTCAGTCCCATCGAAGCCACTGCGGCGATGTTTAAGAATATTGCACAAGGAGAGGGTGATTTAACTCAACGGATTAGGATTCGTAATCAGGACGAAGTCGGAGAGCTGGGACGTTGGTTTAATGTGTTTATTGAGAGGGTTCAATCCATTGTCGTTGATATGAACCAAAGTTCTTTGAGCTTAAAATCAGCGTCTGAGAACCTCAGTGGAAATGCACAATTGATTGCCAATAATTCTGAAAATATGAGTCAAAAGACAGATGCAGTGATGACTCACACCAATGAGTCTTCTGAAAATCTAGGAACGATATCGGCTGGAGCAGAAGAAATGTCGAGTATGATGATGGTAGTTGCAGCTGCTGTGGAAGAATTAAGCGCCTCGATTTCGCAAGTATCGCATAATTGTGAGAAAGAAACCGAGATGACTGGAAAGGCCTCGATTGCCGCGGTGGAAACTGTCGGTCAGCACCCAAAGTGTACCACTCGTCAGCAGTTCAAAGTGTACCACTTTTGAGGCGGATTTTGCTATGGATAAACCATGGCAAATCGACTCAAGATGGACATACAGAAAGCAATACAGGGACTAAAAGATCAGGGCTGGTCGGAGCGTAGGATATCGCGGGAACTTGGGATTCACCGAAAGACGGTAAAGAGTTACATCGATTCTTCAAAGTGTACCAAAGTGCTGACCGGCGATGAGCCTGAAACTCGCAGTCTTTGCGATAGGTATCGCTCAACAATAGAAGGCAAACTTGAGTTGGGATTGGATGCCAGGCGAATCCATCAGGATCTGATCATTGAGCACGGTTTTACTGGAGCGTATGACAGTGTTCAACGCTATATTAAAAAGCTCAAGAAGGAGACTCCCCAACGTGTTTGGCGCATGGAGTGCGATCCAGCACAGGAAGCGCAGATTGATTTTGGAGTGATGAACCTGCTCGATCAGGGAAGTGGAAGGCTCAAGCGGGTAAACCTGTTTCGAATCACGCTTTCCTACTCGCGCAAGTCCTACAGCGAAGCGGTTTTGAATCAGAGCTGTGAGAGCTTCTTGAGATGCCTGGAAAACGCGTTTCGTTACTTTGGTGGAGTTCCTTTAAGGCTGTGCACAGACAACCTCAAAGCGGCCGTGATAAAGGCGCACTGGTATGATCCTGATCTAAACCCCAAGATCGTGAGTTTTGCTGAGCACTACGGGACAACAGTCATGCCTACGCGTCCACGAACTCCGGAGCATAAGGGCAAAGTCGAGAATGGGATCAAATACGTCAAAAACGCGCTCAAGGCCCGTAAATTTGAAAGTATCCAAGCCATCAATGAGTTCCTGTTGGGTTGGGAGCAAAACACTGCAGATAAGCGCCTGCACGGCACCACAAAAAGACAAGTGGGAGCTCATTTTGAAACCGAGGAAAAAGCGCAGTTAAAGGACCTGCCTGCGAGCCTGTTTGAGAGCTTCAGTGAAGGCAAACGCCGGGTGCACCGTGACAGTTATGTGGAAGTGCAAAAGGCCTACTATGATGTGCCCTGCGAGTATATTGGGCGGGAACTGTGGGCGAGATGGGATGCGAGGATGATCCGCATTTATAATCTGAAAATGAAGCTGCTGCGCTCGCATGCCCGACTTGAACCCGGGCAGTTTAGCCAGGCACTCGGAGTGGAAGGCACTCGTGGCAGTTTGGAGCAGAGCACTTACTACTGGCGCAGTCGAATCGCCGGGGTTGGAGAAGGTGCCTGTTTGTGGGCTGATGCACTAATCGAGAACCGTCCTGAAATGGCCATCCGAGTGATGCAGGGACTGCTCTCTAAATGCAAAAAACACAGCAAGAAGCAGGTCGATGAAGTCTGCAAAAAAGCCCTCTTTAACGGGCAGTTCCGTCTGCGCGAAATCGAAGAACTGCTGCACAGCAAAATCGAGCAGCCATGTCTGGACTTTATCAGCGAACATGAGCTCATCCGTGGCACCGAAAGCTACGGGAAAATCCTCTCAACCAAAGAACTTTTTTAACCACAACTATCATGCAAAACATAAACCATTATCTTAGCGCACTGAGACTCTCAGGAATGGCTCAAAGCCTCGAATTGAGGATCCAGGAGGCTCGTTCCAATCAACTCGATCCGTCCGAGTTTTTGGAACTCATCCTTCAGGACGAGCTCAACGTGAGAAACCAACGTCAAATCGAACGAAGAAGCCGTGCGGCAAGCTTCCGCGATCAACGCTCGCTGGAAAGCTTCGATTTTAGCTTCAATACAACCATTAACCGCAAGGATATCTACGAGTTGGCCACAGGCAGGTTCCTCGATCAAAAGCACGATATACTCTTTGTAGGCCCTTCTGGAGTGGGCAAAAGCCATCTGGTTCAAGCCATCGGACACAACCTCATCAAAATGGGTAAAACCGTTCTTTATCGCTCCATCTTCGACATCGTTCATGAGCTGCTCCAAGACGACCTCTTTGACAAACATGAACGCATCATGGCCAAATACCTCAAATGCGATCTGCTGATCATCGACGACATGGGCATCAAACAACTCCCGCCCAAATCCGGCGAATATCTCTTTGAGATCATCATGCGCAGATACGAAACCAAATCCACTATGATGACCTCAAACAGACCCATTGAAGAATGGGGAAAACTCATCGGTGATGTTCCCGCTGCAACAGCGATCCTGGATCGCTTCCTGCATCATGCTGTGATCTTCAGGATCAAGGGCAGAAGTTACCGAATGAAGGACAAAATCGAGCAACAAACTAACGAAAATGAGGACTCATCGCCGTCCTCAAACTCCTGCTAGGGGGTAACAACCCAGAACAAGTAGTTTTCCATTGATCAAAAACAACAACTAACCTATGAAAAACAGCCTCGAAGGTGGTACACTTTGAAGTGCTGACAGGTGGTACATTTTGAACTGCTGACTGACAGTGGAAACTCAGTCGGTGATGGATGAACTGGGTCGTTCAAGCGATTCCATCGGTAAAGTGATTGATCTTATTCAGGATATTGCATCCCAGACCAATCTGTTAGCCCTCAATGCTACGATTGAAGCTGCTTCCGCAGGGGAGGCAGGCAAAGGATTTGCTGTCGTTGCGAACGAAGTGAAGGAACTTGCGAAACAAACATCCAGCGCAACTGAAGACATTCGAGCGCAGGTTGAAAACATCCAAAAGAATGCACAAACCGCAGTCAGTGCGATACGATCAATTGCCGAGGTGGTTTCAGAGGTTGATACGACCTCGCAAATGATTCTCGTGACCGTGAGTGAGCAGACCAACGCAGTAAATGAGATTTCACAAAATATCGGGGGTGCCAGTGATGGGGCGCAAGATGTAGCCCAAAATGTCGCAGCAGCTGCTAATGCGATGCAGGATATTGTCTCCGATATTCAAGAAGTTAATAATGCTGTCGTTGAAACAAATGAAGGACTCTCTGGCGTTCGCGGAAATGCTGAACAAGTGTATTCATTGTCAACCTCATTGGAGAAGATCGTTCGTCAATTTAAAATTGAGTAGAGTAGTGTTAAATTTCAATTTCCAAGCACTCGGTAAAGCCCTTTTTGTGCAGTTGTTTAATTCTATGCGACGAGTCTATGATCTAAGTCTTTGAAGATTATGCGCTGAGGTTGAGGTGCATTTGGTCTGTGCTCGCTTGAAAGCCCGAATGTTCCAGGAACCCTTGGAAGCGCGGGTCTGTGAAGAACTTCAGTAAGGTATGGTGATCAAAATACCATTCATAGAGGGGGGTATTTGTGACGGATGGGAGTTTGATTTTCCTTATTTGTTTTTGAAACTCTGCAAGCGTTAATTCTAACGGAAAACATTGATCCCAGCGATAGCTCTTTGTCACTTGTTGACCATGGTAAGGTCGCCAGATATCAACCAAAGGGAGGTGACTGAGTTCCTCACGATTGATGACCATTTGGAATTTTTTTACGATCGCATCAGCGTATTCATTTTGAAAGTTTCTTCGTTCTGCGAGTATGAGGGTGCGGCTCATGTCCATGATGAACTCGTATGGTAGCCAAAGCTTGGTGCCTTTTTGATGGGTTGTGGGTAAGATGGCTACGGATCGGTAGTACCCGAATCGGGAATCACCGTTGTTATTGAGAAACAACAAAAACTCTTTGCTCATGGTGAACATAAAAACACGTGAACAAAAATATATCAATAAAATAATTCAATGACGATGAGGGTTGTGTTGAAGCGGTGAATTTGAATTCGGGTTGCTAAAAAAAACGCGCTCTGCTGGTTACGATTGAACCAGTGTTGCGCGTGTTTGGATTTTTGCGGAAATTGAAATTTTAAAACTTGTTTTCAATGACGACTTCTTCGTAGGGAAGTTGACCGGGCTTGGGCCAAGGGGCTTGAGTTCCTTTACCCACTGCTATCATGAATGAAATGGCATGATTATCGGGGAGATTGATGATTTTTGCAACCTCATCAAAATCGAAACCGTCCATCGGACAAGAGTCATAGCCCATGGCTTTCGCTGCCAACATCAGGGTTTGTCCGGCTATTCCGCAAGAACGCATGACTTCGTCACGCTGCACTTGCTCACGTCCTTCGTAGTACTGTTCGATCGCAGGGACGAGAATGTTTTGAACCGCTTCGGGTGCATCCTTCCAATAGCGGGGACCGTCTATCCATGCGTCAAGGTTGGCGCATAGCACTATCAACAGCGATGCATCCGTTACTTGAGCCTGATCCCAGGCTGCTGCACGAATGGCTTTGCGTTGTTCGCTGTCCTTAACGACGACGAATCGCCAATGTTGAATATTGAAGGCCGTTGGCGCCTGCATTGCGAGTTTGAGGAGCTTGTGAGTCTCTTCTTCACTCATGGAATGATTGGGGTCATAATGCTTTACTGACCTGCGTGTTTCGATGGCTTGTATTGTATTCATAATGTTGTGATAAGTGGTAAACGGGTGAAGTGGTAACCCGATGGCAAACATTCTAATCAGTCGCGAAGAAATTGCAAAAATTCACTCGGTTCGATCTCAATATTGTGTAGGCTGTTGTTCATGAAGATTGTCACCTGCCTTTCTAAAATTGGAATTTTAGCGATTTTTGCGGCAATCGCGGGAGGATGTTTTGTCTCCGCAACGGAGTCCAAGCCGATTCCTGTAGTGTTCGATACTGATATTGGAACCGACATTGATGACACCTGGGCGCTGGCCTATCTTTTGAATTGTCCTGAGCTGGATTTGAAAATGGTGCTGACGTCATCGGGAGACACGACTTATCGTGCGAAGATCGCGGCAAAGTTTTTGGAAATTGCAGATCGTGCAGATGTGGTGGTTGCGGTTGGTGCGGGAGAAGGCTCTGGCTCAAATTTTCAGGAACCGTGGGTGGAAGATTATGAACTGCAACAGTATTCTGGGAAAGTCGAGTCAGAAGGGGTCCGGGCGTTTGTTGATATGGTGAATGCTTCTGAAACGCCGGTAACGGTGATCGCAGTTGGTATCTTGCCAAGCTTGCAGGAAGCACTGGAATTGGACCCTGGAATCGCAAAAAAAATTCGTTTCTACGGGATGCACGGGAGTATTGATCGTGGGTATGGTGATAAACCCTCCGCAGAGGCGAATGTAAAATACGATGTTCCGGCTTTTCGAGCTGTTTTAAACAGTGATTTCATCAGCAAGGAGATCACGCCGCTGGATACTTGTGGACAGGTCGTATTGTCGGGAAAAGGTTACCAGAAACTTCGTCAATCTTCATTGCCCACGCTCCAGGCACTGTTTGAAAATTATGAAATATGGGCGAAGTTGGTTACCTGGATGGACGTGAATGAAGCTTTTGTGAAACGGCAATCATCAACACTGTTTGACCTTGTTGCAGTGTACATGGCCTTTGATCACTCGTTCTTGGAGTTTGAGACGGTTCCGATCCGTGTGACCGACGATGGATTTACGGTGAGAGATTTTGACGGAACTCCCGTTGATGCTGCCATGCGCTGGAAAGATTTAGACGCATTCTATGATCATGTGACTCAGCGCTTGCTTGGACATTAGAGGAGTTGGTTTATTCTCTTTGCTAAATGATCGCAGAGTTCCTAATTGCAGAAAGGCAGACGATCAGCTCATTCACAGACGTGTCGTAGTTTACAGGGTGATTGGCCTTGCCATCAAAAGCTGGGGGATTGTTGCCTCAATGGGGTAGGGTTGCGCGACTCGCTCAACCGATCATGTGATGTCCTGTTTGTGCTCACGTAGTCGGTTTAATGAAGGACTGGCGGTTGACTATCGATAATTCGTTTGTTTGGTCGAGTTCGTGATCGATGGTTAACCTCCTCTAACATCTTCTCTACGCAACACATGACTTTAGTCGTGTGCCCAACACCTACCCTTGACGACGACTAAAGTCATCGCCTCCAGAGTTTCACCAAGGATCTATCTCGGTTCCTCAAGGGGACGTTTTGCCAACTCAGCAGGGTTGAATTTCTATGAAAAAGACACTTTTGCACCCTATGAATCGTTTGCAGCATGGAAACTTGGCCATAAATGGGCGTAACTGCGTGAATTTGATTTCTATCGATATCAAGCACTTACGGTAATTCTCAAATGGAAACTAGAAAAACATTTTGAGTTTCCATCGTTTTTATTGATGCTTTAAGCATGCTCAAGACGAATACAGAGGAGCTCACTGAAAGGTTGGTCGAGCGGGCGGAAATGCATATCACCACTTATGGCCCGAAACATCTGAGGATGGATGATCTTGCGCAGGATCTTGGGGTGAGCAAAAAAACGATTTATCGCATTGTGGAGAGTAAAGATGCCCTGGTCCGTTGTATTATCGAGCGGTTTGTTGGTGATGTTCGACAACGGATGAAGGCCCTTATTGAGCGTAAGGACCTTCCTTTTGAAGAAAAATTAAATCGTTACTTTGAGCTGATCAGCCAAGCACTGAGACGCTTTGACAGTCGTGTTTTTGTCGAACTCGAGCGGTACTTTCCAGAGATTTACAAGCGAATTGAAGCCATTCGACGCGAAGTCCTCCCTGAAATGTTGACCTTGCTTATGAAACAGGGGCAAGCGGAGGGATATGTGAGGGAGGATCTGAATATTCTCGTTTTTAGTGAGGCATTTTTGCAGTCAGTGCAGGGGATGTTTCGCAGTGACAGCATGAATGCACATGGTCTGCAGCCCCATGAAATCCCGACTGCTTTAGGCGAACTCTTCATCAGGGGTATTCGTAAGGATCCCAATTAAGTGGGTAGGGGAAACAGTTTTTAAAATCCAAATTTGATAAGCAGTTATGAAAAAGAAAATCCTTATTGCAGTGATCCTTCTGGTTGTGGCCGGAGTAGTTGGAGTCAAAGTGGTGAAACCACGTTTGAGCGAGGGTTCTGAAGCAGACCTACGACTTTATGGGAACGTCGATATTCGGGAAGTCGTTCTTGGATTTCGAGTGGGGGGCCGGTTGTTAAGCCTAGAGGTCGACGAAGGAGAAAAAATCACAAAAGATCAGTTGCTTGCGATCATTGATGATGGACCGTTGCAACACCAGGTCGCGCAGGCAGAAGCAGCAGTGGCATCCGTTGAGGCAAAACTAAAGGAATTGCAGCATGGATTTCGACCTGAAGAAATCGAGCAGGCCAAAGCAAATCTAGGGGTAGTTGAAGCCCAATTTAAACTGGCAGAGCTTAATTACGACCGGCAGAAAATGCTGGATGAAAACGAAGTTGGAACGGTTCAACTCCTGGACGCAAGTAGAATGGAGTTTGAGGTTGCCAAAGCAAGGATTGTAGCGGCAAAAGCCCAATTGAAGCTTCTTGAATCTGGGTTCAGGCAGGAAACGATTGAACAAGTGCAGGCGGAACTCCTTGGTAGCGGTGCCAAGCTTTCTCAGTTGATGACATCCATTGCAGATTGTGAACTCAGGGCACCTTCGGTCGGCACGATCCGATTTCGTATCCAGGAAGCAGGTGCCATTGTTCAGCCTGGTGTTCCTGTTTTTATAATGGCTTTGGATGAAAAGCCCTGGGTTCGTGCTTATATTTCGGAATCCAGTCTTGGTAAAATCGAACCGGGAATGAAGGTGAAGATCTTTACTGATAGCCGGCCTGGAGAGGCTTACCTCGGGCGCATCGGATTCATCTCACCAACGGCGGAATTCACACCCAAATCTGTGCAAACAGAAAAACTGCGTACTGACCTTGTGTATCGATTTCGCATTATTGTGGAAAATCCCGATTCCCAGCTTCGGCAGGGCATGCCAGTTACTATTCAGTTTTAGATCCTGGCTAACGCGGCTTTATATAACAAACAACACGGGTGAAAAAAAACAATCCATTGGAAATCAGAAAACTGTGCAAACAGTTTGATGGTCAGAAAAGAATGGCGTTGGATGCGCTCGATTTGATCGCAAAACCGGGTAAAATCAGAGGGATCGTTGGCCCTGATGGGGCGGGGAAGACGACTTTACTCAGGGTGATTGCGGGCCTGATGCACGCTACCGGTGGTGAGGTTGAGGTGCTTGGACTTCCGATGCCTTTGAACGCTGAAAAAGTCCGAGAGCGCATCAGCTATATGCCGCAAAAGTTTGGACTTTACGAGGATCTGACCGTCATTGAGAACCTTAATCTCTATGCGGATTTACGGAATTGCTTAGGGGAGGAGCGTAAACGCATCTTTGGAGAGTTATTGGCGTTCACTGATCTTGAAGCGTTTCAAAGCCGTCGAGCGGGTGCATTGTCTGGAGGAATGAAGCAGAAACTTGGATTGGCCTGTTCCTTGATCGCCAGACCTAAGTTGCTATTGCTCGATGAACCCAGTGTGGGTGTCGATCCCATCTCTCGGAGGGAGCTGTGGAAAATGGTGAAAGAATTGTCGGGGGATGGCATGGCAGTGATCTGGTCGACAGCCTATCTGGACGAGGCGGAGCAGTGTGACCAGGTGACGTTGTTGAATGAAGGTAAGACCCTCTATTCCGGTGATCCATCGGAGTTGACGGAAAAAGTTTCTGAAAGGACCTTTTTGCTTCGAGGATTCGATGGTCAGCGTCGAAATCGACTGACAGAATTACTTTCGCTCGACGGAGTAAAGGATGGTGTCATCGAAGGGGATGCGATTCGAATATTGACGGATAGTCCCGCTGCAACTGCCGACCTTCAAGCGTTTCTTGATCGTCAACAACAGCAGCTCATTCCCGTGACAGCACGCTTTGAGGATGCGTTTATGGATTTGCTCGGAGGGGGCCCAAAAGGACCATCGCGACTTGCTGACAAAATTGAGTTTAAACCCTCGGAACCAGGGACAACGACGGTCGAAGCGGTGCACTTGACGAAGCAGTTCGGTGATTTCAAAGCGACCGATGATGTGAGTTTTACGATTCAGCCGGGTGAGGTTTTTGGACTGTTGGGCCCAAATGGAGCGGGCAAATCGACGACCTTCAAAATGATGTGTGGGTTGCTCACTCCGACCCATGGAGAAGCATTGGTAAAGGGCGTGAGCCTGAAACTTGCATCAGGTGAAGCGCGGCAAAAAATCGGTTACATGGCGCAAAAGTTTTCTCTATACGGTGCGCTGACAGTTGAGGAAAATTTGAAGTTCTTTTCGGGTGTTTATGGTTTGCATGGCAGCGTTCAACGGGAACAGGTGCAGATGATGACGGAAACGTTCGAACTCGGACCGTTTCTTCGCAAGGGAGCGGAGACGCTTCCTTTGGGATATAAACAGCGGCTGGCATTGGCGTGTGCGGTGATGCATCGACCGGACATATTGTTTCTGGATGAACCCACCTCTGGAGTGGATCCGCAGACCAGGCGGGAATTTTGGTCGCACATTAATGGATTGGTGGCGAAGGGAGTTACGATCATGGTGACCACCCATTTTATGGACGAAGCAGAATACTGTGATCGTATCGGACTGGTTTACAGAGGAAGTTTGATTGCCTTGGATACGCCGGCAAACCTCAAAGCGGGTGTTGCGAGTGATGTTTTGAAAAATCCCACTATGGAGCAGGCTTTTATTGAACTGATTCAACGCAATGAGCAGGGGGTGGCAGTATGAACAAACTCCTCTCCGTCCGACGTTTGCGGGCATTGATCAGAAAAGAATTCTACCAAATCAGTCGGGACCCAAGCAGTATTCTTATCGCCTTTCTCCTGCCCGGTTTGTTGCTGTTAATTTTCGGATATGGCATTTCCCTAGATACCAAAAAACTACCGATTGGAGTCGTTGTTGAAGCTCCGGGACTGGAAATGCGAGAATTTATTTCGGGGTTGCAAGGATCCGGATATTTTGAGGTGGAGCTAAGTCAGCATCTAGCGCCGTTGGAAACAAAATTATTGGAGGGAGAAATCCGTGGCATTGTTGTCATTCCGGAGGATTTTGAAAGTGCTGGCAGGCACGCTGCCGGAGTTCCAAAGATACAGGTGATCACGGATGGCAGTGAGCCGCAGTTGGCCGCAGTCGTGCAACAGTATGTGACGGGAGTATTAAGCTCAATTTCAGATCAGAAACGTGTAAAAGCTGGAGGCGACTGGCAGCAAGGTTCGTTGCTTGAAGTGAGATTTCGGTTCAATCCCTCTGTGGAAAGTCGCAATGTGCTCATCCCCGGATCCTTGGCGGTGATCATGACCATCGTAGGTGCGCTTCTGACCGCATTGGTGATAGCCCGTGAATGGGAACGCGGCACAATGGAAGCTCTGTTGGCTTCGCCTGTCACTCGACTGGAATTAATCCTCGGGAAACTCATTCCCTATTTCATATTAGGTTATGGCTCTTTCCTGTTTTGTTTTTTCTTTGCTACGGTTGTGTTAGATGTTCCATTTCGCGGAAGTTTCCTGGCACTGTCGTTTGTCACCAGTATCTTCCTGTTGACGGTCTTGGGCATTGGACTGGTAATTTCTGCAAAAACGAAAGATCAATTTGTGGCTTCCCAAATTGCCCTGAATGTGGCGTTTTTACCCGCCTTCATTCTGTCGGGTTTCATTTTTGAGATCAACAGTATGCCACTGCCAATCCAGATACTGACCCGTATTATCCCTGCTCGGTACTACGTAAATAGTTTGCAGACGCTCTTCCTTGCAGGGGATATCTGGCCAATCCTTTTACCGAATATCGGTTTTCTCATCGCAACTGCGTTCCTTTTTATCGGTATGACAGCCAAAAACATGCAAAGGAGGATCGACTGATATGTTTCGGCGCATTCTTTCACTCATTCGCAAAGAATTTACAGCACTGTTGCGGGACCCACGAAACCGCATCATCTTGATTGCTCCTCCCATGATGCAGCTCTTCGTGTTCTCACTGGCCAGTACCCTGGAAGTGAAAAACAACACACTCACGATCTGGAATGAGGACTTCGGTACGGTGGCCACCGAGCTGGTGCAGCGCGTTGCTGCAATGAAGTCGTTCAAGAAAATCATCTATGTGCATGATCAGCCGACCTTTGATCAAACCATCGATCAGCAGAATAGCTTGCTTGGGTTACACATTCCCCAAGATTATTCGCAGCAACTGAAGCAGGGTAAAGTTCCTGCTCTTCAGGTCATTGCTGATGGACGCCGTTCCAATAGTGGACAAATTGCGACGGGGTATCTGACTGCGGTGGTGCAGCAGATGCTGTTTGATTCGGGGTACCTGTCGACGGAGAATTTATCCGCTTCGATAAGCACACGCAATTGGTTCAATCCGAACCTTCATTACCTCTGGTTTGTGATCCCGAGCCTCGTGGCGATCCTTACAACACTGATGGCGATGATCATTACCGCATTGTCGGTAGCGAGAGAGCGAGAACTGGGCACCTTTGATCAGCTACTGGTGTCACCGCTGAGTCCCGAAATGATCCTCATCGGGAAAGCGGTTCCGGCATTTTTCATCCCTATGGCAGAAGCCAGTCTCATTGTTTTTGTTGGCGTGAATTTATTTGGCGTGCCATTTGAAGGGAGCTTGTTGCTGCTCTATGCATCGATGGCTGCTTACCTGTTTGCCCTGGTCGGGGTTGGGCTCTTTGTTTCCTCGATTTGTCATACCCAGCAGCAGGCGATTCTGGCGGTATTTTGTTTCGTATTGCCGGCGGTTTTATTATCGGGATATGCAAGCCCAATTGATAATATGCCGGATTGGTTGGCTCAGCTCACGGTTTTGAACCCTCTGAAATACTTTTTAATCATCACCAAGGAGCTCTTTCTCAAAGATGCGCCTGCGTCCATTATTTGGCAGAATACTTATCCACTGTTGATCATAGGCGTGCTGACAACAGGCGCCTCGGTTTGGATGTTCCGTCACAGATCTGAATAACCTTATATGAAAGCTTATTTATTCCATTCATTGATCTTCTCATGCCTTTTATCTCTTTTTGCAGGATGTGCTGTTGGCCCGGGTTACGAGGTGAAAGAAACGGATACCCGGCTTGGATTTGAAACGAGATCCGGTAATCTCGATATTGCATCCGTACAGTGGTGGAAGCAATTCGATGACCCTGTGTTGGAGTCACTGCTTGAGTCTGCGCTCGAAAATAACTTGCAACTCGACGTCGCCCGTCACCGATGGGCTAAGAGTCTCCTTATGGTCAATCAGATGGGTGCGAGCCGAAAACCTCGAGTGGACCTTGATGTTTCGTTAATGACTCAGGAACGCAGCGAAAATGGAATGTTCCCTGTTGTTGAGGGATTTCCCGGATTTCCTGATCGCACGGAAACCCTTACTCACGGTGGCTTGCAGTTGGCTTGGGAACTGGACCTTTATGGTCGGATCGGGGCACAAGTTGAAGTAGCGGAACAAGGAGCCTTGATGGCCGAGCTTGGACTGAAAGATGGGTGGAGGCTCATTCTTTCGGAAACGGGTCGAAACTACCTGCAATATATGACCTATGCCGAGCAAATCACTTTCCTTAAATCTCAGATTGAATCGGGACAAAAAATCCTCTCCATGGATGAGCGTCGGTTAGCACTCGGGGCTGTGCCTAAGTCCAAAGTGGATGCTGCTCGTGTCCTGGTCAAACGTCTGCAATCGGCCCTTCCGAGTCTGCAGCATCAGCGTGAAGCAGCGTTGATTCGACTCTCTGTTTTGACGACTTTGGATGTCGAGAATTTGAAAGTTCGATTGGCTGAAGCTCATGTTACTGGTGAGAACGGAAATCCCTTATCAGACGTCACGATTGACACCGATCATCTGCTCACCCGGCCAGATTTACGATTGGCGAGAGCGAGTTTGGATCAAAGCCTGGCACGCCATAAGATCGCTGTGAGTAATCTCTATCCTCGCATTGTTTTGCTGGGAGGATTGGGCTTGGAAAGCATTGAAAGTGGCGAACTTCTCAGCGCTGCCAGTCGATTCTGGAACTTTGGACCTGCGGTGAGCCTTCCCGTTTTTAATGGAGGGCAATTGCGCACTCAAGTAGAAGTGGAACTTCAAGAAGTGAAAGCCCGCGTGTCTGAGTTTCGAGCGGTTTATCTCAACGCAGTGGCGGAGGTGCAAATGACATTGCATCAGTATCAAACGGCGTTCAAATCGATGGAAGTATACGAGGAGTTGTTAACTTCACTGGAACAACAATATCAAACAGTGAAGATCCAGAACCAAGCGGGCCTGGTCTCGCATTCCGAATTATTGCAGGCGGAAATGGAACTTATCTCTGCCAAGTCTGAATGGATTCAGAAGCAAGCTGCGATCCGAATCGCGTTGATCAATCTCTGCCAAGCTGTGGGTGGAAGCTGGGGGGGCTGAGTTGAGGTTTGGTGAGAACAGAAGGGAAGGGCGGAGAGGCAGATGAACGGCTCAACGAGGTCGTTTCGCCCTAGCCATGAACAATGTTAGATTTTGATGTAACGAGAGCCGATATTCGCGATTTTTCGGTCTTGTGCTTTCTGGAGTTTTCGCCAGAAAACTACTCGTAAATGAAGGAATTAGGAGGTCATGACACTCTTGCTTCGATGATGGCATCGTTGCCAAAAGTATGGAGACTCATGGATTCCTCTCTTGGCATAGTGGTATAGGACTGATGTCTACACTCCGTAATAAAGGTTGCTAAGTTGATAGAGAAGGTGGTTTATCTCCGGAGTTTGGAGGCCAGATCCCTTTTCAAGCACGAATCAGCGATTAAGTTGCTGCGTTCAATATCCGATGCAAGCATCGGATGCTACGCTTCGTCACCTGTAGTATCTCATGCTCGCATGAGATCTGTTTTTGTTTGAAGTTTGTTAACGCTAATTCGTGCTTAAAACGCTAAACAGTATCAAATCACCTCTATTGCTTTTCGAACTTATTCCAGATAGTGGTATCGTTGTTGGACAACAATCATACTGGAATGACAAACGATCGGGAAAACAAAACTGAAAAGGGAGTGGTGGTAGACATTATACTGCCGCTTTCTAAATCTGAGAATCCACATGCACAAAAGCGAGCAATCGCTGAAAAGCTAAATCTTAAGACTGAGAATATTAAGAGCTTTCGGCTCAAAAAGCACTCGATCGATGCCCGAAAATCAATGATCAAGGTTCAGTTGAGATTTGAAGTAGGCGTGAACCATCCGTTGCCTGAGGTCCCTGCAATTACTGCTGATTATCCAGTATTGCCGGAAGATGCTCCTCGGGTTGTCATTGTCGGTTGTGGGCCAGCAGGGATGTTTGCGGCATTGAAGTGCATTGAGAAAGGGTTGCGTCCGGTCATTTTGGAGCGAGGCAAGGATGCATCTTCCAGAAGAAGAGATTTGGCTCCCATTCTGCGGCATGGAAATGTAGTTGAAGATTCGAACTATTGTTTTGGCGAAGGAGGAGCAGGAACTTTTTCGGATGGAAAGCTCTATTCCCGGTCTGGGAAACGCGGTTCGATTCAGAATGTGTATGAGGTTTTTGTCGCTCACGGAGCGCCAGAACGCATTCTCATCGATGCCCATCCTCACATCGGATCCAATCTTCTTCCTAAGGTCGTTATGAATATTCGTGAGAGTATTCTTAAAGCGGGTGGGGAAGTGCACTTTCATCAGAAAGTAAACCGATTTATCATTGAAGAAGGACGCATTCGGGGTGTGGCGACACAGGATGGAAGCCAATTTGAAGGAATAGCGGTGATACTGGCGACGGGTCATTCGGCGCGCGACATTTACCAGACACTGCAGGCTCAGGGCGTCTTGCTTGAGCAGAAACCTTTTGCAGTTGGTGTGCGGATTGAGCATCCCCAACCTTTGATTGATCAGTTGCAATATCATCTGAAACCCGGTCAGACACGTCCGAGGTTATTACCTGCAGCGAGTTATAGCCTAGCGACGAAAATTCGGGATCGTGGGGTTCATTCCTTTTGTATGTGCCCGGGTGGGTTTATCGTTCCATCCGCCACAGAAAACGATGAAGTTGTTGTTAACGGAATGAGTCTTGCGCGTCGAGACTCTCCCTTTGCGAACAGTGGCTTGGTTGTGACAGTCGAACCAGAGGATACCGCGGAATTTCAGGAAGAGCATGGCGTATTGGCTGGAATCGCCTTTCAAAGGAAATTGGAATGCGCCGCAAAAGAAGCGGGCGGAGGAGGGCAGGTAGCCCCAGCGCAAAGAGTGTTGGACTTCATGCAAGGGAAAGCGTCCACATCGCTGCCTCCCACTAGTTATTTCCCGGGGATAATCCCTGCGCGTTTAGATGAATTACTACCTGAGGGAATTGTGGACCGGTTGCGAGAAGGCTTGGTTCTGTTCGGACGTCAAATGAAGGGTTATTTGTCTGGAGATGTGAATTTGATCGGATTCGAAACCCGAACGAGTTCTCCTGTAAGGATTCCGCGCGATCGACAAACTCTGGAGCATCCAGAAGTTGCAGGATTTTATCCCTGCGCAGAAGGAGCGGGATATGCGGGAGGAATTGTCAGTGCAGCTCTCGATGGTATTCGGTGCGTGGAAGCGATTTCAGAATCGAAGGCTCCATCTTAGGAGCGTTGTATCGAAAAAGAGTGCTCAAGCGGCGGTTGGGTTTGAATTCTGGTGAATCAGTGGGGCAATCAATCGCACGCGAGCATGCGATGCTACGATTCAACAAACGTCTAACTCCCGTAGTATCGTTTGCTCGCAAACGATATCGTCGATTCGCGGGTCTTCCTAGACTCTAGCTCCAACACATTTCAACTTCACTTTCTGCGGGGTCGCATGCCCTTCGATATGCTCATGCTCAAAGACAAGCATACGAGATAAACATCGATCGTTTGTCGGTTACCAAAGTTTGTTCATTTGCTATTTTTCAATTCTGAGAATGAGGCCTGGCCTGGCAGAGATCGTCAGTCTCTGTCAGTCGGACGGAGAAGTTGGGTTCGTATGGAGCTACAGGATGGGCAGGATTTATGTTGGATGGAAGCTAGTTGAAACAGTGACGACTAAAGTCATCACCTCCTTTTTATTTTGGAGCGCATGAATTCATTCGTGCGTATTGTGGTTCGTGGTAACCAGCGATGCTTTGATCTAACAAATGGAAAAATACTGGAGAGAAGGTTTAGTGAAGGTCGACATGGTGGTAGCAAAAGACGGACGGCCTGGCAGTCCGTCCCTACCAAAAATGACTTAAATGGAAGGGGTCGACGGCCTCTCGCCTGAGGCGGGTAGGCAAGCGATCGGTGATAATTACTCAAATCCCCGACGTTTGGCTTCTTCAAGCATGGCTTCGGTTGCGGTGGCACCGACTCGGGTGACTCCGAGGCTCCTTACGCGTAGTAAGTCATCGAGCGTGCGAACCCCTCCTGCTGCCTTGATCTGGACTTCAGCTGCCGAATGCTGACGCATCAGTTGGAGGTGATGGTCTGTTGCGCCATTGTAAGAATACATTCCATTGGGTTGTTTTACGAATCCATACCCGGTGGACGTTTTTACGAACGCGACACCGATTTCGGAGCAGATTTCACACAATTTGATGATATGGCTTTCTTGGAGGTAATCGTTTTCAAAAATGACTTTGAGAATGGCGCCATTGAACGTAACACCATCGTTGATAGCCTGAATTTCGTCTGTAACATAGTCCCAGTCGTTCCCTAGTAATTTACCAATGTTGACCACCATGTCGATCTCCTGACCTCCGGCAGCAACCGCAGCTTCTGCCTCCGCTACTTTGATGGAAGTGGAACTATTCCCATGAGGGAATCCAATCACAGGGCAGATATCGACGTCACTCTCTGTAATCCACTCTTTTACCATGGGGATGTGATAAGGTTTGATGCAAACCGTGGCGACATTGTACCGGATCGCCAGTTCGCAGCCTTCCCTTACGTCTTTGTCTGTCATCGTGGGGTGAAGCAGGGAATGATCGATCATTTTTGAGAGATCATGTAAGTTTGGGTTCTTATCTGTCATGGTCGTGATGGGGCTTTCTGTAAGTGATTACTTTCCGTATTTGAACAGAGAGACAGGGAAAAATCGATGATGATTTGACATTGATTTTGGCAAAGGCATATGGATATCAGCAGATGAGTCGCCCAATGTCACCAAAAGTTGAGTCTCGTGAGGGGATGCGGAAAGAATACTTTTATCGCGGTCTGAGCAGTCTTTTTTCTTATAAAATCCAATTTCGGTTCTTGGACTTTCATCGATTGTCAATGAACGGAGCATATGAATATCCGCGACATGAGCATAACAGCTACGAATTGATTCTCGTAAAGGAAGGTCCTTATCGCTGCAATTTGAATAATGAAGAATTGGAAGTAGCTCCAGGCTGTTCATTGTTGATTCAACCGGGGGATTTTCATCAGGATCATCTCGCGAATGCTCAGAGTCATTATGTGGTGCATTTTCGGATTTTTTCTGTCGCTGCCAACAGCCCAATTAACCGAATCTTTCGAAAAGGGTGTGATCCTTCATTGCAAATGACACGGCGTTCGCAGGGTTTCGATGATTCTCTTCTTCGGCAGATCGCTTTGGAGTGTGACGATGTTATCTACTCGGGAAACATTCAGGATGCATTACTTGAAGTGATCGTATTGCGTGTGCTTCGTCAGTTTCCAACTTCAATTATGGATAGTGTGCTGGTGCAGCATACTGCCGCTCGCCAGTTTGCAGATGCTCTTCTTGCTGAGCTTGTTTCCTCGCTCAATAAGAAGGTAACAGTAACTGACCTGGCATTGGCTCTGGGAATTCCTGAACGTACCCTAAATGCAAGGTGCAATGATATCATGAAAACATCCCCTTCTAATCTGATTCGTCGAATGAAAGTCGATGAGGCGAAACGACTGTTAAAAGCCGGAAGTCCAACGGTGAAAGAAGTCGCTTATCAGCTAGGGTTTTCAAGTCCGTTTCACTTTTCACAGGTTTTCAAAAAGGAGACGGGAATTGCTCCTTCGGAGTGGAGAGCGCATTTGTAAGAATGAGTAAATCGGTTGTGTCTGTGAATGGGGAAGCGTAGCGTGGAATCTATGAAAGGTTTAAAAACGTTTTACCCTGGCAATGTTTTTCTACTGAAGGTCCTGAGTTTGATTTCTTTGTCCTTCTTTATCTGCCATGCTTCAGTGCAGGCCGCAGTCCGTAACCCGGCTGGATTTGAAATCCAGCGCGGAATCAATTTGAGTCACTGGTTGTCTCAGGATTTTGGCTGGTTTGATCGGGATCAGTTTATTACCGAAAATGATCTCCGTTATATCGCAAGTTTGGGATATGATCATGTTCGATTGCCCATTGATGAAAAAGAAATATGGCACGAAGACGGTTCGTTGAACGAGTCTGCCATTGCTCATCTCCACAATGGAATTCAATGGGCAATAAAATATGATTTGGGAGTGATTGTAGATATGCATGTCATTCGCTCTCATCATTTTAACGCGGCAAACGAGGGGGGGACGAATACCTTGTGGGATGATCCCGCAGAGCAGGAGAAATTCTTTGATTTGTGGCGTCAGCTCAGTGCCGAAATTTCGCAATATCCTGTGAATAAGGTCGCTTATGAGATCATGAATGAGCCTGTTGCTGAAGATCCAGAAGATTGGAATAAGTTGGTGGAGAAGGCACTGACTGCGATTCGCAAATTGGAACCAAACCGTGTTATCGTTATTGGTTCCAACAGATGGCAAATTCCTCAGACAGTTCCGTTGTTGAAAATCCCTGAAGGTGATAAAAACATCATCTTGAGCACGCATACCTACGTGCCATTCTTACTTACGCATTATACTGCTAGTTGGACGCCAATGAAGTTTTATAGAGGTGAAGTAAATTACCCCGGGCCGACCATCAGCGAAGAGGAATATCTGAAAATGAAAGGGATGAAAGATGGGGATCTAGGGTTTGTGATTGATTCGGTTTTGGATGATTGGGGTCCGGAACGCTTTTACCAGGAATTGAAACCAGCGATAGACCGTGCGGAAGAGTTAGGTCTTCAGCTCTATTGTGGGGAGTTTGGCTGTATGCCGACTGTAAAGGAAGAAGATCGTCTTGCTTACTACAGGGATATCGTATCGACCTTTGAAGCTCATGGAATGGCTTGGGCGAACTGGGAATACAAAGGAGATTTCGGCATTTTCGAATGGTTTTATGATCCTCTTTCCTATGGCGCTCCAAACACAGCCATGATTGAAGCTCTTCTGGGGCAGAAAGCATGCTGCGATAAGGACGAATAATCAGGGAAATACCCTCTTTATTATTGAAGAATAAAAAAGACGCTCAATGGGGCGTCTTTTGTTATTTTGAGAAGGTTTAAGGAAATTGAATTCTCTTCTTGTGTAAATCAGTTGGATTCTCAAAACACTGACACCAATTAGCGGTTAATTCAATACGTGTGTAATCCGATGCGAGCATCGAATGCTACATCTCATCACCTCTGGTATCTCATGCTCGCATGAGATTTGTTTAACATTTTGCAACTAAGTCGGGAATAAAACTACAGTCCTAGTGGGATCAATTCGTACTCAAAAGTTACGGGCACGGCGTGTGCCTGATAGGAACTGAGCGTAGAGCGGGCCGTATCACCCACACCGGTGGTTTGATAGTCAACATTGAGAGTGATTATTCCGGATGGTTCGAGCTGAAATGGGTATTGGGCTCTACTGAGATGATCCGTCGTGTAAGGGTAGGCGTTGAAATTGAATGGTTCATTGGAACGAATTTCGAGTCCGACGCCCGAATCATCGGCAAAACGCACCCAACGGTTGTCGGTTCGCAATCCGTGGTCCTGAGGGATGAGGTAAGGCTCGTAAAGGTCCGATAGTTTCGCCGTGTAAAGGCCCACTGGACTTCCGCTCTTGCGATCGGGGTAGTTTTCGCCCGGACCTCTTCCAAACCACGTGATGTTCTGAAATTGGGGAAACAGTTTCCACTCGTTTCCTATTCGAGGTAACCATCTGGGTTGGTTTCCTTGTGGGAGGATCTCATGTGTCACATTGAGATGTCCTGTTACTGCAATTTCATAAGTAAAGGTGGCATCAAATCCATTGATAAATGGCCAAACGGACGAGTTCGCCTGAGTATGGTATTCGCTGCGGATCTGGATTGAAGACCCCAGCTCCTTTACTGTGACGCTGTCGCATTTCCAATGGAGCTGGTCGAGACCCCACGCATACCACTCCCCTGCTAGTGAACGACGGTAGGTGTCGTTGACGGGATTCGCCAGAAGGGACCACCCCGACCATGGGTCAATTTCGTTGGGCAGAGGAGCCCGCCACACGTTAGTCTCGGGGCCTGTTTGCAGGACTTCTGTTTCCTTGATTTTGATCGATGTGAGTTTCCCTTTGTTTGGGTCAAAGTGGTAGCTGAAGTTTTCCCCTTGAATTTCGATCATGGAGGAGTTTTTCACCAGATTGAGGCTTGGTGATGTTTCGTTGGCTTTTTGCTGTTGATCTTGGAAATGAACCAGAAGTTGCTCCTCTGCGATGAGATGACCCTTTTTTGCCCATGCTTTGTCGGTTTTAAGCAGGAGCTTAATGGATAGAGTTTCTGATGTGTCTCCGATGAGTTGCAGGGCTTCCCGGGGAAGTTGGATCACTTCTGAGACTGTTGGGGCGATATCGAGATTTAGGCTCCCGGTAATAGTTCGTCCAGGATGGGCTTTGCGTTCCCAAATCAGGTTGAATTCATTCAAATTGCTGAAATGGTGAAGATTTTTAATTTTTACCAGTCCTTGCTCCTCGTCGATCCAGTTGATTGAAAGGGGGCGGCCACTGTGTTTGATCTGTTGCATTTCGGGTTGTGGTGTTCGGTCGGGCCAAATGGTGCCATAGCTCCGGGCGGCTGTGCCGATGCTGTAGAAAGTGCCCTGTGTTTGCTCGGATTCAAAGTCGAGCCAGAGCAGTGCGGATTTTTTGGCAAGCGGATTCCCCTCCATGATGCGTTCGACAGGAATGACTTCATTATACACTGCTACTTCATCGATGATTGCGTCGGCTAAATAAGCGGCTCCAGTCTCGAGTCCATGAGCTTCAGCATCGCGGCCCACGTTGACTGGGTATGGATAACGATGGAGCACTCCACTTGCGGGTGAAGAGGCGACTGTTACGCCATCAATACTTAACTGAATAGTTTTACCATCATAGCTAGCAGCGATGTGGTGCCAATGGTTCAGCCATTGATCAGGCAGAGAGGCAGTGACTTCGTATCGTTGGTTCGTTGTGATGAAAAAAGAAAGAGCATCTTTTCCGCTTTGTTTGAGAACAAACTGGTGAGATCCTTTACTGATGAACGTTCCGCTGTAGTCGTTTAACGCTCTTGGATACACCCAGGCAGCGATGGTGAGTTTATCGGTTTCGAGATCCAAGCTGGGATCCTGGTAGATCTCCACCCATTGGTCGTGACCATTGAGGTCAATGCCTTTGCCGCGATAGCCGGAGGAGAGTGTCGCATTACCCATGATGTGAGTGGGGACTGCGTTTTCCGAACTGACTTCTAGCTGTCGGATCGGTTGTTCGATACCCGGACTTACATAATCCCAAATGGCTCCGCCCATGAGGCGGGGGTATTGCCGAATCAGTTCCCAGTATTCATCAAGGCTTCCGCCTCCGTTCCCTGCGACCGAAACATATTCGTCCATGAAGGACGGGCGGGGATCTTCTGATTCGGGAATGAGAGCGACTAGTGTTTTTAATTCAAATGGGGTTGGATAGCGGGGCCCTATGATGTCTTCGCAAGAATGGGCGAATGCGTTGCCTCCATACATCCAAAATCGAGTGGAATCATATTTGCGACCTTCGTCAATGACGGCACAAATCAAATCGCCTTCACCACTTTCATTGCCTGCACTCCAAAATAGAATACTGGGATGGTTGCGATCCCTTAGGACCATTTTCCGGACCCTTTCACGGTACATTCCCTCCCATGCAGGTGTGTCGGAGAGGAATTCTGTTCCGTGGGCTTCATCACCCGTTTCATCAATAATGTATATTCCGTATTCATCGGCGAGATCCAGGTATTCTCTCTTGGGAGGGTAGTGGGACGTTCTTACGCAATTGATGTTCGTTTGTTTGAAGATCTCCATGTCGCGTCTCATAGTCTCCATGTTCATTGTGTGACCCAATGAGGGGTGCTGCATGTGGCTATTGATTCCGTTGAGTTTAACTGCAATCCCATTGTGGAAGAGTGTTTGGTTCCGAATCTCAGTCTCTCTAAACCCGATGCGACCCGAAATGATTTCGACCGTTTCCCCTTTTGGATCGATGAGTTCAAATGTGAGTGAATATAGATGGGGGTGTTCCGCAGACCATTGAAGGGGGGATTGGATATTGTCTGTCCAACTGAGAGTGGTGGTGGCAGAGCTTGCTAGAATGAGCGGTATGAACTGCGATTGAGTTACTTTATTTCTTTGTGGATCAAATAGAGAAATCTGAAGTTGGTGGGCCTCCGAAGGCATGTTTGAAAAATTACGCAGGTCCGCTTTTACTGTAAGTTCAGCATTTTCATAGGCTTCGTCGAAATCGGTGATAACTTGCCAATCATAGAGATGAATGGCATCGGTTGCGTAAATCCACACGTCGTCAAAAATACCTGCTAGCCGCCAGTAGTCCTGATCTTCCAGGTAAACTCCGTCGGAGTATTTGACGACGTGTACCGTGATTTGATTGATGCCAGGTTGCACGAAGGGAGTGATATCATACTCTGCAGGTTCATGGGCTCCTTCATTGTATCCCACTGGCGCTCCGTTTATCCATATGTGTGAGGCTGAGGCGACTTTTTCGAGTCTGAGAAACAGATGTTTATTCCTCCATGATTCGGGTAACTCGAATTGCCGGCGATAGACCCCTGTCGGGTTGTATTCCCTTGGCACTTTGGGAGGATCCATGACAGGGAATGGTTGCGGGATGTTACGAAAAAGCGGGTCTCCGAATCCCTGCATTTCCCAATTGCCTGGTACTTCAATTGTATGCCAGGACTGGGTGTTGAAGCTCACTGCGTAACAATCAGAAGGGATTTCCTCGGGTCGATCGGCATAAAGGAATTTCCATTCTCCATTCAGGGAGAGGGTGTTGATTCCCTCGTCACTATCGTGCAGAGTGGCCTTCTCTATGGATGGGTGGATCACATCGGGGCGATGACCCTGCATTTGGTTCCACTCAAAAATTGCCGGATTTTCGATATAATCGTATAGGTGATCTAAATAGGGTTGCGGCTGGGATCTTGCGAAGTGACCTTGGCAGCATAGCAGTGCGATCCCAATCTTCAGGGAAATTTTCTTTGTTGGGGGTATCATCGATTTGCTTTTCTAGGGGTTTTTAAACGGAATTAAGAACAGCGTTTCTCTGGTCTATTGTAAAGATTATGATGCTCTTAGAAAACTAAAAAAACGTTCAAAATTCTTCGAATAAAATTCACTGTTTTGTTGGCGTATTTGGCTGTCGGGTGGTTGATTGCAGGCTTTTAAGTAGCTGAAATAGAGCGGCTTGCGAACCATTTCGATCTACTCTATAGAAAGAGTGGATCGGGATGAAATGCATTTGACTCATGGCTGTTCAAAATGATCAAATTATAAGTATAAACCCAATATACTGACGAATACCCTAACCCCCATTCATTTTATTCGTTGAAACTGCCCATATAGTCTCCTTTTTTGACCTTTCAATTTATGATTTAACCTTTAATTAGTAAGCCTGAATTGAATTAAACTAATTTTGAAACAATTTACTATTAGCGCATAGGGATGACCCCAGATTCCAGAACAACACTACGACACCCACTGAAGAGCGCGTTGAATGAGACGACTCGTTTTACGGTGATTTTTAGTACCCACTCACCTTTTTTTAACGAAAATTTTCTAGTTGTCCGGCACTAACTTACAATTCGGGCATTAGAGTAACCTAAATATAATAACCCCATGAATAAATGCATAACGAAGAATGCACACTGGCTCCTGGCTCTTTCAGGACTAGTGTTCCTACCTGGTAGCATTATTGCTCAGGAGGACCTGGCCGGTATCGATGATGAGGAGATTTTTGAACTCTCCCCATTTGAGGTGTCGACCGAAGGGAACGATGGCTATTCGGCCAACGAAACTCTTGGTGGAACTCGTCTCCGAACCGATTACCGGGATTTGGCAACGCCTTTGACGGCGGTGACATCCCAGTTCTTGGAAGATACGGCTGCTACAGACAATCAATCACTATTGAGCTATACAACCAACACTGAAGTGGGTGGTCTTTATGGTAATTATGGTGGATTTGGTAATAGCCAAGGTATCGGTGACCGCAGTAAGTTGATTAGCCCGAACAACAACACTCGTGTTCGTGGTCTTGAACAAGCTGACAATACCCGGAACTTCTTCCTGACGGATGCACCGTGGGATTCCTTCAATATTGACCGTATTGAAATCCAACGTGGCCCTAACTCCATTCTTTTTGGTGTGGGTAGTCCTGCAGGTATCATCAATGCAACGACTATTGTTGCGCAGATGAACGGAAACTCAGGTAAAGTTGAAAACCGTTTTGGTCAGTTCAACTCCAATCGTGTGGTTGCGGACTACAACGTTGAAGTCATTGATGATGTTTTCTCAGTACGTGTTGCGGGACTTTATAATGATCAGAAGTTCCGTCAAAAACCAGGTTTCAGCACTGATGAGCGTTTGTTTGCCACTGCAACTTTCCAAAAGAAGGTGATTCCAATGGATTGGGCGGACGATATGACAGTTCGTTTTTCCTATGAGACAGCTGAAGTTGAATCAAACAACCCACGTTATCTTCCTCCCAGAGATGGTATTACGCTTTGGTTTGAAGACTATGCTGGTGACGGCGTAGATGACCTTATCGGTTTTGGAAAGTCGGTTCACGATATGTTCCTTTATAGCCAATCTGGTGGTGGTGATGCGGGCCGTGGTTCATTGGCTGACGCTGATGTTGCAAATGGTTTCTATCAACCAGGTGTTGCCAACATTGATGGTGGTGATCTCAACAATGGTGGGATTGGATTCTTTTTCCGCAATGGTGAGTCTCGTCCATTCTTTGTTTCTCGCCAGGCTCCTCGTGAGTATCCTGGAGGATTGGGACCCGATGGTTCTGTTGATAATGCCGTAAGCAGTAGTCCATATGGATCTCCGATGCGTGCGGGTGGATTCAACAATTATGCGATCGCAGTCGACAAAATTGACGAAGTAAATGGTAATCCTTCCCGTTACCCATTGGCGACTCGCGGATACTACAAAGATCGTACTTTATCTGATGCTTCTATCTTCGATTTCTACAACTATCTTATTGATGGGGACAACAAACGTGAATTCAAAGATTGGGACACTTCGAACTTATCGATTTCGCAAACCTTTTTCAACAGCAAGTTGGGATTTGAGTTTGTTTGGGACCGTCAGAACTACAAAGAATGGCGTGGAGGTGCGACGTGGAGCAATCCGTTTATCTCTATTGATATCAATAAGAACTTGCAGCACCAGACTTCTCGTTATGGACGAACTGCTGAATTCGGTGGTGATGATGGAAAAATCGATCCATCAACTTATTCTGTTCCAGGATTCACACCTTCTGCGGATCAACCCTATGCGAATCCGATGGCAGGTGCAGCGATTTTGTCAGGCGGGTTTAATGGCAACGAAAGACGCACTGTTGACCGTGAAACCTCTCGTTTCACAGTTTTTGGTGAAATCAGTGCATCCGATTTCATGGATTCTGAGTCCACACTCGCGAAGATCATTGGACGTCACGTGTTCACAGGTTTGCTAACCACAGAAGAAAAATCAGTTGCTACTACTCAGTGGGATCCAGCAGCGACAACTTACCAGTGGGCTGATCGGCTTTCTTCTAGTAAGGGAACAAACATCCAATTGGGTGGAGCAGAGCGCGGTGTAACTCCGATCATTTACCTATCTGATCCATTATTTGGTGCTCCTAGTGCATCCGGATTGAACCTTGGTCCAATTACAACGTATTACAACCCATCTGGTACTTACAACGTAACTTACTTCGAAACCGAATGGCTCTATGATACAGATCCTAACGGACCGAATTACCTGGATCCGGGTGCTCCTTGGACCACAGGTCACTTCTCAGAAGGATCCATTTCTGGTGATTATAGCCTATATCAAGCTGACAATCCAGCGAACTACACGGGTTGGACTCAAGCCGGAACTGAAATTCTAAATGCAGATGACGGTGATCTTGATCAGTTGGTGACTAATTACGGTGTGACTGAGCAGACGATTGATTCGCAAGGATTGGTATGGCAAGGTTACTTGTTTGACGGACTTATCGTTCCAACCTTCGGATGGCGTAAAGACGTATTGGAAACATACACCGGAACGGGTGCTGAGGATTCTACAGGTATCTCCGCTACCAGTGTTGGTACGACTGAGAAAGTATTGGATAATACAGGTGAAACCATTTCTTGGGGTATCGTGGCACACGCACCTCAGAAATTTGTTGAGAAGTTGAAATTCGTCTCTGGTTTGAGCGCTTATTACAACGTTGGTGAAAACCAAAAAGTTGAGGCTCGTTATAACTATGATGGACAAGCTCTGGACAATCCATCGGCGGAAAGCGTCGATTACGGTGTAGTCATTAACCTTTTCGATGACAAACTGACTTTGAAAGTCGGTCGTTATGAAACGAAGGTTAAGAATGGTAACTTGGCTGGTGGTTCTTCCATCCTAGGTGCCAACCAATACTACCTCTATAATTTAGAGGCATGGGGAACTGCAAATACTCTGATGAATGTTTTCGGTCGTGAAGGACTCGATCCAAACCTTAACTGGCATTGGAATTGGGCATTGGTTGATGAAGGATTTGATGGAGCATGGGATGACTATGCAACTAAGTCATGGAATAATCACCCAAGCATGGATGCCCAATTGGCTGCTATGGATGCATGGATGGCAAATATTGATGCACAGTTCTTCGAGAACTATCAGATTGGTGCGAACGTACCTGCTCTTAAGTCAGCTTATGACACCTGGAGAAGTACAGGTGATGTTCAACCGTTGATTGCAGCGGCTGCTGATTCTGGATTTGCAGTGGGCACTTACACCACTGGTTTCTCTTCGCAGAATAATGGCCAAATCAATGGTATCAGTCCAAATGGTACTATCGACAACACCTCTAAGGGTTGGGAAGTTGAGTTGAACTACCGTCCAACTCCAAACTGGAACATCCAGCTTAATGCTTCTAAGACAGATGCATTCCGTGAGTCGCTTGGTCAACCAATGCTCGATTTCATCGGAACGCAATGGGCGAAAATGCAAGGACCAGCGGGTGATCTCCGTCTATGGTGGGGTGGAGACAACACGCTCCGTCGTTACTACGAAGATAATATCATCTCTGCTGTGGAATTCCAAAATGAGTCTATTGGATTCCAGGTTCCAGAGTTGCGTCCTTGGAGGACATCTTTGATCACTAATTATAGTTTCGAAGGTGACAAATTCAAGGGTGTCAATGTTGGTGGTGCAATGCGTTACCAAGATAAGCAAATCCTCGGATATGGTCTCAAAGACGATAACTCTGGATTGTCAGTGAATAACCCAATCTACGGTGAGGATGAAACTCATTTCGATCTGTGGCTGGGATATGAGCGTGCTATTACCGATAAGGTTGACTGGCGTATTCAGTTCAACGTCCGTAATGCTTTTGAGGATGTTGGATTGGTTCCAATCTCAGCAAATCCTGACGGATCTTATGCTGCTCAACGTATCGCAGAAGGTCAAAGTTGGTCTGTGACCAATACCTTCCGATTCTAGGTTAATAGTTTCGACCTTCAAAAAGTCGAAACCCATTATCTTAAGCAAAAGGGTGCATCGAAAGATGCACCCTTTTTTGTGTACTAAAAGAGCGGAGCAGAACTCACCTCGGTTTAGATATTAACTTGGATGTTGGAATGGTTTAATGATTGTCCCATTTTTGAGATCGAATGTTTTAAAATGAGACACCGCCATGGGTTTGGTTGAGGCTAATTTTGTCTGGCAAATTTATAAAGGTTTGGTTGTTAGAGACTAAGGAAATCTTTGTAACATCTGGTATGTGTTTTGCGTAGGTAAGAGTCGTAACATCAACATCAATATCAACATTACAACATCATGAAACCAAACAACATCAACATCATCATTCTCACTATTGCGGCTCTTTCGGGCGCCATTGTCGCATCTGCTGACATTAATACGGAGAAGGTTCGTCCGATCGAAACGACACCCATTATGGCACGTTTAAATGAAGAGGGAAAAACGATTCTACTTACCGTGACGATTCGTCCAGATGGAAGCGTAAAGGACGCCATCGCAGTATCCCCTGACGATTACGATAAGCTACTTGCTGATCGAGTGGTGCAATCAGTAAAAAAATGGACATTTGAGCCAGCGACAAATGAAACTGGAAAACGCCAGGAAGTGACGGTGAATCTACCCGTTCATATTGCCGCAGTCGAGGAAGTGAAGAGCACTTGAGCTTTGTGGTCTTCCATCCACTCTCATCGTGAACCTGATCAGCGTTATGCTGGTCAGGTTTTTTGTTTGATTGCCCTATACTTCGGACCGATTTGGAAATAGAATGAGGCAGATATTAGAATAGGCTGAGTAAGTCTTGGCTATCAACGATGTGATACCGATTAGCGTTTAAAAGACTTTAATCTGAAACAGATCTCATGCGAGCATGAGATACAGGTGATGATGAGTAGCATCCGATGCTGGCATCGGATTATACACGTATTGAATTAAACGCTAATTGGTATGAGGGACGGAGTGAGACGGAGCTATCACCTCCAGAATGTCACATTCTTCAGTCATCTCTGGTTCCCCGACGCCTGCAAATCACTCTCCGTGGCAGATTATAGTATCGAAGAGATCCTTATCTGAATACCATTGCGGACTGCTGATCCGTCTCTATTGGAATGTCATGCTTTTAACGTTCTGTCGGATCTTATAATAATTCGCGTTTTAATAACGACGGATTCAAACAGATTCCGTATGGAGTTGCCTTGGCAAATTCAAACAACAGCGGGTTCCGCGAGCGAAACCCCTTGCTACAAAAATACATAGTGTTTCAAACGTGAATTGGTATGATAACAATGAGCGTTAAAAACACTATTTTTTTAACTTCGCTCTCCACCTCTGGCGGATCACTGGATGACTTCGTCAGCAGAATTTAGTCTAATAACTGGGAACCTGTCACCCGAAGGGTGTCCTGTTCGACGAAGTCGATCTATGAGTTGGCCTCAGGCGGATGAATGATGTTATTCTATTCAGTTGATAAAACAGTATACTGTATCACACAAAAAAACCGCATTCCGTCGAAACGGAATGCGGTTGTTCTAAAAAGATTTTTGTGAAGTTATATCCCTGTTTTAATAGGACTCTTCTGCTGCTCCGAGTAGGATTGCAGCAACCTGTTCTTCAACGTCTGCTGAAGGGTAGTTCGGGTCTGCTAACAACTCTTGACCACGAGCAACGACTTCAGGTCGATTCTCGGGAAGCTCCTGCACTTGCTGAGTCAATTGCGCTAACTTTTCAGTTTCGGCTTTTACCTCTTCTGGTTTCTTTTCCTGGACCGGACCTTGTGCCTGGTTTTCCAGAAATGGAGTTCTCAGACTTTCGATTTGCGAGGGATCTATTCCATCAATGTTCATATTATGTTTTCTTTGATTAAAGTTAAAGCGTTGTGGTTTGGAGAAATCAGTTTTGGTAGATGTATCAGTTATCGGACAACCTTTGGGCTTCCTTAAGTATTTTTTAACATTTTTTTAAAAACTCTGACTTAAAGTGTTCTCTGGAAGGGTAAGAATCGAGTTTTCAGCCGCATATGACATGAAACGGGTGGGGCTTACGAGTATGCTATCGTGTTGTTTGCTGGATTCAAATCTAGCCATGTATTTCTTTTCATATTTCATGGCCTCTTTGCTTACCTTTCGCACACTTGCGTCATACAGCTCATCAACTGCCCACACCATCTTTTGTTCCTGAAGTGTAATCAATTTCCCTCTGATACCCACTTTGATGGGTTGGAATGGATGATAGGAGCTAACATCAAAGAACGCGACTGCATCGGCGGATGTTACTTCGTCAATGTATTCGAAAAGAGAATCACTCAGTACTGCGGCGGAGCTGAAGGAACGTTGGCCAAAACGACGGACGAGATCCTCTCGTGATAATAACACAACCTCAAACAATTGAGTCGCAGTTAGTTTCGCGAGGAATTGCTGATCAATGTCGGATTCTGTCGTCATCGCTGCATTAGGAGCATGCACTGGCATCATCACCACTTTTTGAATTTCATAGATTCGATCTTCATCGATGTAAAAATTGCTGGGTGGTTTTGGTTTCGAAAGACCGATAGATTGGGCCATTTTTTTTGATGTTTGGCAACCTGTCAGTATCAGCACTAGGAGAGATGCTGCCACTAGCGCTGAGGTTCGGGAATATGTGGATTTTGTATCCATGTCCTGATCATAGCATAAACCGAGCCGATAAGATAATATCGGCTAGCCTAAAGGGTTTTTAAAAAGAAATTAGCAGGATGCTCGCTACAAATGAATAAAACAGCAGAATCAGTGAGGTCTTTTTTAACATTTGATTAAAGGTGTCTAGCATGTCGGCAGTTTTTAACCTGTGGGAGATTTTGAAGCCCATAAGAATCGGCAAGACGGCCACCATCATGAGATACACCCTTTCTTGGTAAGCGACCCAAAGGCTTGCTGTGATGGCACTGAGTAGCGCAAAGCGGTATTGCCAACGAGCGTATTTTAGTCCGAATTTCACGACAGTTGTGTTTTTGTTGGAGGCCTTGTCGTTGTCATAGTCCCGGTAATTGTTCACGAGCAACAAGTTCATGCTCAGACAACCGACCGCTGTTCCAAGATGAAATGCGTTCCAATGATGAACTCCAGCCTGGACATAGTAAGTATACATCACGGCAACCCAACCGAAGAAAATCAGCACAAACAAGTCCCCTAACCCGAGATAGGCCAGTGGAAAGGGTCCTCCTGTATAGAGAACTGCGAACACCATGCTGAGGATTCCGATGATGATCAGGTGAGTTCCGCCAAACCATACAAGGTTGATACCCGCCAGGAACGCCAAGAAGAGAATCAGAATTGTCCCTACAAGCATCGCGCGTGGAGAAATCCATCCTTGTGCTACGGCTCGCTTCGGGCCCTTGCGGTTTTCGTTATCCGTTCCTTTTTGGTAGTCGAAATAGTCGTTGGCGTAGTTGGTTGCGATCTGAATCAAAAGTGCAAATGCCATGCTAAGCAAAGCCGGGACAAGTTTGAAAACCCCGTGTTGAGCGGCTAAGGCGCTACCCACCGCCACAGGAGCGATCGCTGCCGGAAGGGTTTTGGGGCGTGCCGCAAGGATCCAGTGCCTTAAGTTCATATGGCGTGTCTATTCGGGGTGTTCGAAAAATTTCTCAATCTATTGAATCTATATTCCTATAAAACACACTGTAAAGCCTTTGTCTTTTTTCTGGGGCCGCGAAGGAGCAGAAAAGCCATGTATGAGGGGCTGCAGATCGTATTGAGGGAATTTCGCATAAGGGATTCTAGATTGAGGAATTAGCGATACTGTTAGATGCCTCTTGTCTGATTTAGCGAAGTAAAAAGGATAAAGCAAATTGAATGCTGCCGATTATTTAGGGCAGTTTTTACTTTTAATTTGTTCCTATGATAGCACCCCAGTTTTCCCTCTCTAAAAGCGTTCCGATTGTTTCTGTTGATGAATCGCTCTGTGTAAATTGTCATCGCTGTATTAGTGTCTGCCCAGTGAAATACTGCAATGACGGTTCTGGCGACACAGTGCGGCTCAATCCGGATTTGTGCATCGGTTGTGGTGCGTGTATTGTTCACTGTCCACACGATGCGCGCAGTGCGATTGATGACTTTGATGAATTCTTCAGTAAGGTGCATTCCGAAGAAAAAATAATCGCAATTGTCGCACCTGCCATTGCAGCCAATTTTCCGGATCTTGAACTTAGCTTTAATGGATGGCTGAAGTCGATTGGGATTGAAGCAGTATTTGACGTTAGTTTTGGAGCGGAACTTACGATTAAATCCTATTTGGAACACGTGGAAAAAAATAATCCAATTTGTGTGATATCCCAACCCTGTCCGGCTTTGGTGAGTTATGTGCAGATTTATCGGCCCGAATTGATTCAACACCTGGCTCCAGCGGATAGTCCGATGGTTCACACCATCAAAATGATAAAGCGCTATTACGCGGAATACAAAAACCATCGAGTCTTGGTTGTTTCCCCCTGTTTAGCCAAAAAACGTGAATTCGTTGAGGTTGGATATGGGGACTATAATGTCACTTTCAATCGATTTGAAAGTCATTTTAGTGAAGCAGGGATCGATCTCAGGCAGTTTGAAAAAGTAGAATATGATAATCCTCCTGCAGAACGGGCAGTCCTGTTTTCAACCCCAGGAGGATTATTGAAGACCGCAGAAAGAGAAGTTCCAGATATCGGAGAGAAATCGCGAAAAATCGAAGGACGAGAACATGTCTATCATTATTTGGATGAACTGAAGGCGAATATAGATAAAGGCCGTGCGCCATTATTAATCGATTGTTTGAATTGCAATCTGGGTTGCAACGGGGGGCCGGGAACTAAAAACATTCATAAGAGTCCGGATGAGATTGAGTATTATATACAACAGAGGGCAATACGTCATAAGGAACAATACTCCAAAAATAAGAAAAAGGCGAACCCAAGAAAATTGCGGAAATATGTCGATACTCATTGGGAAGCAGATTTGTATGAAAGGAGCTATGAAGATCAATCAGAGCGGTTTAATCTTAAGTATCCGAGTCCATCGGAAGTGGAGAAAATTAACCAACGGACTCATAAATTGAAGCCAGAAGATTTCCTCCATTGTGGAGCTTGTGGCTACAATTCTTGTGATGAGATGGCAATTGCCATTTGTAATGGCCTCAATCGCGCTGAAAACTGCCGTCATTTTTCACTTCAGGAAATTGAAATTGAGAAAACTCAGATTCAAGAATCTGAACAGGAGGCAAATTCGAAAAGAGAAGAACTTCGATTGAAGCAAGTGGATACCGAAAAACTAGTGGATGCTATTCGCGAGCGTATCAGCAAAATTTGCACGAAAAGTGAGGTGATTTTGAAACGCTGTAAAGACTCTCTTGATATTACGATCGATGCCAAGACTTCTGCCAGAACTTCTGTCGATAGAATCGAAATGTTGGAGGTGTCTTCTTCTAAAGTTGAGAAGGTCATGAATACGATTGAAAACATTGCGAACCAAACCAATCTTTTAGCTTTAAATGCAACAATAGAAGCCGCGAGTGCGGGTGATGCAGGCAAGGGATTTGCGGTTGTTGCGGGTGAAGTAAAAGAGCTGGCAAGAAGTAGTAATCAAAGTGTTGCGACGGTCGCAAAAGATGTAGATGAAATGCGTGAAAACACCCGCGAGGCCATGGCATTAATCGGGCGAGTGTCTGGCTTCATCGAAAACAATTCCACCATCTCCCAGGAAATTGATAATCTTGTTCGGGAACAGGATCAGATTTTGCGAGATATATCAACATTGAGCAGTCAATATATAGCGAGTTCAAATTAAAGAGGATATGGGAGTAAACTATCCGATTTTACAACCATGATCTTAGGTTTTGTCGAATTGTATTTTTTCTAATACCGGTCGCTGTTGAGCTGTGATGTGGTAAGGTTCGACTAGACTACAGAGGCGGGAGGGGATGCTGCCTACAATGTGGATTCCCAAATGAATCGAATTCTTCTGTGATACCGCTCCAACTTCATGGAGTTGGTTCACAATGTCGTAGCGACGATGGGGGATGATCAATTCCACTTGAAGTGTTTTTTCTGCAAGGATCGTTTCGAGTGCTTGTTTCAGATCTTCAAGTCCAATATCTTTGAGGGTGCTTGTGAAAAGGGCATCCGGGTATTTCAATTTAAGGGCTCGGAGACGATCCTCATCGTCGAGAAGATCGACTTTGTTAAAGACCATGATCCTGCGATTGTCCTCGGCTTTCAATTCCTTGAGCACATCGAGTGTCGTATTGATATAGGGATCCAGTTCTTCCTGGGAGACATCTATGACATGAATGAGGAGATCCGATATAATCGCTTCCTCCAGAGTTGCCTTAAACGCATCAACGAGCCTGTGTGGCAGCTTGCGCACAAAGCCAACGGTGTCGGTGAGGATTAGCGTTTGACCATTGGGTAGTTTGAGCCGTTTGGAAGTCGGGTCAAGAGTTGCAAATACCTTGTCCTCCTCGACTACATCGGCGTCTGTGAGATGGTTGAGAAGAGAAGACTTCCCGGCATTGGTATAACCCAAGAGCGCGGCTGTGGGCAGAGGAATTTTGGTACGTTTGGAGCGTTGCACTTTCCGGTGTTGCACCACTTCTTTTAGTTCCTTTTTGAGGCGGGATATTCGGCTTCGTACCATGCGTTGGTCGAGCTGAAGTTGTGTTTCTCCTTCTCCCCGCTGAGTAGCGGCCCCTCCACGTTGGCGACTCAAGTGGGTCCATGCTCTTCGGAGGCGGGGAAGGGAATACTCCATGCGAGCGAGTTCAACTTGAATCTTGGCCTCTCGGGTGAGGGCGCGTTGGGCGAAAATATCGATGATGACTTCCTGACGGTCGATGACCAGTATCCCTGATTCAGTCTCCCAATTTCGTTGTTGGGCGGGCGAAAGTTCTTCGTCGAATATGATGACATCACATTCATGTTCTTTTGCCAGAGACATGACTTCGGCTGCTTGGCCGGAGCCTATCAAATACTTTGGATTTGGTTTTCTGACTTTGATGACAATGCCGTCTATCGTTTCGATACCGATATTGCTGACGAGCTCGTCGAGCTCCTCAAGTAGCGCATAAGGGTCATCTCCTTTGACTCCTGCATATTCCACACCCACAAGGAGTGCTCGTTCCACCATTCGGGGATCTTGTCTTACATCAAACATGAATTTGAAATATCATCGATGACGGTTGATATCCTTCACTTCGTTACTCTCGACTTCGATAGAGCCTTCCTGGCGTTTAAGCTTCGTCTGGCGTTTCCGATATTCGATATAATTGCCCCTAAATCGTTGATAGGTGATAACAATCAGCGCACCTGAGCCGATAAGTAAGAGTGGATGGCGCAGTCGCAATGAGATCAAGAAGATTACTATAGCGGCAATCCCTAGCAGCAAAGTTGGATTGGCATTTCTTGGGCGCATTATTGGACAACAAGAGATCGGGACATGTGAGTTATTTCGCGAGTCCCCAGCGTTTCGTGAAAGGATAATAAATGAAACTGGCGCAGCCAATGATTTCGTTTTCTGGAACAGGACCAAAATAGCGACTATCTTTACTATTGGCTGAATTGTCTCCCATTGCAAAATAGTGATTTTCCGGGATCGTGTAGCTTTGGCCCTCTGATAAGATTGCGAGATTGCGATACCCTGGATAGTCTCCTTCTCTCATCGCATTTTTTTCAAATGCGCCGGCACCAGTGGCGGCTTTTCCATTTTGGAGAAGACGGTAATCAACGACTTGGAGCGTCATTCCAGGCTCTCCAACCAGACGTTTGATATAAAACTTGTCCTCTCCAACCCGATTGTGTTTCTCGATGTAAAGGTCGCCAACTCTTTGGCGATCCTTGAAATCTCGGGTTCGGAATACAAAGGCATCACCGGATTTTGGTTTTGCGAAGTGATACCAGCAGCGATTGACGAAGAGTGCATCTCCCATGAGAATATCGAACTGGAGGGCAATGTCTCCTTTGTTAACATGGATGCCCGTGGAAATAATGGGAGTTCCGTTGACTTTCTCTGTTACTACTCGGCGTTTGCCCAGTAGATCAAAGGATTCGCCGATTACTTTTTCCATCCGAGCGAACTCTGGTGGCACCTTTACAGAGTGAGGATTGTTCCCAATAAAAATAATGTATTCCTTTTTCGTCGATGGGAGCACCAACCACTTGCGGGCCTTCACATTGCGGTAGTAGTAACTACCCGTCATTGGATTGATCGGAATCTTAATTTCTCCCGAGTTTTCCGCTTCTATTGAATAGTGCGAACCCCCTTTGATAAGTTTGGTTGATACCTTTTGTGCAAGATTTGGTGCCGCTTCATCCCTCGCATAAGTTTTTGGTTCCATTCCCGAGTAAGTCGGAGACATAGAACTGGTTGGAATCACAAAAGGCTGAAAAAAGAAGATTCGAAATGCAATGATGACAATCGCCACCACCATGATGGTTTCGATGTTCTCGCTCATGAAGCGATTGTGCCAAAAGGTGCCTCCAGTTTTTTTAAGTATGGCTTCCTGAGTTTCGATGGCTTCCGAGAGCTCCTCAATATCCGCTTGTTTGTTTTTATAAAGGGCTTCGAGCTTGGAGGTATTCTCTTTGAGGCGTTTGATGTCGGCACCTTGCAAAACATCTTTGCGATAGTGGTAGACCTTGTCACCCATTCGCATCAATTCGATTGCTTGTTTTTTGAGAGATTTGCTGTTGCCGCTTGCCATCTGTTTTAGAATTTGAGTTGAAGTCTCTTTCAATGTAGTCAGTTATTCCTGCTTGGATTAACTGCCACTGGTATTTTTGAGCACATTCACGAATGCTTCCTGAGGAATAGACACGGAGCCTACCTGTTTCATTCGTTTTTTACCCTCTTTTTGTTTCTCGAGCAATTTCCGCTTTCTGGAAATATCTCCGCCATAACATTTTGCAGTCACATCTTTGCGATAGGCACTGATGGTTTCCCGAGCTACAATTCGACCGCCGATTGCTGCCTGAATTGCGATTTTAAACATCTGTTTCGGAAGAATTTCTTTCAACTTTTCGCAGAGCACACGGCCGCGGCCTTCCGCTTTATCGCGATGAACGATCAAACTGAATGCGTCGACAATTTCAGCGTTCACCAGAAGATCCATTCGCACGAGGTCCGCTTCAGCGTGGCCATTCATCTCGTAGTCCATACTTCCGTAGCCTCTGGTAATGCTTTTGAGACGGTCGTTGAAATCGATCAAGATTTCGTTGAGTGGAAGAACGCAAACAATCATGATACGAGTCATGTCGAGAGTTTCCGTATGATCACAATAACCGCGTTTTTCAGCAATCAATGCCAGTAAATCTCCGATACTCTCGTTGGGAGTATGGATTTTGGCCTTGATCACAGGCTCTTCAATTTTTTCGATCTCGGAGGGGTCGGGGAAGTGAAGAGGATTATCGATTTCCTGAGTAACCCCTCCAGTGGTTGTGACCCGGTAGATTACGCTTGGGTAGGTCGAAATGATATCAAGATCATATTCCCTTCGCAGGCGCTCCTGCACAATTTCCATGTGCAGTAATCCAAGGAATCCACAACGAAATCCAAATCCAAGAGCTGCTGAGGTTTCGGACTGGTAGGATAACGCGGCATCGTTGAGCCTTAGTTTTCCCATACTGGTGCCCAGCTTCTGGTAGTCAGAAGTGTCGATCGGATAAACTCCACTAAAAACCATCGGCCGCACCTCTTTGAATCCTGGGAGCATTTCTGTCGCAGGCTGATGTCCGGTGGTCATGGTGTCTCCGAGATTTACATCGGAAACGCTTTTGATGTTGGTGACGATGTAGCCCACGTTCCCCTCAGGGAGCGTTTTCTCGGGTTTCATTTTTGGAGAAAACCGTCCGACTTCCTTGACCTGAATTTTGGTGCCGTCACTCATGAGGATCAAATTGTCCCCTTGTTTAATCGATCCCGAAAAGACTCGGACGTAACAAATCACGCCCTTGTAGGCATCGTATACGGAATCAAAAATCAGAGCCCTGGTATGAGGGTATTCTGCCCAACGGGGTCTAGGAACACGATCAATTACAGCCTGAATTATTTCTTGGCTTCCTGCCCCGGTTTTGCCGCTCGCAAGAATAACTTCTTCCCTCGGAATCGCCAGGATGTCTTCAATTTGCTGCATGCAGTGTTCTGGATCTGCGCTAGGAAGATCAATCTTGTTGATCACCGGAATGATTTCCAATCCTTGGGCCGTCGCTAGTTGAGCGTTCGCAACGGTTTGGGCTTCAACCCCTTGAGCTGCATCAATCAACAGGAGCGCGCCTTCACATGCTGCCAGGCTTCGTGAGACTTCATAGGCGAAGTCCACGTGGCCAGGAGTATCAATCAGATTGAAAAGGTAATCGACTCCTTCCTTGTCCTTGTAGAGCATGGAGACAGGATGACTTTTGATCGTGATCCCTCTTTCCCTCTCCAAATCCATGGAATCGAGCAACTGCTCCTTCATCTGTCGCTGGTCTACCGTACGGGTAAGTTCGAGCAACCGGTCGGATAGGGTGGTTTTCCCGTGATCGACGTGGGCAATGATCGAAAAATTTCGGATGTTTTGGATTGATTCCATTAAATGCTATCCGGGATCTCCGAAGCTTCGGAAATAGAAACCGCACTCCAGCTGCGGTCAGTGCGTCGAATAAGGCCGGCAATCACTTTGCCAACACCACATTCTACGAAAGTTTCAATTTGGTTTTCCGCCTGAGCGTTGCGCATGCAATCCTCGAATAAGACGGATGATACAATCTGTTTTACCAGAGCAGCTTTAATCTCAGAAGGTTCACTTACGACCTTTCCGGTGGTATTGCTATATACAGGGAAGGACGGTGTTTTAAACTCGAACCCATCCAAAAATCCCCCGTATTGGTCAGCGGCAGACTGCATGAGTCGGCTATGGTAAGCGCCGGCTACATTCAATTCTTTCACTAACTTAAATCCCATGCTTTTGCCCTCAGTCAATGCCGCTTTGATCCCCGCGACTTCACCGGAGATAACGATCTGACCCGGACAATTAAGGTTGGCCATTTCAACATCAACCTTATCGCAGAGTTCTTGTGCTGCTTCGCGAGTGCCTCCAATCAGGCTTGCCATCGAGCCTTTGGTCGCATCACACGCTTGTTGCATCAATTCTCCCCGTTTCGCAACAAGCTGTAACCCCGTCTCAAAATCGAAGACGTCAGCGCTGGCCAATGCAGTCAGTTCACCGAGACTCAGTCCGGTAGCGGCGCTGATGTTAGGAAGTTTTCCCTGTTCCTTTAGAATCGAATAAATAGAATAGCCATGCACATATAGTGCAGGTTGGCAGACACGGGTTTCCGTGAGAAGTTCGTTGGGCCCTTCGAAGGAGGCGTCAGTGAGGGACCATCCGAGTATCTCATCCGCACGCTGATACAGCGTTTTGGCGGTTTCATACTCATCAAAAAGTGATTTACCCATGCCAACGGACTGTGCGCCTTGGCCAGAAAAAAGAAGTGCGATGCTCATACTATTAATAAGTGCTTAGGTACAAGCACTAGAGCGCATAATGAGCGGGTTTGAATGTCAAGATTGTATTCTTGATCCTGGTTTGATTCAACTCGAGGTTTGGGACGAAGAATTATTCTACAATGCCTCCTTCGCTGAGGAAGATTCCCTTGAGGTTCATTTCAAGTTTTTGTGGATTTGGAGAAGCTGCCATTGCATCCGATTTTGCAACGGATCCAGCCTGGACCAGTCGGATTAAGTCTTTGTTGAAAGATCGACTCATATCGTTTTCATGGCTGTCCACGAGTCGGCCAATTTTTTCGAACTCACCATCTTCAATGATTTGTCGGGAGAGTGGATCGACCCAGAATACTTCGTTTGTTGGCACTCGGCCCCCGTCGACCGATGGAATCAGTTTTTGGGTGACGGTTGCTCGCAAACTGGACGCAACCTGAGGGCGAATGATCTCGCGAATCCCAGGTGGGTAAAACTCGAATAGGCGTTGCACAGCCTGTTGCGAGGAGGACGCGTGAAGAGTTCCAAAAACAAGATGACCTGTTTCCGCCGCTTTGAGGGCGGTTGTAAAAGTGTCTCCATCTCGCATTTCGCCCACTAGAATGACGTCGGGATCCTGCCGTATGGCGGCCGTGATGCCCATCTCGAAGGAGGGAGTGTCGATTCCTATTTCCCGTTGGTTAATGATCGATTTTTTATCCGTATAGGAATACTCAATCGGATCTTCGAGTGTAACGATATGTTTGTCCCGGCGTTCATTGATGTAATTGATCATCGCCGCTAGGGTAGTGCTCTTTCCTGAACCTGTAGCTCCGCAGATAATGGCGATGCCATTATTTTGGTTGCAGATATTCTGAAATGGGCCGGGGTCCAGATTGATTTCTTCAAATGTGGGAATTTTATCTTTGATATGACGAATCACGATGCCTGGGTATCCTCGTTGATAAAAGGCGTTCATGCGGAAACGCCCCGCCCCTGGAACCACATGAGAGTAGTCGACTTGGAACTGTTCTTTCCATTTTTCGCTAAATTGTGGTGGAATGATATCGTCAAGGATTTCCAAAAATTGGGGTGCTGTAAATGGCTGGGTTTCGACCTCCTTCAATCGACCATCAATTCTAAAAATGGGATTTCTACCGGTTTTCAAATGCACGTCACTTGCTGAGTGCTTTACTGCCAGTTTGAGGAGGGAGTTAAATTTTTCAATGGACGTCATCTAAAAAATAGGGTTAGCCTTTCGCTCTTAGCGTTAAGGAAGTGATCACACCTCCTGTATACGACTTGAGAACTTATAAGGTATTGAGATGGATTCAAAACAATTCTACGGCGTGCACACGGCATTAATTACACCATTCACTGATGGTGTCGTGGACTTTGATGTACTCGAAAAACTAGTACAAAGGCAGATTGAAGAAGGAGTGGATGGAATTGTCTCGGTGGGAACCACCGGAGAATCTCCTACACTATCCACTTCAGAGCATCTCAAAGTGATCGAAAAAACGGTGGAATTTGTGAAGGGCCGTATCCCCGTCATCGCTGGAACCGGCGGTAATTCCACGGATGAGGCACTCGAGTTGACCCGTGAGGCGGAAAAGGTAGGAGCAGATGCGTTTCTGCAGGTGGCTCCTTACTACAACAAGCCCAGTCAAGAAGGGCTTTATCAGCATTTTGCTAAAATTGCGGAAGTGACTGATAAACCGATTGTTTTGTATTCGATACCAGGTCGATGCGGAATTGAAATCGCGGTAGAAACGGTGATTCGGTTGCACCATGACTTTCCCCACATTTGCGTATTGAAAGAATCTGGTGGTTCGTGTGATCGGGTCAGTCGGATCTGCGCTGCAATGGAAGGAAAAGATTTTACGGTTCTGAGTGGTGAAGATAATTTGATCCTCCCATATATGTCCGTGGGAGGAAAAGGAGTGATATGCACGACCTCTAATGTTATTGCTCAGGAAATGGTGAAAATGGTGACCTTGGCGTTGAACAATGACTTTGCGGGCGCCTACAAGTTGCACGCAAAATACTTTCCTTTGTTTGAGAATCTGTTTATCGAGCCAAACCCGGTTCCTGCTAAATACGTTTTGCAGAAACTCAAGGTCATTCCGTCAAATGAAGTGAGGTTGCCATTGTGTGATATGACTCCGGCCCATCAGAAACGATTGGATTCCACCTTGTCTAAAGTCGGAATCACTGTCCGCAAAGGATAATTGAAATTGCTTGGTCTTATTCGATGGCACTCGGATAAGGCGAGTTTCGACGATATGAAGGGTGCAATCGCCCAACTAGAAAACGTCAAAGACAAAGGGTTCAATCGCTGGTAGTTCTTTGCCTAGGTTTTCCTTTTGGAAAAGTTCGGTGGGTAGTTTTACCTCCATTGCGGCTGCGATGATGTCGATACGAGTCTTGTCTCCTTTGTCTTCGTAACTACGGTAATCGATGGTTTTTGGAATGTAGTTCCCTTCGGTTTTTTTGAAGGAAATCAGCTCCATCGACTTTGATAGCACATCTTCGGCATTCAAATAGGATGCCTTTAAGATGGCGCGAAATTTGTCGTCGAGCTGTAATTCTACAATGTTTGTTGGAGTATCGGCTTCTGGATTATAGAGTCGGAATCCTTGGGTGGGTCGTGCCTTGACTTGGTTGGGCCCGAGGTATTCGTATTCCCCCCAGTAAAAATAGGGGACTAGCAAATCAAAATAGTTGAGGGTGATGTTTTCGAGGATGGGTTGAAAGAGGGCATCTCCGTAGAGTTGCTGAGAGTTGGCTTCCAACGCGGGAGAAACTCCTTCTCTTTCGCTGTTTTCCTTAGAGCCTGGAAGTGGTTCTACGACTTCAGATGAATCGGGAGTTCGGATCCAAGCCTGGGCGGTTTGTCCGCGCACCAAGAGGAAATCATTGAGGGTTATGAATTTCCTTGGGTTTTGAGGGTCACGATCTTGAATCAGCACGCGTTCTGTTTGAATTCCCGTTTTTGCATCTACTTCTCCATAGAGAATACCGGAATAGGTGATTGCGCGGGCCCGGTATGGATAGTGTTTCAATTTGAATTGAAACACATAACTTTGGGCATAGGCACTGCCCCGCATGGAGTAGAGATAGTTGACGGCTTCATTTTCCGAAAGTTCTTTTGCACGGTCTATATGGTAGTTATCCCGAGGCGGAGCGAAGGAGTGGGGAATCCCGACCATGGTGAAACTACCGATCAATGCAACGATTGTAAGTAAGGTGCGAGTGAACTGGTGGGACCTCAAAATTGTATGCATGATGGGATAGACGACGTGGGAGGGAGTCCCATTCAAAGAGTGAAGATTTTTCCCAGAGAACTCCATTAATAAAAAAGACCGACTCCCATATTGGGAATCGGTCTTGGTAAAATCAAGCTATGTTTGGAATGCTATTTTGCTGGTTGAGTTGTCTCAACATCAGTGGCTTCGTCACTCAACACATCATCGAGAGATGCGGCTTGCTCTTCAACCGCCTTTGCAGCTGCTTGGGCAGCAGCGTCGATCTCTGGGCTGATAGGGACTTCGACCTTAGTTTCTTCAACGGCGTCTTCTTCGATTTCACTAACCAGACTGCTAAGTTCTCCACTTTCTGCGGTTGTTTTATCGCCGACGTTTGCCACGGCGAGGTTTCCCAAGTAAAGAGCGAACGAGAGAACGAAAAATCCGATAGTCAGGAAAATGGTTGTCTTCGTCAGCACATTGGCTGCATTACCACCAAATGCTTGTTCCGCTGCACCTCCGCCCAAGGCGGATCCCATACCCGCGTTAGCGCTGGGTTTTTGCATCAGAATGATAAGGACCACAAAAGCACTGAGTAACAGAAGAATTGCTGTGAATATTACGATTAAAATCGACATGATCAAATTGCTAAAAGAAGAAAAAGAAACGGCTATTTATGGCGCTGTCAATAGTAACTATATCGCCTCGAGTGGAGTTCCATTAAAGATTAGAGACTTTTGACTCCAATTTTTTCCAGAATCCGTTGCAAATCGTCCAGGCCGTGATAGCTGATGACGAGTTGCCCTTTGTTTTTTCCGTGCTTGAGTTGGGTCTCTGCACTTAAGAGTTGAGAGACCTTTTTTTCAAGATCCCGAATGGCACTGACTTCGGAGCTTGAACTAACGGAACGACCCGATGGTGTAATGGTATCGGGTTTTGCGGACTGGGCTTTGAATCGTTTGATCTGTTTTTCCGCTTCACGGACACTCCATCCTTGTTCGATGATGCGTCGAGCGAAGCTTTGTTGTTCTTCACCCGTTTCAAGACCTAGAATGACCTTTGCATGGCCGTTGGAAAGTATTCCTTTGGAAATGTATCCTTGGACATCTGATCCCAAACGTAATAAGCGAATGGAATTTGTGACGCTAGCACGACTTTTCCCCAGTCGTTCGGCTGCTTTTTCTTGGGTCAGATCAAAGTCTCGGATCAAGCTCGCAAAGCCCAGAGCCTCTTCGATGGGATTTAATCCCTCTCGTTGCAGGTTTTCTATGAGAGCGAGGGAAGCAGATGAAGCGTCGCTGGCATCGATGATACGAGCCGGGATTTTATCGATAGAAAGTTTTCGAAAAGCGCGTAATCTGCGTTCTCCAGCGATGAGCTCATAGCCGTCTGCAATCTTACGCACCACGATGGGCTGCAGCAGTCCTTCTTCCCTGATGCTTTCCGACAAACCAGTCAGAGCTTCTTCGTCCATTTCTTTGCGCGGTTGGTACGGATTTTCCGTTATCAAACCTGTTGGTAGCTCTTGGAATCCACCCAGCACACTGTCGGAAGCTGACGATGCTGATTCGTCATTTATATCCACTCGCAGGCTTTGTAGTCTGGATGCGGTTTCAACGGTGCTGATGGGTTTCGAATCGGAAGTTCCCTGAGAGATAAGTCCGCCGATGCCTCTGCCGAGACGTTTTTTAGGTTTAGCCATAGAATGGAAAAATCAAAATCAAATAGTGATAATGGATGAAGAAGGGACTGTCTTTATTTTTGCACCGGGACAAACAGTTTTTGTCCCACTCGAACAGAATTGGGGTTTTGAATCTTATTTGCGTTTTGAATGTAGCGTACGGTTGATCCAAAGTTTTTTGCGATACTACTAAGAGTATCCCCGCTCTTCACAATGTAGATTTCGCCTCCTTTGGGGAAATCATTTGAGAAATCAAATTGAGCCCTCTGCGTGTTTGTAATTTTTGGTTGTACCACTTCCTGTTTTGGGGCCTCATTTTCCCCGGGAAGTAGTTCCATGATGCGCTCAAATTGATTTTTGACATAATTCTCAGTGCTTTTGCGATGGGCCTCGATCTTGGCGTTGAGCACCTCTTCCACATCCTCGTCACTTCCGGATTGTTTGAGGATTGCAAGGTCTTGTTTCAAACGATTGTTCTCCGCTGTGAGATTTGAAACTTCAAGTTTCAATAGGTTGTAGTTATGTTCAAGTTCGTTGAAGCGCTGATTTAGTTCCGCAATCTGACTCCTTACTGAGGTGGATTGCGCTTGAGTCAGAGTCGGCAATATGGCAAAAATGGATACGATCGTAAGCTTTAAGAGGATTTTCGTGGGTGTTGTAAAAGCGTATCTGTTGTTCATAGTACGATTCTTTTTTTGCGAGTGATGAATGGTTGAAATAGGTGCAGGGCTTCGAGAAAAACTTAGGCTTCTTTCGTCAGTGTTACAAGGATGTTATCTTGGAATAAAAGTGAGTTTCAAGCCTTTACTCGATGGAATTTAAATGCTCTTCCGGTCTTTGCCCGATGCTTTAAGAGGCGCTCTTTTTGAAGTAGTGCGGTTGGACCAGTGGATAGCCTTCTGTAAACGGAATCTGAAGTCCATCCTGTATCGGATTGCCATTGAGGAATTGGGCTACCGGAAGCATTTTTCCCCCAGACTTTTGAATTTCGGTGATTTCGAGCCAGCCATCGGCGGTTGCGATACTGAGTGATTTTTTCGAGCTTCGGATGGTTCCCGGGGATTTGGTTTCAGTAGCTTCGATTTCAATTTTTGCAGTTCCAATCCTGTAAGTAACTCCTTCTAACTCAAAAATAGCACCGGGCCAGGTTTGAAATCCCCTGATGTGATCGATGAGTTGTTGGGATGTATGGCTGAAATCCAGGTATCCGTCTGTTTTGTCAATGATGCGACAGTAGGTGGCTTCATCTGCATTTTGTGGAGTGGAATTTGAATTCCCGCTAATAATATTAGGTAATGAGCGTTGCAGAAGGGGGATACAGGTATCTGCCAGTTTTTGTCTCAGTGAATATCCGGTATCTTCAAATGAAATTTCAGTAGGCTCTGCGTCGACAATTGGACCAGCGTCGAGGGCAGGGACCACTTCCATTAACGTAACACCAGTTACTTTGTCGCCGATAACGATCGAAGTTTCCACCGGACTGGCTCCTCTTAGTTTTGGAAGAAGGGAAGCATGAAGGTTGTAAAATCCGAGCGGGGGAATTGAGATCATTTTTTTGGGCAGAATGTGACCGTATGCCATGACCAAAACCAAATCGCTATCGAGATCCTCAAATTTTTCGATCTCACTTGCGTCCATTTTTTGAGGTTGGAGCACAGGTATGTTATGAGGTTCTGCCCAAGATTTGATTGCATTTGGGGCTAATTTTTTGCCACGACCTGACCGACGATCCGGCTGTGTGTAGATGGCTATCATTTCAAGACTGTCTTCAAATTCATTGCGGATGCATTCCAATGAGGGAATTGCAATTGGATCTGAGGCCATGAATATACAACGGAGTTTCGACATCATCTCATCTTGATAGAACTTCATTTGCGACTCAAATCATCTCTGCCAGGTTTGAAGCTTTTGTGGCGAATCGATACTTTTGTTTGTATCCTTTTTGGAGTCGGTTTTAATTCTATGAAACTATGGGAAAGAAAAAACAGAGTGCCGGATTGTTGATGTTTCATCGATTGGATACGCATTCGATTAAGGTTCTCATTGCTCACCCCGGGGGACCCATTTTTCACAACAAAGATGCGGGATACTGGGGAATTCCGAAAGGAGAATTTGAGAAGGGAGAGACCCCTCTCGAAGCTGCAATAAGAGAATTTGAAGAAGAAACCGGAATGAAACCTTTTTCCGAAAAATATCTTCCCTTGGGTAGTATTGTACAAAAGGGGGGGAAAAGAGTGCATGCCTGGGCCTTTGAAGGAAAGTGGGGTGATGATCAACAATTGTTATGTAATATGATCGATATCGAATGGCCCCCTCTGTCTGGAAAGTGGCATCACATTCCCGAGATCGATGAAGTTCGAATGGTGAGTATCTCTGAAGCCCAACGGCTGGTGAAAACGGAACAATTTGAGCTGATCGAACGACTGCTTCAACATCTTTCGGGGAGCTAATTCCTCAACAAAAGCTTGACGCGGAAGCAGCTGCTAACTAGCAACCGCTATCTTAAAACATACCCAAACCCAAATATTTATGGCAACACCCACCGAGATCCGAAAAGGAAAAGTTATCCTCTATCAAGGCAAGCCTCACATCGTCATGGAGATGCTGCACCGCACCCAAGGACGCCAGGCTGGATTTGTTCAAACCGTACTGAGAAACCTCGATAATGGGAGTTCGACCACTACAAAGTTTCGTTCAACGGACAAAGTCGACATTCTTCACACCGATACGCAAAAACTGGAATTCAGTTATGTGGATCAAGAAGGTTATCACTTCATGGATGTGGAAACTTTTGAGGATCGAGTACTTGAGCCGAAGTTTGTCGAAGATAGCATCAAATACATGGTGGAAGCGCAGATGTATGATATTCTTTTTGTGGAAGACAAAGCGATTTCTATTCAGTTACCTGCCATCGTCGAAATGAAGGTTACTGAGGCTGCTGATGCGATTCGCGGAGATACTGCAAGTTCAGCTACCAAATCGGTCACTACTGAAACTGGACTCGTTGTTCAGGTGCCGCTATTCATCAAGCAAGATGAAATGATCAAGGTTAACACTGATAAAGGTGAGTATCTCGGTCGCGCCTAGAGCATGTCGCAGCATGGTCTAAGCTGTTTTAATTAAAGATAAAGCTAAATCAGATCTTTGTATTTAAAAAGCGTGTGTCGGAAATTTCGACACACGCTTTTTTTTAAAGACCTTTAATGTGAATGGGTATCTTACGCTACGCGTTCGACAATCAATTCAGGTGGATTGGGTCGTTTTGGAGCCAAACGGAACGCGCCGCGCAGATAATCGAGTGCGGGTTCTAAGCGTTCTTCATCATTGTAATGGATCATGATGAGTGGTTCGCCCTGCTTCATTTGAGTTCCAACCTTTTTAATTTCTGAAATCCCAACTGCTGGATCCATCTTACCATTTTTATCAGTGGCCAGAGTTTTTACACCCCTTGCAATCATACCGGCATTGATCGTGTGAACGTATCCACGTTTTGGTGCCGGAAGCTTACGAACATGCTTCGCCTGTGGGAGTAAGTCTGGATTGTCGATAAAGGAGGCATCTCCACCTTGTGCTTCAATCATTTCACGGAATTTCTGCAATGCAGATCCGTCTTCGAGATGACGTTGCACGGTTTGTTTCGCAGAAAGGGTAGATCCTGCTACTCCGGAAAGACGAACAATTTCCATTCCGAGCTTCAGGACAAGTTCCTTGAGATCTGCTGGACCTTCACCTTTTAAGAGTTCGAGTGCTTCCTTCACTTCAAGGGCTGTTCCAACACTGTCACCCAAAGGCTGGTTGACATCGGTTACCAACGCCACACAACGGCGTTTCATTGAACGTCCCACTCGAGTGATGGAACGAGCCAGAACTTTCGCCTGTTCTACGTCCTTGATGAAAGAACCGTTCCCCCATTTGACATCGACGACGAGGCTTTCGGCGCCTGCGGCCATCTTGCGGCTGAGCACGCTACCTGTGATGAGTGGAATACTCGGAATCGTGCCCGTTTTCTGTCGCAAGTTATATAGGATGCGATCGACCGGTGCAATTTCAGCATCCTGGTCGATGATGGCACAACCTACATCTTGTAGTTGATCGACAAACGCATCAATTTTCTTTTCCAGCTTAATTCCTGGAATGGAAGATAGCTTATCTAGTGTGCTAATTACAAATTCTTCATCCTTCCCGTTCATTGTTGGCATCACCACGCCACAGGCTGCAGCAAGTGGGCAAAGAACCATGGTGGTTTTGTCACCGACACCTCCTGTGGAGTATTTGTCGATTTTCGGACGAGCGATCCGCGTCAGATCGATGACCTCGCCGGACAACATCATCTCTTCTGCAAAAACGGCAGTTTCTTGAGCTGACATACCGGAGAAGTAGATCGCCATGACTAATGCTGCCAGCTGGTAGTCGGGTATCTCCTCGTCAAGAATTGAGTCGACAAGAAAGCGAATTTCTTCCTCAGTGAACTCCCCTCCGTCGCGTTTCTTTTCGATCATGTAAGCGTAGGTAGGCTTCACGAACTTTCTTGGTGTTATGATTTTCTTCCTCATTAAATCTAATGATGGCTATCGGATAAGAACAACCTGTTCAGGCGTAAAACGTTCAAGTATGCATAATTTTCTTTTTGATGTCGAGGTTATTTTGCTTTAGTGGATCATTTGCATCATTATATCTATGGATATTTCACTCGACGTAAGAGAACAGTTAAATGCTATTGTCGCAGAAGTTGCGCAGAAACTACCGGAATTTGGAGCCGAATTCCAACCGGATGTCAGACCTGCGGACCCCCGTCATGGCGACTTTCAGGTCAATGGAGTTTTGCCTTGGGCGAAGCGCAATCGCAGTAACCCGCGTGCGATGGGTGAAGTATTGCTCGCGGCTCTGCATCAATTAGATCCATCAGCATGTTTGTGGGATTCCATTGAGATTGCCGGACCAGGGTTTCTGAATTTTCGCTTAAAAGCAGTTAGCCTGCTGGCTTGGATTCAAAAATATGGCGATACTCATCATCTTGCTGACGCAAGTGCTTCTATTTTAAAGGATAAGCGAATTGTGGTAGATTTTAGTTCTCCCAATACAGCGAAGCAGATGCATGTTGGACATATCCGCAGTACGGTCATTGGAGACTCCATTTGCAGGATGTTGGCTTTTTGTGGAGCAAGTGTGGTTCGGGATAATCACATTGGGGATTGGGGCACTCAATTCGGAATCCTCATCATGATTATCAAGCGCAAGGGAATTGAGCTCAATGCGATTGAAGGCGACAAAATTGAGGTGTTGGAAAATCTCTATCGAGAGGGAAACCAATTGACCCAGGAAGATCCTTCCACTCTCGACATTGCTAGAAACGAACTGGTGAAGCTGCAATCGGGTGATGAAGAGAATTTTGCGATATGGGAACTCATCGTGAAGGTCAGTTATGATGAGTTTGATAAGATCTATAAACGTTTGGATGTACGGTTTGATGCTGTGCTTGGAGAAAGCTTCTATAGAGATAAGGTCGATCGCGTATATCGAGAGTTAAGAGAGGATGGTATCGCGGAAGAAAGCCAAGGGGCGTGGGTGGTCTTTCACCCTGAGCACCCACGATTTGCAAAGCAGCCCTTTATCATTCAAAAGTCGGATGGAGCGAGTAATTACGCCACAACTGACCTTGCGACAGCCCTTTATCGGACGGAAGAATTCAAGGCTGACGAAGTCATTAATATCACGGATGCCCGACAGCGGGATCATTTTGAGCAGCTGGAACTGACGGTAAACAAGTGGTTTGGGAAGCGCGAACTGCCCATTCCAAATATGACGCATGTCACCTTTGGCACCATTCTTGGCAAAGATGGCAAGGCAATCAAGACCCGGACGGGAGGCACGGTAAAGCTCAAGGAATTACTCGACGAAGCGGTAGAGCGGGCAAGCGCGATCACTCGAACGAAGAATCCTGACCTTACTGATGAGGAGTTGAGTAAAATTGCAGAGACCATCGGCATAGCTTCGGTAAGGTATGCGGACTTGAGTCAAAACCGTTCCAGTGATTACCAATTCGACTGGGATAAAATGCTAGCCTTCGAAGGCAATACCGCCCCCTATCTTCTATATGTGATTGCACGTATTAACGGAATTTTCCGCAAATTGGGAAAAGAAGCGGATTTGGAGTCAGTATCGATACCCGAATTCGAAAGTGCTGAGGAAATAGAGTTAGCGAAGCGGTTAATGGGATTCCCTCTCGCATTGAAACAGGCGCTGGATGATCTTCGTCCACATTTTATTTGTGCTTATTTGTATGAATTGTGCGGAAGCTTCAACAGTTTCTATCACAACAATCCCGTGCTCAATGAAGACAAAGCTGTGCAGGCGAAACGCCTGCTGCTTTGTAAGACGACATTGGAGTTCCTCAAAACGGGTCTCAAGCTCGTAGGAATCGGATCCATTGAGAAAATGTAATTTATAACGAAGGCTCTTTCACCCTAAGGAGGAGCCTTCCTCGTCCTCAAACGTTTAAGTTGCACTTGTCAGTGGGCGAATTTTGGATATCTTAGGTAGTTTGTTCTACTGAACCCCTTACCTATATATATACCCTATGAAAAATACCACTCGTGTTTTCAGCTGGATGCTTTCTTTCGCCGTTTTATTGTGCGGCTTTGGAATAAGTGCCCAACAACTCGGAAATGCCCCGGATGATCCGAACGATCCTGGTGCAGGGGTCTATCTGATTCCTTATGGAATTCTGGAACCCGAATCTGTGGAGAAGGACATCCAAAAAGTCTTTCATCTGATCACCAGTCATACGAGTGATCGCATCATCGATAAAACCACCGGGGAGCTGATTACCGATCTGAGTAAGCCCAACCCAAACGCATTCGCTGCCGCCGGACCAGACAATGAATTCCGCCTATGGAGCTATCCCATTGGAGTCATCTACAATTCGATGATGTATGCCACAGAGGCGACTGGGGATGAACGATATTCGGATTATGTGGTGCAGCGTCTCCATAAGTTTTTCGAGGTGTTTCCCTATTTTAAACGCCAGGGAGAACTCTATGGCTGGCGGGGTAACCCTGCAGACTCTTTGCTCAACACGGGTTCTTTGGATGATTGTGGGTCAATGGGAGCTGCCATCATCAAAGCACTGAAGAAGGATCCAAGTGCCGAATACCGATGGTCGATTGATTCCATTGCTGACTATATTACCAATGATCAATTCCGGTATGAAGGTATTTTGGCCCGACAACGTCCACAAAGGGTTTCTATATGGGGAGATGACATGTATATGTGCGTGCCATTTCTCGCTCAAATGGGTCAATTGACAGGAGAATCAAAGTATATTGATGACGCGGTCGAACAAGTATTAGGGATGGTCGAAATCTTGTACAAAGAACGCACGGGACTTCTTGACCACGGATGGCAAGCCGCTGATGGTGAATATGACACGGTCTTCCACTGGGGACGGGCCAATGGTTGGTGCATGATGGCGATGGTCGAGTTGATGAATGTTTTGCCGGAAGATCATGCAAAATACCAGGAAGTGTTACACGTTTATCGCCGTCACTGCCAGAATTTGATTAGCTTATCAAGGACCCAATGGATTGTGGCACAATTTATTGGATAAAACCGACAGTTTTGAAGAAACCACCAGCACCTCGATGTTTGTTTTTGGTATCGCTCGTGGCATCAATGAGGGATGGCTTCCCCCAAGTTGGGGAATGGCAGCGGTTGCAGGGTGGGAAGGGCTTTCCACCATGATTACAGAAGAGGGGCACGTTAAAGCTGGATGCTGGGGAACCACTCTTGCCAATGATGCCGTCTATTATTACAGCCGACCGACTTCAGTAAACAACAGTCACAGCTACGGACCCATCATTATGGCGGGAGCGGAAGTGATTCGACTTTTGAAAAACCCGACTCTCGAGTCTCCCTGGCAGCATCGCACTTTGCATTTCCGTGAGCCATTCGATGGACCCATGGAGTAATTAAAAGGAGGAATCTTTGTTGATGAATGCTGAGCAATTACTCAAGCAGCTTCGGGACTTTGGAAACCCAATTGATGCTGAAGCTGTGGCTCGGTATCACAAAGTGGATCGGACCTACCTTGGAGTGCGGGTTCCCCAGATTACTCAGCTCGCTAGAGGCTACTGGCAAACTGAGGGTGAGAGCGAACTCATCGAGACATGTGAACAGCTTTGGAAAACCAATATCGCGGAGGCGCGGGTGTTGGTTGGAAAGTTGCTGGAAGTTCGGAAATTTGAAGACCATGGTGCGGTTTGGAGCTTTCTCAGCCAAATCAAAGAAGAGCTGGATGCGTGGGCTATTGCTGATCACCTTGAAAAAGGTGCGAAGCGTTGCATCCTAGTCGATGAATCCCGACTCGATGATATGGAACGCAACTGGTTGAAGCATGAAAACTTCTGGGTGAGACGAGCTTGTCTTGTCTATACCCTGTATTATGCGAAATCTGGACGAAATCCCGAACGATCGCTTCAATGGGCTTCGACCATGGTGGATGATCGCGGTTGGTTTATTCAAAAAGCAATCGCTTGGTGGCTACGTGAACTTTCAAAGCACAATCCTGAGCGCGTGCATCAGTTTTTGGAACGATATCGAGACAGGATGAAAACATTCGCTGTCAAAGAGGCGTCGAAATATCTCTAGGGAGTGTTTTGCATTATATCTAAACATTCCCTAAAGCTTCAAAAACATGGGGTCTGTTTGACTTCATTTGCAGTTGAGCTTACCAAGCAATATGAACCTTTATCTATCGATCGAATGTACCAGCGTTGGCAGGATCTGATCTTTTACCATTGGGAGTATCCGGTGGCTGTCATTCGAAACACGCTGCCTCCAGGATTGGTGGTCGATCGCTTTGGGGGACGTGCTTTCCTTTCAATTGTTGCGTTTTCTATGCGGGGGCTTCGTCCTCGGGGACTTCCATCGGTACCAGGGATCTCGAATTTTTTGGAACTCAATCTCCCGGACCTATGTGAAAGATGAAATGGGACGACCCGGAGTATGGTTCTACTCTTTGGATGCTGACTCATGGATATCAGTTGAAATGGCCCAGAGGTTTTTCCATTTGCCTTACATGCATGCGCAGCTGGAGAAGCAGGTTAACGAGAATTCACTCCGCTATGTATCTAAGGCGAAGAGGGATCCCCATTCTGTTGGAGTGCAGTATGCTGTTAAAGGGCATCAGAGTGGAAACCTGAATACCGCTCCAGCGGAAAGCATTGAGGCATTTTGGGTGGAACGGTATCGACTTTTTGCCTTCGATGAACGAAAACAACAGCTTTATTCGGGGACGATCTCCCATGATCCTTACCGGATCAATGCCGTGGATGCAGAAACGACTGATGCTAGGTTGATGGAGCTCAACGGGTTTGCATTACCCCAAACGAAACTTGAAACAGTTTATTATTCTCCCGGAGTTGATGTGACCGTGACTGGATTTGAAAAAATCTAAGTCAGTAGTGTTTATAAGACTTCAAACTGAAACAGATCTCATGCCATTCGACAGGCTCACGGTCATGAACAAGCATGAGATACAATTGATGAGGGTCGTATCCAATACTCGTCATCGAATTTATAACGCGATTAAAGGGAGGTCTCAGGTCAGGAATATCGCATGCAAGCATGCGATGCTACTACAGTTTAATGCCGATCAACATTTGTAGCATCCGATGCTAGCATCGGATTATATACGTAATGGATTAACGCCAATTGGTATAAGTCAGTTGCAAATCGTTTATTGGTGTGAGCCTCGATGGCTTTTGAGATGAGGAATGTGGTTTTTGCCAGCTTGGCTTACTAAAGACCAGAGCAGATTTCGACAGTGGGGGGGATGGAGAATTCTGTTTTGAGGTCGCAGCGAAGTTGGATGGGATCGCTGTTTGAATCGAGCTCTTCAAAACCGGCGAATTTGTAGGTGATATACATCATTCGGTTGCGATCAGTTGCTTTGAAATCGGCATGTAATTGCACCCCTTCTTCCAATGCTTGAGTTTTGAGATAGGCTACCAGGGCATTGCCTATGCCGCGGGTCATGACTCGGCAAGACAGCAACAAGAGTTTGATACACCATTGTTGTTTGGACTTTCGAATGACAACAAGGCCGATTTTCCCATAACTACCAAAACGATCTTTGAGCGATACCACTGAAAGCTTGTAAGTAGGATCATGAAGCATCGATTTTAGCTCAGATTGAGAGAAACTGATCCCTGTTGTATTGAGTTGATGAGTCCGTTGGGTCAGTTCTGAAATGCGATCAAGATCTGCTTCGGTTGCTTGCGTCACTTCCATTTGCATTTCAAGAGACTCTAGGAAGGATTCCTTTGGGCCTTCGAAGGAAGACTCTGCATCTTGTCGGAGCTCATCTTCTTTGTACATTCGACGGCGAAGTTTCGCGTCCTCTGTTATCTTTGGTGGATTAAACTCGGGCAGTTGTCCTATTTCCGGGATTTGCTCTGCCGAGTAGACCCTCGTTTTCGGGACAGAATAGATCACTTCTTCCCTCTCATAAGCCTGATCGTCGACAAAGGCGATGGAGTCAGTTCCTATATTCAGGGCTTTGGCGATCGTTTGGATCGACGAGGATTTTGGGTTCCAGCTGATTTGAGGATATAGAAAATACTGTTCGAGCTGTTCCTTTTCGAGAATGGCCAAGGCTTCGGATATCTCGTTTTTACTGGCGATTGATTGTAAGATCCCGCGCTCATCGAGTTGTTGGATGAGAGACCTGCACTCGGGTTTAATGCTAACATTATCCCCTTCTGAAAGCACTCCGTTCCAGAGGGTTTGATCTAAATCCCACACCAAGCATTTGATTGATGTGTCATCGGAATCAGACGATGGAGTCGGGGCGGACATCAGTTTTTATCGAGACCGATATTGGACATCCGGTGCACCAAATGGGCGAGGGATCGTAACGAAGTGAAGTTTGTCCTATTCAACTCGTTGTTGGGGATGGTGATTCCGAAGCTATCTTCCATCGCCACAATGAGGTTCATGGAAGTAAGAGACGTTAGCTTGCCAGACGAGAGTAGGTCTTCATCGGGGTCCAATTCAAAATCCTGAATCAAGTTTCCAAGTAATTCTGAAATTTTAACAAGATGGCGGTCTGCGGCATTCATCTAGTCTTTAGTGGCTCAGCGAACTTTAGATATCTGACTTGGATTCCATCTGCTTTTGCATGTGAGCAATCAGATGTTCATTGAATTCCTTCGCAGAATCATGCCCAACTAATTTCAGTGCATGCACCATGGCCGCTACTTCGACCAAGCGTGCCATGTCGCGTCCCGGGCGTACTGGAATTTCCATGTGAGGAATTTTCTGGCCCAATACTTCGATAAAGTTTTCTTCCAAACCAGTCCGTTCTTCATCCATCCCTAGCTCCCAAAGAATGAACGTGATGATGAGATCGACGGGTTTAGAGACGCGAACAGCGCGGATTCCGAAAAGGTTTGCGATATTAATAATACCGATTCCGCGACATTCCATATAACCTCTATTTAACTCGGAGCTCGAACCAATGAGTTCCTGGTCCCGGTAAAGTCGTAGATAAGTGGTATCATCCGCCACAAGACTGTGACCCTTTTCGACGAGGGCGAGGGCGCATTCACTTTTCCCGACGCCACTTTGACCACGGATCATGACACCAATCCCTTTTACATCGATGAGGGTTCCATGGAGCATGACTTGAGGTGCAAATATTTCATCGAGGGCGACAATGGAATCCGTCGAAAAGTCTTTGGAATTGAGCGAGGTTTGAAACAGAGGAACGTTATGTTTATTTGCAATCTCTTTCATCCCCGGGGTGGGGGAGATATTGCGGGCGATGATCATGCAAGGGATTTTCCGTTTCGCCATCTCTGTGAGCACCTTTTGCTCCGCTTCATCTCCAATATCGAGTAGATAGGACATCTCCCCAGCCCCAAAGAGCTGAACCCTTCCTGCTGCGAAGTTTTTGAAATACTGCGTGAGGGCTAGTGCGGGCCGATTTAAAGACTTTTCAACGATGCAATTATCGAGTCCTTGCTCACCTGCTATGAGGTCTATTTTTAGAGTTTCTTTGGTCTTTTTGTAAAACTCACGAACAGACACCTTGTCAATTATTAGGGGGCGGGATTCTGGAAGTATATTGCTCATTAGGGAAAGTCTCTTGAAACGTTACATTTTAAAGTTTTCTCCGAGATAGTGTTTTCGGGTTTCCGGGTCATTGATGAGGTAGTCTTTCGTTCCTTCTGCGAGGATATTTCCATCGTAGAGCAGATAGGCTCGATCTACAATACTGAGGGTTTCACGGACATTGTGATCGGTGATCAATACACCGATACCTCGGGATTTAAGGCTACCGATGATTTTCTGCACCTCAGCCACATTGATGGGATCCACCCCGCTGAACGGTTCATCCATTAAAAGGAATTTGGGACGAGTGACGAGGGCTCGAGTGATTTCCAATCTCCGACGTTCCCCCCCACTCAGTGTATAGGCGCGTTGGTCAGCGAGATGCGTGAGTCCAATATCATTGAGGTGTTCTTCTAAGCGAGATTTTCGTTCTGACGAAGAAAGTTTGAGCGTCTCAAGGATGGAAAGAATATTATCACGAACAGTGAGTTTCGAAAATATCGATGGCTCTTGTGGGAGGTAACCAATGCCAAGCCTAGCCCGACGAAACATCGGCATGCTAGTTATTTTTTTTCCATCCAAATGAATGGTTCCGGAAGTGGGCGCGACCAGACCGGTGATCATGTAAAAAGTCGTTGTTTTTCCGGCTCCATTGGGTCCCAATAATCCTACGACTTCACCTGATTTGATCGACAAATCCACACCCCTTACAACCTCACGTTTGCCGTACACTTTGACGAGCTTGCTGCTCTCTATCGTGGACGTTTGGTTGTCTGAATGTTGGCTTTTGACCATGAATCGATAATTTGTGTAAAAACGGTGTCGTCTAAAGTGAGGCAACTATTCCGCCTGAGAAGACGTCGAAGGGGGTTGTAATGGAGGTTCCTCTCCCATAAGGAAACCGATTTCAGAGATGTCATTGAGTTGAATCCGATTCCGTTCTCCTGTTTTACTCGGATCAATTTTGATCTGTCGATCACCTTGTAAAAACGTAATGCGATGGCCAGAAACAGTTCCATTTGCATCCACGATGCGGGGATTATCCTCGAGAACTAACTTTCGTTGCTCTGGGAAAATCTCGGCTTTCCCCGCGAGGGCTTGGGTCCCCATTTGTTGAATATCGACATTGCCGAGGGCAAGGATGTAGTCGATGGTTCCGGGGTTAGTACTTGATACTTCTGATCCAGGATCTTTTTGGTTTTTGCGGGAACTAAGAACCTCAGCATGATCGCATTGGATCGTCATGGTGCTGTCCGAAATCGTAATGGGCCCTTCAAGAATGAGCTTTGTTTGTTCTCCACTGAAATCATACACGGCTTGCGAGTAGTCGATGATGATCGAGCTTTGGGTTGACTCTTTTTCAGTAGAAAATAGTCCACATGTCAGCATCGAGAGGGCAATCAAGCACGTTGGAAAGATCCTTTTATTGATAGACATGACAGTTAAAATATATCGGAGAGATCTAAGCTTAAGTCCTGATAAAAGCGAATCGTCCCTTCACTTTCAATGGTGATTCTTCGGTTTTCCATATCTAAATGCCAAGATTTTCCTCTAAGATAGAAATCTTCATTTTTGATCTCGATAACAGAGTCTCCAGTCGCTGTGTCTTTCGTTAGATCAAATACGGCTCGTTCGCTGGTGATACTGGTTTGAAGAATTTGTTGAGAATCGCCGGAGTAGATGGAGAGCTCTGCTGATGAAACAGTGAAAAATCCTTCTCTGTCATATATGCCCTCAACGCCACTTAGGGTATAAGCACGATAGCTGTTTTCATTGTATTTCGGCAGTTTGAAGTTTTTAAGCGCCGAATGAGGCGTAATTTGAGCCTGAAGCACGGTTGAAATTCCGAGAAAACAAAGCAATGAAAGGCAATTGACTTGGATTCTGATTTTCAGTGACTGGCGCATGAACGAAGGTTTTTGCAACGTATTATGTATCTCTTACGAGTGGAAGTATCGATCTCCGAAATCACCGAGACCTGGGAGAATGTATTTAACATCGTTGAGTTCACGATCTACCACTGCAGTGACGATTTTCACATCTGGATGGGCGAGGTTGATCGCTTCGATTCCTTCTGGGGCGGCGACAATGCAAGCAAGAGTGATGGAGGAGGGGGTCGACTGTTCTTTGATAAAATCCAGTGCATGGATCGCTGATCCTCCGGTTGCAAGCATGGGGTCGAGTACGATAACTGGATTATCGTTCATATCGGGGAGATTTTGATAGTAAGTCCGGGCCTTTGCCGTTTCTTCGTCCCGCTCGAGTCCAATGTGTCCCACCTTGCTTTCTGGAAAAAGTTCCTGAGCCACTCTGAGCATACCGAGGCCAGCTCGTAGAATTGGAACCCAAATGGGCATATTCTCGATGATTTTGGAATGGGTTTTCTCCAAGGGAGACTCTACTTCTGTATCCACCACTGGGAGGGATTCGGTCGCTTCTAGTATAACCGGATTCGAAACCAGATGGCAGAAGTGTTTGAACTGCGATGTCGGTGTGTCCCACTGGCGCAGATGATGCATGCAGTGAGAGACCAAAGGATGGTTGATGACGGTTACATTCATGAGAGTGTTCAGGAATTATTGAGTTCTTGTTTGCGTTTTAAAATTCGTTCGAAAATGACGTCAATATCAGCTTTGCTTCGGCGGAAATTACACATGTTTTGCAGCCATTGGTAGAGTTGTTCCTGTTGGGCTCCGACCAGCAAGGGTTCCGTCGTGACGACCTTCTCAAAAGCCGTGATGATTTTCCGTGAGATCGTTGTATTCAAACTCATGGCCCGACGGATGGATTTCTCGGGATCCGTCAATAAATCAATGGATCTATTTTTTTCGCTTTCACCCTCGAATTTATAGGAGCCTAGCGCATTGATCAGAACGACTTCCGTTCTCGGGTAAAAGCTGACCATGAGGTTCCATGGGTGTTCAGCTTGGTCTCCACTTGCGCGGAAGTCACTCCGTACGACAACGGATGGAATGTCGGTAAATTTTGCAATCATGAATTCCACCACTGTGCCGGAGTCGAGTTCTTGTCCGTCGAAGTGAAAGAGCGCAAGATCTGATTCAATCAGTGCCAGGATATCTTCGTCTCGGATGTCTTGAGGATGAAGGGAGCGCTGCTCTAGGTCTTGAGGGATGATGGGACGGAATTTCCCTTCCGACTGTTTCAGAATTTCAGCTGCCAAATAGGCATTACCCGTAAGGTGTTTGGCATCAAAAAGCTCCCCGGCAAAATAGAAATCGTAAGTCTGCATGATGAGATATCAGTGGCGATTGGTCTCTTGAACTCAAGTTTATGGGATTAGCCCCTAAAGTGGTCAATCACCCTTTTTATATCAGCCTCTTCATTGAAGGCCTTACCGGTGAGAATCGTGTCAGTAAATTCTTTCGCCATTAACGGAGAAAGCAATGCACCTTTAGATCCGAAGCCATTAAAAAGATGAAGATTGCTCTGTTGGGGATGAGTGCCGAGATAGGGGAAACGATCACGGGTGCAGGGGCGTATGCCAGCCCGGTGTTCGACGATATCGATGGTGTTTGTTTCTCCCAACATTGCCCGGAGTCCCTGAAGTAAGGCAGATTTTCCCTGCGGAGTTTTTTCTTCATTGAGATGGTCCCATGACCAGGTCGAACCAGCGATATATTGATCGTTCCCTGTGGGCAGTAGCCATTTATGTTTACTGATGATACGGTCCGAAGGGAGTCCCAGTCCTTGAAGTGTCAGAATTTCCCCTTTGGCGTGGTTGAAGGGGAGCCAGTTGAACCACGGGTTTTTTTGCACCTGATAACCTTCGCAAAAGACGACGTGGTCAAAAGTATATCCTTCCCAGGATATTCGGTTGGGCTCTACTTCAAGCGAATTATGGTGAAAGTCGCATTCACAAAGAAGACTCCGTTCTTTCGCCCATTTTTGCATCGAATCGAGAAAGGGATCAGTATCAAGGTTGCCAACCCCAACAATATCGAATGAGCCCAACTCGTCATTGAGTGGATCAGGCAATGTGTTGGGCGCATAGGTGGCGCCGAGAAATGATTGGTAATGGGCTTGTTTTGATCGTTTAACCCAGCGTTTTTGTTCCTCCTCCGATTGATAGATGCGGCGGATAGTTTTATCGTGGAAAAATTGGGTGCTTAGTGTTTTCTCAATCTCTCGATAACTTGACCTTGCTTCGGGTAGAAGGGCATCGACATTCCACGATTTTACGAGTCGCTTCCCGGTGACTGGATTCAGAATGCCTGCGGCCGCGCGACTGGCGTTTGTTTTTGGACTGTTGTCGACTACGAGTGCTGTTTTTCCCCGTCGTTGAACCCAGTTCCAGGCAAACATGGCACCCGCAATGCCAAATCCAACAATGAGAATGTCGCGATGTTCTTTATAATCCATATTGTCTGTCTGTGATAACAATAGGTGCAAAATCCGACAATATCATTTCCACCTCAAGTCGTGTTTTTTGCCTAATCCTCAGAATGATTCCTTGCGAATGTTTAGTTTTGGATAAGTTATGAGAATAGTTTGGCGAATAATTCCGAAAACAATTGAATTTGTTAACGGTTGTCGCATTGTCCCGTAGTGCGCCGAATTCGTTCTTCGAGTTCGGTGTTAACCGTAATTTTCGACTGAAAAAATAACTGCAACGGAGTCATAATAGTGAACGAATTAACCTTATCCCCCTGGGCACTCAATGTTTCTCCTTCCCCCACACTCGCTGTGGATTCTCTCGCGAAAGCGATGAAGGCGGAAGGTCGGGACGTATGTGGGTTTGGATCCGGCGAACCGGATTTTGATACCCCTGAGTTTATTAAAAAAGCATGTGCTGAGGCACTTGCAGCCGGAAAAACGAAATACACTCCGGCACCGGGTATACCCGAATTACGAAAAGCAATCGCTGCGAAATACACGGAAGAGTATGGATTGAATGACATTGATTTCACCAACGTGGTGGTAAGTCCGGGCGGAAAGTTTACCTGTTACTTGGCCATTCTCGCGTTGGCGGGCCCGGGCGATGAGGTGATCATCCCGGCACCTTATTGGGTGAGTTATCCAGAGATGGTGAAATTGGCGGGTGCAACACCAGTGGAAGTATTTGCTGGTGGAGATCAGAATTTTAAAATCACTCCTGAACAACTGGAAAGCGTAGTGACCCCGAAGTCGAAGGTGGTGATCATCAACTCGCCTTCCAATCCGACCGGAAGTGTTTATACAGAAGCGGAATTGCGTGCACTCTATGTAGTTGCTGAAAAGCACAATCTTTGGATTATCTCGGACGAGATTTACGAGTATTTGCTGTATGAAGATGCCAAGCACTTTTCGATCGCCTCGATCGGACCTGATGCCTTCAACCGCACCGTTGTGGCCTCCGGGTTTAGCAAAAGCTATTCCATGACTGGATGGCGACTCGGAACATTGGTTGCTCCTGTTCAAGTCTCAAAAGCCATTGCGAATCTGCAGAGTCAGACAAGTTCCAATCCAACTACTTTCGCACAATGGGGAGCTCTGGCAGCGATGCAGCAACCCGAAGCTTCGAAAGCTGCTGTTCAGAAAATGCTGGTGGAGTTTGATCGCCGTCGGAAGTTTTTGTATGACTCTCTCAACGCCATCGAGGGGATAGTTTGCCCTGAAGCGAAAGGAGCATTCTATCTATTCCCCGATATTTCCAGTTTTGGTTTGAGTGCGTCCGAATTTGCGACGCGATTACTCAAGGAAAAAGAAGTTGCAGTCGTTCCAGGCGAAGGTTTTGGAGCGCCGGGTTACATCCGTTTGAGTTATGCGACCTCCGATGAAATCATCGAAAAGGGCATCGCTCGAATTAAAGAATTTTGTGCGGGTCTCTAACCCTCTCCACAATAGCTTTCATATTAACACCCTGAATTCTTTTGAGGATTCAGGGTTTTTTATTGCCATTTATTGATGGGCTTGTGGGAGGCGTTTTGCAGTTTTTGAAGCAGAAGCTTTTCGTCAGTTTCCACGATGAGGTCGTCTAGATGTTCCTTTTTCAGGTAGCCTGATCGTACGGAATGCTCAAGAAAGCGAATGAGGTCGTCGTAATATCCATCAATATTCAGGATGGAGCAGGGTTTTTGGTGAAACGATAGTTGCTTCCAAGTGAATGTTTCGAAGAGTTCTTCCAATGTTCCGATGCCTCCGGGTAGGCTAACAAAAGCGTCGGATAAATCAGCCATCATCTGTTTGCGCTGATGCATGTTTTCGACGACGTGCATTTCAGTAGCCCTTTTGTGATCCAGTTCGTGGTTTTTCAGTGCTTCTGGAATCACTCCAATGACAGCACCGCCCTTGCTCAATACTCCGTCAGCAACAGCGCCCATCAACCCAACGGACCCGCCGCCATAGACAAGTTTGATTTTGTTTGAAGCAAGGAATTTACCAAAAGAAAAGGCAGTTGATTTCCACAATGGATTGGTTCCGTCACTGGATCCACAATAGACACATACCGAAGAAATTTTCATTTAGCTGAACTAGCAGTCTGCGAGCGGATTCTCAAACAGAAAGTTTGGGGAAGGGTTTTGGTGATTGATTATGGAATGAACCCTGGATTTTGAAACGGATTGCAAGGCCTCAGTTCCTCCCTGAATTCAAAGCGGATAAAGGAGTTGTTGGATTGTTATGAGGGTTATGCTCTAAATTCCTTTTCGGAGATTTTGATAGTCGTCTTTTGGGAGGAGTCTGTACAGTATTTGTGAGCCATCATACCGATAGGATTGCATGATGAGATCCTTTATCGACTCGTGGTCGAAATCCTTTGCAGTCTTTAGAATAATTTGACGTTTATATCGACCATTGCCCTGCAAGAGACCATGAGGGTCCTTTAAAAAGACTCCCAATCCGAAGCCAATCTCCAGTACCTTTTTACGGGGTCGCAGGTAGCAGATGTTGTCCTTCACAGTGGCTTTTGCTCCAGGTTTATCAAAAGCGATCGAGCCCCATTTTAGTAATTCTGTATGTTCTGGAAGAAAGCTAAGTATTCGCTCCCGAACATCCAGCATAAGATCAAAGAATTTAGGTTCCAGATCTCGAAAATGAAGCTGAATCTCTGAGTCTGCGAGGGTCATATAGGCTCCGTCATACTAGCGTTGGAGTTTTTCATCAGCATCAATTCCAATAAGTTAGAGTGGATAGTGCAATTCGCAAATAAACAGGAGTTGATCGGCGAGGAATGGATTTCCTCGAGAGGGTGTTTAAAAAATAATGTAAGGGGGGGCAGAAAATCGCAACTTCGGTGTTGCCCGTTCGCAGTCAAAACATCAGAATTGTGGGTTTAAGCAAAACTGCCACCCACTTGCTGCACTTCTCAACCGAAACTTGAATGGAAATAGGCTCAGGAAAACACAACTTTGTCGTAGTCGGAAACTCATCAGATGACCCATTTGCGATCGACGTAGCTCACACGCTAGGTCAACGAGAAGATATTGCGGACCTTATCAGTCTCAAAAACTTCGCAAATAGTGAATTTTGTCCTCGATTCATTTCAGATGAGTTGGATTTTGAACAAATCGGCAACAAGTTGAAGGGAAAGACGATCATTGTTGTCAGCACGAGTAGTCTTTCGAGAAGTCGTCAGAGTTTGGCGATGCGCAACTTCTTTATTGCTCGAGCCGCTAAAGAGAATGGAGCAAGGGAGGTCATCCTGGTGGAACCCGATCTTTATTATAGCGCGCAGGATAGGGGACCTAATGACACACCGACAGACTCCGATGGTGGTCGGGACATCAAGGATTTGAAAAAGTTTGATGGTCAACCTTTTACCGCTCGGCTCTATGCAGAGATGTTAAAACTTTCGGGTGTCGATAAGGTGCTTACCGTTCATAATCATTCGCATTCTGTGCAGACCGTTTTTTCGGAGGTATTCGCCGGAGGTTTTTACAATCTGATTCCTTATGATGTTTATGCGGATTATATCCTCAATTCTGACATTGTGAAAATTGGACCAGAAGGAGAGGGTCTGGCGCTCTGTGCCCCGGACAAAGGCGCAAGAGTCTTTGTCAAAGAGATGTATCGACGCATGGGTTTATCCAAAGCAAAGTTTATTCTATTGGACAAAGAACGAACGGGGGAACGAATGGTTAACATCAAGTTACACCCCGAGAGTGAGTCTACTTTTGAAGAAATTGAGGGACATGATATTGTGCTATTTGATGATATGGTTCGCACAGGCTCCACTGTTGTTAAAGCCTGTCAAGTATTGAAAGATATCAATCCCGGAAAAACTGTTTTTGCTCTGACTCACTTTTATGCCAGTGATGAAGGGCGCGCTAAAATGGCGAGCACCGCGATCGATGAGATACTGACCACCAATACGATTCCGACCATTCTAAACCGGGATATTCAGGGAAGGTTACGTAAGAAAATGGTCGTCTTGAAGCTTGAAAAATGGCTCGCACACAACATTTGTCGCATTCTTGAAATAGATTGTAGAAAGCGGGACAATAGTTTCTACGCGATTGATATGTCTTCGAAAAATGAGAGGTGGACTCACAAAATCTGGCTCAGCGAGCAACTTCGAGAACTTGGTCATTGACGCCTACGCGCCCTATCTTCATTTCTTTTCTCGATAAGTAATTAGCCACATGCAAACCGCTGTACAGTTATCCCATTCCCATTATCAAGGACACGCCTTGGTCATTGGTTGGCCTGTACTGATTGTCGATGCGAGAATGTCACTCGTTGATTGTACCTCTAAAGCCATTGGTAACGATCACCGGCAGCGGGAAATAATTCATGTGATGTAAAGTTAACACCTCCATATATTTTTAGAATTTAAACCCTGCTTTCGGTCCCGAAAGTAGGGTTTTTTGTTTTTACCTATGCAGCAATGAACTCAACACAAAAAACAAACGAATCGAACTCCCCACCTCTATCGGATTTTCAGCGAATTCGCTCATTTCCGAGGGCAGTATGGGTGATGGTGATCGGTTCTTTTATCAATCGGTTAGGCACTTTTGTTTTGCCGTATCTAACCTTGTACTTGACCCAAAAAGGATTTGGGCTCAAAGAGGTTGGTTTGGCGCTGACAGCCTGGTCAACAGGGAATCTCTCAGCCACATTGATCGGCGGACACTTGGCTGATACGCTCGGTCGCAGACTCACAGTAGTCATTTCAATGCTGAGCTGTGCCGTTCTTCTCGTGATTTTGTCGTTTATGGAATCGCTTTGGGCAATTGTGTTCTTTGCGTTTCTGACCTCACTCTTTTCGGAAATTTATAGGCCCGCAGCGCATGCGTTGGTGGCGGACCTCGTGCCTAAGGAGGATCGAGTATTGGTCTATGCCGTATTGCGCTGGGCGATTAATGCGGGTTTTGCTGTTGGACCTGCGATAGCGGGTGTACTGTCTCACATTTCTTACAAATGGATTTTCTGGTTGGATGCCTTTACTTCGGGGATCTATGGTCTATTGGCTCTATGGTTTTTACCATTAATAGAGGTTTACGACAAACCTCCACCCAGCCACATTTTCCGGGCCTTGAGTAGTTTCAAACGATCATTCAAAGTCAGTTTCTCAGATCGAAGGTTTGTACAGGTGTTTTTTGCATCATTGCTGAATGCGTTCGGGTTTATGCAGACGTTTGTTACGCTTGGTCTTGAAGTGACATCAAGGGGCTATACTGAAATTCTTTTCGGACTGATTCTTGGACTTAACGGAGCTATCATCATCTTTTTCGAGCTTCCGTTGTCAGTTTGGGTTCGTCGACAAAACCAACGGACTATGATGGTTGCAGGATACCTTTTGATCGGGATCGGGTTTGGGTTGTTCTCTATCCAGGCAGGTATGACCTCTCTGTTTGCTGGAATGTTTGTTTTGACCGTTGGTGAGATGATCGCACTGCCTGTGGGCATGGCCTATGTATCCAATTTGGCCCCTGACGATATGCGAGGTCGATACATGGGCATGTGGGGTTTTTCGTGGGCTTTCGCAATGGTTTTGGCGACCTCAGTAGGAATCAAACTCTATTCCTCTATGGGCGGAACGTTTTGGTTGTTTATCCTGTTCATCAATGCGGTGTCTGCGCTAATCATGTCTTGGAACCCCAAGCGGGAACGCAACAGAAAATCTGAGCCGGTTATCTTAACCTAGCTACAAAGGACAATTTCCCTCAAAAAAAATGAGACCCGACTTCCTCAAATCGGGTCTCTTCATTCCTATCTTTTTAACCGGTTTTCCTCCAACCGTAATTACGGTCTTCTATTAATGGATTCATTTATTAGGAATCTTCAACTCTCCAGAATCATTAATCGTTTTTTTGTTTGGTTTAATAACAAAAAACCACCTAAGGGTTGTGTGAGGAGGGCCTTTTTGCAGGGGATCGACTATTGGGAAAGCCCCTTACGATGGAGAACAAAATGCTGTTGTTTTCCTTCGACGGTATTTCGGTAAAAAAAACGAGGCCCGACTTCCTCAAATCGGGCCTCTCATTCCTATCTTTTATACTGGTTTATCCAGTTTTCCTTCAACCTCAATTACGGTCTGTTAATAACTGAAACCAAAAACTCAGAATTCTCAAGTGAAAGTTTCGTAACATTTGGAAAAATTGTGTGAATCTGCATCTTATTAATTAGACCACTAAATGATATTGTTTGAACTGAGAGTCCCTTATAGTTTGGGCCGGAAGTCTGCATGAACTCGGGTTCGGGTTGCAAAATGTCTTTGAAATCCAAATGCTTACTATCACATGGACGAACCTATTTCAGAACAGAATTCATGGACGGCGCGCGAGTCTTCAATCGAAAGGTACCTGCGAGAGCTGCAGCAGAAGATCGTTGCTGTTTTTGAATCGGTTGAAGGCACAAATGGTTCGTTTAAAAAGGATGTTTGGGAACGGAAAGAAGGTGGGGGTGGCATAACCTGTGTTCTTCAAGGGGGAACGGTATTCGAGAAATTTGGTGTGGGATTTTCCGTGTTGAGGGTGCTGCATTGCCTGAGTCTGCCTCCGCTAGGCGTGAGGGGATCGGGGGACAACCTTTTTGTGCGATGGGGGTCTCCCTTGTGGCTCATCCCTACTCCCCGAAGGTTCCCACTGTTCATATGAATGTTCGTTTTTTCCGAACTCGTTCTGCCAAAACTGGTGAAATCGTATGGTGGTTTGGAGGAGGGTATGACCTCACTCCTTATTATCCTACTATCCAAGAATGTGTGGATTGGCATCGCGCTGCAAAGTCAGTCTGCGAAAATCATTTCGATACTGCCTTCTATCAAAAACTGAAACAATGGTGTGATGACTACTTCTTCATCAAACATCGCAATAGTGCCAGAGGCATCGGCGGAATTTTCTTCGATGACTTAAATACTCCCGACTTTGATACCACGTTCGCTTTTGTCCGGGATGTAGGAGAATCCTTTATTGGGGCTTATCAACCGATCGTTTTGACTCGAAAAGATGAGGCTTATACTGAAGAACAGCGTCAGTTTCAGTTGTATCGCAGGGGGCGGTATGTAGAGTTCAACCTTGTTTATGATCGAGGCACACTCTTTGGCTTGCAATCGGGCGGACGTGTTGAATCGATACTGATGTCAATGCCCCCTTTGGTTCGATTTGACTACGATTGGCAGAATTCCCCGGAATCATCGGAGTCGAAATTAGAGTCTGAATTTTTAGTGCCAAAAGACTGGGCAAACGTAAACGTAGGGTAGATTAAGTATTTTTGATGAACGGATATCAAAGAATTGAAAAAGCAATTGCGTTAGAAGCAGTGGATCGTACTCCGATTTGGTTCATGCGGCAGGCGGGGCGATACCTCCCGGAATATCGTGAGTTGAAATCACGTTACGATTTCAGGACGATGGTGCAAACTCCAGATCTGGCAACGGAGGTGACTTTGCAACCCATCAAGCGCTTTCATCAAATTGATGCAGCGATCTTGTTTAGCGATATCCTGGTGATTCCTGAGGCTTTGGGGATGGATTACGATTTCCGCGAGGGTGGGGGAATCGAAATGGATTGGAGTCTCAACACTGAATCCGACTTCAATAAACTGAGTGTGGATGCGGTAGAGGAAAAACTCGACTATGTCTTTCGAGCGATTGCCCAAATCCGAGGGGAATTGGGAACCGAAAAAGCATTGCTTGGTTTTGGCGGATCGCCATGGACTCTGGCTACTTATATGGTTGAAGGTGGATCTTCTAAGGACTTTTCCAAAGTGAAATCTCTGGGGTTTGAACGCCCGGATTTGTTGGCAAAACTCTTGTTTTTACTATCGGAAGCACTGATTCGGTATTTTCGGCGAATGCAAGAAAGTGGAGTGCAAGCGATTCAGATTTTTGATTCCTGGGGTAGCGCCTGTCCGGGAGTGTATTATGAAGATTGGTCGTTAAAGTGGATCCGTCGCATCATCGATGAAGTCGGACAAAGGGTTCCTTTCATTCTTTTTTCGAAAGGAATGGGGGCTTATCGGGATGAGTGGATCTCTACCGGCGCCAAAGTTATTAGCCTGGACAGTTCTCTAAGACTTTCCGACTTCACGCAGCTACCAAACCGGAAATTTGCCGTGCAAGGGAATCTGGACCCTGCGTTGCTTTCTCTCGATCCTGAGGTCGTGCGCAAAGCGACCCGGGAGTTGTTACAGGCGGTCGGTCCTACCCGTGGGCACATTTTTAATCTTGGTCACGGAATTATGCCAACCGCCCGACTCGAAAGTGTCGAAGCCATGCTGGAAACAGTTGAGGATTGTGGCGCTTAAATATTAGGGAGAATTCAATTGATTCTTGTTTCCTCGGACTTGAAAACATCCAACCATAGAATAGGATAAATAGCTTATGCCTAAAAAAGGAGTTTTGTTGTTAAACTTGGGTTCGCCCGATTCGACGAGCGTTTCGGATGTACGGAAATACTTGCGTGAGTTTTTGATGGATCCACGGGTACTGGATACGCCCGGTTTACTTCGTTGGATTATCGTGAATTTATTCATACTGCCTAGTCGACCAAAAAAGTCGGCGGAAGCATACGCGAGTGTTTGGACTGAAGAAGGATCTCCTCTCATTGCGGTAAGTGATCAGTTTACAAAAAAGGTTTCTGAACGTGCAGAGCTTCCTGTTTACCTGGGAATGCGATATGGAAGCCCCAGCACCGAAAGTCAGATTGACAAAATGATTGAGGACGGAGTTGAAGAAGTCCTGATTTTTCCACTGTATCCACACTATGCGATGTCGAGTTACGAATCGGCAGTGGTCTGTGCTACGGACCTACTAAAAGCGAAAGCTTCGCAGATAGAATACCGGGTCGTGAATCCGTTTTATAAAGACTCCGGTTACATTGATTGTTTAATGGATCAATCGACGCCGTATTTGGAAAAAGGGTATGATCATTTATTATTTTCATTCCATGGCATTCCTGAACGTCATCTCATTAAAGGCGATCCTTCTCACCGTCATTGTTTGTTTAAAGAAGGGTGTTGTGATCGCGACCACCCCGCTCATGCAACCTGTTATCGTCATCAATGCTTTGAAACCGTACGAGCTTTCGTGAAAGCGGCAGGCATTCCCGAAGATAAATACAGTGTTTCATTCCAATCCCGACTCGGCAAAGATCCTTGGCTTCGCCCTTACACGGACTTTGTTTTGGAGGAACTTCCCCAGAAAGGAATCAAAAAGCTTCTGGTAATGTGCCCAGCTTTTGTAACCGATTGTCTGGAAACACTTGAGGAGATTTCGATGGAAGGAAAAGAAATATTTGTGGAAGCGGGCGGGGAATCTTTCGAACAAATCCCTTGTCTCAATCTGAATGAAAAGTGGATCGACTACACGGTAAAAATTGTGAGTGATTTTGAAAATTCTATGCCATTGCCGACGCCTCTAATCGAGGAAAAACGTTAGGCTTTGGGGGGTATCCCGTTATTTTTGCTATTCCATTATGTTGTATCACCTCATTGCTCTGGTGTGTTTTGCAGCAACTTTTACGCTGCATTGGATATATATCCGAAGGAAACAGTATCTTAGCCGAAAAATTTCGCTTCCGTTGCTGACGGTTGGCTTTCTTGCTATTTCTTCTTTTCTCGTTTTAAGGGGAAAAAGCATTCATGCGTGTCCGATTGGAAATCCCTATGAGATCGTTAGTCTCATCGTATGGTCGAGTCTGTTCTTCTTCATTTTGATCAGTCTTTTGTTCAAAGTGAATTATTTCGGTTTTTTCACAGCAGGACTAGCCGCAGCCACTTTGGTCGTCATCAACCTTTTCCCGGGACTGAACTATGAATACGATGTTGATTCGCTTCACACCAGTCACATTGTCGGATTTCATGCCTCCCTTGCCGTCTTTAGTTATGGGATTTTTGCGATTCAAGCATTGTTTGCGATCATGTATCTTGTGCAATTTCATGGATTGTCAAAACGACGCATGGGGAGTTTTTTCTCTATTCTTCCGCCATTGATGAAGTTGGAGACGTTGCAAGTGGGAACATTAGCTACGGGTGTTTTTGTGTTGAGTGTTTCTTTGTTTATCGGATCTTTCAGTATTGTTAATGGAGTTGGTGAAATCCCAGTATACAAGCTCTCTGCAACAGGTCTTGTGTGGGTGTTTTATTCTGTTATTTTGACTTTACACTTCTTTAAGCGTTTGGTTTCTGCCTCTTTTTCATGGGCATCCTTGCTTGCTTTTGGGATTGCACTATTAGCCTTGGTCCCCGTCGATCGTGCCCGACACGAAGCAAAGGATCCGACTATTGAGGAGGAACTGACGATCGAATGATGGGAGTTTCGACGAACAGCACATCTGGGGTGAAAAAATCACCGCACTTATTCGCGTATTCTTTCAACCACCATCAGGCGGATATGGAGGTTCGAGAACTCCTTAAACTTGATGCGAAAGCGAGAGAAACACTCGTCGATCGTTTTCGGGCAATACCAGGGCTTGAGTCTTACGTGGTATTGGATACTTGCAATCGATGGGAGATTTACGGCGTAGCATCCGAAGAAGCGGTTTTAGACGACATATGGGTATGTATTGAAGCGGTTTTTCCGTTGAATATGGCTCAGTTGAAATCGATTGTCTGTGAATTCAGAGAAAGCCAGATGATTCAGCACCTATTTGAGGTTTGCGCCGGAATGGACTCACAGATGGTCGGGGAGACAGAAATTCTGGGGCAAGTGAAGGCTGCTTATAGTGAGGCTGATGAAAATAGCCAAATCGACATGGTGTTGCACAGGGTTTTTAGCAAAGCGTTTCAAGCTGCAAAATGGGTGCGCACGCATACTTTGATTGGAAAGGGGCAGGTGAGTATCGGTAATGTTTCTGTGGATCTCGCGAGTCGGATCTTTGGGAACTTGAAAGAATGCAAAGTACTGCTCATTGGATCAGGTGAAGTCGGTCGCTTGACCGCACAAGCATTGAAAAATCGTGATACGGAATCTGTCACTTTTGTGAGCCGCACTTTTTCGAATGCACTGTCTCTGGCCGATGAAATTGGAGGGGATGTGATTCCGTGGAATCAATTGTATGAAGTACTGCATCGATTTGATATTGTGGTCAGTAGTACCTCTGCTCCCCATGTGATCTTAGACAAGAAGAGGGCTAAAGTTATGATGCGTCAGCGTTCCTATCGACCGTTATTCATCATTGATTTGGCAATGCCGCGTGATATCGAGCCAGTTGTGGGGAAAATCTCTCAGGTTTTTTTATATAACCTTGATGATGTTTCGGAAATCGCGAATGAGAATTTGGAATCTCGGAGTCAGGAGATTGAAACCTATCGGCATACTATTTCTGCTAAAGCTTGGGTGACTTGGCTTGAGGTTGTAAGGCGACAGCGGATGCGATTGATGCGTGAAAAAATGAAGTGATGAATGCAATAGCTCTGAGCTTTCCCGAATTTGCGTTGATCGGAGAGGGCATTCGTTCAATATGGTGTGTATGCGAGTTGGCATTGGATATGACATTCACCGGACCTGCGAAGGCAGAGCGTTAGTTTTGGGAGGAGTAGAGATCCCATGCGATTTTGGGTTGGAAGGGCATTCCGATGCCGATTGTTTGTCGCACGCTATTGCGGATGCTATCTTGGGAGCACTTGGATTGCCAGATATCGGGCACTTTTTTCCTCCGACAGATGATTCGATTAAGGGAATTGATTCCCAACTGATTATCCAACGGGCCGTAGCTGAAGCGGACTCAAAGGGGTTTCGAGTTGGAAATGTGGATACAATGCTGGTCGCTGAACGACCAAAGATTCAACCTTTTCTTCCCGAGATGAAAGCGATGTTAGCTGCTTCACTAAAGGTGGATGAGGACTGCGTTGGCGTCAAAGCTACGACCAATGAAAAATCGGACGATATTGGTCAAGGACTGGCGATAGCCGCACACGCCGTTTGTGTATTACTTCCGAAGTAGAGACAAAAAACACGGCTCTGATTTATATTATGCGCCGTGCTTTGAAAGAGGATGCCGATTTAGCTAGCAACAGCCATCGGTTTTTCTTCGATATGAAAAATCTCAGTTTCCGCGAAGAATCGGGCAATTTCTAGTTTGGCGGATTCTCTCGAATCGGAAGCGTGAATGACGTTGCGCATTGTACATGCTCCAAAGCCCCCGCGAATGGTACTCTTGCGAGCATAAGCTGGGTTTGTGGGTCCGATGAGCTCTCTTGCGCGAATAATTGCATCCTTTGCTTCGAGTACCAGCAACATCACAGGCCGTTCTGTCATGAATTCAACCAAACTGACATAGAAAGGTTTATCTATGACATGCGCATAGTGGATATCAAGGAGATGGGAGTCGAGTTGTGCCATTTTTGCGGCAACAATCTCGAATCCATTGGCCTCAAATCGAGAGATGATATCACCGACATTGCGCTGCTCCATACAGTCGGGTTTGAGAATGATGAATGTGCGTTCCATTGAGATGCTTTAAATAACTAAACTGGCCGAGAGAATAGTTTTCATAACAAATTGCAACAGAAAAACTGTTATCGCTGTCGAGACTGACAACGATCAGCTATTGGATCAAATCTGATGCTTCTCTGCTTGTGGCCTTTTGCCCTAAATGAAGCTATCGACAATTTTGTCTGCAATACCGTATTCGACCGCTTGTTCGGAGGTCATATAGAAATCTCTATCGGTATCTTTTTCGATTTTCTCCAGTGACTGTCCTGTGGCTTCTGACAAAATAGCATTGAGTTCGTCCCGGATGCGTTCCATTTCCATCGCCTGAATGTGAATATCAGCAGCTGGGCCAACCATGCGACCTGCGATGAGAGGCTGATGGATCATAACACGAGCACTAGGATAGACAAATCTTTGTCCTTTAGGCGCACCACAAAGCAAAATGGATCCCATACTCGCAGCCATTCCAGTGACAATAACACTGATCGGAGATGTGATCAGTTTCATGGTGTCATAGATAGCCATTCCGGCGGTGATAGAACCCCCAGGAGTGTTGATATAAAATTGAATCGGTTTACCTGGTGCATCGAGTTCCAGATAAAAGAGTTTTTCAGTAATATCCTTGGCGGATTTGTCTGAGACTTCACCCCAAAGGAAAATTTTGCGGTTCTCCAGAAACTTTTTCTGGATTTCAATACTGGGAAGCTTTGCTCCCTTTTCTTCGTTTGTGTCCGCTTCTGATTCGTTTCTTGTCATAATAAAATCCTATTTGAGCAAAAATCTGAAAGTGAGTGGGACTTGAATGTGTGTCAACAGACAACTCTCGATTTTAAGGCGCTCTATTCGTTGTTTATTCATTAATGGGTGGAAATCCAGGAGGAGGAGGGAGTTCCTCTTCAAGCATCGAAATTCGAACCAGGTGGCGACCTCCTTCGAATTCTGAATCGAGCCAGGCTTTTACAGCAGCTTTTGCATTTTTTTTCGACACCACTCGTCCTCCCATGGAAATGACATTAGCATTATTATGTTGTTTGGCAAGGCGACCCGTTTCTTCAGTCCAGCAAAGAGCGCAACGAATACCGCGGACTTTGTTTGCTGCGATAGTTTCTCCATTGCCGCTGCCTCCGAAAACGATACCGACTTCGCAGATGCCCTTAGCAACAGCTTTTGCTGCGTATTGAACAAATGTTGGATAATGACAGGACTCTTCGGAATGCGTTCCGTAGTCTTCCACATCGTGGCCCAACTCAATGAGGTATGCTTTGATGCATTCCTTCAGTTCAAATCCTGCGTGATCTGTTCCTAGTGCGATTTTCATGTATAGCGCTTTGAGATAAAGAAGTTGTGTATCCGAAAGTAACCAACTGAGTCAAATAGTTGGTTCATAAAAATGCAGAAATGTTTAGAAAAAAGGGCTGGATGCTCCAAAGTACCCTTAAATTATATTTTGAATAACGCCTTCTAATTGTTCGTCACAAAAACATCTCGGAGGTGGAAACATATTGAAGCTTAACCACTTTCGGATAACTTGAACCATTATCTATTGAAAAAACGCTGCTATGAATGCAATTATTAAACGACTCTCAATCCTCTCATTAACGCTGGCTGTATCTGCAACTGCTGCTTTTTCAGCGGGTTACAATTTAGAAAAATCTACTCCTGTAGGGAGTTGGCAACTGCGTCAGGAAATCATGCAAGACTCTGACGGTCGGCCCCAATATGCTGAAGTGAAAACCTCAATGGTAGGTGAAGAAGAACGAGACGGTATCGACTATGTTTGGGTTGAAATGGTTCGGGACTCTTTCAGATACAAAAATGGTCAAAAGGGAAAAAAGGCAGGTGACACCGTCATTGTTAAAATTCTGTTGGAAGCGTCTCTTTTGAAAGGAAACCCCGAGGATGTGTTTAATAACATGCGTGGGCTTGGAAAAGAAATCATCATGCAGTCGGGCGATGCGGATCCCATGAAAATTGAAGAAGGTGGAATGCTCGGAGGAGCAATCATGGACACTCTTGGTATGGAGATTGACTATAATTTTGAAGAAACCGGAAAAGAAAAAGTCGAGACTGCCGCTGGTAAGATCAAATGCAAAGTTATCGAAGGCACGGGTTCTGTGAAGACTAAAATCATCTTCAAAACCATTGTGATTGATGGCACGTCGAAACAATGGATGAGTGATGAAGTTCCTTTTGGAATTGTTAAGGCTGAATCCACTAGTACAATGAATGGTGAAACCTCAACTACTTCTTCCTTATTGCTTGATTATGGTAAAAAAGGCGCCACTTCTCAGATCCAGGGTGAAGCCCAATCTTTGCAGATCCCGGGTTTGAAAGGTCTGTTCGGAGGTTGAGCTGACTTTGAATTCTAGAAATTCTGATTTTTAGATTCTAACGTCATCCCCATTTAAGGGATGGCGTTTTTTTTGAGCCTGAAGGATTGCAGAAACTGAAGAGGGAAGGGTTATTCCCGTTCGAGTACCAAAAACGTATACTTGTATTTGGCGTTTTCGGACTCCCGCTCGGAAACAACTTTGGTGAAAGTTTTCCTCCATTCAGGGAAGAACGTATCCCCCTCATCTACCTCTGTGTGCACAAGGGTGATGTGTAGGCGGTCAGCAATTTCCAACGCTTCTTCGTATACGGGTTGGCCACCACCGATCCAGATGGTGGGATATCCCTCAATCGCATTCGCCATGTCGATGGCTTCCCGTAGGTTGCCTGCACGTTCAGCCCCTTCAAATTCCAGATCCGGATTGCGGGTTAAGACAATCGTTTTTGTCCCAGGAAATGGCTTTTTCAACTCGTCCCATACTCGACGACCTTCGATGACCACACCATCTTTCACACATTCGTAGAGGTAGTTTAAGTCCTCTTTAATACGCCAAGGTAAGGTTCCGTTTTTGCCGATCACTCGGTTTTCCGAGCAGGCGACAATGATGTGAATGGGTTTGTGGTTCACTGGAATCGATTTTGAATCGCTTGAATCTGTCATAATGATGACTGACTATCTTAGATATCAGAGATATTTAGCAAGAAATGCTTCCACTTTTTGATAGTATTCAATTCGATTTTGTTGGTCCCGAAAACCGTGTCCTTCTCCGTATTTGAAATAAGTTTCGAGCTCGATCTTCGATTTTTTCAGCTGCTTTAGCATCTTTCTTGATTGCTGAACTGAAACAACATTGTCGTTTTTTCCATGGGCGATAAACACCGGACACTTAATCTGATCTGCAAAATAGAGCGGTGAAATACTTTTCAAATACGCTTCGTCGAGTTTAGGATCTCCCACATGGCTTTTCCAATAGTGGTAAGCCCCCAATGCGGCCTTGTGTCCATGCTTCGATTTGCTTCTTAGGCTTTCAATTTGTTGGACTACTTCGTAGACCCCAGCGGTTGCAACTGCACATTTGTAGAAATCATTCCGTTTGGCAGCAAGGAAGAGGCTCGCGTATCCGCCAAAGCTCGCGCCCATGATTCCGATGCGATCCGGGTCCACGAACCCTTGCTTAACCACCAAATCCGCCGCTTTATTGATGTCGGACATCATAGCTTCGAATTCAAATGCATTTTCGGATGAAACCTTGGATCCAAATCCTGTCGATCCTCGGTAATTAACTTGAAGGACGGCATAGCCCAGGCTTGTTAGAAATTGAACTTCGGGGTTGTAAGTCCACAAATCCCGTGCCCAAGGACCGCCGTGAATCAGAAGTAGAAGAGGCGGTTTTTTATTTGGATTTATTGGTTTTGTAGGGCGGGAAAATAGAGCTTCGAGTTTGAGTTGATCAGTGCTAGTGAATTCAAAGCGAAATACAGGCGAAAGTTCTGATGCTTGGATATCTGGATAGGCGCTCCTAAGCATTTTGATTTTTGATTGTTTGACATCAAATAGATAATAACTCGGTGGTATATTGTTTGCAGTGCTGGAAAAAACGATACGATTCAAGTCGTCGGAAAAAGACTGAATAATATTTCTACGGTTGGGGAATTGACTGTCGATGAGAGTTTGGATCGCTTTTAGATTCGGGTTTTTCCAATGGTTTTCAATGGTCTGTCCCTCGAATATCATCCCTAAGAGTTCGCTGGTTTTGGGATGAGAAACGATGGAAAGATCATCCAGGTCATATTTCTCATTTTGGAGAATGGGGCCCGAAAATGTCTGGTCATTCAGATCAAAAAGGTAAAGCCCTTGGGTGTCAGATTGATTGTACCCTGTTGCGAATACTTCATTTGAGTTTGCATATTTGTGCAGTGTCCACTCTTCGGGATCGATGGTTAGTTGTTCCCATTTTGAGTCTGGGAAGATACGATAATAATGATCGTTTTCGTCTCTTTGGCTTCGTGCGATTGCAGGATCCCCTTTGGGGTTCAAGATCCATCGTTCTACAAATCCTCCTTCCGGATCCACAAACCGCTCAACAGCTCGTCCATTGGATGCGAATGTCGTCAGCATTTCGCCTTTACGCGTCGATATCAGCAAAATGTCGTATTTCACCAATTGTGAATCCTTAAATGCGTTCGAATCAATTTGGTGCACCCAGAACTGATTGGGGTCAGGTAATCGTGATCTGAGGATTCTTGATCCCGTCAGTAGTTCACATGTTGCCAGTGATTTTGCATCATCTCTTTTTACAGCATACACGCCGAGGGCACGGTTCGAATGGATGGTGACGTTAAAAACAAGCCACTCATCATTCATCCAATGGTAGCTAGAGATTTCCTGATCTTTCTCCCCTTTGAACCCATAAGAAATACCTGTATCCAATTCGAGTGTATACAAGGCCCGTTTCCCATCATCGCTGGCTGGAGCAAGATAGGATAGGAAGTCCCCATCAGGAGAAATTTGTGGTGAACTGAATGCAGGAACCGCGAAAAAGTGTTCGGCCTTGTTCGATGGTGAGGCTAGCAGTTGAGACAAGGGTAGCAAAAGCAAAGCAATGGCTACACTTCTTTTGAGGTGAATGAGGATCATCGATTTTCGACTGCCTAATCCAGAAAAAGGATTGGAGAAATTGGATTGTGGGTTGAGTAGTGTTGAACTTAAAAGGCAGCGCCGTCTTGTTTTCCGGGAATGTAGCGGGAAGGGCAGAGCCAGGAAAATAAATTGGCAAACTTGCGTGCCGCGGCTGCGTTTTCTTCGCTTTCTGCCACCATCTGTTGAAATTCGCTGCTTTCAGCTGCTTCGTTTACGAGTTCTTGTGAAGCCTGCTCGCGATCTGCTTCAGTCGGGAAGAGTTCCCTGATCTTCGCTAGTTCGCCTGCGTCGAGCCACACTCCACCGCAGTTGGGGCAACGATCGATCTCTATTTCCCGTTTGGGAGAATAGTAGTGGCGAGCCATTACCATGTTTTCGCATTTGGGACATTGGATGCGAGGACTGAGGTCGACAATATTGGATCGGTGTTTTTCCATTAATTCGGAAAGTACATCACCGCCTTTTTCATGCACTTCGTCAAATTTGATGAGTTCGTAGTTGTCCAACCACACTCCGCCAGTGGTTTCAGATAGATCCACGGTAATTCCTTCTATGGTGACGGACTTGAGGTCATTTCCAGTTCGAGGGCATTTCATGGGGACTATCATAGAAAGGAGAGTTTCGGGAGCAAGTTTGAAGCGATGAAAGGGTGAATTTTGCAAAAAAAACATATCGGGGAATTTCGATCGAAATCACAGATAAAGGATAATTGCGTAACATAGAGGTAACATTAACTCAGTAAATTGGGTGCATGACATCAACATCATCAACCTCTTCTATACCATCGTTAACACGGATTTCCTTCATGGGCCTATTATGCGCATTGGGATTAACGCTCGGTGGCTGCACCACGACCTCTTCGCGAGTCATGGTGGGCCAGGGGCGCGCTCCCATTGATCCAGCATCAGTGAAACTCTATTTGAGTCCTCCGGCTTCCTATGAAGAAATCGCAATGATCACTGCAGATAGTGACAACTCTTGGACATTTACCCAACAGGAGAAAATGGAAACGGTGATTGAACGCTTAAAAATCGAAGCGGCCGCAGTAGGAGCAAACGGTGTGCTCATCAGAGGAGTCAGCGATCGCAGTGAAGATCCGGTAATTCTTTCGGACAATGACGATGATTGGGGCGTAGGCTATGCATTCTCCGAACTGGAGAAGTCGGTATGGGCAGTCGCGATTTTTGTATCGGAGGATGACGTTGAATCTCTCTTTTCTATTCTGCAACGCCGCTCTCCTTTTGCTCGCGAAACTGTCGCCAGTATCGATTAAGTGCCAAGCTCGGATCGATCAGTAGTCATTTTATCAACACATCAAAAATGAATCATAAATCAAAACTCTCTGCGATCGCCGTCTTGTTGGTCGCCTCTTCTCAAATAGTTTCCGCACAACTTGATACGATTTGTTCAGTTAACATGGAGCACGCCATCAGTCAGGAGGTGGATATCCACGGGTCTGACTCTAACGGATTGTCCTATTCTTCGACTGAAGCCGAATTCGCGTTCATTCGACCATTGTCGCCGGGTTCGATGGTAATGGCTTCCGTTGGCTATAACCGAACTCAATATGATTTCAAGTCAGATGCCCTTTGGGATGACATGGAAAGTATCAGTTCCCTATTAATGTATGAAAGGGGGCTCAATGATCGTTGGTCATTGCTCACGATTGGCTTCATTCAATCTGCCTACGAAAATGGTGCTGATTTTGGAGATTCGATCTCTTGGGGTCTTGGTGTGGGAGGAAAATACAAGCGTTCGGATACTCTGAACTATCTTTTTGGAATCGGCTATTTTTCACGATTGGAAGACGACGCATTGATAATTCCCCTCATTGGTATCGAATGGCAGATCAATGATCGGCTCGCATTGAACTCAATGTTGGGAATGGAACTCGTCTACGATATCACAGGTGATCATCGGAATATGCTCTCTGCGGGATTGGACTATAATTTGACGGATTTTCGGTTGAAAAAAGACAGTGCCGATGAGACCGATCGGGCGATCCGTCCGGAAGGCGTAGGGATCTATCTCGGTTATACACGGCAGTTGTCTGAAAGTTTACAATTCAATGTGAAAGCAACGGCAGTATCTGAAGGAAAATTCGAAACCCGCGAAAACGGACACAAGATCAGTACGGTCAAAACAGATGCTGGCGTCGTAGGATCCGTCGGATTCAGTTATCGTTTCTAGAAAGAAAGTGAGTGGTTACCATGAGTTCATTATTGAGTATCACGATAAAACGAGCGCTTCACTCAGCGATCATACTAAGTTTGTTCGCATCTGCGCTAACAGCGGATCCACTTTGGGAACAGGCGGAGCGACTTGTCTTGAACAGTCCTATACTGGTTCCTGGTGAAGTGGAGACTCATCAACTGGTCTTTGATGGGAAAGGGGATCAGCAAGTTGAAAATCAATTGCTATTTGAAACACTAAAAGATCCTGCTACGGGGGTGCCTCATGGAGTATTGAAGCAACTCCTTGAAAACAACAAAGATAAAACGGAAAAGTCCCGAAAAGAGGTAGAGCAGGATTTTCAGGGCGAACTCAATTCCATTGAAAGAGACTTTCCTTTTCATCTGGAAAATCCTTCAGATGCCGTTACTGAAAAACGGGAAGAAACCAAAATCATCCTTGATAGGGAATGCGTAGGATATGATTTTGTGGTTACCAAATCAGATGGTGAAGATGAAGAACCTAGTCGATTTGCAGGAACGGTCTGGATTGATCCGAATACGGCAGTTCCCCTGGAAATTGAGAGTCATATGTTGGATCTGCCTCGAAAAGAAGAAGGTGCTGAGATAGTGAGTGTCGTCATCAATCGACAATATGGTTATGAGAACGGTTCTTTTATCACTTTGTCTGAGCAACAACAGCTTTGGTTGAACGCCAAGTTTCTTTTTAAGAAAATAGTAGTTTATATGGAATCTGAGACTCATTATCGAAAGCATTGGCAGTGGGAGAAATGAAAAACCCAAAACTTTCGGATGGAATGTCGCGTCTTCATTAGATAAGTATGAATTATCACCATCAATATCACTCACTCATGAAAGCAAATACTCGTCTTTTATTTGGGCTTTTAAGTTCTCTCAGCGTCGTTTCGTTCATCCATTCTCAATCGACCTCGGATCTGATCAATGATCAGGTTGCGTCCCATTTTGAACAAGTATTTTCCGATAAGACAGCAGTTCACACTCCTGTCAAAACGAGTTGGGTTCCTGGAAATGACAAAGATACTCAGGTTTTGGGCAGCGTTTGGAACCTGGATGTTTCGATGACACGCGTATTCGAGACTGGGATTGACGATTTGCCAGGTCATGATGTGTCGGTGGATTATATTGAAGCAGGGATTAGCGTCTCGGCTCCCCTCAAACCTCGTCACAAATTGTCTCTGGCGTTGAACTCGACTCTCTATCGGATTGATGAGGTGAGCCATGGGTTTTCGAACGAATTGCAACTTGAAAAAGCTGAGACCTTTGATGCTGGTTTTCTCTATCGCATGGGGTTGAATCCGCGCTGGGAATTGATGGCGGGTGGAGGTGCATCTTTCACGGACTCAGACAATGTAGCAATGGGTGGAAAAACAACGATTCTTGGCTATGCCGGTGCTGTTTATACCTTCAACCCCAACTTAACGATTGCGTTCGCAATTCCATTTACGAGTCGAGAGTATTTAGACCACGGTCCTTTTCCCTTGTTTGTATTGGACTGGAGAATTGATGACCGCAATCGACTACTCGTGAGCAATGGAGTGAAATACTCCTATGCATTGACCCGGGACTGGCGACATGTCCTCGGTTTTCGAATCAGTGGAACCTCCCTCACTTTGCACATGGATGACCAAGTGATTAATGGGGAAATGAGATACAATCCCGCTTATGTGATCTACGATACATGGGCTGGACTGACTTATAGTTACACTTTCCAAAACGGCATGGTCTTTACCTCAAATGTGGACCTTATTCACTCTGGTTCCCACGGTTACTGGGACAATGATGAAGCCTTTGATACGACGGAATTCGAACCTTCTCCGGGCCTGAGTTTTGGGCTCAGCTATCGGTTTTAGTACATGCTCAACAAACGAACCAGTTTTAAGACGCTTTGGTGTTGGTGGATTTTGGGATGGTTGCTGCTGTCTGTTGCTTGGGGGAATGAAGCCAAAATGACCGTTGAGAGCAGCGTTCCTTGGGGTGCATCAGAACGCATGGAGTATGCCGTCTTTGAAAAAGGAGGAGGGGACCGTGTTGGTGGAGCTGTGTTCTCTATTGAGTCAATACAGCGCGATCAGATTTCTCTTTGGAACATTCGTCTGGAAGTACTCTTGAATCAACCCGCTGTTTCTGTGGTGGAAGTGGATCAGGATTCTTTTCTTCCTCTCTACAGCTATTATCGAAGCGATGTGCTGGGTGAAATCGAAGCAACCTACAAAGGCGCGGGTGTTTCTGTCGAACGACGATTAAACTCCAACGCTAAGCACTTAAAGCAGGATGAGTTTACTTATGATCTCTACCAGGCCTGTTATCTAATGCGTTTGTTTCCTGTCGAACTGGAATATCAGCGAAAGTTGTTTGTGACCAATTCCAAACAACCCAATGAGCAGTCGGCAGCGACCCTTCGAATTGTCGGATTCGATGATGTCACTACCCTTACAGGAGAGCGGGTAGAATGTTATCGAGTGGACTCCAAAATTGATGAAATTCGCAGTTCTTTCTGGATATCCACAGATGAAAAGCGCTGGATCTATCGGATTGTTGATGGTTCTGGTGTCACGATGGAATTGATTGCTCCGAAAACTTCAGAATCGGGAGTTTTTGAAAGTGAAAACTACCGCTATCAGTTTCAGTTGCCGAAACAGTGGATGGCATTTGTGCAAGAGAAACGGAAAGGGCCCGAACGGGAACAGGTTGCAATCATGACTCCCGGTTTGAATGTGGATTTAACTTTAACCCGTCATCGGAAATTTGGCGATGCAGCAACTGTGGCGGATGGTTCATTGAAATGGCTTCAACAAAACCGCGAAGCCTTCCAATTGCTAAAAGGGTCAATGGTTCGATTCGATACAAAATCGCAAACTGGAGTGGGGCAGCTTTTTGAAGGACGGTTTCGCGAAGGGGATACCTGGATGTATTTGTTGAACGGTGTCGTCGAATCGGGGGACAGCCTTTTCATTTACACAGGAATTGCTGAGAAGGATGCCTTCGACCCATTGAAACCTGAAATGATACAGCTTCTTAAAAGTGTCCATACCATTGGAGATTGATGAAAATGGATGGGAAATGCTTTCGAACCTGGGGTTGCCTTGTGCTACTGAGTGTCTGGGTAGCTTGTTCGCTGAATGCGAATGATTCTCTGGAGCGGGCCCTAAAATTGGAGTCGGTTCTCTATTCGCTGGAAGTTCAGGGAGATGCCAGCACTGCGCTTGAAATGATCGTTTCGGATGCTATGCTTTCTGGCTCTGAGGGCCGGGAAGATCCAGAACTACTCCTTTTAAAAATCCGCTGTCTCCTGGCAAAGGGAGAACTACGAGAAGCCAAGGATCTTTATCGTGAGCTAAAGCGGTCTGACTCATCTGATTCTTCGTGGATTGACACTGCAAATCAGTTGGTTCCTGAATCCTTTATTGAACGGGAGGTTCCATGGAAAAATGACCTGATGCATTTTTATGAGGCGATTCAGACAAATGGCTCGCTCACATCGCCTTCCAAACCCATCGATTACTCCTTTTTCCAGGTTTCCCTGGTCGAATCGGAATGGAACATCCATTGCTGGCAGGTGGGATCAAGTTTTCGATCGTTCATCGTGCAACTCGACCAGAATTCTCTGGAAGTGAAATCGACTCAGATCGATGATCTACCCTTGTGGGAGATCGAACGAAATTGGCTTGGTTTAGCGTCCGAGAATAGGAATGGTTCCCAATTGAAAATAGGTTCGAATTGGTTGCTCAATGGGCTTTTGTTACAACAATGTGGTTTTGATTTAGGATATGAACAATCGCTCCGACTCTTTTCTGTTGATACTGGTGGTGAAGAGCAGGTCGCAGTCTCCGTTGAATCGAAAGCATTGGTTGAACTCCCTGATCAGGACAGACGCCCATGCTGGATCGCGGAAGTGAACCGCGATGCATCTGAAAAAAAGTGGGAGAGTTATGCCTTCGCGGACAATGAATCGAGAACGCTTACCCGGTATGAAACCGATGGAATTTCAATCATTCTTAGTCCTGGGTCCCTGAGCAAAATCGAAGGTGGTAATGAATCTTTTTTGGAATTAATTCCAAGTCGACTTGAATCCGATCAAAGACGGGAATTGCGGGTTTTTGTGGGAATAAAAAGTGATCTCCGGATCTATCTTTTGAAAGGTCCATTTGAGTGGTTTGATAATGGAGATGAAATCGAATTGTCTGAAGCGGGTGTCATCAGCCAATTGGGCGAACGAATTCTGCAAATTCGGGAAAAAAAAATCGGGTCGATGGATCGGAATTGTCCTTCGTCAGCCCGATCGGGACGAAACCCTGGTGGCATTTGGAAATGCTGAGTCTCTAAGGTCGTGGGTTGATGATTTAGGTACATTCTTGAATCAAATTGAGGCGAAGGAAGGAGGCCTTGACCCTTGAGATCCCTTCATTTGAGTTCGACCTTTCGTCGATGGTTGAGGAGTCCGTGGGTGACTTTTGGGATTTTGATCGAAGCGATCATTATTCCTACGATCTGCGTTGTTTGGCTGATTGGACGGGCATCGGACAATGAACGAGCGGCTCTACAACAGGCCTATCTTGATATCCAACGCAGAGAAGTAGCGCTCTCTCGGGAGCAGATTCAACAATGGGTTGATACCTCTATTCAGAGCATGGGGTCGGAATCAGAAGCCTTGGAATTCGCTTCATCTGAGATCGGATGGATTCTCAATTTTGACGGGTCATCTCAATCGTATGGTTCAGATGAGAGAATACCAGATTCTGAATCTTTGCAGTTGCTTGATGAATTGAGATATTTGAAGCAAACGTTCGGTGCATTGGCCGCAGCTGAACAGATACGATACTGGAATAGAGAGGGAAGTCTCTTGGGATTGAAACTCAGTGGCGGTAGGAGTCTCGAATCTTCTGTTCTGCTGATGGGAATGGACCTGGGTGATGACCTGAATCGTGAATTTGCGCTGGCGCTAAAATCTCATTTGATTATCACGTCAAAAGGATTCACTGAGGGGAGTGCTCACCGAGCCTATTTATTGCAACGGGTCATGGATGTTCTGGGTTCAGATGATCAGCTCTCGAGCATGTTTGAAGCGGAGACTGAGGCCCTTCAATTCCGAATGGATGCTGCGGAATTATGGAGTAAACAACCATTTGAGTATCACATCGTTTCAGATTGGATTTATTTTTTTGGCGAAGATTCCGGTGGAAATCGATGGGTTTGGTTTTCCAAGTTGGATACCTTCAAAACCAGATTGCTCCAAGTGGCTGAGTCGACTTGGAATGACAGCACCAGCCGGCTTGAAATTGTGGAGGCAGGATTACGAGTCGATACGGCAGATCGTCTGACCATTGTTGTGGATCTAAGGCAGCCGCTCGACAACTGGAGATTACTCTGTCGAGTCGATGAAAGCTCCCTCGTGAGTCCCACCAGAGAACGCACGGTTTATTACCTTTGGGTTGGCTTCATCACGACGCTTGCATCCGTGATTTTTGCATTCATTGGGATGGGGATGATCAAACGTCAAATTTCTTTGGCTAAGCTAAAAAATGATCTCGCCGCTACGGTCTCTCATGAATTGAAGACTCCGATCGCATCCGTTCGCATCCTCGTTGATACTCTTTTGCAGAATGGGGTTGCTTCTGATGTGACCAAGACGAGGGAGTATCTGGAATTGATTAGCAAAGAAAACCAGAGGTTGGGTTTGTTGGTCGAGAAGTTCCTCACTTTTTCGAAAATGGAAAGGGGAAATCAGTTTTTGGAAACGGAACCGATGGATGCCAACCTTTTGATCTCTGAGGCTGTCAAAATTTTCCACGAGCGATTCCCTGGCATAGACTATTCGCTCACAGTTGGAAGTTCAATTGATGACGCCGAGATCCAGATTGATCCCCAGGCGATGCTAGCTGTTTTGGGAAATTTGTTGGAGAATGCCTACAAATATTCACAAACTCCAAGGGAAATGGAAATTGGAGCGGAAACGGTTGGTGAAAGCGTGCATCTCATCGTCAAAGACAACGGGGAAGGCATTTCTCCCGTTGAACAAAAGCGAATTTTTCGTCAGTTTTACCAACCGGACCGGCGCTTGAATCGTCATAAGGGAGGTGTTGGACTTGGATTGAGTATTGTAGCTTATATCGTGAAACAGCACCGGGGGAAGATTGAGCTAGTAAGTAACTTGGGAGAAGGAAGTTTGTTTCGAATCATACTGCCACATGCAAAAGATACTAATCATTGAAGACGACCCAACGATCGCAAGAGGGTTGAAAGACAATTTCCTGGAAGCGGGGTATGAAGTGCTGCACGCTTCGGATGGAGAACAAGGGCTCGAACTGGCTTTGGATGCAGGGGCGCATTGCATTCTTTTGGATATCATGCTGCCCGGACTGAATGGTTATCAAATTTGCGAAGCCGTTCGCCGAGAAGCGCTCGAAGTTCCCATTATTATGCTCACTGCAAAAGGAAAGGAGGAGGACATTATAAGAGGGTTGGAAATGGGGGCAGATGACTACGTCACTAAACCTTTCTCTGTTCGGGAACTGATGGCACGTGTTAAGGTGTTTCTTCGACTCTATTCAGGCGGTGAAAAGGACTTTTATCGTTTTGGTGATTGCGAACTTGATTTGCGTTCGCACATGTTTTCCAAAAACGGAGAAGAGGTTGATCTCACTTCGAAAGAATTTCGGTTATTAGCCTTTTTCCTTTCACGATCGGGGAGGGCGTTAACGCGGGATCAGATTCTCAATGCTGTATGGGGTAACAGCATACTGGTGACCAGTCGCAGCGTGGATCGCTGTGTGACAACCCTGCGATCCAAAATCGAACCTGAACCCAAAAAACCCTCTTACATCCGAACGATTCGCGATGTCGGGTATCGGTGCGAGATCCCAACATGATCGTGTCTTGGTTATTCCGATGGAGGAAGAACGCTGTCTAGAAGAATCCGCTCGAGGTCTTTTTGACGAAACGGCTTTCCCATGAAGTCATTCATCCCCGCTTTGAAACAGCGTTCTTTGATAGCATCATCGGCGGAGGCGGTAACCGCGATAATTCGGGTGTTTTTGTTGATGATGCCACCTCTGATTCTTTGGGTTGCTTCCCATCCATTCATATCGGGCATGTTAATGTCCATGAGAATCACATCATAGGGAGTTTTTTCAACTGCTTCGACCAATTCCCTTCCATTGCTCGTTAGATCTGCGTGTACCACGAGTTTTTTAAGCATTCTCAGGATCAGCTTCTGGTTGAATAGGTTGTCTTCCGCCACCATCACTCTTAGATCGTTGAAGGATTGATTTGCAACCAGTGCAACCTTTTCTTTTTCGGTGTTTGGCACATTGGATATGGTAGCGGAGTGACCATCCTCAGAGGAAACTTCTACGGGAATTCTGATTGTGAAAATACTTCCCTTCCCTTCGGTTGACTCGAGTGAAATTTCTCCTCCCATCAACTCCACTATCGATTTTGTGATATTTAAGCCAAGACCCGTTCCTTTCAGTAGGTAGTGGTCCTCCTTCTTGAGCTGAGAAAAGGCATTAAAGACTTCAGCTTTTTGAGAATCTTCTATTCCTCTGCCGGAATCCTCAACTTTTAGTTCCAAGTGGGGTTTTACACTTTTTTCATTTGGGATCCAGTTCCCCTGAATTCTTACATATCCCTCATCTGTGAACTTTATTGCGTTCGAAATAAGATTATTCAAACACTGGATGACCGCATCAGGGTCAATGACCAGAAACTGTGGCACCTCGGGTTGTACAGTAACATCGATGCTCAAATTTTGATTTTCGCAGAGATGGAGAAAGGAATCAAATACTCGGTTGAGTATTTGTCGAATATCGACGACACGAGGATTAATCGTAAGTTTTTGGTTCTCAATTCTTGAAAAATTGAGAATCTGATTGATGAGATGAATGAGTTGGTTTCCGTTATGTTGGATGACAGATATCCACTCTTTTTGTTCTGAGTTAAGGTTTGAATCTTCCAGAAGTTCTGCATAGCCAATAATCGAATTCATCGGAGTGCGAATTTCGTGACTCATATTGGCGAGAAACTGCTCTTTGGATCTGCTTGCAGCCTGAAGTTCTTTGTTTAGCTGCTTGAGGTTTTGGGTGTTTTTGTCGATTTTTCGGCCGAGGAAATAGATGGGTATCATTGATAATAAAAACACTATCGTTCCCAAAACAGAACTCTGAGTGACGGCAAAACGGATCAATCTTCTTTCGGTGTTTCTGCTCATGTAAACGAGAACTTTACCGACTATGTTGCCTTTGAAATCGATGATTGTGTGTCCCGCGATCGAAAGCTCCTTTGTGTTGGTCACAAAAAAGGGTTGCTCCTGAAATTGGCTCGAGAAATCGACGTCCTTAATGGAAAGGTTTGGATGTGTTGGCACCTGGCAAAAGATTTTTCCATTTTTGTCGAAAATTTCGATTCTTGTGATGTCTGGATCATTTTGTATGGAAGCAGCCAATTCTTTCAGACGTCTTAGGTTTCCAGTGCTGATTTGTTCGCTAATACCATTCCCAAAAGTTCTGGCGATGGTGGAGACCTTTTGTTGGTATCCAATTTGAATCGAGCGACTTGAACGAAAAGCCATCCAACAGATGAAAAAAGTTGCGACCAACGCAACGACGAACACCAGTGAACTTAGTTGTCTTTTGTCTTTGAACTTTTGCATTAAATAGGTCGTTCGTGCCTTGGGATAACCTTTACATTAATAAAACACGGATACGAAAGGAAGCAACATTTGTCGGAAATGAAGTGTCTTTAGTGACCCCCTTTTTCCAATCCGAATGCCTGAACCCTGAATTTAAATAGCCATGCTCTTCAAGATAGAACGGCAAGTAGCATCGAAAATGAAGGAATTGTTTTTGATCAAACATTTCAAAATCGATGCAGTCTTATGCCATTTGAAATTGCTATCAGAAGAAATTTTGAGCAAATGAACCGACTCTGGGAAGTCAGAATCAAAATTCCCCAGACGTGGCTCTTCCTGACAGAGGAAATTCCTCCTTTAACAAATTTCTACAGGACAGTGTGGAGAAGACTTGTTCGACATTTACGATCTCTAGAATTGTCCATATCCCTTCGATTGTGCTTTGGAAAAAGTAAGTTCAAACGCTAGATATTCGGGAGATTACTGGGTTTTAGAGGCCAAAGATGATTGGGTTTACTGAAGCAGAACTCCGCAGACGTTGGCCTGTAGTCTCATTCTGGTTGATGAGATTTTCTTTTGAATTCTCCGTCAATGATGGCGCTTATCGCTTTTCTTTCTGATATCGTTTTTCCTTGCCTATCAAATCGAAATGAATGGGACAACCCGCGAGTTGAAATTCATGGATCAGTTTTTTCTCAAGGTAGCGACGATAGGGCTCTTGAAGGCGTTCCGCCTGATTGCAAAAAACCTTAATACGGTAGGGTCGATTGCGAGTTTGAGTCGCGTAATAAATCTTAAACCTTTTGCCGGTTACCTTAGAAGGTGAACGACGATCGAAAAGCTCCTGCAGAAGAGTATTGAGCTTAGGAGTTGGGAGACGGGTGTCCAAGGTGCGATGAACTTTGATGATGGCCTTGAGCAAATGATCAATGCCTTCTCCCGAAGTGGATGAAGTAAAGATAATGGGAGACTCAGGGAGATAGAAAAACTGCTTACGCAAGTTGGACTCGTAGGCTTCACGGAATTCTCTGATGCTTTTCCATCCTTCAACATCTCCTTCGCTAATTGCTTCTACGGCTTTGTCCCATTTGGTAACAACCACAACGAGGGCTTTTCCCGCCTCTAGAATCTGCCCGGCGATGGCTTTATCATGTTTGGTCGCTCCTTCTTTGGCATCCACCAGATGCAGCACAATATCGGATCGTTCGATAGACCGAAGGGTGCGGACCGAAGAAAAGTATTCGACGGAACTATCCATCTTCTTTTTCTGACGGAGTCCAGCAGTGTCGAATAGATGAAAATCCCACTCAGTGCCCTTTGAGTCGGTGTATTTGAGTGAAGTTTCGATCATGTCGCGGGTTGTTCCCGCGACATCTGCAACGATGAAACGATCGGAGTCCAATAAACGGTTTCCAAGCGAGGATTTGCCGGCATTGGGTTTGCCTACCAATGAGAATGTGACTTTTTGGTTTTCAGAGGATTCCCATGGGGTGAGAGGATCGAGTCGCTCTAAGACCTCTTGTTCGAGTTCTTCGAGTCCATGGTTGTGTTCTGCTGACACCGCATAAGGATCGCCCAGTCCGAGTTTTGCGAAATCATAGGATGCAGCAACGTTCTCAGGATCATCCATCTTATTAACCACTAGCATCACTTTGGAATGATGCTTGTGGAGTCGATCTGAGATCTCCATGTCGAGTGGGGTCAGTCCTTCCTGTCCATCAGTGACGAACAAAATCAGCGTCGCGGTTTCAACGGCGATCATGGCTTGGGTCGCCATCGCATCTGAAATGATCTTTGAGGTCGATTTGTCCTCGAGTCCAATCCCTCCTGTATCCATGAGAACAAAACCGTCTGGCATGTCGACAGACACAACATCGCGGGTTACTCCAGGCCGATCATGAACGATGGAGATCCTTCGGTGCGAAAGCCGATTAAATAAACGGCTCTTGCCCACATTTGGGCGCCCGACAATGGCAACTACTTTTGGTTCGTTCATGGTGTTTGCGCTGATTTATGACAGCTTTTGTCAAAATAAAACCGATCACCATACACGAGTCTCTGATTGGAGTTCAATACTGGATGTTAGAAATTGATGAAAGAAAAGACCCTATCAGATGAGAGAAGGGACAAATAGGTTCAAAGAGGGGTTAGTTAGTTGATCAGTGTGAACAGATGTGTTTTTGATGGGAGTCGTAGTAAGTAGGTTGAAGTTGGATCCCTAAACTTCGTAATGGTCAGAATTGTAAAAAATTGTTAAGAGTTCTGATGTAAGATTTCTGTCGGTAAAATTGTTTTGTTCAAGGCTTTGGAGACAGGCTTTTCGAAAAGAAGGTAAGATACTAATCCAAAGAGAACTGTGATACCGATTCCTATGGTGACGACTATGATTGAGGGGACATTGTATGCGATCAGTAGTGGGAAGAGGAGAAGACTGCACGCTTGTAGGGTGTACTGGTGGGATAAATACAATGAGTAGGAACTGTCACCGATTGTTAATAAGCTTTTGTGAATCTTGAATCCAATTTCTTTCTCCAATAAAACAGAACCTGCCACCACAATCATTGAAGGGATTCCAAATGCAAAAACACGGTTGCGATCTAAAAACCCCTTAACCCATCCTGTTTCACCAGCACTGTAAATCCATACAAATCCTATAACAATCGACAGCAACAACGCATATTTATTGAAGGAAACTTCCTTTTTGTAAATGAAGCCTAAGCAACAGCCAAACAAGAACTCGAATAGGAGTGGATTAGTTATGACAATCGTAGAGGGATGAGGTTTTTCGAAAATGTATCCTACTATTACACCGATGGAGAATAATATGGTGAGGGAAGGCAGGAGGTATTTTTTTTCAAAATTGAGCATGATTGCGAACACTATGTAGAAAAAAGCCTCGAATGATAGTGTCCACCCTACACCAATAAGTGTTCCTGGATTACCGGTAATGTCGTTTGATAGCAGCAACAAATAGGAACAGATCGTTTGCTCAGGATTGAACCTAAGAGTTTGATAAAGGTCTGGAAAAACCAATAAAATGATGACTGTTACAGTTGTAAACAGATAGTAGGTTGGAAGGATTCTTCTAATTCGTGCTTTGAGGAATTTAATGGAAGCACCTTTCTGATCAAATCGATCGAAAGATGTTAAAACCATAATGAATCCACTGATCACAAAAAAAATATCTACCCCAGCCGCTCCGCTATTTGTAAACCTGAGATTTGAAAAAGTTTCAGCCGTTGAACTCTGAGTATGAAAGCTGACCACCATAAGTGCAGCGACGCCACGTAATAATTGAACCGATCGAATTTTCATTTTATGGCACCGCCGTGCCTGCTTTTGCAAAACGTTACGCGGGTCATTTCTGTGGAAGTGGGGGAAAAGGGCAATCGAGTTTTTTGAAACCCCTATTATTGGTCTTGCCTCGTTTAGTCTGCTGTGAACTTCAAAACAGTGGAAATGCCGAACTATCTTGGATCATATTGATCATCTCGAGGCTTCAACTGGTAGAAGAATCCATTGTTGATCAAGATTTTTATCATTCATTGAGACATTCATCTATCGAGGAGAAGGGCGACGAGACTGAAGAATCGCTCAGTTCTGCTGATTGGAATACTTGAGGTATTCTGACGCCCACTCTAGCAAATCCTGCTTCTATGTCTTAAGATTTAGACCTTTCAAAGAATTGCATTCAATTGATTTCTTGTAAGGATTCTTCGCCTGTAAAGAGCTATTCTCCCTTTTGGAGTTCATTTGTCGCAACTGAACTCTTTTCCTCAAATTCGCGATGAAGTTCTGAAGGTATCTGAGCCTTATTGTAGGAGCTTTCCCCTAAAATAAAGTCGCAATGGAGGATATTGATTTTCGAGAATCAAAGAGCTCGGGTTATTCCGAGTCTTCAAATGGAGCTATTTTGTCGGGGCGGTTTTTGGCCTTTATCGCCCTGATCAAATTTCGCAACACTTGGTCTTTGCATTCCCGATAGTTGGCGTGTTCGACCCGTCGAAAAAACGCTGTTATTTCGGATTTCCCTGTGCGATTTCCCACGGAAGCAAGGAGTTCCTGGATATCTTCAGTTTTGAGATTAAGCGCGATTTTCAGTTTTCGAAGAATGATGTTATTATCGACAATAAGCTCTGGGGGAGGGACTTTTCCGTCCTTTTTTCCACGTTTTTCGACAATGAGTCCGTTGAGGAATAATGAGATCTCTCTGTCACTCAGGGCAACATAGTTGGGGTCATTGTCCTTCTTGAGCCAATTGCAGACCTGTTCTCGCGTCACAGGATAGTCGACATGATTGAAGAGTGAGATCATCTGATCATCGCTATAGTCAAAAGCAAAGCGGAGCGACCGCATGACATCATTTCTATTCATAAACGTTGGTAGTTGAAGACAGGTTCATCTGCAAAGGAAATCATGATTGAGCCAAGGAGAAAAGAATCGAAGTATGTGGTGCTCATTTAATTAGAGATTGTTGAAATGAGCCCAAATTGGGGCAGATCGTCTCTGGAGTTGTAGTATATTTTGATCGATTCCATTTGTGATTCCAAAACTTATACTCAATTTAAATGAACAATCCGGTTTATTTCAAACCCGGTAACAAAACCAAAGTGAAAACCATCTTTCGTGTTATCATTGAAAATTATCAGGTCATCGACGTAATGCCCAATGGTTGGTCATCAGAGGCCTATCGTCGATTACTTAAAACGCTCGAATTTGAAGAATTGCCGACTCTTTCGGATGAGGAATTGAGTGATTATTCCGTTTTGGCTCTCCAGGAACTCGAGCCTGTAGAAGCAGCAACGATCGTGCTCCGCCAGTTATTGCCGAGTCGTATTAAGGATGGAAAAATTCAAAATCTGCGAGAAGACATGAAGGTGGATCGACAATGGGAAGAAAATCCGGACATGGGTTGCCACGAACTGATTTTTAACGCGCAATTGCTACTCAATGAAGCATTCCCCAACGATTACCTGAAACCAGACGTCGGCCATCTTACGGTTCGTTTCGAATCGGATTCAACTCAAGGTGCTAAAATGCTTCGCAATCAGCTCGATGAACCAAAAATCGTACGTTTGCTTGCATGTGGGATGCCTGAAAATGCGGTGCTGAAACGGCTTTTTGAAGATTCATTGAGGGAAGGAGCATTTCCTGAGGCCAGTGAGATTCTGTGGCAATACAATCAGGAGATTGTGAGTGATGACAATGCAAAGGCTGCTGTCTGCCGAGTCGATTTGTTTAGCCCAAATTACTGGATCAGTCCAATGGAAGATGTCGACATTTTTAAAGGCGAAACTTTCTGATCGCTACCTTTGTTAGGAAAACCGAATTACCATCGACGTTAGATTATCGCGACCGGAGTTGTAGAGCGCTTCTTTGATCAATCGCTCTGAGGGGCGTAGATCTTTGATGTTAGGTGCAGGCCGAATGATGGTGGTTTCAATGGACCGGTCATAAAGTCCGTCACAGATACCATCGGAGCAAAGAATCAAATTGTCTCCATCTTTGACGGAAAAAGTTTCTGTTTGTGGATCGAGAACTCTACTGCTTGCTCCTATGGATTGGTCCAATATGTGGCGTTGAGGGTGGTTTTTTGCCTGTCTTTCGTTGAGTTTTCCTTCTCGTTGCAACTTCCCAACCCGCGAATGATCGAGGGATAATTGACGAATAGGCTCATTGAGCGGAATGTGATAGATACGACTGTCCCCGATGTGACCGATCGTTATTCCATCTGCATGTACCCAGCAAAGGCTTAGTGTTGCCCCCATTCCACGACATTCCTCATAGAATCGACCTGTTGAAATGACCTCATCATGAATATCCAGGAATACATTCTTCATGACTTTCTGTTTGTTTTCAGGAGTTGTTGTATCCCCTTTTTGCACGGCCAGTGGCATTCGTTTCATCACTGATTGCAGTGCGAGCTTACTGGCAAAATCTCCAGCATTGGCGCCACCCATACCATCGCTGACTGCAAAGACAAACTGATTCCCTTCCAGAGCGTGTTCGCCTTCTTTGCCCAAGTAGTGCGCTTCTCTTTCATAAAGAATAAGACCGAGAAATCCGTCTTCATTGTTTTTGCGAACGCGTCCGGGGTGGGTCATTCCAGACCAGTGAATGGTTTTCATAGGGGTGAAATTGAGGCTGCTTAAGACAGTTGACGGGGATTTTTTATATCTTCCAACTTGAGACCCTCGCCGGTTGAAAGATTCGTGGCAAATTCGAAGTCGATGATGCAAAAGCGACCCATGCGATCATCGTAAGTGATATTTCGGGTAAAAGGATCGCCGTGTTCGATGCCATATTGTTCGAGAGAGTGGAACATAGCATTCTTTTTCTCCTCGGACATTTTTTGCACGATTTGACCACAATTGCTGGTTACAATAGACAGGGTATCGGGATCTTCTTCCAATAAACGAGGAACAAAATCGCATCCTTGCGAAGCAAGGTATTTGAGGACTTTGACCTCATTGTTGTAGCGTAACTCAGCACCGGGTCCGAGGTATTTTTTATATACCTTTCCGTCGTATCCGACGCGGACTGTGGCTCTTTTCGTATCTTTTACCTCGCGCATTTTGTGGGATTAGTATTATAACGGGTCATTATTGTGTTTTTTTAGTCTTTTCAGGTAATTGGCCTGTTAGCTGCTAAAATTGCCAGTGTCTTGTTTGGGCGTAAGCTCACTGACACATCTACATAACAACTGATTTATCTGTTCTGCAATTTAGAACTACTAATCCTAAAGAATATGCCAAAATACAAGTTAGAATACATCTGGCTGGACGGTTATCAACCCGTCCCCAATCTTCGCGGTAAAACTCGTGTTGCATCCTCTGCTCCTCAGAGCATTGAGGATTGTCCAATGTGGGGTTTTGACGGAAGCTCTACGCAACAAGCTGACGGAAGCGATTCGGATTGTATGCTCAAGCCGGTAGCCCTTTATCCTGATGCAGGACGCGATAACGGTTTCATCGTTATGTGTGAAGTCATGCTTCCAAATGGTGAGCCTCATCCGTCAAACTACCGAGCAACCATCCTTGAAGATGATGATGCATGGTTTGGACTTGAACAAGAGTATTTCTTGATGCAGAACGATCGGCCTTTGGGATGGCCCGAGGACGGTTTCCCTGCACCACAAGGACCATATTACACTTCTGTCGGTTACGAAAATGTGGGTGATATTGCCCGTGAGATCGTCGATGAACACTTGGATCTTTGTCTCGAAGCTGGAATCAATCACGAAGGTATCAATGCTGAAGTGGCAAAAGGACAGTGGGAATTCCAGGTTTTCGGAAAAGGATCAGCTAAGGCTGCTGATGATGTCTGGGTTGCTCGTTACCTCCTTCTCCGTCTTTGTGAAAAGTATCAGGTTACCGTTGAGTGGCATTGTAAGCCTTTCAAGGGTGATTGGAATGGCTCTGGTATGCATTGTAACTTCTCCACTAAGTATTTGCGTGAAGTAGGGGGTAAGGACTATTTCTTGGCACTAATGGACGCGTTTGAAAAGAACAAGGAAGAGCACATTGCTGCTTATGGCCCAGACAACGACCAACGTCTGACAGGTCTTCACGAAACTCAGTCTATCGATATGTTTAGCTGGGGCGTTGCTGACCGTGGTGCATCTATCCGTGTTCCACATAGTTTTGTTAAAGATGATGCCTATCAGGGTTATCTTGAAGATCGCCGTCCAAACTCTGAGGGAGACCCTTACCGTGTGGTATCCCGCGTATTGAAGACGATTGCAGAAGTTCCTACCTCCTAGTTGGAGTTACGACTTTTCTTAAACTTAGCCATTTAAGTTTCCAAAGGCTCCGGTTTTCCGGGGCCTTTTTTTGTGGATGGTTAACAGGTCTTTGAGTGTTTGCATGAATGCATGAGCGCTCGGTCTATTCAAAACAGACCGCTGAGCTGTTGTAGGATTTTGGGAAAACTTGAGAAGGTCCGGAATCTTATTCCGATTAGCATTTATTTCAATACGTGTATGATCCGATGCGAGCATCGGAGGCTACACCTCACCTACTGTAGTATTTCGTGCTCGTATGAGATCTGTTTCAGTTTGAAGTCTGTTAAACTCTAAGGGGTGTTTGGTCCTAGTTCTTCACAATCTCCTACAGATTTATTTTCACTCCGAATTCTACTTTCTTGGACCGCCAGGCATAGGCTGAAGGTCGACTGGGAATCCCATAATAGGTTTTGGCATAACTCTCTAGTAGACCGCTGAAGTCACAATAGATACGGATTTTGTCTGTGATATTGTAACTGGTACTGATGGACAGATTTTCGTTCGGAATGTCGTATTTGTCCTGCCAAGCTTCCTGGTAAACACTCACTAGTTCTGCGTCTTCATAAGAGTATTGAAGCTGCATAAAAAACTTTTCTCCCTGATAAGTGAAGGTTGCTTCAAAACGACTCTCTGGGTGGTAGGTAACGGGTAAGGTTTCGAATTCCCTTCCAGGATACAGGGTTTCTGAATCCTGTAGTGAATATTTCAAAATCAGATTAAAGTTCTCAAGGTGTTCCGAAAAGTCGGCCAGGTTTTGAGTTAAAATGAAGCGAATACCCTGTTCTGTTGCGGTGGGTCCATTGGTATTGGTCCCGCGGGTGAATCCGGTATACTGACCACTTGTGATATCAGTCACTTCCCAATACACGATGTCCTCCACTTCTTTGGCGAAAAGTTCGACGGAAAAAAGGCTGTTGTCCGACCATTTGTAGTCCAGTGAGAAATCAAAATTATTGTAGAGCGTTGGTTTGAGTTTTGGATTTCCTTCATCAATTGCTTGTGAGTCATAATTGATGTTTTGGTAGGGAACCGTGTTGGCGTAGTAGGGGCGCTGAATCGTTCCCGTCCAGGACCCGATGAGCGTGACTTTGGAGCCAAGGAAATATCGTAAATGCACGGAGGGGAAAAGGTCGGTATAACTATTGTTACCGCTCCGGTGTTCGGTAGCGAGATAGTTGCCAAATTTGTCGATGAGGACCGCATTAGCGGAGTAGTCTAGTTCAGTTTGTTCGATTCGAAAACCGAGAATGCCCCGGATACGGTTGCGGCTGAAATTGAGCATCGCGTATCCAGAGGAGATCACTTCCTCCGCTTCATAGGTTGCGGGATGTCCTTTTTGTGCAGAACGTTTCAAATCATAGGAAAATTGGTCAAAGTTATGGGAGAAAAAGGCTCTCGATTCTTTTAGAGTCGGGAACACTCCCCAGTTAACGTTATCAACCAACAGGCTGTCGGCGTTGTATCCCCAAGGGATGTCTGCCAGAGTGAAATTTCCATCGTAAGCAGTGTAGATTCGGCTGTCAGATTGTTGATCTTTGGTCCTACGGGTCCATTTTATTCCAGTTTTGATGAATGCATCAAAGCTTCTAAACTCAAAGTCATAGCGGAGGTTCGCGGTGGCTACCCAGCGGCTGTCATCAACACTCCACCGTTCGCTAAGAAGCTCATCAAAATAAAAATTGTAAGGATCATTCATATCCAAGGAAGCCTCGGAAACGATGGGTAGATTTTTGTCGTTCAGAGTATAATCTAACGTCAATGGATCCGTGCGGAACTGAATGACAAACCAGTCTGGCTCCACATATGCCTCATATTCTCCCAGGAGACGGGCATCAAACTTCCAGTTGTCACTTTTGTATATCATTCCAGTTTGGAAATCGATCTGATCCCACTGACTTTCGTAGGCGGTGAGATCGCGATCAATTTGGGCGTTTGGGACTGAACCCATAATCGTGCGGTAGCTATCATCGAGTCCCTGTACGTAACGCATGAAAATTCGTGGTTGATACCCCTCATGCGCAGTTTCGCTATAGTTAATCCGCGCAAACGCATGGAGCTGATCGTTGATGCGATAATCAAAGGAAGCCCCGAAGTTATACTGAATTTCCCACAGTTCCTCGCGATTTTGGATTAGATAGTCGGGAGTATAGGAATGTGTTGAAGCTTCTTGTTGCGACCATCTGAGATAGAACCCCTCAGATGTATCGTGCTTGCTACTATATGATGTGTTGACTCGAAATCCGAAGTCACCCAAGGCGCGACTATAGGAGGCTGATGCACCCTGTGCCCAGGTGTCTTCTCCTTCGGCGTAACGGCCCCATATATCCGCTTTGATGACAGGAGACTCAAGGTTGAATGTTGGATTAGAACTTAAATTTAGAGAACCTCCTCTTGAGTCTGCATCCATATCGGGTGTTACGGCTCTGAGTAATTCGACTTCACTCACCGCATCGGCCGGAATATCATCGAGAGAGAGGTTGGAGCGTTCTCCATCAATGGTGACGTTGTTGAATTGCAAGTCAGGACGACGCGACACAGCTTCTCCGACGTTGGAATCTGAGACAAGCTGGACTTCCTCACGATCGCTTATCAGCGCATCGTCGGATGCGTCAACGAGCTCGGGAGGAGTTACGGGATCTGCTGGATTTTCTTGAGCCAGGCTATCTTGGAGATTCAGAAAAATCCCCAGAGATAGTATCGTGAAAACACGAACTGGTCCTGCCCATTTTCTCCAGTTAGTTAGATTGGAGGACATGAAATAGTTAGTTAGTTAAGTTAAAATCAATCAAATGCGGAAATCATAGAAATCTATCGATGGAAATAATGATCCACCACAATCTTATTTTGCTGAAATTCCGTCAGTGGGCAGAACTAAATTGGTTTCTCAGCAACCTATGAATCCTGTGTGATACTACCGAGGCCGCGTCATATTTGTAGCAATTTGACTGACTTGATTTAGGTAGTGAATGATTTCAATCGAATAGGTTGACGTATGTTGAGCTTCATCACAACGATGGTTCGATTTCGTAAGGTTTCGAATTCATCCTTTATGAAAATGCGTTTGATTCTTTATTTTCGGGAGATGACAGCGCGATATTCTGCAAGAGCCGCAACGCAGCGTTAAAGGTGCTTCAGGTTATCAATCGCATTGCGTTGTTTCTACGCTGGCTGAAATGGAGTGAAAAGCTCGGATATGGATTGAAATCAACTTGGTTTAACCGCTTATCGGTGCAATGCTATATGAGCCTCAATTGCTCATTTCCTTCGACCCAATCAGGATCTTCCTCTCCCACTGTTAGGGATTCAATATATTCACGGATCGATTGCAAAAATTTGGCTGCATTACTCGCGTCGACGGCTCTGGAGTCACAGGCTAATGTAAATTCCATGATGTCACGGATCGCGATGAAATTATCCAGAGGTATCACCTTTTTCTGAACCTCGCCAATTGCCAGACAGCCTGTTTGGGGCGGGCTGATTAGAGGAATGAATCGTTTCACTCCGCTATCTTGAAGAAGATTGACGGTGAAAGTCGTGTCGTAATCGAGGATGACTTTGGTCTTCGTTGCTAGATCTACATTCTTTTTAACCGCTTCGGATATCTTATGCAGGGATTTATGATAAACATCTGGTATGACTGGAGTCACAACACCTTCGTCGACTGACATGGTGAGACCTATATTAATGGAACGTTTTAATATTACTCGGTCATTTCTAACGAAAGCGTTCATTTCGGGCATCATTGCCAGCGCCTGCCCAGTCGCTTTGACGATAAGGTCAGTCAGTGTGATTTTAGAAGCGTTTCTCTGATTATGATCTGCCATCCATTTCTGGCCTTCCGTGAAGTCGATATCCGAGATTAAATAGAAATGGGGAATGCTTCGATTGCTTTCGAGCTGGCTTGCCGCATACGACTTCTTGTTGCTATTGAAAGGGATGATGAGGTCATCCTTTTTGGAGAGATGGAATTGAGCCGAAATCTCTTCATAATCTGGGAATGGATTGTCTTGAACAGCAACGGATGGTTCGGGTTGGGAATCATCTCCTGTGAGGTCGCTCAAGTCCTCATTACTGATCTCTTTATCAAGCTGCGGAATCATCACAGGGGGGTCCGTTTCGATTGGAGACTCTGGAGGCGGAACGGATGCTTCCTCTTGGTCTATTTCATCTTCGTCTGGTTCAACTACTGCGGCAAAATTCTCCATCTCATCAACATGAACTTCGTCTGAATCGAACGCTATTTCTTCGCCGGATAGCGGTTCTTCCAATTCCCAATCTTCAGACTCTTCCTCTTCGTTCGAGGAATCTTCACCGATGGTATCATCCTCAGGTTCGAATGTTTCGATAACTGAGTCTTCCTGAGCGTTGTCAGATGGTTCATCCGGAGTCTCTTCATCCTCGGTTACCGTTTCACCTTCGGATACTCCAGATTCGATGGGCTCAGATAGAACTTCTTTTACCCGTTCTTCTGCAGCTTCTTCACGTTCATGAATTGCGTTTTCCACATCGATATAAAGGATTTTACCCTCGTCTCCTGTGCCTGCCACTGTCGCCAGATCAATCGCCATTCGTTCAGCCATTTTCTTGGCGGCTGGAGATATTTCAACCTCCGGTGATGCGATCTTTATGTCTGTTTCTTCCAGTATGTTCGCTTCTAATTCTGAAACTGTTTCCGTTTCTACTTCAAATTCGGGTCCAGGCTCCTCTGTTTCTGTTGAATCACCAGAGTCGTTGGGGTTGAGTTTTAAACTAACGGGTGGTTCCTCTTCCTCCTCGTCGTTCCAAGCATCTTCATCCGAATCTGGGTTTATTGACGCTTCCGTTTTTGCCTCACTTGAATCGTCCTCTTCGAGTTTGATCGTGTCGGTCAAATCCTCAGTATTTGCTTCTTCTTCTGGTGGTGGCTCTTCCGATTCCTGTTCAGGGGTGTCATCTGTTTCCTCTAGAATTGGGTTTTCAATGGGTAGAGGAAGTGTATCATCATTTTCATCCTGCAGTTCCGGAAAATCAGATATTCTTAGGTCCGGATGCATAATGGCAATGGGCTCATCAAAGTCGATGGCATTACCTTCTGACTGAAGGATGCTCTCAAGAATTCCCTGTTCCTCGGCCGCAACTTTAAACGAACCGATGGGGGTCTTAATGATCGCTAGAATATCTCCAATCTGGATATTATCCCCTTCTTTGCTCTCCCATTTTGTAATGGTAGCGTTTTCTATTTCGGGTCCGGGTTTTGGGAGGCGGATTTCGATCATGGTGAGTGTTCAGAAAATTTCTAGAAGGGACTTCTATTGCTCTGGCAGTACGGGTTTGCAGACTTTGGGAGTCTATTTGGTTTTAGTTAAAGATTGCTCTCTCATCAAGCACAGAAAATGAATCCCATTGCAGGATTCTTCCAATCTCTATCTTAAGCAGGGAAATGTCTGAAAGACAGGGAGTTTAATTAAACAAAAACTCCAATTTTCATGGATTGGCCAAACGGTCAACTTTCCAGCCCATGATTGCTCATATCGATGCCATTTACATTAAATAGATTACGACAGAGGGGGACAGTTCAATAACCTGTGCTCAACGGAAAAGAGCAACAGATCTTACATCCGTCGGTGTAGGATGGATCCACAGCAATGGTTCCCTTGTGCAAATGAACGATTTCGATACAGAGGGGAAGACCCAATCCTGTTCCTGAAACGGCATCTGAGATCTTTCCATCGCTCTTCGCTCTACCCTCCAGCAATATATTGTTGAGCTCCTCAGGCATGCCAGGGCCGGTATCCATTATTTCGAACAAGATTTCCTTTTTACTTTGGCTGCAACATACTTCAATCTTTCCGCCTTCGGGAGTGACTTTAATCGCATTATTAATGAGGTTTCGGATGAGCATGCGAATCAGTTGCCGATCCATGAGAACTGGGCGATCTTTTGGGAAATCGATGACTGCAAATTGAATGTTTTTTTGTCGAGCGATGATTTGGTAAAGTTTCAACGCAGGTTCTATCGCCTCTTTCAGGAAGATGGATTCGGGGCGAAATGGTAACTTGTCTTCTTGAGAAATAGACCAAAAAAGCAAGTTGTCCAAGAGGTTGTAGACATCGTTTGAGGAGATACGGATAAATTCGATGTATTCTTTTTTCTCTTCTTCACTCAATTCATCATAACTTGTATGAAGGACATCCGCAAAACCCAACACTGCGTTGAACGGGTTTTTTATGTCATGGGCAAAAATGGAAAGCATTTTGTCCTTAGTGTGGTTTAGTTCTTTCAGTCGCTGGTTTTGCGTCTCTATTTCTGTTTTTTGAACCGTTAGCTGCCGATGACTCTGATCGAGGTCATGGGTCCGTTCTTGGATTCCTTTCTCTAGTTCCAACTCACGCAGGCGGTAGAAGCGAACACGCCAACGAATCGTCGCAAAAATGAGCGCAATTAGAATGAGTAATGCGAGGAATTTTGAGTACCACATCAACCAAATGGGGGTCTCAATAATAAAGGAGAAAGTAGCGATTTCAGGTAGCCATTCCATTTCATTCATCGCAACCCTCACTTGAAATGTGTAATCTCCGTGTCGGAGATTGCGGTATTGTGCGACTCGAATGTCTTCAGCTTTCACCCATGCATCATCAATTCCGATTAGGCGATACTCGAAATGAAGCCGTTTGGATCCTCTGAAAGCAGGGGCTGTAAACTCAAATCGTAGCGCATGGACATCACTGTTAAACATCGAAGCTTTGTCCTCTGATGTTTTGGACAAATCGATCCGTGATGCAAAGAAGGCTTCGTTTGCCCATATTCCTGTGATTTGGGGAACCGGAATACTCGATTTTGTTGATCGTGCATCGGTATCGATCCAAGTGAAACCTTCAGGTCCGCCGAATAAAAGGTCTCCGTTTTCAAGTGTGGCTGCTGCCCACCTTCCGAAACGATTGCTGTTAAGGCCATCTTCGATCGTGAAATGCTCTATGTTGCCGTTGTCCGGATCGTATTGAATGAGCCCATCGTTGGTACTGAGCCATACCATGCCATGTTTGTCTTGTTGAATGGCGTAGACACTGGAATGCAATAGGCTATTGACCAAGGTATTTTCGAGTGCGCTTTCGTTCTGGTAGTCCAGGATATTCAGTCCGCCCCCATTGGTTCCGATATAAATCAATCCACCGGCAGCTTCCCATGTGCAATTAATTGAATTACTGTTCAAAATGGAATTTCTTTGATCATTTTTGAAAAGTTCCAGTTTGCCCGTTTGTGGATCGAGCCGGTTTAGTCCGCCTATTTCGGATGAAATCCAAATTCCCCCTTTTTGATCCTCCATGAGGTGGGTGATCGGTGGTTCGACAAAGGTTTCCTTATCGTTTGGGTCGTGAATATACCTTGTGAAATTATCAGTGTCTTCGTTGTACAAGCTAACTCCGCTATCCCAAGTGGCTACCCAAATTCTGTTTTTACTATCTTCGAGGAGGTAAAATACTGAGAGTCCTCCCAAAGACATAACATTGCCACTTTCGGGCTTATAGATTTTTCGTTCTCCACTTCTCGGATCGTAACGCAACAGACCTTCGTTCCAAGTGCCGATCCACATCCTATCTTTGCGATCGAATAAAATGGATAGGATCTTGTTTGTTGGAAGATCAAAGGGTGGGTCTCCTTCTTGAAAATATGCAAATCTTTTGGTCTCTGCATTGTATTGATTGATGCCTCCACCGTCCGTTGCAATTAGGAGGTTCCCTTTTTCATCCTCTGCAAAATTGGAGACAATGGAGTGGTTGAGTCCTCGTCCGGGAATGCCGGTAAAGGGAGTAAAGAGACTGGACTCTAGATCGGTCATCCATACGCCAGTATACCGGGTCGGGAGCCAAAGGATGTTGTCGGCGATTAAAGGAGCAGAGGAGATGATATCATCCCCAATACTGAATGGATTGTAGGGGTCTGAAACAAAACTTTCTAGTGTGTTTTTGTCGGGATCAAAACACTTGAGCCCATGATCAGTCGCGATCCAGATTAGACCTTCTTCATCTTCAGTGCTTCCATAAATGGCAACGTTGCATAATTGTGCATTGATCGCGGACGTATTAAAACTTAGTCCCTCACTCGTTTGGGTGTCGATAGCGATCAACCCATTCGACTGGGTTGATGCCCAGAGGATTCCCTTATTGTCTATCCTTTGGTGGAAAACCTGGCTCCATTCTTTTGTTCCCAAACCCAAACGATGAACATCAACTTTTGTGAACTGGTGATTCGGTACATCGAGAACGTACAGGCCATTAAATGAACCCACCCAGACGCGGTCAGTTCCATCCATCACAAAACACCGAACGTTTTGTTGACTTTCATTTTCACCAGTGGAGTTTGGCGAGGTCGGTACAAATAATTCCGAATCTTTTGTTGTAGGATCCCATCGAAGAAGTCCTTTGTAGGAACCAATCCAAAGATTTCCATCTTCGTCAAACTCGGAGCAGCTAACCAATGTGTTGTGGGTTTTCCCCTCCTTACTTTTGGGGTTGAAAACTAGTTCAACCTTTTCGCTGATGCGATCAAATCGAAAAAAACCTTCATGTGAGCTGATCCAAAGATTGCCATCCGGACCCTCGCTGATGTGGTTTATGTAACTGAGGGTTAGGCCTCCGCTCCGCTCCCAGCGGTAGGTTTTGCATTCATTTCCGTCATATCGGTTCAGCCCATCTTGGGTGCCAAACCAAACGAATCCAAAACTATCTTTGGCGATACAGAGCACTGTTGGGTTTGAAAGCCCCTGGTCTTCTGAAACCTGGAAAAAACGCCGGGACAAATTTGATTCTGCGTTCGCATTAAACCATACCAGTGCCATCCCAAGAATGGGTATCAAAATGGCCCGTAGAAATGGAGTCCTCATGAACATACTGGCGGATCTTGAATTTACCGCCCTCTAACACAGTGGGGTGCGAAGAAACGCTTGGAACCCTAAAATCGAGAATGCAAAAACGCAAGAGCTGCTTTATTATCGGTATGAACCGTCAATTCTTCAATGATTTTTCCAACGCTGGAGCTCGGAGAAGCCACTCACTGGCAGTTCTATTTTTATTTTGGTTTAGCGCTAAACCTTCAATGCCAATATACGGTCGAAAGAACGGAACCTAAACCATGTTTGTCTGACAGGAACAAGGAGTCATTTTTGGAGTTTAGCGATTTATTGGGATGAGTACAAAAAAGGAGTATCCCGCGTTCAACAGGATACTCCTATGTGAAGTGTAATACTTACGAGATGAATCTCTATCCCATCACGACCTCAACTGAACAGCCGTCGGTAATTTTTTCAATGGGAACGAGGTTCCCCTCAATCGCTTCACCGTTGAGAGTGACTTGCGCCACTCCCTTTTGGATATGATCGGGGTTTTTAACCTGAATATTAATGCTCATGCCACGGAACATACGGGTTGCTTTGTAGCCGTCCCATTCTGATGGCAGGCAGGGGTCAATGCGAAGTCCGTTGAGCTCGGCTTGAATACCGAGGATGTAGGCGGTCGATGAATAGTAACACCAAGTTGCTGCTCCCGTCAGCCACGGCAGCCGTGCAGCCCCATGTATCGGGCTGTATTTTGCGTGGGTGGATTGGCAATGAACATAGGGTTCTGATCCCCGAATCTCCGCCTTATCATTAAATTTAGCTGGAAGGTAGGAGCTGTGATACTGGTAAGCGCGGTTACCATTCCCAAGCATACATTCTGCAATCACGGCCCATCCTTGGGGATGATTAAAGATCCCTGCATTTTCCTTTGTGCCCGGATTGAATAAACGAGCTGCCATGATGCGAACCGGCATGGTGGTGACCGGTGGCGCGCAGAGCTGCAATCCGTAATCAGTGGCGAGTTCCCTATTCAGGGTCTCCATGCATTCATTTGCCTGTGTTTCGCTGGCTGCTCCTGAAAGCACCGCCCATGCCTGGGTATTGAGGTAAACTGCACCTTCGGTGGCATCGTGGGTTCCATAGACGGTTCCATCCTCCGCGATGGCCCAGATGAAGCGGTCCTTGCTCCAACAGGTTTTCTGAATCGCTTCATCCAGAGTCTTCTGATGTTCCAATGCCCATTTGGCTTCATCAGATTTTCCCATCAATTCAGCTATTTCGGCGTAGACGCCGAGTCCGAAACGAACCTGGAATGCGACAAAGAGCGATTCTCCACGATAGCCTAGTTTCAGACAGTCGTTCCAGTCGGCAGCCAGACCGCAGGGTAGATTATTGGCACCCGATCTTTCGATATTGAACTCAAGGGCCCGCTTTAAATGACCCAAGACCGTTGTTTCACCCTTATCTGCGTAGGGAATGACTTTGTTGTAGAAATTCAGGTCACCCGTTTCTGCGACATAGGCTGGCACCGTGTTGAAGAACCAAAGACAGTCGTCTGAGCGGAATTCCTCCGCTGGAAGTTCAGGAGTCGCCCCTGGTTTGTGATCGAAAGGTTTGACCACTGGGAGGGCTCCGCCATTTGAAAACTGACCAGAGATCATGAGTTCAAGCCTCTTCCCCGCTTCTTCAGGTATAGCCGGAAGTACGGCAAGGATGTCCTGCACGGTATCGCGGAATCCAAGTCCGTTCCGTTCTCCACTGTAGACGAACGACCCAGCCCGAGACCAATTGTAAGTGATCAAACAATTATAAGCATTCCACACATTGACCATGGAATCAAAATCCTGATCGGGAGTCTCACAGGACAAGCTTTCTAGGCGGGAATGCCAGTATTTTTTGATAGTAATGAGCTCTTCCTCTACTTTTGCGAACGCTCCAAAATTCTCTACTGCCTTCTTCCCTTCTATCTGGGCATCACCGACTCCCATTAACACCAACAATTCCTTGGATTCTCCCGGAGCTAATTCGACCTCTACTCTTAGTGAACCGCAGGAGTTGTCACCGTAAGTGGTGGAATGGGTCGACTCGCCTGAAGCAACGACGTCAGGACGTTCGTATGAACCGTAGGGTCCGATGAATGCTTCCCGGCTTAAGTCATAACCGGATATCGGTGCGCCAAGCAGTGTCATCCAACTCAGTTGGGCATTGTTTTCACCCTTGTTGTCGCGCCAGTCCCGTTCAAGATTGTTGTTTACAGCCATCGAAACGATATTGTCTTCGAATGAGGCGCGACCGATGTACTGACTGTATTGAAGGTTCACCATATCCTGGTTGTGATTCCAGAAATTGGAGAATTCCACATACGTGAAAACAGAAAGCTTGCGAGGCTTGTCGCCCGTATTCGTAATCTTGAGTTTCCAATACTCGAACTCCTGATTCAGTGGGACAAAATAGGTGGATTCGGTTTTGATCTGACTATAGTCGGATTCAATGGTTGTGTAAGCAGTTCCATGACGGCAAACGGATTTGTATTGATCCAGAGGTTTGCCAACAGGCTGCCAAGAGCTGGACCAAAAATCTCCGCTTTCCTGATCGCGCAGATAGAAGTATCGTCCTGGTTGATCCATGGGGACACTGTTGAATCGCATGCGGGTGTAGCGACCATCTGCTGCAGAACGGAAGAAGCTAAACCCACCTGCATTATTTGAAATGATGGCGCCATATTCGGTCGATCCAAGATAATTGGTCCATGATCGAGGAGTGTCTGGGCGGTCAATTACATATTCCCGATTATTGTCGTCAAAATGTCCGTATTTCATAGCTTATTAGTTTCAATTGGGTGTATGGGCGTGCGAAGCTATTCGCTGAATTTATGCTTATGCATAGTTACAGTGATCTCCAAGCAAATGTGATTTCCTTCGTAACTCTTTCATATGAATAGAGCTTTGTTGAGCATTCTTAGTGAAGGTGCGATTTTGTCCCGGTCCTCGCTGAGGTAAAACGTTCGATTCGCTGGTATCATTTGATAGGAAACAAAGTTACTCACTGGATGACTCAGCATTTGAATACTGCTTCATGACGGCCTCAATTGTAGACAGCATTTGAGCACTTCGGATGGGTTTCGGGATATAACTATCCATTCCGGCTTTAAAAGTTCTTTCGCCTTCGCCTTTCAGTGCATTAGCGGTAACAGCAATGATGGGCAGACGGGTTCCTTTCGTTTTCTCCCTTTCCCTAATAACCTTGGTTGCTTCATATCCATCCATTAGGGGCATTTGGATATCCATCAAGACTAGATCGTATTGCTTTCTTTCAGTCATTTGCACTGCCTCAACCCCATTGTTTGCAAAATCGGCGGTATGCCCAAATTTTAACAGTAGTGAGCGTCCGATCTTCTGATTCAGTTTTCTATCATCGACAAACAATACATGGAGAGATTTTGCCGAGCTTTCAGCCAGTGTGCTACTCCTATTCCTTGTAACCTTCTTGCCTTCGACGTTGAATAAACCTTTGAGTTTTTCGCATAAAGAAGCATCAACCATCGGTTTGAAAATGAAACCTGAATCAAATAGAACGGAGTCCCCTTCAATTTTTTTCAGAATTTCGCCTCCTGTCAGTGAAAACAATAAGTGGGTCTTGTTTCCAAGCCGAGTTTTCGCCGCCCGCATGCTTTCCATTAGTTTTGTTTCGAGTCCCAGTCTCGAATCAATAATCAACAAATCAGGAGCAGTTATTTCTGCTGTGGATTGAATCCACCCGTCGAACTCATTCAATTGTTCGATAGCAGTCACTGAAAATCCCCATCTTTTCAAAACAGAGCTAGTGATTTCTATGTAGCTGGAGTTGTCATCTAGAATGACGGCAGATTTTCCTTTGAACCGGCCAATTTCGCAGGCCGGAGGAGGTTCATTTAATTCCGAGATGGCATCAATTTTCAAATTGTAGTGAAACGTGGTCCCTTTCCCTTCTTCGCTCTCAATGGAGATGTTCCCTCCCATCAAATGGACTAATTGATATACGATGGACAGTCCCAATCCAGTGCCTCCAAAGTTCCTTGTGGTGGAATTATCGACTTGTTCGAAAGGCTTAAAAATCAATTTTTGCCTTTCCTTTGGTATTCCGATACCTGTATCAGAAACAGAAAACTGGAGCTCTATTTTGCTTTTTGACTTTTGTTTAAGACTGATTCTGAGGAGGATTTCACCAGAGGAAGTGAACTTCAGTGAATTTCCAACGAGATTGACAATGATCTGGCGAATCCGCAGTGGGTCTCCTTTCATCATCTTTGGAATCTCTGGATCAATATCGATCAGCATTTCGAGATTCTTTTGGTAGGCTTTTACTGCTAATGACTTAAGAGAAGATTCGATTGTTTCTCGCAAGTTGAAATGGATTTTCTCCAATTGCAGCTTGCCGGCCTCGATTTTTGAAAAATCCAATAAGTCATTGATGGCGTAGAGCAATGAATCGGTGGATTCCTGAATCGTTGAAAGGTATTCCTGCTGAACACTGGTTACTTGAGTGTCCAGCATGAATTCAGTCATAGCAACGACCGCGTTGAGGGGGGTACGGATTTCATGGCTGATATTTGCTACGAACCGTGTTTTTGCCAGATTGGCTTCCTCAAGATCATGGTTGCTTTTGGCCAAATTTGAATTGGCAGTTTCCAGTGCTGCCGTTCTTGTTTTTACCAATTCGGACAAGTGGTCGCGATGTTTTTCCAATTCTTGCTCGTCCCGTATACGATCAGAAATATCCTGGTAGCTTCCCAATACTCCAATGATCTTTCCATTTTGGAAAAGAGGAACATGGCTCGAACTCACCCAAACTTCTCGATCATTTAGCTGAAAATTCTCAACCACCTCGTATTGAGGAATTCCACGATTCATGATCTCGTATTCGCGGGAAAGGAAAAAGCGGCTGATCCGATCCCCAGTTTCGTAAGAGTATGATTCCTCTCTGCATCCAATCAAATCGTCGGGGTTTTCGACATCAAATTCTTCTGAGAAGAGTTTATTGCACCCCAGAAATTCCAAATCAGCATTTTTCCAATAGATTTGCTGAGGCAGATTATCCATCAACATCTGAAGCATCTTACGAGTAGACTTCAGCTCCGCACGAGCCTGATCTCTTTCGGCGACGATGTTATTGTAGGCCTCTTGCGATAGTTCAGTCATTGGGGAAATTTCGGAATGAGGGGCAGTCATTTTGTTGAAACATCGGTGGATACGCGGCTCACTAAAGCTAAAAATGCAGATTGCTCTTTGGTGATGTCATCGTCGGGCAATAAACTCATTCACATGAGGTTTATATAAATGTAGCTTTCTTAACACTCCGGGGATGAAAACCCAAGATCTAATGTGATTGTTGTCTACTCAATGTCGAACCGCGAATACGAGTAATGGAAGTTAGTAAAGCTTTTAAATTGAGAATGATAGGAAACTCTTAGAGCTGTTTATTTGTTCAGATTCTATCAAAAAATGTAATCCTATTAAGGACGCAATCGTTTTCATTTGAACGAAGAAGTAAACGACTACTTCTAGAGTATTTTCTTGGTATGATTAGCTGAATTTATTCTCTATATAAGTGAAGGTTAAAGGCGTCCTTTTTACCTTATATTTTCCTGCTGCGAAGCCAAATAGCGAGGTTCCAAATTATTTTTCGACTCCAATGTGTCGATAGAGATGGTTTAACTCTAATAGTCGCAACCTAGAGGAAAAATGGGTGTGCGGAGGAATCTTTTATTCTCCTTCCTGTTCAGGAGAAAAGAGATTTTTGAGGCCTCTAACCTCTTTAACAGGCGTTTAGCCTCTCATTTTCATTTAAGTTTTATTCGCGATTTTTTCAGTGCTTCAATCAGATTTTTGGATCGAACTGGTTTCATTAGATAATCATCCATTCCTGCATCCAGGCACTTTTCCCTGTCTCCTTTCATGGCATGGGCCGTCATGGCGATGATATGAATTTGATTTTTGGGAGTATGCAAATTGCGAATATTTTTAGTGGCTTCATATCCGTCCATTTTCGGCATCTGACAGTCCATTAGAACGACGTCATAATGATGGTTTCTTATGGCTTCTAGAGCCTCTTCGCCATCTGCAACGCAATGGGCTGAGCAACCAAATTTAGCGAGCTGTAATTGGACCAATCGCTGATTAATTTTTATATCCTCCGCAACAAGAATACTTAAATTCTCAAGATCCTCCCTTTCTTTGGTATCCCAGTCTCCATTCTTGTAAGCTTGAACGTGTGATGGCGGAATTTGCTTCCCGATTGCGGTTGCAATAGTCGATGCAAGATCATTGGGAAATACGGGTCTTGAGATGTAATGATATTTATGGTCCCCGAGAGATTTCCGACTTATTTGATAGGGGTCGAGAGCCGTTATAATCAAAATAGGGATATCAGGTGAATGGAGTTTATCCTCCTTTTTACTCTGCAATGATGTCCATGACGAGGTTGGCATACGATCGTCTGTAATAATGATTTGTATGGGCTTTTGGCTGATGGAGGCATTCTTCAATATTTCGCTAGCTTGCGATTCAGAACCTGCTATTTTGAGGTTAATGCTCCAGATGTCGCAATAATGTTGGAGAATCATTTGATTGATGGGGTCAGCATCAATCAGGAGCGCGTGGGTATTGCCCAATGCTTTGATTGTCGTTTCCATCTCTGGATCCTGCTCAGGCAGTTGGGATTGCTTGAAATTGATGGTGAAACGAAATTCGGAACCGGATCCTGGTGTACTTTCAACTTCGATTGAACCACCCATTGATTCGACAATTTGCTTACTTATTGTCAACCCCAGGCCGGTACCACCGTATTTTCGCGTCGTTGAAGTGTCGGCCTGAGAAAACGGTTGAAATAGTGTTGTGGAGTTTTCCTCCGAGATTCCTATTCCAGTGTCGATTACCCGAAATACGATTGCAGTCGTGTCATTGGAATTTTCTTGGGTTGAAGGTAATTCAACTTTAACGATTACGTGTCCCTCGTCGGTGAACTTCACTGCATTTCCAACCAAATTGAGCAGTAATTGACGTAGCCTTGCAGAATCTCCGATGACAGATTGAGGAACCGTTTTATCAACTAATATTGCAACTCCGAGGTTCTTTTTTTGAGCCTGAACCGTGAGAAGTTCAAGGGAAGATTCGACGGTACTTCTAAGCTGGAATTCCGCTTCTTCAATGGTGACCTTTCCGGCTTCCAGTTTTGAGAAATCAAGAACATCATTGAGAACAGAAAGTAACGATTCTGCTCCATAGCGAATGGATTCTGCAAATTCTCGCTGTTCTTTTTTGAGGGATGTTTCAAGTAGTATTTCAGTCATTCCAATGACCCCGTTCATTGGAGTTCGGATTTCATGAGACATGTTTGCCAGGAAGAGACTTTTAGCTTGGGTTGCTTCTTCTGCTTCTTCTGCTTTTTTGATCAACTCTAGATTTATCTGATCTAATTCATGGGTGCGAATGTGAACTTGTTTTTCCAGTTCAACATTTCGCCGTCTTGCTCCGGAGAGCAAGCGATAGTAAATCCAAAAAAGAATGAATAAAATGAGTAAAAAGTAGGCTGTGTAGGCATACCATGTGCGATAGAATGGAGGGAAAATGCGTATGGGGTAGGTTGATACCTTTCCAATCGGCCCATTGCTAGTGATCATGCGCACAGAGAGCTCGTATTTGCCTTCATGGATCCTGGTCAATCTCACAACTGGATCCCTGGAGGGTAAGGACCATTCAGTTGAAATGCCCTCGATGCGATATTGAAGTCTCATTGGACGCAAAACCGAATAAGTTCCTGGGAAAAAGTGGAAATTGAGGTTGTTTTTCTTATATGGAATCGCTTCCAAATTTATGGATGAAGGCCGTCGGATATTGTAGATCTCCTGATTGTTCCGGCTATCCACGACTTTCGTTAATAGTGGCTGAAAGGTAGGAACTTTTTTTTGTTGAATATCGGATGAGATTCGAGTGATCGATCGTTCGTTTCGTATCCATACATCATCTCCGATGATATCGATAGCTGGTGCATTGCAGCTAATGTTGTCGAGTGTTGTTACATCCACTTTAAATCCCTCAGAGGTGGATATCGCTCGAAAAACACCTCTATCGTAGGACATCCAAGCATTGCCCTTGGAATCTTGTCTGGGCCTCAGCGCTGTGTGAGGTAATGAATCCAAAAATTGTTGGATTTCAGGTGCGTCAGTAAAACGTTGGGTTTTTTCATCGAAAAACTTCCTTTGTTTGCTCCCATTAGACAGGATGATCGTGGAATCTATTTGTCCAATATTGACCCATGCGGGTTCGCCTTCTGGGAAATCAGAAAAAACCTGACTTTCAAGTTGACCCTGCACTTCTGAAATTCGGGCGACTCGATTGACTCCGAGTTCTATCCATACTGAGTTCTCCTTGCTTCTAAATATTGCGCTGGGAAAGCCAATCCCATCGATTGGCTTGCCTATGGTTTGAAACTTTCCATTTTGATATTTTACTGCCCATATTTGGGTTTGTCCGATTAGCAGATAGGAATCTTTGCCGTATCGTACGATGCGCTCGATATTGATGTTGCTAAGAATTTTTCGCAGTGATTTGTCAGTTCGCAGTTCGAACAATCCGTTGGTGTCTCCCACTATCCATCCATGCTCAAAGGATTCAGCTGCCCAGAATTCGTTTTCGAAATCGTGCGTAATATTTTTGAAGAAAGTTGTTTGTCCCTTTGGTACCTGCACAGGCACATAGATGTTGCCATCAGATATTATTGAAATGCTGCTACTATTTTCTATAATTGTGGGCCACTTCACCGACAGACCACTTCGATAATCAAAAGTTGATATGCTAGTGTCGTGAAGCAGTTTTGTGATCCCGATAGAAGAGGATATCCACAGAACTCCCTCCCTGCCTGCCAATAAATTAAAAATATCGCGGTAAGCCGTATTTGTTACAGCGAGTTTAATATTTCCCTTTCGGTCCAATACATACAGTCCTTTTGTTTTTACCGCTACAGCAATGGTTTCTGTATCTGCCATTGCCATTGCAGATACCCCAAATTCAGCCGCAATCGCAGACAATTCGGAAGACCATTTTTGAAAAGATTTACTATCAAATGTGACGAGATCACCTTCCTTTGTTAGCCCTAGAACCAAATTATCAGACAATGATAAAACACATTCCAAAGGGGACAGCGGAGTCCCTTCATTTTTTACCGTTTCGATTTGTCCATTTTGGATGTTTAAACGAACCAGTCCTTTAAAATCAGACGAGACGAAAGTTTCGTTACCGACGCTAAATATGATTCTCGATTGGGGAATAGGGAAATGGAGTAGTTTCCCTGTGAGATACTCCATGTAAACAGTACCGTTGTTTCCCGAAAAGAAAATGCCATTTTCCGAAAGTTCTAGTTGATCAAATTTGTTATTGCTCATCCACTTTGGAAGCTCTGTAGGTGACAACAGATGCGTCTTCACTCGACCGGTGGTCGTATATTCCAGATAACCCCAACCTCCTGAGCACCCATAATAGGTTTGACCATTGGGTGCATCCGCAATCATCGCTATGTTTTTGGGTCCATTTTCGGGATCGATCAACTGGGTCCAGTTCTCTCCATCATAGTGGATTAAGGAGCCTTCTTGTACGATTCGGAGGCGGCCAAGTTCATCAAAATCCAATTTGATTCCCGCTGAAACATCACCTATTTCATCCAATGAGTAGGTTCGGGAAATAGGGGATCCAAAAACTGTCTCTGACGCATTGACATCGAAGGCGATAAGCCAAGCCAGCACAAATAAGCCGATTTTTCTTTTGAAATGGCTTCTTTTTATCACCGCAAATGCCTTTCTCAAGAATCCTATCATTCTCGATCTAGACGCATTCATCCCTATCAAGGACTTTAAATGAGAGAGAGTTGATTCCATGAGATAAGGTGCCGCAAAGAGATGTGCAAAATGCGAATCAGTGGTAAGTTAGGGGTATTGTTGTCATGAATTTTGTTGGGACAAAGCTTCACATTAACTATTCGGTCAAGAGGGGGTATTTCTGAATGGATTTTGATCATTTATTACAATGAACATTTCCTTCCTTGGGAGCTGAATCATAACCGGGTGTAATTTCCCTCCATAGGGCCTTCTTAATATATTCAAAACACAACAATCATTGCAAGGAACAACACTTTGAAATGTATTCAGATGCAATCGGTTCACTGCTTAGACTCTGATTCGATTACCTTTATGTTCCTGTTTGATGATATGGGTGGGGAGCATGGTGCCAATTTTTCACGATTTGAAGTGGCTTATAAGTACGGCTGCAGATGCATGCGCCGAGCGTGCGATTGCGTAGTGTTCCGTCAATTCCGATTCTTGGAGTCTATTGATGGTGTTCAATACCCCAAATTTGTCGTTTGGTAATGCTTTAGGTGTGAATCCATTTGTTCGAAGCATTGCCGCTTTATTTAAAAGTGCTGGAAGCTGGGTGAATCTAGATTCATTGTGTTAGTTGCGGAAAAAATACTGAACTGATGTGGAAATTTTGACTGATCTGAGATACAATTGTTGCCTCTTTCGAGTTGCGATCCGAATCCTGATTTTGAGTGGAATGGGGTGGTTTTCAAACAGCCTTAATATGGCCCAGGAAATCGTGGATCTGACACCGTTTGAAGTGGAAGCAAGCCATGATCTCGGAGGCCAAGGTCATTTGGATTTATTGGCGTTGAATTGGGTGAATCAAATCATCCAGGAAGCACAGCCACTTGCGTTGGATGAGGTTCTGCATCTTGATCCAACATTTTCGTTCTATCGTCGCCAATCGAGTGCTTTTGCAAACCCTAGTACGCAGGGTGTGAGCTTGAGAAATATCGGAGCATCTGCAGCGGGCCGAAGCCTCGTTGTCTTGGACGGTATTCCACAAAATGATCCCTTTGGCGGATGGGTGAGTTGGGCTCGGTTCCTCTCGCTTGGGTTGGAGTCTGTTTCCATTCAACCTTCTTCAAAAGCAACGTCATGGGGACAAATGAGTGCGGGTGGAGTTATTCGAATACGCGAGACTGCCATTTCAGAAAATCGATTAGAAAACCGAACTTTGGGTGGGCAGGCATCTACTTATTCGAGTGAATGGTTGATTCATCAGAAGAGTGGGGCCCATGGCATTGCTGTTGAAGGACGTCATTTGGAATCGAATGGGCGATATCTGATCCATCAGGATGACCGAGGAAGCATTGATCGCACGGCTCAGAACCAGCACGATGTCCTTAATATGCGCTGGGAACATGAAGGGGAAGGAGGAATGAAAACCCAATTTCGATATGCGTATTTCAATGAAAGTCGTAACAATGGCACCGAAGAGGCTTTGAATAGTACACTCGCAAATGACGCATCTCTTCGAATTTCTCAGCCCACGTTGAATGGTGGTTGGAGCTTGAGCCTTTATCACCAGAAACGGGAGTTTGAAAACACCTTTACTTCGGTTAGTGCTGACCGCATTTCAGAAAATCCCGTGAACCATCAGTTTTCGATCCCTGGTGAAGCCTTTGGTTTTAAAATGACTGGGTTTAGGGAGATTCGTCCAGGATGGTCTGTGCTGGCAGGGTTGGATGGCCACCGCGTTAGCGGGCAGACCAATGAAGATACGGGATGGGGACTGGTCAATCGTCGGAAAGCAGGGGGAAGACAGGCTCTGATCGGTGGATTTATCTCCAATCAATTGAACTGGGCTAACAATCAAAGTTTCGATCTCAATTTTCGCTTGGATCGTTGGGAAATCATGGACGGTGCTAGAATTGAAAGTAATAAATCGAGCGGCATTGTAACGAATGAGCAAACGTATACCGATCGCAGTGGATGGGAACCCGGAGCCAGTGTGTCCTATCAGCGAGTGCTTTCGAAATCACTCATTATGGGCTTGGGAGGTTCGAGCAGTTTTCGTCTCCCTTCGATCAACGAACTCTACCGCCCCTTTCGAGTGCGTAATGATATTACTGAGGCCAATGCATCGCTGATTCCAGAGCGATTTTACAGTGTTGAAGGGAATCTTAAATGGACTCCTGTTCGAACTTTTTCGGTAGCCGTGGGACTCTTCGAATACTGGATCCAAGACATCATCGCAAATGGTTACGAGTTTGATGGTCCAGGGCAGTCAATCGGTGGGTTTGTGCCAGCTGGAGGGACTTTCAGTCGAAAGCAAAATGTGAAAGATTCTCGGGTGAGTGGGGCCCAGTTGAAAATTGAGTATGACGCTTCAGATTGTCTTCGTTTTGGGGTAAACTACTATTATTCCGATGCGCGGTTTTTACAGAATCCCGGAGCTCCAGGTATTGAATATCATTCCTTTCCACAGATCCCGCTACACAAATGGGTGCTTTTTTCATCCTGGAATCCTTATCGAAAACTGAGAATAGATGCTCAGTGGACGACTGCATCGGAACAATACGATGATGCTTTAAACACACGGGAATTGGATGGTTACAGTCGTTTGGACCTTATGGTGAGCTATGACGTCACCCCGACCTTGAGTCTGTATATGAAAGCCAATAATGTTACAGATGAAGTCATCCTGACGGGGAAATCTTCAAGCGGAATCCGTTCGATTGCACCGAGTCGAACCATTTGGGTTGGGCTACACTGGCGTTTGAAGTGAGAACAAATGGCGAATTTCGGTGGTTGATCGTGAATTGAGATAGCCGATGCTTGTCTGGAGTATTTAAGGAAAAGCAAGGATGCCTTGTTGTGATCATTCGCTCAATCTTTAGACATCCTGCAAGTAGCCTGTAGAAGTTATACTAGCAGGAGTCACTGCAACTAAAGCGTGTCTTTTTCATTCCAATAGCTGTTTAATAGACTTCAAACTGAAACAGATCTCATGCGAGCATGAGATACTACAGGGTCCGAAGTGTAGCATCCGATGCTCGCATCGGATTATGCAGCACGTATTGAATTAAACGCTAATCGGTATTCGGGACCCGTCCAAGGGCAAAGCGGAAAAGCCTGCCAGTTGGAAAGCTTCAGTAGATGGTAAATCACATACTTTTCAGAATGGCTTACGCATCCTGTTACCCGTAGTCGTTTCTATGCGAATCCTTTTGCCTTCAACGCTTCCTGCAATTGAAGTTGGAAATCCTGCATGTCTTCAGGTGGAGGCTGGTAGCCTTCATCCACACCAGTGAGTCCTAGGCGGCCCATCTGGTCCAATTGCCATTTGGCATTGGTTCCATCGGAAAATGATACCGATCCACTCGCCAAAGCACCCGGAGTGATCAGGGAATCCACATCCACTGTTACACCATTTTGCACTTCGTCCAAAGGTGTGTTTCCTTTCGTTTCTTCTTCCTTTACAGGAGCAGGGTCCTCCTTTTTGAGTTCAAGATCCAAATCATCAATAAGGAAGCGGACTTCCATAAAGGTCATTGAAATGCTCAATTCGGATTTTAGCTTTGATTGAATCTGACTCAGAGAATCTCCCTCGGAGAGCCACCGAGCAATCGTTGCTTTTTGCGCTTCGTCTAATGCCATATAATCTAAGCTTTACAGCTAGCAGCTGGACTTTGAAAGTTGTTTGATCAAGAAATCGACATTTTGTTTCACTGATCCATCCTGTTCCATCATGTTTTCAACGGTTTTACAGGCGTGAATAACGGTGCCATGGTCCCGCCCACCAAACGCTTCACCAATTTCCTGGAGGGAACATCCTGTCAACATACGACTGAGATACATCGCAATTTGGCGAGGGAAGGCGATATTACTAGGGCGACGTTTGCTGATCATATCCTGCATTCGCAAGTTGAATTGCTCTGTCACTTTTTTCTGAATCTTTTCAATGCTCACTTGATTCTGCATTTCTTCTTGCAGGATATCTTCGAGCAGTGCTTCCACTTTAGGAATATCGATCGGCTTTTTTACCAATGCGGTATAACTGGCAACACGGGTTAAGGCACCTTCTAAGCGGCGAACATTCCTTGATACACGTTCAGCTAAAAAGTTCAGGATTTCATTTGAGATATCCAAGTTAAGGGTTTTGGCCTTTTTTGAGAGAATAGCCAACCGGGTTTCCATGTCCGGGCTTTGGATATCTGCGACCAATCCCCATTGGAATCGTGAAATCAGACGGGCCTCTAGTTTCGATATTTCGTTGGCGGGCCTATCGGAAGTGAGGAATATTTGTTTTTGGGATTCAAAAAGCTCGTTGAAGGTATGGAAAAATTCTTCCTGGATTCGTTCTTTTCCTGAGAGGAATTGGACATCGTCAATGAGAAGTACATCCACACTTCGGTAGTATCTGCGGAATTTTACTAAACTGTTTTCCTGAATGGCTCGAATAAACTCGTTTGTAAACTTTTCTGACGAAATATATGTAATTTTTGCGTCCGGACGTTGCTTCAGTACTTGATGAGCAACCGCATGCATCAAGTGTGTTTTACCTAAGCCGGTCTCGCCGTATATAAAGAGTGGATTATACGCCTTGGCAGGAGCATTTGCTACTGCCATACAGGCAGCATGTGCAAGCTGATTTCCGCCACCAATGACAAAGTTTTCAAAGGTGTTTTTTGGATTTAGTGGAAAGGTCGCCTTTGGTTGTTTGCGTTGAGAAATCGATCTTTCACCCGCTGTGATAATTGACCTTGGACGGCTTATATCTCGAGGAGATGGACTGCTCGTTGGGGTAATATTTCGAGATCCTGCGGATTTAAGTTCAACAACGACGGGTTTCCCACTGATGTCAGCTGCTTTTCTAGTGATGATCTCTAAGTAATTCTCTTCGATCCAAATCGCAGAAAACTCGGTTGGGGTTTGGAGTACAATCGTATCGTTTTTTTCTTCAAGGCAGGTTAGCGGTCGGAACCACTCATCATAGAGGTCCTCGTTAAACAATACACGCAATTCTTGGGTCAGTTGTGACCACAATTGTGAGTTATCATTTATTGTGTTAGGGGTGGACATTCGCATCAAACATTAAGGTTATTCACAATCGGATCAATACAATTTAATCAGCCCAGAAAGATGGGATGATTGGGTTGGAAGGATATCTGATGGTGCAAAAGATAGATCTTTGGAAAGTTAGGATTAGGCTCTGGTTATTTCTTTAAATTCTTGTAAATTAGCGGTTTACAAAAATAGAAGGATTTGTATCTGTCGCCAAGTAACTCCAATACAGTATAGTGTGTGTTGGGGGAAACCAGTGGCGGCAACTGGTTTAAATTTAAGATTGATAAGAAAGTATCCTTCAAGCCTATGTTTTCCACAACTTATTCACAACTCCATATTCCAGAAAAAAATGAGCACATTTACAGAATTGGCATGCCCGACCAAATGCTCGCTTAAGCCTTGAATTTCCTAGTGTTACAGACTTGTCACAGAAAGAGGAAATTTTTGTTAGCTAATTTTTCAATTCTGTTGATTAAAAAAAAATGCTGAGAAAATATTTTTTTTAACATCGAATTATCCGGATTTCATGACCTCACTTAGACTTTGGTTTTGAGGAAAAACAGGGCATTTATGAACCACAAAATCCGTAAGTCATTGATAGAAGGGGATTAGAGACGTTAGTAGCTGAAAATTTTCCAATTGAAGGAATGTCGATGAAATCGTTGGGGTTCTGTAAAGCGCAGCAAGACAACTGTTTGCAAGATAATTGATGTGGCTTTGCCTCCCTTTTTAAACTCCGATTCTTTGTATAGAAGTCTTTTGTAGACCTCGATTCACTAGCTTGGAGCCGGAGGAGTTATTCACCATCGTTGCGGTATGAAAACTTATCCTTGAGAGAGGAGTGAATAAATGAAGACACAATCATTTTTTTTAGTTCAATTCTCTCCAAGCAGAGTTGGTGTATCTTGCCCATCGGTTAGCATGGAGGGAAACGACGGAAAACTGTTACTTTTCTTGAATTTACATCTGCATCGTTACTTCGTGTCGCTTCGATTCTTCGGGCTCGGAACGTTTGCAAGTGAAATGGAAGACCTTCAATCCACGTCTTCAGCTCCGGATTCCAACATTTTATCCATTGAACTATATGAGTTCAGTATGCATCGCATTAAACTTGAATGAGTTATTGAAGGGCATTCTACTACTTGTACCTTGTCTTCCAAATTTCGAGAGCCAAGTCAGGGACTACTTAAGGATCCATGGGCCCTCAGCGCACTCATGGGTAAATAAATGATTTCAGGGCAAGCAAACCCGAGTGGACATAAGAACCGTGTTTTGGCTGCCCCAAAAAAGCCGTTTTCTCTCTTGAAGAAAACGGCATTTCGAAAAGGCGAAAAAAGGGAACCTTATTTGACGGAACTATCAAAAGGGATTCCCAGATCTTCGAACAATTCTCTGCGAACTTCTTTATCCCCTTTGAGTATGCTGTGGGCATATAAGGCCACCTCTGCGGCGACTTCCCTAGGAACGCATACCACGCCATCTCCATCTGCCACAATGACATCACCGGGGCGGACCTGGACTCCGCCCACTTCGATTGGCAGATTGACGGATTCCAATTCGTTGCGCCAGGGGCGGATACCTCTTCCGGGACCCTGGAAATAAAGGGGAACTTTTTGCGCGATGATTTCATCTGTGTCGCGGGCTGTGGTGCTGGTTACAACACCGACTGCACCTTTTTGAACCCATTGTAGGATGTTGGCAGATCCGATGGAGCCGACATCATTTGGAGCGTCATCGATTACAACTACGGATCCTTCCCTGAGCAGGGGTTGGAAATGCTCCATCGAGCGATTCCAATAAAAACTGCCCTCGGCTGCTCGAAATTCGTCATAGGGCATCTTGCCGGGCAACGGCTCGTTGCTGGCAATGAAACGGGTTGTGACCGCAATACCGACAATTCTGTGGGAGTAATCTTCCGTGTTTTTCCACAGTGGTTTGATCTTGGGATCCATTAACATGTTTCCCATCAGTCCGACGATATCGAGTCCGTCACTAACATCGACGACCCTCAGCCCTTCGAACGCTTTGAGAATCTCACGATCCTCCTCAAGTGTGTAGGTTTTGGTGTGGATAAACCGTTGACCGGTTTCCAACTCATCCAGTGGAACATCCTGAGCTTGAAGGTTGGTAGCTGTTGCCGTTATCAAGGCGACTAAGGATATGATTTTTAGGGTGTCCATGTATTGTTTCTTACGGGGGTTAAGGGATTGAGTAGGGTAAAATCTAAAAGTTTGAATAGTAAAGTAAGGATTCACCGGTATTTCTCAACGGTGAAGGACAAAGACAAAGGTGATCTGAACGGATCATCGGATAGCTTGATAAGGGGTGCCTGTGGGTCAGAAACATGTGAAGTGATGGAGTGTCAGGAACGCTGCTGCATCTGACAATAGAAACAGGTTGCTGTGAATTTATCATATGAAATCTGTTGATATGACCTATGGAGCGATAAACAACCAAAAGTCAGTATTATGGCATGTATTCAATGCTTGTGTTTCCGGAAATTATGGTAGGCGGATGTTGCATTATATATGCTTTTTGTGCTTATCAATTTCACTCGCAGCTGGGACTAAAATGCCGGTGATTTTTGACACCGATGCGAACAACGAGTTGGACGATCAACATGCACTTGCCTATCTACTTTTCAGCGGAGGTGTTTTTGATGTCCTGGGTGTGACCGTGAACGCTACCAAACATGGTGGAGATATCAGCCAGCACTATGCGGAAGCGAAAAGGGTAATGACGCTACGCAATCTGTATGGGAAAATCCCGCTTTTGTCGGGTGCAAATGAGGATTTTGAATCGATCCGGGATCACGTAAACGAATCCAATTACGACGGGTCAGAGGCGGTGAAGTTCATCATCGAGCAGGCCAGAATGAAGCGGGATCAAAAACTTGTGCTGCTGCCGGTTGGAAAGTTGACCAACATAGCACTAGCCATCCTCAAGGCGCCGGATATCAAGGAGCATGTTCGCATCGTGTGGTTGGGTTCCAACTATCCCAGGTCTGGCGAGTATAATCTTGAGAATGACATTCCATCGATGAACTACCTTCTCGATCAAGAGGTTGAATTTGAAGTTGTAACTGTGAGATACAGTGATTCCACTGGTTCGACGGCTGTGAGAACTACTCGTGAGGATATGCACAAGCAGATGCCCGGGGCAGGAGTCAGGTCCGTAGCGCCCGTGGAGGGGCGACATGGAGGAATTTTACCCACTTTGGGGACTACTCGATCAGCCTTTTTGATCATTGTGAGCTTTACGGACAACCTCCTTCACGTTCCTTGTTTGATGTGGTTGCAGTGGCAATTCTGAAACAAGAAAACTGGGGTCAGCGGACATTATTTCCGGCGCCTGTGATGATGAACACAAACTGGGTGGAACGTCCGAAAAATCCGAGAAGTATTGTCATTTGGGAGCACTTTGATGTGCAAGCCATCACACACGACTTTTTTCATTCGATCAACCATCCGGTATTGGTGAAACCTGCTAATTGAGTTTAGTGTGTGGCTGTCGCAAATTGTGTCGGCAGAGTGTGAAGGAGGATCACATGCATGAAGATGAAATTCAAACATCCTCTACAAATAGAAGATGCTATGATTGAGATTCTCCAAACCGATTCACGTCAGTTTGAATGATAGATTTGCGAGAGTTTTTTCAAGAGCGCCTCATACATCTTGGGTCGTTTTGATTCCAGTGTCCTTTTTGCATTGGCGCGCACAAGAGGGTGGTTCTGCCATGTCTTGCATGGGTCATGATAATCCCAAGTGACGGAACCTGCGTCATCAGCGAAATAGTGGGGACGATCATTCGGAAATGGCTGGGTAAACTGACCTGCCCAGCTGATTTGGTTGGGATTGTTGAGATCGTGGTTTGGGTCGATTAGGTAAAGCACGGATGGTGTGTCACCAACTCGAAAATAACGGGCCCATTTTTGATTTTTAACGACCTCCTCCATGTGGGCTCCAAGAGCTCCGAAGGGCAGCAGTTTTTCAAATATCAGCGAAGGTTCTTCACCGGTAAACATTCCCTCATAAGTCCAGTTGATCTCGAGCCACCAAAGGTCATTGAATCGCTCATCCTCAAAAACCGAATTTCTTCCGCTTCCATTCCAATTTGGTTGCTCACAAGCTCGTTCGGTTTTTCCCCATCCTTCGGGAATAAACTTTCGGTTTTCTTCCAGCATCAAATGAGTGCCAATGGTGATCAATCGGATCTTGTCAGACAACTCAGGATCTTTTGAAAGCATGTCGCTGACATTTTGCATATTGCCCCACACAAGCACCCAAAGGGGGTCTTTTGAGGATGAAGCTGCTTCATTGAACAACTTCGTTGCATGGTCGAGATTGGTAGCGATGTAATTTTTGAGAGTGCTCGGCTCTGGATATCCGTGTTTCTCAAAGCAATAGGTTTTGTAATCTTCAGCATAAGCATCAATCGCAAGATTGCATGCTTCGTAGCCATCAGCATTCCATCGTTCTGGTACGATGCCCTCAATCTGAAGTTCGTCTGCATACCAAAGCAAGTGAATGAGAGATTGACGGTCGTCGGGATCTCCCGAGTCGATGTTGATATCCGTGAAGATGAATACTCGTGGTTTTCCCAGAAGCGTGCAGGTCGCAGTCAGCAACAACAGAGCCGCTACCAAATAGAAATTACTTGTTTTCACGGGATTAATGTTGGTGAAGCATGTTCTCAATCTTTTCCTGCCGCTCCCATTCCTGCAGCCAGGGATCTGCTGTCTCTTGTTGGAAGGTCTTCAACCGTATTTTGAGCCGCTGAAGAACGGATTGAAACTCTGGATCATCTGCCAGGTTGAATTGTTCATATCGGGATTCTCGCAGCTCAAAGAGTTCAAAAGGCTCGCGCAGGGTGAACTCTGATGGAGTTAAACCGGAAAAATGAGCATTCTCAGGATGCTGCAAAGCTTGTTGCCAGGTGGCCGAATACCAGAGGTCCATCGCGTGAGGAAAGGGAGTGCTTGGATTGAGATTCCAAATCAATTTGAATTCTTTCGTGATGATCGCCCGCATCGGGTAATACATGGTCGATTCGTGGAACGTATGGGAGGCATAGACGGAATCACGAGTGCTGGTGGTGGGGTCTTTCAAAACCGGCCGAAAGGAGATTCCCTGAAAATCAGGAACGGTGGTATTGTCCCAACGGTTTTTGTTCGCTTCATAGGTTTGCGCCAGTTTTTTGCGGGATGCTTCCAGGATGCCCGCATAGTCGAGCAGCGTCGGTGTAATGTCCACCCAGCTGACAAGCGAATCGCTGACCGAATTGGCGTAGTTGCTGCCAGGTGTTTTGACGATTAGCGGTAATCGCAATGCAGCTTCGTAAACATTGGTTTTGGCACCTGGAAACGCGATTCCGTTATCGGTTAAATAGAGCACCAGACTGTTTTCCCACATATCCAGGTCTTTGAGATGCTCGATCAGTTTGCCAACGCCTTCATCCATCCTAGCGACCGATTGATAATACTGTGCCAGCTCCGCGCGAACCGCTCCGTTGTCGGGAAGATAGGGCGGTACGCGAACGTCCTCGGGGGAGAATTTTACCGGATGCACCCCTTCGCGGGCAGTTTCGAGGTTGTGGAAGGTATTGGGGCGATAGGGATCGAACTCGACGTAGTCACCACTGCGGTGCGGGTCGATGGTGGCATAGTACAAGAAAACGGGTTTGTTCTTCGGGCGGGATTCGAGAAATTTCTTTGCTTGATTCGCCATGTCGACCGGGTTTAGCACGTCCGACGGAATGGCATGCTGGTAGTGGAACGTGCTCTCGGGCAGCACGTGGTATTTTCCAACTCTTGCGGTGGTGTAACCCCCGACCTCCGCCAATAGATTCGAGAGGGAATGAATGTGATCAAAAGCCCGGAAATTGTGATAGTGGTGACTCAATCCGATCAGCCCGTTTGCGTGGGGGTAAAGCCCGGTTTGGATCACAGAACGACTGCTGGTGCAGGAGGCGGTGGTGGCGTAAGCGTGGGTAAACCGCATACTTTCTTTTGCCAGGGCATCGAGATTCGGTGTGTGAATTACCGGATTTCCATAACAGCCCAGATCTCCAGACCCGTGGTCATCGGAGACGATTAGTATGATATTGGGACGATCTTCAGCTGAAGGTGATGCCCGCATCGTCAACAATGTCGATGAGGTTGAGATGAAAGCGGAAAGAACTGTCAGTTTCGTAAGTAATCTAAGGTTTAACATGGTGAGCTCGGTTTCTTTAAATTTTCTCTTCCAAGACGACAATGAAACCACCGTTGGGCAGCAGTGTTACTTGAATGGTTTCGCCCCGACGATGCTCGGATAGTGTTCTCGACCATTCAGTGCGATCGGTGCCATCAGCGATCAGATTGGCTTTGTAGATTTGATTGTCTATTAAAAAATCGGTTGGCACTTCAATCGCTTGCGCTTTGGCGCTAGCCGTGATGCCCGCGACATACCAGGTGTCTCCCTTTCGGCGAGCCAGAATTGCCTGTTCACCGGGCCGACCGGATATCCATTGGGTTTCATCCCACGTTGTGGGTAGGTCTGAAAGGAAGGACCACACATAGTAAGGCAATGCTTCGAAGTTTTCGACCGATTCGGAAACATGTTGCCAGCCACTCTCAAAGATGACCGTTGTTGCCAGTTCGTGGGCGTGACTCGTAACTGTTGTCACAGCATTCTCAACGCCGCTGAAACTAAAGGGAGTGTAGTCCATCGAACCCACCACGTTGCGGGTGAACGGAAGGATCGTGTTGAGCATGGGGGATTTATTCGCGAAATCCTGACTCCAGAGTTGCTCGCCGCCCTTGACGGCTTCCATGGTCATCAGATTGGGCCAGGTGCGTTCCCATCCACGCGGCAGGGTGCACCCGTGGAAATCGACCATGAGCTCGTGGTCAGCTGCATCGCTCAGGATATCGATATAGAGCTGGATGAGTCCCTGTTTGTCTGACTGCATGAAATCGACCTTCATCCCCTTGAATCCGTGCTGCTGCATCCACTTCATTTCAGCCTTCCGTGCAATGGGGTCATGCATGCGATCCGCGGGTCCAATGGGTTTCACGAGGTTGTGTTGTCCACCAGAATTATACCATAACGTTAGTCCCACGCCCTTTGACTTGGCATACGCATTCGCCTCCAGAATTGTGCCATTCTTCATGAGGTGCCAGTCTGCATCGACAAGGGAGTAGGGCCATCCCAGCTCTGCTGCGAGATCGATAAATGGAATGAAACGATCATAGTCCGTTTGACTGCTCTTGTCGTGCAGCCAGCTCCAGGTCGCAGGACCCGGTTGGATCCAGCTGGTCTCTTCGATTGCACAGGGCTCCGCGAGATGAAATACCAGATTATTTCCCAAGATGGCCCCTTGGTCACGGCCGATCATGATGACACGCCATGGACTTTGAAAGGGAAGAGATGCTGTCGACTCTTGAGGGTAGACACCATATGTTTCGTCCGGTTCGGGCAGGCGGATTTGATACGCTCCGCCAATGGAATTCGGTTGCAGGTGAGATGCAAAATAGTCTCCGTCCATTCCGGATTCTGTGATCAACACCCACGCTTCCGGTAGTTCAAACAATGCAGGGAATGCCCAGCCTACCGTGTCGGGTGCTTGGGTCCCAATGGGAATCGCGTTTTGGTAATCTTCTTCGTAGCCCGGCGACCAGGTAGCGACCGCAGAGTAGGGCATGATCCAGGCAGTTCCGGAGGTTCCAACCGCAAATTCGGTAAGTTCATGGGTAACCGTCAACTCCTGTTGGGTTCCCTCAAATTCGTAACGGAAGGCAACCCCTTCTGCGTAGGCCCGCAATCGAATGGCGATGACTTGAGCATCCTTGGTTTGAAAACGAATTCGTCTTTCCCGATAGTGGTTATCCAACAGGCGTTGTTTCCCCGTGAGCATCGTGTAGGTTTCGCTAAAGGAAGTGACTGGAGAAGCGTCGAGGAAAACAAGATGTTTTGAAAGATCATATTGTTTAGTCATCACTCCCATTTTCGAAGGCTGAATCAATGGTTTAAATCCGGAAGCTTCGACGTTCCAATTCGCTGCCGTGTGTTGATGATTGACCTCGTAGCTCAGTTTTCCTTCATCCAGCGTTAGCGAAATCCGATTGTTGAGATTGGGCCCGTCTACGCTCCAGCGTTCGCCAAATAAGGATGTGTTAAAGAGTAAATGAAAGGACGCAAGTAGCGCGATACAGGGGGGAGACTTGGTGCTCATATTAGTGGGTCTTACAATTACTAAACTGAGTCTTAATGACAAAGTTTAGCGCCTGATTTTGTTAGAAATCGAAACTGTAGATGATGTCATAATCTGATTTTTTGACTAACTCATTCAATTTCATACATATGAAATGAAAACTGCTTGTTCGACAAGGAGGTCTAATTCTCTATTTTGAGTTATGAAATCCCCGTTATTTACCCATTCACAACCCCAGCAGAAGAGTTTAGCACTGATGGGATGCCTTGTTTGGTTGTTCTGCCTCACAGGAGGCACCTGCTTGAGCTCTCCTATCAAAGTCAATGAGGCAGGTACGCATCTAATTAAGGAGGATAATCGCGCTTTCGTCTGGGTAGGGGATACTGCGTGGGAGCTGTTTCACCGGTTGTCTCGGGAAGAGGCAGTGGAGTATCTTCAAAACCGTGCCGAAAAGGGATTCAGTGTGATCCAGGCTGTCGTACTTGCGGAGTTGGATGGAGTGCGAACCCCGAATTATTACGGCGACCTGCCTCTGATCGACGGAGATCCTGGAAAACCCAACGAAGCTTATTTTGAGCATGTGGATTTCATTGTGGAGAAGGTCGAGGCACTAGGATTGGTCATCGGTATGCTTCCGACATGGGGAGATAAGCTGGAGAGTGTGAATCCGGGCGCGGGACCTGTGATTTTTAATGCGGAAAATGCTCATGAATTTGGGGCATTCCTTGGTGAGCGCTACGGCGAAAAGGCGGTGGTATGGATCCTGGGTGGAGACCGGAACGTGCTCAATTTGGATGTTTATCATACTTGGAACGCGATGGCGAATGGCATTGAGAAAGGCTCCGTAAGGGATCCCCTAATTACCTATCACCCCCGGGGCACTGCGATCAGTGCGTGGTGGTTCCACTCTGCAGAGTGGCTGGACTTCAACATGTATCAAAGTGGGCATGAACGTTTTAATAATGTCTATGACTATGCGGAATCCTGTAGAAACTTTGCGCCTCGCAAACCCTTTGTAGACGGGGAACCTGCCTACGAGGATATTGCAATCCGGTTTTGGGAATATATGGATTTTTCAAAACCCTACTCAGAGAGAGTCCCATCAAATGTTCTCGACGATGATGGCATCATCGCTGACCTTAGCCATTTTAAAGACGGTTTTATTAAACCTTACGATGTGAGGCTCCATGCGTATTGGAATTTTCTCAGTGGGGCCGTGGGTTATACTTATGGAAACAATGCGATATGGCAGATGTTTCGGAAAGGGGATGCAAACGCCATTCCGGCGCTGACAGACTGGAGAGATGCGATGGACCGTCCGGGCGCTCATGATATGAGGCATGTACGCGACCTTTTCGAGTCGCATCCATTTCATTTACTGCAGCCTGACCAGTCGCTGATATGGGGTCAAAACAGGAAGGGTCCTCAGTATATTGCTGCAGCATCTGCAACGGATGGAAGTTATGCCTACATTTATCTCCCCCGAGGAGAACTTTTTACCCTGAATCTCGAGAAATGGTCCTCCGCTCTGACAGGGCTTCAGGCACAATGGATGGACCCTCGCACCGGACGATTTCAGCCAGTTGAACTGAATGAAACACAGGTTTTGCAAGTGCTATCACCGCCCACCAGCGGAGAAGGACAAGACTGGTTGCTGGTTCTGGACAGTGAGTCCGGAAGATGAGCAGTTGGTTGGTTTTGATCACTTTTTTGTCTCCCGATACGAACACTGACTGGATCATTTTTACAAAAATAAGCGACACGAAATGATGGGCGGTGCTCATCAAAAAGGAGCTCCTTCTAACATTTCATAAGAATGAAAGCCCTCGGCTTTGCGCTGTTGTCTTGCAGATCACAGAATCAATTCCGACTAGAAAATTCCCTTTGTCCGTAACATTCATGAACAAACTACCCCTTAAGGAAAAGCTGTGTTTTAGCAGTGGTGAATATGCATCGAGTATGGTCTGGCAGACCCTGATGTTCTTTCTTCCGATTTTTTATACCGACACCTTTGGGCTGCCTGCCGTTACTCTGGCTACGATGTTTTTAGTCGTTCGTTTTTTTGATGCATTTACGGATCCCATTGTCGGGATGATTGCAGATCGGACGAAGAGCCGGTGGGGCCGTTTCCGGCCGTACCTTTTAGGATTTTCAGTCCCATTTGGTGTGGGGTTGGTGTTAATGTTTTCGACTCCAGATTTGAGTGCAAGTGGTAAAGTGGTATACGCCTATGTGACGTATTCCCTGATGATGTTGATCTACACCGCGATCAGCATTCCTTACAATTCGATGATCGGAGTGGTGACGCCTGATCCGAATGAACGGGCCAGTCTCTCCTCATACAAATTCATCTTTGCCTATCTTGCGGGTGTTTCGGTGCAATTATTGGTGATTCCGATGGTGCAAAAGCTGGGTGAAGGAAATTCGGCAAAAGGCTATCAGATGAGTATGGCGATTTTCGGGGGCATCGCGATTCTACTATTCCTGTTAACCTTTGTATCCTCGCGCGAACGGGTGCAGCCAAGTTCAAACCAGAATAGCAAAATTTCTGAGGATCTCAAAGACCTCTTGGCAAATAAGCCTTGGTTGATTCTGTTTTTTGTGTCCCTTGCGAGCTTGGTCTATATCGCAATCCGTAGTGCGGTTATTGCCTATTTCTTCAAATACAACCTGGGCAATGAAGCAGCAGCCGGCGTTTTCATGGCGCTTGGAACGGGTTGCACGTTGTTGGGTGTGCTTCCTACCAAATGGCTGGCAGGCAAAATTGGAAAAGTGCGTTTGTATCGTTACTGTTTTGTCATTGTGACCGTGGCGGGTTCATGTTTCTTCTTCCTCGGACCGGATCAGCTCTTGCTTATCTATATCACACAGATCATTGCATCCTTTGCGGGTGGACCGCTCTTTCCGTTGTTGTGGGGTATGATTGCGGACACAGTTGACTATTCTGAATGGAAAACCGGACGTAGAGCGACTGGACTCGCCTTTTCAGCTCTTACCTTCTCGCAAAAGATGGGATTCTCCATTGGTGGTGGAGTCGTGATGATGCTGCTCGGATTCTTCGGATTTGAGCCGAATGTTGCACAGACAGATACTTCACTACTGGGAATTCGTCTTAACCTCAGTTTGATACCATCGGTCATTTCGGCAATTGGCTTTTTCCTCTTGCTGGCCTATCGACTCGATGAAACCCAGATGGAACAGATCACTCAAGACCTTGAAACCAGACGCCGTGGAACAGAAAACGGAGAGGTTACTCGCAATTAGAGCCCCAAAAAAAGACGCATGAAAACGAAAGCCGTATTGTTTACAGGAATTAACCAGGTGGAAATAAGTAGCCTGGACTTACCACTTCTGAAACATGATGAAATCCGTGTGGAGACTGTGATGAGTTGTCTTAGTCCTGGAACGGATTTGAGAGTATTGGCTGGACAGCAAGTGGGAGATTGGAAATGGCCGGTGATCCCCGGATATTCTATGGTTGGGAATGTGGTAGCATGTGGTAAAGATGTTTCCAGATTTGCGGATGGTGACCGCGTATTTTGTATTGGGACCCAGGCGGCCCCCTGTGATCTATTGTGGGGAGGAAATATCGGCATTGGAAATGTGCAGGAGGGAAAGGCTGTAAAAATCCCGGATGGACTTGAATGGGAGAATGCCTGTTTGGCAAAACTGGCTGCCATTGCCTATCACGGTAGTACTCGGTCGCATTTGGCAACCGGAGAAACTGTTGTCGTGATTGGAATGGGACCAATCGGGATCTTTTCAGCATTATTTCATCGTGAAAAAGGCGGGATAGTTCGAGTGGCTGATCTGAGTGAAGCGAGGATTGAAAGAGTCGCAAAAATGGGGTTGGAAGGTCTTGTAGTAGAGAAGACCCTTTTGAATACCTTCCAAGAATTGATGCCAGATGGCGCGGATTTGATAGTGGATTGTACTGGCGTTGAGAGTTTGCTTGAGCAATCGATGCAACTATCCCACGAGCTACCTTGGGATGAATCGTGGGAGCGTGGCTCGCGCATTCTAATTCAAGGCAGTTATGCGGATCGTGTGAGTTTTGACTACGATCTCGCATTTCAGCGTGAAATGCAGATCCAGTTGACCCGAGACCACCAGAATCGGGATTTGGAGACTGTCATGAATTGGATGCTAGCAACAAAAGTCCCTTTCGCTGAAATATTGACTGATGTGCGCTCCTTCGAGCGTGCGCCGGAAGCGTTTTCGGACCTGCTGAACAATAAGGATGAATTTTTTACCATTGGATTGAAGTGGTCTTGAATTCTATTGTTCTTGTTTCCCCTCGCAGACAGCATGCCTGGTCTCTGCAGTGGGTTGGAGACTGCTTGATTTTAAGTAGTTTCTAATTTAGATAGTGAGTCTGTGATCCTGATTAGATTGGGAGCATTTCCCCGACTTTCCAAAACCTTTACACTGGTTTGCAGGAAGTCATTTATTTAACTTCTGGCAATAGTGCATACCCCAAACATATGACATCAAAAAGGGTAGTGATGAAAGATGTCGCGAAGGCGGCAAACGTCCATCAAACAACGGTTTCTCTTGCATTAAATAACGATCCCAGGATAGCGAAAGCGACAAGAAAGAAAATACAGAAAATTGCGCAGGAAATGGGATATGCCCCGGATCCAGTATTGAGTTCTTTGGTATCTTATCGAAGAGATAAACGAAAGCCCCGCCTAGATGAATCGATTGCTCTGATTTTTGACATTACAGAGCCTCAGGTTTTTGATAATTCTGAATACCTTCCAACGATCAAGTCTATTACCAAAGAACGTGCGAAGGTAATCGGATACAAAGTTGAAGTGTTTTTTAAGGGTATTGATTTTTCAAGCAGTGAAATGTTGGACCGGGTTTTGAAAGCTCGGGGTATTCGGGGGGTTCTCTTGGGTGCCATTTACGATCCTGATACACGAATTGACTTGGACTGGAACTCCTTTTCTGTCGTTAAAATAGGAGAGAATCCATGAATCTCGATATCGATACGGTGATGGGAAATTACTTTTATGCATCGCGAACGATCCTGAGGAAACTCAAATCGTTGGGCTTCCATCGACCCGCGATGGCGGGATCCATAACGGACGAAATAAATACCCGGAATGGGTATAGTGCGGGTTTCCTTTTTGGCCAACATAAACACTTTTCTCCAGAAAACCGAATTCCATACTACGAGTTCGAATGGAAATCGATTGAAGCTATTGAAGAGGAAATCTACCATTGGTTACTAAGAGTTAAACCAGACGTGTTTATCAGTTTCTGGAACAACCTGATTTATTCGGTTCAACGATTTGAACGGGAAACGGGGAGTTGTTGTCGTTTTGTCTGTGCTGCTGCCGATCAGAACACCATCCAGTATGGAGGAATTCGTAACGATTACAAAAAGATGACTGAAATCGCCGTTGATTTGCTTGCTGCAAAAATGCGTGTTCATCAGATGGGAATTCCTGAAAGGTCTACGCTAACGCTGGTGGAATCCGAATGGCACGATCTGGGGCCTTGGCCCCTTACAAACTCAGAACTTACTTAATTTCAATCTCGGTGCTTGTGAAATGGTCACAAGCACAGTGGTTTAGGGTGATCCTATTATCGTAAATAATGCTTCAGACTTCGGACCGTTTCAGCTTTATTTGATTCCCGAAACCAAAAGACATTGTTTTCAATCCCATAGAGGGTGATCTTATTGAAGTCCCAGTAAGGTAAGGTGCATTGTGATCGTAGAGAAAGTCTATGGGATTTCTTTGCACTATGCAGAGCGATGGAACTAAGTTATTGCTCCGGGTCTATTAATTTAAGGGCTCCAAATGAGTGAATTGGATGTTGCCTCTGACAGAATGGTTCATCGTCATTTTATATACGCTATTTAACTGAAACTACTGGCCGACCGCTTAGGCTCTCATGTGTATTTGGTTGCAGTAATGGACTGGTATAGCCGCAAAGTGCTGAGCTGGAGGCTCTCAAATAGTCTTGATACGAGTTATTGTATCGAAGCCCTTAACAAAGCGATCGAACAATACGGATGTCCTGAAATCTTTAACACCGATCAGGGCAGTCAGTTTACCAGTGAGAGCTTCACGTCTGTTTTAAAGAAAAACGGGACCCGAATCTCGATGGACGGAAAGGGTCGAGCATTGGACAATCGTATGATCGAAAGGTTGTGGCGAAGTGTGAAATACGATGACATTTTTATTTATGCCTATGAATCCATGCCAGAGCTTTATCGCGGGTTGAGAAGATACTTTCAGAAATACAACTCTCGTAAACACCAAGGCATCAATGAAACGCCAGAACAGAGATATCTAGCCAAGCAAAGACTCGTGGCATAATCGGTCAGATGTCTGTTTCGTTCGGGCCAAAGGCCCTCTCTTCACAGACATCTCAACCACCATACTTGACTCAATAAACTAAAAACAATAAACCACCTAACAATAGCTAATCAGCTGTCCAATTTATCCGACCACCTCAGTGCTTCTCTGTATTCGCGCGGTTGTACCCCACAGCGCTTCTTGAAGACGGAATTGAACTGACTGAGAGACCCGAAGCCGGATTGGAATGCGATTTCGATGATCTTTTCATTGGTCGTGACCAGCAGCCGTTGTGCATGTGAAATCCGATGATAGGTCAAATAGTCATTCAGCGTGGTTCCGAATCCCTTTTTAAAGAGGTTCATCGCGTAGTTTGGGTGTAGGCCTACCTCTTCACAGATATCATCTATTTTAATGGGATCCTCATAGTGGCGCGCGATGAAACACGCCATTTTTTCGATTTTACTCAAACCGCCGGACTGAATTGTTGAGGGAAGTTTGCGGACTTCTGAAAGCTTTGGTGCGGATTTCGAGATTAGACGAAACAGCCTGGCTTTCATCTCAAGCATCACCATGTTCTGTCTTTCAGGAGTGATGTTGTTTAAGTCCTCGATCCATTGATCAAAAAGAAACACATCGTGGTCGAATTGTTTGCGATTGTTTTCCTCAAACACTTCGCCTCCCAGGATTGACTGCACGAACGTGTCGGAAATTGCGATTGCAGAAACCAGGAAAACGGAATGGTTCCAACATAATAAGGCGTATCGGTATCGAGTGAAATCACTTGGTGTGGGATGGCTGCCCAGAAAACGAATAGATGTCCTGCTTCTACTTTAATCCTTCGGCCTCCCATTAAGTAAGTTATGGAACCGCTCACCAAGAGGTTGAGCTCGATTTCATCATGGTGATCCGGTTTGGGCATCAAACATGGGGTCCATTCCACGCAACTGAATCCGTAGGGGGTAAAGTCGGGACGATGGGGATCATAGGTAATGGTCACATCTTAGGATACCGTCAGTATTTCTGTTTTTAGCAAGAGAAATACGTCAAATATTCACCTATAATCGTCATCCTTAACTGAAAGAGCCCCAGGCAAAGCCCCAGAATATGGAAATTTATGAGATCTAAATATACCTCGATTGCTGTCATTATTGGAAACCGTGATTTTTTTCCGGATTTTCTCGTGAGTGATGCCCGCAGAGATGTTGAAGCCCTGTTTGAAAAGAGTGAGCTCAACGCTGTGATGCTGGGTGAAAACGACACCAAATTGGGTGGGGTAGAAACGTTCGCCGATGCGAAAAAGTGTGCCGATTTGTTTAAACAGCACCGGGAGGAAATCGGAGGGATTCTGGTCGTACTCCCAAATTTTGGGGATGAAAAAGGAGTGGCGGATACGATCAAACTCAGTGGTTTGGATGTTCCGATTTTGGTTCAGGCCTATCCCGATGATCTCGATCGATTGGATGCTGCCCGTCGCCGGGACGGCTACTGCGGGAAGATTTCGGTATGCAATAACCTTAAGCAAGCTGGCATCCGGTTTACACTGACGACAAAGCATACCGTGAAGATCGACAGTGATTCCTTCCGCCGCGATTTTGCTCAATTTCTTTCGGTATGTAACGTCGTTAGCGGTATCAGAGGCGCCAGGATCGGTGCAATTGGTGCCCGTCCGGGTGCTTTTAATACGGTTCGCTATAGCGAAAAAATCCTGGAGCGAAACGGGATCAATGTGACGACAGCGGATTTGTCCGAGCTTATTAAGTTTACGCGTGACCTTGAAGATAGTGATGAACGGGTGGTCGCGAAGCTGAACGCCGTCAAAGACTACCTACCCGCACCAAATATTGCACCAGCAAAACTGGTGGAAATCGCAAAAATGGGTGTTTATCTCGACGAATTTATGGGCACCTATGAACTCGATGCCACTGCAATACAATGCTGGACCTCTCTCCAGCAAAATATGGGCTGCAATGTGTGCACGAACATGAGCATGATGAGTGAAAACCTATTGCCGAGTGCCTGCGAAGTAGACGTCACCGGTGCGCTTTCCATGATGGCATTGCAGTTCGCGTCAGATGTGCCGGCTGCGCTGGTTGACTGGAATAACAACTACGCAGATGACGATAACAAATGTGTGCTGTTTCACTGTGGTAACTGGGCCAAAAGCTTTATTCCCGATGGAAAAATTGCGACCGCACCCATTCTCGGCACCAGTGTGGGAGAGGAAAATACGGTAGGCGCCCTGGACGGGCGAACACCCGCAAACACGCTGACCCTGGCCCGTATCACCACTAATGATGCCTCGGGTGTGATGTCTGCTTATTTCGCAGAGGGAGCATTGACGGATGATAATCTCCCGACTTTTGGAAACCGGGCAGTCGCGCATGTCGATGACCTAAACAAGCTGATGAACTACGTGTGTCTCAATGGATTCGAGCATCACGTGGCGATGACTTACGGTCATGTTGCGGAAGTCCTGAAGGAAGCCCTGGGTAACTACTTGGGCTGGGAAGTTTATCATCATAACGCTTAGTTCCCGATGGGATCTAAAAAGCTTCTAAATTGTATGTTGGATAATAAACAACTCGCCAGAAAGTCTCTCGAGTATCGCAAAAAAGTGCTGCATTACGTCAAGCAGGCAAAGCCGGGCACACGGGTGGAAGCCTGTCCTGTGTGGACATTCTTAATGTACTTTACAACCGGATATTGAATGTGTCACCGGAGCGTTTTCATGATCCGGATCGTGATCGTTATATCCAAAGTAAGGGCCACTCAGTGGAGTCCCTTTTTGTTGTTCTGGCAGATAAAGGCTTCTTTCCTGAAAGTGACCTGGAAACACTTTGTCAATACCAGTCCCACTATGTGGGGCATCCCACCCGAAAAGTTCATGGAGTAGAGCAAAATACGGGAGGTCTGGGTCATGGTCTGTCTATTAGTGCAGGGGTTGCACTAGCTGGAAAAATGGACCATAAATCCTACCGTGTGTTCACCCTCCTTGGGGATGGTGAACTCGCGGAAGGATCCAACTGGGAAGCGGCCATGTTTGCTGCCCACAATGGACTGGATAATCTGACTGCGAATCATCGACTACAATCAGTTGCAGATCACAGGGCCTACGAAGGAGGTTTGTTCCAACCATCCGATCGATCTCAAGTTTGAGAGTTTCGGTTGGGCTGTAAAATCTGTGGATGGGCATGACTATGACGCGCTCACCGACGCGTTGAGTCGCCCCGTGGAGGCAGGGAAGCCAAGCCTGATAATCGCTAATACGATCAAAGGGAAGGGCGTGAGCTTTATTGAAAACAACATCAAGTGGCACCACAAAGTGCCCACGGATCAAGAATTTGAAGGGGCGATGGCTGAGTTGGATGCGCAACTCACTGCTCTGAGTTAGAAGACGGATTTATACGTATGGGGAAGATTCAATTATTTTCTGACCTCGCAAAAGAGGTCGCTCAAGAGCTGGGACTCCAGCTGGGTAAAGCGAACCTCGAGGTTTTTTCAGATACAATGAGGAGTTGGCTGCGAAGGATTCCAGCCTGCTAGCGGTTACAAGCGACTCAAGGGGTTCGGGTAAGCTGGTGCCGTTTGCGCAGGAATTTCCGGATCAGATTGTAGAAGTGGGCATCGCGGAACAAAACCTTGTGGGGGTAGCCGCGGGGCTTGCGTCGACGGGGCGTCCGGTATTTGCAGTCTCTCCCTCCTGTTTTTTGACAGCTCGTTCACTTGAGCAAATCAAGAACGATGTGGCGTATTCCAATAACCCAGTGACTCTGGTAGGGATCAGTTCCGGCGTTAGCTATGGAGCGTTGGGAACGACTCATCACTCACTGCACGATTTTGCTGTGATGCGTGCAATCAACAACATTGATATTGTCGTTCCAGCGGACAACGTCGAAACCCAACATGCGATTCGCGCTCTGGCGGCCCATCAAAAGCCGGCATTTGTGAGGTTTGGAAAAGCTGCCCTCTATGATCTTTACCCCAACGATATCTCATTTGAAATTGGGAAGGCGATTCGGATTCGCGAGGGAGAGGCGGTTACTATTTTTGCGACTGGAGAACTCGTGCAACAGGCTGTCCTTGCAGGAAAATTCCTTGAACAGAAAGGAATATCCACTGAGGTCATCAGCGTTCACAGTTTACGCCCGCTCGATACTGATTGTATCCTTAACTCGGCAAGGAAAACAGGACATGTGCTTACTCTCGAGGAACATATGGTTCACGGTGGTTTAGGGGAAGCCGTTGCCGGAGTTTTGATGGAGGCGGGTGTGCATGCTAAGTTCAAAAAGCTGGGTATTCCAGATGAGTATACGGTGACAGGTTCGCAAGCGGAAATCTTTTATCACTACGGGCTGTTGATGGAGGGGCTTGCGGATACGGTGGTCGGGTTTCTCGACTGAGTTTAGTGCGTGATAGGAACGGTGATTGACTATGATACTCGGAATTGACCAGAGCACGTCTTCAACTAAAGCACTACTATTTTCCCTTCGGGGTGAATTGGTAGATAGTGCGACATCGGTTCACGAACAAATTTACCCGAATCCAGGATGGGTGGAGCACAATGCCGGGGAGATCTGGAAAAATACGCTCGGGGCCGTTGCTCAGTTATTGAAACAGAAGCCTGAGGCGAAAACGAAAATCGAATTCATTTCCATCACCAATCAAAGGGAAACCTTCGTCATTTTTGAAAAAACAACGGGCAATCCTGTTGGAAATGCCATTGTGTGGCAATGTACGCGCAGTGAAGGCGTTTGTGACCGTCTCAAAGCGGATCCCGTCGGCGAACGCATCAAGGCAGAAACCGGATTGGAGCTGGACTCGTATTTTTCTGCTCCAAAATTAAAATGGTGGGTAGAGTCAGATCCAGAAATCGCTGCTGGTCTGCAGTCCGGGGATTATCTTTTTGGAACCATTGACACCTATCTGGTGTATCGTCTGACGGGTGGTGCTGTCTACGCAACGGACCACACCAATGCCTCTCGCACAATGCTTTACAGTTTGAAAAATCGTCGTTGGGAGGGATTGCTGTGTGACGTTTTTGGTGCGAAATTGGAATGCATGCCCGAAATTCGGGATTGCGATGCCGCCTTTGGTGAAACCACTTTCGAAGGTCTACTGTCCGCTCCGGTTCGCATTCAGGGGATTATGGGGGATTCGCAGGCTGCACTCTTTGCTCAGCGTTGCTTTACTCCTGGATCCACCAAGGTGACCTTTGGAACAGGTTCTTCGATGCTCTACAACATTGGGCCCGAGCTTGTGTTCTCTAATAATGGAGTCGTGACGGCATTAGCAGCTGCAGTTGATCAATCTCCAAGTTACTGTTTTGAAGGCATCATTCGTTTTTCGTCAGCTATTATGGACTGGATGCAAAAACAGCTCGGACTCTTTGAAAACATACAAGAAGCGGATCAATTGGCTGAGGCAATCGCAGATTCTGCAGGAGTGTGCGTTGTGCCTGCATTTACGGGATTGGGAGCACCTTATTGGAATGCCAGAGCGAAAGCAGCGATTGTAGGACTGACCGCACATTCTGGTAAAGCCCACATTATCCGGGCAGGTTTTGAGGCGATGGCCTTTCAGGTGAGGGAAGTGTTGGAGATGATGGAAGCGGAAGTTGGCATTCCCTGTTCGCTCATCAATGTTGATGGTGGACCAACAAAAAGTCCCTTTTTAATGCAGCTGGTTGCCGATATTCTCCAGCGAAGGATTTGTGTATCATCACTCTCGGAGTGTTCTGCCCAAGGTGCAGTAATGGCTGGTATGCTTGGATCAGGAACAGTGCAATCACTGGCTGACCTGGAGCAATTACCACGAAAAGAAATTTATTATAACCCTACGGGTGACCCTGAAACCATTGCCACTCTCTTTGAGCGATGGAAGACACAGGTGATGCTCATCAACAAATCTTAGCGATATCATTTTGACCCCAAATATTATGAGAAATACCCTAAAATTCATACTCATTTCAGCCCTGACAGTCCTGTTGATGGTTGGCTGCAAGCCTTCCTCCAGTGATACAGGCGACAAGACGAAGGAAGTGGCTGTGATCGTCTCTACACTCAACAACCCCTGGTTTGTGGTGCTTGCTGAAACTGCGAAGCAACGGGCAATCGAGCTTGGTTACGAGAGCGTTATCTTTGACTCTCAGAATGATCCGGCTAAAGAAGCTGAGCATTTCGAAAACATCGTAGCCTCGGGATACGATGCGATTTTATTCAATCCGACAGATGCCGACGGTTCGATTGCGAATGTGAAACGAGCCAAAGCCGCAGGAATTCCCGTATTTTGCATCGATCGTGAAATCAACAGTACCGAAGATGCAACTGCTCAGATCCTCTCTGACAATTATGGTGGTTGTGTCGAGATGGGAGAATATTTCGTAGAAGTAGTCGGTGCAGAAGGCACTTATGTCGAGTTGCTTGGACTTGTTGGAGACAATAATACCTGGAATCGTTCCCAGGGATTCCACAGTGTGGTCGATCGTTTTCCAGGGTTGAAAATGGTCGCGCAGCAGTCTGCAGATTTTGACCGCGCCAAGGCGATGGAAGTATTGGAGTCTATCCTTCAAGCGCACCCGGACATCGATGCCGTGTTCTGTGGGAATGATGCGATGGCGATGGGGGCCTACCAGGCTGTGTTGGCCGCGGGTAAGAATGACCAGATTAAGATCTTCGGATTTGACGGTGCTCACGATGTCGTGGAGCTCATTCGCGATGGAAAAATTGAAGCGACCGGGATGCAGTTTCCCAAGACTATGGCTAAAACTGCCGCTGAATATGCCGATGCTTATTTCAAGGGAAAAACCGATTTCGAGCAGAAAGTGCCGGTTGCGGTCGATCTCGTAACGCAAGACAATGTTGAGAACTACGCGAACTACGGTTCAACCGACGAAGAATAAGGCAAAAAGTATTATTTGAACTGGAAACGTTTCGATGAAGCGAAAGTGGATTATTTGGACCTCGGTGTGTGTCATCACCGTGCTGGTATTGTGTTTCTTTCCGTTATTTCGGGTGAAATCGCTTTCCGAAAAACAGAAACAGGAACAGGCTGCGGCGTTTAACGCATCCGAATTGGTCGAATCAATATGGGAGGCGGAGTTGCAGACAGCTGCACAGTCGGCACCTGACATTACTGCTTTTTTAAAGGAATTTGCGGATGATGCGGAGGCTGCGATTGTCAAATATGGCAATCTAGTGGGCGTCAGTTCAAAATACCATTTTCTCTTCGCACTGAATGGCGAAGTGCAATCCATCGAAGGAAACACACTTGTGATTGAATCGATGGACTGGGGTGCGACTTCCATCGCAATTCAAAACGGCCCTGTTTTCGGGAATGCGGTTCGCGACGGATGCAAGCTGTTTGATGTCGCGGCTTTTACGGATACCCGGAAGTTTAACGACGTGTCTGCTGAGTTAAACCTGCGTGTGGAGCAAGAAGTGTTGCCTTCGCTGTTTGAGCAAGTGGAGCAGGGCAGTAAGATCAGCTCTGTTGGGTGTTTTACGCTAAACGCAAAGCGACCCACGGTTGAGCGGATCAAATGGATTCCTGTGCAATTTGAAGTCCAGTAAGCATGATCGCTAGATCCGATATACTGCAATTGCAGGGCATTCACAAAGCCTTTCCAGGGGTGAAGGCACTGGACAATGTTGAATTTGCGCTGACAAGCGGCAAACTCACCGCAGTGCTGGGGGAAAATGGTGCCGGGAAATCGACACTGATGCGCATCATCGCAGGTGCGCTACGGCAGGACAGTGGCAGCTATCTCTATGAGGGGCAGGAAACTGTTTTTACCAACCCCAAGCAGGCGCTTGAAGCTGGTATCGCAATGATTTATCAGGAGCTCAATCTTGTGCAGGAGCTCTCTGTGGCGGAAAATATTTTTCTCGGGCGCGAACCGCTGAACCGCTGGGGACTGATCGATTATCCCAAAATGAATGCCGCAGCTGGTAAGTTGCTGAAACGGCTAGACCTTCATGTGTCACCAGCCACGGTTTTGAATACATTGCGGGTGGGGCAGCAGCAGATCGTTGAAATTGCAAAGGCGATTTCTTACGAGGCGAAAGTGGTGATAATGGATGAACCGACCTCGGCTATCTCCGATCATGAAGTGAATGTGCTTTTCCAGATCATTGATGAGTTGAAAAAAGAGGGCGTGGCGATCGCCTATATCACTCACAAAATGGATGAGTTGGAGCGCATCGCGGATGATTTCGTCGTGATGCGTGATGGAATGTCGGTTGGAAAGGGTGCACTGCACGATCACACGCACGACGAGATGATCCAGATGATGGTCGGTCGAAATGTGGATTCACTTTTCCAGAAAACTGAGCACGCATTCGAGCAGGTATCGACCCCGTTGCTTGAAGTCAGGCATTTGAATCTGAAACATCCTACCCGTGAAGGTGATTTTCTGGCAAAAGACATCAGTTTTCACGTGAGAACTGGAGAAGTGTTTGGCATATTTGGTCTGATGGGAGCCGGGCGAACTGAGATGTTGGAAACGCTGTATGGGCTGCATCCAAAAGGAAGTTCGAAAGAGGTGCTGGTTGATGGCACTTCCGTAGACATCCGGAGTCCGGGTGACGCTATCCGTTGTGGGATAACATTGGTTCCGGAGGATCGAAAAGCCGCAGGTTTGGTCCTCAACATGTCAATCGCGGACAATGCCAGTCTTCCCGCTCTGGATCGTCTCTCCAAATGGAGTTTTATCGATCGCAACGCAGAGGCTGTGCACGTGACTCAAGCAGTCGAACGATTACGGGTAAAGACTCCCAGTATTCTGGAGCAGGTGCAGAACCTGAGCGGAGGCAATCAGCAAAAAGTGATCCTTGGTAAATGGTTGGCCATGAATCCTAAAATCATCCTGCTGGATGAACCGACTCGTGGAATCGATATCGGAGCTAAAAAAGAGATTTATGCGCTGATAGATGAGCTTGCTCTCTCGGGACTGGCGGTGGTGATGGTGTCGTCCGAACTACCCGAAGTCCTTGCGATTTCAGACCGTGTAATGGTGCTCAGTGAAGGACGAAACACTGCCATCTTTGATCGTAGTAAAATGAGTGAAAAACGGATCATGGAAGCGGCGCTTCCCAAAATTCGTAAGTCCTGATAACTCCAATTTTCTAACAATTTAGATGCAACAACTAGATAAAGCCAGCATGACCCAGTTTCTCCGCAAGTTTCAGCCACTGATCGCGTTGATCTTGATGGTGGTGACGATTTCCATCTTATCGGACAGTTTTCTCACCCCTGAGAATGGATGGAATATCATGCGACAGATCTCGGTGAATCTCTGTTTGTCGATAGGGCTCACGCTGATCATCATAACCGGTGGTATTGACCTGAGTGTCGGCGCAATTCTGGCCTTTGCGGGTGCCGTAACGGCTGGACTTTTGAAGAATGGCATTGCGATCGATCCACTCGATATTTATCTGGAGTTCACCACCTGGGGGGCCATCCTGGTCGGGCTTCTGGCCGCCACGCTATTAGGTGCGACCAACGGTGTTGCCATCACGCGGTTTAAAATCCCTCCGTTTGTGGCGACACTCGGCATGTTTAGCATCGCGCGTGGGTTAACGATGCTTTGGACAGGCGGTTTTCCTATCACCGGATTGGGCGCAAATTTTACTGCGATTGGAACGGGCCGTTTACTGGGAGCCCCGATGCCAGTGTGGATTTCACTGGCACTGGTCGTCCTATTCGTCGTGGTGACCCGCAAAACGATTTTTGGTCGTCACATTTTTGCGATTGGTGGCAATGAGCGTGCCTCGCTGTTGACCGGACTGAAGGTCAATCGTATCAAGTTTTGGGTGTATACACTGGGGGGAACGCTTTGTGGAGCAGGTGCGATGATTGTCACTGCTCGTCTGGACTCCGCTCAACCGAACGCCGGGCTCGGTTACGAACTCGATGCGATCGCTGCGGTCGTGATTGGTGGTACTTCACTCTCTGGTGGGAAGGGTTCAGTGCTAGGCACGGTATTGGGTTGTTTGATCATCGGTGTGTTGAACAATGGACTCTTTCTTCTCAACGTCTCTCCGTTTTGGCAACAGATCATCAAAGGACTCGTGATTCTGGCTGCTGTGGCACTGGATAAAATGGGTCAGAAGGAATAATTTTTGGAACGAACTTATGAAGACTCTACTTGCGACTTTACTGAAAGGTTTCGGATTTGAGAAAGGGAACTCCCGCAAAATCTATGTATTTGGTTTAGCTCTTCTTGGCTTCTGGGCCCAGGGCAACTGTGAAGTTGCTGACGTCGTGGAGAAACCTCGTGTCATCGTTTCCAGTGACATTGGTGGAACTGATCCAGACGATTTCCAATCGATGGTGCATCTGTTGCTTTATGCGGATGTGCTGGATATCGAAGGTTTGATTTCTTCCCCATTTGATAAGGGGCGAAAAAAAGACATTCTCACAGTCATCGACCTCTACGAACTGGATTATGAAGCATTGAGAACCCACTCTGTTGATTATCCTACCGCAGATGAGCTTCGGGCGATCACAAAACAGGGCGAAACCGAGCGAGCTCCTTACCAGGGAGTCCGGAAGGCTACCGAAGGATCCGAATGGATTGTTAAGTGTGCCCGGAGAGATGACCCTCGGCCGTTACACCTTTTGGTCTGGGGCGGCATAGAGGATCTTGCTCAGGCCTTACATGATGCTCCTGATATTTTGGCGAAACTCCGGGTTTATTATATTGGTGGACCTAACAAAAAGTGGGGGCCGGACGCTTACCAATATATTGTGGAAAACTTCCCGGAATTGTGGATTATTGAATCAAATGCCACCTATCGAGGTTGGTTTACCGGTGGGAATCAGGAAGGTGAATTCAGCAATGATGGGTTTGTGCATTCTCATGTGAAAAACTACGGTCATTTGGGTGAGTATTTTGACTCTCATCTGGAAGGAACGATCAAGATGGGTGATACGCCGTCAGTTGCGCGGTTGTTAAAAGGAAACCCTGAAGATCCAACTTATCCGAGTTGGGGAGGGAGTTATGTTCGAGCCTGGAAACGACCCTTTGCCAGTTTTGATCGTCTTCCGATGAAAGGAGACAAAATCGAAATATTCAGTGTGATGGAGTTGCATTTGAACTGTGGAACTGCGCTACCGGAAGCTGCAGATGCATTTCTCGTGGTAGAAAATCAACGACTATCTGGCTATTTTGATGGGACTGGTCGGGTGCACTTTCGTTTTTGTCCGAAAGCAGCGAAAACTTACCACTTTAAAATCGATAGCAATGTTGGCCTGCTAAATGGTCAGCAGGGACAGGTATTGTCCTATCTTACACCTTCGGAATATGCGATGAAGCCTGACGATACGATTCCCCATTGGTGGACAGACGATCCGTCGCCCAAACTATCAGAGGGACCTCACCACGGTGCGAAATCGGTGAGTCAGTGGCGAGAGGAGTTTCTGAGTGACTTTGAGAAGCGAATGGAACGCTGCGTGGCTGCGAATTAAGTAATTTTTTAAACGAAACACTGTTTTTACTAACCCCCCGAAAAAGCAATGCAACGACGTCCAATATTGTATCTATCGCTCATTCTGTTTGCAGTTTTGACCTCGCAGCTATTTGCGAATGAAAAAACCCGTGTTTTCGTGCTCACGGACATTGAGAATGAACCAGATGATGCAATGTCGCTGGTTAGATTCCTAACTTACAGTAACGAATTTGATGTGGAGGCACTGGTCGCTACGACCTCAACTCACCAGAAACACGAAATCGCTACCTGGCGAATTAAGGAGATTGTTTCCGCTTATGGGAAAGTCAGGGACAACCTTGAAAAACACGCATCCGGTTACCCGACTGAGGACTATTTGAAGTCGGTCATCAAAGAAGGTCGCAAGGATTATGGAATGCATGCGGTAGGAAAGGGCATGGACTCCAGCGGCTCCGATTATTTAATAGAAGTGGTGGATCGTGATGATCCAAGACCTGTTTGGGTTACTGTATGGGGCGGACCCAATGTATTGGCACAGGCTCTCCGGAAGGTCCGTGAAACGCGTTCTGAAGAAGGCCTTGCAAAATTTGTCGACAAACTGAGGGTTTACACGATTTCCGACCAAGATGACAGTGGCCCGTGGATCCGCGAAAATTTCCCGAATCTGTTTTATATTGCGAGTCCTGGATACCATGCAGGCGGGGCCTATCACCATGCAACCTGGAGTGGTATCAGTGGCGACTTTTTCCATGCCCGTTGTGACGGTGCAAATTTTGAAATCGTGGACAATCCATGGCTCGACGAACACATCCGCTCCAAGGGCCCTTTGGGCGCGGAATATCCACAAGTGAAGTATTTAATGGAGGGAGATTCACCGAGTTTTATGTTTCTGATCAACAACGGATTGAATGCTCCGGAGCATCCAAACTGGGGCGGCTGGGGTGGTCGTTATGAATTCTACACTCCACGCATGCGTAAGTGGTTTTTGCAGGAAGAAACGCGACCCTTTTGGACTAGTGCAGAGGATGAAGTAATCGGTGTGGACGGACATTGGCATCAGGGCAATCACGAAACGATCTGGCGTTGGCGTGAGGCTTACCAAAACGATTTTGTTGCCCGTATGGACTGGACCATCAAATCTTATGAAGAAGCCAATCATCCACCGGTTGTGAAACTTGCTCATTCCAACCGGTTGAAGGCCAAAATTCGGGATCGCATCGAGTTAAGTGCGAAAGGTAGTTCTGACCCGGATGGAGATGAGTTGAGTTATCAGTGGTTCTATTATCCGGAAGCTGGGAAGTTTACTAACGAAAGCGCACGAACCCATGTGCCAGCGGTGATCGAAAATGCTGATCAACGGGAAGCGGTATTCATTGTTCCTCATCGAAATATTTTTCGATACGGTACTATTCACGTGATTCTGGCTGTCACTGATAACGGCACACCTGCACTGACGCGGTATGAACGGGTTATCATTGATGTCGAACCCGAATAAAGGTCGTAAGAGGATGTTCCTGTTTATTGCTGCTGAGTTATCAGGGGGTATCAAATGTGAGCTATCACATCCGCACAGCACTTTCAGGTATTTACACAATTTTAGTTTTCAGAAAGGCTTTTACATGAAAAGAACTCGACATTTCTTACTCCTTATTTCCGTTCTGGTCGTAGCCAACTGCGTCGAAGCTGCAAATCCCAGGCTGTTCGTTTTGACGGATATTGGTGGAGATCCTGATGACCAGATGTCGATGGTGCGATTGCTGACCTATGCGAACCAGTTGGATATCGAAGGACTGGTGGCGACGCCTCCGGGGGGCGGTTCTAGGCCAGTGAATCCTGAGCAAATTGAGCGGATTGTAAAAGCCTATGGAGAGGTCCGTGACAATTTGGAAAAACATGAAGCTGGTTTCCCATCAGCTGAGTATTTGCTGAGTCGGATTTCTCAAGGTCTGCCCTTGGGGGACATGGAGGCTGTCGGAGAAGGGAAAGACTCACTAGGCTCTGAAGCCCTAATTCAAGCTGTGGATAAGGAGGACGATCGTCCGCTTTGGGTGACAGTATGGGGTGGCCCTAATGTTTTAGCCCAAGCTTTGTGGAAAGTAAGGGAAACCCGTTCAGCTGATGAACTCAACGTGTTTGTTTCCAAAATTCGCGTGTATGCAATTTCAGATCAAGACAGTAGCGGACCGTGGATCCGGAAGCATTTTCCGGACTTGTTTTATATTGTAACTCCAGGAGTAAACGCGGGTGGTGGGTTTCATCATGCAACCTGGATCGCGATCGGTGGTGATAAGTTTCATGGCCGATTCGGAGGAGCGGATTTTGAACTCGTGAGCAACGAGTGGCTGGATCGCCATGTGAGAAGGAAGGGACCTTTAGGGGCCGTTTATCCGCACTGGGAATTCATGATGGAAGGGGACAGTCCTTCATTTTTGTATCTGGTCAACAACGGCCTCAACAGTCCGGAGAATCCGCATTGGGGAGGATGGGGAGGTCGTTATGAACTCTACACTCCGAAAAATGAAAAATGGTTTTTGGAGCCGGAAACGAGACCGATATGGACTAATGTTCAGGATGAAGTGCTGGGCAACGATGGGGAATGGCATACGACCAATCACGCAACCATCTGGCGCTGGAGGGAAGCGTATCAACACGATTTTTCTGCCAGGATGGACTGGACGATCAAGTCGTATGAAGATGCGAATCATCCTCCCGTTGTGAAGCTCGATCATCCGGCGTATCTGGTTGCGAAACCGGGGGAGCGGGTGGAATTGAGTGCGACTGCGTCGAGTGATCCTGATGGTGACCCATTGTCCTTTCATTGGTTTTGCTACGAGGAACCTGGCACACGCCGGATGTCGAATTCACGCACTGGGGTTAAACATGACATTGTGGGCTTTGATCAGTCGAAAGCCTGGTTGAAAGTGAAAACCAGTCGGGTTATGGCTCCCGGGACAGGAACCATGCATATCATACTGGCTGTGACCGATCATGGGTCTCCTAGACTCACTCGCTATCAGCGGGTGATCATTGATGTGAAGGAATAAACGTGAAAATCATTTTAAGTTATATGAACAGAGTTATTGTTTTTGGAGCGCTGTTGTGTGTTGCACAATGGTCATTTGTGGCGGCTGAGGATCTTTGGAACCCGCGTGTGATCAATACGACGGATCTTGGTGCTGATCCGGATGATGAGCAGTCGATGGTGCGCCAATTGGTCTGTGCCAATGAGTTTGATCTGGAAGGTCTGATCGTGACAACTGGATGCTGGAAAAAGGAACAGCAAAACACGGCGATGCTCGATAAGATCGTAGATGCCTATGCCGAGGTGGAAGCAAATCTTCAGGTGCATGCTGAGGGTTTTCCGAGTGCAGAGTATCTGCGGTCGATTTCAGTCATGGGGCAGGATGGGTATGGCATGGATGATGTTGGCGAAGGCAAGGATAGTGTCGGCTCTGATCTGATTATTGCGTCTGTCGATAAGGACGATCCTCGCCCAGTCTGGGTGCTGTGTTGGGGTGGTGCCAACAATGTCGCTCAGGCGGTTTTGAAAGTTCAGCAAACTCGCAGTGCTGAGGAGTTGAAATTGTTTTTGAAGAAACTACGGGTGTTTGACATTCTGGGTCAGGATGATGCCGGGGCCTGGTTAGCAAAAAACTTCCCTAACTTATTCTACATCCGGGCAACGAAAGTCTATAACTGGCAACCATCAGACGAATATTTGGAAGAACACATCCAGAGTCACGGACCCCTCGGGGCAGTCTATCCCGATCGAAAGTGGGCAACTGAAGGAGATACGCCAGCATTTATGCACGTCTATCCCAATGGTTTGAATGATCCTGAACAGATCGAACAGGGTAGCTGGGGCGGACGTTTCAGTTTCGAAAAGCAGGAGGGGATCCGCAGTATGGAACCCGTAAAGAACGAACACGAATTTGACCCCTACTTTATGTATGGAAACACCGAAGATGGTGGGGAATCGATCAAGCTCTGGAGTGAGGGCTATAACAATGACTTTGCCGCTCGTATGGACTGGACTATCACACCGAATTATGAGGATGCTAACCACCATCCGGTAGCGGTCTTGAATGGCGATGAGACCAGAAATGTGCTTTATGTGAATGCGCAGGCTGGGACTACCCTCAAGCTCTGTGGCAAAGATTCGAGTGATCCTGACGAGAATGAACTGAGTTTTAACTGGAACTACTATGCCGCTCCGAGCAGCTACGATGGAGCCATTGAAATCGATGGTGCGGATGAACGCTCATGTGTTGTCAATATCCCCGAAGATGCAGCAGGCAAGACCCTGCATGTCATCCTGAAACTTTCGGACAATGGTGACCCAATACTTTATGCTTATCGCAGGGTAGTGATCCAGGTTGCGGACTGAAAAGTGCTCTAGGTCAACACGCCGCTGAAGAGCAGCATCGTTTCTCGGTTATGCGCGCGGCTGCAGATCCGTGAGTTCGCCGATTTTAACGGGGCGTCCTTCGTCGATGCTTTTACGGGCGGCAATGCCGATGAGCACGCTCATGGCGCCTGCGCGCAGGTCTGCTTGTTGGCCGTAATCTTTGGCCGGCTTAATCCCCCTGAAGATTTGATCCTTCATGATGGGATCTCCTCCCCAGTGACCACTCCGGATGTAGGGTATTTTGCGGATCGTGGGTTCGCTGAAGTTCATCGCGGTGATGATTTCATGATATTTTAGGCTGCCTCTCACACTGGCCTGTGACATTTCGATTTTGTGCAGCTCTTCCTGACTGAGCTGTTGTTCTTCCATCCAAGGCAATCCCTCCCAGGATTCCATGCGTCCTTTTTTGCCATTGAAAGCAATGCGGAAACCCTCGAAAGGAGAGTAAGTCGTGAGTGAATAGCTCACCTGCACGTTGTTGGCATATTTGATTTGGACGGCCATTTTGTCGAAAATATCGATCTCCTTGCGCCAGAGACAGTTGTCGCGGATATAGCCATCGTATTTTTCGTTTTCTACGTAAAGTTTCATCAGACGTTCGTCCCGTTTGATGTCCCAGAAATAATCGCAGTGGTCAGTATGTGGGCAGGTGCTGCACCGTTCGCCACGAAATGGATTGTTTTTACCGTAGTGTTCCAGGTCCCCGTAAGCGTGCACTTCTTCCGGCTCTGAGCCGACGAACCAGTTCAGCAAGTCAAAGTGATGGGCCGATTTGTGGAGGAGCAGGGAGCCGCCCTTATCGCGCAACCCGTGCCAGCGGCGGAAATAGGAAGCCCCGTGGTAGGTATTGAGATACCAATTGAAGTCAATGGAGGTGAGCTTTCCGATTTTTTTATTCAGTAGTGCCTCTTTCAGCTCGGTCATCAGGTTTCCGTAGCGGTAATTCAGCGCAACGATAAGTCTGCCCGTTGAGTTGCGTTCCGCATCAATGATGGCCTGACACCTAGGCTCGTCGGTTGTCATCGGTTTCTCGGTGATTACTGTGAGGCCCTTCTTGAGACCTTTGACGATGAATTCATGATGAGTAGAATCAACAGTGGTGACAATGAGGATCTCGATCGGCACCGTGTTCAGCATTTCATCAAAATCAAGGAAGGTCGGGCAACCGACTCCCATGTATTGCTTCGCGTAGGCCAGGCGACCGGGATTGATATCGGATAGTGCTACAAATTCGAGTGCGTCGCTGTAGTCTTCCACCAGTGATTTTCCCCACATGGAGGTGCCTCGGATACCTGTGCCGACGAGTGCGATCCGCAGCCTGGTGTTGGAACCAACGCTCTTATCTGTTTCGCCTTTTAAGGTTGACGATGTTGCAAGACCTGCTGCCAGTGCGGCACCAGTGGTGGATACGAACTGTCTTCTATTCATAGGGAGAATTTTGGGGTTAGGGTGACGTAAAAAATGTTCAATGTTGACTAGGAAGTGTTTCTGGGAGGTGTTTGCTCTTCCATGCCGGAAATTCTTTCTCCAAAAGTTCGTCAGCCCAGTTTCCATGGTATCCATAACCACTGCGACGTTCGTAGCCAATTTTATTGAAATCGTATTGGAACAAGGAGTCGCGATCAAGGTAGAGCGGACGCTCAGTTTCGAGCTCGTAGAAACGGGCCCATATCCGGGGTGCATTTGCATCGTCCGACAACCAACGTTCGAGACGACCATCCGGATTGCGCTGTTGATTGAGTTTTTTTCCACGAATGGCTGCTCTCTCTAAAAAATTAACAGCACCCAGTATCGATGCTTTGATCGCGTCGTTCGGGTTTTCGATGGACATTAAGAATCGGATGATTCCAACTGTTTCACCACCGGAAAGGGACGGGGGTTCATAGGCTCTAGCCCATGCAGGTTTAAGCGTGTTTTCATCATGTTGCGCACACCATGCAGTGGGTTTACCGTCTTTTAGAACCTGAGTTTTGAGAATACAATCGATTCCCTTTTCCAGTGCTTTAGCAGCTTTCTCGCCTCTTTCGGCGTCCACAAAAGCAAAGGGTGTTTTTGAGTCGACCACGGATTTTAGCAACTCCATCACGCGTATCATCGCGCCATCGTTGTAGGTGATGCGAGAGTAATATTTGTCCCCGCGTAATGGCCAGAATTGAGGCCAACCGCCAGTGGGATATTGAGAGGCGAAGAGATAGTCCATTCCTTTGTTGAAGGCATCTAGATAGGCCCCTTCGTCTCCAGTCGCAGAAATCACCCGTGCGAGGAATTCCAACGGCACGGTCGTGGCATCATTGTCCAAACTATTGGCGCGGCCCCCGTCATCCGGGGGAATGTCACCAGGCGTCAGTGGTGGGCGGGCCAGATCGGTGCTTTTTGGCCAGCCACCATATTGAGACTGGTATTGGATCACGCTATCTGCGATGGCTTTGGCATCATCGGATGTGAACCAGGCAGCATCGTTCTTAAGATAGTTTGAATTCCAAATGTATTGTCCACGAACTCCCGATGTAAAAGGATCTTCGAGGAAAGCCTCGATCATGGCCGCCATTTCGTTGTGAGTGCGGTCTGTAGAGGCTATTCCGATCACGCAAACATGCTCGTTGCCACTCATCCCGAACACCTTGTAGTCGTGCTCCTTTCCTGTTCGCCCGAAGCTGTAGAGATCCATGTTATGCACTCCGCCTTTGCGAAATTGGCGATGGTTTTCGTTTGGGGCATTATCGTCGGGTGTTTTTGCCAGGAACAGTCGGTGCTTTACTTTTGGATCCTCCAGATAGAACCACTCCGGTTTAAAATCGTCGAATTCACCCTCCACAGTCGGTATGTGGCGTTTGCCATCAGCGTTAACGAAGCAGTCTTCAGCATCTGCTGAACCCCCGGCCACGCACTCCAGCAGGAAGCAGTAATCTCCTTCGGATTTTAAGACTTTGATGGAGATATGATCTTTGAAAAAATAGTAATGGAAGGTAAATGTGCCATTTGTGGACTCCAAAACAACTACGTCTCCTTCTGTGATTCCATTGACTATAGTGGTGATCGAGCCGCTGTCGCGTCCGGCATGGCCAAAATTGCCAATACTATTGGGGAATCCGCGGAAATCACCATTGGGTCCTGGAGGGAGATAGGATGCTATCCAGTCGTTTCCCTCGGGATCGATGAAGCTCTTGAATCCGGATACACCGTTGTCTTTTTCGAAATAGACGGTGCCCATTGGCATTTCGATTTTATAACAACCTACGCCGTGCCATTCTACTTCGGTTAATCTTACAGGGGACGGAGTGCTGGATGTCGGCGACTTTACTGCAGGAAAGACGGAGCAAGGTATGACGCAGGACAGAATGGCGATAGATATGCGGGTTTTCAGTTTATATGAAGCACATCGTTTTCGGAAAAGGGTAACTTTCATCTTTGTCTTTTTATGGGGGGTATGGGGGGAGTTGTGTGGGCATCTTAAATTTGATTTCCCGAAGTAATACTATCCAAATATTCACGAAAAACCATCGCTCTAAATGTATAAATATGCGGAATCCTAAGATTTTACTATTTTGGAGTTTTGGTAATATGCTGAAGGAGCTATGGTATTTTTTGTAAAGCTCCAGGGATTCCCAGACAGTCCCTTGCAAGAGAATTTTTGAAATGAAAGTCTCCAGTTATTATTAGAATCTACTCCAACCATGAAATCCAATTATAGATCTATTCAATCTACCCTTATTCGTGCAGTCTGTTGCGCGAGCCTGTTGGCCGCTTCATCCTCCCTGACAATGGCCGAGCTAAGTGGGCATTCTCTCTACGATGGAATTGAGTTTGAGATGCCTGTGGTGCAAGAGCCTCAAATTCCCAGCCACGAAGTGGATATCACGGACTTTGGAGCGGTCGGGGATGGCACTGTGCTTTGCACGGACGCTATCCACGCTGCGATCGATGGGGTTGTAAAAAAAGGAGGTGGAAAGGTGATTATCCCTGCCGGTATCTGGCTAACCGGACCGATCACACTGCAGAGTAAAGTAGAGATCCATACAAAAACTGGTGCGTTAGTTGTATTCAGTGAAGATAAATCGCTGTATCCCATCGTGGAGACGGATTTTGAAGGATATCCAACTTATCGTTGTCAGTCTCCGATCAGTGGACGCAACCTGACCGATGTAGCGTTCACCGGGAATGGGATTTTTGATGGTTCAGGTGGGGCGTGGAGGCCTGTGAAACGCTCCAAGCTGACTGAAAATCAGTGGAAGAAGCTGGTGGCGTCGGGTGGTGTGGTTCGTGCGGATGGCAATACCTGGTTCCCCTCTGAACAGGCCATGCATGGAGCTACGGTCGCGGAAATGAATGTTCCCCGTAACTTCAGCTCGATGGAGGAGTATGAAGCGATCAAAGACTTCCTTCGACCCGTCATGGTGAGTCTTATTGAATGCGAACGTGTTTTACTGGATGGACCTACTTTTCAGAACTCACCTGCCTGGTGCATTCATCCACTGAAGTGTAAGGAATTGACCGTGCGAAACCTCACGGTTCGCAACCCCTGGTATTCCCAGAATGGAGATGGGATCGACATTGATTCCTGCAAAAATGTGGTGGTGCACGACAGTCAATTTGATGTGGGAGACGATGCGATTTGCATCAAATCCGGGAAAAACAAAGAGGGCAGGGATCGTAAGATGCCCACCGAAAACCTCGTGATCAAGAACTGCACGGTTTTTCACGGACATGGCGGTGTAACGGTTGGCTCCGAAATGTCCAGCGGTGTGAAAAATATGCATGTCTCCAATTGCACCTTTATTGGCACAGATGTAGGACTGCGTTTTAAGAGCACGCGAGGCCGAGGCGGAGTAGTCGAAAAAATCTATATTTCGGATGTCCGCATGATCGATATTCCCACGATCGCGCTGTCATTTAACCTCTACTACGGTGGTAAGTCCGTTTCCGAAGCGATGAGCTCCGGTGAAATGGGCAAAGAGAGCGAACTGCTTCCGGTGACCGAGGAAACGCCGCAGTTTCGCGACATCCAGATACGCAATGTCGTTTGCGACGGGGCCAATACCGGAATTCTTCTACAGGGTTTACCGGAAATGAACATGGAAGGCGTATTGCTGGAAAATGTGAGGATGCGCGCCGATCGTGGAATGGTGTGCAACGATGTGAAAGACGTATCGATTCGAAACCTTACGTTGGAGACCGAAACGGAAACAGTGATGGAACTCAAGAACAGCCGCGATGTAGAAATTACGGATTTCCAGTGGAAGACGCTCAACGAGGATCGGCCACAGATCCGAGTTTCAGGGAGTGTTAGCAACAACATCCGGTTTGAAAATTCGGAAAACAAAACTTTAGAGAAGTTACTCGAAGTTGGTGGTGAGGTTGTGTCGGGCGCTGTTAGTTTGTGACATCAGCTGTCTTGAACTTACGCTCTCGTTGTTAGAATCATCTCTCATGCAGTTCTTGGTTGTTGCATGAGAGAAAAATGCTCTGGACGACAAGCTCAGTAACTACCATAGGTTTGTTGAACGACAAACACTTGTGATGAGGAGAAAGTGACTTTCCAGAACCAATACATCCCAAGTCCTTTTAACGGGCTGGATGGTTCCGTCTTGATTAAAAAGAGATACCAAGAGGAGACTCCAGTGTGATTTCATGTGAATATAGAAATAGCCTGAGGACGAGCATTATAAGCCTAATCGTTTTTTTAGGGGGATCAAAACCTCTTGAAACGGTGGACCCCAATTGATCGCCTCGTTGAAAATCAGTGGAATCCGATGTTGATGATTGGATTTTCTAATTCCTCAGAATCATACCATTGAGGTATTCTTCGAGCATTGTGTAACCATTAGCTGAAACAAGATTGCGATCTTCTGCGTTGTTGGGATCGAGGCCATGATCTTTTTCCCAGTCGTCGGGCATCCCGTCGTGATCGGTATCAATGGGTGCTGGAAGGGATTTCAATTCGGGCCAACCCCCAATTTCTTTTTGAGTATCGATGATGCCACAGTTTTTGGACGTATCGAGAACGTGGTGATCTTTCTCGTAATTAGATCCCTCGTAGGTCGCGTAGCCGCCTTTGACTTCCTCAATGATGCGATTATCGACAGAATCCCGTTTCGGAAAGGATGCACCTGCGTGTTCCAATACAGAAGCGTAAGCATCTTCAGGTGATTGTTGTGTAATCGGCATCGCCGGCCAAGGCTCTTGAAGCCTGAGTCCTTCCAAATACTCACTGCCGTCCTGAGGTTGCACACCGCCGAGCCAGTTGTTTTTGGAAATCCACGGATTCCCTTCGATCACGTTTTCAGAAACGTACCATTTTCCGTAATCCTCTGCTTTGTTGCGGGACCAGGGAGCTACAATACGATGCATGACTTCCCCCGGAACCGTTGCGGGTCCGGGTTTTTGGTAGTTTGCCACCATATTGATATTCGTAAATATGAACTTATCGCTATTTTTTTGTACGGTTTCACCCCCGTAACACGCATGATAACCCCAGTTGTAGAGCACATTGTTGCGGTAGTCGGTGTTGCCGCACCCGGACGCAAACCGGGGATTACGACTGGAGTGGTGGGCTAACAGATTATGATGATAGCTACTGAAATTGGAGCCCCAAATGCCTCCATAACCATGGTCACTGCCTTTGGTGTGGTTTGATTCGTAGAGACTTTCCGTCACCATGCACCACTGTACCGTGACGTTTTCACAATGGTAAATGGACATTGTCTCATCGATGGACCAACTAGCAGATACGTGATCGAGAACAATGTTTTTTGTGTAACGGCTGGATATGGCGTCGTCGGCGCCACCTGATTCATCACCCAATCTCACGCGGATGTAGCGTATGATCACTTCATCCGCCGCAATCATCAGAGGGTAACGTTTCAGGGTGATTCCGTCACCGGGTGCGGTTTGCCCTGCAATTGTGATGAATGGGTTTTTGATTTGTAACGGACTCTGTAAATCGATGGTTCCTGAAATTCTGAAAACGACCGTTCGTGCACCTACGGCCTCGATGGCAGCACGTAGACTTCCTGGCCCTGAATCATTGAGATTGTTGACTTCGATGACGGTACCACCGCGACCTCCTTTTGTGTATTTTCCGTATCCTTCGGCTGTGGGGAAGGCGAGTTGTTGTGCAGTTGCATTGATCGCGGAAACCGTGATTAGCAGAATTGCGATAGTGAAAATAGATGGGATCTTGAGCATTTTCATAATTTGAACGCAATAAATGGTTATTGAGCTAGTTGTAGCACTAGGATCGCATCCTCCCATTTTTGTGGAGGTGCCATGTCCCGCGATTCTTCCGATTCGAACGGTTTTAGAGAACGGGTTTGGCCGTCTCTGGGATAGAACCAATACGCATCTGCTTTTCCGGAGAGGATGTTGTTCACCTGAATGTGGGAGTTGTTTGAAAAATAAACGAGGGCCAAATCCCCTGATTGATTAGTGACTGATGTTTTCAAGTCTTCATTTTTGGAAAACCCGGAGAGCACGTCTCCATTTGGTTTCCACTCGGACCAACGATATTTGGTTAAGAAATCCTTTGCGATTATAGCAACTTGCTCCGCTCCTGGAAAGCTCAGGGCTTGTTGCCAGGTGTAACCGCAGTTGTAGTCTCCTTCGTTCCCGCGCATCGCCCAGATCGGGCCAGCTCCGTAAGTATGACCTGCGCCACCAGCGAAAAAGGTTTGGTAGAGCTGCCGGCGAACTTTCACAGGAGTCACCCACCCGCATTCATGCCGGTAAGTTCCATATTCGTAGGATCCTTCAAGAAAGAGGGCGGGTTTTACAGGATCTCTGAGTTGGTAGTGATCGATCATGGCGCGATAGACATCATTCACTTCTTTCCACACCTCGATACCGTTGGCGTCCTGCCAGACATCTTCATGAAACCATTGAGCTGAACCATAGGGATAATCTCCGTTTGGATGATAGGTGAAATACACCTGATCCCATGCAGGGTGGGCTTCATTCCATTTTGGGGGTTCTCCAGTGACTCCGGTAACAATCCCTTCTGCCATGGCGCGGTAGATGTCCCTGTAATCATAGTCAAAAAACCTTTGATACTTGTCATACCCTTTCATCTGCGCCTTCGTGTCACCCCCCAGAACCCAGATGATGTTGGGAACCGATCGGTAGCGTTTTCCCAGAAACTCACCAAATGCCTTTGCTTTCGCTGCATCGTATCTATGGGTGCCAGTAACCAGTTCCGAGGCCCAGCAAGGGAGAAGCGCCAGATACATGCCGCGTTTTTGAACAGCATTGATGATATAGTCTGCATGATCCCAGTAATCGTCAGGTTCAGATGGGCCGCCACCCGCAACCAGTAGTGGTTTGTCGGTGATGGGTGCCGCTTCGGTTCCCTCAAATGGCCGATGCCCGTAGGCATTCGCTGCATTGTCGGGACTACGATCCAACCCACCACCATGAGGAGACCAGTGAGCGACGGATTGAATCACGGTGAATCCCAATTCCTGACGATTATCCAGATATTGATCGACTTCCTCTCGCGTGAGTTGTTGAAACATGCCCTAACCGGTATCGCCGATCCAGAGAAAAGGAGTGCCATCTTCATGCTGGATGAAGTGTCCGTTATCTGATGTTTCGAGTTTTCCGTGGGTATTCCATGGAGTCTGGGCTGGGAGAGAAACTGTAATCGTCGCTAGCGATAGCAATTGCAAAAAAGCTTTAAGGGGATGTTTCATTTGGGGAATGCTGAAATACTGTGATACTTGAAGAATGTAGGGAACAAAACGCTCTTATCTTGGCATCAATCCATTACGGTAATGATGATCCGTTGATATCGAGTAAGTGCAGGTGATCCACTGTCGGTGACCTCGCAAATAATGTGAATTTTGTCTTCAGTATTTGCATCGGAAGGAATTTTTAGGGATGTCTTCGTTTCCGTTGGATCTTCGATCAGGATGGTGCCCGCATAACTATCGGCTTCGGTGTATTGCCACCAATGGATGCTCAACACATCACCATCGGGATCAGTGGAGTTTCCCGCGTCGAGTGTTATCGTTTGTCCGGCTTTCGCCTGAACATCCAATGCTCCTTTGATCTTCACTACCGGCGGGTGGTTTGCGTTTTCAAAAGACTCGACGCACCAATCGGCTCTGGCAGCAAAATCGTTTTGCAGGACATCTGCCCAACGAGTAAGCGGTGCGAAATATTCATGCATTTGATCCTGGTTTTCAGGATAGGTATTACGCATATACATCCTGCCCCAAGCAGATCCTGTAAACCATCGGCCTTCTGGATAACGGTATCCTTCAAATGGGACCGGATCTAGCCAGGTGTTTTCGCGGATTTTTATGTAGCGACCACCCCAACCGCCAAAGTCAGGTGATTCCATACTCCTCAATCCTGTTGGAATGGTGTGAAGGAATGCAGGAGAATCCCCTTCGGATCGAAAGTCACCAACCTCAAAGTCGGTATCTCCGGAGAGCCCGTGACTTCCTTCCACGTGGGCTTGGTAGAGAGAGCAGAGTGCGCCGTGGTTTTCGAGGATGTTTGCCTGCATCCAGTGGGATTGGAAGTAGGGGAGTTTTTCCCTTGGCAGGATTTTGTTCCATTGGTATGCAATGGCCCAGAATTGGTCACTGATTGTTGTGAGAATGTTATACTTTCCCCAGATCGGACGAATGTAATCCTGGTAGGTTGCGTCCTGTTCCCAAATCAGGAACAGACGAGTTTTTTTTGCCACCTCTTCCATTCGCTCGGGGTAATCCTCTTCTATGGTTTTAAGGGCTCTTGCTATGGTATTGCAGCCCCCCCAGGCTTGCAGCCATATGGGGCGATCGTCCGTTTCATTCAGCAGGGCTTTCACGATGAGTTGCGATCCGAGGGTTATTTCCTCCATTTCGCCTTCAGCTTTAACGTTCCCCAAAACGGTGATCTCTTTCAAGCGCTGGGGAGTTGGAAAATCCGAATCGTGTTTTTGCAAATTGGGATACACCTCAGCGTATGCGTCGAGATAGGGAATAAACCAGTCATCACCTGCCCAGCGATGTCCTTGCCAATGATACTGGGAACTAGAGGTGATGATGCCCTCGACATCCCATTCGTTGGCATAGAGAAGAAAACGAACCAGGGAGCATTCATCATCGATTTCACCATCGCTTGTGACAATAACGCGTGGTTTTTCGTCTTCAGCGCTGAGTTGAAAGCTATAAAAGAGAAACGAAGCGAGTAGTGCAGACAGGAGTATAGGGAGCTTGGATTTCATGTTTAGGGTATTTTAGTTCGATATTCAAACCACGGATAAACACAGATACGCACAGATGTAGTTTGTTTTGTGGTGTAGGGCTGGGCAATCCTTGCATTGGCCGATGTGTGTGGTGATAAACGGTTTTAATCTAGGTTGATTCGATTTATCAGTGGTTACTTGTATGCTGGTTTGACGTGGATCGCGCTGTTTACGCGGTTCGGGCGGGAGTTGATGATTTCAAGCTCGGGATTTTGCAATAGACGCAGGGTTTCAGCTGCTGCCAAAAGAGTTGCACCGAAAAAGGTCGTGTGCTCACCGGCACCGCGATAGGTGTAGTAGACGGCATCGTTGGCGTAGGTGGTGCCTTCGCAGACCCCTTTCACCCGGCCATCCGGGGTGATGCGCTCTGCTATGCCGTTCCACCCTGTGAAGACGTAGGGCGCGTAAATGGCTGGTAACCAACCCTCGTTGATCGCGCGGGCGATGGAGAAGACAAACATGGAGCTGGCTGAGGTTTCGGTATAAGTGAGTTCCCTGTTCAGCATGTTGTGCCATAAACCATCTCCCTCCTGGCGTTCGACGACTCCTTTCACGTGGGTTCGGAAAATGTGCAGCACTTTTTCGCGGTCGGGATGGTCTTCCGGAAGGACTGTCAATAGCTCCGCCATCGCCATCATGGCCCAGCCATTTGCTCGCGCCCAGTAGTGTTTAGGATCGTATGGATGGGAAACTTCGCTCCATCCGTGGTCGTAAAGTTCCTTGTCCCAGTCGAACAAACGATCGGAGAGTTGGATGACCTGCCGGGTCGCATCGTCATAGAACTTTGTCTCTCCAGTCAGTTTTCCCATCTGGGCTAGAAAAGGGATACTCATATAAAAATCGTCCGTCCAGAGAGAAACTGCCTGCGGTCGTTGGCGTGCCAGGGATCCATCCTCGAGCCGGAACTGGCCGTTGGTGATGAAGTCTGCTACGACATCGATCCATCCGCGATAGGTTGCATCTTGGTGACGGCGATAGGTTTTAATAAGGGCTGCGGTGATAGACCCACAGTGGTCAAGTGCTTCCATGTTGATCATTTTGTGGTAGGGGCTGCGGATTCCACTGGTTTCTTCCCTTTCTCTGAACGCAGGCATCCACTTGAAGATAAAATCGTAGAAATTCGTATTGTAATCCAAATACTTGGACTCACCAGTGAGCTCGTAAAGCAGATCAAATGAGGATATGATGACGCCGTTGGTATAGTCCCAATTGTTGAAACCACCGAATCGACGGTCCACGACTGCGGTATCTGTGATTTTGGCCGGATCCTTGATTTCCTCTCCAGAAGCATTGTCAAAGACTTTCAACGTAGTGACCGATGCAGTATAGCCAAACATGCGATCAATTGATTCGAGGATAGCGTCCTGTTGCGGAACCTCATAATCGACTTCATAATTTGGAACCGCACCAAAACCGAAGGCACGTTTGGAATAGTCGGTTGCAGAAATGTGGATAGAAGTAGCCAAGCCCACTAATAATGACAATGGAATGATTTTCGTGAGAAGGGGTCGTTTGTTCATCTTTATAAATATTGCGTTTTTAGCTGTTGTAGATGGATCGAGCATTACTCTACTCGTATTTTTTGTGAAAATCTTCAGCATATTTATGAAAAATTGCTTAAATAGTAATTTTTGACGCTAGAATTGGAAAGATCAGGGATACAACTAAACCACTCTCACCACTGCGTTCCTTTCACTCGATGCGGCCATATTGAGCAAGAGGTATTTCCATGGATTCGCTCAGAGAATGGAAATTGTAAATCCTTAAACGGATTGAAGTAACGGAACTCCTGGTATCGAAATTGGTACAACGGTATTTTGGAACTGTAAGCATTTTTTTGAAGGGAGAGGATTGCAAAATTTTGTAAATACAAAAATTAGCTTTGATTTTCAAAATCACTAGACCGTATATGAAATCTGTTTTTGGTATTCCCACTCTGCGTTTCGAACCGGAGCGCCGAAACAAGATTTACCTGATGATTACAACTGATAACTCTTCCGTCGGACCGAACGAGCTGTATTCGCGGCTTGTTGATGTCCATGAAATAAGGTCTGTGTTTGACTGGATCGGTGAAGAAGTGGGCAAGTTTCAATGCAGGCACATCTGTGTATTGGTTCAGAATGATGAACTTACAGACAAAGCGATCGTGGGTGGTGTGTATGGGCTGAATCTGGAGTGGTTTCTTCGGTTAATCCGAACTGTCGGATTCAATCCAATCGGCAGGTGTTTTGAAAAAACGGAGGATGGGCGAAAGCATTATTTTACAGATACCAGTGCAAGACGATTTCAAGGAGGAATCTACGAATTTGCAGGAGGGCTCTTTTCTCGATGGTTGTCGCTGTCGTTAGAGCGGGCGTTCAAAATTAGAAGTATTTACACGGTGGCTTTGAACTATGAAGGTGTTAGGTTGGGTTCCCTGCTGTATTTTGACAGAAGTGGTTCGGTCGGTTCACTGGAAACGAATCATTTAGAGACCATCGCTGCTGCAGCTTCCCGCCGCATGCATGAAATTCGTAGTCAGAAGCTGGGTTTGATGCCCAAGATTGATTTTACTCGAACTCTGATCAGCCAGCTCAATCATGAGATCCGAACACCACTGAACGGTATACTGGGACTGACTCAGGAGGTTGTTTGCAGTGCAAGCCGTGGTGAAGACAATTCCGCTGATTTAGTTGACGAATTAATGGACTGTGCGGATCAGCTTCAGCGGACCGTTGACAATCTGATTCTCAATTCAGATCTGATCGCGAACCGGATTATTTTCGAATTTCAGAGTGTGTCCGAGCAACAAATCTGTGAATACGTTGTCGGTATCATCGCGAGTTTCAGAGGGAAATATCCGGAGCAGTCCGTCATCTTTACCAGTTGTGTAAGAGAACCGGGGCAGTGGATCAGTGCCGATTTGCGCTACCTGAAATATGTCATTTTTGAACTCATTGATAATGCCCTGAAGTTTTCAAGCCTCGATATCCAAGTGAAACTTCAACACAGCGAAGGATTCCTCGTGATGGAAGTTGAGGATTTTGGATTGGGAATCCCAGACGTAGTTATTGATGAGATCTTCAATCCCTTCGTTCGGACCGAGGGTCAGAAAGTGCACAACCGCGGTAATGGAGTGGGGCTATCGATCGCAAAACGGATCATGGACGCGCACGAATTTGATTTGTCATTGCTCGAAACCTCATGCGAAGGAACTTTGTTCGAGCTGAAAATGCCATACATTCTCGATGGCGCCCAGAAATAAGTCTGTTATAGGCAATGAGCGAAAAGTGCCTTTGTGCGAACAGCTTAGGGACTTCGGAAGGCATATGAAGTCTCGGTTATCAGGTCTTAGGATCTGAGTCTGTCGCCGTTGTCATACTTTCTGTCGTTACAGCTTGCGGAGGTGATGTCCTAAGAGATGTTCTTGTGGAGGAAGCTCAATTAGGGAGTATTTGTTTCTAAACACTCCCTTTTGGGGAAGAGATGAAATGCTCATTTTCAATATCGCTACAGTTTGAAAATGATTAGTAACGATGGATTCGGGGGATCTTACGGTCGGTCTATCTCAGGAGGTCGTTTTTAAAACAGTTGTCAAAGCTCCATATGCATTTCTGTCGAGCCAAATCTCTTGAACTCGGTCTTGCTGGTGTTAGGATGCAGGTTCAAGGATCTCTGTCAGTGCCTCATACCATATGACAGCGATTTTCTTGTATCCGCGGAGATTGGGGTGGTATTTATCGAGCTCGATTCCCGGAAAAGAACGTCCCCACATGTCTCCGCCAGGGTATTGGGTTTCTGGATCGGGTTTTCGATCACTGTAGTCCAAACCCGCTCCATTTTCCATATCGATCAGGATGACATGAATGCCTTCAAATGACAGAGATCGTAATATGGCTTCGATTTCCTGGTTGAACGCTGTGACTTCCGGCGAGCTGTTTTCGAAAAAGTTAATGATCTTTGCCAATACCACCGTCATCGATTGAGACTCCTTCACCGAATAAGCATCAATCGTATCAAGGAATGCCTTTAGTTGATCCGTTTTTGTGCTCCAGTCCTTTCCATTCGTTCCAATGTGCACGAGCAGGATATCAGGTTTGAACAAGGGGAGTGCTTCAGCCACTTTGGCTGTGATGTCCGGGATTTTCCATCCGGGATAGGATTCACTTTCCCAGTCAAACCAGTCTTCACTGCCTTCGGGACGTTTCCCATGTTCGGTTCTGCCTACAAAATCGACGTTGAATCCTTTAGCGATCAGTTGATCATAAAGCAATTTCCGATACCCCTCCCGTTTGGCCATTGAGGGAAATCCATAATGCTCACCAGCGGTTATGGAGTCTCCCACAGGCATGATTCGAACTGCTGTTTCCTTTGCATGGGAGAAAATGACGAAACTGAAGCTCAGTGATAGGAGAAGTGGTAACAATAATTTACTGAATACTCTTAACATGTAATTATTTTGAGAGAGCATTGGGTGTGTCTGGAAAATGGAATTCGTTTTTGCTATCATCGTTGTATCTATTTTTACTGGAAGTGCTCTAAAATTCGCTCACGACCGCTTTGCCTTCACGCCAGGCGGCCATGTTGAGCACGAGGTAATTCCAGTTTTGGAAACCTCGATTGAGCACTGGCTCGCCGGATTCGGGAAGGTAGTATTCGTGAAGAGCTCCGAAGCGCTCAAAATCGCGTGCGAAAAGTTTGATGGTCTTATCGGCGAGCTCGGCCGCTTCTTCATCGAAGCCGTATTTTACGAGACCGCGAAAAACGAGGTAATTGGAAACTCCCCATATCGGTCCAGTCCAGAGCGAGGGATTTCCGGAACCACGGACATTATACATTTTTTCGAGTTTGGAAAGCGTGCGTACACCATATGGAGCGTTAAAGGTGCGCGGATTCTGGAGTCTTTCGACCATGCGACTAGCTTGTTCAGGTGTGGCAATTTCGGCCCACATGGGGAGGAAGCTCGACCAGACGTCGATGCGTTGGATCAGACAGTCATAGGTGCGTGGCATTCCACTGTGCAACCGGATCGATGGATCGGCTGCGAATGGTTTTCCCTCATACGGAAGCAGATTGAGGTCGACGGAATAAAAGGTGCCGTCCCGCTCATCCCAGCAATGTTTTTGGACCGCTTCTTTGAGGTCTTGGGCATCCTGAAGATAGAGCTCAGCAATTTCGGATTGATTGAGCTGGTCGCAGAGGTAAGCGAGTGCGAGCAGCTCGCGATACATCATGCAGTTTAAATAAATCGAACCGGAGCTTTTGTTTGGGCGCATGTAAGTGGATGGATCGTTATCGACTCCGATCGCCATATCGTCATTCCAAAAATAGAGCCCGGTGGCGGCATGTCGCTGGTGGTTCTTGTAACGGTTGATGAAGGCTTGTAGAGGGTAAAGGGCCTGTCTCATCCACTCGGCATCGCCGTTGTTGATTTTTGTCAAAAACGCAGCGTGTTGAGCCAAACAGGGTTTGTGCATGTTCGTCTCGTAGGGATCTGTCTGTGCCATCAGCTCTGCACGTGGAGGAGAATTTCGGAGCAATAAGATGGGCACCCAGCCGTCGAATGCGCCGTAGTTGAGATAGTTCAAAACACAGCCTTGTTCAAACGGCAGTGCTTCTTGTTTTGCTTCTTCGTCTGCGGTTTCGAGCAATATTTGGCGCAGGGCTACGTTACTCAGCCACGAATCCCAATCCCAAAGAATGTCGGGATACTGTTCACTTCCGGGAGTGATGAACGGGTATTTTAAGGCCTCTCCCTTCTCACGCAACATGCCTCGGTAGTCCTGGTGGGTGAATTTGCGAATGACCGCAATATCATCAGTAGGGATGGGGGCTGAGGACAGCAGAGTACTCGCAAAGAAAAGAAGGGAAATAAGGGGTAATTTGATGTTCATGGGTGGTTGCTGTTAAATAGGTGTTCTCTGTGGATGTTGTAACGTGTTCGGAGCGGTCTTGGACGAGCGAACACCCTACAGAAAATAGATTGGGATCAGGGTGTAAGTTTTTCGAATCAAAGGGTGGATGCATATGTGTGTTTTCCGGAACCGATTTGGTGGATTTCGTAGCTGACGGGAATCGAAAAGGTTGAGTCGCCCTGTTGGCGTTTGTTGGGAACATTGATGGAGGCCGTGGTGTTCGGAGGAACTTCCACTTCCAGCTGAAAGCAGTTTTTCACTAGTTCCCAATGAATGCGAATCGGCCCATACGGAGACTCAAATTTCAGATCGACCCAGTCGAGCATGGGTGAGAGGCATGGGCGAACGGAGAAATGTTTGAAACCCGGTTGATGAATATCTGCTTGTAATCCGGCAACGTAGCTGTAGAGCCAATCGCCGACTGAACCGTATGCGTAGTGGTTGAACGAATTCATCCCGACGGTCTGGAAACTGCCATCTGGCTTGATCCCGTCCCAACGTTCCCATATGGTCGTGGCTCCCCGCGAGATGGGGAACAGCCAGGAAGGGTAGCGATCATTGAACAGGAGCCGGTAAGCCGCTTCACTGCATCCGTTTTCGGAGAGAGTGTTGTTCAAAATGGGAGTGCCGACAAATCCTGTTGTAAGGTGACCCAATCGGTGGATATCTTGTTCGAGTCGTCTGAGGGCACTTTCCCGGTAACGTTTCGGCAAAATTTTGGAGTGTAGGCTGATGGCGTAAGCCGTTTGAGTGTTCGAGCTGAGCCTGCCGGTTTCCGTCACAAATTCTTTTTCGAAAGCGTCCTGAATATGGGGGAGCAGGCTTGCGTAATAGCGGGAATCTTCTGTTTGATTCAGGATGTCTGCGGTTTGGCTGAGGATGTTTGTAGACCAGTAAAAGTAAGCGGTGGCGATGAGATCTTTATCGGTGTGGGCTCCTGCGAATCCATAATCGGGGGCGGCATAATCATAGTTCATGTATTCCGCAAACGAGAGCCAGTCTCCAAAATGAAAACCGTGATCGAAAATGAAACGCTCTTTTGAGTGATGAACCATGTAGTCCACCCATGCCTTCATCGACTCATATTGATCTTCCAACACTGAGATATCGCCAAACTTCTTGTAGAGTTCCCATGGGATAATCGTCGCCGCATCTGCCCAAGCCGTGGACCCGAATCCGTCTGACCAACCGGTGCCACCACCATCACTGCCAACCACATTTGGCACGACCCAGGGAACACTGCCGTCCTTACGTTGATCGACGGACAAATCTTTCAGCCATTTCTTGAAAAACGGCAATACATTGGCATTGAAGCAAGCCGTTGGAGTGAAGACCTGGGCATCACCCGTCCAACCCATACGTTCGTCGCGTTGTGGACAATCCGTTGGAACATCGAGAAAGTTTCCCCGCATTCCCCATTGGATGTTGGACTGCAGTTGATTGATCCGTGAATCCGAGCAGCTGAACTCACCTGTGAGCTGCATATCTGTGTGCAAGACTTGGGCTTCAAATGCGCTTAATGGAATTTCGTGAGGGAATTCAGAAATACGGATATAACGAAAACCCATGAAGGTGAAATGAGGATGGTAGCATTCACCCTCTGCGTGCCCCTTGAAGGTGTAATGGATGCGTTGTTTGGCCTGGCGCAGGTTCTCGGTGTTGAAATTCCCCTCCTGGTCGAGCACTTCTGCGTGATCGATGACGATGCGATCGCCGGCATTGGCCCTGAGTTTAAAACTGACCCAGCCGACAAGGTTTTGACCGAAATCGAGAACGGTTTCACCTTTGGGCGTTGTGAAAATTTTCTGGGGACTCAGGGTTTTTGTGCATCTTACTGGCTCGCTGCAAGAAGGGATCAAGTTTTCCAGTTTCTGATCCTTGGCCAGTGCACAAGCTTGCCAGGCGGAGTCGTCCATATCTGTCTGGTTCCATCCTGAAATCTCCTCACGGGCATCGTAGGTTTCGCCATCGTAGATCTCGGATTTGAGGATTGGGCCAGTCGAGCATTTCCACTCAGTGTTGCTCAATACCCAATCCTCAGATCCATCGCCGTATTCGATATGAAGTTGGCAGATGAGAGCGGTTTTTTCGCCGTAGAGGTTCCGGCGGATTTGCCAGGTAAAGGGGGATCGAAACCAGCCATCACCTACGATGGATGAAATGCAATTTTTGCCGGTCACCAGAGCGTCGGTCACGTCATAACTCTGAAATTGTAGGCGGTGTTGGTAACTCGTCCATCCAGGGGTGAAATGATCATTGGAGATTTTATTTCCGTTGAGGTGAAGTTCGTAGAGACCCCTGGCGCTAACATGGGCGGTCGCACTACGAATGTTGAGAGCGGGTTTTGTTGAAAATTCCCTTCGATAGTATGTAGCTGGCTTTGGTTTTGCGAGGTCCTCCTCATATCCGACGGTGATCCAGTGCGCCCTCCAGTTCTTACCGGAAAGCAAAGCCAATTGGAACATTCCGGGTTGGCTCCAATCCGAGACATTTCCTGCAGTATCCCATACACGAATCTGCCAAAAAACGGTTTGTTCGGATTGCAGGGGTTCTCCACCCCAAGGCACGTGAATAGATTGTTCGGAGTTAACTTTCTCACTATCCCAAACAAGTGAATCATTCGACCCAAGATCCTTCCGCTCGGAGATCGCCCGAATCTGGTAGGCCTGCTGTTTCCAGTTTGCGGTATCTGCTTTGGTTTTCCAACTAAACCTTGGGCAGGCCACTCCAAGCCCCGTGGGTTCGGTTAGCCCTTCCACTCTGAGATCGTAGATTTGGATGATGTTGGTGGTGGTAGGCATAGGGCGGAAACAAACGTTAAACGTTGCGGACGACCCGGCGGATCGTCCCTATCAATTCATTTATGTAGGTAGGGATCGACGGCCTCGGCGATCCGTATTGCTTTCTTGTATTATTCCAGGCTCTTGTCGTCTTTTTTTATCCAGAAGATGGCAGTTCCGAACCACAGCGCGGCTCCTGCGAGCATCAAGTTTTTACTGAGATCGATTGTGATGAATCCAGCAAACAACAAAAAGCAGGGAAGCAGGGTCAGGGCGAGTCCACAATAGGAGATGATTTTAAGTAAAGATTTCATAATCGTGAAGACGTATGATTGGGGTTATTTGCTAGTGAATTTTTGCTGGATGTAGCTACAGACCACATAGAGGGTTACCGCGAGGAACCAGGCGGGAAGCACTTGCATGAACGTATCTGCGTTGTAGTTCGCCAGAAAAGTGGGCAGGACATCATTCACCCAGGCAAAAGGGGAGTAGTTGTCTTTTGCATAAAGTAAAAAGCCGATGGTGTAAGATCCCAACCAGCCGACTGCTGCAGGCCAGCTAATGAGAAGGTTTTTCACCTCCGAGAAATTCTTCTGTAAACCAATTTTGGGGAACACCCAATAATCAATGAAAATGAGCGCTCCAAGTGGCATGAAAAAGAGACCGTAGGTGGCAACGATGGTGTCCAGGTTTGCATTTACCCATGGGATACAAGCGGTGATGATCATGATGCCACCTGCTACCAGTGTGACCCGCCAACGACTCCAATTTGGAGTTGCGGTTTGGAATGCTAAACCAGCCCGGTAAAGGGTGGGGTTCGCTGTTGTCCAGCCTGCGAGCACGACACAAATGAGGCCGGCCCATCCAGCGCCGAGCCATGCGATCGTTCCAGGGTTTACGCTAGGGGTATTGCCAGCGGCTGTTTGAGTCGCAATGAATGCGGCACACATAATGCCGGACGCGATCCAGGCCATGTAGTGTCCGATGAACATGCCAAATGCTGATGCAAAGCCGTATTGCCACTTCTTCGCGTAGCGAAAAATGGTCACATCTCCCATTCCCATGTGTTGGGAAGCGTTGCAGAGCCAGGCGAGCCCCACACAGCTCCAGAACCCGTATTTTGAGTTGGCCCCCACGGGTTCTCCGATCCAGATATTTTCATTGGCGACTCGCCAAAAATCGGAAAAACTATTGATGTCTCCAAGCATTGGCAGACAGGATATTCCACCTGCCAGAAAAATCATCGGCATCCAGGGAGCACACACTTTTGAGAAGTGAGCGATTTTGTTGAAACCCAGCACTGCGAGCAGAGCGACCACGATGCCGATCAGGACTGCGACGATGATCCACGGTCCATTCGGAATTCGATCTCCTGCTGCATAGTCCGGACTTTCAATTCCCATTGGGAAAGTAATGGCCGTGGTGGAGACGGCCACCATGGCCCCTGCCAGTAGACAAAAGACTATCACAAATGCTGCTGAATAAAGAATGGTGAGGTAAGGTCCCGCCATTTTGCGGATCTGCCAGTAGACGGTGAGTCGCTCACGAACGCCAATAGGGGCACATATCAGGGCCCAACTCAAGACTGCCAGGATATTCCCTACAAAAAGACCGACCAATGCGTCAAAAGCGGAAACACCGTGTAGGACCAACAATGGTCCAAGCACGAACTCGGTTCCGGCAGTGTGTTCACTGGAGAACATCGCAATGAAGGTTTTGGACCCATGCAATTGATCCTTTTTGACCGGCTCACGCTCGTATTCGTTAAGTGCGTCGAGCCTGTCGACAAGGGTGATTTTGTTCGAAGTGGTTTGGGACATAGAAGTAAGTAGAAAAGACTATTGGAATGTAGGGGTCGATTTGGCTGGAACGGGTTAGTGGGGGGTGGATTTTCCAAGGCAAACCCCTACAACTATTCTGTGTTGGATTCGGTTTCGGAGGATGATTGCAGGATCAAGACCCAATCATTTCCTTCGTAGGGAGAGCCGGGTGGGTCGAAGGAGTTGGGTTTATGATTGTCGAAGGAGCCGATAATCGTTTTGCCTCCCGTTCGCGGATTGAACCACCAGGCGTCGAGGGAATCGCCGGGGAGAATTTCCGGTTGCACCTCAATTTCATCGCCCATGAAAGTATAGACTAAGCCGTAATGTTCGCCGCGAGTCGCGATTTGGTAAGCGTAGCGATCGCGGGTTTTGTTTTGTACGATCAATTCCTGCGCAGGCCTGCGTTCGAGCATCGGGTAGGATGTGATGAGGCGTTTGAGAAAACGCATTTGCCAGGCGCCGGCGGCATCGAGTTCATCCTTCCAATCGACGGCGGCGCCATAAGCTCCGCGCTCGTCACTGAGCTCATAAAATTGCATTATGGAATTGTTGCCGTAGGTAAATCCGGCTGCACCCGCAAATACAGACCAGTAGGCGTAACGGCGCACATCGTCAGCATACCACAAGGGACCGTGGATGTCGTGCAAACCCTCGGGGATGTGTTCGTAGGAAGGCTCGCCGTCGAGGGTTGGTTTTATCGGGCTGAGGTTCCAGTCGTGCTGCACATAGCGCCAATTGTCCTCGCCGAAATTGAGCTCGGTGTCGTCTTGAGCGTAGGTGCGGTGCCCGGATTGAAACATATTAAAATCGAGCCAGGTTTCTTCATGGAACCACTCGGATGACATGCGTCTTCCCCTTGGATGGAAGGTCATGAGATGCTGATGGTCAACTGACCGAATGCCGGAAGCCAATGCTTGCCAGACTTCGAGCGCTTTTGCTGCGTCGATATCACCGCCGTTGAGCCAAATGATGTTTGGGTATTTCAGAAAACGCTCTGCGATCCATTTTCCATAATTTTCGGCCTGTTCCTCGGTGACATTGTGAGCTGCGATATTGCTGCCCCATATCGGAACAATCGCGACATAGAGTCCTTTTTTCTGTGCGAGATCGACAATAAACTCCACGTGATCCCAGTAGTCGTATTCTCCGGGAATGGAGGGATCGTTGCCGGGTGTTTGTAAAAGAGAGGAGAGATCGCCGTCGACCTCGGTTGCGGCCATGTCATAAGCATTTTTTGAGTCTCCAAGATTGTGGATTCCCATGACCTGAACGACGTTGAACCCTTTTTCGGCACGGTTTTGTAGGTAATGTTCAGCCTCTTCCTGATTCAGATTTCGGAAGAGCAACCAGGCGGTGTCGCCCAGCCAGAAGAACGGCTTGTCGTCGTTCTCGACCACAAAATACCGTCCGTTTGAAGAAATACTAACGGGCTGCAAAGCTTTCTCAGTATGAAGCGTTGAATCTTTGCTAGCATCTGCAACTGCGACTCCAGCTGCAAAAGTGAAAAAGGATACGAAGTAGAGCGTTTTTTTGAAGATCATGAAATGTCTAATGTGGGGTATAGTAACGAAACACACGAACTTGCCAGGCTGCCAACTTACTCAAATTTGACCGTATGATCCACGCGAATTCTGGGAAAATGTCCCTGTATTCTAATAATTATATCTCCGTCTGATTTTTGAGCCGCAAAAATCACTAATTAAGATCTCTAGAGATCTCTGACATGTTTCACTTCGGTTTTTGCTATTTGTTCACTATGGAAGTTCCCACATAAGTCTTTTTGAGCCCTCCCCAGTCGATTATGACCTTTTGGATCATGATCCCGGGGTCGCCCAGGGTGAGGGTCAGGGTGTGAGTATCCTGAGGATTTCCTGATGTTTGAAAGGTTGCGGTTGCGGTGACTCCATTTTCGAGTACCTGGTCTTTCCAGTTTTTGGAAAACTCTGTCGGCTCGTTTTGAAAAATGACAGGATCTGCACCGTTCAGGGATATGCCGAACTGGTTGCTGACTCCAGTATGCAGTGGAAAGAAGGGGATGGTTGTAACGTGAACCGTGACAGATTTTTGATCTACGCCAGCGAAATCGTATTCGACTCTGGGACCGTTAAGTTGTGACGGATCCTGAGTGGGCTCTTCTGCTTTGCCGAGTTGAATGGCTTTCCAGTCGTAGCCGATGCCTTCGAGAAGGGAGATGGAGTGAATCTGGTTCTCTGAAATGAACTCGAATGCTTCCAAATCAGCGATAATGCAGGCGTCCAACTGATTCTTGTTCGCTTCGGGTTCCAGGTTTACCGGGATCGGATCGACACCGTCGAATTTATTAAGATCCGGCATGTTCTGATACTTCGCCACGAGTCCAGGAGGCACCATCATCATGCCCTGCCATTTCCCATCCAGCAACGAGTTGTATTGAAGATTAAGTTCGTCGATGATCTTTTGTGCTTCAGTGCTTTGCTGTGCAGCCCAATTTGCCTCGGCGAACTGTCCTTTTGCGGACAGTTCGTGATTGAGTTGAGCCAGAAGGAACTTTCGATTCATCTGGTGGGATGCCTGAACCGGGTAACCAAGCATTTCAAAAAAGGAAGGCTGTTGGGAGGTCGGCAGAGTAGAGGCAATCTGTTCGCTCAAGCTGGCAATATTGGCATAATCCGTCAGGCGTTGTTGGGCGTCGTTGTAATGCTCGAACGAAAACTCACTATCGGCAAGCTGCTCGAGTGTGTCATCGGGGTCCCACTGTCTTTCCCAGCCCATGTATTCCGGCTTTCTTGACCATGCTAGACGGTAGTAGGTGTCGAGGATATACTGAAATGTGGATTTGTGTTTTTCACCATAGATTTTTGAGAGAAACTCAGCCTGATGTGTGTTGATGCTTTCGGCGTCAAAAGCTTCCACATTCCACGCCAATTCAAAAAATGTCTGCATGCCAAGTTCTGCTGGCTTTATGTCGCCTACATTAACGAGCCAGTAGCGGTCGGCTCCATTTTCGTAGGCCTTCATAAGTTCCGAGTAGAACAGAACGGGTGGAGTCGTGTTGAGCCACAAATAGTCGTGTGGTGGCCCGAGATAAGAAAAGTGGTAGTATACTCCGGCACCGCCGCTGCGCTGTTGTTCTTCCGGATTGCTGAGACGTTTGAGGTAGCCAAAATTGTCATCCGTCCAAACGAGAGTTACATCCTCGGAGACTTCGAGTCCGAGGTTGTAAAGATTCAGCGTTTCTTTGTAGGGTACAAAAATCTGAGGGATTTCTTCAACCGATCGATCCAGATGACTGGTCAGGATATCCCGTTGGTCTTTCATGACCTCCTCTAAGAGCTCAACCTTTCGCTGCTCGGAGTAGTCTCCTCGCATACCCTCATCATGTAGTCCTCTCATCCCGACGGTATAGATGTTTTCATACTGCGAGGTCTCCTGGACACGGTCATTGAGTTTGTTCCATATCGTCGTTTTGTTGGTGCCGTAGTTCCATTCTCCGTCGATTTCTTTATCCCACTCCGAAGGGGCTGCATTGTTGAACAAGAGTGGTTCACAATGGGAAGTGGTCATGATGATACCGTATTGATCGGCGATGACCTTGCTTTGAGGGTGGGAGTAAAATGCACCGGTGCAGGTGTGCATCGCGGGTGCCATCATGTTTGCTTTGAGTCTGAGCAAAAGTTCGCAAACTTTGGCGTAAGTTTTAGGGCCGATATCTCCCAGCTCTTTTTCGGAATTATTGGCTGCCCATGGTAGCAACCCCCAGTCCTCATCGTTGATGAAAATACCCCGGTATTTGACGGAAGGTGCTCTGGAAACGAAGTCTTGGGTAATGTAGATATCTGCTTTTTTTTCCACAGGAACATCGGCCCACCAATACCATGGATTGACTCCTATCGCTTCACTGATTGTTAACAAACCGTAGGCGGTTCCACGGCGGTCGGAACCCACTATCACTAGTCCCTGTTTGATTCCGGGAAGCGGATTTTTGATTCTTTTGATGATAAACTGCTCCCATTGGTTTTCAATTTTCGATACATCGAGCTTTCCTTCCGAAACGAGTTGCTGGATGAGTCGACTCTCACCGACGGTCCCGATTATCACGGTTGATTCGTTCGGACTGGCCGGATTGATTGCCGGCTTTTTGCCAGTAACCCTCTCGAGATCTTTTGCAAATAAGTGGGTAACGGTGTGAACTGCCGCCTTCTCGGATAGGTCGAATAAAAGAGCACTTTCTGACAATTCGAAGGTGGCAGCGCTGGGCACAAAAGATACGAGAGGTTGTGCTTCATTGGCGATAATTGAGGTCGCCAATCCAACAACAAGTGTCGAGAGAAAGAATCGTTTAATCATATCAGTATTTTAAAGTAGGTGGGGTTTTCAAAGGTGGCGTTTCGGGTATTTGTTTTTTCATGACGGATTGCACCGAACAATCTTGTCATCAAAACCTGTTTATTTTGAGGATTGGAAGAGAACTGGTCTTGTATTGCCGACACTCTTTATGGTTGGTCGGGAATAATTTCAAAGTCGAAAGATGCTCCATTTATGTGATCAAAAGTTGCTCCTCGAGCATCGGCTGTGACCAGTCCTCCATTTGGCTGAATTCTCAAATACCTATGGGTTGCAAGGGACATCAGTAGTGTTTGTCCATAGGGCATTTCCATCCACTGAAATGTTTGGCTGGGATCACCATTTTCTTTGGCGGCACGAACACTTATTTGATCAAACGGTTCGCTTCTCCCTACCGTAACACGCAGTCCATCAGGGGTTTCGAGTGCAATACGTCCGAATGGAAGTCCGACGACCTTCAATCGATTACGAGCATCAGTATTGCTGGGGATACTGATCAGTTTTTGATTCCAGACTGACAAGAAAGAGTCATCGAGTCTATTTTTAAATTGGACCGTTTGGCCGTATGGGATTGGCCGAGTGAACCCGCTTGGAAAGGGTTCATGGATTTTAAATTGGTCAAAATCGGCATATCCAGCTTCTCCAGAGCCAGTGTGGTAGTTAAACAATGCGTATCTCACGCCTTGGAATGTGCGCCCTTGATAGACCATCGACCACTCATCACCCATTTGCTCGTAGGTTTGGTTGTCGTAACTAAAGCTAAAATAAGCCTTCTCTTTCAAAAAATCGCAATGCGCTCGAAGGTATATTTTCTGTCCACTGAATGATCGACGGAGGGTTTTTTGAGTCCAACGATCGTACTGTTGCAGTTCAAATCCGCTATCAGTTCTGTGGATTGCTATCCAGGCATAGGGATGGTTCAGCAGTGCGAGTCCAGCCGTATCGCCCGGTTTCATGCCATCGGTATGCAAGAGTGCAGTTGGAATGGAAACGGGACCAATCGCCCGTTGAGTGAGTGTGTTTCTGGCGTTCCAGAAGTCGGTGACCGGGAGTGCGTGAAGTCTTAGGAACCCCGGACGCTCCTTTAACGAAATGTTTTCAAGAACCGGGACATGGTTCCACTGCCAACCATTGGCGAGACTTGGGCCATCGAAGTCATCGTTTCTCTCGTAGGGTGCGATAGGTTTAGTTGCATTTGGATGTTCGGGTTTAATCCAAGTGCGGGGGGTCCGGCCTAAGTTTCCGGGGAGACCGAAATACGGCCACCCATCGTGCCAGGTTACGGGAGAGAGACAAGTGAGACGGCCGACGGAATTGTTGTCCATCATCGAAAAACCCCACCACTCTCCAGAAGGTGTATCAACAACTCCACCCTGATGCATCGCCATGCGTCCTCGGCTCTTAGGATCTATGGGTTTTAGCTCGAAATCGTCAGATCTATCTCGTATGAACCGTGAACCTTCCGGGATACCAAATTCTTCATCAGCGCTAATTTCTGGGTTTACCTCCCATGGTCCCGTCGGGTGATTTGCTCTGGCGCAGGGCATTCGCATCCTCCCTTTCCACCACGCGCTTATGATATAGTATTTGCCTCCAATTTTATAGAAGTGACTTCCCTCTCCCATTCCTGCGTCGTTTTCAAAGAGGATCTTATGGGTTCCGGGAATGATTTCAAAGTTTTTGTCGAGTTCAGCGAATTCGATATCTTTGTATCCCCAGACAACATAAATTTTTCCATCGTCATCAAATAGCACGGATAGATCGTGTAGTGCGATATTGAGTTCCTTGTGAGTCCATGGGCCGCGAGGGTTGGTAGCGGTAAAGAGTTGGGTCTTGCGACCGTTGACATTTGAAAAAATGTAGAACGTACCGTTATGGTATCGAAAGCAAGGTGCCCAGATTCCACGTCCGTAGATATCTTGGTTTTTTTCCAGTCGAAACCGGGCTTCAAGATCCAGATCGGTTTCGCCCATCGCATAACTAGCCAATTTCCAATTTACGAGGTCGGTGGAGTGCAATACGGGTAGTCCCGGCATGCTGTGCATGGTAGTGCCGGTAAGATAGTAGTCCTCGCCGACTCGAATGAGATCAGGGTCGGAAAACTCGTCGTAGAAAATCGGATTTGTAAATGTGCCGTTGCCATTGTCGGCTTTCCATGTATCCGAGAGGAGTGAGCTGAATGTGACAAAGGTTAATAGAGTAAAGTAAGGTAATCTTTGTTTCATCTTAGGGTATTCAATCGTATTCCTTAACCCCATATGCATGATTCAGTTTTTATGAAATACGAAGGTGATTGTTAACTGACAGTAGGATCTGTGTAAGGGTAGTAGCGATTCGAAAATAGATTGAAGTGTTTACACAGTCATCGCATAAGACTTGCTGGTGGAGATCAAGGCTGAGTATTGATGGGGTTTGTGTAGGTTGTTAGTTGCTAAGTCAGAATTGAAAAGTGGCGGTATTGGTATTTCTAAGCCTTATGATGTCCCCTAGCTTCACCAACCTTTATTGGTGGGTGGAGAGTTACTGCAGGAGATCTTAGAATTCTGGTGGTTTCTTAAGGGAAATCCTTAGATTATTTCGCATTCATCGGTTAGACTTACCATTACACTGGATCTAGAAGACGCCACTAAACCATCGATATCGCCAAATTTCATGAAACTCCTGACTTTGAAAACATCCGTTTGCATTGCTGCACTGGCCGCATTTACAACTGCGGGATGCTTGCATGCCGAGTCCAAATCATCTTCTCGACAGCGCATGATTGTGCTGTCTGACATTGAAGCAGATCCCGATGACGCGCAGACCTTGGTGCGACTGCTGCTTTATACGAATCAGATGGATCTTGAGGGCCTGATCGCGACGACGTCCATCCACCAGCGCTCCATGGTGGCACCGGAATCCATCCACCGCATCATCGATGCCTACGCGAAGGTGCATGAGAATCTCTCTCAGCATGATCAGGGGTTTCCAACCGCAGGACAATTGCGCGCGCTTGTGAAACAAGGCTTGCCCACCTACGGCATGAACGCGGTGGGTGAGGACTTTGACTCTGAAGGTTCGGAATGGATCATCCAGGTGCTTGAGCGGGAGGATGATCGTCCGCTTTGGGTGACGGTATGGGGTGGTCCCAATACGCTTGCACAGGCGCTGTTCCGTCTGAAGTCCACGCGATCGGAAGCAGAATTGAAGCGTCTGATCTCCAAACTGCGGGTGTATACAATTTCTGATCAGGACGATTCCGGTCCATGGATGCGAAAGACGTTTCCAGATTTGTTCTACATCGTCAGTCCGGGTGGCTACGGTGCGGCAACATGGACCGCAATCAATTCTTTTGTGGATGGCATTGACAACTCGACGATCAGCAACAATTGGCTGGCCGAGCATATCCAGCAGGGTCACGGACCGTTAGGGGCCGAATATCCAGATGTTGCTTACGGCATGGAAGGGGACACTCCCTCTTGGTTGAACTTGATTCCCAATGGTCTGAGTGTGCCGGAACGTCCCGACTGGGGCGGTTGGGGCGGACGCTATGAGCTCTACACTCCGATGTTGAAGGATCTCGATCCTCAGGGGTTTACAGGTGGTGTGCCTGTTCTGCCTGAGACCCGCCCCATCTGGACTAATGCGGTCGATGAGTATGCACAACCGGTTGCGGGGCTGTATGGTCGATCCCTCCGACCGGGTGATTCCTACTTTTCGGGTTTCCGCGTGACCTTGTGGCGATGGCGCGATGCGATCCAGAATGACTTCGCGGCGCGCATGGACTGGACCGTGAAATCGGTAGCCGAATCCAATCACGCGCCTTTGCCTGCCCTTAATCATCCGCATGAGTTCAGCGTAGAATCGGGTGCAGGGTTTCACCTGGATGCCAGACCGACCCGCGACCCTGACGGTGATAGTCTTTCCTTCTATTGGTTCAACTATCCCGAAGCTGGCACACTAAAGGATCAGCCAGTGAAAATCCAGAGCGCCGAAAACATGGCGCGGGTGTATGTGGTGGCACCGGAAGTCGCGCAAGCGCAAACCCTGCATTTCATTCTGGAAGTCACCGACCGCGGAACCCCGGCATTGACACGCTACCAGCGGGTTATCGTCACCGTCCAACCCTGATCGTTCTCAGAGTGTGATTTGGTCAGAAACGAGTGCATCCCGATCCGGTCATGGATTCTGTATTCTGCGGGAGGCAATCAAGCACGATGAGGTCGTCCATGGTTTGGATAGACTCCATTTAGCACCTAGAAACCGTCCGTCGGCACAGAGCGGCATAAATAGTGGACGAGATGTGTTGCTGCAGAACCTGTGGAACGCTATGAAAGTGTGATTGTGAGCATGCAGGTGTGAGAAATTTTACTGTATTCGATATGAAAAGAGCAATTGTATTAGGAGGACTCTTGTGTTTTGCACAGTTGGCGACTGCAACCGACGGGGGGTGGTGGAAGCCCCGAGTGATAAACACGACCGATCTTGGTGCAGATCCGGACGACGAGCAGTCGATGGTGCGCCAGTTGGTATGCGCGAATGAGTTTGATCTGGAAGGTCTGATTGTGACGACCGGATGTTGGAAGAAAGAACAGGAAAACACAGCGATGCTCGACAAGATCGTGGACGCCTATGCCAAAGTGGAGGCGAATCTTCGGGTGCATGCTGAAGGGTTTCCGAGCGCGGAGTATTTACGCTCGATTTCGGTCATGGGGCAGGATGGTTACGGCATGGATGATGTCGGTGAAGGCAAGGATAGCGTCGGTTCTGATCTGATTATTGCGTCTGTCGATAAGGACGATCCTCGCCCAGTCTGGGTGCTGTGTTGGGGTGGTGCCAACAATGTCGCTCAGGCGGTTTTGAAAGTTCAGCAAACTCGCAGTGCTGAGGAGTTGGAGAGGTTTCTTGGCAAACTTCGGGTGTTTGACATTCTGGGTCAGGATGATGCCGGGGCCTGGTTAGCAAAAAACTTCCCTAACTTATTCTACATCCGGGCAACGAAAGTCTATAACTGGCAACCCTCGGACGAATACTTGGCGGAACACATCCAGAGTCACGGTCCCTTAGGTGCTGTTTACCCGGATCGCAAATGGGCGACAGAAGGGGATACTCCTGCCTTTATGCATGTTTATCCTAATGGCCTTAATGACCCCGAGCAGATCGAACAAGGTAGCTGGGGCGGACGTTTCAGTTTCCAGAAGCAGGAAGGGATTCGCAGTATGGAACCCGTAAAGAACGAGCATGAATATGACCCCTATTTTATGTATGGTAATACCGAGGACGGGGGCGAATCCATCAGGCTTTGGAGTGAAGGTTACAACAACGACTTTGCGGCTCGTATGGACTGGACTATCACACCGAAGTATGAGGATGCGAACCACCATCCGATAGCAGTAGTGAACGGTGATGAAACAAGGAATGTGCTCTATTTGGATACTACCCCAGGATCTATCGTCGATCTTTGCGCAAAAGGTTCGAGTGATCCGGATGGTGATACGCTCCAATATAAATGGATCTACTATGCCGAACCTGGTTCCTACAAAGGGGACATTGTCATCTCAGATAAGCACCGAAACACGTGTTCGGTTCAAATTCCAGAAGACGCTGCCGGCAAGCAGTTGCACATCGTGTTGGAATTGGCAGACGATGGAGAACCTGTGCTCTACGCCTATCGCAGGGTCGTGATTCGTGTTGCAGATGAAAATCAAGCTGTGAGCCAAGAAAGCGAACGACCCCGTGTTGTGGTTACCTCTGACTTTCCTCCATTGGATGTGATACCGGTTCGAGGAGTGAAACCCGGGGATCCGCCTGAGAAGTGTTCGGATCCCGATGACGTACAGTCGATGGTGCGCTTTCTTCTTTATTCCAACGAACTCGAAGTAGAGGCTTTGATCGCTTCAGCCGGGACTTATGCAAATATCGCCCGTAACCAAAATATTCTGGATCTACTGGATGTGTATGAACAAGTGCAGCCTAACCTGTCAATTCACGATCCCCGATACCCGACTGCAGACGATTTAAGGGCGGTTACCTGGCAAGGCATGGATGGCACGATTGGCACTGAAACCTTTGCGGGAGGAACGTTTAAACCTATCGAAACGCTCATTGGAGCTGAGCACGACACCGAAGCTTCAGAAGCCATCATTCGGATCGTAGATGAACCAGACCCTCGTCCGGTGTGGGTCTGTGTATGGGGAGGTTCAAGGGAAGTGGCGCAGGCCATATGGAAAGTGCAGCACAACCGAAGTGCTGACGAACTGAAAGTTTTTCTCTCCAAGTTGAGACTTTACTTGATCGTCAAACAGGACTACACAGCTGACTGGCTCTTGGAAAATTTTCCAAATCTTTTCATCATTCTTTCTGAAAAAAACTATCAGGGAATGTTCTGGGTGAGCGGAAGTGAAAGCAGCGTTCTCGCGGATCTGGAGTGGGCCAATCAGAACGTTCGTAATGATCATGGTCCTCTTGGTGCTGCCTATCCCAAAAGTGGTTGGGATCCGGCGGTTCCCGGTGTATGGGAGGGGGATTCCCCTTCATTCCTTCACTTGATCAGCGGACTGAGAGGGATCAATGACCCTGAACAACCCATTCAAGGTGGATGGGGAGGTCAGTTTGTACAACCCGATCCAGCAAAGTACCACTGGTTTGATGGTCCGGAAGGACCGCGATCGGTCTATAAATGGCGCGAACAGTTCCAGGAGGAGTTTGCAGAACGTGCAGACTGGATGGTGCAGGAATAAACATCTGCTATCGTCTTCAGAAAAGTGGGGGAAGTATGCTCATGCCATTTGTTTCAGCTGTAAAAGATGCTGCATCTTCATCACAATGTAATTCAGGATAAGCCCCCCAATTTTCCATTTGGTACCATCCCATTCTATGGCGCTCGCTCGATCCATTTTGGAATTCCACCGCCATTCAAAGGCGTGTTCGACTCTGGTGTGTATCTGACTTTTCAAGCGAATCAAATGCTGCTGTTTTCTCACATGTGTTCCTCAGTATCGTAGACAAACGAATTGGGCTTGCTAAGAGTTATCTCCGGTCGCATGAGAGCAATTACATCGAACCCTAGTTGTTTGGAAAACGGATATTTCGCGGAAGTAGACTAATTTATGGATCGGTACCTTTGTGTGACATTTCTATATGCCAATAGTCATGGTGCGAGTATCCCATTTGCCGCGTTGACGATGACCTGAGTAACACGGATGATCGAAAACTGTCGTTCCCCGCAAGATACCTTCGGATGGCTACTCTGTAAGATTAATCGTTTAATACGCAGTAAGTGGTTTGTTGATAAGGGTGCTCCGAAACGGGCTCAAATGCAGGATCATTTAATCCACGAAGTTTCCAAATTTTGACTATGAAGTTACTACCAATGAACCTCCCGATTTATATCAAAAGCGTGCTTTCGAAATGGGTAATCAGCCTTGCCACTATTGCCACTATTGCCACTATTCAAGCGGGTGAAGTAGAGTCACTCAACCTCTGGGATACAATAATCGCAGAGAGCGCTGAGCAGCACGATTCCTTTGCATTGGTAAGTGACGGCGAAGCGACAAGTCTTGTTTACGACGATGGCGATTGGAAAGGAGTGATTCGGGCAGTTGGTGATTTGAAAGACGATTTGGAGCGGGTGACTGGGATCGCTCCAGCAGTATCCTCCGAACTTTCAGGGAAAGCGAAGGCTGTGCTGATTGGAACCGTGGGCAAGAGTGCTGTGATTGATGAACTGATTGCGGCAGGCAAGGTTGATGGCAAACTGCTTGATGGAAAGTGGGAGGCATTTGTCATATCCACTGTGGAGAACCCATTGCCCGGAATCGACCAGGCGTTGGTGATCGCTGGTAGTGACAAACGCGGCACGATCTATGGAATCTACGAACTTTCGAAACAGATTGGAGTCTCTCCGTGGTATTATTGGGCGGATGTACCCGCGGCCCCCAAAGCTGCATTGTATGTGAAGAACGGCACCTTCTACTCGGGAGAGCCGAAAGTGAAGTACCGCGGAATCTTTTTGAACGATGAATCTCCCTGCTTACGAAACTGGGCGAAGGAGCAGTTTGGTGGTCACAACCAAAAGTTTTATGCGAAGGTTTTTGAGCTGATTCTGCGCAATCGAGGGAACTATCTCTGGCCAGCAATGTGGCTTCCCACGATTTTTAATGTCGATGATCCTGAAAATGCACGACTGGCAGACGAATACGGAATCGTCATGTCTACAAGCCATCATGAACCGATGATGCGCTCACACCAGGAGTGGTATGAGGAGGGTGAAGGACCCTGGAACTACGAAAGTAATAAAGCGAAGTTACAGGATTTCTGGCGTGGCGGTATCGAACGCATGGGCAACTACGAAAGCGTGGTGACGGTGGGTATGCGCGGCGATGGAGATGAAGCGATGGCAGAAGACACGGCGATCGATTTATTGAAGACCATTATTTCCGACCAGCGAGAAATCCTGAGTGATGTGCTGAAAAAACCCGCCAATGAAATCCCACAAGTGTGGGCGCTCTACAAAGAAGTACAGGATTATTACGACGAGGGAATGCGAGTGGACGATGATATTCTCGTGCTCTTCAGCGATGACAATTGGGGTAACCTTCGCTATCTTCCAAAAGCAGAAGATTTGGGTCATAAGGGGGGCTTCGGAATCTACTATCACTTTGATTACGTCGGGGGTCCTGTTTCTTACCGCTGGATGAATGTGACGCAGATCGAGCGGGTTTGGGAGCAAATGAATTTGGCATATGAACACGGAGCAAAAGACCTCTGGATTGTGAATGTGGGTGACATCAAACCGATGGAACTGCCTATCAGCTTTTTCATGGATTTTGCCTGGGATCCTGAGGCGATCGATGCGGCTGACCTTCCAGATTATTACACCCAATGGGCGGCTCAGCAATTTGGAGAGACTCATGCGAAGGCTGCTGCAGACGTGTTGGCGCGCTATACGAAATACAACTCGCGCCGTACGCCTGAGATGTTGAACCCCGAGCTTTATAGCGTCGAAAATTACCGCGAGGCGGATCGGATATTGGAGGAGTTTCGTGATCTTTCGAAAGATGCGAATGAAATCTATCAATCGTTACCCAAAGCCTATCACTCAGCTTTTTACCAGCTCGCGTTGTTTCCAGTAGACGCCTGCTTAAATCTGAACGAGATGTATGTGGCTGCCGGTAAGAGTAAATTTTACGCAGAGCGCGGATACGCGACAGCGAATCACTACGCGGATGTTGCGCGGGAGCATTTTGCCAAAGATGCAGAGCTAACCCGTTATTTCCACGAAGATCTGGAGGGGGGGAAATGGAATCACATGATGTCGCAGACGCACATTGGTTATACTTACTGGAATCATCCACCTCTCAATAAAATCCCTGTCTTGTCGTATGTGCAGGTTCGGGATGAACCGGAGTTTGGCTTCTTGTTGGAATATGGGAAAAAACCCTTTTGGGGCTGGTTGGATGTGGAGTCGGATTGGGCCTACAGTGAATCGCTCCCCAATTTCGATCCGATCAACGATCAGGAGTTTTTTGTGGAAGTTCTCAACCGAGGTAAAGGGATGGTTGATTATTCGATAAAACCTATGCAGGACTGGATCCGTGTTTCCTCTAAATCTGGAAGCGTTGAACGACAAGAGAAAGTCTACGTTAGCATCGATTGGAAAAAGGCACCAACAGGAAGTGTCGTAGGGGAATTGGAAATCTCCGGCTCTGGAAACACTTACCGCGTGCAGGTGCCAATCTCGAATGAGCGACCTGAGGTGTCTGGATTTGTCGAAAACAATGGCGTCATATCAATCGAAGCGGCGAAGTATGATCGTAAAACATCCATCGGTGATATTTCGTGGATCGAAGTGCCCAATCTTGGGCGCACAGGATCTGCTATGACTGTCTTTCCCTCTAATGCTGATCGTCGTGATAGCTTAGAAAACAGCCCAGTTTTAGAATACAAATTCACCACCTTTGCAGCTGCAGACATTTCTATTCAAACGTATCTATCACCCACCTTGAATTTCACAAAAGGGGAGGGGTTGAAGTTCGCAATTGCGATCGACGATGCCGAACCTCAAATCGTGAATATGCACGAAGGGGAAGTCGTTCCCGACTGGAAACATGCGGATTGGTGGTCAAAGTCAGTTGCCGAGCGTATCAAAATCAAAACATCTGAACATGGCCAGATCGCTAATGGCGTTCACACGTTGCGGGTTTGGATGCTCGATCCAGGAGTGGTAATTCAGAAATTTGTGATCGATGCAGGTGGTTTAAAGCCAAGCTACCTTGGGGCGCCCGAGAGTTTACGAGTGGAGTGATTCACGGGCGAGTTTGAGAATGGATTAAATTTTTGTGGGATCATAAATAGGCAACACAACGCTAAGTGAGTGGAGGGTTTTTCCTTCCTCCAACCTGAATGGGACATTACCGGGGGGTGATGTCCCATTCTCCTTTTGGATCAATCCATCTCAAGCTCGATGATACCGCGTTTAACGGCGGTCAAAACCGCCTGCGTCCGGTCACCAACCCCCAATTTCGTTAGCACTCTTGATAAGTGGATTTTAACTGTGCCCGCGGCGAGGTTCAGTGCAACTGCAGCCTCTTTGTTACTCATGCCCTGAGCAATACAAGAGAGAACTTCCAGTTCCCTTGGCGTAAGATTGGCAGCAGCAGCGAAGCCAATTTTTCCAGATATTTCGGGGGGCAGGTAGTGTCCAGATTTGCTCACGATGCGAATCGCATCAAACAGACGTTCCAGCGCCATGTCTTTCACGACAAAACCTGTCGCTCCTGCTTTGAATGCAGAGTATATCTCTTTTCCGCTAGCGAAATTGCTGTAGACGAGGACTTTGACTCTCTTGTGATTGTCTTGAAGTTTTTGGATCGTTTGCATGCCATTTTGTTTCGGCATTCTGAGATCCATCACGACTACATCCGGTTGATGCTTTTCGTAGGCCTGCATCGCCTCAATTCCGTTTTCAGCTTCCGCCACAACCTCCATATTTAGCTGCCTTGAAATGGCTGACTTCAAACCCATCCTCATGACGATATGATCATCCACTAAAAGGATTTTGATTTTGGGGCTTAGAGTCATGTTTTTGCTTGGTAGAATGCTTCTTTGGGGATGGTGATCGAAACCCGGGTTCCTTCGCCAGGTTTGCTGTCTATTGTCAGTTCGGCATCGATAGATTTTGCTCTATTTTCTAAACTATAGATTCCAAAATGTCTGGTCGAATCGAGTTTTTTTTGAGGATCGAATCCAGATCCATTGTCCTCGATGATCAGTCGTAACTTTTGAACGGAATACTCCTGGTTTATGAGGACCCTTTCTGCCTTTCCATGAGTGATCGCATTTGTGACGGCTTCCTGGCAGATTCGCAACAATTGGTGTAAATGATAGGAGGGAATGGAATAAGGTTCGCCTTGGGTCGTGAGTTCAATTTTCGTGAACTCAGATGCCACTATTTCCGATACTTTGGATAGTGCTCTAGCCAAGTCGGAATCCTCGATTAAGGGTGAGCGCATGTTTCTAAGGGCGTATTTCACCTCCTGGCGGGTGTAATCGAGCATTTTTTTGGCTGTTCTCATGCTCGATTGCTGTTCTTCAGGATCCAGCGGTTGCAGCATCATGCCGTCCATATGAATCATTAATCCATTGAGCCCCTGTTGAACGCTATCATGAAGTTCTGCTGCGAGCCGATTGCGCTCTGTGAGGGTCGCGGAGTTTCTTGTTTCATCCTGGAGTTTTTCCATCGTTTCCTCTAGTTTCTTGGTTCGCTCCTTTACCAATTTTGATAATTGTTTGTTTTGACGTTGGGCTTTTTGGAGAAACCACTGAAGCACTGTTATCAGCAGGGCGATTGCTGACAGGAAATAGAGGAAATAAGCAAGAGGTGTTCGATACCAGGGTGGAGCGATCTGAAAGCGAAAGATAATCGGGGTGTTGATGGGAATTTCGTTGGAAACAAGCTGACAGCTGAGTTCGTAGTTTCCCTCGAAGAGATTTGTAAGCAAGAGTTCAGAGTCTGAATTTTCGATGGACCAATCAAACGACCTGCCCACGACCCTAATATTGTAACGAGGATTTCGAATGGAGTAGGTTCCAGCGAAAAATCGAAAAGCTAGATTGCGTTCATCATAGGTGAGTATTGGAGAATCTTGATCGAGGTGATAATCGGCGATTTCCCGTGAGTTGAGTTGGTCGTGGATGGATATTAATCGTGGCCTGGAAGGTTTGAAGGGTATACTTTGTTTTGCTGGGTCTAAGTGAAACAGGTTTTCCCCATTATTAAACCAAACATTCCCTTCATCCATGATCCGGATAATTGGATCGGAAGCACGGACAAAGTCGTAGCTTCCAGCTTCAACTTGGAAACCGGTTGTTGTTTCTTTTAGAAGTGCGATACCATCATGATGGGACATCCAGATATTGCCCAGAGAGTCGTTTCGAACCCGTGTAATGAGGTAGGGGAGTTCATCTAGGAATTCCCACTTTTCGGGAGCTTCAATAAAGGACTCCTGGCTCTCATCAAAGTAAAGTCGACCGTTTCCCGGGGAACTTAGAATAACCAGATCATCGATCGAACTAATATGAATCCAACCCGTGTTTTTCCATGGAAATTCGTCGAAAAGCTGAGTCGTTAACTCGCCATTTTGATAGGATATTCTCAGCACACGTTGCACACCGAGTTCCACCCATGCGGATTGGCCGATTGCGTGAACCACAGATGGATAACCATAGCCATTTTGGCGCTTTGCAACCTCCTGCCAACGCCCTCCCTGTTTCGCCAAGATTGTGATTTTTTTCCTGTGGATTGCGTAACAAAGACCGGGTTTGGGCATGACCAAACGATCGGCTGAAAAATTATCTAGAATCACCTCAAAAGTGGCTTCGTCTACACGCTCATAAATGGACGAGTCATCTGAAACAAGAAGAGTTTCTCCATCACTGGCGATGCCCCATATCCCACTGGTTGGCTGTGTTGGTATTTGTTTAAAAGTGGTTGTTTGCAGACGGTCTTCGGTATTCGATTCAAAGAGTATTCCACCTGAGGCAATGACTGTTTTTCCCCGCCATCCGGTTATTTGCGGCCAATTAACGATGAGCCCCTGACGTTTATCAACAACACCAACGGGACTACCATAGAACACCTGCAAAATACCCGAGTAATTCGATACCCATAATATTCCTGGTTCGTTATAGCAGATCTGCTCTACATTGCGGTATTCAATTGTGGTGTAGGCAGACTGGATATTACCTGATTCATCGAGAAGGTAGAGTCCTTTTTCTGCGATTGAAACCGCAAAATGACCGTCCTCAAGTGCGCAAACACTCGTTATATTCACAGAGATCTCGGTCAGTGAATCCAGATCGGTTTCCCACGGCGAGAGTTGGGTTCCGTCAAACAGAAAAAACGCACCTGTGCGAGTAGCGCAGAGCACGTTTTGTTCATCGAATGGCACTGCAAAGTAGAGCGAGTCCGCAGCGGGTTCTTCTATCGGTAAGATATCAATTTGATTTTGTGAGAAATCTACCAGACCGATCCCTTCACCAGCCGAGACCGTGTATAGTTTATTCTCTAGAACGAATGCATTTCTTAACCCCTGGACTTCGAGATAAGAGCAGGTTTCGGATCCTCGATCCCAGAAAACCATGCCGTTCCAATTGAGGAATCCAATTTTTTGTCCGAACTCGAAAATATCGAGATAAATGTTGGATTTCGCCCAGTCGGGTCGATCAGCTGGCAGCATCGGCTCGGGTGCAAGCCTTCCGTCACTTTGTCGGACTAAACGCCCCCATGAGCCATTTGCTCCGTAATAGGCCTCTTCCGATGAGAGATGAAGCAACGAATGCACAACTTCAGTAGACTCGCTCTCTGAAAACAGTGGAACCCAGTCCCGGTCATTTAAAGCTGAGTAGGAACCGTTTTGCACCACCGTAAGTCGACCGATCGGATCGAATCCGAGTTCAAATCCTCCCTCGCTACCACCAATTTCGTCCAGCGAATATAATCGAATCAGCGGAAGCCCAACTGAGGTGTTTGCGTGGGTTGAGAATTGGGCGACCGAACAGATCAACAAACACGAGATCATTAATCTGAACAAACCAGGATAAACAGAATTGTTACTAAACCCCAATACTGATGAGCAAAATGGCAAAAATGAGCCGTCTTCATTATGTGGGGTGGGGTCATACATTCATTTACTTCAGTATGCCTTTTTCTATTTCGGAGGAAGCTAAGAATCAAGGTTGAAAGATCCCTATTTGCTGGGCTCCAAAGGTTGTTTTTAGGTTTTGCCAGAAAGGGCTCGTGCATCCACAAGTGCATTGTGGGCAAGACTTCGTTGAATTGGGATCGAAGCGTGCGGAGTTTCTAACTCGAGTCTCAAAAAACACTGTTTTTTCGCTGGAATCTTGTCAAGGTCCAGACTCTATAGATGATATTCCCTAATAGTTGTAGAATTATAATCTTATGGAGTCTGTTTTGGACAGAAAATGTCCCACATTTTGTCCCAAGAGTGACTTTGGATTTCTAGGAAAGGTTTTGATGAAAAACCGCCCCAAGTCGCTTAATAATGCGGTTAAAAACATCTACTAGATTGGTACTTCCATTGGGATTCGAACCCAAATCTTCGGCTCCGGAGGCCAACATTCTATCCATTGAACTATGGAAGCAAAGTAAGAAGAGATGCTTTAAAACAGTAAGACCAGTCAAGTTTTTTCCTGACTGGTCTTTAAGAAAGAGTAAAGGCCTTTCAGCCTCGAAATTAAAGGTGGTTATAATCGCCTTTAGCGATCTTGCCTACAACTACATAGCTGATGCCATGCTTTTTTGAAGCAGCGACTTTTGTATTGCCTGCATCAATGTCTGCGTTAACAGCATCTCTTAACTGAGCAGTAATACGGGTACGAGTGCGTTTTGGTTGACCTTCTCCTCCGCCAAGCGATGCGAGCCGAATGGAATACTTCACAATAAGGTCTTCGACTAATTCTTTGGGAGTCGAATATCCACTTTTCTCGAATAGTTCTTCCAACTTCTTTTGTTTTTCTTCGAGTTGTTTTTGTTCTTCGATCAACTGACGTTTTTTTTCAGCCAGTTTTTTTTCCTCGTTCTCTAAATCTTTGAGCTTCTTTTTTATGTCTATCATAGTGATTGTATTAAATTGTAGTGTTAGTGAGGAAAGTGGTTATATGAGTTTTAATGTGTGATGCAATCGTAATTGACTAATTTAGTTACTATTTGTCGTTGAGACTCAAAGTCTCCGTTGTTTTAAGTTTATATGGTTTAATGCTATCGATAGTTTACAATTCTATGTGCCTATTGTCCATGGTTTAGTAGTATCGATATTATGAGATGTTCAAATTTCTTTTTTATTTAGTTGGTTGTTACATGCATAATTTTAATTTATTTAAGGAACTACTTTCTCTGAATTTTTGGATTAATGTTTTTAATACACGGTATGGTCAAGGGCTTCCTAGCCTTGACATGACGCTGATTTATTTGAATTCTGAAACCATCGGTTTCGGTCGCTCCTCTCTTTCGGGTTGGAAGTCGATTTTACCAGAAATGTGGTTTAGTTCTGTCAATAGATAAGCAGTTTATCGAATGAGTAATATTTTCCCTGAAGTTGCAAATAAAGTCCCTGGTTGGATTGTGTTTGGCCTGACATTAAAGATACTCGCAATTATTGCGGGGCTTTATTATTACTTTACCCCAAGCTATTCACGAGCTGGTTATCAACCTGTGCAACCTGTTCCGTTCGATCACTCTCTCCACGTGAATCAAGTTGGGTTGGATTGCCGTTATTGTCACACCTTTGTGGACCGTTCCGAGCATTCAACCATTCCCTCTGCTAATACATGTATGAATTGCCACACTGTTATTAGGGCAGACTCAGAGAAACTTGCGCCTGTAAGAGAGAGCTATCAAACTGGAGATCCAGTTGAGTGGGTCAAAATTCACGACACGCCTGATTATGTTTATTTCAACCACTCAGTGCATGTGAATCGCGGTGTAAGCTGTGTGCATTGCCATGGTCAAGTTGACGAAATGGAAGAAGTCTTCCATGCCAAGTCTTTTACTATGAATTTCTGTCTCGACTGTCATCGTAATCCGGAGGATTTCATCCGCCCGGTGGATAAGGTCTATGATTTGAAGTGGCAACCCAATGATCCTGATTGGGAGAGCCAGGCTCAGTCCTTTGTGCATGACTGGCAGGTCATGCCTCCTGAAAGCTGCTCCGGATGTCACCGCTAATTTAATTAAGGAAGTCTCTAGATATGAATCATCAATCGGGACCAGAATACTGGAAAAGTTTGGACGAAAAGGTGGACTCTCCGGAGTTTAAAGAATGGTTACACCGTGAGTTCCCTGAAGGAGCATCAGAAATCAATGGCGTGAATCGCCGTCAGTTTCTGAAAGTAATGGCTGCATCATTCAGTCTTGCCGGAGTCGGGATGGCGGGATGCCGTCGACCGCGCCGCCATGTGCTCCCTTATGCGAAGCAACCTGAAAACATGATTCAGGGTTTGCCCAATTTCTACTCAACGTCGATGCCGCTGGCATGGGGGAATATCCCGTTGATTGTGGAAAGTCATCAGGGGCGTCCGACCAAAGTGGAGGGGAACCCCAGCTTTACACGTTACCGTGGCGCGACAGACACATTCACTCAAGCGAGTGTTCTTGATCTTTACGATCCTGACCGGTTGACGAAATCCAATCGTGGAGGGAATAAACTCTCCAAACCAGAGGTGTTTGATGCCTTGAAGTCGCTAAGTGACAAAGTAACCGCATCAGCAGGTAAGGGTGTTGCGGTTCTCGCCGAACCTTCCGCTTCTCCTGCTCGAGCCAAATTGATCGCTGATCTTCAACAGAAGGCTCCCGAATTGTTGTGGGCAGAATATGAAGCTGTTGCGACTCATGGTTTGGAAAATGCCTCTGAAAAGCATTTGGGAAAACGCGTCAGGGCTTTTCACCACTTGGACAAAGCGAAGCGGGTGTTATCGCTTGATGCTGACTTTATGGGCCTCGAAGCCGATGCCGTTGGTTCAAACCAAAGTTATTCTAAGGCTCGTAAGGTAAGGCGTTCGAAGGATGCCAAGAAGATGAACCGTTTATACTGTGTGGAGTCCAATCTCACGCTAACCGGTTCAGCAGCAGATCATCGACTTCGCATGGCATCTACTCAAATTGATGTTTTTGTGGCACATCTTGCTGCCATCGTACTTGCGAAAATGGGGATGGGCGCTGTTGCAGATCAACTCAAAGCAGTTTCCGGATCTGTGAATGAATATCACGATTGGGCCGTTGCTTGTGCGGAAGACTTGTTGGCCAATAACGGCGAATCTGTTGTTTTGGTGGGTTCCCACTTGTCTGAAAGCACTCAGATCATTGCCATGTTGCTCAATGAGGCGCTTGGAGCAGTGGATCACACTGTTGAATACTTGGATGTAAGTCTGCCATATGAGCGAACGTGCATCAAAGGCCTCACCGAAGCATTAAAATCCGGTTCAATCGAAACGTTGATTATAGTGGGAGGAAATCCAGCTTATGACGCTCCGGGAGATTTGGATTTTGACCTGTTTGCAAAAACGGTTCCTGAGGTGATTCGATTTGGTTCCCACAAAGACGAAACGAGTGAAATCTCAAAGATTCAGATCGCTGCCTCTCATTATTTGGAATCATGGGGTGATGGATATACCTATGAAGGGCACTATGTTCCGGTTCAGCCTTTAATTGAACCGCTATACGAAACCTTTTCTGAGTTGGAATTTCTTGCTCGGATCGCTGGGGCTGAAACCAACGATGCCTATACCCTTGTTAAGCAGTCTGCAATCATTGCAGTGCCTGCGTTGGCTGCTGATACAGAATTTAGTGCCTTCCTTGCGGAGGGGATTGTCTCGAGTGTTACCTACGCCAAGGCTTCTGTATCCGCTTCAAGTGCAGTGGGTAAACTGAAGGACAGTCTCGCTGAGTTGGCAAAAGTTAAAAAGCCTAGCAGTGGATCGCTTGAGGTCCGTTTGGTTCCGAGTTACCATGCATTTGATGGCCGCCATGGGAATAATGGTTGGTTGATGGAATGTCCCGAACCTCTCTCAAAATTGACGTGGGATAATGCGATTTTGATCAGTCCGAAGTATGCGAAAGAGCTCGAAGCTTCGACGGACATGAGTATTTTTGCGACTCCTTCATTTCTTAACAAAAAGGGCGTGATTCAGAGGGATAGTGCAGTTTTTGTGAAAGGAAGAGAAGAAGCTCCGATGGCAAAACTTGTTGTCGGTGGTGTTGAGTTGGTTGCTCCGATTCACGTGCAGCCTGGCCTTTCAGACTATACTGTTGTGGTGAGTAAAGGATTTGGCCGTTCCGTTGGACGAATCGCTCAAGGAGCTGGTTTTGACGTCTATCCTTTGACGAGCTATGCAAACAATGCCTACCGCACTGGAGCTACACTGACCTTAACGGGTGATACTTATGCGCTGGCCAATACGCAGCAACATTGGGCCATTGAAGGTCGTGCGATTGTGCGAGAAGGATCAGTTGATGACTATGTCAAACATCCTGATTTCGTGAGTAAAATGGGCACAGAGTCCCATTCGCCAAAGATTTACGGCTCGGATGACGATAAGTCGATTGAATGGAAGGCTGTGAATACACCGCGAGGGGGTTCAATGTATCCTACTCCCGATTTTACAGTTAAAGATCGTTTCAACCCAGATGACCCGAACGCCACTTGGGCACCGCAACAGTGGGGGATGACCATCGACCTCAACACATGCACGGGTTGTAACGCGTGTGTGGTTGCTTGTCAGAGTGAGAACAACATCCCGATTGTAGGAAAGGATCAAATTCGTCGCGGTCGGGAAATGCATTGGATTCGGCTTGATCGCTATTTTTCCTCAATGGAAAATGAAAAGACTGATATTCCTGAGGACGTGCAAGTGACCTTCCAAGGAATGGCCTGTGCACACTGTGAGCTTGCTCCTTGTGAAACTGTTTGCCCTGTGAATGCGACAGTTCATGACGAACAAGGGCTCAATGTGATGGCTTACAATCGTTGTGTTGGAACCCGGTATTGCGCCAACAATTGTCCTTACAAGGTTCGCCGCTTTAATTTCTTCGATTGGCACAAGCGGGAAATCGACAAGTTCTACCAGGGCCCGTTGGGACCGGTAGAAGAACCTGAGGTGCAGAATCTTGGCCGTAATCCGGATGTGACTGTTCGCATGCGCGGTGTGATGGAAAAGTGCACCTATTGCGTACAACGCATCGAAGGCGCTAAAATCCGTCAGAAGTCTATCGCGAAGGATTCCGATAACATCAAGGTTCCAGATGGCACGATCAAAACAGCTTGTCAGCAAGTGTGTCCGACCCAAGCGATCGAATTTGGTGATATCACCGATACCGAGTCTGAAGTTTATAAGTCAAAGAGTTCAGATCTGAACTATAGTTTGCTGGGGTATCTTAACATTCGCCCTCGCACGACTTATCTCGCGAAATTGCGCAACCCCAATCCAGAGATGCCAGAGAAGTATCGTTACGCACTTCCTTACACTCGGATGGATTACGATGCGAAATCTCATGGAGGTGAGGAACACGGCTCTGAGAGTGATCACAAGGAAACAGGACATGGTGGTGCAGAGGAAACTCACGCCGCTCATGGACCTGCAGAAAACCCGAACCATGACGCTCACAGCGGGCATTAATCCAATTTGTAGACAAGAGGAATTATCATATGGCGCACGAAGCACATGATGTAGCGATACCGGATGAGGCAAAAGCTCTCATTCAGGAAGCTAAACCGGTGGATATGCCTCGACGAGTGCTTGTCGAGAACAACCGCGACTATAACTGGATCACCGAGAAGATCTGCGGAATCGTTGAAATGAAGACCCCAACCTGGTGGTGGGTATGTTTCATTTTAGCAGCGATGATCGCAGCATTCACGTTGTTTGGCCTCGCGTTCCTTGTATCGACCGGTGTCGGTGTATGGGGACTCGCAAATCCTGTTAACTGGGGATGGGCGATTGTGAACTTCGTTTTCTGGATTGGTATCGGCCATGCTGGAACACTGATTTCTGCGATTCTCTGTCTTTTAAAGCAGCGTTGGAGAACTTCGATCAATCGAACGGCAGAAGCGATGACCATCTTCGCTGTGGTTTGTGCGGGGATTTTCCCTCTCTTCCACGTGGGACGTGTCTGGTTTGCGTGGTGGTTGTTTCCGCTCCCCAATCAGAATGGCATCTGGCCCAACTTTCGTAGCCCGCTTGAGTGGGACGTTTTTGCGGTTTCGACTTATTTCACCGTCTCTCTGCTCTTTTGGTATATGGGAATGATTCCTGACCTGGGATTATTGAGAGATCGAGCGACCAAAATGTGGCGGAAATACTTTTACGGTGTGCTCGCGATGGGATGGCGCAATTCTGCTCGTCATTGGAAGAACTATGAGATGGCTTACCTCGTATTGGCGGGGCTTTCCACTCCACTCGTGCTTTCGGTTCATACCATCGTATCCTTTGACTTCGCGGCATCTATTCTCCCGGGTTGGCATACGACGATTTTCCCGCCTTACTTCGTGGCAGGTGCGATTTTCTCCGGTTTTGGAATGGTGCTTACGTTGATGTTGCCACTCCGTTCTGTATTTAAGTTACATGATCTGATCACGCAATATCACATCGATGCGATGTGTAAGATCACTTTGGCGACTGGTAGTATGGTAGGTTATGCCTATGCGATGGAGTTCTTTATCGCTTGGTATGGTGCGAACTCGTTCGAAGCTTTTGCGTTTATTAATCGAGCAGGTGGTCAATACTGGTGGGCTTACTTCATTATGGTTTCCTGTAATGTGATTTCACCGCAATTGTTCTGGTTTAAATGGGTGCGTAACAACACCACTTTAGTCTGGGTTATCTCCATTTTTGTGAATGTGGGTATGTGGTTCGAGCGGTTTGTTATTACCGTTACATCGCTCGCGAATGACTTTCTTCCTTCAAGTTGGGGTTACTACTCGCCAACGATTGTTGATATTTTCACCTACGTCGGAACTTTTGGTCTATTCTCCGTATTGTTCCTATTGTTCCTTCGTTTCATGCCATTGATCGCGATTGCAGAAATTAAGGCCCTCGCTTGTCCGCAGGCGGATCCTCATAACGTGGACCATCCTTTGAACCAGAAAAAATCGAAGTAAGTTAATCATGAGTAAAGATACATATGGCATTGTCGCTACCTTCGATACTACTCCTGAGATCTATAACGCCTCTAAGGAAGTCAACGAAGCTGGTTATACCAAATTTGATGTTTATACCCCCTTTCCGATTCATGGAATCGAAAAGGTGATGGGTGAAAAACGCTCGGTTCTGGGTGGATTCTCCCTGGTTGGGGGCATCACGGGTTTTCTAACTGGAATGTCAATTGTGGCCTTCATGAACTTCAACTACCCATTGACTGTTGGAGGTAAGGCTATTTTTGATCCCATTTTTCCATTTCCGATTTTTTACGAGTTAACCATTTTACTCGCAGCATTTGGAACGCTCGGAGGCATGTTTTTTCTGAATAACCTGCCCAAACACCATCACCCTGTTTTTGAATACGAAAATTTTGGTAAGAGTTCGGATGATAAGTTCATGATCGTTATCGAATCGGAAGATCCAAAGTTCGCGGAGGCAGACACCAAGTCTTTGCTTGAAAAACTGGGTGGCTACGATGTCACCGTGATTCCTTCTCAACAAGAATCCTGAACAACGCGCATTTCATGATAAAGAAAATCACCATTGTATACGTGCTGCTCATTGCACTTGTGGTCTCAGTGTTGGGATTTCGGGGAAGCAAATCCAGACGAGAGCCACTTTACATCTTTCCTGATATGGACCGTCAGCAAAAGTACTATCCGCAGTTGGAAAGTGGCTTTTTTGAAAACGGTATGGCGGACCAACTTCCTCCTGCGAATACGGTTGTTCGCGGAAACGCACTCGACCGCAAAGCAGTCTTTTCGGAAGCGTATTCCGCTGATCATTTGAAGGATCTTTTTCTCCTTACGGGGAAAGATGGCGAGGGTCAGTTTGCCTCCGGATTTCCGATGGAAGTGACTCACGAGATGATGGCCAAAGGAAAAGAACGGTATGACATTTTCTGTTCTGCTTGTCACGGTTATGCTGGCGATGGCAATGGAGCGATTAAAAATTTTCCCGGTCCAAGTCTGGCTCCAGCCAATCTAACCCAGGATTTGTTTGTGCAGCAACCTGAAGGGGAGATTTACAACACGATTGCTAATGGAAAAAACACCATGATGGCTTATGGTGATAAGCTAAATCCCGAGGAACGTTGGGCTGTCGTATTGTATGTTCGAGCTCTTCAACGCGCCGCAAACGGATCTGTTGAAGATGTCCCTGATTCAGAGAGAAAGGGGTTGGGACTATGAGCAGCGAGACAAATCAAATTTCAAACGCAAATATGTCGGTCGAACAAAAGAACAGAAATTGGTCGCTCATTGCACTGATCATTGGTGTAGTTGGTATTGGTATTGCAGCTGTCGGACTTATCACTGGATACGTGGGAGAAGATTCTCGTCCGTGGTTCAGTTGGTTGATCGGATTGGCATTTTGGATGTCGATCCTCATCGGAAGTTTGATGTTGATGCTGATTTCACACGTGTTTGATGCAGGGTGGTCTATCATCATTCGACGACAGCTTGAGCACCTGACGGGAGCTTTTCCCCTCATGGCGATTCTTTTTTTGCCACTGATTTTGCTCCCTTGGTTGTCAGATAGTCCAGGGTTTGTGTGGAAATGGATGGATCCCAATTTGGTATTGCATAACGGTCATACAGTTGGGCACGATCCTCTTTATATATGGAAAAGTGCTTGGCTGAATCTTCCATTCATGACAATCCGTTGGGGGATATACTTTGCCGTATTCATTGGGGTATCTGGACTATTGCGGAAGTTTTCATTCTCCCTTGATAACGATGCTGATCCAAAATGGATCAACAGATCGCGAAAATTAGCAGCATTTGGTCTCTTTTCAGTGGCCTTGGGTCTGACATTCGCCGCTTTTGACTGGTTCATGAGTCTCGAGTACCACTGGTTTTCTACGATGTTTGGGGTTTGGTATTTCGCCTGTTCAATCCGTGCTGCAGTCGCATTTACGATCATTCTCTGTTTCTTTCTCTCAACACGAGGGCATTTGAAGGGACTTTATAAACAAGCGCATCAATACGACCTTGGCTGTCTACTTTTGGCTTTCACCATCTTTTGGGCGTATATCTCTTTTTCTCAAATGTTCCTAATTTACCAGGGAAACATTCCAGAGGAGACATTCTGGTATAATCTCCGCCTTTATTTACAGGACGGAAGTGGTTTCAGTAGTTGGTGGTATGTTGCGATGTCGTTGATATTCCTCCACTTTTTTGTTCCTTTCCTGTTTCTGTTATTTTACTCCACTAAGGTTAAGACCAAACGATTGATCTTTATTGCATCTTGGATATTGTTTTTCCACATTGCGGATCTCTATTTTAACATTCTTCCGGGCGAGGTTATGACAGAGGAAGGGCACTTTGTTGTTCGCGGGTTTTCTGTAACTATTTTTGACTTGGCGGCTCTTATTGGAATCGGAGGGCTCGTGATCTGGTCCTTTATGCGCAGTGCTTCTAAAAGAAAACCAATTCCTGTTAACGATCCACGAATTTTGGAATCCATTCACCACCACGAATAGTATGAGTGCTAACGAAAACGAAAACAATTCGAGTTTGGGTATCACCCTGTTCGCCAGTGTAGCTGGGATATTGCTCTTTGCTTTAATCATATGGCTTACTTATTTGCCCACTCACTCCAGCCAGGTCGATGCGGCGCTTAAGAGTCAACGTGAACTGCAGTTGGTCGAAACTAAAGCAAAAGCGACTGAGACTTTGAGCAATTACGCCATGATCAGTTCCACAGATGGTATCGTTCGGATTCCGATCGAGCAAGCGATGGAACTGACGGTTGAAACTTACCAACAATAACGACGGTGAGTGAATCATGGGACATTGTTGTGTTGGTTTTGATTCTTTTCGGCCTGTTGTTCTTTGCAGTTGCAGTTTTTGCGTTGTATTGGGCCGCAAAAACTGGACAATTTGGTCAGTTCGACAAGGGTTCTAAGTCCATCTTTGATGAAGAAGAACCGGAAGGTGTACAAACAGATTTTTTCCCTAAAAAACGCATTAAGAAATAGATTCGACACCCGATTTAAGGTGATCCCCAGCAGAAGGTAGCATCGATAATGAGCACAGATAAAACATTCACCCCCTACAAATCAGGGGAGTTGGAAGAACGGGTTAAACTAAGTCAGATCGACCAATCCATGAGTAAAGCTGGGTTGTTCTTTCTGATATCTGCTATGGTGTGGTTGATGGTTGGAACCCTTCTTGCCATTATTTCTTCCTATAAGTTACATAGTCCTGATTTTCTAGCCCAATACGAGTGGTTGACCTTCGGCAGGGCACGATCGGCCCATCTCAATGCCATGATTTTTGGTTGGGCTAACAACGCTATTTTTTGTTTGGGATTATGGGTCATGGCTCGGTTGAGCCGTGCGGAGGTTAGACATAAAGGAGTGCTGCTAATCGCAGGTAGCTTTTGGAATTTAGGAGTAACTATTGGCGTAGTGGGAATCCTATCGGGGCGTATGACTTCGGTAGAATGGTTGGAGATGCCGCAGGAAGTGGCACCTATTCTAGCAATCGCCTATATTTTGATCGCTATTTGGGGCATTGCTTGTTTCGCAAATCGCAAATCTGAGCATGTTTATGTATCTCAGTGGTATATCCTCGCGGCCCTTTTTTGGTTCCCTTGGCTTTATATCATTGCTCAAGTAATGATTTTGTTTGTTCCTGCACGTGGAGTCGTTCAGTCGGTCACGAACTGGTGGTTTGCACATAATGTGTTGGGCCTGTGGTTGACTCCGGTTGCATTGGCGGTTGCTTATTATCTCATTCCAAAGGTGTTGGGAAAAGCGATATATAGCTACTATCTCTCTATTCTGGGTTTTTGGACTTTGGCGTTATTTTATAATTGGGCAGGAATTCACCATTTGATCGCCGGGCCCATTCCGATTTGGTTACAAACAGCTGGCACGATTGCAAGTGTGATGATGACGATACCGGTCATTGTGGTGGCCATCAATCAGCACATGACCGTTGTGGGAGAACCCCGTCCTGTGTGGCGAAGTCCCACTTTACGGTTCATTGTATTTGGGGCGATGTCCTATACCGCGGTGAGCCTCATCGGTTCAGCAATGGCACTTCGCTCGGTAAACGAAGTGACTCACTTCACCCACTTCACCATCGCTCACGCGCATCATGGTGTATACGCATTCTTCACCATGATCATGTTTGGTGGAATCTACTTTGTGATGCCCCGTTTTCTTCAACGCGAATGGCCGTCTGGTTCTTTGATTAACGTTCATTTTTGGGCATGCGCATTGGGGATCACTGGGTATGTTGTGGGTCTTTCGATCGGTGGAATCATCCAAGGTTTGGAGCTCAATAATCCCGACATTCCTTTTCTTCAAGTGATGGCAAACACGGTGCCTTGGTTGGCATCCCGAAGTGTCTCTGGTATTTTGATGACGATAGGCCATAGCGCATTCTTTATTAATTTTTTCTGGATGCTCCTATCAAAACCCTCAACTGTGAGTGAAGGGCCAACTCTATTTCCTGAAAAAGAAACAGCTGTATAATTTCCATGAAGAGTCTCCCATTATTGTTTCTTGGTATTTTCTTTACCCTGGCATTTTCCTGGACTGGGTTGGTACTTTCGAGTCATCTGAATCTGGGTAATCTAGCTCCGACAACCTCTAGTTTAGATGAAGATGGTCTGCCGATTGATGGCGACACTCTGTATCCAATTAAATTGGGAGGTATAGCCAAAACGGGTAAAGATATTTACATCGATCAAGGTTGTATGTACTGCCACTCTCAACAAGTTCGACCGAAGGGATTTGGATCTGATTTTGAACGTGGATGGGGGGATCGTCAAACGGTAGCTCGTGATTTTATCTATCAAGATCGTGTATTGCTTGGCACGATGAGGACTGGTCCCGATTTGGCAAATGTCGGTGCTCGTCTAAGTTCCAAAGACTGGCACTTCAATCATCTTTATAATCCCAGGATCACTTCTCCTGGATCGATCATGCCACCTTTCGCTCACTTGTTTGAAGTGAAAGAGATTGGCGAGTTTCCGTCCGATAATGCTCTTAATATACCGGCGGGATCTTCCTATGCCCCGCCAGAGGGCTATGAAGTCATTCCGACTGAACGGGCGGAGGCTTTAGTTGCATACATGTTGAACCTGAAGGTAGACTATGAGCTACCCGAAATGAAGTTTTCTGAAGTAGAATGAGCGACGACCCAAAAAAGAACCCTCAGTCCAATAGCGACGCTCAGAATTATGATCGTGCTGGTCTAGAGGATAGTGAAGTTCAGCAGATTCATTCTCCGCTGGCTCGTGAAAAAGAAGAACCGAGTGAAGGCTTTGCAATGCCGCCACTGGTGGTGGTGTTCTTCAGTATGATTGTGTGCCTTTGGGTTTCGTGGTATGCTCCACAGTTTATGGGAGGATTCAAATGGGATGTTTATGATCCCGATTACGATCCCGATGCGGTTGCAGGTCCCGTTGTTTACGACCCTATCGCGAAGGGGAAAAGAGTTTTTACCAATAAATGCCAGGTATGTCATCAGCAAACAGGTACTGGTGTTCCTGGAGTCTATCCGCCGTTGGCAGGTTCTGATTGGATGGGGAAATCTCCCGAAATACTCGTTAGAATCGTGCTCAATGGACTCGCTGGAGAAATTACGGTGAATGGGAACCAGTATAACAGTGCAATGACGGCATTTGGTGCCGAACTCAGTGATAAACAAATAGCGGAAGTACTTTCCTATGTTCGCAATTCATGGGGAAATGAATATCCTCTCATTGAAGAATCAGAGGTGACTGCGATACGAGAAGCCGTTGGTACTCGCTCCACGACTTACTCAGCAGATGAGTTGTTAGCTTTGGTTCCTGCAGAAGGATAGGAATGGTGAAAAAAGGGGAAAAACCGAGGTTTCCGAGGTTTTCGATCAATATTGATCTTATCCCTTTTCGTTCTTCAATTCGCGGTCTTCGACTAAGTTGCCTTGGTGGTGATTTATCAGCTGCAATCAATGTTGCATTGCTGGCTTTTCCTCAAGGCATGGCCTATGCGTTGATCGCTGGCATACCTCTGCATTACGGAATCTTCGGATCGGCAGTAGCCTCGATTCTGGGATCAATGTTTGCGAAATCGCACTTCATTACTCTGGGACCAACCAATGCGACTTCGGTTCTGCTGCTCAGTGCCTTTGCTGCGCTACAAATCAGTGATGATCAGAAATTGCATCTACTACCGCTGATTGTGTTTTTATCTGGTTTTTTCCTGATTATTGGTTCTCTTGCGCGGGTTGCTACGTTGATACAATATATCTCCAAAAGTGTGATCACGGGGTATATCACTGCAGCGGCGGTTCTGATCATCGCAAATCAGTTTAAAAATGTGGTTGGAATTCATTTTGATGCCGATGTTAAGGCTTCCACGTTTTTTCAGGTTTTCTATCACACTTTGCACTCTTTAGAGCACTTTGATTGGAGTTCTCTTATGATTGGGGTCATTACCGCGACGTTGTTTTGGCTCATGAATCGCTTTCTTCCGAAATTACCAAACGTCGCAATTTGTTTACTCATGGTCTCTGTGGTTGCGGTGATGCTTGAGCCATTGGGGGTAAATGTTGCAAAACTACAGGCCATAAGTTTAGGCGAATGGCGATTTACCCCACCTGTCTGGGACTTTCATCAAATTCGACTTTTGTTTGGAACGGCCATGGCGATTGCTATTCTTAGCCTGTTGGAAGGCACTTCGATTGGGAAAAACCTTGCGGCTCGTTCTGGAGACAAATTGGACACCGATCAAGAGATGTTCAATATGGGGGTAGCGAATATCGGCTGTGCGCTTTTCTCGGGGATGCCTGCGAGTGGTTCGCTGACGCGGTCGATGCTAAATTGGAAGAGTGGAGCGAAGAGTTCCATGGCAAATCTATATACAGGTGGTTTCATAATATTAGCTGCCTTTCTACTGGGGCCATTTATTAGTTATGTGCCAAAACCTGCGTTAGCGGTTTTGGTGATATCGATCGGGATTTCACTGATTAATCGTCATCAAATTTTCGTAGTCACGCATTCGACAGGAAGCGATAAGTTGGTTTTTTACCTAACCCTCGCCGCTGGGTTATCGATGCCACTTGATATGGCCATTGTTCTTGGTACCAGTCTATCGATCTTTCTTTTTCTCAAAAAGGCAGCCCGCCCGGAATTGGTTGAGTATACCTTTAATGAAGAGGGACATTTGCTTCAACGTCAGGAAAAGGAACGACAGGTCCTTGAGATATCAATTGTTCATGTGGAGGGGGATCTTTTTTTTGGGTCGGCAGAATTGTTTCGTGATCAAATTCGACGCGTGTTTGAGGAAGAAAACCTACAGATCCTTGTTTTACGCATGAAGAATGCCCACATCCTTGATGCCACATGTGTACTGGCGCTTGAGGAGTTAATGAATTACATGCAAGAAAATGATCGGGACCTCCTTATCAGTGGAGTCAGATCGAAGATCTATCATGTTTTGATGACCTCGGGATTGGTTGAACGACTGGGGAAAGAAAATGTATTTGAAGAAGATCCGGAAAACCCAACTTTCTCTACAGCTCAAGCAATGAAGCGGGCTCAAGAAATCTTGGGCGGACGGGAAGCAAACGTTACGATCTACGTGAACCCTGAGTCTCATCAGGATGAGAACGCGGATTCTTAAAAGGATCAAAAAAAGTTGTGATTTTGGCTTGATTTAAATGAGACTGCCACCTAGTTTCTGCCTTTCCAATTTAGAGCCAGCTTAGCTCAGTTGGTAGAGCTTCCGCCTTGTAAGCGGACGGTCGTCGGTTCGAATCCGACAGCTGGCTCCATTTTTTTGTACGGTCATCAAGACTGGCATTATTGGATACTTTCAAACTGTGAATCGTTGCGGTTGATTCTTCGATATATGATCTTCTGAAAGAGAAGAGAGACATTTGTTGAATCGATGATTTGTTTGTGCAAGAATGTGCTATATCCAAATGGCATCAATTTCTCGGTTGATTGCATGGTTTTAGAAACGGATTTGACGAAGTCTATGGCGAAGCGATGGAAAGTAATTTGTGCGTATGATGGCACTGATTTTTGTGGGTGGCAGATTCAACCCAATGGAGTTACGGTCCAGGAAGTCATAGAGAAAAGATTGCAGGTTGTATTTAAGGAACCCATTCGTGTCCATGGTAGTGGCCGAACCGATTCCGGCGTGCATGCCAGTGGACAAGTGTTTCATTTTGATGCTGATTGGAATCATAAAAAGGAGAAGCTTTTGCGGGCGATTCAGAGTACTTTGCCTGAGAGTATTCTTTTGAAAAAAATCGTACCTGTCAGGGATCAGTTCCATGCTCGATTTTCCGCTATGGGAAAGCGGTATATGTATCGGATTTATCGCGGAATTGCTCCACCCGAGAAGACACGTTTTCAATGGTCGATAGGGGAGGGCAGGTCTTTTGATCTAGAATTGCTTCATATCGCGCTAGAAGCACTCGAGGGATGGCACGATTTCCAGGCTTTTGCAGTGAATCGGGGAGAAGCGTATGAAACGACCTGGCGGTGTATTCGCGAGGCGAATTGTTCTGAAAACGGGAACACACTGACCTTTCGTTTCGAAGGAAATGGATTTCTCTACAAGATGGTTAGGGGGCTCACTGGAGCATTAGTTGGAGTGGCTTCGGGACAAATGAGTATGGAGCAGTTTTTGGAACTTTTGAATGGAACCCCACGGGGTTCACTCGTTGTGACGGCCCCCTCGAAAGGATTGAGTTTGGAAAAAGTTTATTATAGAAAAAGAAACTTTCCTAGTCCTCCTGCTCATGTCATCAATAAACTTAAAACTGCTCTCCAAGACGCTACGTGAGGGATTGCTTGATCTCATTTTCCCCAGACAGGATCTTTGGACGGAAGAACCTCTAGAGGATTTGGAGGGAAAAGGATTGTATCTTTCATCTGAATCCCGACGATACCTTCAGTCTATTCGAGAACCCTTTTGTGGCGTATGTGGGTTTCCTCTCTATGGGAAAGCGATTCGTTCCGATGGATGTGAACAATGTCACCACTTGGATCCCATATTTGATTCGAATCGATCTGTTTTGCTACTGAATCGTCTTGGACGTCGGATTATCCATGAACTTAAGTACCGTAATGGTCTGTATATGGTTACGGATATTGAACGCATCGTTGAAACATGTGGGGGGCTTGCTGATAGGGTGAAGGGGCACATCCTGGTTCCTATTCCTCTGCATCCTAGAAAACTTCGTGAAAGGGGATTTAACCAGAGTCTGATATTGGCGGAGGTGTTCGATCGAGTTCGTGGAGATGATTTGACTGAGATCAGAGAGCTACTCGTTCGAAAACGCGATACGGATTCGCAAACGCTGATGGATCGCAAGACCCGTATCGAAAATGTGAAACGGGCATTTGAATTAAACTCTCATTTTGAAGGTGATAGAGCGAAACCTGTGACCCTCATTGATGATGTTTTTACAACTGGTAGCACCATCAATGAATGTGCAAAAACTCTAAAGAAGGCGGGATTTAACACGATTCGCGCTCTTACATTTGGACACGGATAATAAAAAGTGAACGTTTACAGTATATTCTGCAATCAAGTGGTGGAAGCACGCGTTTAAGCTAAAAAGTAAGTTATTCACATTTTACGAAACAATGACGTTGAGTTCCGATGGGCTTAGATCTACATACTGAAGCATGGACGAGCAGGAAATGCTTCAATCCGGATTCCGGTACGCATATTCTCTTTGCAACGATTATCACGATGCAGAGGACTATGTGCAGCAAGCTTGGTTTAAGCTTCACCGGAAATACGGACAGGTAGAGACGAAAGCGTTGCTGTTTAAGACGATCCGCAATCTGCGGATGGACCGTCTTAGACGCGACAAGATCGTTGCATTTGAGCCAATGGAGGAACGTGAGTTCGACTCCAACGCCAAAGTTAGTGCTTCGAAGGATGATGTGAAGGCGATGCTTGAACAGTTAAGAAAAGAAGAACGTGAAGCGTTGTATTTGAATGTGGTTGAAGGATATACCGCACAGGAAATATCTGACATGAGCGGAACTCCAAGAGGGTCGATTCTAAGCTTGATTCATCGGGCGAAGAAAAAACTCAAGGGTGGGTTGCTCAAAGGATATGACAGTGAGTTGTAATAATTGGATGAGGTGGTGAGATGACAGATGACAAACTAGATGATTTGATCCGAGAGCACTATGGCTCCGTGTCGATGAGTGATTCGAAGATTGCGAATATTCTTAAAAATACTCCGGTTAAGGATTCGGTGGTGCCTTTTTATCGGAAGACGTGGTTTTCCTACGCTGCAGCGGCGTGTATTGCGTTTATGATAGTATCGACTGTGATGACTCAGGCGACCCGGCGTATTGAGAATACCATGCCGACAGATTTGGCAAGTCAGGTTATCGGTGTGTATGATATGCATCTAACACCCGATGTTTATTCTGCAGACTTGAGTTCAATCCAAACAGGACTCAATCACTCCGCATTTTCGATTGTTCCCACCAATTTGGAGCCTATTCAAGATTATCAGGTCATGGGAGGTCGCAATTGTGGCATGAAAGGCTTGAAGGCTGTCCATGTTGTTTTAAAGAACAAGGTTTCTGAGAAAGAGTGTTGCCTCTATGTGCTTCCGGATGTGGAAGACTTCAAGCGCTTTAAGAATTCACTTGTCGAAGTCGGTGAGGAGAAAGTCTCATTCTGGCATGATGACGGTAGATTTTTCGCACTGTACGATCCAAGCGGTCGTTAATGGTGAGGTTTTCTCGTCAAACGCTCCTCCTCACCGCTATTCGCACGAATGAATTCATGCGCTCCTCATACCAAATTGTGTTTAAAAAACTACAAACTGAAACGGATCTCATGCCATTCGACAGGCTCACGGTAATGAACAAGCATGAGATACTACAGTAGATGAGGGGTAGTATCCGATGCTCGCATCGGATTATACACGTATTGAATTGGACTTAAATTGGTATGAGTTTCTTCGATGGAATCGAATCGACCCTTGAATTGATCGAGGATCGATATCGCGTAAAAAGAATGGGATGAATCTATCCGTTCAACACTTCAGAGGCTGTTTTGAAGTGCATTTTGACGTAGTCTGGTCCACAGTCTGGTCCCAATTTCCCAACCAATTCGGTGAACGCTGATTTTGCTTGGTGCCCTGAACCTTTGGGAATTGTTATGCCCGATTGTTCCTCCAATTTTTGGATGTTTTTCACAAACTGAGCACGGGCGATGATGGAAGCTGCTGCTACCACAGGATCTGATTCTGCTTTGGTGCGTTGACGCAAATCAAAGCTTTTGTGAGTTTTGAGAAATCCTTTTGTCACATTTTGTTTTGTGAACTGATCGAGTAACCCCCATGGGACCATTTTTTTGTCGAGTGCAGTCTCTAAAGCGCGGGCATGCAGCCAACCGAGTAGTTTGTTGAGATTCCCGAATTTATTGTAGAGATCGTTGTATTTTCGCATGTTGGCAAAGGCAGTTTCTACGACCACTCCTTTGGTGCTACGAATTTCTTTCTCGAGTGCAAAGATACGCTTATCGCTGGTAACACTCTTACTGTCTTTGATTCCTGCATCGATCCATCCTTCGATCATACTTCTATCGGCAACAACAGTGGCAACGACCAAGGGTCCGAATAAATCACCTTTTCCACTTTCATCCATCCCTGCATGGTCCTCAAACCATTCCGGATGGTGTACTTCGTCGTATCCGAGACGAGGATCGCCGGTGATCTCTGGTTCCAAAATATTGATAATGAAGTCCTCGGTCTTTTTCCCTGAATTACAAGTTTGCCACTTTTGTAGCCGACAACATTTACTTTGTCCCCTTTAAATCCGAACAGCGCATGATTTACCTCGTAGAACTCCCACAAATGGAAGTCGAGATGGGCTTTCAATTTCTCGAGCTGGGATTGTTCGAGTTTGATTGTGTAAAGGGTCGTTTTCTTTTCGCTCACAGGCAACAATTGGATGATTAAAGACGGATTGAGGAAATTACAGTGAAGTAATCGCTTCTGTCAAAATTTCGCATGAACGATCGATTGCAGAGGCATCGTGGGCCGTGCTGACAAACCATGTTTCGAACGGTGAGGGTGCTAGGAATAATCCGCGATCCAGACAGGCATGGAATAGTCCCTTGAACCAAGTTTTTTCGGATTCCATGACATCATCAAAATCCCGAACTCGTTTCTCAGCAAAAAAGACAGAGAGCATGGATCCAACTTGAGGAATCTGAACTGCTATGCCTTTTGTTGCAAAGGCTTCGCTCATCGCCGAAGCGAGTATTTGGGCTTGGTTGTCTAATCCGGCGTAAGGATTTAATTGTTGGAGCATTTTCACGGCTTCAATCCCTGCAGCAAGTGCCATTGGATTCCCACTTAAGGTCCCTGCCTGATAAACAGGACCCAGTGGAGCGAGATAGTCCATGATTTCTGCTCGTCCTCCAAATGCGCCAACGGGGAGTCCACCTCCGATGATTTTTCCCAATGCTGTAAGATCAGGGGTAATGCCAAGGTATTCTTGAACGCCCCCTAGTGCGATTCGGAATCCGGTCATGACTTCGTCAAAAATGAGAACCGTTCCACTTTTTTGAGTGAGACTACGCAACGCTTCGAGATATCCGGGATCGGGTAATACTAATCCCATATTGGCCGGAAAAGGTTCGACGATAACAGCGGCGATTTCCTCTCCACAGCTTTCAAAGATGGCCTGTAGTTTTTCCAGATCATTGAAAGGGAGAAGAATCGTGTCCTGAGCCGCCCCTTTTGTGACCCCAGCACTGTCCGGGTTTCCATGGGTTAGAGCACCAGAACCGGCTTTCACAAGTAGGGCATCGCTATGTCCATGGTAGCAGCCTTCAAATTTGATTATTTTCTCACGTTGTGTGTAACCTCTCGCTAGTCGTATCGCAGACATGGTCGCTTCAGTGCCACTGTTGACCATTCTCACTTTCTCAATAGATGGAACGACATCGCATATAAGCTCTGCCATCGGAACTTCGTAGAGATTTGGAGTTCCAAAACTGGTTCCTTTTTCGAGGGCGCTTTGAATGGAGTCGCGAATACGGGGGTGATTATGACCGTGGATCGCAGGTCCCCATGTTCCGACATAATCGATTAATTGGTTTCCTTCATTGGTTGTAAGTGTGCATCCATCAGCTCTTTCGGTGAAAAACGGTTGGCCTCCGATGGAACCGAAGGCTCTTACTGGGGAATTAACACCTCCGGGTATACGGGATAGTGCGCGGGAAAAGAGAGATTCAGAACTTTGCATATGATTTGGTTAAATACTTCTGCGGCTCAAACGTTATTTGACGGGGTCAACCTACATACTTTTGCACAATGGGAATACGTCTGCCGATCCCAAATGCGAGGGTTGTGATTTTTAACCCTGGAGGCGCTTGTTTGCGTTTGTACTCATTCAAGTCTACTTTTCGGGCTATTTCTTTCACCAAATCTGCATCGTATCCCTGTCGGATGATATCGTTCCGAGTGAGTTCCTCTTCGATATATTTTTTGAGAATATCATCCAATAGAGGGTAGGGGGGGAGTGAATCTTCGTCTTTTTGATCGGGTCTGAGCTCGGCGGAAGGAGGTTTGGTAATCGTCGAGTCCGGTATGATTTCTTGCTCACGATTGATATACCTCGCGAGATCAAAAACAACGGTTTTTAACACATCACAAAGAACCGCTAATCCCCCTGCCATATCACCATAGAGTGTGCAGTATCCTACAGCCATTTCACTTTTATTTCCAGTCGTGAGAAGTAGAGATCCAAACTTGTTGGAGAGGGCCATCAGGAGAATTCCCCGACTGCGTGCCTGGATGTTCTCTTCAGTCACATCAACGGGAAGATCCTTGAACATCGGTTCGAGAGTGGACTCCACTGATTCCACTACTTTGCCGATAGGAATGGAATAATAGGGTATGCCCAGATTGTCTGCTAGGTCTTTGGCATCATCGCGACTATGTTGACTGGATATGGTAGACGGCAGACTGACACCACTGACATTTTCTTTCCCAAGAGCTTCGGCGGCGATAACCGCGGTGACTGCTGAGTCGATCCCTCCACTCAACCCGATCACGGCCTTTTTGAATCCCGTTTTATGGGCATAGTCTCTGACGCCGAGGACGAGTGCTCTAAAAATACAGTCGAGGTCATTCTCGGGCAACTTGATCGTTTCCATCGAATGGAGTTGTTTCAAGTCTATCAATGCTGAGTCGGTTTCAAAACTATTGAGACGAACTCGACATTCACCATCGGAAGAAATCACCTTGCTCGAGCCATCAAAAATGAGCTCATCATTTCCGCCCACCAAATTGCAGTAAATTGAAGGGCACTGCAGTTTGAGAGAGGCATTTTTGAGAAAACGGAGTCGAAATCCGGTTTTTTGAACATGCCATGGGCTTCCCGATAGATTTACCAATAGATCTGGTTTGTGCGACACTAGTTCTTGGACGGGATCTAGATCATAGCCATTTTTGTTTTCCTCATCGGTCCAGATGTCTTCACAAATAGTGATGGCAACTTTTTTCCCTCCAATGTTGATGAGCCCTGCTTCTTTTCCTGGCTCAAAATATCGTTTTTCGTCAAAAACATCATAGGTGGGTAACAGTCGCTTGTGTACGATTTTTAAAACCTTACCTTCTCCACAGACGTAGGCAGCGTTAAACAACCCTTTCCCTGTTTTCGATAGATTTCGAACCGGACAACCAATGATCAGGGGAATAGAAGTCGTTTTTGCGATTTCTTCCGCAGTATTTTCACATTCAGTGACAAAGGTATGCTTGAATAACAAATCCAATGGTGGGTATCCGCTGACGGTGAGTTCTGGGAATACGACCAAATCAGCCCCTTGTGCAATGAGTGAGCGGTAGCTATCAAGGATGATTTGTTTGTTTCCACTGAGGTCGCCAACAATAGTGTTGATCTGGGCTATCCCAATTTTCATGTTTGCGGTCTTAGTTCCTGAATGAGAAGTTCAAATTAGTTTTCATTGTGCTTGGTAAAGTGCGCAATACTATTCTTTTCAAATGATGAATGATACAGCAACTTCGACACCAACGAACAAATCTTTGTTGAATGTTGTTCTCTTCCAACCCGAAATTCCCCAAAACACCGGGAATATCGGTCGCTTGTGTGCCTTTAATGGATTGCGGCTGCATTTAATTCATCCACTCGGATTTACCCTTAGTGAAAAACACATCCGGCGAAGTGGAATGGATTATTGGAAGACATTGGACTTGGTTGAGCACCCAAACTGGGATGCCTTTGTAGCCCAAGTAGAGGAAGGCTCAAATATTTGGCTTTTTAGTACTAAAGGCAGCCACTCGCATTGGTCGGGAGAATACAAGCCGGGAGATTATTTACTGTTTGGCAATGAAGGTCATGGATGTCCAGAGTCTGTTCACGCGATGGTTGGAACGCAGCATGTATTGAAAATTCCACAACTCGTTAAAGGACCTCGGTCGCTTAATCTTTCTACGAGCGTTGGCATTGCGGTATACGAAGGATTAAATAAAATTAAAGAATTTGTAAAATTTGACGAGTATTGAGGTTCGAGTTGTTGCAGCATGCTTAAAAACATATTTTTGATCCCTCTTTTATTACTCACATTGCCGGTGAGTATTCTCTTTGCGGTTACCGACATGGAACGGGATGAAGTAACCGTTGCTGAACCATTTTGCGTTAGCCAATGGTTGAGTAATGATACTGCTTTTGAACCTGAGATCTTTGGCGAATGGGAATTGAATGGAGGGGATTCCCTTCGTATCCATCCTTTGCCGATGGCTTCAAACTCTTGTTTGATAGAGCTCGACCGAAGAATGGTTCCTGGATTTCTGTTTGAGGTGGATGGTTTGCGCTACGTTGTTGTCGGCAAGGAAGTCTCTGAAAATCTGGAATTTATTCCTCATGTCTTAAGGTATCAATTGAGTGATGATTCACACTCCCTCGAAGTCACATCGATTGTGGTTACAACAGGTCTGGGAATCGTCGAAAATCCCGAAGCTCTTTTTCAAATGTTGAAAGAAACCGGACCGCGTTTGGGCGATGGAGAGCAGAAACTCGAGTTTCAAAGAATATGATACAAGCTTGTCACTGTCGACCAACAGGTGACATTATTCATTGTCTTTAATTGAGTTTGAAATGGTAGGATTTGGTTCCAGTGCTGCTAAACAACCCTCTAAACGCTTGGTAGTGGGTGTTGGTGACATGTCTGTGTCGGAAGGCTCAGAGATGATCCTGAGTACTTTTGCGCTAGGCTCCTGTGTGGGGATTGTATTGTTTGATGCGCAAAAAAAAATTGGTGGGTTGTTGCACGTGATGCTGCCGACTTCATCTATTGCGGCTGAAAAATCCCGGGATCAGCCAGGGCTATTCGCAGATACTGGTGTTGAGAAATTTGTTTCAATGTTCAAATCCATGAATACAGATTTGTCTCGAACAAAATGTGTGATTGCCGGTGGAGCTTCAGTGATGTCATCGAATGACGCATTTAAGATTGGGCAGAAAAACGCTGATGCAGTGAGTGCAAAATTGCAGGAATTGGAAGTTCGAGTGGACCACGCTCTTTTGGGTGGATTTACAAATAGATCCCTTCATCTGGATCTGAATACTGGAAAGCTTACCATTTCACTTCCAACCGAGAAAAAGGAGATATCACTTGCATGAAAGTAGAAGAAGTAGTCGCCCAATTGAGAAACCTACCTCCGGCCCCCAGAGTAATGCCAATGTTGTTGAAGTTACTCAGTGACATTAACACTTCAAGTGACGATATCGTTCAGCTTCTGGAATTGGATGCAGGATTGGTAGCAAAATTTCTCAATATCAGTAACAGTGCTTATTATGGAGGAAGAGGAGATATCACCGACATTGGTGAAGCGGTTGCTCGTTTAGGATTTAAAGAGATTTATCGCATTGTCACTAATATCTATGCGAAAGCTTTTGTTGGGAAATCAATGAACTCCTATCAAATTAAGGCAGAAGAACGATGGTTTAATTCAGTTGCAACGGGGATTGTGATGGAGATGCTCACGAAGAGGTTGGGCCATGGAGATCCCGCAACGACTTACACCATAGGATTATTACACGATCTCGGGAAAACAGCCATTGATGAGGTTTTTGATCATCAATACAAAGAAGTCTTATCGGCTGTGAGTAACCAACAGATTACTCTTCAGGAAGCAGAGCAAAAAGTTTTCGGCTTTGATCATGCACAAGTGGCTGCAGCATTGATGCGAAGCTGGGAATTTCCTGAGGAAATTATCGAACCTATTGAATGTCAGTTTGAGATCAATAATGCCCACGTATATAAATATGAAGCCTGTATGCTGCATTTGAGCCGGTGGGTCTGTGCGAGTATTGGAGGAGCACCCGGTACCTCTGCCTGGGCGTTTAGCCTCGATGAATCCGTTTTTGAAGTGCTTGAGTGTTCGGAACAAATTGCGATGCAATTGATTCTGGAGTCAAAGGATGAGTTGATGAAAAAAGAGGACCTTCTAAAGCTTTAGAATTATTCTAATCATTACCTTTGCGCAGGACTAATAACTTCGAATTTGATCCTTCTAGGACTTAAGTTACTGGTAAATTCGACGAAAGTAAGGCTCAAGGAGAAATAAAGTCTTATGAGCAATTCCACTTTCAATCACCGAGGTTACACCATTTACAGCCAACCACAGGGAGGCTACTACATTTGTGGTATCAAAGTTGTCGTTAAGACTCCCAAAGAAGCGGTTGTCTATATCGATGACTACCTCGCAAATAATACGAAAGCGCGACAAGCATCGCTTGTAAAAGAAGCAGAAGCCAAAGTTCGTTGATTCTAAAGAAGGTTTATCGCGTCGACATCTAGAATTTGACTGATTTCCTTATCCCATTGGAAATCTTGGATTCGTTGATTGATGTGAGCGACGGTTGTGATGACTTTAGGAGTGAAATACCAAAGTTGGAAACGATATTCTCCGTTGATCTTCTCAACTGAAGCAGGAATGGGGCCGCGTATCTCGACATCGGGGATTGCTGTTCTATCAAGTGTTTCTCTCCACTTATCACAATAAAAGGTGAGTTTTTCGAGACTCCTTGCTCTAAGCACGTGTCGGATTAGATGACGAAAAGGGGGATAATTGAATTCCCTTCGGAGCTCAATTTCTTCTTCGAGAAACCCATCAAAATCAGATCGCCTCGCAAATTGAATCGGAGAGGCATGAGGAGTGGACGTTTGCACGATCACTTCGCCTGAACGTTCTCCTCGACCTGCTCTTCCGGATACTTGCACAAGTAATTGGAAGGTTCGTTCAGCAGCTCGGAAGTCTTCCATGTAAAGAGAATGATCAGCATTGATCATCCCCACCAATGTCACATTGGGGAAATCAAGCCCCTTGGCTATCATTTGGGTGCCAACGAGAATATCCAATTTTCCAGTTCGAAAGTCGGAGAGAACATGGCGAAAGAGATTTTTTTTATTCATCGTATCGGCATCGACCCGAAAGACTCGTGCTTTTGGTAAAATAGCCTTGATGATGTCCTCTAGTTTTTGAGTTCCGAATCCCTCTCCGCGAACCTTTGGACTTTGACAACTCGGGCATCTCATCGGTGCCTGTCTCTCAAATCCTGAAAGGTGACATTTCAGTAGGTTTTGACGGCGATGGTAGGTGAGAGGAATACTGCACTCATCGGACATTGCGACCCAACCACATTCGGGACAGATCATTTGCCGGGAATACCCTCTGCGGTTCAAAAAGAGAATACTTTGTTCTTTCTTTTCGAATCGCTCTCTTAGGCCTTCGATCAATCGTTGAGAAAGAATACTCTCTTTTCGGTTTTTACGGAATTCAGTCCGCATATCCACTAAAGTGACTTTTGGCAGTTCCCGGTTATCAACGCGTTTGGTTAAGCGAACAACATCGTATTTTTGGGCCTTAACATTGTAGAGTGATTCCAGTGAAGGAGTGGCAGATCCTACAATGCAGCAGGCTTTGTTGATTCGAGCTCTAACAACCGCCAGATCGCGACCGTGGTACCGAGGTATTTCTTCCTGTTTGTAAGCGGGCTCGTGTTCCTCATCTACGATGATGAGTTCGAGGTTTCTGAGTGGTGTGAAAATGGCGGATCGTGCCCCAACGACAACACGACATTCTCCCTTTGCAATTTTCAACCAACTATCACGCCGTTCCCCTTCGGAAAGATGACTGTGCCACACCAACACTTCGACTCCTTGGGCTTCAAGTCGGTTTCTTAGGGTTCCAACTGTTTGGGGTGCCAAGGCAACTTCAGGCACCAGGAATAGAACACTGGCTTCGGGGTTTTGTTCGAGCGTCTTTCGGATGGAACGGACATAAACTTCGGTTTTTCCAGAGCCTGTCACTCCATGTAGTAAAATCGGTTGGGTGCTTTTTGCCTCGATTCGCTCATTGAGGTGATCGACTGCAGCTTGTTGCTCTTCAGTCAGTTCGAAATCGAGGGTTTGAATGCCGTCATTTTTTCCAAGTTCATCAGCATATGCGATGCGGTCTTCTACTTCTTGAGTTTCTTTTACCCAACCTTTGTCAACCATCGCTTTGAGAGTGGCATGGCTGATTTTTAATCCATTGAGTGTCTGACTTTTTGAGATGGGAGCGGGTTGAGATATCAAGAGCTGCAGTAACTGGTGCTGTTTGGGAGCTTTTCGTTCCAAGGGAGTGAGATCTACCGTCTTACCCTCTATTGTAACCTGAATCAGTGTGTTTTCTTTGGCTTTGAGACCCTTGCGTATGGTTCCGGGAAAGACTCGATCCATGATCACTTCCTGTGGAACACCATAGTAGCGCGCCATCCATGCAATCAGCGCAAAAAGATCCTCCGTAAAAACCGGATGAGGATATACAATCTCCAGCAAGTTTTTGAGTTTATGGGCAGGGAAATCAATCGACTGACTGAGGTTTGTTACGATTCCCAGTTCATTTCTACGCCCAAGCGGCACCCGAACCAATGTTCCCAAATCAGGATCGGACATGAATTCGGGAATCTTGTAGTGAAGGGGTTTTGCGATCCGACTGAACAGACGGACCTCTGCACAACGAAGTTCCGGTTCAATAGAAAGCAATTCACTCATTGGTGGTATTCAATTGTGTCTGGTGCAACGTTTCCACAAAAAATGGTGAACCCTGCGATTCACCATTTTTTATTGAAAACTTAGAAAAAGGATTATGCTTCCTCTTCGTCAACTTCAATCACTCGGCAGATCCCGATGAGTTTATCTTTCTTTCCGAGATTGATCAGACGAACTCCCTGAGTTGAACGACCGATGGTTCTTATATCAGCTACTGGAGAACGCACTGCTTGTCCTCCGAGCGTCAGCATCATAATCTCATCATCTTCCTTCACTGCCAAAGCACCAGAGACATCACCATTTTTGATGGCGATAATTCCTGATCCGGCGCGGGATTGAATGCGATAGTCGTCGAATGAGCTTCGTTTTCCAACTCCATCGGAACCAGCTACGAGTAGAGTTGCATCTAAATCGACAACACCGATGGATTTCACTGCGTCATCTTCACCTTTGAGTTTAATGCCTCTCACACCTCTCGTAGCGCGTCCTTGATCGCGTAAATCGCTTTCATGGAAGCGGATGGACATTCCGTTTTTAGTGACGATAAAGAGTTCGTCATCTCCAGATGTGAGTTCTGCCCCGATTAGCCGATCTCCCTCATCGATTTGGATGCCAATGATACCGCCCTTGCGGTAGTTTTTGTAATCGTAAAGATTCGTCTTTTTAACGACTCCGCGTTCTGTTCCCATAACGAGGTGCAGATCAGCTGTGAATTCTTTTACACAAATCATGGCCGCAATCGATTCGTCCTCCTGTATCTCGATAAAGTTCTTAATCTGACGACCCTTTGAAGTGCGGTTCCCTTCAGGAATCATGTAGACCTTTTCGACATAAATCCGACCGTTGTTCATAACGAACATGATGAAGTCATGAGTGGAAGCGGTAAACATGTGCTCGGTGAAGTCCGCACTGTAGGAACCCGTACCGATGACACCTTTGCCTCCCCGTTTCTGAGAGCGGTATTCATTGATACTGGTGCGCTTGAGAAATCCGTTATGGGATACGGTGATAATGCAACCTTCGTTCGGAATGACGTCCTCCATACGGAATTCTCCTTCCGCGGCCGTTAACTCTGTTCGACGTTCGGATGCGTATTTCTCTTGCATCGCAACCAATTCCTCTTTGATGAGACCGAGTAGGGCGGACTCATTATCGATGATATTGCGCAACTCCGTTATTTTTGCTTGGAGTTCTTCATACTCGGCTTCGATTTTATCCCGTTCGATTCCTGTCAGTTGGTAAAGACGGAGATCGAGAATGGAATCGGTTTGTCGCGATGAAAGTGGGAAACGTTCCATCAATCGAGTTTTGGATTCTTCCCTGTTTTTGGAGCTGCGGATCATACGAACCACTTCATCCATGTTATCCAGAGCGATGAGATATCCCTCCAATACATGGGCGCGGTCTTCCGCTTTGCGAAGACGAAACTCTGTGCGTCGGTAAACCACTTCACGACGATGCTCGAGGAAACACTCAAGCATCTCCTTTATGTTCATCTGTTTTGGTCTACGTTTGTCCAGTGCCAATAGAATGACCCCAAAGGAACTTTCCAGTTGGGTGTGACGGTAGAGTTTATTTACAACGACACGGGCAATTACACCGCGCTTCAATTCGATGACAATACGGGTGTTTTTGTCCGATTCATCGCGGAGATCACTGATTCCCTCGATCACTTTGTCACCCACCAAATCGGCGATTTTGAGGACAAGGTTTGCACGATTTACGTTATAGGGTAACTCTCTGATGATGATTCGATCGTGGCTTTCTTCTTCCACAATTTCGATTTTTCCGCGCATTCGAACAATACCCCGACCGGTCTTCATGTATTCTAGTATGCCGGTTTTTCCCGCTATAATACCGCCGGTTGGAAAGTCCGGCCCCGGAATCAGCTCGATAAGTTCATCGACTGAGACTTGTGGGTTATCAATCATTGCGCACAAGCCGTCGATTAGCTCTCCAAGGTTGTGAGGTGGAATGTTGGTTGTCATTCCCACTGCGATTCCCGTGGAACCATTCATCAAAAGTGATGGAAGTGCTGTCGGCAATACGGTCGGCTCTGTCGTGCTCTCCTTGTAATTGGGAACATAATCAACAGTGTTCTCGTCAATGCTTTTAAGCAGATCCTCCGCAATCTCTTTAAGTCGGGATTCTGTATAACGATAAGCCGCGGGGGGGTCTCCATCAACTGATCCGAAGTTACCTTGAGGATCAATCAGAGGGTAACGCATTACCCATGGTTGCGCCATGCGCACCAAGGTATCGTAAACGGAAGTGTCACCGTGTGGGTGATAATTCTTGAGAACCTCACCGACCACACCGGCACACTTGTCAAAGGGACGGTTGTGGAGAAGACCTTCTCGCATCATTGCGTAAAGAATGCGTCGTTGCACGGGCTTCAATCCGTCTCGGGCATCGGGGAGGGCACGGCTTACAATGACCGACATCGAATAATCGATATAGGCGGTCTGCATGATGTCCGTGATGTTCGTTGTAAAAACTCTATCGTTCTGGTTTTCCATTATTAGCAGGTTTTAGCTTGTCTGGGGATTGGAGTTTCCGTGGCAGGGATTAGACATCCAGCGTGGATACGTTGAGTGCATTGTCTTCGATGAATGCCCTTCTTGAGGGAACATCCTCGCCCATTAACATGGAGAAAACTCCATCTGCTGCGGCTGCATCGGCAATGTTGACTTTGAGCAAGCGTCGTTTTTCAGGATCCATGGTGGTTTCATACAATTGTTCCGGATTCATTTCACCCAAACCTTTATATCGTTGAATCGAGAGCCCTTTTCTTCCGTTTTCCCGAATTTTCTCTACTATCTCTAGAATGGAATGGAGTTCCATGATGGATTCCTTTTCCTCACCTTTATTTTCCACCAAGTGGTATCGTGGGTCTTCGGTTTTGGAGAATTGAGTTACATCCAGTCCAATCGATGCAATTTCCTGCAACAGTTTCGAGAGCTGTTGAGATTCATAAATTTCGTGAATCGTGATTCGTTGCTGGATTTTTTCGCCATCTTTTTCGATGTGACGAAGGCAGACATCGCCCTGATCTTCTTCAGTGATTTCGTAATCTTCAAAGAATTTCGATCGGTCATCTGCATCGAAAAGGAATTCAAATGTCTCTTCGTTCCCCGTTCGGATTCTTACAAGGAAGTGGGGAAGTACATAACTGTCTTTTTTATGTTGATCGAGGTAGGATTCAAATGGACAACCGTAGCGTGTGATGCCGTTACCTAGCGTTTCGATTTTAGAAAGGCGATCTACTATGATATCCACTTTTTCACTTGTGAACCAATGGTCATCACGAAGGCGATAGAGGTGAACTCCTTCAGTGCCCAATTCAAGTAATATGCGGTTCAACTGTGCATCGTTTTCTACATACTGTTCGCGCCTTCGCCGTTTGATTTTGTAGAGCGGAGGCTGGGCCATGTAGACATATCCTGCTTCGATCAACCCCCGCATTTGGCGGAAAATAAATGTCAAAAGCAAGGTTGCAATGTGTGCACCATCCACATCCGCATCGGTCATGAGGATGATTTTGTGATAGCGTGCTTTATCGATGCTGAAAGCTCCTTCTCCCTCTTCTCCAATTCCGGTTCCGGCAGCAGTGATCAGCGTACGAATTTCAGTGTTATTCAGTACTTTATCCAGCCGCGCTTTTTCAACATTGATCAACTTTCCACGAAGCGGAAGGATGGCTTGTGTTTTACGATCCCGCCCTTGTTTCGCAGATCCACCAGCGGAATCCCCTTCCACAATGTAGAGTTCGCATTTAGATGGATCCTTTTCGGAACAATCTGCAAGTTTCCCAGGTAAGCCGCCTGAGCTCATTGCGCCTTTACGAACTGTTTCCCGAGCCTTACGGGCAGCCTCACGGGCACGGGCAGCATTGAGGGATTTGTCGATCAGGCGTTTTGCAATCGCAGGGTTGGTTTCGAAATAATACTTCAGTTCTTCGCCGACAATTTTCTGAACAATTCCATCCACTTCGCCATTGGAGAGTTTGGTCTTGGTTTGTCCTTCAAATCTTGGTTCTGGAACTTTTACTGAAATGACTGCAGTTAAACCCTCTCTGACATCATCCCCACTGAAATTCGGATCTTTTTCCTTTATGAGATTGTTCTGACGACCGTAGTTGTTGATCACTCGAGTCAAAGCTGTGCGATAACCGGAAAGGTGAGTGCCTCCTTCAATGTTGTGGATCGAATTAGCATATGCGTAGATCTGATCGTTGTAACCATCGTTGTATTGCATCGCAATATCCACGATCGTTTTGAGCTCGGGTGTATCCGGATTCGCAATTGCTTCACCGCTGATAGCGATAGGCTCAGGGTGTAAGACATTTTTGCTCTCATTGAGAAACTCCACGTATTCAGCGATACCACGATCGAACTGAAACCGTTCCTTTTTGTTTTTCCGATCATCTTCCAGGAAAATTTCCACGCCTGGATTCAAAAATGCGAGTTCCCGCAAACGTTTGGCGAGGATCTCATATTTGAATTCAATCGTTTCTTCAAAAATTTCGGTGTCCGGCATGAAGGTGATCTTCGTTCCGGTCTTTTTTGTTGAGCCAATGACTTTGAGTTTTTCGGTGGTTTTACCTCTGGAGAAAGCCATCGAATGCACTTTTCCTGATTTGCGAACCTCAACTTGGAACCACTCCGATACTGCATTGACGCATTTTGCGCCAACTCCATGAAGACCACCGGATACTTGGTAGGCGCCTTTTCCGAATTTTCCGCCTGCATGCAAGTTCGTTAGCACGAGTTCGAGGGCAGGCATCTTATGAACTTTATGGATGTCAACTGGAATGCCGCGTCCGTCATCCGACACCGAGCATGAACCGTCGAGGTGGATCGCCACATTGATGGAGGAGCAAAAACCTCCGAGAGCTTCATCGATTGAATTATCGACAATTTCAAACACGCAATGATGCAGTCCTCTTTCGTGAGTGTCACCGATATACATATCGGGTCGTTTTCTTACTCCTTCAAGGCCTTCAAGCTTCTCAATTTTCGAAGCATCATAAAGATCGGTTTGCGGTTTTTCCAATTGTTCCGAATCGTCTGTAGACATAGGTTTCTAGAATATGAATGGGTTAAAAATATGCGACAAAAAACCTCGGGAAATCCGAGTTTTTTAAGGAGGGCTAATCCCGCTCTATCAAGGGGTTAGAAGATTGTTTCAGAACTGAGTTTCTGCTTCCACTCTTTGATGCGTTCAGCATTGTTTTCTGGGTTCGGCATTCCTCGAGCTTTGCGGAGTGAAATGGAACGTTCGAAATCGAAAACTTCGCGGAAATTTTCGTCGAGATAGGGGGATATTTCGAGAGTGATCGAAAGATCAAGTTCGTTGATTGCTACCCCTGATTCTTCGGCTTTTGCTACGAGTTTGCCCACAATGTGATGAGAATCGCGGAAGGGAACTCCTTTTTCCACAAGATAGTCAGCGACATCGGTTGCAAAAAGCATCGGATCAAGGGCCGCTTCCTTCAATCGTTCGGTTTTGAAGGAGACTTTTGCAATGAGATCGCTAAATAGATCGAGAATCTGTGCGACTTGATCGTGGGAATCAAAAACCGCAGGCTTATCTTCCTGTAAATCCCGGTTGTAGGTGAGGGGCTGTGCTTTGAGAAGATTGAGCAAGGTGCTAAGATTGCCGATGATGCGTGCTGATTTTCCTCGCGTGAGTTCTAATGCGTCTGGATTGCGTTTCTGGGGCATCAGGCTCGAACCCGTCGTATAGCTGTCGGGGAGTTGAATGAAATTGAATTCAGTTGTGGCCCAGAGTATCCAGTCTTCGGATAAGCGAGAAAAGTGGATGCCAGTCTGGGCGCAGGCGTATGCAAATTTGAGGAGCACGTCGCGTGAAGCCACCGTATCGAGTGTGTTGCTTGAGACAATGGCATTGCCGTCGGAATCCACGAATCCAAGTGTTTTTGCGGTATGCTCGCGGTCGATTGGAAGCGTGGTACCTGCCAGAGCGCCTGAACCCAATGGGCATACGTTGGTACGGTTCCAGGTATCACGGAATTCAAGAATATCCCTCCAAAACATTTCGACCCACGCCAGGCAGTAATGAGCAATCGTGATCGGTTGAGCGCGTTGGAGGTGAGTATAACTTGGGGCGGGCGTTTTGAGGTTTGCTTCAGCATGCTCGACCATACGGAGCGCGCAGTTTTTCAGGCCCTCTATTAATTCTTCACAGGCAGATTTCAAATAAAGATGGGTGTCCGTTGCGACTTGGTCGTTACGACTCCTGGCTGTGTGCAGCTTTCCTGCCGCTGAGGTAATACCCAGGAGAGCCTGTTCGATATTCATGTGAACATCTTCCAGCTGAATATCCCATTGGAAAGATCCTTTTTCGATATCGCCCTTGATTTGATCCAGACCAGCGTGAATAGCCGTTTTTTCTTCTTCTGTCAGAATACCAATACTGAGCAACATCTCAGAGTGGGCTTTGCTGCATGCAATATCAAATGGGGCTAAACGGTGATCGAAGGACACTGATTCTCCGAATGCGACCATTTTCTCGCTTGGTAGTTCACTGAAACGTCCACCCCAGGTGGCCTGTTTTGAAGATGTCATGAATAGACGATGATGGGTGGAAAAAAGGAAATCAAGGTTGAATAACTGCTCAGGTCCTATCGTCTGAAACTCTGGATCGAATTTCATAATCAATCTTAGTCAAAACAGTCATGTTGCAGCGATTATCAATGGAGTCCGTTGAAAAAATGGGATGCATCATTACCCTTTTGCAAATCCTATACTCTCCATCAAAAAATCATGCTATGAAAAAGTCCATCCATACGATCTTCTTTCTTTTATGTTTCGCAGGAGTCTTTCAGGTAACGGCAGACGAGATTACTGTGAAAATTGATGAAGCATCGAAACTATACAGCGATTCGAATTACGCTGAAGCAGCAAATACCCTTAATGCTGCCGCGCAGCTCTTGAATCAAAAGGCCTCGGTGCAACTCGGCGAATATCTGCCAAACGCACCAGAGGAGTGGGAAATGAGTGAGCCTGAATACCAGAACTCTACAGCTAGCTTGTTTGGTGGAGGAAACGCTGTGAGTGCAGGATATTCGAAAGGCAACGAACGAATTGAAGTTTCTATCACCTCGAATCCTCCTGCACTGCAGTCCATGTTGATGATGGTCAAGAATCCGGCCTTTTTGGGTGCGAGTGGTAAGAAAATCGAAAAGTACGGTGGTCAGAAAGCGATCGTGCAATGGAATGAAGAGAGTAGTCGGGGAAGTATTAGCGTGATTGTTAGTGGAACTGCATTACTGTCGATCGAAGGGAATCAGACGACTTTGGAAATGCTCAAAACTTTCGCGAATGCGATCGAATACAAGAACTTGGTTGCACTGCTGATGCAATAATAGTAACCGAGTTAGTTATGGGGAAAAACCGACTCGCAAACGAATCCAGTCTTTATCTCAAGCAACATGCTGACAATCCTGTCGATTGGTGGCCGTGGTGCGATGAAGCCTTCGAAGTTGCTGAGCGAGAAGGGAAGCCAGTTCTGGTTTCGATAGGGTATTCTTCCTGTCATTGGTGTCACGTTATGGCCCATGAATGCTTCGAGGACGACTATATCGCCTCCCTCATGAACCGTCATTTTGTTAACATCAAAGTGGATAGGGAAGAACGTCCTGATGTCGATCAGATTTATATGGAGGCCATTCAGATGATGAATCAGCCGGGAGGATGGCCTCTGAATGTGTTTTGTTTGCCAGATAAGACCCCGTTTACAGGAGGCACCTATTTTCCACCCGAAGATCGTGGGCATGGGCTGATACCTTGGCCTCACCTGTTGTTGAGGATTCAGGATGCTTATCAGAATGAACACGCTGATCTTCAAAAAAATGGAAATGCGATCCGTGAAAATCTTAACTTTCTTTCAGGCTCAGTGCTCGAAGAGGATAGGCAATGGGATGATCAAATCCTTTTGGATGGAGCTCGTTCAATCGTTGAAACTTTAGATCCTCGTTTTGGAGGATTTGGAGGAGCACCCAAGTTCCCCCCTGCTCAAGTGATGGGCTATCTTATGGCTGTGAGACACATGTCACCCTGTGAGAAAGACGATTCGGAGTTGACTGAAAGTATCGATGAAGCCGTGCGACTATGTTCCCATGCACTGGTTAGGGGAGGGCTCTTTGATCATGTCGGGGGTGGATTCTTTCGATACTCCGTCGATGCAGAGTGGAAAGTCCCTCATTTTGAAAAAATGCTTTATGATAACGCGCTCATATTGGAGGCATTGAGTAAAGCTTGGACGCGGACTCGGTGGGATGGCCTGATGACCCCGGTGAAGAAGACTGTTTATTGGTTGTTGAATGAGTTCCAGGTCGAAACAGGAGTTTTTGCTTCAGCAATAGATGCCGACTCCGACGAGGGTGAAGGAGCTTATTACCTTTGGTCGGAAGCAGAACTTAGAAATAGTATCAGTAGTGTTGAGGTGGAATCATTTTTGGAATCATTTTCCATTCGAGGGAACGATCCATTGAATCTCTACCCATGGAGCATCGAAGACAATGCATACCTTGCCTTTGCTCCTGTTCTCAATGATCTCAAAGAACTGAGAGAATTTCGTTCTCAACCGACTTTGGATCGAAAGATTCTGCTCTCCTGGAATGGTCTTTTACTGAGGGGACTTACCGTTGCAGGTTATGTTTTTGGAGAAAAAGAGTGGTTATCAACTGTGCAGGTGGGATTAGATTGGATTTGGCAACACATGCGCAGAGACGATGGAAGCTTAAGCTCGGTATATTACCCGGGCAAAGGAGCAATCGAGAGTGGAGATGGCTTTTTGGATGATTACGTGAATTTCGCTCTGGCAAACCTACAATTTGCATGCGTCGCAGACTGGGTGAAGCCGGGTTTGTCGAAATGCTACTGGGATCGTGCAATCGAACTTACGACGATCTTGCTCGATCGATTTGGAGATTCAAGCAATGAAGGTGAAGGGTTTTTCTTTTGTTCTGAGAACGATGCCAAAGAGTTGATTGTGCGGAAAAAAGAGTGGTTTGATAATGCCAATCCAAGCGGTAACTCAGGAGTGGTGCATTTGTTGAGTCAGTTGAATACACTGGATGAGAATTCGAGCTATCAAAAAGCGTTATCCAAGCTTCAAGAAGCCTATGTAGAACGGAGTCGACGGATGCCAAATGGAATTGCATTTGGAATGGAAGGGCTTACTTGGAATACCGTTGGGATTGTCTCAATTAAAGTGGGAATTGAAGTGAATGTTGATGCTCTGATGGATCAATTGCGGTTGAAAGCATGGAGGCCTTTCTGTTTGAAAGTGGATTCTCAGATAAACGCTAGTCAATTACAAATGTGTGTGGGTCAACAATGTTTCGCTCCGACAGAATCGATACAATCTGTTGTCGATCGGTTTTAGAAATTTTATTCTGCTCACCACGATTCTATTGTACACCAAAAAAACGGGGAAAATTCCCCGTTTTAAAAGAAGTTCAACCTGTTTAAGGGTTAAGCCTTTTGATAGGTGGCTTCACCAAATCCCAAGACGGGATAGAAGATGATTGGAAGTAGGATAATCCCTATCGCGGTTCCTATTCCTCTTCCAAATGCTTTTGCGAGATCTATTGCCAATAGAATGGCGACCACAAAATTGACGAAAGGGATGAAGAACAAAATGATCCACCAGATCGGTCGACCTACGATTTCAAGGAGCACAATTATGTTGTAGATGGGGACAATTGCAGCCCAACCAGGTTTTCCTGCTTTGGAATAGATTTTCCAAAGGGAAACAATCATGAGAACAACAATGGCCAGGTAGAGGATCCCACCGATGCCACTGAGTAATCCAGTGCTTGAATTTTCCATATGCTATAGTGTGTTTCTGTTAGTAATAGGAGAGAATAACGAATTGTTAAAATATGGTTAAAATCTCTCGAATTTCAAACAAGCGCGGCTGATTTCAGGATGGAGAATCGGCACTATTTCAGACGTGTGGCCTTCTTGTTCTATTTGCTAGATTTTGGATCTAAGGCGTCGCGGAGTCCATCCCCTAAGAAATTTAACGAAAACAGTGTCGCAGAGAAAAATAGTGACGGAAAAATGAGTAACCAAGGATAGGAAATCATTTTTTCGGCTCCATCATTGATCAATGATCCCCATGAACTATCGGGGGGTTGCACACCCAATCCCAGAAAACTCAGAGCAGATTCGAGTAGCATTACCGCAGGGACCGTTAATGTGGCGTAGATGATTACAGGCCCAAGTAGGTTGGGGATAAGGTGCTTCAAAATCAATGAAAACTGGCTTACCCCAAGGCATCGGGCTGCTTCAATATAAGGCATTGTTTTGAGATGTAGGATTTGTCCCCTAACAATTCTAGAGAGAGTCAACCATTCAACAAATCCGATCGCGACAAAAAGCAAAAGCAGGCTGCGTTCAAAAAGTGTCATCAATAGGATAACGAATATCATGAAGGGTAAACTGTAGAGAATATCCACGATCCGCATCATGAGCGAATCGAGCCACCCACCAAAATACCCTGCAATGGATCCCCATGCGATCCCGATGGTCATAGCCACAATGGTAGCAGCAAACCCGACCGCAATCGAAATACGTCCACCATAGAGAGTTCTGCTGAGTAGGTCCCGCCCCAGTGTGTCAGTGCCAAACCAATGGTCCAAACTGGGAGCGGTGGGCCCAAACATAATATTTTGAGCGTTAGGGTCGTAGGGACTGATGAGCGGTGATAGAAATGAGAGCAGTGTGACCGTGCCAAATAAGTAGAGCCCGAACAATGCGAGGTGGTTTTTTTTGAGTCGGTACCATGCCTCTCGCCATGGGGACTCCATGTTTGTTTGCATCGATGATCGAAGCTTCTGCATCTGGACTTGAGGTTTTTCGGTCATGAGTCGGAAAGCTTAAGTTTCGGATTGAGCATGACGACGAGGATGTCAACGAGCAGATTGAAGAAAATGAGGATTGTCGCATAGAGTAAGACGGTACCCATGATGAGAGTGTAGTCTCGATTGAGTGCAGCGTTGATGAGGTGGCGTCCGAGTCCCGGCAGCATGAATATGAATTCAACGATGAAAGAACCAGTAATGAGATGCGCTGCAACAGGGCCGAGATAAGATATTACGGGGATCATCCCTGCCCTTAATCCATGTTTGATTACAATCTTTCCTTCGCTCAGTCCTTTTGCGCGGGCGGTGCGGATGAAATCCTGCATCATGACTTCAAGCATACTTCCCCGAGTGAGTCGGGCGACTCCAGCGGCATAATAAAGTCCCAGAGTAAGGGTGGGGAGAATTTTGTAAGAAACATGTTCCCAGAATCCGGCTGGATAGGGTGGCTCCCAGAAGAGAATTGGAAGTCGCATGGGTTCGGGCACGAGAAATCCGAAAATAAGCACCAGTAGTGGCCCCATAACAAAAGTTGGAATACAGATACCGATCATCATGGTCCCCATCGGGATATAATCCCATCGAGTGTTCTGTTTGAGTGCTGCCACCGTACCTGTTGTGATTCCGACAAATCCTGCAAAAAGCAGTGCGTAGAATCCGAGTTCTAAAGAGACTGGGAAAGATTCCTTTATCAATTGGTTCACGGTGCGCCCCTCGTAACGGAATGAGTAGCCAAAATCAATTCCAAGGCCCTGGTTAAGATCGAAGTGAGCCAACGCCACAACGTTCAGCTTCTTTGGAGTGATGTTCCAGATAAACTTCCCGTATTGCACGTGAATGGGGTCGTTGAGCCCATATTGTTCTTCCAGTTTTTCCTGAATGAACCCTGATACATTTCGTTCCTGGGAAAAGGGTCCACCAGGCACTGCCTTCATCATGAAAAATACCATGGTGGCAATTGCGTATAGGACCCCGATGGTCTGGGTCATTCGAATGAATAGAAATCGAATCATTGGACAATGAAATCGATGCTTTTATACGGACGATTGTCGAGTAGTTTTGGATTCCAATTCTTAATATTTGGATCGAGTAAGTATTTTCTCGTGTACCAGTAAATGGGTATGATCGGAAGTTCATCCAATAGAATCGATTCCATTTTCTGCATGATCTGATACCGAGAATCGTTATCACCTGTCTGAATCAGTTGTGAATATAGTTGATCGTATTCAGTGTTTTCCCATCCAGTATTGTTGTTACCACTTTCCGAGGTAAATATCATGAGGAAGGTGATGGGATCCATGAAATCTCCGATCCAACCTGCGCGGGCAATCTGATATTGCAGGCTATTTTGACTGTTTAAATAGACTTTCCATTCCTGGTTGATGAGGCCTATTTCGATCTTCAGATGTTCGCGCCACATCTCTTGAATGGCTTCTGCTATGATTTTGTGGGATTCAGCAGTATTAATTAAAATACTCACGGTTGGGAATCCTTCTCCTTCGGGATAACCAGCCTCCGCGAGAAGTCTTTTTGCTTTTGCTGGATCAAATGTAAGGGTCCCAGGCGATTGATATCCTTTCATTCCGTCGTAGATGTAACCTGATGCAGGTCGTTCGTTACCCTGAGTGATCTGTTCGACGAGAGCGACGCGATCAATGGCATAGGCAAGGGCTTGACGCACTTTGGGATCGGTGAATGGCTTTTTTGTTACATTTATGCGATAGAAATAAGTACCGAGATAGTCGTCGAATCGAACGAGTTCCGGCTTGTTTTTTTTGTAGTATTCAATGCGATCAAGTGGGATCTGATAGCAATAGTGGAGTTGCCCCGCCCGAAACGCGGATTCCTCTGTACTGAGTCGTTCGATAGGGAAAAATCGGATGCCATTTGGGATTACATTTTCCCGGTCCCAGTAAGTTGGACTCCGTTGAACTTCAATGTAGTTGTTGGTTTTCCAATAGATCAGTCGGAAAGGCCCGTTTCCTACGAAGTGATCGACTTGGGTCCAGGAAGCGTCACGGTTTTCAATTCCTCCATGGGCTTCAATGGTTCGGGGATTTACTGGAAACCAAGAGTAGTGCTTAAGCATTGATGTGAAGGAGGGAGTCGGACCAATAAGATCAAAACGAAGGGTGTACTGGTCTGTTGCCTTGACTCCGACTTTGTCGAAATTCTGTATCTCTCCCTTGTGATAGGCTTCAGCATTTTTGATGATGTAAAGCATGTCCGCGTATCGTGCTCCAAGCGCGGCAGTGAGGATTCTTCGATAAGAATAGACAAAGTCTGAAGCAGTAACAGGTTCACCGTTGGTCCATTTCGCATTTTCTCGGAGGTGAAAGTTCCAAACCGTAGAGTCTTCGTTTGATTCCCAGTGACTCGCTACTCCAGGTGCAGTTTCAAAATCATCGGATACGTGGTAGGATACTAATCCTTCCATGAGGGAACTAATGATATGGTTTTCGGGAACTCCAGTCACCAAGTGAGGGTCAATTCCTTTGGGTTCAGTACCATTTCCCAACAGTAATATCTTCTCACGTGCAGCCAATGTTGCCGGAGTCTCTTCATTCTGTTTGCAGGCTTGGAGTAATAGAACCAGTAAGGTCGCTCCTGTGACTTGCAGGAAAAAAATAAATTTTGATTTGATTTCGCAGTCTCTTAAACCCATTCCGGTGGATTTTGCAATTCGGGACGGAGAACTCCGATGTAAGAGAAGTGTCGATACTGTTCCGCGAAATCGAGTCCATAGCCTACAACAAACTGATCTTCGATCTGGAAGCCGACATAATTGGGCGTTTCTTTGATGGCTCGATCTGTCTGTTTGTCGAGTAGCACGCAGGTTTCTATGGTTTTGGGACGCAATTCTTTCAAGCTGCGGGCAACTCTGTTAAGCGTTTTTCCAGTATCATAGATATCATCCACTAATAGCACACATTGACCCTCGATATTGAGGTTCATATTCCATTTTAGATCAGGTTGATATTTGAGATCGCGGGTTTCGCGACGATTGTCGACACGAATGCAATCTAACTTTACGGGGATCGTGATATTGCGAATAAGGTCAGCCGTAAACAAGAGGGCCCCATTCATAATCCAGATGATAAAAAGCTCTTCGTTTCTATACTGTTCTGAAATTTCCTTACCTAATTCGGCCACTCTTTGCCTTATCGCTTCTTCCGAAACTAAGACTTCACCTATGTCGCTCTCCATATACGATTAACCTTGTTGCAAACAGGATGCCTGTCAAATCGGAAGCAATTCCGGTTGCTTCGTTGAAGCAGCAGACTTTCCCTTTCTCTGTGGCATAGCTGGGGCCCTCTAACTTTCAAGAAATTTAAAGCTCGGATTTGGTGAAGACACCGTCCCTCATTTTAAGAATAAAATCGCATTTTCGTGCGATGTCAGGATTGTGAGTCACAATTAGCACCGCCTGATTATTCTTTTTTGAAAGCTGATAGAGTAATTCGAACACTACATTCGAGTTTTTTACGTCGAGATTACCGGTGGGTTCATCCGCCAATACGATCGGTGGATCATTTGCTAGCGAGCGGGCAACCGCCACTCTTTGCTGTTCCCCTCCGGAAAGACGGTTGGCTAGACGGTGAGTCTTATCGCCAAGTCCGACTGACTGCAGTAACATATGAGCACGTCTTTCCATGCTCAATGCTTTGCGGTTTCCTCGTTTCCACATGGGAATCATGATGTTCTCAGACGAAGTGAACTCAGGAAGAAGGAAGTGAAATTGGAAAACAAATCCAATTTTTTCATTCCGAATCGCGGTACGTTCCTCCTCATTTGCTTGGGAAACATCTACTCCGTCAATGATGATGGAGCCTTCATTTTGCCTGTCGAGCAATCCGAGTGTATAGAGTAGGGTGCTTTTCCCACATCCGGACGGCCCTACAATGGCGTAGGTATTTCCGCGATATAGATCGATATCTACTCCCTTCAATACATGCACATGTTGTTGGGTATCCCCGAGATATCGGTGGATTCCTCTGCATTGAAGAACGGGTTTATCCTGACTATTTGGCATGAAATTAAATTATGAGCTTGTTCCTCTGACAACGTCGCCGGGTTCAAGTTTGGCGGCTCTTCTCGAGGGTATAATACTTGCGGTCATCACGAATACTGATGCGATCGCTCCAGCAAGAATGTAGTGCCAGATGGACCAATCGACCACAAAACTATCAGTTGAGAAAATTCCGCGGATTCTAATGGGCAAGCGCGAAATGGTGAGTGTTAGAACCGCACCGGTGAGCCAACCCATCAGTATACCTATAATAGTCACGATGAACCCTTGCCATATAAAGATATTTGTGACGTCTTTCCGGGTGTAGCCCATTGATCGAAGAATCGCGATTTCTCGAGTCTTTTCCATCACAATAATCGCCAGTGTACTGAACATTCCCAGTCCGGAAATGAAGATGATTGATGAAAGACTGACCATTGCGGTAATGCGAACAGCGCGGAATACTCCTAGCCATACTTTTTCACGTTCCTGCCAGGGAGAAACAATGTGTTGCACTACACCTTCCATCAGATATTTGTCGTCCTGAGCCTTTTCGGCATCAAATAGACTAACCTGAATATAGGAAGTTTCATGGGGTCGTTTAAACACCATTCGAGCTTGGCCGATGTCGATAAAAATGCGTTCCCTGTCAATTTCTCTCACCCCTGTTTCGAAAATGGCTTTAACAACAAAACGATGATTTTCATTCGCTTCCCTAATAATGAGGGAATCACCGGGTTCAATGAGCATACGGCTCGCCAACTCTGAACCGATCATGATCGCTCTCGGATCACGTTGAAACTCCTTCAGACTTCCAAAAACAATTTGTTCTTCCAGATCCGAAACCAACATGTGAGTATCCTTTTCGATTCCGTAAAGTTGAGCGCGTTCTGCTTTAAAACTGTTAGAAACTTCTATGCCATCACGGATGACTTTGGATGCAGCAACCACATTTTGAAATTGATAGATTGCTTCGATCACTTTGTCTGCATGTTCAACGCCAGGCCGGTATTTACGTCCCCTTGCTTTTCCAAATTCAAAGGAAGTACCTGTTTCTTGTTCCTTTATCTGGACACTCGCTAGAGTCTCCTGGAAACGGTCTTGAATACGGACAGCACCATTCGCCCCCAATAGGGTTTTGATGAAAAGCTTTTCGAATCCAGTTGTATTCGCTTGGGCAACAATGAAAAGGCCCACACCAATAACGATTCCCGCCAAACTCATTGTCATTGAGCGTTTCTTGGAGATCAAGAATCGAACTGCGATTTTAAAATTGGGTGACATCTTAAGTAACTACAAGAGTTGGAATTGGCTAATTGAATACCGGAGCTTATTCCCACACAGTTCGAACAAGTTCGCCATTGGAGAAACGTGTCAACTCTTCGGTTACGACGATGTCTCCCTCGCGGATACCGTCAACAATCTCAACTTGAAGAAGGCTTCTGAACCCGGGAACAACTTTGACGTACTCTATTCGTGAACCGGAAACCTTCAGCACATTGTTTCCAATGAGAGCTTGGCTTGGAATAAGAATGGAGTCACTACGTTTCGCTACGATGATACTGACATCTCCAGTCAGGCCAGGCTTAAGATGTTCTGGTTCGACTTCGACGTTCAAATAGATTTGATATCTCTGCGTAACAGGATCGGCTGTGGGAAGGATTTGGATGACTGTTGCTGGGTAAACATCGTTTGGGTAAGCCAAGAGACGTACCATTGCTGGCATGCCTTCTCTGACTTTATCAAATTCCTCTTCGGAGATTTCTGCAGTCACCAGACGACGGGAGTCGATAATATTGAAGACCACTTCGTTTTCTGTAACCAAATCACCCGCACGAGAAAAAATATTGGTCACGATTCCAGTTGTAGGAGAGCGTACCGTCATTTTTTCGATATCAAGTCTGAGGCTTTTGATCGAGTTTTCCTTTGTGTCGAGCGCTAGTTTTTCGTTTAGGTCCTGTCGCGCAATGTTGTCTTTTAGTTGCTGTAAACTCCGTTCGGCAAGCTGCAGATCGCGTTCTGAGCGAACGCCACGTTCGACATCTTGCTTGAGGTCGTCTAAGTCCTCCAATGATTTTTGTAGATCATATTCGGATTGTCTGGTGATTTTAAGGGACTGTTCGTAGTTTTCCTTTTCGATCAACAATTTCTCAAGGTCGATACGACGCTCTTCAGCGTTGAGGCGCATCAATACTTGTCCTTCTTTGACTAGGTCTCCGATTTCAACAGTATTCTCAAGAACAATGCCGCTTCGTTCACTTCGAAGTTGAAGCAAATGGTATTCGTCAACCGCGACAGTGCCAAGTACGATATCTGTGGCTTCTCCTCGTTCGGCTTTCGTTACATAAGCTTCGGCAACTGACATCCAAAACAGATAGAATCCTGCTAAAACAATGATGACTAGCAAGATGATCCAGCGCCAAAATTTGAAAGAATATAGGAGATCTTTCGTTCGTTGAGCGAAGGATTTTTTTTTGATGGTTTTAAACGAAACTGACGTGCTCATTTTAAATAAAAAACAACAACCGACCTAAAAAAGTCGGTTGTCAGAAATAGATCTGGTTCAGATTTATTAGTAACTTCCCTCGATATAGGACAAGTCCTTTTCTTCTGGGCGGGTAAGAATTTCCAAAACTGGGTCTTTCCCGAGAGTTGAAAGGAAATCTGTGATAGCTAAAATATATTGTTTTCTTGTGTTATAGATGGAACGCTCTTGGTAGAGTCTTCCAAGCTCAATGTTCATAAATTGGAGTTCAGAAACTCGGCCGCGTTCATATTCATCTTTCGATTTTTCGTATGATTGAAGGGCTAACTGATATTCCGACTCCGCAATTTCGAGCTTGTTGTAGTTGTAGAGCAGGTCTTCAACATTGCGATCCAGGTCAATTTTTGTCTGCTGCAACAGGTAACGATAATCGGCAAGTTCAACCGTACGATCATTCAAAGATCGAAGAATGCGTTTTGTATTTGCTCCTCCACTGTAGATGTTCCATCCCACGCCAAGACCAGCGCGGAATTCAATCACTCGTTGATTCCCTTGAGTTGGCTCAACGTCGAGACTTACCCCACCGCTCAAGCCTATCGATGGTTTGGTGAGCGATCTTGCTTGGATAATGCTATCATCAGCTTGATCAACATCAATTTGAGCTTTCATTACGGCTGGGATATCGGAATACGATTTGTTTTCGCTCTGACGAGCCAAGGCGATCAATTGGTCATTTACATTTTCAACAACGGGTACGGTGGTGGGGATATCATCGAGCGTCATGGCGTTTTCAATGCCTATCACCGTGTTAAAATCTTGAATACCTCGATCAATATTGCGGCGCATTTTTTCAAGATCGAGTAAGCGAGACTTTCGCGAATTCATGGATCGGTCGTAATTCTCTGAGGAAAGTCTTCCTTGTTCGTAGCGAACGGTATCTTCGTTGATGTTAGCTTGATTAATCGCAATCTCCAGTTCGAGAGTTTTCAATGCGAATTTGTCCATGATCAATTGAAGAAATCGATTTCTTAGATCGCGAGCGATTGAGGACATTTGGCCTTCGTATTCGATCAATTGACGCTGATAATTCCTTTCAGTTTTGCGGTGACCTGCAGCTTTTGATCCCCAAGTGTAAAGGTTGTAGCCTGTTGAAAGACTCAAGTCATTGACGCCGAAAGCAGCTCCCTCTGTCTCCCCTGTGTTTGGGTTTTTGTAATCTGACCAGTAAGCACCCGCCCCTGTTGAGAGCCTGACACTCGGATAACGGTCTGAAAGGCTTATAGCTTTGCTATATTTTGCGTTCAACAACCCCACATCCATTTTCTGATACCTTACAGAATTTTCCTCCGCCATTTTTAGTACATTTCTAAAGGTAGGGTAGATGTACTCGGGAGTGGTTTGTTTGATAGAGTTAGACTGAGCATTCAGTGCAAAGGAGCTACCGAAAACTGCTATAGCTAGGACCGTACAGAATTTAGTTTTCATAGGATAATATAGATTTCTTGCAGAACCTTCCTTGGGAAACCTCGGATGAAACAGGAGTCGGGAAATGGAACTCTTTTCCTAAAGAGCGAGGGAAATAGTTACTGAAAGTTCCAATTCTGAACACGCCTTTATTGTCTAGCCCAATCCAAAGTGCATTGTCAAGCAATTGGCTTTACGAATAACAGCTAATATTCGATCGATTTTCCGATAGTGAGTGTGTGGGAATGGCTTTGCTCTTAGTCTGTTTGTAACTTTGCTCAAAACACGCAACGTTTAATGCACTATCGTTGGTTTCGAAACAAAACTGTGACAGGGTTTTAGGACCTAGAACCGTCCCTTGGGTATTCTTTCAAATAGCATTCTTGCTTTAGCCTCCAAGCTTTCGCCATGAACGGTGCCAAGATTTAGCCGTATTTGCAGTTTAGTTCGATTTGTTCACCACATTTGCATGTGATCAATATCTTCGTAATTCTGCCGTCTTTTGTGAGACACTCAACGACTGGTTCTCCCTCTTTTCCAGAAATTTCAACTCTGTTGTTCTCCTGATTGGGTAAGCCGGTGTCGATTGATAGACTCCGTTTTATACTCTCCAGGTGATGACTGGAGTTTTCAATCTTCTTTTTTCCTTTAAGGTAGTTGTCCATTTCGTGTCGGTAAACGACTTTATCCCTAGTTGGGTTCAAAGCTTATTACTATCCGTTGTTGCGAGTTGGAATCAAGCGGTAAATCAGGGAGGGGACGGGTGTCAGCGAAGGCCGTGACTCTTGATAATTTCTGAGGATCCAATGCATAATAAACCATGGCTCTTCTCACTGCGTTGGCTTGATCTGAGCTCAATTCCCATTGGCTATACTCTTCTGTGCCAACATAGCCTGGAATTGTATGAGATTCGATACGAACTTTCAGGTCATATCGATCGATTAACCAAGATATGTTGCGCATTACCAGATTCCCCCAAGAGGTAAATTCCGCAGAATTCTCCTGAAACATTGGGCTTCGGGAACGATTGAATACGGTGAGGATCATTCCATCGGAGTTGGTGTTAATCGAAAAAGGGGATTCATTGTCATTGGCGTCGATCGCTAGATTTTTCACAAACTGCTGCGCAAGTTGCTCCACAAAATCTCTTTTTTCACCTCCAGAGTTCCCCTCGTTGTTGCCTCCCATTGACATAGAAGAACTCCCTCCGAGGTCTATAGGGGACTGACTCTTTACGCTCTGATCGCCCATTGCGATGTAGGGATTGTTGAAAAAGTGGGCGGTTTGAGCCAGCATCTCATCATCCTGTGACAGGATCCACATCACCATAAAAAGGGCCATCATTGAGCAAAAGAAATCAGCTGCAGCTACCTTCCATGCTCCTCCTTGATGAGTCGTGGGTTGCTGTATCGTTTGTTGAGATGCAGTTTCCGGTGCGAATGCATTCTCTATTGATTCCTTTGCCATACTTTTTTCCACATTTCGAAATCGATTATTTCTTAGCGGTGATTTCCTTCAACATGGTTTCGAGATCCGCAGCAGTTGGACGAACGTCACTTGGAAGGGACCGACGGGCAACTTCTATCGCCATGGCAGGAGCCAAGCCTTTTGCAAATCCGCTTAGTGCTTCTGCCAGAATTTTGTAATAAATGAGTTCATTCTCCTGTACCATGTGCAACCTTGACGCTAGTGGTCCTGCAAACCCGTAAGCCAACCAAACCCCAAGAAAAGAACCTGTTAAAGCGGCTGATACCTTGTGTCCTACTGCTCCTGCGCCCTGGTCGATGACACCCATGGTAATGATAATGCCCAAAACCGCTGCACAAATTCCAATCCCCGGTAGGGAATCGGCGGCGAGATGCAACACGTGCACAGGACCACTTCCTTCTTCGTGCTTATTTTTAATCTCGCTGTTCATCAGAGTTCCAATCTGCTCCGGCTTAATTTTACCGTCGATCAGTGGGCGCAAATTATTGATCAAAAACTCCTTGCGTTCGTTGCTTTTGACAAAGGTTGGGTATTTCGACATGATGGAACTCTGTTCAGGATCCTCCACATGTTCGTCTAAAGCAATGAGTCCATTTCGACGGCCGAGAGTGAACATTTCGTAGAGCATCTTTAAGAGTTCTAAAAAATCGTTTTTTCCGGGTCCGTCTCCCGAAAGTAGGCCTAATACGCTCTTGAGGGTAGCGATGAGGGTCGTAATTGGAGTTCCGAGCACAATCAAGCCTGCCGTTACTCCGCCTATCACAACAATTTCGGATACATGTACAAGGACAATCGGCTTCCCTCCCGCGATGGAGAATCCTCCCAGTGTTGCTGCTATTACGATGACAAACCCAATTATTACAAACATGATGGACCGTTATTGATTAACCTTTTCGACATAGGATCTAAGAGAGGCAATTGCCTGAGCGTGGATTTGACAGATTCTAGATTCGGTGAGGTTAAATACTTGGGCGATTTCGGAGAGTCTCATGCCTTCGAAATAATACATTGCGAGTACTTTTCGTGAGGCGTCGGGTAGGGTAGCAATGCGTTTTTTGAGCAATCCTATCATTTCTTTGGTTTCAACCTTCTCCTGAATCGGAGCTTGAGACACATCTGCAATCGCTTCTTTTAGTGGAGGGCTATCCTCCGATCCACTGTCAGCACTTTGATCGAGGGATACGACAGAAATGGGGCGCACTTTTTTCATTAACTTGGCATATTCCTGCACAGTCATGCCGAGTTCCTTACGAATTTCATGTTCTTCAACCGGACGTTTTAAGCGGCTTTCCAGATTGTTTATCGTTTCTTGCAGCATTTTAGCCTGAGCCCGGTTGCCTCTAGGCATCCAATCGAGTCGGCGAAGTTCGTCCAGTATTGCACCGCGAATCCTAATAAATGCGAAACTTGAAAAGGAACGGTTTCGTTGAGGATCGTATTTTTGAACTGCAGAAATGAGTCCAGTGACCCCAACGCTATATAGGTCATTGAAATCGATATGATCGGGCAATCGCATCTTGATCTTTCCGACAATGGATTTAACGAGAGGTAGATGGCGTGTCACGATCTCTTCAACGCTCTCGTGGTGCTTTTTGGTTTCTCCATAAGCATTTGCAGCGAAGTTCTTCTGGGCTTTGGTTGTGCTTTGATCGTTCATTGTGCGTTGGATAGTGATAGTTATAGTTAGGATTCAACCTCGCTGTCAGAGAGTGATTTAATATCGGACGAGTCAGACTCATCCGATTGTTGCAAGGCGACCGCCTGTTTTGCACGAACCATTTGGTTGTGTAGACTGACAGTATATCCGTGAAGCAGCTTGAATGCAAAAGCCATTATTAAACACGCGACTGAAGCATCAAATACTGCCGCCACTACATCTCTGTCTTTCAACAGTACAAGAAGGAAAACACTGGTAAAACCCAGGAACCCCCCAAATTTGACGTATTCGCTAGCTGCGTTCATGAATATTTTGCGTGTTTTTTTGGAATAAAGACAATTGTTAGCAGTAACTGCTCCTATGTTAATCGTTTAAATGTAAAAACATATAAGGATTAATTTTGTAAAATTTTTGGAAAAGTTTTAGAAACGAGTAATGGAAGGAACTCTTCCTTCGGTGCTGCCGAGGATTCATCACCTAAATTTAGGAAAACGAGGGGATGACTTCCCTTCAGCACAAATTTCCATAATTTTGCCCAATGATCGAGTTCGTCAAGGTGGGTAAGGCTTTGATGAGTGACTCCCAAATGTCTTCCCAAATCATAGCTTTTGGTTAACGAGCGACTGTCATACAGGCTGTTCATGACCAAAACTCTCGATTGGATTTTCAGCTCATCGAGTTGAGATTTGAAATAGCGGACTCTTTCGGGCTGATTGAGTGTAATTCCAGGAATATCGACGAAGATTTCAGTACCGCTTTCAAGTTTTAAGTCACTGGGGCTTCGGACCAAATCAACTCCAATCACTTCACAGAAAACAGAAAGAAAATCATCGGGGTTCGGGTCTTCGTCGTCCAATTTGAGGACTTGTACCTTTTTCCCGTGGACAAATACCCTGTTCGCAACGGTCTTTCGAAGGATGGTAGATTTTCCGACTCCAGGAGTTCCCACGAAAGCTGTGTAAGGGGATAATGACAGATTTTGTGCGCCCAGAAACTCCTCGCGAAGGAGTGTTACGAGTTCTGTTAATCCCTGTTTTGGACTACGCTGATTGATCGTGGCCCATTGTGGTAGGTTCTTAAGTCTCTGTACGAGTGTTTTATCGAAATCGGATTGCAGTAGAATATCTTCGACTGTCATCGATGAAAGTTCAGCACCAAATGCAGTGGAAGAATTGGAGTCTGAAACATGTGCGGAGAATGGAGTTTGTTTTTCAGAAGAAGGCCGGGTTACTTCCTCTACATCGGGCATTGCTGATTCTTCAGACACTTCAGTATTGGAATCCTGAGAAGAGACTTTTTGTTGGTCGGGGGAGGGCAACTGAAAGGATTTGGCAGCTTCTACATCGTTTGGGATCGATACAACTATCTCCAGTTTCGGATTCGACCACAATTTGGTCATCCCTTTTGGTTGGTGTTGTTTCACCGATTGTACCGTCGCTGTGGTTCCAAACTTTTTCTGAATTAGCGCAACCGCTTCAGATGCGTTGGAAACGATGAGTCGAAATACGCGTTTTTCCTGTTCGGGTGCTTTAACTTGCTCTTGCATACGGTTGCTCCTGTTGCTCCGGGTTCATGTTACTGACTTCACTTGGAAGGGTAATGATGGAAAAGGTTTGGATTTGAATGTCGTTTGGGAATTCCTGGTAGGAAAGCACTGTCAAATTCGGAAACGATGGTTCAAAGAATCGTTTGAATGGCAAGCGAACGTCGGCGCTTGTGATTAGAATTGGTTGATATCCTTGTTCGGACATTTCCGAGACCCGATTGTTGAGCTCAGCGAGAATATATTGGGTGATCGTCGGATCGAGCATAATGCCGATGTCCGTTTGGGTCCGCTTCACCTGGGAAGCGACGAGTTGATCGAGTTTGGGTTCCAATGTAATGGCGTGGACAACTCCCTCTTCTCCTTCATACTGGTGCATAAAATAGGTTCCAATACGCTTACGGACTTGTTCAGAAAGATCATCTGGGTTTTTGGTGAACGCTGCAAAATCTGCAATCGTTTCAAGAATAACCGTAAGATTACGAATCGGGATGCCTTCTTTCAGAAGGTTGCGTAATACGCGTTGAATGAGCCCAACAGAAGCCAACTCAGGCATTAATTCGTTAATGAGAGTCGGGTTCTTTTCTTTTACTAATTCGATGAGTTTCTGTACATCCTCGCGATCGAGAATTTGTTCCGCTACACTTTTTAGGTTTTCGGACAGGTGAGTGATGAGAACTGACGTTGCATCGACAACCGTGTAACCGTTGATTTCCGCCGTTTTCTTGACTGCTTCAGTCACCCAAACAGCATCAAGTCCAAAGACGGGTTCTTTAGTAACGGTCCCTTTTAGCGATACCGAACTATTCGAAACATTCATTGCAAGCCAACGCTCAGGCATTATTTGCCCTTCAGCAACCTGCTTCCCTCGGAGTAGGAAGCGATAATGATTTGCATCAAGCTCTAGATTGTCCCTCACCGCGACGGGAGGAACGATTATACCAAGCTCTTTTGCAAGGCTCTTGCGCAATCCCGTAATCCGCTCGAGTAAATCACCTCCATTGTTTTTGTTGGCTAGTGACAATAACCCATAGCCCAATTCGACGCAAAAAGTGTCGGTCGAAATCAGCGTTTCAAAGCTTTGAGCGCCTTCACCGGGTCCCTCACCAACAGACCCTTCACCACCACTACCGGACATTTTTCCGTCTTCGAGTGCTGCTTGCCCTGTCCGGTCGGATGTGAGTTGGTCCATTTCTGGAGGCTCCAATTTCTTTTTGCGATAAATCATATAGGCTGTGGTTCCTGTCACTGCGCCCAGGAGGAGGAAAGGAATCGCAGGCATGCCTGGAATAATTGCGAATGTGGTGATTAGACCTGACGCGACTCCAAGGGCACGGGGTTGAGTGATGATCGTATTTCCGATGCTTTCCCCAAGATCCGCTGTTTCGTTGGTTCTCGTGACTAAAAGCCCAGCAGCAAACGAGACAATCAAGGATGGAATTTGAGAAACCAATCCATCACCAACTGAGAGCAAGGTATAAGTTTCAAGAGCTTCTGTTAAGCTCATTTGTTTTTGAAGCACGCCTATCGCAAATCCACCGACAACATTAATAAGGGTGATGAGTATACCTGCGACCGCATCTCCACGCACGAATTTACTGGCCCCATCCATCGCCCCATAGAAGTCCGCCTCGCGTTGAATCTTCTCACGTCGCAGGCTGGCAGTGCGTTCGTCGATTAAGCCAGCATTGAGTTCGGCGTCGATCGACATTTGTTTTCCTGGCATCGCATCGAGAGTAAATCGTGCTGCCACTTCAGCGATACGGCCTGCACCCTTGGTGATCACCATGAAGTTTACTATTACTAGGATCAGAAACACGACTGCTCCGACGACAAAGTTCCCTCGAACCACAAACTCCCCAAAAGAATTGATAACGTTACCTGCGAACCCATCGAGTAGAATCAATCGAGTTGATGCTACATTAAGACCCAAGCGGAATAGAGTCATGGCCAACAGAATCGTGGGAAATACAGAAAAGTCAGGGGGATACCTGATGTAAATGATGATCAGCATCACAAGCAGCGCGCTTCCAATAGAGATCGAAAACAATCCATCGAGAAATGCCGGTGGAATAGGGAGCACTAAGATGAAAATCGCCCCGAACAACCCGAGGACAAACAGCATGATCAGGATTCTTTACTAAAAAGACTGGTGAGTGCGTTACCCTGTTTTGGAAGTTTAGGCATAACGTTACTAGTTCTTAAATGATTTGTCCGTTGCATGAGATGGATTCAGTTGGTCTTGCGACGAGCGTTCAGTTTGTGGAAGTAGTAGCGGTGAGTCTTGTAAACATGGGCGAGAATCTCGGCTACGAGCTGATACATTTCGTAAGGGATTCGCGTTGCCCACTTTTCCCATCTTAAAAAGCATTTGTGCCACTGGTTTATTCTCCACCATTGGCACTTCGTTATCCCGGGCGATAGCTTTGATTTTTTGAGCAATCAGGTTTTGTCCTTTGGCGATGAATCATCGGTGCATCGTCTTTGCCTCGTTCGTATTTTAGACGCTACTGCAAAGTGGGTAGGGTTGGTTACGACTACGTCAGCATTGGGAACGGCATCCAGCATTTGGCGTTGGATGATAGGCTACGAGCCATCGAACGCATACGCGACTTTTTGACGGCTGGGATCACCTTCCTGGTTTTTACGTTCATCTTTGACCTCCTGTTTTGTCATTTTGAGGTCGTCAAAATTCTTTGCGTCTTTTGGAATAGGTAAGTTAATTGCTGCGATGATGCCGATCGCGACTACCAAGCCGGATGAAAGACGATGAGAAAGAGTCGATGAATGAAAGTTTAGTGTGTAGATGGCTGTGACGGGATGATGGAAGATCGGATCTTCTAATAAGCATCATGATCCCGTTTAGAATAATGAGTCAGCACTGCTGCAAATTTCATGAATTCGATCATGAACTCGCGTCAGTTTATGTCGGGGAAAACAAGTTTTTAAATCCGTTCACCGGATTGAGGCGATCTAGTTTCCACTCCAATACTTTTGGAGTGAGTTTAAATCCACTTTGAAGACCCGCTCCAAGAATCCCTGCGGCTGTGCAGGGTAAGATAACGGGGAGCATAATCGCTCATGCAATGCTTGTAAAGGAATACCTTGATCCAACTTACGACTGCACTTTCTGCATCAATAGTTGACCTCACCAACCTTTCTGACAATACATCGGATCGCGAGGAGTCCTAGATCTCTCGCTCCATTGCCAGCATAGAATAGAGTAGCGCAAAAAAGGAAGCAGCCAAGCATGAAGGCGACTTGGATTTCTTGTGCCTTTGCGAAGTTACCTTCCTTAAACGCCTCCTTGTATCCGTCTACTGGTAGGATCTTCAGTTTTTTGATCTTTATCTGAATCTGGCATTGAAAATACGTCCTGTTGTTACTGAATGAGGAATTCGAGCATGCTGTCCGGGTACCTCATGCGAGTAATGCAGTAAGAAAGCTGAAAATAAGGTTGGCGGTCATCGAGGAAGATCAAGGAGCCCGTCCTACGATGCGGAATGAAAACGAGATCAGCATCACATTGATCTTTAGGCGCTACTTTTCCCAGAACTCCGAATCCCAGTGTGATGATGAAATTGACTGCGATAAAGGGGGCTGAAATCGAAATGGCCAATGCGAAGACTTGGCTAAGGATGGACGCGACGGATTGAAAATTACCGATAACCCAACTGTCCTTGATCATCGGAACAATCGAAAAGCTTTGTACCAGGGAATGTAGCACTTGGTGATGTCCTCCTATCATGAAAAACAGGATCGTGGTGAAGTAGAATAGCAGCACTCCAATTAAGTTGGAGTTGCTTCCACTGGCTGGATCAAACTGTTCAGCCATCATCAGCCCCATGTTTCGCGAAATAAGCTGACCAGCGACTTCTACAATTGCGAATAAAGCACGTACACAAACCCCCATGAAGAATCCCAGCAGAATTTCACCCACGGCATAGTAAGCCAATTGCCATATGCCAATACTTTGGATTCCGACAATTTCGATGGTGGGCACGATCACAATCGTGATCATGAAAACCAGCAGAACTCGAATTTGATTGGGCACAAATCTACCACCAAAGGCTGGAATCATTAGAAACAGCGCACCCAGGCGCATTGAAGCCAGGAAAAAGGTGATAATGTATGGAACCGAATAACTCATTTTATTCGCCTATTGGGCCATTGTTGGAAATTGATTATAGAGACCAGCGGTGAACTCAACGAGGCTGCGAATGAGCCAAGGGGCCGATATGAGAAACATGATGCCGATGGCAAAGAGTTTCGCTACGAATGGAATCGTTTGTTCCTGGATGCTGGTAACCGATTGCAGAATACTAACTCCGGTTCCGATGACGATTGCAGTTCCCAGAAAGGGCGCAGCCAAAATTAAGGCGGTACGAATGAAATGGTGAAGTAATTCGAGTGTAAGTTCCGGGTTCATATGGATTAAAAATTGAAGCTTTGAGTGAGCGATCGGATGACGAGGTACCACCCGTCTACTACGACAAAAAGTAAAATTTTGAAGGGAAGTGATACGATGACTGGTGGCATCATCATCATGCCCATCGACATGAGCGTTGTTGCGACAAGGAAATCGATCAGGACAAAGGGCAAATAGACGAGAAATCCCATTTGAAAAGCAGTCCGAAGTTCGCTTACGATAAAGGATGGAATCATAACCTTCATTGGAACATCTTCTACCCGGTTGGTCCCGAGCCGGAGAGTCCGAGGAAAAATTCGATGTCACTCTCGCGAGCCTGGGCGAGCATGAAGCTTTTTAGATGCCCGGTAGAGATGCTGAGAGCATCGGTGGAATTAATCTCCTCATTTATATAGGGCTGTAAGGCGTCCTCATTGATGCGGTCGAGGATAGGAGACATCACAAAAAGTGTGAGAAATAGCGCGATACCAACGATGATTTGATTTGATGGAGCCGACTGAACCCCAACCGCATTTCTGACGAAGCCCAAAACGATGATGATCCGAGTAAATGCCGTCATCATCATGAGGATTGACGGAGCCAGCGTTAGCAGGGTCATTAGGAATACGATTTGAATCGCAACGCCAAGGTCGCCTTCGCCATCGATTCCGCTCAATGTTACATTTATTCCTGGTGTCGTGGTCTGGGTTTGGGATGCCTGAGCTTGAAGATCAGGTGACAGAAATAGTAGCCCAATGCTGCAAAAGAGAGTGATGAGAATTCCACGGATCCACCACGAACGGTGGAATGAAATATTTGCCCAGTGGCGAGTTTTTGATACCAACTTGAAATTCATAACAATAATCTCCTGCGTAAAGCATTGGCAGTGCCTGAATTGTAAGTTGTTTAACCAGAGGAATATAGTGATTATATAATTGTAAAATCGGCAAAATTTGCCTGTTCCCCCTTTTTTCGTAAATTGGGGAATCATTTTGAATATTTGTTCTTAGTAATACTTGAATCTCAGCGATCTATGACTATGGGTTTTGACTCGATGTCTGAGCTTCTTGAGGAAGCGGCATACCGATACCGTCAAAATCATCATAGAGTTAATGCAAGATACGTCACAAAGTGGGCCGTTCCAGGTTTCAGGATTTTACAAATTTACCGAGGTGAAAGATCCGGAGAAATTGAAGAAAGATTTGGATCAATATTTGGAGAATACTTCGATTCTTGGTACCGTCTTGATCGCTCTTGAAGGTGTTAATGGAACGATTTCGGGGCCGAAGTTAGAGGTTGAGGCTTTCATTGAACAGCTTGCAAAATCGATTGAAGTAGAATCGATTCCATTTAAAGTAGCAAAGGCTGCGATTCGACCATTTCACAGGATGAAAGTACGGGTGAAAAAGGAAATTGTAACCCTAGGAATCGATGGAATTGATCCTAATAAGAAAGTTGGGCAATACGTAAAGCCTGTTGATTGGAATGATCTTATCCAACGGGAGGATGTGCTGCTGGTAGATACGCGAAATGACTACGAGTATTGCGTCGGTAGTTTCAAAGGGGCGGTGAATCCAAACACGAAAAGCTTTCGAGAGTTTCCCGATTATGTGGACTCTAGCATGAATCCCACTAAGAATCCAAAAGTTGCAATGTTTTGCACTGGAGGAATTCGATGCGAGAAGGCGACAGCCATGATGCTGGAAAAAGGGTATAAAGAAGTGTATCATCTCGAAGGTGGAATTTTGGAGTATTTCAACCAGATTCCGCAGGACAAAAGTCTGTGGGACGGGGAGTGTTTTGTATTCGATGAACGGGTTACCGTTAATCAGGATCTCGAGCAGGGTGACTATGAGATGTGTCATGCTTGTCGTATGCCTCTAAATCAAGAGGAACGTCAGTCAGTGCATTATGTCGAGGGGGTGAGTTGTCCCCACTGTTTCGAAACGTTGACCGAAGAGAAGAAAAGCCGACTCGAGCAGCGAAATTTGCAGATGAAGCTGGCCAAGCAGCGCAATGAAAAGCACATTGGAAAGCGCCATCACTATCACCTAGTTCGAGATCTCGAGGATTTGGGATAACGAATCATTTTCCAATTCTAACTTTAGTTCATTTGAGTAGCGTTACCAAAAAAACAACGATTGTTGTCACCAACGATGATGGAGTGGAATCTCCATTTCTTCATATCCTTGCTGGAGAATTGAAGTCCCTCTATGATGTGAGAGTAGTGGCTCCCTTAACCGAGCAGAGCTGGATCGGCAAGGCAATCAGTCGTCGCCGTAGAGTGAATGTAGTGCGGCAAGATCAACAAGGAATACCAACATGGACAGTTGAGGGAACCCCTGCTGATTGCGTGAACATTGCCTTGGGAAACCTTTTCGAAGGTGAGTCGATTGCCGCGGTGGTTTCTGGCGTGAATATTGGGTTTAACGCTTCCCTGGCAACCGTGATGAGTTCAGGCACGGTTGGAGCTGCTTTGGAGGCTGCACTATTGGGGGTTCCAGCGGTTGCATTGAGCAAATCATTGCCTCAGGAGTCTTTTGAACAACTTCAAGTCGATCGCACTGTTGTTCCACCTGAACTGGAGGAAAGCTTGAAGAACGACAGCCGTCGAGTGTTGGGGTATCTGCAAAATGCAATTTTTCAGAAATCGAGCTTCCAAGATCAGCTGGTTGTCCACAACTACAATTTCCCCTATATGTCGAATTCAGAAACGAAGCTTTTGGAAACAGAGTTGGCAAATAATAGGGGAGCTGGGATTTTTAAGTCTGTAAAAACCGAAGGCCAGGCGTTTGAGTTTAGGTATGCGGAAGGGGAAAACATGGATTTCCGAACGAAAACGGACTTGAATTGTCTAAGTGAAGGCCACATAAGTTATACTTTGATTGATTATTCGCGCCTAACCTGTCTGTAGTTCCCAAATTATTGAAGTTGATCATTTGATCATACTTGTTGGATTTTTTAATTATGCTCATACGTTCGAAACTTCGTCAGTTCGTCATCCTCTTTTCTTTGTTAACGACCTTTGCATTTTCCTTGCAAGCAGAGATGGAAGGCATGTGGAGATTTGATCATCCAGAGTTGGGTGAAGTGTATTTCAGAATTAAATCAGACGAATCGGCGACTTATTTTCTGGGAAAAGGAGTTGATACGACTATCCATAAAGGAACGGTTGCTGAGATTCCGACGGGCTTGGAGTTAAGTTTTACCAATGGAGTCGTTTTTAGCGTAGGCCAGTTGGAGCCGTCTGTAGCCGATGTTCGGGCAAATATGGCGCCGGGGCACGAAGTTAATTCAGGCGAAGCAGTCTGCGTTGCTCAGTTGGTGCAGAAGCAAGCGATCGGAGCGATGACTGTCGATCCTCAAGCAACTGACGAAGAAGAGGAAAGAACCGGGTATTTTGGAGGCTGGGAAGGAGAATTGATTTCAGGAGACAAGTTCTACATGCAAATCAATGAGGATCGTACGGCAGGCATGTCCTATAGTTTTTCTGATAAGATCGACGACAATTATGGTTTCACCGATGTGGTCGGGTTTTGGAAGAAGGATGGTGAGAAATTACACATCTATTGGAACGATGGTGGATTCACGACTATCGAGACCAGCGGAAGAAGAATTGAACAAACGTCTTTTAAGGCAGGAGATGTTCTAGAAGAAGCCCGAGGTTTTACTTGCCGTATTATTCCGTTCCGCTCCAAAGACCTCCCCGAGGATTGGTATGAAGAGTTTAAAACGGACTATGTTACACGAATGCCGATCATTGTGTTAAGGCAGTTGAGCGTTGTGAAGAAATTTTTCAGAGGAACATGGCTTGTTGGAACGGATCAAGCTGAAGGCGGTGAATCCGAAATGATTAAACTCAAGCGTTTTGGGAAAGCTTGGACTAACCGTTACGGTGAAGTGAAAGGCGATTGGTACCCAGGTTCCGACGTTGTTAAGGTCTATTGGGACAATGGAGTGAAAGAAACGCTTTCAGTTGTCGGCAATCAGTTTGTCATTAATAGTTTCAATCCTAACCAACCTGTTTCAGGTCGCCCTGCAAAAATTCAAGTAGCGAACCCAGAAGACCCTGACAAAATGGGATATTACCTGAATCGGAAACAGGAGTTGTTGGATCCACGTCGCTTTTTCAAAGGCTTTATGCCTGGATTCAGTGGGAAAAAGGGGCAGGACAATAATGGAGAAGAGGGCGCGGGGACGGAACCATCTGAATAAAGCCGAAGTTTTATCAGTGATTAAATAGTAGTTCCCTTTGTTTTCGATCGAGAGGTGCATTTCATCTTGGATCAATGGTGCCAAATTCGTGATAGGTTCAGGCAATTGCTGTCTATTGGACATTGATAGCTGGTAACTGTAAGGATTTTCATTTAGCTCCTCGACAGTTACCTCACTTGAGTTGATCCCACGCCATCAACTTTCTAGAGCATTTCCATTAAATATAGACACTACGATCGAGAAAAAATTGAATTCCAGCCAGGCGGCAGAAAAGTCTGTTGGGCTAGAAGCCCTGCAACTTTTTGACAACGCCGCTGGTATACAATTTTACTTGATTGCGAGCAATGATGCTAAATAGCAAGGTCGCAGCGTTTGATTGGCTTTCACGCACTTCTAGTGCGCTACAAGCCAATCAGCCTTGCGCTGCTTGTTGTTTAGCTATCATCGTTGTGCCTATCTTTATTGGAAATGCTCTAGCACTTAAACGCAATTTGCGTTCACGCGATTGTGGTTAGCAGGATGCGTAATCGTAATTAGCGTTTTATTCAATACGTGCGGCATAATCCGATGCGAGCCGAGCATCGGATGCTACCCCCTCATTCACCTGCATCTCAGGTTTGTTCAGGACCGTGAGCTTGTCGAACGGCATGACATCTACTTCAGTTTGAAGTCTTTTAAACGCTAATGGGTAAAAGAGACTGAAAAGTTCGTGATTTGCCTTCAACTGAAGTTTTACAATTGGCAGGCTTTTTCGTTTCGCTCCTGGACAGCTACTCAAATTACTTCATTTGAAAGACTAGAAAGGTTAAACCCGAAATGATGTTAAACAACGCCAGAATGTCTTTATCGGGCCTTAATTAGCAACTATTTCGTCCAGTATCGATTTAGCGAGTTCGGTTTCATCATCAAGCATAGTGAAACTTTGGATCATCGGAGTCTCATTGGTGTTGCGCTTGCGATTGGCGCGAGGCTCTTCTTTGGGCTTGGGGTTTCCGGTGTTACTCGGTTTCGAGGCCTGGGATCCAGAAGTCTTTACTTGTTGTGGTTGAGAGGCTGAGGTTTGTGTACTATCGGTTCTAGGGCGGGGAATAACCAAGGATTCACTAACCTTGATAGTTTCAGGTTCCGCGATGGCTTTTTCGAGATGGTCTCTTGTGATCGTTGAACCTTTTGCCAATTTTAATGCTTTGGCGATGGTTGCTTGAAGCGAACTGTAGTTATTTTTCCATTCGGATTGGATGAGGAGTTCGGTTGCTTCTGAATTAAATCCGCCAAATGACTCAGAAATCATGTTTCGACTGATCAGGTCTGACGCAATTTCGTTTCCGAGGTAGGAGATATCCTCTTTGCAAAGGTCAAGCCTTGGAACATAAATTTCTTTTTGACCCATGATTAGATAAAAATCCTGATCAATTGAACCCTTTGCAAATTGGGTGTCCAGATCTTCATTGAGGCAAAAAATAAATTTGATGGGATTGGCTACATCAGTGAAGGGTCCGGTCCTCTTGTGCAGTTTCATCAGCGCTTGTTTTTGCGCGACCCCCATATTGTCGGCTTCTATCAGTGCAAAGACGAGCGCTTTGGTTGCCGGCACTTCTGCAATGACTTTGGAAATATCGAAGACATTGATCTTTTTGTTGATGAAATACATGAAATGGTGAATCTCAGGATTCATCTGCATTTCTATGTCTTGGATGATTTTGTTGAAATGTGTTCCCTCATCGCCGACAAGAACCATATTAGGGATTTCATCCCCTATGCTTTCGATTTCCTTTTTCAGTCTTTTTGCAGCGTCTGATTTAAAGGCAAAGGCCTGAAATTCAGTTTTCGATTTTGGAGTGGAACCAGGGAGATTATCGGTCTCTCTTTCGTTTGATGTCTTCTCGGGTGAGGCCGCTACTGAGGTTGGTGCCGGTTCTTCGTTATTCGCGTTTTTGATTAACTCCGACGTCTTTCGGAGTAGGGACATAATATTGAGCGGCTTGTTAAAAACTTCAACTTTTTGGTCTCTGAGCCTGGCCGTGATATCATCACTTAAGTATGCCGAAACCATTATGATCGGCATATTGGGTTTAAAACTCCTGGCTTTGTCGATAAAATCGATGCCTTTGAGCTCCGGCATACTTTGGTCCGTGACACAGAGAGAAAATGCTTCTTCAGAGAGCATTTTCAAGGCATCCAGAGGATTAGCTGCAGATTTTACCTGGTAATCAGCTTGAATATAAAGATCAGAAAGTAACGAACGAAAATCGTCGTCATCATCGACTATAAGAATACGGTTGTTCATGTAAAAACCAAGGGCTACTATCTATTAGCAACACTTAGTTTCTCTTCCGTTTTACGCAACAGTGAAATGACGTTCAACGGTTTATGAAAAATTTCCGTATTTACATTCTTGAGGTTCTGGATGAGGTCCTGATTGAGGTATCCAGACACGAGAATCACTGGAATGTTCGGTTCGATATCTCGAATGTTTTTAATCAAATCCTCTCCAGTCATCTCTGGCATATTGTGGTCAGTGACAACAGCATCAAACTTTTCACCTGAAAAAGTGGTGATAGCCGTGTTAGGATTATTGACCGCAGTGACCTCATAACCCGCTTGGGTAAAGACATCCGACAGCAATCCCCGAAAATCGTCATCGTCGTCTACTATCAGTATTTTTTTAGCCATAAGAATTGAGTGTTTTTCTATTCGTGTGATTTTGTTATCGGACGATCATTCGTCAACTTAACCGAGATTCTGTTTTTGGAACAAAATTATGAGCTCTCAGACTCACTAGGTTTGGGAAACTGCTCGAGAGCGGCTGAAAACGAGCTCACCGACGTTGAATACCATAGAATATTTTCAAATTTATTTTCCCAGTAATCAATGACTGGTTTGCTCAAATAATAACAGGTAGCAATGCAAACAGCATTTCCAATTCTGTCGAAAGGGATGCTCATTGTGGCACTGCATTCTTCGATTTCAATTCCTTCAAGAGGTGCTTGTTCAAATTGAAAATGGCCTAGGTGCACTAAACCGACCTTGTGCGTGTCCACCAAATGTGAGATGAGGTTATCTTCGTTTAGTGCCTGCAATTCATAGATGAGAATTGTGAGCACTGAAGCGTTGTGAAAACTTGACGATTGCAGTAGGTTCAGCAGCTTCCCATTTGCTTTTTCAACATCATCGCTGGTAATGAGTCTGTTTTCGAGCAGTGCGGCTGCTAAATATCGATTGGCTCGAAGTATAAGTTGCTGAAGTGACATGGTAATGAAGGGATTATGGGTTTAAATTTGTAAAAATGAAATACTAATCTGGATTTCTTTGAAGGATTGAATATTTTAAACGAATGGAAATCGAAAAAAGGCTTGAATCGCTAGGGATCAAATTGCCCGCCGCTCCTGAACCCGTTGGTAACTATTTGCCCTATCGGGTTTCTGGAAACCTGGTGTTTCTGGCCGGATCGATTTGCATGGAAAACAGATCGATGATTTTCACTGGAGCTGTAGGAGATTCAGTGACTGAAGAGAATGGAATAAAGGCTGCACGACTTTGTGCGACGAACCAATTAGCGATATTGAAAAGTGCAATTGGAAACCTTGATCGAGTGAAGCAAATGGTCTCTTTGGCGGGATTTGTCTGGGCAAAGGAAGGGTATACCGGTGCTCCCAAAATTATTAATGGAGCCTCCGATTTTTTTGTAGAGGTTTTGGGAGAGCGAGGGAAACACAGTCGAACCGCCGTTACTGTCTCCGGACTTCCTGCAGGTTCAACGGTGGAAATACAGTCTGTTTGGGAAATCAGCGTGGACGAATGACCCACATTTGTTGGTTGTAAGCTTCAAATTGATCCCATCCCATGGTCTTAAATTCATGGCCACTACCCCAGGAATCAGTGTAGACGATTTCATGGGACGAGGGATGAACTCCGATGATGAGTCGCATGTGGCCAGGCACGAGCCAAAGGATGGGAAGTCCCTCATCAATTGAAGTATAAATGTCATCATAACGTGAACTGGCTCGAGAGCCAATTTGATGCATGCGATAGGGTGTTCCTGCGCAAAAACGGCGAGTGGCGGCGATAATGTTTTTGTAAGAAGTTCCGCCCCTTTCATTTTCTGAGTACTGTGCTGCTGTTTGAGAAAGGTCTGCTAATTGGTGCATGTTCACTGGGTATCCATAGAACTGGAGAACTCGGGCGAGGGTCGCGGAAGCGCAATATCCTCTGTTCCCTTGATTGACCATCGGAACTCCTTGGAGGAATAAGTGCCCACCGGACGACCAATGTTTCACCTTCATTCGTTCGGCAATTTCATAAGGGTCGGTAGGGGTGGTATCCAGATGCTCATGGAGATAAGCATAGGATTCGAATTCCATTCGTAGGTATTCCCTTGGTTGGTATCGAACGGTGACTACAACATCGTTGGGGAGCACGTAGCGTTTGGAGTCATCGCGAATAGCAGATACGTCGAGCGAAGGGTCAGGTAATCGGTAGCGTTCGAGTCTGAAGAACCGTTCAAGGCGAGCCAAATGCGAAGTGATCATTGTGAAGGTTTGCGTCGGATTGAGATCGCTTTGATGGGCAGTGCCTTTGTCCCACAGTGGAAGGCTCAAAGAAGGACTTTCTTCGTATCGTCCAGTTTCATTAAGAAACCCTTCTTGTGCGGTAAATCCCCATAGTCGAGGACTTTTTAGCATGAATTCTGGCATTTCTTCAAATCGACTGTCCCAGGGTTTTGGCGATTCGAGCAGACCCATCAAGAGGGGAAAGTCTTGAATGATTTTGGAAACAGATCCGAAACTCATTCCAAAATGCCGTGAAAGGTTGGGGACGTCGATACATGCGAAGATGGGACTGCCCTGTATGCGTTCATATTTTACGATCCACCCATTAGGGGTGGATTCGATAACCTCGAGCTCGATGCCTTTTCGGAAGGTTCCGAGTGAGTCTCCACTGTTGGGGTCAATCGCTTCACAGGGGTATTGCAGGGTCCATTTCTTAGGATGTCCAATTTGTTGATATTGGGCTTGGGCGATTGGGATGAAGAAGGTCGTTATATATACGACCAAGAGAATCGAGTGGAGTCGTTTCATGGTTGTCGCTTGGGTTCAAAAATACTGAAAATGGGTTGTTTTCTTCTTTTGACGTAACAAAAGCGCCTTTATTCAATTAGCGTGTTGACCTGCATATTTCAAATGCTTGCTATCTTTAAGTATGGATGATCAATTTATTGTAATCATGGCTGGCGGAAAAGGTGAGCGGTTTTGGCCAGAAAGCCGCTTAAAACGTCCGAAGCATTTGCTTCCTATTGTGGGAAGTAGTCCGATGCTTCGCCAAACGGTTGACCGTATCGGCAATGCGGTGCCGAAGGAGAATATTTTTGTGGTTACAAACGTCACCCAACAAGAGGCAATTCGGGAAATGTGCCCCGATCTTCCCTCTGAAAATATCGTGGCAGAGCCAGTCGGCCGGGATACTGCTCCTGCGGTTGGGTTATCCATGCTGCTTGTGAAGCAGAAAAACCCCAATGGCGTCTTTACTCTGTTGCCAGCTGATCATGTGATTCATGACAGTGAGGGCTTCCAGAAATGCTTGCAAACTGGATTTGATCTGGCTGGAGGTAGTGATGTATTAGTGACTATTGGCATCGCACCAACCCATCCTGCCACTGGGTATGGTTATATCCAGAAAGGGGAAGCATTAGATCGATTTGAAGCGCAAAAAGCATTCAAAGTGAAACGATTTGTTGAGAAGCCCGACCTGGCTATCGCTACAGACTATGTTGAATCTGGTGAATACTACTGGAATGCAGGAATGTTTGTATGGAGTGTGAAGGCGATTGAGTCTGCATTCTCGAAACACAACCCGGCGCTCCTTCAAGGAATCGAAAAAATTGAAAAATCGATCGCGGATGGACAATCTTTAGCGGATGCTCTCGATGTAGTTTATCCCAACCTTGAAAGAATTTCGATCGACTTTTCGGTGATGGAAAAGGCTGAGAATGTGGTGACCATCGAATCAACCTTTGATTGGGATGATGTGGGTGAGTGGCCAGCTATTGAGCGCCATGGAGATAAAGATGATGCCGGTAATCTACTGTCTGGCTTGGGTATGGCAGAAGACGCATCCAACAATATCGTGTTTAATGACGGCAAACGTGTGACAGCCTTGTTAGGAGTGGACGACCTGATCGTCGTACACACTGAAGATGCAACTCTCGTATGCCACCGCAGCAAAGCTCAGGATATCAAGAAGATTGTAAAGACCCTGGGTTCCGGTGCAAATACGGAAAAGTTTATTTAGTTTCCACCAGAGATTAGAATCTGACATGCGTTATCTCGGAATTGATTGGGGGGAAAAACGCTGGGGTCTCAGTTACGGTGACGAAATCGGAATTGCGACTCCGCTCGAAGCAATTGTTAACCCGGAGCTTGAGGAAAAGTGGGTTTGTCTTACCCAATTGGTGGAACAACGTCGGATTGAAAGTTTCGTGGTAGGGTATCCGCTCAATATGGATGGCTCTGTCGGCTTCAAAGCTAAAGAAGTGGACCAGTTTATTACTCAACTGGAGCTACAGTGTCCATCGTTACCTATTCACCGAGTTGATGAACGTTTGACCTCCCACACTGCCGGTTTGTCCTGGACGGCAAAGCAAAAACGCCAGAAGCGCAAATCAGGCAAACTTGATTCGAGTTCGGCTGCCATTATACTACAGGATTACCTTGATCAATTGAACTTGTGTGGAGACGGCGCCTTGGATATGGATGAGGAAGAGTATGGGAGTCTTGGTTAATTTCGTCTTTTCAACTCTGATTTTTAACTAACTATTTCGATGAAAAAACCTCAATTTGCAGTTTTGGGTTCAACCCGCGGCTCTTCCTTAGTTCCGATTCTAAAAGCTTGGAAGCAGGGTTCTCTTAATAGCGAGCCAATTTTGGTATTATCGAATCGAAAAAATGCTGGTATTCTGGAAAAAGGTAAGGAAGCAGGAATTGAATCAATGTGGATACCATTGCAGGGACGGGATCGTGAAAGCTATGATATTGCGACTTCGAATGAATTGAAAAAACGTGGGGTAGATTTCGTCCTGTTGATTGGTTATATGCGAATTTTGAGTGCTGCTTTCGTCAATGAATGGCCCAATAAAATCGCAAATGTGCACCCCTCTTTGTTGCCAAAATATGGAGGTATGATGGATATGGATATCCATAATGCCGTTATCGAGGCAGGGGATTGTGAAACGGGGTGTAGTGTCCACATCGTAAATGAAGAAGTGGATGGGGGGCCGATCATTATTCAGAAGAAATGCCCAGTGGTCGCAGGGGAGAGTGCTGAAGCTTTAAAAGCGAGGGTTCAGTCTTTCGAAGGAAAGGCATTCCTGGAATTACTGGGTAATCCCGCATCCTATTTGGACGTCTAGCATTCGGTTCCCCGGTTGCAGTTTAAAAATGATGATCATGGGATCCAGTTAACTCGGCTCCTTTCTGTGGATAAGACAGTACTATCCGCATATATTGTTCAAAATTTATTGACCGAATTGAACTGAGTCTGATAGTTACTATAGTGCGTTAGCGCTATGCAAATGAAAGAATCTTTATCCGACGAACCTTCAGTGATTCCCGCGCTCCATCAATGGGAAACCGAGATGGTGAATTTGTTCACCGGTGTTGCTAATATGTTTGGCTTCCGTAAATCGGTGGGTTCGATTTATGGTTATATGTTTTGCCAGGAAGAGCCGTTGCATCTTGAGGCCATCATGAAGCGTTTGGGGATGAGCAAAGGTACGGTGAGTCAGGGGCTCAGTTTTCTTCGGAAGGCAGGTGCAGTAAGGCTAACTTATGTGCCAGGGGACAGGCGGGAGCATTTTGTCCCCGAAACCAGCCTCAAGCGGCTTGTATCAGGATTTTTGAGAGACCAGATCCATCCACATCTAGAGAGTGGAGAAGACCGGCTTCAAAATTTGGAGGAAATTATTCGAACTTCTGATCAAGACGTTCCGAAATTCATGGAGGATCGAATGATGCGCTTGAGGTCCTGGCAAAAGCAGGCCAAGATGTTGCTACCTTTCGTTCAGAAGTTTCTCGACGCAAAAATTTAATCAATCTGATACGGACCTGCCGCCATCAAGTGAAAATTCTCTGTTCATAATAACCCGATTTATCTGATTTAAACTAAATTATATTCATGAAAACTGCACTCATCACTGGAATTACAGGTCAAGATGGTTCCTATCTCGCTGAACAATTGATTGAAAAGGGCTACAAGGTTCACGGCATGATCCGTCGGTCTAGCTCATTTAATACTGGGAGAATCGACCATTTGTATAACAATCCGGAAATTGAGGGGTCGAAACTTTTTCTCCATTACGGGGATTTGACTGATTCGAGTAACCTAAATCGACTTCTGGAAAATATTGCCCCTGACGAGATTTATAACTTGGGTGCTCAAAGTCATGTTAAAGTATCCTTTGAAGTTCCCGAATATACCGCCGAAGTTGATGCGATAGGCACACTACGTTTTTTGGATGCCATCAAGGAAACGGGATTGAAGGAGAAGACTCGATTGTATCAAGCCTCGACCTCTGAACTCTACGGAAAAGTGCAGGAAGTTCCCCAATCAGAAACCACCCCTTTCTATCCACGTTCTCCCTATGCCGTTGCGAAGCTTTATGGTTTCTGGATTATGGTGAATTACAGAGAAGCGTATGGAATTCACGCTTCGAACGGAATTCTCTTTAATCATGAATCACCCCGTCGTGGTGAAACTTTTGTGACACGTAAAATCACTCGAGCGGCTGCAAAGATTGCGTTGAATCTACAAGAAAAATTGATTTTGGGAAATTTGGATTCGCAACGGGACTGGGGATATGCACCCGAATATACGGAGGGAATGTGGCGTATCCTTCAACAGGATAAACCCGATGATTACGTGCTTGCGACAGGTGAAATGCACACGGTTAGGAACTTCACTCGATGGTCTTTCAAGCATGTCGGAATCGAGTTGGAATTTAAAGGGGTTGGAGTCGATGAAAAAGGATATGACAAGAAGACTGGAAAGGTCATGGTGGAAGTTAGTCCAGCCTATTTTCGCCCGACAGAGGTCGAGCAACTCTTAGGTGATCCTCGGAAAGCCCAGGAAAAACTAGGGTGGGTGGCAGAGACTAAGGCAGAGAAGCTTTGTGAAATCATGGTCAAAGCTGATTTCGAAAAAGTGAAAAAACGCGGGTATTAATTTTTCAGCGATCGGTTAACGCCGCGTTCGATGGAAGGTATCAATGCGGACTGATATCCTGTAAAAAACATTGCAACCGCTGTGAGTGGCTGTGGTTCCGTTTTGTGGTATCGGCGTGTAACAACCGGCCTTCTATCAACTATTGTATTTTTTTACGAGTTGAGTGAATGCTCGAAACGCAGGGTGGCTAACATTCTGAAGGATTGAATAGAATATCGTTTCTGAAGGTAAATACAGCGTGTTGTGCTCTTGCAACGTATCGATTACAGGAGGAACATCTTCGGGGCGACGACACCCAATCGCATCACTGAGTAATGTGACGGCAACCTCATCTCCTCTTGCGGCAATGATGGTTTGGTAGACGCAAATGGTCGTTTCAATACCGCCGACCAGTAAGTGGCTTATGTTTTTTTCTCTTAGCTGATCCTGAAAAGGTCCATTTTGCCAAGCTGAGAATTCGGTTTTCCCAAAGATAAAGGGATCGCACGTTTTCTCTGTAAGTTCTGGAAGGGTAGGCCCTAGTTTCTCAGGTACTTGTTCCGAGAAAAAGACTGGAATATCCAGTAGCTGGCATGTTTCCAATACGAAAGAAGCTCGGTTGACCAATGCATCTCGCTCAGGAATTGCTTTCAGAAAGCAATCCTGAAGATCGATCATCAGACAACCGAGCCCTTCCACTTTTAAAAACTCTAGATTACGCACCTAGAAATCAATTACTTGATTTCCTTATGAAGCGTGTGTCGTTTGAGAGAAGGATTATACTTCTTTTTCTCAACTCGAGTAGGAGTCAGCTTTTTATTACGGGTACTCATATAGCGTGAAGGAGATTTACCCTCTTTGCGCGCTTCGGTACATTCCAAAATGATGTGTTCTCGTGGCATCGTTGTGTTTTCAGTTAAAAGAGAAGAAGAAAACGGCTTTGGCGCCTCACTTCAACCTAAAAGTTACCACCAATCTTCTTTTCTGTCAGCGTGATCATATCTCCAGCGCTAAATAGACTTACATGTCCGGTGCTGGAGGAGACAACAATGGCAACGCATTTAAAACTTAAAGTGATGCCTGCTGCCGCTGCATGTCTCGATCCTAAGCCGCTTGGCAAATTCTGAGGATAATTGGTGGGTCTGAGTAAACTCCCAGCTGATTCGAGCACTCCATTGCCACGAATAACGAAAGCCCCATCGATGCTTGAAAGCTCTTTGACTGTTTCATCCATAAATGGATTGAGCACATTGCGTTCATCTTCGCTGTAGCCAAAAAATGGATTTAAGAGCAGGGGTTGAGTGTGTTCCATGACTACATCGGCATCGCCAATCACAAAGAGTGCACCCACGGGTTTTCCCTCTCGTCCCTCCATCGATAATTCGGTTGCGATGGTTAACACTCTTTCCAATACCTCTGCTTGAATTCCTGGTGGTACCAAATTGCTTTTTCCTGGAATCAAAGTTTGAAATTCTTTGTCCACATCAACGACGATGATGGTGTCGAGTCGATTGCTCTTCGGAACCCCGCCTACGCAACAAACAACATCTTCAGTAGTGAATACTCCCTTACCTAATGCGATAATGAAGGCACTACGCATTTGGGAAAGTCGAGTATTGGAGTAGCTTCTCAACGGTATCACTTGATCCATTCTCGGGAGATTCCCCGAGTATTCCGATTTGCTTGGTGAAATGAGTACTGTTTTTAGACCCTTTATATCCACCCCAAGCTCGAAAAACGAACTGCTGAAAGTATCTCCAAAAATCATGATAGAGGTGCATTGCGACATTTGCGCAATCTTTTCAGCCTCTTTCATGATGTTCCGGTTGATCCTGGAATACTCGATCTGTGGGTGTTTTCCCGCTCCGCTGAAAACCTGCTTAACAACGTTGCGGAACTCCTTCAACGAGTCGGCGGACAACAGCGAGTCGATTACGGACTCTTCCCTTATGATTTGAGCAAAATCAGAGAGCACCCTTACGTAGTTGCGGGCTTTTTCATGAACCAACAGCAGGACGATGATTCTGACTTTCCCATATTCACTTGGGCTGTCATGGCTGAGACCTTCGGCACATCGGCCAATCGCTACACCATTGCCCCGCGTCCAATTAATCCTGGCATAGGGTATTGCAACACGTCTCCAAGGTAGGTTGTACGCGTTTTTTCCCTTTCGAGGAGATCGTTCAGGATTCGGCGTTTGGTGAGGGTTTTTGATTCCTTGATATTGAAAGAATCAATCAATTCGGTAAACGCTCCCCTCAAATCCTTTGATTTGATGTCGATTATACGATGCTGAGAAATGAGTCGATCGAAACGCATGTAGGGGAACTGTTGTGATGGATGAAGCAATTGAACTGAGATCAGCTGTGCTGCTATTTTAAATCTAAGGTATCAGAAAAGGTATTGTCAAGAACTTCAATAACTCTTTGCCTGTCATTTGGTTAAAGCATTCAATTAGTGTCGATAACTCGAATTGGTTGGTCGGGGTTTAACTTGGGTTGAATTCCGTTTTTATTCACCTCTTTTCGTTAACCTAGTGCCACCAGGATTATTGACGATTGATTCGAAAAATAGGTTGAAGATATCCTTTTCTTGGACCATGTTATTTTAACTTTCTTGCAGCTTTTGCTTATCACCTTCGAGAGAGTGAATTTAATTTAAAAACTATTACCCTACATGAGATCTCGAATTATCAGCATAGTTCTCGGAGGAGGTCGTGGAACACGGCTTTATCCACTCACTCAACCCGGTGTAAGCCTGCCGTTCCACTCGCGGGAAAGTATCGATTGGTAGACATTCCTATCAGCAATTGCCTTAACTCAGGCTTGAATGAAATCTATGTTTTAACGCAGTTTAACACAGCTTCATTGCATCGGCACATTCAGTCGACTTACTCCTTTGATTCTTTTGGAGGAGGTCTGGTCGATATTCTTTCTGCTGAGCAAACTGAAAAGGGTGACAATTGGTATCAAGGAACGGCAGATGCCGTCCGTCAGAACTTGATTCATTTTGGAGCAAAGAAAAATGACCTTATTCTCATTCTTTCGGGTGATGCACTCTACCGCATGGATTTCACTGCATTGATTGCGCATCATCGCGAGTGTGGTGCGGACGCTACTATTGCTGCCACGCCAGTACACGAGTCCGAGGTATCGGGGTTTGGCTTGATGAAGGTTGAAGATGATTTTTCGGTTGATTCATTTGTTGAAAAACCGACTGAACAAGAGGTAATCAATGAATACCTGGTGAGCGAAAAACTTCTCAGTTCAGTTGGCAGAGATCCTTCAGAGAAAGCCTGTTTGGCTAATATGGGGATATATTTGTTTAATGCTGATGTGCTAGTTGATGCATTGGACTCGGATCACACTGATTTCGGGAAAGAAGTGATCCCTGGTCTTTTGGGAAAAAAGAAACTCAACGGTTACATCTTTGATGGCTATTGGGAAGACATTGGAACTGTAGAAGCATTTTTCGAAGCAAATTTGAGGCTTACAGACGAAAAGCCTCCGTTTGACTTTTTGATCCGCATGACCGAATTTTCACCCGGGCTCGGCATTTACCTGCTTCTATCGTGATCAACAGTAAAGTGGATCGGGCGATGATCGCTGATGGATGTGTGATTCGTGGTGCGGACATCAAACGAAGCGTGATCGGAGTGCGTAGCATGATCGGAGAAAACGTTAAGTTTCACAATGTGGTGATGATGGGGAATGATGCTTACGAGGATAAGGAAGAAGTGGATGAAAAGTATCCAGTTGGAACACCTGCCCCGGGAGTTGGAAGCAATTGTGTTTTCAAGAATGCAATCATTGATAAAAATGCCCGAATTGGTGACAATGTAATGTTGGATCCAGAAGGGAAGGATGATGGACTATACGAGAACGGTATTACCATAAGAGATGGGATATTGATGGTCGCCAAAGATGCGATTGTTCCCTCTAACACAAAGCTGTAGGGGCTTCCCGTGAGTCTTTATTTGGCCTGATAATGACCGCTGGAAATATTTTGGTATGTGTGGATGGCTCTGATTACACCGAGCCATCCTTGCACCATGCTGCGTGGTTAGGTGACAGGGTTGGAGCGAGTCGCCTCATTGTGTCTCATATTGCTGATGTCGGGAAATATCAGGTGCCTTTTGTCAATGAGCTTGGTGCAGGTATTGGGTTGCAACCTTGCAATGGGTTATTTCGGGAAATTCAAAAAACAGGAGCAGGAAATGCTCGAATCTCTCGAACAACGTGTGGCTCAAGAGTTAAATGCAGCAGGATGGCATGGTAAATATGAGTTGGTAATCGAACGGGGTCGCCCAGAGGAGGCCCTGGCTGCAACGGGCGGTAATTATTCCCATGTTGTTTTTGGAAAGAGAGGTGAGAGCTTCTCCTATGAGCAGCAGCATCTTGGATCAAATCTGGGTAAGTTTTTAAAGCATTCAGCTGTGCCTTGCATGCTTTCATCTCGAAAATACCAAGCAATCGAGAAAGTTGTTATGGTTTTTGCCGATGATCATGATTGGGAAAGTGTGGTTCACTTTGCAGAGAGTTTGAACAACTTGGCATCGCTTCAATTCCATTTGATTCACACCTTTTCTAAGTCGGTCCCGAAGGAACTTTCGACTCTCTTCGAAAGCCTTTTTACCCTAGATGATCGCACTCAAATTCATGAACTTAACGATTCTCGCGAGCATATCATCATTGAAAAAGTAAGAGAAATAGATGCTGACCTTTTGGTCGTAGGGGCAAATCAGGAATCCCATCTATTTCAGTGGCTCGCGAGCCCGCTGGGAAAATCTGTAATCAAAGAGTGTCGTATTCCCATCATACTTTCGAGGGATTTGGCATCTTAGGCGGAACTACTCAACTGGTTTTTCTGACCTGCTACGGTGCTTTTGGCGAGCGAGCCATATAAAACATATTCCCGCTAGGAAGGTGCCAATGGAGAAAAATTGCCCCCTTGTAATTCCCAGAATCAGTGCTGCATCGGGTTCTCTATAGATTTCGCAGAAGATTCTTACGATTGAATACCCTGTGAGGAATTCACCGATCAGTTGTCCTGGTGCGGGTGCTTTGCCGAGTTTCGCCCAGAAACGAAGCTGCATGTAGATAAAAAGTAACAATCCTTCTCCAAATGCCTCATACAGTTGAGACGGATGTCGAGGAAGAGAGTCTGCTTTGGGAAAAATTATTGCCCATGAAACGGGAGTGGGGTGCCCCCAGAGTTCGCCATTTAGGAAATTGGCAATTCTTCCTAACAACAGGCCCGGGGCAGCTGCAGATACAATAATATCTCCAGTTCGGAGAATGGATTGTTTGTTGTGTTTCGCGAACAAAACAGTGGCAACGGCGACACCGATAATGCCTCCGTGGCTGGCCATGCCTCCTCTCCAAATTTCAAAAACAGATATGGGTCTGCTTAATAATTCCGCGAGGTCATAGAATACCATATACCCCAAACGACCCCCAGCCATCACGCCGATGATGATATAGGTGGCAAGATCGCTTACTTTAGCTGGAGAGTAAGGGGATTTTCCTTTTTTGAAATAGGAGAGGATAATCAAATACCCGATGACAAATCCGCTGATGTAAGAAAGCCCATACCAGCGGATTCCATTGCCGCCCAGTGGCCACGGCCAGGACTCTGGAAATTGCAGTAAAAAAGGACTAAGGTCATGAACCCAGTAATTCATCTGCTGGGACACTTGAGCAAGGACTTGCATAACGATTAGGATGTGAAAATAGCGGTGTTCTTGGAGATCAGACTTCAATGCCAGAGACTGACTGGTCAAGTTTGCTCGAGTTGTTTGCGTTCGTTTTGTTTTTTCGCGAACTCTCTCATGTCAATGGCGACATCATCAGTTTCAAATATTTCCTGTCCAAGGATGTGTTCGACCACATCCTCCATTGTCACCACTCCTTCGACTGAGCCATATTCATCAAGTACGATGGCGAGTTGTTGGTGTTTCTTTAAGAAAAGTTGTAAGGCATCCGCAGCAGTCCGGTTACCCAATACAAAGATCGGTTCAGACATTAATTCTGAAACCTTTGTTTCGTCTTCGTCATTTGCTTTCGATTTTAACAGATCTCTGCGACGAACGATTCCGACAATCGTGTCGATACTGTTCTGATACACCGGGATGCGGGCGAAGGGAAGATTGGGCATGTCTTCAAACACTTCTCTGACGGTCAGAGATTGGTCAATTGCGGTGACAACGGTACGCGGGGTCAATATCTCCTCAATTTGCACTTCGTCGAGACTAAGGGCGTTTGTGATGATGGTTCTTTCATCTTCGGTGAGGTTTCCATCTTTTTCACTTTTTTCTGCCAAAATACGAATGTCATCGTCTGATACATCCTGTTTGACCCGTTTAGGAACTACCAAATAAACTGCAATTTTGCAGAGAAAAGAGACGGGTCGCATCATCATGCGAATTCCTTGGAGTGGACGAATCAGCAGCGGTAGCATGGTACTGCGATAGATGACTCCAACGTTCTTAGGGATAACTTCCGAAAAGACGAGGATTCCTGCGGTCATTCCGATCGAGAAGTAGATCAAACTATGTTCGCCGTAGATTTTGGCTGCCAACCCTCCTACCAGCGTTGCCCCAAGGGTATTTGCAATCGTATTGAGGCTCAAAATCGCGGAAGTTGTTTCCTCGAGTTCTAACCAAAAACGTTCCAATAGTTCACCCAGTTTTGGTTTTGATCTTTTTAGCGTCTCTATATCAGAGGTTGAAGTGCTTAGGATCATTGCTTCCAGAATGGAGCAAAGGGCGGATACACCGATGGTGAATCCAATAGCGACGATTAGTGCAGTCATTGCTGTGGGTTACCGGGTCGAGCGAAAGGGCAGGAGGTTTCACTGCTCGCACTCTTCCGAAGGTAATCCTGCGGGTGTGTTGTTTGTTTGAACGGTTTATACATTTACCTCAGTGATTAGATCTAAGCAGATTGCGATATGAGTCAATCATGCACATTGTTTGAATGAGAATGCACGGATGAGAAAAAGGAATTTTTCGGGCATTTTACTGGACTTGTCGGGCAATTCTCGCGACTCTGACTTTTCTATCTTCCGGCAAAGTCGTTTTTATATCAGTAGGTTTGCTGCTAAAAACTTGACTTTCAAGGCGGGGGAGCGTTCAAATTTTCGTTTTTTACTGAATTATGATTGGCTCATTCGATATCTTTCAATCCGGTCTTTTATTGGCACAACAAGGGGCTCCTGCTGGGCAGCCAAACCCCATGTTTCAGATCGGTTTTATAGTTTTGCTCTTCGGTGGGATGTATTTCCTACTGATCGCGCCTCAGCGCAAGAAACAGAAGGAGCAAGAGAAAATGATTAAGGCGTTAAAAGCGGGTGACGAAGTCATGACCGCCGCTGGCATTTACGGCAAAGTAACTGCGGTTAAAGACGATCGTATTGTGGTATCCATCTCCGAAAACGCTAAGGTGGAGATGAACCCATCATACGTTCATCAGAAAATCGTACGCCAAAGTGCTCAGAAAAAGTCCTGATCATTCTGCTGAATCCCTATACCTTTTAAATCCCGATACATGATAACAAAGACTCTTTGGAAGCTCGGCATCTCCCTCGCGGTAGTTGTCTGGTCCATCATTAGTTTTCTTCCCTTCAACGACGTTGACTTTGCCACCTACATGGCGGACGAGGTCAGCGCGAATGTGGAAGACTTTAACAAGATGCTTGATGAAGCGAAGCAACAAGTGGAGGCGGGAGAGGTTCCGTCTGTTTATGTTGCGTTACGGCAGATGGGAGAAGAAGAGCAAGTGGATTTTGCGTCCTATTTCCCTCACGTAAATTTGAAGGATATAAAGAATCTCAACCATCGGAATGAGATTCTATTGAAATACCTCTATAGTGATTCAAAGGGTCGCCTAAAACGAGGTCTCGACCTTGAAGGTGGAGTTTCTTTCACATTGGAAATGCATCAGGCTGAGGATAGCCAGGGCGATTTCATGAGAACTGAAGAGCTATCCAAAGCGATCGATATCATGGCCAATCGTATCGATGGCTTGGGCGTAGCTGAGCCGGTGATTCGAGCAGTAGGAGACAATCGCATCGAAATTCAAATGCCTGGGCTCGACTTGCGTCAGAACCCGGATGTGGTAGATGCGGTCAAGAAACCTGCGCGCCTCGAATTTAAGTTGGTTCACCGTACGGCGGTTCCCAATCCCAATAATCCAAGTGAACGTCCTCCTCCAGGTTATGTTCGCATGGTTAAGGAGAATGAGGATCCCAATACTGGGGATGTGACTTTCGTTCCCTATTTTATCAAGCGTATACCAGAAGCAACTGGCGATATTCTGGACCAGGCATTTCCGTCAATGAACCAAACGGGTGGATATGAGATTCGCATGCGTTTTACGGGTGAAGGTTCAGACAAGTTTGCTGACCTAACAGGTCGAATTGCTCGTGAGAACAACGAGATCACAAGTGAAACCGGACGTCAAAGTGTGGGACAACTTGCGATTGTTCTCGATGGTAAGCTTTACAGTGCTCCGACTGTGCGGGAACGCATCGGAGGTGGAAGCGCTGTGATTTCAGGCCAGTTTTCACAACGGGAAGCCGTCGAGTTATCCAATGTGTTGAACAACCCTCTTTCAGTTGAACTGGAAGTTGCTGAGATGTCCGAAGTTGGACCTTCATTGGCGCAGGATGCCCGCGATGCGAGTATTAACGCTGCAAAATTGGGCGGATTATTGGTGGTCGGATTCATGATTCTTTACTATTGGCTTGGAGGATTGGCTGCGGTTATTTCTGTTGTATGTAATATCACTATTCTCTTGGGAGTTTTGGCCAGCCTGGGAGCGACAATGACCCTACCGGGTGTTGCCGCGTTAGTCCTGACCATCGGAATGGGAGTGGATGCTAACATTCTTATTTTTGAACGTATTCGAGAAGAATTGAAAGCAGGCAAGAGCGCGTCTGTCGCACTGAAAGGTGGATTTGAAAAGGCGTTGTCAACCATCGTGGATGCGAATGTGACAACGATGATTACCGCTGTGATCCTGATTTATCTTGGTACGGGTCCGGTGAAGGGATTTGGAGTGACATTGGCTGTTGGTATTGGTGGTTCGATGTTCTGTGCATTGGTGATCAGTCGGTTGGTTTTGGATGTTCTTGTGGATGGTCTCAAGGTTAACCGTATCCTTGGCCTCAATATGATGGGAGAAACCAATTTTGACTTCCTGAAATTCCGCATCCCAGCTTTTGCGCTTTCTTGGTGTATTGTGCTTTTCGGAACGGGATGGTTGGTTTTTCACCACGATCACATTTTCGGTATCGACTTTGTTGGGGGTGACGAAATGACAGTCGCCTATACACAGGAAGTTTCGATGGCAGAATTCGCAGACATTGCCCAAAAGGGCGATTTTGGTGAAGTGAATGCGATTTACCAGAGCATGATTGGAGAAGATACTTCGGTTATCAAGATTCAGACGGAAGTGGATCGTGGAAGGGATTTTTACGAAGCGATTGCCGTAGCGTTCCCAGATCGTGGACTCGAGCTCATGGGTGAGAACCAAATTGGAGCGTCTGTCAGTAACGAAATTCAGAAAAAAGCGATCCTGTCTGTCTTAGTCGCCCTATTGGGAATTCTGCTTTACGTCGCGGTGCGATTTGAAGTGGGCTATGGTGTAGGAGCGGTGGTTGCTACTGTGCACGATGTATTGATGACCCTTGGAATTTTTGTTCTATTTGGAGGTCAATTTACCTCTCCGATGATCGCTGCGGTTCTTATGATTTTGGGTTACTCTATCAATGATACGATTGTGGTCTTCGACCGTATTCGGGAGGAGTTGGGATTGAACCCCAATGCGAGCTTGAAAGACATCATACGGCTTGCGATTAATCGCGTATTGTCTCGTTCGATTTTGACCAGTATCACGACCTTCCTTGCCGCAGTGGTATTGTGGCTCTTTGGTGCAGGTATTATCATTGATTTCGCGTTTGTATTTATGGTGGGAATCATCACCGGAACTTTTTCATCTATCTTTATTGCGAGCCCGATTTTCTTCTGGTGGCACAAGGGAGATCGGAAACATGTGGAAGATCGTGAAATTCTTCCAAAATACGATTGGCACGCTTCATCAAAGGGAGCCGAAGAATGAGGTTGGGAGATTGTCTCCCTCCTTCAATTTCAATGGTTGGTGATCCTACACTGTTCGCCGACCCTGCTTTTTATCAACAGTTCAATTCTGCTCGATGAGTTGGACATGTAAATCTTTTGATTCGGAAGCGGTCGAAGTCCTCATTAAGGACTTCGACCTCGACCGTATCACCGCTACCTTAGTTTCAAGAATGGACTTAGGTGATGCACGGGCGGTTAAGCACTTTCTCAGTCCTAAACTAACTCAGCTTTCGAGTCCCTTTCAGATCCCATCGTTGGATGAAGCGACGCATCGACTTATCGATGCGATTCAAAAACAGGAACGAGTGTTCGTGCTGGGGGATTACGATGTGGATGGGGTCACCAGCGCTGCATTGTTTGTTAACATTATGCGTGAGCTCGGTCTTGATCCGGTTCATTCCGTTCCAAAACGCTCCGAAGATGGCGTCGGGCTAAGTGTGGGACTCGTAAATTCTCAAATTCTGAGTAATCCCTTGGATTTTGATCTAGTGGTGGCGCTCGATTGTGGGAGCAATGATTATGATTCTATCAAATCGTTGGTGGACCAGGGCGTGGATGTCCTGATCATTGATCATCACCAAGTGCGCGGAGATGTTAATCCAGATGCGATTATTGTGAATCCCCACCTCAATGCTGATGAAGAAGGTAAATCTACAATATTTTGCACTGTAGCCCTTACATTTAAGCTTCTTCAGGGTCTCCTGATACGCTTGAGAGGGCTAGGCTTGAGTCAGGTGGATTCCATTTCGTTGAAGGATTATTTGGATTTGGTGGCGTTGGGAACGGTGACGGATCTCGTTCCTCTGATTGGAGAGAATCGAATTCTCGTAAGCTACGGCCTTCATCGTATGGGCAAAAGCTGCAATGTTGGACTACAAGCCCTGATGGATGTCTGTGGTTTGCCTTATGGCAAAGAGCTAGACGTTGCCGATGTGAGTTTTAAACTCGGTCCGAGAATTAATGCCGGGGGAAGAATGGCAAATGCGACAACTTCAGTGAACTTACTCAGCACTCCGGAGTTTAATACCTGTGTGAAGCTCGCCCACGAGTTGGACTCATTGAACCAAGATCGTCAATCAACGGAACGAGAAATCTATAGCCAAGCGATCAATTACTTGTCAAAGAAAGTTCTGCGAGAATCGGTTGTACTCTACGATTCGGAATGGCACTCAGGAGTTGTTGGTATTGTCGCGAGTCGGATCGCACGACAATACGAAGTACCGACAGTCGTCTTGGGGTCCGAGGGGTTGGTTGCCCGTGGTTCTGTTCGAAGCATAGAGTCGATTGATATTATTGAGGTTCTCGAGCAGTGCGATCCGTTTCTTGAGAGTTGGGGGGGACACCCTATGGCCGCAGGACTGAGTCTTCGGCCAGAGAACTTGGATGCTTTTAGAGAGTCGTTTTCAAAAGCAATAGCGGAACAACTGAAACGAAACGACGTTAGTCCCGATCAGGATTCCGGATCCGTTGAATTGGACGCTTGGATCCAGCCCTCTGATGTAACATTTGATTTTATGACAGCTCTTCGACGGCTAGGTCCTTTTGGAGTCAAAAACCCGGAGCCCGTTCTTGCCATGAAGGGTTGTGAGCTAGCGTCAAAAGTGTCGAGGTTTGGTTCAGACAATTTCAAATTCTGGGTGAATTTGAAGGGAACGGATTATGACATGATGTGCTTAGGATGGGGGTTCCCATCCAGAATTCCCGAAAGCCGTTATCCATTAGACCTTATTTTTAACTTGAAATGGCATGAATGGAAGGGGCGAGGTTACCCCCAGGCGACTCTTGTCGATTGGCGTTACTCTGTGTGATCTCCTAATCCCCCGTTCCATCTCGACCATCGCGGCAAGACGTCTGAGTTTGCTCCCAATATGTTGGTGTTCTTGGACTGCAGGACTTGTCGATTTTTGAACAATTGTGATTTGAGCTTGCGGAGTTGCGCTGTGAGTGCAAGAACCACGATATTCCATCATTCCTATTTTCCTAAATGGACTTCCGTCGTCAAAAATTGTCTTCCGGTGTTGATACCTCCGCTCGTCTTAAGGCTTTTAGCATGGGTTCTTTTAGTCGACGATGCCGCATTAAGAAAACGAAACTTGCAGTTTATTCCCGGCAACTAGCCAGTCTGTTGAAGGCTGGTGTTCCCATTGTTCAAGCCCTCAATGTATTGTTGAAACAGGAACGCAAAGGAGTTTTAGCAGAGGTCATTAAGTATCAGATTGCCGAATTAGAGGGGGGCAGTTCTTATTCTCAAACCCTCCATGCTTTTCCGGGTATTTTTGACAAAATGTACATCAGTCTGGTGATTGCGGGGGAAAAAGCGGGAGTAATGGATCAGGTGATGTCTCGTCTGGCTTACTATTTGGAGCGTAGTGTTAAGACCGCCGCTAAAATTCGCTCTGCCATGACCTATCCGGTTGTGGTTCTTTGTGCCTCGGTTCTAATCGTGTCGGCTTTACTCATTTTTGTGGTTCCTCAATTTGAAGAGATTTTTCAATCAATGTTGCAAGGGGCTGCACTGCCAGCAATGACCCGATGGATTTTAGAAATTAGTGAGTTTTTGCAAACTTCCTGGTTATGGATTTTTGTTGGAGCCATTGTCCTCTATTGGCTTGGGTTTTTTCTCTTGAAAAACCCACTCGTTCGCTGGGCTTATGATCGTGCCAAATTCATCATTCCTACGATTGGCGAATTGCTGAAGAAGTCCACAATGGCGCGCTTTTGTAGGACATTGGGAACCTTACTTGAAAGTGCTGTTCCGATTTTGGATGCCATTGATACGGCGACCAAAACACTCAGCAATCGGGTGCTTGAGGACGTCTTTGAACGCGTGAGATTGAAGGTCCGGGACGGTGAGTCTGTGGCGGTTTCTGTAGAGAATGAACTTATTATTCCTCCGATGCTAACTGGTATGATCGAAGTCGGAGAGGCGACCGGTGAATTGCCTTCGATGTTGATACAGGTTGCTGAAACCTATGAACAGGAAGTCGAAATCGGAGTCGACGGATTGACCACGCTCATTGAACCTATAATGATTCTTTTGCTGGCCTTAGTCATCGGTTTTCTTGTCATTGCCTTGTTTTTACCGATTGTAGAAATCATGCAACAACTCGGTAACTAGAGCGGCTATTTGAGTGATGTTTTTCATTCATACATTCACCGGTTTACAGTATTTTGATTTGTTTGATCTGGTAGCTTGATTTTGAACTCAGCATTTCCTAGAGTCTCTGCAATCAAAGCGTCACTTCGTTCTGTAATAACCCTCGGGACCCACTCTTGTGCCTTTAGGAAGAATCCAAAGTAAAATCATCCGTGAACTGGTTGATCTCAATGCCCTGTCTCCAGCCACGGCAGATGCAATCATCAACTCCGAAACAGATTTATCGGGGGAAGCCATTGAAAAGCTCTTGTTGGAAGAGCACAAAATTGGTGATGAAACCCTATTGATTGCTCGAGCTCGAGCCTTTGATCTGCATCCCTTCAACGCAAACAATTTCGTTATTGATGAATTCACATTTGAGCTATTGGACCGCGATTTTTGCTTCGAAAACAAGGTAATGCCTGTTGGGGTAGTTGGAGAATATTTTGTTGTCGCTTTAAACAGCCCTTTCAAACTTCAGCTTACCAATCAAATCTCCCAGAAAACGAGGATGAAGGTATTGGTATTGTTGGCCCTGGAAAGTGTGCTCGACCAAAAGCTTTCTAATCCCGATGTCGCTCCCACTTCGATTGGATTTAGCGATGTCGTCGAGAAACTTGGGATGGACTTTGAGATCGAGGATTCTTCTTTTTCCGAAGACGACGACAACGCAGAAGAGTCAGCCCCTATTATTCAACTCGCAAATCGTATCATTGAAGATGCCTATTATTCGGGAGGAAGTGATATTCATATCGAACCCTTCGAAGTTGACGCGCGAGTGCGGGTAAGGGTTGATGGTGTATGTCAGGAAAAATTGACCATTCCTCGCAAAGTCTGTGCTTCCCTTTTGGCGAGGCTTAAGGTTATGGCCAATCTGGATATTGCTGAAAAACGTATTCCGCAAGATGGCCGTATTATTTATAAGCAATTTAACCGCAAAGGGATCGATATTGACCTTCGTGTTGCGACCGCACCGCTGAATCACGGTGAAGGATCGGTGATGCGTATTCTAGATAAGCAAAAAAGTACCCTCCCTCTGACGGCTTTGGGGTTTTCGGAGTTTAATCTAGCCCGTTATCGTAAGCTTATTCACCGGCCTTATGGAATGATCCTTCACTGCGGACCAACGGGGTCTGGTAAATCAATGACGCTGTATTCAGCGCTCAACGAAATCAATACTCCCGATATCAATATCCGCACCGCAGAGGACCCGATCGAGTATACCCTTCATGGTCTCTGCCAAGTGCAGATGAACCGCAAAATCGGACTGACTTTTGCCGCCGCGCTTCGCTCATTCCTACGACAGGATCCCGATATTATTTTGGTAGGGGAAATCCGGGATATGGAGACTGCTCAAATCGCAGTGGAGGCTGCGCTCACGGGTCACTTACTTTTTAGTACGTTACACACCAATGATGCTCCAAGTGCTGTTGCCCGACTAACCGACATGAAAATCGAACCCTTCATGATTTCGGCGTCTCTTATCTGTGTTTGTGCTCAGCGGCTCATGCGGCGAGTTTGTAAAGTGTCAAAGGAAGCTTATATACCGGAAGGGAATGAAGCTGAAATCATCCAGCGGGCATTGCGTTGGAATGGAGAGATTTTCCGACCAAGTGCCAGCGGCCCAAATGCCCTGACTGGGGGATATAAAGGCCGAGTAGGGGTGCATGAATTGATGGTGGTAACCGAAGAGTTGGTTAAGGGCATCAATGAAGGCCATGAAACTGCTGTTCTCAAAAGGATTGCGATGCAGGCTGGGATGAAAACCCTCCACCAGGACTGCATGCTCAAAGTGAAAGAGGGCGTCACTACTATGGAAGAGGCGTTAGCAACAGTTCCGCCCGACATGGAGGAATATCTGTGGAATGATTGATTGTTGCTCGTCGTTAAACTCTTCCTTTTTGTCTAGATTTCCCTCGGCGGTACCATGATTCCGCCTCCCAGCAGTCGATTCTCTTGGTAAAATGCGAGAATTTGTCCCGCTGCCAGTGCGCGTTGGGGTTCTGCAAAGTGGATGCGGTAAGAGTCTCCTTCCAGAGCTTCAATTTTGGAAATTTTGATTTTTGGATCTCGATAGCGGACCCGGCATAGCGGAAGTTCACCTTCTATAAACGGTTTTGCGATGTGGGATAATGAGTGTGCTAACACCCAGTTGCAGTAGAGGCCGGGGGTATCTGTTTCGTCGAAAGCAACCTTCAGTTCGTTGGTTTCCAAATCCTTTGCCACCACAACAAAGGCCTTGTGGTCATGATTGCTTGGAATTCCAATTCCTCTCCGCTGACCGATTGTATAGTGATGCAGTCCTTTATGTTCTCCGAGGATTTTGCCATCAAGGTTCAAAATTGGCCCGGGCTTATCTGGAATATAATTGCGAAGGAAATCATTTATTTTCACTTTCCCGAGAAAACAAATACCCTGACTGTCTTTGCGATTGGCATTTGAAAAACTGTGTTCCTCCGCGAGTTTACGGACTTCAGGCTTTGTAATTTCACCAACTGGAAACGATGCCCGGGATAGCTGCTGAGCCGTCACCATTGCAAGGAAGTAAGACTGATCTTTATTGGAATCGACCCCTTCAGCAATAAAGGTGTGCCCTTCATAATTGATTTTTCGACAGTAGTGACCTGTTGCTACAGTCTCAAAACCCTGCTCGAGGGCATAGTCCATAAACGCCCCGAATTTGATCTCTCTGTTGCACATGATATCGGGATTGGGAGTGATTCCTTTTCGATATCCATCGATGAGATACTGCACAATTTTTTCGTGATAAGCTTCAACGAGGTTAACAACTTCAAAGTCGATTCCAAGTTGGCTGCAGGCTGAGCTGGCGTAATCGATGTCTTCACTTGCTGGACAATCTCCGAATACATCATATTCGTTCGACCAGGTTTTTATGTAGGCTCCAGCAATGTCGTAGCCCTGTTGTTTCAATAATAAGGCGGCGACCGTGGAATCAACACCACCTGACATCCCTACAAGTATTCGTGACATATGACGAACTTGTTGGATCAATCGCTGTTTATCAAATCCAAAGCATAACTGAGTAGGGGAGAACCTTCGACTTTTTCAATATATGCTTTGATTGCCTCTGTATCGGATTCGTTGATGCTTGCGCGATACTGTACACCGCTGCCGTTCCGTTCTGTTTGAATGGATTTGATGAAGTGTTTTGCATCTCCAATGCTACGCTTGAGCATGGGTTTAATGATGAAACTGGTGGACAGATTAAGAATTGAATAGGCGTTGTTAGCGCTTTCTTGTTCGTCAAAACCCAGCGTGTAAAGGGTGTTGAGTGCATAATCCGTCATTTGGTACGAAGCAGTGACACTGTCGAACCCGCTGAGTAGCGCACCTGTATCAATAGGAAGCACGTCTTCAATCTGCCTCACTTCGTCGAGCAATTCTTCGGGAACCTTGAAATGGAGCCAGAGGTGATTTTCGGGTATAAGTGAATTGTCACCTACGACAGGGGCGACGGCGGGCTCGAGGATCGAATGTTCCAATTTGTCGGGATGTCCGAACCGGATTTGAGAGGTTTTGGCCGTAAAAACTGCAATCGAAAAAAGAAAACGATCCGATTTTACGTCGTGAATATCGATGCGATCGAAGTCTGAAAATGTGCCGTTTCGCTTGGCAAAATATCCGCTTTCGACTGTTTTGGAGTTGATCCCAAATTCAATGAGATCGGCAGGTATATATCCATTGAAGTCGACTGCGAGCATCCATGATGTCTGAGTAATCGCAGTGATAGTGTCGACGTCCGAAGTGAAATCATAGTTATCGATGCTTACTGCAATTTTGGAAAAATCTTCGGGTTGCACCTGGCTTTGGTCGATTATCTGAAGGAGTTCCTCTCCGAAATAGGACTTGAGCTTGGGGAGATAGTCTTTCCAAAGCATCCTTGCTTGGTCCCAGTTCGTCGGTATTGAGTCCACGTCGCACCAGAGGGAAATTTGTGAATCGACTTGGAGGATGCCCTCAATATCGGGAGCTTCTTTTTCAATGAGGTCACATGCAGTGAAGGATCCAATAAAAAAGGCGAAAAAAGAGAGGATTAGAATGACCTTCAACGGGGATTTCGTTGATTTTTTTGAAATGGATGAATGTTTGGCTGAATGAAGCATCAGAAGTCAAGACGGTGCATGGAATGATATTGTTGCAAAAAAGTTTTGGCAGGATTGGGAAAGGGCCGCATTCATGATTACTTCTGTAAACTCATATGAGACGAGTTGCATTGGATACCGGAATGATTCTGGAGATGAAATAGTGTTTCTCAAATATCAAAATGGAATTATTACATGATTTTGGCTTTTCTGAGATCGAATGCTATGATTATCTATTCCACTTCAAAGGAACTGAACTATGAGTAAAAAGGGAAAAATTTTGGTCACAGGTGGTAGCGGCTATATTGGTTCGCACACAGCAGTTGAACTCATGAACGCTGGTTATGAGGTTGTCATTGTCGATAATTTCTCTAATTCCGAACCATTTGTGTTGGACCGTATTCGAAAAATCACGGGTCAGGATTTTAGTTTTGAAGAAATTGATCTGGCGGATCGCGGAGCAGTTCAACAGTTTTTTGGTAAGTATCATGATTTGCACGGGATCATTCATTTTGCTGCAAGCAAAGCCGTTGGTGAATCCGTCGAGAAACCGCTAATGTATTACCGAAATAATCTCGGTTCGTTGATACATTTATTAGAGAATATGGAAGAACACCAAGTTTCGAACCTGGTATTTTCATCTTCTTGCACCGTGTATGGTCAGCCAGATAAGCTTCCGGTCAACGAACTTGCTCCCATCAAAAAAGCCGAGTCTCCCTATGGAAACACGAAGCAGGTTTGTGAAGAAATCATTGCTGATTCAATCCATGCAAATCCGTCTTTACGTTCCATTGCCCTTCGTTATTTCAACCCGATCGGTGCCCACGAGTCGGGATTGATTGGTGAATTGCCGCAAGGAGTTCCGGCAAACCTCATCCCTTTTGTGACACAAACCGCAATCGGTCTGAGAAATGAACTGAAGGTTTTTGGTGACGATTATAATACTCCTGATGGATCCTGTGTTCGTGACTATATTCATGTGGTGGATTTGGCTAAGGCCCACGTTGTCGCAGTGGATCGCTTATTAGAGAAAAAGAATAGTAAGAACTATGAATGGTTCAATTTGGGGACCGGCAACGGAGTCTCAGTCCTTGAGGTTATCAAAACGTTTGAAAAAGTGACAGGTGTCTCCCTTCCATACCGCATTGTTGACCGCCGAAGTGGAGATGTGGAGCAAGTTTGGGCGGATACCAGAATTGCGAACGAGACGCTCGGATGGCGAGCGAACACGAGTTTGGCAGAATCCTTGGAATCTGCGTGGAAATGGGAAAAACATATTCGATCTGAGCTTGCGAAAAACGCATAATTGACTCATTTTTTTGAGTTCCTTTAAATGTCGCTTCGGCAGAAGTGCTTTGGACCTCTCCTTTGATTCGAATCGCGAATACATAGGGCAGCGCTGGAGTTTTTTTTATCAACCCATCAATTCATCAACAAGGTCGTGTACACAGTTTCGTAATGAGTCTGTTTAATCCAAAGAATTGCATACTGTTCTTTCTTTTGACTGCGTGTGTACATGCCGAGCAGGAAGATCATTCTATCCTGTTAGACAATATTGAGCGGGCTTACAATTTCGAGCAGGATGCATTTGATTGGTTTGAATCTGATGCGTTTGACAAAGAGGACGCTTTGAAAGCATTTATTGCCGCGACGGCGAGCTATTGGAGTTATCAATCAGATCGAATCGACCACAAAAAGCGGGACCACACCGAAGTGTTGTTGACTCATTCCATTGACTTGGCTGAAGCCTTCTACAAGTCTGATAAACACAACCCCGAAGCCCGTTTTTTGTATGGCTCGAGTCGGTGTAACCGCGCCCGCTTTCACGCTGAGGAAACCTCATGGTTTCGAGCTTACCTTGATGCAAGGGAAGGGCTCGGTGTTCTCAGGAAGTTAGTCAAAGATGAGCCTGACTATGCCGACGGTTATTTTGCTTTGGGTGTAGCGGAATGCTTTTTATCAGATGCACCAATGGTACTGAAACCGCTTGCCCGGTTGCTCGGATTTCGTGGTTCTGCGGAGGATGGGATTGAGAAGCTCAAACTTTGCATTGATCGCGGTGAATGGACGATGGTGGAGGCTCGATATTACCTTGCTTATTATTATTACAATGTGGCTGCTATCGGACCGAAAGGGGTTGTTGGGTTTTCAGAACTGTGGGATCAATACCCAAACAACCCGTTGTTTGCTTATTTCCTTGGTCGTTCTTATCAAATTAGCAATCAGCCGCTTCAGGCCCTTGCAGTCTATCGTGAGAGCAGGGATGTTGCTTATGAAGTAGGGGCTGAGGATATTGGAAACTGGAGTTCTTTCCGGATTGGTACGATTCTTCAAGGGGAGCACAAGTATCAAGCCGCTCTACTGGAATATGTTAAGCTGCAGAAGCTTCTCAATTCTGATACTCACCATCGAGAGTATTTCTATTTACTCCCCCTCAAAATGGGTGAGTCTTTGATCGCAGTTGGTGATAATAAAAAGGCGAAAGCTTATTTGAGTGTGATTCGAAAGGATTGGGACAGGGATGCCTATCAAAAAGCGCAAGAATTGTTGAAAGATCTTTAGTTAAAGTAGACTGGGATGCTGTAAGGTGTTGTTTTCATCGAAATCGCTTTACGTTCCCCCATTTAACTAGTTGATTTTCGGTTCGTGATAGAAGTTCATTCCATTTCTCTTCAGTTTGGCCCGCAGGTATTGTTTGATAACATAACCTGCAATATTTCCACCCGGGACCGTATTGGACTTGCCGGCCGTAACGGTGCCGGGAAAACGAGCTTTCTGAAGTTCCTACTTGGCGATATGGAAATGGATTCCGGTCAAGTGAGTATCGGAAAAGGAATGACCATCGGTTACTTGCCTCAGGATGGAATCAATGGCGATGGCATGGCGCTTATTGATGAAGTTGAGCAATCAGAGACTTCCATCCAAGCGCTGCAAGAGCATCTGGAACTTGCCTATGAAAAAGTGACTGGGAAAACTGAAACCAACTCTGAGTCTGTTTCGGAAGAGGATGCAGAAGCTTGGGAGCTCATTCGAAGTTTGGAAGACCAATTGCGGTTGCGTGAGTCACATAAACTTCGGGCCAGAGCGGAGAAGATTTTGTCTGGATTGGGGTTTAAGGAGTCAGATTTCGGTAGGGACACCACAGAATTTTCTGGTGGTTGGCAAATGCGCATCGCATTGGCGAAACTCTTACTTCAAAACCCCGACTACCTCCTGCTGGATGAACCTACCAATCACCTGGATCTTCCTTCCCAACGATGGCTCGAAAACTTTTTACAGTCTTATCATGGTGGATTGGTTTTGATTTCTCATGATAGAGCGTTTTTGGATCTTCTTACACGCAAAACCTTCGCATTGTCGCGAGGCAAATTAGAGGTCTATGCCGGGAATTATTCCTATTTTGAGAAGGAGAGTGCCATTCGGAAGATTCAACTTATTGCTCAAAAGGAATCGCAGGATCGACAAGTGGAGCAAACGGAACGCTTCATTAATCGCTTTCGTGCCAAAGCCTCCAAGGCGACTCAAGTCCAGAGTCGAATTAAACAACTGGAAAAAGTCGAACGCATTGAGCTTGAGCATGATGAGCAGAAAGTTTTTTTCCGTTTTCCACCTTCCCCGCGAAGTAACCAGATCATCGTTTCCGTCGAAGGAATTTCTAAATCATTTGGCTCGATCCGATTGTTTGAAAATTTTGATCTGAAGATCGAAAGAGGGCATCGATTGGCAGTGGTCGGAGCGAATGGAGCAGGAAAGTCGACTCTGGCGCGAATGATCGCAGGGGATGAGACCTTGGATGCTGGTCGGATACAACTGGGAGAAAAAACAGCAATGAGTTACTTTGCTCAGCATCAGACGGATCAACTCGATCCTCAGGACACTGTGTTACAGTCAGCCATGCGCAGTGGATGCACCGCGGAGCAATCTGCCCGGGATATTTTAGGATCCTTTCTTTTCTCAGGAGATGCGGTATTTAAACAAGTGAAAGTATTAAGTGGCGGGGAAAAAAATCGTCTGGCACTCGCAAAGATGCTGCTAAAACCCGCTAATTTAATAGTTCTGGATGAACCTAGCAATCATCTCGATATTCAAAGTAAATCGATTTTGCAGGAAGCGTTGAAAGCATACGATGGATCGTTGATCATCATTTCCCACGATAGGGAGTTTCTGGATCCAATCGTTAGTCAAACCCTGGAAGTTAACCCGGCGGGTCATCGCATGTTCTGGTGTAACGTGAGTGAATATTTGGAAAAGATCGAAGCTGAAGATGACGGATCAGTGCCAGGGAATGGACCTTCCAAAACCACTGGGAAAGCGCCGGTTAATCCGAAGGCTTTGCGGAAACTGCGGGTGGAGATGCAGAATCAACTTCGGCCCCTAAAAGCTGCAGTTTCAAAGTGGGAAACCGAATCGTTGAAATTGGAAGATGAGATCAATCAGTGGGAGGAAAAAATGAAGGATCCGTCGTTCTTCTCAAATCGTCCCGATCAGCAATCAGACTTGCAGGCCTACGACGCAGCAAAGTCTAATTTGGAACATGCGATGGAACAGTGGGAAAAGGCACAGGAAGAGTTGAATGCGATGGAGGCTAAGTTAGAAGCAAGTTGATGATTGAACGCAACTGATGGCTTGGTCCCACTCTTCTCTTCCTATCCAACCCAACGCCAGACAGCCGCAACTGCGGCGCAAATGGCAAATCCATAAAGAAGTGGAAGCACGGTTGCGACCGTTGTCCATTTTACGCTTCGAGTTTCTTTATAGATTGTGTAGATGGTTGTGGAGCAGGGATTGTGGCAAAGACTGAAAAGCAGCAGGCAGACTGCAGTGAGAGGAGTCCATCCTCCGGCGGTAAGCAAACGTGACAAGGCATTGACTTCATCTGTTTCAAACATCACACCCGCACCGGATGCACCGCTAATCATCACTCCAGTTTGCATCACGGTTAGCATCAAAATGGTTGGAATTACAATTTCATTGGCAGGTATTGCGACGATATAGGCCAACAGAATAATGCCAGTCAGTCCAAACCAGCCTCCTATCGGGTCAAACATGTCGATGAGTTGCAGGGCCAGGGATTGATCTCCGATGTTGATGTTGCAAATCAGCCATATGATCATGCCTGCTGGTGCTGCAAAAACAATGGCTCGCCAGAGCACGAAGATCGTTCGATCAATCAGTGAAATATAAAGGGTGCGCAGTATTTGCGGTGGGCGATAGGGAGGAAGTTCAAGGCTGAAAGCTGAGATTTCTCCCTTGAGCAGTGTTTTGCTGAGAAGCCATGAAGTAAAAAATGTCAGTAGCACTCCAAGAAATGCCACAGCAGCAACAGTAAAGGTGGAAATAAGTCCGGCGTAGTGGCCAGGAACTAGGGCCCCCACAAAAAGAGTCGCAATGAGGATCTGAGTTGGCCAACGACCGTTGCACAACGCAAAATTGTTCGTGATGATGGCGATTAATCGTTCGCGTGGGGATTCGATAATGCGGGCGGCAATGACACCTGCAGCATTGCACCCATAACCCATTGCCATCGTCAGAGCCTGTTTTCCGTGGGCTCCCGATTTTTTGAATAATCCATCGAGATTGAACGCAACTCGAGGGAGATAGCCAAAATCTTCCAACAGTGTGAAAAGGGGAAAGAAAATGGCCATCGGAGGAAGCATCACACTTACCACCCACGCGACAGTCAGATACATCCCATCAATAAATAGACCGGAAAGAAATGCAGGAACTCCGATGGATGCTGCTGTTGATAGTAGCCACTGGTATCCATGGCCGATGAGTAGATCCGCCAGCATCGCGGATGGAATGTTAGCACCCGAAATCGTTAACCATAGTACCATGGAGAATACCAAGGCCATGATGGGGATTCCGGTCCATTTTCCAATGAGCAGAGTATCGAGCCATGCTTTCATACGCAGATAGCTCATAGAGTGATTCTCGCTCACAACTTCAGCACTGATGGCGTCCGCCTGATGAAAAATAGCGCCAGTAATCTGATCATCGATTTCTAGTCCTGTGCGTTTTAATTCGCTTTTGATTTCCGCTTGTAGAACCTCAATTTCTGCCATGTTTCCCAAGGCACTCAATTCTGATGCGTCTCCTTGAAGTAAACGTAAAGTCAGCCATTCCAGGGGCAGTGTTTGAGACAGCAAGGGTTGCAATCTGTCGCGAGTATTCCGAAAGAGTCTATCCGCCTCTTTATCAAGCCATTCGACTGGAAGAAGTGCGGGTGTTTCTGATCCTTCGACGCACTTCACCACAGCTTCAATGAGTTCAGGTATTCCCTCTTTCCTTCTGGCCACCATTGGAACCACAGGTACTCCGAGTTTTTCTGAGAGACTTGGAATATTTATTGTGATCCCGCTACGGCGAGCTTCGTCCATCAAGTTGAGTGCGATCACCACATTCCCGCTCATTTGGCGAATTTGAATCGCAAGGTTCAAATTTCGAGTCATGGCGGTGGCATCACAAACAACAATGGTTACATCGGGTTGTCCGTTGAGGATAAAATCGCGGGCGACCTCCTCATCCGCAGATTGAGTATGCAGAGAATAGGTTCCGGGAAGGTCAATCAGCTTGAACTTACGTGAATCGTATTCAAATCCTCCTTCAGCTCGAGCGATTGTCTTTCCGGGCCAATTACCCGTGTGTTGCTTAAGTCCGGTTAGGGCGTTAAACACCGTACTTTTCCCGGTGTTTGGATTTCCTGCGAGTGCTACAACATGGTCCCAACGTTCGAGGTTGAGGTTTAAATGTTTCAGCTTAGCTTCTCGGTTTACCAGACATGATTCACATGCCTTTGGTTCCTTGGAGTGCATGGATTACTGAGATTGCGTAAGGATCTGTGACGATTGCTCTGAACGGAGAGCTATCACATTTCCTCGAATTTGGAACCGACTCGGTCCGTCGAATAGACCGTCTCCAAGTTTTGTGATCTTCGTTCCTGGAACAAACCCCAAATCCAGTAGCCGACGTCTCACTAACCCAGTACAATTTGAGTGAATATTTTCGATGGTTGCAGATTGCCCTCGCCCAAGCCCCATGAGTGATGCAGAAGTCTTGCTTTCTTTCGAATCTGTTAAGTTGTAAAAATTCTTCATTGCTTCCCCTTTGTTGTAGCCAGAGCTACTTAACTGCATGTAGCCTACGCTACGATGATTGATTGTCAATGCAATTTTGTAGTTTAGGCTACATTGCAGATTTTGTGCCTAAGATGGATATGTTTCACATTTGTTGAGTGCCCTGAACGCTCCCTTATTTTGGTGTTGTGAGTCGATTGAATTGCTTTGATTCTTGACGATTCTGTCAAAAAATGGGACACAATCTTCGATACATCATCATGGAGCCTGCAAGTATAGGGGAGCAAACTGCACGTAATCATAAGCGAGTCAGACGTCAGCATCAGGCGGAAATAACTCAGGATTATGTTGAAGCCATCTACCGTCTCAAAGAGGAAGGGAAGGGGACAAGAGTCACCGATATCCAGGATGTCTTTGGCGTGTCTCATGTGACGGTGATTCGAACCCTTGCTCGATTGGAAGAGGCAGAACTCGTGGTGAAGCTCCATGGTGCTGTTGGCCTGACTCCAGAGGGCAAGACCATTGCGATAAAGGCCTATCGGCGTCACAATTTGGTCATGAATTTCCTGCGTTCTCTCGGAGTTTCGGAAAAAACCGCTGCCGCTGATACGGAGGGCATTGAGCACCACCTCAGTGATGAGACCGTTCAAGCGATCCAGGATTTTCTCGAATCGAGAGAAGATTAAGATTTTCCCAGCAATTACGATTTTACTTAGAGCTGTAGAATTGCTGTCTTTCTCATGGATTTATCTCATTTGCAGCATCAATGCATTGACGCCAATGCGTTTGGTATCCTTACCGTTCCAAACCTAAGTAACTCCTTTTGGTTCGAGACGGACTGTTATGCTACCTAGAGTATTCTGCGTTTACTCTGACAGGATTTGGTGTTGTCAAATGAGTAAGCAGCGCAAGGCTGCATGTGTTTTGTGTGCACTGAAATGCTCCCAAACTCATGCGACGCGGCGAGCTTAATCATTTCACAACATCCTGAAGGACAGAGTGATAAGGCTTTATCATTTTTGGAGAGTTGGTTGGGGTATACCGATTAGCGTTTGAAAGACTTCAATCTGAAACGGAACTCATGCCGTTCGACAAGTTCACGGTCACGATCAAGTATGAGACACAGTAGATGAGGGGTAGCATCCGATGCTCGCATCGGATAATAATATTCATCTTATATCCTCGATCTTATTCTTTATTTTTAGCGCAGCGATCCATGAACATCAGTCTCCGTTCGCTCGATCGAACTACGCTCTGCAAGCAGGATAAACTACCTACATTCGTTTAGCAGGTTTCATATAAAGATGTTTCATTGTTCACCACATGCCGTATCAACTTGATTTATACACCCTGCCTGCCAAGGCGTAGCTGAAAGCGAAGACTGGTGCCCGTAGAAGCATCTAGCGAAGCGATGTTAAAATAATATATCGAACATTAGTCTTCGCCTCAGACGGATCACTCCTTAGATCCGGTTTCACCGGTCAGGATAATCCGCCCAAGTCGATTAACAGGTTTCAATTATCAAAAATATAGTTTCATTGAACACCATCCGCATTAGGCGGAGCGTCGTTTTGAACGAAGTCAGTTGAACGTTAAACGCTATTACTTCATTTGTTTGCCGACCAATGCGGACACCTGAATCGCAGCAAGTCCCCACTGGGCTGCGTCGTTCGTTCCGACCCATGGTGCTTCGTCAATGGGATTCAATACCTCGGGACCTTCGTAGTGAGTCGTCGTGAGTAGCTTATCCATCTTGGGTGCGTTTCCGTGAATGCCCCATTCATCTTCGAGCAGTTCTCCAATCGCTCTTTTCCCTAAGGCCTCGTCTTGCATCATCGCAGCTCCATATGCTGAAATACGGGAGTGGGACTGCACAAATCCTGGGTCTCGATACCTTTTCCCAAGCTCCTTTTGTTGTTCATCCTTCGGGGCATTGTAGAGACGACAGTAGTCGAGCCACGCCGCCTTGAATTCCGGGATATCGATCAGATCAATTAATTCTGCACAAACCTCTGGAAGCCCGAACATGGTGTTTAAGTGAGAGGCCCTAGGCGTGGGGTCCTTTGGTTCAGTCATCTTTTTCGAATCGACGTCGAAGGCAAATGCTCCAGTGAAAAATCCCCATTTTGCGGCCCCAATCGAGCGCATGGCTTGTTCGATCCATCCCTTTACAACTGGGTCGCCTGTGCGTTCCCATTCGGTCAGCCAATTGGCTACAGCGGCTCCGAAGTCCGTTCCTACTCCGATGCGACAATCCTCGACATTAAAAGGTTGGCCGGGGATTTTCCGAACCGGATTGATATTGGCCAGTTGGCGATCCGCTTGCAGCACTTCACGCAATACATCACCGGTGCGTTCATCAGTTGTGATGAAATAGTGGTATCGGCGGTTCATGCAGGTGCTGATACGCAGTTGCTTCGCACTGCAGCCCCAATGCTGAACATTGTGCCGCGTTCCCAGTCCCGCAAACCTGCCGAGATGGTAGATGTCGACATCGCGGTTGTGACGGTTCATCGCTTCTGCGAGGCGATACGCCTTCACATCTCCAGTGCGCAGGAAGGATGTCCACAACCACATGTCTGTCGAAAGCTCAGAGTTATCCCACGCGTAGCCGCCGATATCATACCTCCATACATGTCGGTCGCTATCGTAAGTGTGCATCACATCGCCATGGTCCCAGAATCCATACCAGTGACGTTGTTCGACCTGATCGTGGTAGTAGTTTACTGACCATTCCAGGCGGTCTTCTAGTTCACTGAGTGTGGTGCTGGATCGATCCGGTAGTCCCCACATGTTGCTGAAAACTCCAGCGTTGAGGAAGTCTTTTGGTTGGACGACAAGCTGAGGTGGTTGAGCAACACTAGTCGCAAAATTGGCCAGATACTCCTTCGAGGGAGTAGCGTCGCAGGCGATGAAAAAGAGGTCTGTCGAACGTCCGACTCCATACGGTGTTCCAAATCCCGGTTCGTAGTCTTCGTAGCTGATATTAAGGGCATCCAGTTGCTTCGCATAGGCTGTATCGGGCACACTGGGTTCGATTCCATCAACTGCTTTGATTTCTGGGATGGGCCCTTCAATATCCTGACCCATGCCATCGTGATAAAATCGAAGATCCATGGGCTGAGCTTCCGGGGACCACATCCACATGGTGACTTCCGCACGCTCACTGGTCGCGTTGCGGATATCGATTTGGGTTGGGTGCAGTTTCCAAAAATCTCGCATTCCGAACGCGACACCACCCGAAGGGCCGCCGATGTATCCCGATCCATTGGAGCGAGTTCCTTGGTCAGCTGCAATCCAAGTGTGACCTGCGCCCGTGCGTTTTTCTACTTTAAAGCCGTTCGCATTGAGCTGGGAGAGTTTGAAATCGCCCCAGCGTTGAATCCAATGAATTCGGGAACTGACCCGTTTATCCCACGTGTGCACCGGTGATACTGATTTGCCTTCGATTTGTGCCTTGATAACATCGTGACCCGGATTGCGACGCAGTCCAGTAAGTCCTTGAACCGCCTCCGCCCAGATCCCTTTACCCTCACCGGCAAGGCGCACATGGCGGTCGAAAAGTGGGTCTTCCATTGGGACTTGAAATCTGACACCGAGACTGGAGATGAAATCTTTGTTTTCGTCTCCGTCAAAAATGAAAGTATGCACCATTCTTACCGCGTCACTATTAGCGTGGAAATAGAGACGAATCGAAAAGGGGAGCCATGCCCGTCCGTCTTCTTCTTTATGAGTCCCTGTTATTTTTATAACAGCGCGAATGGGGCCAGATTGTTCGACTTCGATCTCTGAAATGTCGCTGCTGAAGTCGATTCGTGGAACGCCTGGCTCCGGGGCATTTTGTTTTGAGCCGATCAGATGCCCATTTTTCAGAATCGTTTTGCCTTGCCGTTCAATGCTGGCAATAAGCGTTTCTCCTTTTTCAGGTATGGCGCATCGGATTTTTCCGGTATCAACGATGAGCTTGCCATTGACTTTCTCAATGCTGATTGCAACAGGAGTCGAAGCTGGTTTGCCTGGGACAATGCGGTAGGTGTCGCTTGCCGCGCTATCATTGGAAATGGCATGGCCTGTCCATTTCACCGAACCGTCGGGCCAGGTTGCAGTGATCCATGTCTGCACCGGAACACTTTTTCCCTCTCCGTTGAGCGCTTGAAAAGTGGTTCCCTTTGGTTGCTGACCTTTTGCCCATGGAACGCCGAAAGCGATACCTGTATGAAAGGCAGGTGTTTCACCCTCGATCCAAGTCAAAGTATTGGGTTCATCAGAAGTGTTCTTGCTGTTTACGACTACTCCTGGCTTTGGTTCGGAACCACAGCTTTGAAGCACTGGAATGGCTGCAGCAGCCAAAGCCGTATTTTTGACAAAATCGCGTCGGGATATGTTGTTGCTCATTTTTGTATTTATTAATTTCTCTCTTCGCAGGGTAGCGTTTTGGGGATGATGATAGGGTGTTTTTTACTTTCAGTATGAGACGTCGCTAGAGGAATTCTTTCAAATGAAACTCTTTCATACTGTCCGTTTTTGGGGAACTAGATGGATTGCGAAGGGATCAATTGGGCCTGATACCGATGAGCGTTTAAAAAACTTGAACCTGAAACCGATCTCATGCCGTTCAACAAACTCACGGACATCGACAAGTATGAGATACCACATGTAAGTGATGAGATGTAGCATCCAATGTTTGTCTGAAAGATACTGAGCCTGTCGAAGGGCATCGGATTATTCACGTATTGAATTAAACGCTGTGCTGAACAAAAAGAGCATGATCCTTGAGGATGTCGTGAAAATTTATGCCCGCCGCGTTAGCAAAAGCCACACGACATTCATGTCGCACGGCTTTTGCCGTCTTGCGAAGCATGAATTTTCATTAGAAACCATCAAAGTCCGAATTTCCAGACACTCCCTAGTCTTACTTTCTTCCTACGGGTAAAAATGGCGGAGAGGGTGGGATTCGAACCCACGGTACGGTTACCCGTACACCTGATTTCGAATCAGGCACATTCGTCCACTCTGTCACCTCTCCGTTGAGTTGTTGTGGGTGTGGAATGTTAAAATTAAATATAAAAGAGGATTTGAGTAGGAATGCAATGCTCAGTTTAAGGGATAGATCGTCTCAATGGGTGGGATTTTGGGTCGCCCTGTGGGCTCCTTGTGTCGTCGACCAACGAGTTGGTCTTCTCGGAACAAACCCACGGTACGGTTACCCATACACCTGATTTCGAATCAGGCACATTCGTCCACTCTGTCACCTCTCCGTTGAGTCGTTGTGGGTGGGAATGTTAGAATTAAATATAAAAAGAGGTTTGATCAGGAATGCAATGCTCAGTTTAAGGGATAGATCGTCTCAATGGGTGGGATTTTGGGTCGCCCTGTGGGCTCCTTGTGTCGTTGGCCTATCGGACACACTCACCAGATTCAATGACCCATTTTATGAAGATCGGGATTTTGCTGTTGTCGCTCTGTTGCCCTTCCGAGGTAGTAACCAAGAACAAGGGAGCCAAGGGCGATAACTCCGCTTATCAACGCGCCAAAATTGTAAACTGCCACTGGCATCATTTCTGCAACCATCATTTTTCTACTTTTGTTGAATGTTTCTCCTGTAATTGGAAATATGTGTTTTAATAAAAAATCTGAGAGACTCTGCTCGAGTCGTATTTTTCTGGCTCCGGGTGAACTGAATCTTTCACGCTGTCTCCTTACAATGTAATGTTTTCCAAACTTGCATCCCGTCAAACGACTCTGATGACTTTTTCAAGTTTTCATGCAGAAGTTTTCTTATTAGTCGTAAACGCCTCTGGCTTTATCGCTTTCGTCTACGATTTCCTGACCCAGAATTTCTTCGATGACATCCTCCATCGTAACAAGGCCCAGGAGTCGGCCTTTTTTCAAGACAACTGCAATGTGTTCATCCTCAGAAACCAGTTTTTCGTATAGTTCGCTCAGTGAGCTATCAGGATCAACGACAGGTATATCGTGTCGATATTCTGACAGTTTTGTTTGTGTATCGCCTCCAATTTGAGCTGCGAGAATTTCATCTTTCAATACATAACCAGTGATGTTATCTTCCTCTCCTGAGAACAGGGGAATTCTGGAAACATGCCACGCTAGTGTCTTAGGGTGAATTGCTAGAGTGGTCTCATCCTCTTTTAAGCTCACCAATCTTTCTTTTGGAGTCATGATTTCTTTGGTGGTGAGATAGTCCTTTCCCATGAGATTGTTTATGATCTCTTTTTCATGTTGGCGGATCAGTCCATCGCGGTAGCCAAAGCTGACAACGCTGGCTACGTCCATTCTCGTAAGGATGCTCTTTGACTTTCTAGACCTCAATAACCTCGTGATGAATAGACTCATTAGAACCACAGGGTATAACATCCATGTTAACCATTGGCATAAAATGGATGTCGTTGCGGCAAGTTTTTGCCAGTGAATGGCTCCCAGTGTTTTTGGTACTATTTCGGAAAATACCAAAATCAGGACTGTAACGATAGCAGATACAATAGACAAAGATGCCTCACCCCAAATGGATTGTGCTGTGGCTCCCACTCCTGCTGCACCGATCGTGTGAGCAAAGGTGTTGAGTGTCAAAATTGCCGAAAGTGGCACATCGACATCCTTTTTAAGTTTTTCCAATCGTTTTCCCAAGCTTCCTCTTTGCGCTGCGATGAACGTTGGAGTGATGCTCAGCAGTACGGCTTCGAGTATGGAACATAGGAATGAGACTAAGATCGCTACCGTTAGGAAAACAAGAAGTGTGATGTATGCAGATTCCACTGTAATGTGTTGTTATCGTGTAGGTGGGTGTCCTTTCACCCATTTTGATTGAACTATTTTGTTTGGATTATAACTCCGCTTTGAAGTCTGTCGTTTTTCATAACGTTTCAATAGCCCTTACGAATGCGGCATTTTATGCACGAAAAAAAATACGTGAATAAAATGGCAATAAAAGAAGGGGCACGCACGTTGTATCTATCGAAACCCAACATCAATTATGAAAACGAAAGATACACCGCTCTGTTCAACCCCTCCACCATTTGTATATCAAATCGTTCCGAGTTTCCAGCGGTCGCGACGGCCGGTTGCTCGATTGCGGTCTCGCATGAGGGAAAGGATCGGACATCCAAACGGTGAGATGCTTAAAGTCTTCATTACTAACCTAGGAAGATGGTGATGTTTCACTTTTTCTCCCGATCCCAAAAATCAAAATTATTACAACACCCATGAAAAGATTTAAAAAGATTCTTGTTTCCATTCATTTAGATGAGACCGACCGTTCGATCGTGCGTTATGTCAATCACTTCTCAAGAATTTGTGATGCTGATCTGATAGATTTCGTTTGTGTGTTGCCCGAGTCGGTTGATCGAGAATCGGGTGCTTCTGCTCATTTTGTGAGTCCATTCTCGGAGGAGCAGATTCATTCGGAAATCAGCGATCTTTTGGAAGCACACTTGGATGTCGAACAACGAAAAATATCTAGGATCACGCTCGCTACAGGCCAATTGACTTGGGAAATCTTGCGTCATGTTTTAAAAGGAGAGTTTGATCTGATTGTGATGGAGAAAGATCAGCGAAATTTCTTGTTGTCAGAAAAAGTTGCCCGGAAATCTCCCTGCTCCGTACTATTGGTGAATCCTAGTGCAGAACCTAACTTCAGAAAGGTAGCCGTTGCGAGTGATGGTTCATCATTTTCAAAAGACTTCATTGAATTGGCAGCCAATTTGGCCGTGAACCAGAAACTTCCAAGGCTTTTCATATTTCATTGCGTTGAGCGTGGTTGGATGGACCGTTTCAGTCAAATGGAGGGAGAAGGGGAAAACGATAAGACCGCAATAGCGAACGAAAAATTGAACGCCTTGATTGGGTATCTAAAAAACTACCCCTTAGATGTTTCGAAAAATCTTGCTGAGGAATCGGATGCGTGGAGGGGAATTAATAACTTTTGTGAGCACCTTGATCCGGATATTCTGGTCGTGGGAGCGCGCGGCAAAGACAGTCGAAGTCAGCTGTTACTGGGAGGGAACACAGAGCAACTTATTCGTGTCGTTGATGCTCCAATGTTGATCTACAAAAGTAAAGGAGTAGGAAATGAGATTCTTCAGAGGATCATCGATGCTGAGTCGTTACATTCATAATACCTTTTTGCGGAGTTTTGAGATAGATGCGCGTCGTTCCCAGCGAAACGGCCTCTTTAATGTTTTGGGTTTGTTCCAAACCCTCAGTTCATAAGGTTAGTCGGTTTTGTCTCCCCGATGTGCCTTTTATAGAGAAATATCTCCAAAATTCAAGACAACGTTCGCACTGGATACTTTTCAAAAACCGAATCGTGGGTAACAATTTCCCAGCCATTAACAAGAGCTGTGGCAATGAGCATGCGGTCAAATGGGTCGCGGTGAATGGGAGGCAGTTTTCCTAGCATGAAAATCGCTTCATCTTGAAGTTGATCGTAGGCAAATCCGGAACGATCGATCAAATCTGGGAAGATTTTTGAGGGTAATTCCGGTAACGCTAGTTTTCCCAAATCGTATTTGATTTGAATTTCCCATGTCGAAATTTGGCTTAGATGCCACCGCACCTCCGATGAAGATCTTAGTCGATGCAGGTTTTCCGATAATTTGGAAGGTTCGAACTGCGACCAAAGGAAGATATGTGTGTCAATAAGGAGTTCCCTCATTATCAGTTCCCGTAAAAGTCATTTTCGAAAGATGAGATGGGGGCGTTAAAATCTTCGGAAATTTCAACTTTGCAGTTGGCGAGGCCAAATTGAGGATTAATGCCCAGAGAGCTTTCATTCTGAAAAGGTACAATGGAAGCAATGGGTTGATTACGGTCTGTAAGAACGAAAGACATGCCGTTTTTTGCCTGGTTAGCATAGTGTCCAAGATGGGCCTTGGCTTCACTTAGTTTTAGAACTGTCATATAATTAGTCTAGTACTAGTCTATCATGTGTCAACTATCCTTATGGAGGGTTGTATTTGAGTGATTCTAAAGAACCGGGTGGGGTGAAGGAAGAAAACGGATCAGAGTCTTAGAAATAATTGAAATTCCATTTTGATGCTCTAGGGAGTGTTTCCAAACACTCCCTAGCCCCATTGCATCTCACGTTTTACAGTCTGGAGAAGCTCAATAATCGTCACGACTGAAGTCATGACCTTATTGACTCTTCGATCGGTAGATTGTGATTCAATCGATTCCCTTCTTTTCCAAGCATCGCTGACCCTCAGGTTTGTTATTTCGGATGCTTGCAACGGTTTCTCTCGAACCTTATTCATTAGGGATTATTTTCAAACACTCCCTTGTGCAGCCCAGTGAATTTTAATGACAAAACCACCATCTGAAGAAAAAACGCTTATCGGAAGAATTTTGGAATGGATAGAGCGAATTGGGAATAAACTTCCGGATCCTGCGATCCTTTTTCTTTTCGCCCTGCTTATTGTTTGGGCTTTGTCGGCCCTAATGGCTCCGGTTGAGTTTACTGACATCAATCCCAAGGATGGTGAGCCGATTCAAATTCATAATCTTCTGACCGGAACCGAATTGATCTTTTTCCTCGGTAATATGGTGAATGTTTTCACCGGATTTGCGCCGTTGGGAATTGTTCTTGTGGCCATGCTCGGGGTTGGCGTGGCCGATGGCTCAGGCTATATTCATACCGGTATTAAAATGATGCTTGCGCGAACTCCGGTGGTATTGCTCACGCCAATGGTGGTTTTTGTCGGTATTATTTCGCACTCCGCTGTGGATGCGGGATATGTGCTGGTGATTCCATTGGGAGGGATTATTTTCCTCGCTGCAGGCAGGCATCCATTGGCTGGGATTGCTGCGGCTTTTGCAGGTGTTTCAGGTGGGTTTTGTGCCAACCCGATTCCTTCTGCCATTGATCCTCTATTGCAGGGATTTACTCAGCCTGCGGCTCAAATTATCAGTGCAAATGCGCAGGTGAATCCACTCTGCAACTACTACTTTACGACGTCTTCGTGCCTTTTCGTGGTGCTGGCGGCGTGGTACATCACCGATCGCATCATTGAACCTCGCCTCAGACGAAGTTCTCCAGTGGATGGAGATTTCGAGAGTTCGAATGATATGCAGAATATCGAGCCTCGGGAGCGGCGAGGGTTTTGGGTAGCAAGCGCAGTCACAGCCGTATTTGTCATTGGGATGGGGGTTGTGATCGCCATGCCCAGTTCGCCATTTCGGGATGAATCAGGTTCGTTGACAACTCTTTCAGCCCCGATAATCCATTCGATCGTTCCACTGATTTTTCTGTTTTTCCTGCTTCCCGGTATTATTCACGGGTTTATCAGTGGAAAATACCGAAAAGGGAAGGATGTGATCGACCAAATGACCGAGTCGATGAAAGGCATGTCCTACTATATTGTGATGGCCTTTTTCTGTGCCATTTTCATCGACGCCTTTGGCCGATCGAATTTGGGTGCCTTACTCGCAATCAAGGGAGCGCTTTTTCTGGAGTCGATGCATTTGTCGGGTGGAGTGACGATTGCGGGAATCATATTCTTAACAGCGTTTGTGAATCTATTTGTTGGGTCTGCTTCCGCCAAATGGGCATTACTTGCGCCAATATTTGTACCGATGCTGATGCAGCTTGGCTATTCTCCCGAGTTAACGCAGGCTGCGTATCGTGTAGGGGACTCTTCGACCAATATCATTACCCCATTGATGCCATATTTCCCATTGGTTGTGGTCTTCTGTCAGCAATACGTGAAGAAAACAGGAATCGGGACCTTGGTCTCTATCATGATTCCGTATTCCATCGCTTTCCTTTTGTTATGGACTGTCTACCTGCTGTTGTTCTGGATGTTGGGCATTCCTCTCGGGTTTCAGTCCAGTTATATTTTTGCAGGTTAAATCTAGCTAAACTTGGACTTAGCGGAGCGTTTTGGAGGTCATGACGACGACTGAAGTCATCGCCTCCGGAAGAGGAGATAAAGGGGCAAGGAGCGCATGAATTCATTCGTGCGAATAGCGGAGTGGAACAGCGTCGGATTGCTATTGCCAAATCGAAACTTCGGGGGATGATTAATGCCATGAAGCCCTTTGCCTTTCTTGTCTTGTGTCTTTGCCTGCCATTCAGTTTGTTGGCTCAATCAAAACATGGAGCGACTTCATCTTACCCCACCTACCATGGTCGGGTCATGGCTGGCTATCAGGCATGGTTTCGCTGTCCGGGAGATGGATCGGGTAGGGGATGGGTGCATTGGGGAGCGCAAGGTCAGTTTTCTGAGGAAACGAATTGCACCGTTGATTATTGGCCAGAGGTTGCTGAATACGCTCAAACGTATGCGACCAGTTTTTTGCATTCGGATGGCCGATTTGCGGAGGTTTTTAGCTCCTACGACTATAGCACGACCGATACTCATTTCCGCTGGATGCAGGAGTATGGATTGGATGGTGTCTTCTTACAGCGGTTTTTCGCAACAGCTGCTGATCGCGCACCCGATACCGAACCTTTGAAAGTCGTGCAGAATGTGATGCTCGCATCCCAAAAATATGATCGGGCTTTTGCGATTATGTATGATCTCTCTGGTTTGCGTCCCGGTCAGGATGACTGCAGCACCTTAGTTGCTGATTGGAAACGATTGGTGGATCAGTTACGGATCACGAATCAGGGGACGAATCAAAGCTACCTTTATCACAATGGGAAACCGCTTGTCGCTATATGGGGAGTAGGATTTCCCGATCGGCCCTATGATATCCGCGATATTAAGCTCGAAGAATTTATTGATTTTCTCAAAAACGATCCGGTTTATGGGGGGTGCACGGTGATGCTCGGGGTTCCAAACTATTTCAGGGATCTCCATACCGATAGTATTTCGGATCCCTATCTGCACACGATTATTGAGTCTGCCGATATCGTGTTGCCATGGATGGTGCTTCGTTATTCTTCAGTTCTCCATGGGGAAGTGCAGCGCTACCACCATCACATTCTCGAAGACAAGGCCTGGTGTGAAGACCGAGGGTTGGAATATGTGCCACTTGTCTATCCGGGCATGAGTTGGCACAATCTATCAATTTTCGAAAACCGGACGAACCAAGTCTTGAACGCAATTCCACGGATCAAAGGTCACCACTACTGGATGATGATTGATACTGCGGTTAACTCGGGTGCGACGATGCTCTACACCGCTATGTTTGACGAAGTGGACGAGGGCACCGCTCTCTTAAAATGCACCGATGATACCCCGGTGAGCGATCGTTGGAAATTTGCTGACTACGAAGGAGCGGGCAGTGACTATTATTTGAAACTCACCGGCATGGCAGGGGAGTTGTTACGCTCGAAACTATAGCCATTCTGCGGTTAATCTGGAACAACAGCGTCAGGTTCTACTATTTAGAGCATCCTGTATTTAAGCTGACACACCAAATCCTGTCAGAGTAAACGCAGAATGCTCTGGGGAGTGTTTGGAAATTCCAACGTTGGTGGTTTCTGTGCAAAATCCATGCAGCGCAAGGCTGCAAATTCCCTGCGACATGAATGTCGCAGGGAATTTGCAAACGCCGCGAACATGAATTTTGACGAAATCCGAATCGGATAATGTTCTTTTTGCTCAATACAGCGTTGTTCAAAAGGAGCAGGGCTTCAGCCCAACACCGTTTAACCGCCTCGTTTTGTGGGAAAAGATTCATTACCATCTTTGTTCGTTTCGAGCGCAGCGACGATCAAACGAAGTGCGAAGCTATTTCCAAACACTCCCTAGTTGCATATAATGACGGGTCAAAACAACCCGCTACGCTCGAGCCCACAGAGCGTTCAGAGGGACATGGGTGATCAATAAAACAGTCGGAAATTGGAAATACCGTTGAGCGTTAAAACGACTACAAACCCGCTTTAATGCGATGCAAGCATCGCATACTACGACAGTAGAGGTAGTATCAGATGCTCGCATCTGATGAAGTCCAATAATCGTTGTGTTGCAAACGCTACTTAGAATAATACAGGCTCTGCTTAGTAAATTGAAAAATTGACTCTCGTGATATGTATACTATCTTAGTATACGATGAATCTGAGTCAATTTGAGAGTTTCCAATGGGATGACGGAAATGAATCGAAGAGTTGCATTAAGCACAACGTCAGTAAATTTGAAGCTGAGCAAGTATTCTTCAACGAGCCATTGTTACTCTTTTTTGATGAAAAACATTCAGAAGAAGAACGCAGATATTATGTTCTGGGAAAAACGGACAATGAAAGAGAATTGATGATTGTTTTCACCGGGCGGGGAAAACAAATACGTGTGATCTCTGCAAGGGATATGAGCAAAAAGGAAAGGAAGATTTATGAAAGCAATTCCTAAGTTTAAAAATGAAGAAGAGGAAAGGAAGTTTTGGGCAGAAAATGATTCTTCAAAGTATTTGGATTGGAATAAGGCTGAAAAGGCTTCGTTCTCAAGTTTAAAGCCATCACTCAAATCTATTTCGATAAGACTACCAGAATCGATGATTGAAAAATTGAAAGTGATAGCGAACAAGAAAGATGTTCCTTATCAATCGCTTATGAAAGTTTACCTTTCTGATATCATCGAAAAAGAATATAAAAAAGGCGCCTAGCTAGTACCTCATTCGATGAATAATGTCTTTTTTTTGATCTGCGACTAAAAGTAGAGCAAAAGACTCTTTAATCATTGAGATCGAGCAAGGTTTCAGACTGAAACTGATCTCATGCGATTCGGCAGGCTCACAGTCATGAACAAGCATGAGATACAGCTTAGCTACCGTAGTATCCGCTGCTTGTCTGAAAGATCCTGAGCTTGTCGAAGGGCATCGGATTTTGGATGCAGTGATTTATGCGCTTATCGGTATAGTGGCCATGCCGATGCTTCGAACATGAGGGATTACAGAAACGCAGGCGCGGCTGATTCTTGACAAGCTCCAATTTCTGAGGACGAGCAATCCGCCCACCAATCATGATTTGAATACAAAATACTCACTAGAGACCCGTCTGAAGGTGATCGATGGCGTTGCGGCAGGAGGGGAATGCAATTTGGCCAGGGTCGATTTTATCAATATCAAACCATTCAATGGCAGCGACCTCATCGAGAGGGGTAATCTGTTCCGGATTGGCGGCTTTCGCCGTGAAATACAAGTCGAGAGTTTGGTAGCTGAGTCCTCCGTAGAGGTATGAATTTGGGAAACTGCAGAGGTAATCAGTCGATGTCAATTTGAGACCCACTTCTTCCCAACACTCTCGTTTCAGTGCTTCTTCGGCGGTTTCACCTCCATCGATGAATCCACCGGGAAGTCCCCATTTTCCCTTTGCTGGATCTTTGGCCCGTTGCACCATGAGGAGCTTGTTTTCCGCATTCAACACGAGAGCACCAGCTGCTGCGGCAGTATTTTGGAAAAACACAAACTTACATTCCGCACAGGTCCAGGGCTTGAAATTGCCTACGTTAAAATGCTCTCCACCGCAGCGGGGGCAAAAGGTTAAAGCAGTATCAGTATTGCTATCGTTGGACATGAGCTTTGAAGAAGTAGAAATAGAAATCAATTTTTAAGGTCACCTCCCACTTGATGAGCTGGCGCTGTTCAACAAGCAGGTGAAACGACTGCAGGATTGATTGACGCTGTCTATTTGATCTTTCCCTGAAATCCGCGAGCGCGCCAGGTTTCGTAGAGAACCAGCGAGCTAGCTACTGAGGCATTGAGGGATTCTATTTTCCCTCGCATGGGGATTTCGATGAGAAAATCACAGGTTTCCTTCACGATTCGGCTCATGCCCTGACCTTCACTGCCAATCACAATCACCATGGCTCCTTTGAGGTCCGCTTCATGGAATGACTTGGAATCGTTTCCATGTTGAACTCCGACGGCCCAAATATTGCGTTTTTTAAGCTGGCTTAAGGTTTGGGATAAATTACTGACTTTCGCCACCAGCATATGTTCCGATGCTCCAACGGAGGCTTTGACCACGGCCGGGGAAATTTCGGTCTGACGTTGATTGGGAATGATGACCCCGTGCACTCCGACCAGCTCGGCTGTGCGTAGGATGGCCCCCAGATTGTGAGGGTCCTCGAGGTGATCAAGCGCAATGAAAAAGGGTTCTTCTCCAGTGGATTCTGCGTGCTCAATCAAGTCTCCCAGGTCTGAGT
>CAXXVT010000035.1:0-136650 GCA_963676215.2 Opitutales bacterium | reverse complement strand
TGGCTTTCACTTGCTTCTGCATCAATGCCATTTTTTTCATGCGTTCTGCCACTTCACGATTTTCAGATGCCTGGTTGCGGGATTGTGTTGGCTCAACGGAGCGCTGTGCAGGTGGAACAATCTCGCGCGTTGGCTGAGTTTGCTTTTTGCTTTCCTGCACTCTTCTACGGATTTCCTCACGCAGATCGCTCAGTGGATCCTCTTCTCCAGCGGCAGATGGTTGAGGGGACGGCCCCTCCTTTTCTTGACCCTTTTTTGATTTAAAAAGCCCGTTCAATGCGAACGTGAGAATAAAAATCAGAGGGACGATGAGATCTAATAAATTGTCCATATTGGATAATGGTGGAAAAAGCCGGATCAACAGGAATTGTCGATCCGGCTATTCTCAAATATCAGAACCAGAAGTGATCAGGTTCAGGATTTCAGTTCGGGGTCCGAACCATCATTTTCATCCGTAGCGATGTTTTCGCGCATCTTTGTATCGGCCTGGATGTTGTTCAACCGATAATAATCCATCACTCCTAAGTTTCCAGTTTTCAGAGCGTCGGCTACAGCCAGTGGTACTTGGGCCTGAGCTTCGACCAATTTGGCCTGCATTTCTTCAACCTTTGCACTCATTTCCTGTTCGAGAGCTACCGCAGCTGCACGACGGATTTCGGCTTGGGCTTGGGCCATATCTTTGTTCGCTTGCGCCTGGGCCACTTGTAGGGTCGCTCCTACATTTTCTCCGACATCAACGTCCGCGATATCAATAGACAAAATCTCAAATGCCGTTCCGACATCGAGGCCACGTTCAAGCACGTTTTTAGAAATGGAGTCTGGATTTTCAAGCACCCACTTATAAGTTTCGGCGGAACCGATTGTGGTTACAATCCCTTCACCTACCCGAGCGATAATGGTTTCTTCCTGCGCACTTCCGACATAGTGCTCGAGGTTCGATCGAACCGTTACACGGGCCCTTACTTTCACTTGAATCCCATCCTTTGCGACACCATCGATGGTCACACGTGGACCGGATTGATTCGGGCAATCAATCACTTTTGGGTTAATCGATGTTCTTACCGCTTCGATCACCGATTTTTCAGTGCCTTTGGTAGCAAGATCGATCGTACAGGCTTGGTCCCAATCGAGTGAGATACCCGCTTTTTGGGCATTGATTAACCCCTGCATAGTTTGCAGAACTTCACCCCCTGCCATAAAATGGGTTTCGATCTGATTTACCGACACCGGAATACCGGACTTCACCGCACGAATCCGAGCATCCACAATCAGAGAGTGAGGGAGTTTCCGAAGCCACCTCATGGCAATCAGATTTCCGAAACTAACCGGTGCACCGGAGAAACGTGCTTTAAGCCAGACGCTAATGAAAGATGCGACTGTTAAGAAGATGACAAAAAGGACGATGCCTCCCGCCGCGATTAAAATGAGTCTAGGGTCCATAATGATTTTTAGTAAATTTTCTATTGTTATCTAAATGTCAGACGTAGGTCAGAGGGTTTTGAATTCAATTGGTAGTTATTTTTTTTCTTACAAATACATGAAACACATCCGAGCCGGTGATAATAACCGCTTCTCCGCGGTGAACCCACCCATTCTCGGATTTGGCATTCACAAGTTGTCCCTCAACTCTAATGCGTCCACTTGGCGTCATTCGGGTCGCTGCTTCTGCTTCAGTTCCAACTAACGAATCCACGTTGATTTTCTCAAGACTGGCTCCAAGGTTTTGTTCGTTATGCTGAATCCGCTTTGCAAAAGGTGTGCGCAGGAGCCATTTCACTTCTACGAAGAACATAAACACCACAAAAACACCGCCACCGATGAAAACCAGCAACCCTGACATCCAACCATAATCGGCCGTTGTCGCACCTGCTGCGCCAATAATACAGAGGATTCCAATGATCGCAAGGAATCCACCTGGGACAAAAATTTCCAGGAAAAAGAAAAGCAAAGCGAGCACCAAAAGGGTGATGATCACGGTCATGAGTTATCCTCCTGTTCTTCACCGGTAGGTTCAACCAACAGGGAGTAGGATCGATACCCAACAACTCGAACTGTTGTTCCCTTGTCAATCGTGCCGAGGGCAGAGCTTGCCTCATAATAACGCCCACCAATATCCACTTTCCCAAGTGGGTGGAGATCGGTCTCCACTATTCCGATTGATCCTTGGTCCGGTAACACATCACCGGGGTTGGAGTGGATTGCTCCACCCAAAACAACATTTGATGGATTTGGGCTCTGTTCCGCCATCACTAACTTCGATTCCAACCACCGAACTGGAAGGGTTTTCCACAAAAGAACAAGAGCAAGAACTGCACCCGAAGTACTAAAAACGACCAATGTCCCAGCATCAATCAATGCATCCCAATTTACAACGACTCCAAATCCATCTTGATTCGGCCAAAAATCAGCCAACGACCAAACAAGAGACCCCAACATCAAAGCGATCCCTAAGAATGCAAAAATGATAACCCCTGGAAGGATAAAGAATTCTACCGCAACCAGAACGATCCCTAGTACAAATAGGAGAATCGCTTCATAACCCGCAAGCCCAGCCACGTAGTTACTGAGGAATACGATAATAATCAAAGCGATGCCCAACCCTCCAAGGATTCCGAAATTCGGTGTTTTGAATTCGATGAAGAGTAACAGCATTCCCCCACCCAATAGTATAGGAACGATGCCTTGCATCACTTTCGCAAATTCTTCAGACCAAGTGATTTCAAATTCCTTTATTTCGTAGCCGCCATCACCATAAGCAGCTTCAAGAACTCCGTTCACATCCTCGGCGATCCCTTCTGCCAACAGTTTTTCTGGCGGTTCACCATAGGCCGTTGTTGCCTCCCTCGCTGTCAATGAAAGCAAACTTCCTTTTTCAGAAAGAACCTCTTCCTCAACGGTTAATTCAAAATCGGGGTCCGTCATGGCCGTCATTACGTCTCCTCTGTAACGATAGTCTTCGGTGTAAACCCGCACTTTTGCGTTAACATAACTCTGGAGTTTTCGCTTCATGCTCTCCGGGATATCCTGCCCCGATCCACTGACCACTTCAGCAGCACCGATTTGTCCGTTCGGGTGCATATAAATCCTATCGGTGATCACTGAAATGAAAGCTCCCGCCGAGATAGCTTCCTTGTTGATGAAGGTGATTGTATCCCCTTCAAAACGGTCAAGGATTTCCATAATTTTGAGTGTCGTCTGAAGCTCTCCCCCTGGAGTGTCCATCTCAATCACCACGACGTCGACACCGTTGGCGGCAGCTTCCTTCACTCCCCGTCGAACGATGTATAAGGTTGGCGAAGCGATCGGACCCTGGATCGGAATCACATACACAGACTTCAAATTGTCCGCAGCACTAGTCACAACAGACTCAACTGCACCGGATACAACAGGTTCAACCGCGGTTGTCTCCTCCATGGACTGAACTTCATTCTCCGCAATAAGCGGCGACACGACCATCATGATGATGGTCGATAATAAGAAACCTCGGGGGAATAAACGTTTCATGATGTCGATTACAATCTGCAAATAGCAAAACCTTGATTACCAATTACTAAAATGTCGCCGTTTACGCAATACTTCAAGCGGCGGTTGTCCTAAAATACCTTTCAAATTCAAAAATCCCATCATTACCATCACTGCAATGGCAGAGGGAATCATCGTAATAAACAGCCACCACGGCAAAATAATCGGAATTTTGAAATAAATTCCAAAAACGATACTCCCAAAAAGCACCCCACCAGTAAGTCCAAGCACCGCAGTGATGAGACCCGCCAGCACAGATTCATAGATCATAATCCTCCGGATCGTCGCAGCGCTTGCCCCTAGAGTACCAAGTATCACAGCCTCATACAGCCGTGTGCGTCTCTGCGCAGTCAATAGCACTAACACTGCAAGGACACCAACGATCATCAATGTAATGCCCATCCACTGGTTCATAAAAAACACGCGTTGCAACCATTCAAGATAATGAGCGATGCGGTCATCCTGCACATTGGCATAGCCAGCAATTTCACTGATTCCTTTGTGGGCAAATCCTTCAAAAAACACGAAGAGGAAAGTGATGAGGAACAACCCAAAAGCGATGGAGGTCAGTGTAAACACGTAGTGATTCTGCGCTCTAAAAAGATTAGCAGACGCCTGCGACAATGGATAGTAGTGGAAGTTTTGCAGCAATTTCCGAATCAGTAGCCGCGCACTGAGAACCCCATAGAACAGCATAAAAAACACCGCGACCATAACCGACAGAAAAATGAGTGCGAACTGGCTATCCTCAATCATCTGTAGGCAGAACCCCAAAGCCAAAAAAGCAGTAAGGGTGATGAGGATGGATTGAATCCACCGGTATTCTTTTCGTTTAGCGGGAACTTTGGTGGAGCGCAATACTTCAACGGGTTCGCATCCCAACAACGGCATGATGGAAATGACCCCAGGCAACAACATGAAACAACCGCCAAAACCCAATGCTATTAACAATGCCCGCCAGTAGATCTCCACCTCCACTTCAACCTCAGTCAATGAACCAATGATGGCGGGAAACAACAGTTGAAGACCAGTGGATATCCCCCCTGCAAGTAGAACAGAAAGTAATCCATACATGATCACCTGCACTCCGTACACACTCCAGGCACTCATGCGACTGCCGCCAAGACAACGCAACAAGGCCACGTTATTGGTTTTACTCCTTGAAAAATCAACAAACGTCACTGTGTAGGCAAGCGTTCCCAGCATCAATGCGGAGAAAGCGGCTAAAAAGAGGGTATTGGAAATGAGTTGGAAACTGTGATAAAATCCACTCTCGTAAGGGAGTTCATGAATCATGCGAATCCCCTGATCTTCTTCTTGTAGATAGCTGAGAATATACCCTGCTCTGGCAATTCGTTCGCGCACATTATCAGATTCAAAGTGATAGACCCAAACCTGTTCCCATGGAATTTCAGACTGAGAGGTAATCGTCGAAGCAATGACGCTCGATACCAGTAACCTGGCTGTAGGTTGCGCATGGAGCCGCTTCGTCCAGACTGGCAACCGTTCTTCGGAAAGCGATACGACTTCTTCCACCTCAAACTGAAAACCGCCAGCAACCTTAATGAGCTTTTTTTCCCCATCTGGAATTGCCGCCAACTGAGCCTCGGTTCCATACAATCGGATTCTTAACACCTCCGGTAGTTGGGTGTCATTATTCTTAAGATAATCATTAACTGGAAGAGGAGTTTCATCATAGAACCACAGGCGATGGGTATCTAGAGTAGTGCCATCTTCTGCCAGGATTGGAACACTCCAATAAGCCTCCCGGGAATCTCCTAAACGCGGGAGTAACCGCCGAAATCGTTCCGTTGGAGCACCGGTGATCTCCACCCTTAGATCGCCCCCAGTCAACAAGGTCGCAATGTTATAAAAATTCTTCTGAAACCCTTCTTTGATGGAACTAAAAGACACCAAAACAGTCAGGCCAAATACCATTGAAAACAACATCACCAACCCTCGAAAGCGAGTGTGCCGGGTTTCCCTAAAAGCTGTTTTAAAAAACCATTTCATGGCATTGGACGAAAAACATAGATCAAGAATCGATCAAATGGCCCTGTTTCAGGTGAAGGATTTGATCCGTTTTTTCAGCAATTGCCATATCATGTGTAACAATCATCAACGTCGTTCCTGCATTGCGATTGGTGCGGAAAAGTTCTTCGATAACATATTCACTGGTGATGTCATCAAGATTGCCTGTGGGTTCATCCGCAAAAATAATCTTGGGCCGGCCGATGAAGGCGCGAGCAAGCGCAACCCTCTGCAACTCGCCCCCCGAAAGCTCACCGGGCAGGCTGAGCATACGTTTTTCCAATCCGAGCCGTTCCAGCCAACTTTTCGCATCATTTCTTGCGCTGCGTTCTCCTCTCAAATCAATCGGAATCATCACATTTTCCAGTGCAGTAAGATGGGGAATCAATTGGAAATTTTGAAATACAAATCCTACTTTTCGATTCCGGACTTCGGCTCGTCCTCTTTCGGTCATATCACTCAGAGACTCACTATCAAAGATAACCTCTCCAGAGGTTGGAAGGTCCAACCCCGCACAAAGCCCCATGAGCGTTGTTTTCCCACTTCCCGATGGACCGACAATAGCAACAGATTTTCCAGGGATAATTGAAAAATTAACATTTTCCAAGACTGTGAGAGAACCCGAGGGAGTTTGGAAACGACGGGTGAGATCCCGGGCTTGGAGAATGGGTTTGGCTGCTTTCAAGCCCGTAGTTGGCTTTACATTAAATCCCAATACTTCCTCATCGCTCATTATTCTTGGGATACTCTAAGACTTAGGGTTTTTCAACGCTTTTGCTTCAATATCATTAAGATAAAATTCGTATCTTTCGCGACAGCGATTATTAATAGTATTTCCACGCCAAGTCTCTGATCATGAAGAACTCTCGAGGATTAGAGCTTTAGCAAAGCAATGAAGCGACTCACCCAATCCGGATTCCCATTCCAACCGTCCCGACTACCCTTTTTTTACGGGTGGTGGATCCTCTTTGTCTCAAGTATCGGAGTGGTTGCGAGCATTCCAGGCCAAACGATGGGATTCAGTGTATTCACGCCCATCCTCTCCGAACAGTTACACCTCGGTCCTAGCATCATCAGCACGGCTTACATGGTCGGAACCATTTTAGCTGGATTACTCCTACCCAGAGTCGGTAGGTGGTTTGATCAATTGGGCGCACGAGTTTTGGGAACGATGGTTTGTGCCGCAATGGGTTTGGGACTGATCTATCTGAGCCAGGTCGATCGCATTGCGTTCTCCTTTGCAAAAATGCTTCCTGGAGTTCCAACATCGTGGTTTGCGTTTACTTCAATCGCGGTCGGCTTCTTTTGGTTGCGCTTCACGGGCCAGGGCACTCTTACCATGACATCGCGTTCCATGCTTGGAAAATGGTTCAACCAATACCGGGGCATTGCGATTTCAATCAGTGGTATCGTAGTCAGTTTCAGTTTTTCAATTGCCCCGCGGGTTCTGGATCTCGGCATCGAATCCTTTGGATGGAGAGGCGTATGGATGGGCCTTGGAATCTTCATGATGACGATCATGCTTGCATTTGTCTGGCTCTTTTACCGCGACAACCCAGAGGAATGCGGCCTCACGATGGATGGTTTGCGAAACGTAGATGCCCGGGTCGAGAAAAATGAAGATCTTATCATTTATCGAGATTTCACCCGCAAAGAAGCGCTGCGAACTGTCGCGTTCTGGATCTTTAACCTTACCATCGGACTTCACTCATTCGTAATCACAGGATACACCTTTCATGTGGTGTCAATTGCAGCCGACCTCGGGATCGAAAAATCCGTTATTCTCCAAGCGTTTGTCCCAGCTTCCATCGTCGGTATCGGCATCAGTTTATTTGGCGGATGGATCAGCTCCCGAATTCGCATGAAATACCTGCTCGCGATTTTACCTTTGGGAGGATTTTTCTTCTGTTTGGGACCAGCAATGTTTCAACACTCGACTCATTGGTTTATCATCATCGGACTGGGAATGAGCAGTGGGACCTTTGGAATTATTTCGGGTATGGTATGGCCTCGATTTTTTGGTCGAAAATACCTGGGGGCCATCAGTGGAGTCAACATGGCTACGATGGTCTACTCGAGTGCGGTCGCACCCCTTTGCTTTAGCCTCACCTACGACTTTTTTGGTAATTTTAAGCCCATGTTCCTAGGAATGGCGGTGTTTTACCTGATCGCATTCGCCTGCGCATTTTGGGCAGACAACCCACAACGCAAGCTAAGGGCACTTTATCAATAAAGGTAAAATTGCTTAGTTCTCTTTCGTTAATTTTTTCTGATTCTATCTAATTCGTAGCCGATTTCGAGAGCATTCGAAGAAATTGAGTAAAACCGGGGGCCTTGAATCTCTGAATTTTTACAGATTAAGCTACGTACGTCTTCGATCACAGCCCCTTAACAAAGGAGAACTAGAGGTCAGTTGCAGTCTTCGCAGGGTCAGGAAGAAGGGGATCTTCCGCCTGAATTCGCATCAAGCGTTCCTGTAATAAAATGGAAGCGTTGTGAGGATCGGGTTCGCCCAAATCAGAATAACTTTCAATTCGATCAATCCTCAATGTAATCTTCGAAAATGGCTTCGGGATAAAAAATCGATCCCAGGATTTCAACCTCCACGATTTGTGGTGTTCGTAGCCCACCAAAATGATTCCAACCTTACAGGCTTTAGCAACTCCGGCTGCTCCGTGTTTTAGGATATATGCCGGGCCTTTTGAACCATCGGGAGTGATTCCGATGTCCTGTCCTTCACGAGTCACTCGAATCAACTCCTTCAAAGATTGCATGCCGCGGTAATTCGCTGAACCTCGCACACACTTGAACCCAATCAGTTCAAAAATCGCAACTAACCAAGCCCCATCATTACTAGCCGAAACAAGGGCGTGAACGATTCGTTCCTTTCTGAACCGTTTGATAAAAAGCGGCAGGGTGAATAGCGTATTATGCCAACCGATGATCATATACGGTTTATCCATGGCCCGGAATTGCTTCAACCCATCTCCGACAAACTCAACTCGAAGGGTGAGAACCCACAACCGCAGCACGACAAAAAACGGAAACAAAATCATCTTTTGATAGATGGGACGATCGTGAATCTTCTTCGTAGATTTTGACGTTGCTTCGGACATAATTCCTCCTAAGAAATCACAATTATCGATGCAGACAACGGAATTCTATAACGATCACCCGCTTAGGCCCGATCGCTTTAACCACTCCTAAAAGCTTCGGAACTGTCCCTTCCATTTCCTAACAATTTTTTTCACCTCCGACTCGCGATCCGATTTCATTTCAAAACCAATAAAGTGAATTCGCGCCCTCTCAGGTAATTTATGCTGAAGTTTTTGCAAATCGCGACCCAATTCATCCAAGTCAATCCTCGATAATCGGCTTGGGTAGTTCCGACCGAATCCCCCATCAGAGATAATAAAAATGATATCGGGTTCCCATTCAAAGACTGTCTGCATGACCGCCTGCACACCATCAAGTTCGGGTTGTCCATCACTGTCCTCGATTCGTTGCCATTGGGTTGGGCTGTAGCCCGAGGTATGAAACTCCCGGTCCACCCAATCAATGGCTTTCTGTTTATTGGACGTGGTACCCGCAATCAATCGCTCCTCAAACAACTCGTAGCGTCGGATAAACTGCACCACCCCAAAGCTTGTGTTCACACTCAGCCCCTCAATAAGCCGTTTGGTCTCCGCCTTGATCTTTTCGACAGAAACTCCGCTCTTATCCGCTTTGGTGAGAACCGATTTTGACACATCAAAGGCAATAACAACCCGACGACCGCTGTCTTTGATTCCAAAAAAAGATACTGCCGACGCATCTCCAGCAAATTCACCTGCGATACCGGACATCCCTGAGACACCAAAAAGCTCGGCAGAAGGTGCAACCATATCCGGAGTAACCATGGGATTAAAAGTCGTCTCTGGCAGCGAAGGCATGTCAGGCAGAGCGTGCTCCGCCATTGATTGAGACTGAATGCGGTCCATCATCATTGGCGGACTTGCAATTTGCTCAAAGGCGGCCTGCGCCACACGGTGATCCAGTTCTTTCTGCGGAAGGTAAATGGTTTTGTGTGCGATGAACGCTGGCTCTTCTTTCTGGCTCGGAACAAACACCACCACAAAAATGGTAATCAATAATAGTCCCACTTGAACCAAAATGGCCCAAAAAAGCGCTCCTGCCGTATTGAATCGACGACTTTTCGCCCACTGCGCAATCACACTTTCACTGGAAGACTTGGACATTGGATTCGGGGAAACAAAGGATGACCTACAAATTTGAGCATTGGAGGCCAACCCGATTTGCTGGTGAATCCAAATTGATAAACAAAAATGATAGACTGACAACCTCTTTTAGGGTCACACCTCAGGGAGTGTTTGGAAATAAGCTCAAAGATGGTCATGACAGCTTTCATTCACAACGAGGCGCTAAAAAGGTGCTGGGCTGAAGTCCTGTTCCTTTTGAGAAACGCTGTTTCGAACGAAAAGAACAGGATCCGATACGGATTTCGTGAAATCCATGTTTGCGGCTTTGGAAACAACCATCCGACATTCATGTCACAAGATTGTTGTCGCCTTGCGCTGCATAGATTTTCAATAGAACCCATCAAAGGGATTATTTCCAAACACTCCCAAGAGCAGAGTATGCGATTTTTGGGAAGATAAACCCACTCTTTCAGGGCCGCAGAAAAAAAAAGTGTTTTTTTCATTTCTACACTTGACGAGGGTATGCTCTTTTGATCTTTTCATATCTTTCGCGGGGTAGTAGCTCAGTTGGTTAGAGCGCCTGCCTGTCACGCAGGAGGCCGCGGGTTCGAGTCCCGTCTATCCCGCCATTTTTTTTTAATTTGGGGGGTCTGCTCAAACTACCATGCCGCGAAAATTCGATATCTCGGCTCTGAGAAACGAATATTCTCAAAAGAGTCTCACACGAAAAGACCTTAAAGCCGGTCCTGTCGATCAATTTAGACTTTGGTTCGACCAAGCTGTTCAAACGGAAATCAGTGAACCCAACGCCATGATATTGGCGACAACGGATCGCCAAGGCCGACCCGATTCGCGCACGGTATTACTGAAGGCTTTCGATGGCCAGGGGTTCGTCTTCTACACAAACTACGAAAGCAAGAAGGCAGCCCAAATGGAAAACAATCCCTGGGTGTCTCTCTGTTTTCCTTGGTATGAGCTCGAACGACAGGTGAAGATCAATGGACGTGCGGAAAAAGTAAGTGCCGCTCAATCATTGAAGTATTTCCTCAGTCGTCCAATTGGAAGCCGTCTTGGAGCATGGGTCTCTCAGCAGAGTAAAGTGATCTCTTCCAGATCATTGCTCGAAGGCAAACTCCAGGAAATGGAGCGGAAATTTGCCGATGGAAACATCCCCTTACCCAGCTTTTGGGGAGGATACCGTGTCAAACCTGAGTCAATGGAGTTTTGGCAGGGAGGAGAAAAGCGCCTTCACGATCGTTTTCGCTACACACGGATAGAGGAAAGCGAAGAGAGCTGGCAAATTGATCGACTGAGTCCTTAGGACACCGATGGAATTGCCAAATGACACCGCAGACGACCTTCTTCCAGAGTCGTTACTGCATCGATTTGAACCTGAACTGAGGAAAAGATTCGGTGCAAACAGCTGGGAAGAACGAAAAAAGGTCGAACAACGAATCAATCAAGCGACAGGACTTTCATTCCTGAGGTTTATCCAGATCTGCATCCATCGCATCTCAAAGACAGTGTTGGGGCTCGTGCTCGGACTCCTCCAAAAACGCGCAATCGCAATTGAAAACTGTTGGGCCACCACTTCCAGGAAAAACATCCTATCCCTGCCTCACGACAACGCAAAAAAGCCGATTCGTATTCTTCACCTCAGTGACTTTCATCTCGATACAAAACTCGAACAAGCAGAAGGATGGGCCGAGATCATCCTTTCCCTCGAATTTGATATCGCAGTTATCACCGGAGATTTCTTCAACGGCTTTTCACTTCCAGATACCGATCGACTATCGGCTTTGAAAACCGTCGTCGATGCTATCGAATGCCCCATCTATGGGATATTCGGAAATCATGATTGTTCACTCTCTGCACCATACATAGAATCTCTTGGCATCAGATTGCTGCTCAACGAATCGACTCAGTTCCAAGTAAGGGATAGTTCCATTTTATTGACTGGAATTGATGACCCCCACTTCTTCAAAAGTGATGACTTGGAACACGCACTAAGCTCAGTCAAAGAGATGGCTGCGTTTGACATGAAGTTGCTATTAGTGCACGCACCGGCCGATCCCATTCGGTATGCAAACGCAGGGTTTGACCTCTGCCTATGTGGACATACTCACGGCGGGCAACTCTGTACGCCAAATTCCAAACCCCTGCTCCGTAACGGACTCTATGCGAACCATACTATTTCCGGGAACTGGGAGTCGGGTTCTATGAAGGGTTTTACATCAAGGGGAACGGGAACGGGTCGGCTCTCTTATCGCTTGAATTGCCCACCAGAGATTGTAGTTCACGAAGTTCATAGAACGTAGCGACTCTCATTTTTGATTCGCGCCAAAAACATCCATTCCATTAGATGGCCATTAGCATGTCCGAACAGTCATCCACAAAAAACAAAAGCAATGCTGGCATCATTGTCTTTCGCCCCGCGGCCACGAGCCAAATGGAGGAAAAGACAATCGTCATCACAGGGCCTTCCCGCAGCGGCACGACGATGGTGGCTCAGATTGTGAAGACACTTGGGATTCACCTTGGAGATGCTGTCGATGTCAATCTGTTGGAAGACATCGAAATTCGCAATGCAACGAAAGCAGGAGATATCGAAGCGATGGATCGTATTATTGGCCAACGCAATAACTCCCATTCCATTTGGGGTTGGAAATACCCGGGATCTCTCGAACTTCTCGCCGACTTTGCGCAAAAACTCCGAAACCCCCATTTCATATTCACTTTCAGAGATCCTATTGCGACCACCGTTCGTAATCAGATTCACGAAGAAGATCCGATCAATCTCATCGATACCGTCGAAGATGCACTCAACTACATGAAACTGGCAACCCAGTGGATTCGCGATCACGCACACCCCGTCATAGGAGTCTCCTACGAAAAAGCCCTACTCAATCCCTCGGTGCTAGTGCAAACCACGGCAGAATTCCTCGGAGTGAAAATAACAGAGGCTCAAGAATTCGAAGCAGTCCAACAAGTGCAACTCGGGAACACCCGTTATCTTTCTTCAAATCTGTGGGAAAGTAATCTGGGATTTATCGATTCCATCGAGGGCGGAAAGCTGAATGGTTGGGCCTACCTCAAAGATTCTGAACAACCCGCAACACTTGAAATTCGCATCAACTTGAAAAAAGTTGCGGAAATCACCGCGGAAACCTATCGGGAAGATCTTGAGCAAAACGGAATGGGTAATGGACATTGCGGTTTCAGCGTCGACATCAATCCCTACCTGCAACGCAACATTACCAATCGCATTGAGGTTGTTTTCGTCGACAGCGAATACCCCCTTCAAGGCAGCCCAAAATTCTTGTAGTTGGAACTCCTTCAACTAGTTAGTAAAATGCGAAAGCATTCACCAATGATTCTTGGTGCCGATGTTCCTGAAGTTTAATACCGATTAGCGTTTAAAAGACTTCAAACTGAAACAATTCTCATGCCATTCGACAGGCTCACGATCATGAACGAGCATGAGATTCTACGGTAGATGAGGCGTAACATCCGATGCTCGCATCGAGTTTATAACGCGATTAAAGGGTGGTCGCAGATTAGGAATATCGCATGTAAGCATGCGATGCTACTACAGTTTAATGCCGATTAGCATTGTAGCATCCGATGCTCGCATCGGATTATTCACGTATTGAATTAAACGCTAATTGGTATAACAACAATCGGCCCTCGAAATCAATGGACGACTTCGGCTATGACAACATTGCACTAAAATTGAGCACTTGCATTTGTTGCAGCAATTCGAAGTTGAACGAAGTAAAACTTGAGGGCGCTTCTTTGGCCTTAGTCTCTTCCGCGATCTCACGATTTGCATCCACTTGTTCCATCAGTCGGGTCAAGAGTTGACCATCAAACTTGGTCTGATCGAGAGTCTCCAAAGATTGCAATTTGGAGGCATAAACTCCAATTGGCCGGAACATTCCTTTGTGAGGTCGAGGACGAGCGATTTCTGCAGAAGCACGATACTTGGTTTGTTCAACGCTGAGCTCCTGGTCCCGCAGCTCAAGGGCATAACCCGCAATTTCACTTTTGTCATACCCCAACTGAAGGGCCTGGTCAAAAGCCTTAGTCATATCTCCGTCAAAGAATGTTTGAGAGAGTTCGTCGACCCCTTGCAACAGTTCACCAATCGCTTCCAACTCATCAGCATCCAAAGTTCCCTCTACTTCAAATTCCAACGAACCCGCCGTATAAGTCTTCGACCGATAGCTCGCTTCTGTTGTGATCCCATCGGAGGTGCTCTCTAATTTTACTTTGTCTGAAGAACGGCTCTCCCACGCCTTTTCAAAACTCACGTCCGACACTGTCCCGTTTTCAAAAAATGCGTTCAAATTGGCGGCCTCGGCAGAGTCAGATTTCGATTTCTGCACAACAGTAGCACTGTTTTTTTCGTTGCCGGAACCATCGTGTGAAATCTTCACCTTGCTCCGCTCCTTCTCCACCGATTGCTCACGGATTTTGATGGTTACGGTATCACCGTCTTTAGTCTGAATGGTCAGTTCGGTGGACTGTAAACTCTTCTGAAACGATCGACTATCCAAACGCATCGAACTCGAGTTTGCCGAATTACGCTCAGGTCCCCAAGCTCTACCGTGATGCCCACGATGGTGCGGGGTATGCCCTGTGATCGCCCGACTGTTATCAAGCTGTAGCCCTGACATCAGGCGTTGCACAGGAATCGAATCCCGCATACTCGACAAAATAGGGTTTGTAGCGGTAGTAGCTTCTGTCACATCGGAGTTCCGATGTTGGATTCCTCCGTTCCAGGCTGGAAACGACGGATGCGAAAACTGTGTCTGAAGTGCTCCAAATTCTTTGAAGCCCATCACCGGATAGTTGGCAACGTTCATGATATACTCCCTTTCTGGGTTCAATCTCATGATCGTCCAAACGGACGAAAAACTTTAGGCGAATTGTATAATTTTCGCTAAAAGCACATTTCCCCAAGCGCCCTTGCTCTCACTCCAGGCAAGGTTTCAAACTAAAACAGAACTCATCCTAGCATCAGATACCACAGCTTAACAGCAGTAGTATCCGATGCTCGCATCGGGGTTTTGCATGCAATGATTTAAAAACGAATCCTGGATGCAACCTGACCCATTTGTCAGAGCAAATGTAGAATATTCTAAAGCTTGGAAAGGTCTCTGACAGCCCCGGTATCTGCACTCGTGACTAACAATGCATAGGCTTTAAGCGCAGAAGTGACTTGCCGGTCCCGATTGGGCTTCCATGCGTTATCTCCCTTGTTTTCCATTGCTATGCGTCGCTCGGACAAAACTGCGTCGCTAACTTCAATATCAATGGTTCTCTCAGGGATATTGATCACAATCGTATCTCCTTCTTCAATGAGACCAATGGGGCCTTTGCTTGCAGCTTCGGGAGAGACATGCCCGATCGACAATCCACTGGTTCCTCCAGAGAAACGTCCGTCGGTAATGAGAGCACACTCTTTTCCAAGGCCTTTCGACTTCAAATAGGAAGTTGGGTATAGCATTTCTTGCATGCCTGGCCCACCCTTAGGACCTTCATAGCGTATCACAACTACATCCTTCGGCTCGATTTGCCCCAAAAGAATTGATTGCACCGCGGCATCCTGACTTTCAAATATTCGCGCACGACCCGTAAACTTTAGTATCGACTCATCCACTCCTGCGGTTTTCACGATACAACCCTTGGGTGCGATGTTGCCAAAGAGAACAGCCAAACCACCATCCTTGCTATAAGCATGCTCCACGCTACGGATGCAGCCTTTGGCGGCATCAGTGTCGAGCGTTTCCCACTGAGAATTCTGAGCGAAAGCTGTCACCGTTCGTTTTCCTCCAGGCGCAGCATAGAAAAGCTCGCGGTGTTCCTCGGATTTGTCCGATCGAATATCCCACGCTTCGATTGCATCTCCCATGGTTGCACTGTGGACGGTTGGAACATCTCGATGAATGAGCCCGCCGCGATCCAATTCTCCTAAGAGGCGAAAAACCCCTCCGGCACGGTGCACATCTTCCATGTGAAAAATGGGAGAGTTAGGAGCAACCTTTGATAAACAGGGAACTTTCCGCGAAAGCGCATCGATATCCTGCATTGTAAAGTTCACATCAGCACTGTGAGCAGCTGCCAATAAATGCAATACCGTATTAGTGGACCCACCCATTGCCACGTCTAAACTCATCGCGTTTTGGAACGCTTCGAAAGTAGCGATGTTGCGGGGCAATACACTTTCATCATCTTGCTCATAATAGCGTTTTGCCAGATCGACAATCTGCCGCCCCGCTTCGAGAAAAAGCCCCTTGCGTCGTTGGTGGGTCGCCAATGTGGAACCATTTCCCGGGAGTGACAATCCCAATGCCTCCGTCAAGCAATTCATAGAGTTTGCGGTAAACATTCCAGAACAGGATCCACAGGTCGGGCATGCATTTGCCTCAAATGCTTCACTTTCTTCGTCTGAGACGTTTGAATCCGCAGCTTTTACCATGGAATCCACCAAATCTGCTTTGTGGATAACACCATTGATTTCGACTTTGCCAGCCTCCATTGGACCACCGGAAACAAAAATAGTTGGGATGTTGAGTCGCAGCGCCGCATTCAACATTCCGGGAGTGATTTTGTCGCAATTTGAAATACATACAAGCGCGTCTGCACAGTGAGCATTGCACATGTATTCTACCGCATCAGCGATTACCTCACGACTCGGCAATGAGTAAAGCATTCCTCCATGACCCATGGCGATACCATCATCCACTGCTATCGTACTAAACTCCCTTCCGATGCCTCCGGCTTTTCTAATTTCCTCAGCCACTAATTGTCCAAGGTCCTTTAAATGCACATGCCCTGGTACGAACTGTGTAAAAGAGTTGGCAATCGCGATAATGGGCTTGCCGAAATCCGTGCTTTCCATGCCAGTTGCGCGCCAAAGCGCACGCGCACCAGCCATATTTCTTCCGTGTGTTGTGGTTCTGGATCGATATGCAGGCATTATTTTCCTTTTTTGGTACTATTTCAAAATGGGTTTTCAGTTGCGGTCGCTGCAACAGCGATGAAGTTCTCATTCACCATCACAAGGATGAAGCAAACAGAAAACCCACCAGAGTTCAATCAAAGGAAACGTTCTTCATCGCGTTTCGATTCAAAAAAAATGGCGGAGTGATTAACTCCGCCATTTTTTTATAAAACAAAAGCTACGGAGACAACCTTGGAAGGTTGGCCCCGTCTCTCCTACGAACCCATAATAATCAAAACTTCACAGCTTTCGCCTTCTTTCACTAGCGGAATCCGATTCCCCGGAATAATTTCACCATTAATTTCAAGGTGTTTTACGCCTTTGCTTACGCCATCGGGATTCTTGAAATTCAACTGATAGGTGCTCCCACGCATTTTGCGGGTGACCGAAAATTCCTTCCAATCCTTCGGAGCACTAGGGTCAACCACCAAACACTCATAGTCCGGTTTAATTCCAGCAAATCCCTGACTAATCGTAAGGAAAGTCCATGCAGCCGTTCCCGTGAGCCAAGCATTTTTGGCCTCACCCGGTGTCGCTGCATCTTTACCAGCAATCATTTGGGAATACACATAAGGTTCACCCTTATAAATATCCATCTGATCTTCTTTTGCTGCCGGACACATTGCCAGGTAGTATTCAAAGGCACGATCACTCAAGCCCAACTGCATCAGTGCCAGTTGAATCCAAGGATTGTTGTGGCAGAAAATGCCCGCATTTTCCTTATACCCCTCAGGGTAACTCGAAATCTCTCCGAGTTCGATTCGGTAGTCTGGGTAAGGAGGTTGCTGCAACACACATCCATTTGGAGTCGCGAGGTATTTATCAACCGCATCAAGAGTTTTTCGAGCCCGGCCGTTATTGGCACCAGCTCCACCCATGACAAGCCATCCCTGACTCTCGATGAAAATCTTCCCGGCATCACAACTTTTTCCACCGATGGGTTTACCAAAGGCATCGTATGCGCGTAAATACCAGTCGCCATCCCAGCCGTGTGTTTCCACTGCATTAAGCATTTTCTGGTAATCAACCTCAACAGAATCTGCCTTTTCAGGCTGCTCTAACTGTAGATACAGACCTTTCAATTCCTTGGCCGCCACGAGGAATAATCCTGCAATCATCAACGATTCAGCAACATTCGAATCACCACTGTGAGAAGCGGTTTGAAAAGAATCAGAGGGATCTTTGGAAAAACAGTTCAAATTAAGACAATCGTTCCAATCCGCATGTCCGATCAATGGTAGCTGATGGGGTCCGAGATTTTCCATCGTGTAGCGAATACTTAATTCGAGGTGATCTTTGAGGGTTGCCTCTTTGACCTCAACATCGGCATAGCCAATTTTCTCGTCCAATATCGCAAAATCACCTGTTTCCTTGATGTAGGCACAAGTGGAAAGGATTAACCAGAGATGGTCGTCCATAAAGCCGCCACCGATCTCATCATTTCCCTTTTTGGTCAAAGGCTGATACTGATGAAAACAGAGCCCTGAACTCTTCTGAGTTGCTGCAATATCCAATACCCGCTGGCGGGCTTTTTCAGGCACCATGTGCACAAATCCCAGAAGATCCTGATTGCTATCACGATACCCCATCCCACGGCCGATTCCAGATTCAAACATACTGGCCGAACGGCTGAGATTAAATGTCGCCATGCACTGAACTTGATTCCACACATTGCCCATTCTATTAATAATGGGACTCGGGGTTTCTATCTGGAAACTCGAGAGGATTTCAGTCCAACTTTCGGATAGTTTCTGGAGTGCGGTGTCGACCGCTTCGATTGTCGCATATTTCGCAATGAGTGCTTCAGCCTTGTCGCGATTGATCAGTCCATCTTCCCGAAACTTTTGATCGTCCTCGTTTTCGATGTAACCCATCAGGAAAGAAAACTCTTCGGATTCTCCCGGTTGCAACTCTAAGTCAATCTGGTGAGACCCAATTGGATGCCAACCATGAGCAATGCTGTTACGGCACTTACCCTCTTTTACGGCGGCAGCTTCGTGTAGGCCGTTCTGAACGCCGACAAAAGTATCACGACAAGTGTCAAAGCCATCCACATCTCTGGAGCAACTAAACACAACATAGTGGTTGCGACGCTCACGATACTCGGTTTTGTGATAGATCGCACTTCCATGCACTTCCACTTCACCAATCGAGTAGGTGCGCTGGAAATTCGTCATATCGTTGAGTGCATTATAGAAGCAAAACTCGACGAACGAGAAAAGCTGCACTTTCTTAAGAGTAGATCCGGTATTCTTGACAGAAACTTTCCAGATCTCAGCATTTTCTCCCTTCGGAACAAAATAGGTGACGCTGCATTCGATCCCATCTTTCACGCCTGTCATCGTACTGTAACCCAAACCGTGGCGGCACTCGTAACTATCGAGGTCCACTTTAGTGGGCTTCCATGCAGGATTCCAGACACTATCGCCATCCTTGATATACAAATATCGACCGTTCATATCGAACGGGATTTCGTTGTAGCGGTAGCGCGTCAACCGCCGAAGTCGAGCGTCTTTATAGAAGCTGTATCCTCCGGCCGTATTAGTGACCAAACCAAAATAATCATCCTGGCCTATGTAGTTTAACCACGGTAAGGGTGTGTCTGGTCGACTGACCACATACTCGCTGTTTTTGTCGTCAAAATGTCCGTAACTCATTAGATTTCAATCGATTACGCGTTGGATGCAAAAGCGGGGTTGTTAGGGGATTCCTAGAGTGAAACGCCAAGCCCTCCAACGGAAAAATACAGTATCAAAATTAGGCTTAAACAGGAAAGTGAATTAGGCTCTTACATAAGAGAGTAATATTGCTATGTGCATGGGGTCTTTTTATATACTCTTAAATTCGAACCCCAATAAGCGCACATGAAATCAAAACGACCCACAATGAAGGACATTGCGGCGAAAGCTGGTGTCCACCAAACAACAGTTTCTCTGGCTCTACGTAATCACCCCAGTATTCCCCAAAACACCAGAGATCGGATTAAAAAAGTAGCAGATGAAATGGGATATCGTCCCGATCCGATGCTGTCCTCCTTGATTGCATATCGAAAAGGCCGGTCCGAAAGCGTGCAGACTCCGACGATTGGTTATATCATGAACGTCGATGGCGAAGAGGGACTCAAAGCCTCGTCCGCCCGGCAGCTTTTCCTCGAAGGTGCCAAGCTCCGAGCAAACGAACTCGGATATAATCTCGATGTATTCTACTATGGTGGCCGGCACTATCATTCCAAATATCTCGATAAGGTCCTGATCACCCGGAATATCACTGGTATCATCTTAGCCGGATTCTATACCCATTTTACTGATATTGAACTGTCATGGGATTATTACAGCATTGTCAAAATCGAATCGCTGCCCACTCAAGTGCGGGTTCACACGCTCGAGAATAATCAATATCAGGTGGTTCGCCGCGCTTTTCAGGAGTTGCGCAAGCTTGGATTTAAGCGTATCGGTCTATGCATTGCCGATCACGATGAAAAACACACTCGAAACTTGTTTTCTGCTGGGTATTTTGTGGAACAAAACATGATCCCAAAAGAAGAACGTATCCCTCTTCTGGTATTTAAGGGAAACGAGTTTTACGAAGAATTTGGCGAAAGCCGCTCAAATATTCTCAACTGGATGACGGACAACAACATTGATGTTTGTATTTCCAATTGGCGTATTCTCGAACCAGTGGTTGCTGAAGCCGCCAAACGTATGGAGAAACAAGTCTATGCAGTCTCTCTCGATCTGGAAAACCGCGGAGAAGACGGTTGGGGAATGGTTCAAAACCACGAAAACGTCGGCTCGGCATCGGTTGAGGTCCTATCGGGGTTGATGCAGCACCATCAAAAAGGGCAAGTTGAGTCGCCCAGGATCAGTCTCATTAATGCAACCTGGAAGGCTCCGGACATTGATACGATTGAGGAGATCCGAGCAAACTGCATTTATTCGAAAACAAATGCCTAGGTTAAATTGTTTTCAACCCAGGGTAACGGGGCTCTAACTTTTTCAACTCATCTTTCATTTGTTCAAACTTTTCCACATCCTTTGTCGCTTTCAATGCGATAGCATAGGCAAACAGAGTATCGGGATCGCTTGATCGAAGCCCATATGCCCTGGCAAGCGGAATGAGTGCTTCTTCAAATTTCGAAAAAGCACACAACATCATACCGTAGTTTCTCAGTAAAATAGCGTCATCGGAATAGACAGAAACAGCGGCTTCATAAGTAGCTATGACTTCAAGTACCACGGATTTTTTTTCGAGTTCTTGTCCGATTTTCCCCAAAGTTTCCTTCCATTGATCCAGCTTAAATCTTGCATCCATCTGCGAGGTGAAAGGAGCACGGTTCAAACGATCACAAAGTTCATTGGCGATCATTCCTTGTTCGTAAAGCGTGTATCCCAAGCTTCGAGAAAGATCTTTGTAACTTGGAATTTCAGAACGAATGTCATTCACAAGACCACGCATATTCCAGTTTTCGATGAGCTTCAAATACCAGACTCTTGCGAGCTGGTAGTTCCCATAAGCATTAAAGTGCACATGCTCGTAAAACCACTCATCTCCTGCAATTCCATTAGGACTCGCTTGAGAAAATAGACCATCAATATCCACGAACTCGAATCCGTCATCCATTTCGAATTTTGAGACCAACTGACGAATCGACGAATTTAGCTCCGAAGACGTCCGGAACCTCAACGTATCCAATTCAAGCGCCTGTTTCAAAAACCGATCCGCGTCGGCATCATGATCGAGGGCGAGATAGACCCGACCGATGCGAAAAGCCAACGATGCTGCGTTCGCGTCAAGACTCCACGCTTTCAAGTAGGAATCAAGAGCGCCCGTCCAGTTCCCAGATCCCATTGCTGCATCCCCTTCGGTCAACAGCTGTTCATAGGTATTCAATCGCTCACTGCCCGGCGGTAAATCCGGATCTGCCGACTTGAAGGGAGCAAAACCCCGTTGATTCACTAGTACGGTGCTGAGAATGACATCCGCATTTGATCGCAAACCGTATTTTACGATAGAATTCAAGTTGCGTTCGAATTGCATGCGAACCGTCTGCAAACGCGGATCATCACTCTCGATAACATGATCCAAAAACATCTGCATTCCACCCCACTGGGAGTCGATATCACCAACAGATTTACGGGATAACCCTGTAAGAACATGCACGATTCGCCGTTCCCGCAAAAAAATAGAAAGGTCCGTCAGAAAGGGATTAGAACTGACTCCAGACAAAACACCTGTCGGGCCATAGGGTCCGATTACTTCATTATTTCCTTCATAAACTAAAAACGCATCAGGCTCCAATCTTGCACAATCCCGGGCAATTCGTCTCACAGTGTGGGAGTTGATTGCCGTCATTGCAGCATTTACAACTTCGACATCATACTCTGGATAATTCACCTCAAACATGCGTTGCAGCATTCTGGAAGCCGAAAACGAGGGTTCCGGATCGCCCATGGCCGCCGAACTGCCCAAAACAAATACTCTCAGTTCTGAGGGAGGTTTGTTTTTACTCAGTCGAAAGCTCTGGGGCCGACGGAGCGTCTCTACGGTAAAGTAGGGAAGTGCAAACCACCGATTTTCTTTATAGGCCGAAGTTCCATCTGCAAGAGTGGTAGATTCATAAAAACGATGAGAATGGCCAAGATCCACAAGCACCAAAAAGCCCTCGATGGCAATAAGTGTAATCAGCATGAGAACAACGGCAAATCCACTGCCAAATAGCGCTTTTTGCCAGATGGGAATCCTCGAAGTTTCCTGTTTTTTTGCATCTTTCATGTCCGTTCTTCGATCTTATTCCAGAGGAACGATTATTCTAAGATTAAAACCCTAAACGTGGGCAGAAAAAAATAATGGCGACCAATCTCAGCAGATACCCTGATATCTGCAAGTTTGGTCGCCAGATAGTAAACGGGATAAACCCTAAACATTATCCAGTTCAAATAGGAGTCCCCCGTCCCCGAAACAAGTGGTAGACGGAGGTTTGCCCCATGTTTTCTCGAATCGATTTTGGTGACTAAATCTTGATCACTGAATCGACGCGGGAAAGATTAAAAACTAACTCCAAGAGTTACACTGTAAACCCTTTGAGTCGGAACTTCGTAACGCTTAGTGGCGACAGCACTGCTTCCTGTGGCTTGCCATCCCGTGAACCCTGCTTGTTCAGTAAGGTTCTTGATGTTAAAACGAACGATTGCTGGGTGACCCATGAGATCGAACCTGTATCCCGCAAAACTTTCCATGTAGAAAGTGCTTGGATTGTAACGATCCACTCCGTTCTCAGTTCCTTGATAAGATTCACCCGCTAATTGTCCACCAACACCAATTGACAAACCACTGGCGTTTCCATCAGTGAAGGTGTATTTGGTCAGGAATGACAGTTGGTCTTCGATCGGACCAGAATAAGGCATTGAGCCGATGAGAGATTCGTTCACATGCTTTGAAATCTCGATACTGTTATGAGCATAGCTCAACAGCAGCTGCCAGTTCTTGGTAGGTTGAAAAACGATATCAGCTTCATAACCTTTTGATTCGGTTTCAGCACCGTCAATGACATCACCCGAAAGATCTGCACGGCTTTGTCCAGGCCAGCGAAGTTCACGTTCCGCAGGCGAAAGACTATCCCAAGTTTGTTGGGTCAAGTTGAATGCATCCGGATCTGTAATTCCTCCACCTTCTTGGGTGATCGTGTAATAGCTAATCGTTCCACTTACTTTGCCGTCCATGAGATCAAGTTTAACTCCAAACTCGGAGCTTTTACCCACCAAAGGAGGCAACTGACGTTGGAATGAGTCCCGCAAAGAAGTTGGGAAGAGAGAAGTAGAATTAATTGCAAACAGAGAAACTTCATCTGTGACATCAAACACCACACCATAAAGAGGAGATGTTTCAGACGCTTCAGTTAGATTATCTGGAACCAGAGATTCACCGTTCGCCCACTGCACAAGCTTGAAGTTGGTGCGATTTACCGCGAGATTTGTTTTCAAGCGACCGTCAAGGAATTTCGCCTGCCAAGAAGCAAAGATGTAATCATTAGAGTTGTCCTGGGTCTCATAGGCACCGGCAGTGTCCATGAAATAGTCCGTAGGTGGTCCAACTGGATTTGGAATTTCGATATTTGCTGCAACTGGAAGATATACAATGCTGGTAGATCCTTCAGGAACGGTTCCTTTGAAGGTAATGAAGTCTTCAGACCATGCATTTGCACCTACTGTGAATGTATTATCCATCGCATCAGTGTTGAGCTCATAGACTGCAGTTACACCGTAGGCCCACATTTTGTTTTGCCAGTCGCGGTGTTGCCAGTGCATTGCAATGGTTTCTTCAGGTGTATTTGGGTTCAACCAACCTGTAGCTACACCACCGCGAGAAGACCAACCAAGATCCCAGTTTGCAGCACTGCCACCCATTCCGGCAGCATTGAGTCCTTCACTGTCGATTTGGTCGCGATCACCATACTGCCAATAACCAGTTACAAAGAAGTTAGGAGCAAACTCATGAGTCACACGAAAGCGCGCATTTGTAGTTTCCAATGAACGTACGTTGTTCGTAGACCAGTTCCATTCCCAAGGGATGTCTGGGTGAGAGATTTGAATAGGGATGCTCGCGCCATTGCCCAATCCGTTTCCATTAGCGTCAACTTCCGCAGTTTCGAAAGTTCCTAAGCCCGCAGTTTTGTCACGATACCCGTATTCAGCTAAGAATTCAAACTTGGTAGCTTTTGTTGGTTTCCACGCAAGATTAATCTGACTGAACTGAATCATGCCATTTGAATTCCGGCGATAATCCTTAGTGTCAGAATTAACTCCAACATAGCGCAATCCAAACTGACCTCCACCAAGCTCGGCTGAGAAGTTCGCGTCGACTTGAGCGCGATACTCACCTTCGCTTGCGAGGGTAAATCCGAGATCTACGAAATCACGATTGAAATCAACCGATTTTGTTACACTGTTCATGATCCCGCCAGGATAAGCCAACCCAAACAATGCGGCTGCTGGTCCCTTAACCACTTCAACACGGGAGAAACCAGCCATATCAACGGGATCGTACTGACGGACACCGTCCCTCAAACCCCAGTTTTGCTGGAAACCACGGAAGAAAAAGTTGTTATAAGCCTGCTGAATGACATTGCTAGAATGAACATCAGCCGCTCCGTTAACCATCGACGCATTGTAACGTTCGAGTTCTACTTGGTTGGTGATCAGAAAATCATCAGCAAGTTCATTAGTAAATACCTGAATATTGAGAGGTATTTCTTTTATAGGTGTATTGGATCGAGTTCCGGATAGAGAATTCGACGCTATATATCCTTCAACAGACTCTTCGGAGACTGTAAACGGATCAAGTTCATAAACATCCTCCTCTACGTTGTCTTGAGCGTAAAGACCGCCAATGACGGAGCTTAATAGGATGATAGAGGTATACTTTGGAGCCAAGCAAAGCCTGCCCCAAAACCGATAATCAGTTGGGTTCATAGTTCTATTGGGTATATACAAGGGGTTGTATTGGATTCTTATATCGAATCCGCGATCAGTCATCACAATCGATAAAAGAGCTCTATTTACAACACTACGAACAACTCTTACTAATGCACTACATAAAGAATACTTCTGCATCTTCCTGAAAATGAGCATTTTGCAGATTTTTACCTAAGTTTACATTTTTCTTCATGTCTTGTGCATTTTTCTTCATTTAGTCACTTTATCAATGAATTTGACCGATTAATTGCCTCCACGACAACCAAACACCTGACAACCCCCAGAAACGGCGCTCTATAATATGAGCCATATAAAACTAGTATTTCCCCAAATTCTAACCTCAAAGAGTCTTGTCTCAAAAATTTCGAACCGACCAAAATCAATCTTTGAATTCTATATTTTGGGAAAACCCTTCTGCCATTTCAACAAACTTCCGTGAAATAGGTTTATGCGCACAAGAAAGTGATTAATCGTTAAATTAAGGTATTCATAACAAATCACTCCCGTCGAAAATTTTATTAGATACAATTTACGACTTCTATTTAGCTACCTAAAATAAAGTATAAATAAAGGGCGCAGCTGCTGAGCCACTCAAAAATACAAGCAACCCCAAGACCATCAACATAAGAACCACCGGAATCAACCACCACTTCTTGTTTTCCATGATCATTCTCCACATACTGAGCATGGGCCCTCGCTTTTTCAGTTCAACTCCAAGCTTCTCAAATTCAGTATGATGATTATTTTTCACAAAGCTCTTTCTTTACTATTTTTCGATGCAAGGCAATGGTAAGTTGCGCCTAAAACTTCATCGCCCACTAAATCAGTACTGATTATAATACCGCTTCCGATCTAGATCCTGTTTTTTTGGAACCCATGAAGAAATTGCACCATCTTTGAATCTCTTATCCACAGGATCCTTCCCAAAAAACCGTAACAAAACACCCACGGGGAGGATCATTCCGTAATACAATAGCATCAAAATAATATTACTCGAAATCCACCCAATTGGGAATGCCAGCACGGTCAAGATCACATACAGTGGACGCACCAAACCGGGTGAAATCATAGCACAAAAAAAAGAATAACAAGCGAAAGAGGCGGCGACAATCTGAATCCATTTTCCGCTCTCGTCCCTGTGAAGCATAAACGCGACGACAGCAAAGACAAAGGTTGAGACCCAAGCAAAGGATCTCAATTTCTTGCAATCGGGATTTATATCTAAATCAATCATTGTTTACAGCTTTATGATTCGAATGGAATCAATCTAATTCAAACTCCTCAAGATAGCTTACAAACTCTTCTTTGAGTCCTTTCGGTTGCTCACTTTTTATTAAGACGAAGGCGCCGACAACAAGAACATCCATATGAGTGCCCATAAAACAACGAAAGGCGTCACCTGGAGTACAGACAATCGGTTCACCTCTTATATTAAAACTCGTATTGATGAGCATTGGGCATCCAGTCTTTTCATAAAAGGCTTCGATGATTCGGCAATAGAAGGGACTACGTTCTGGATCGACAGATTGTACTCTCGCTGAAAAATCCACATGAGTAACGGCGGGGATTTTAGAACGAGGAATGAGAAGCTTCTCAAGACCTTCCACTTCGTCCAGCTCTGCTTCACAGGACAGTCTATGTTCAGCTTTAACTGGCGCCACCATCAACATATAGGGACTTTCCGATACATTCCCGGTCATGAAATAGGCATGCATATGGGATTTCAAAATACTTGGAGCAAACGGTCGAAAAGATTCTCTGAATTTAATCTTCAAATTCATCACCTTCTGCATCTCTGGTGATCGCGGATCTCCAAGAATACTTCTCGAACCCAGAGCTCTGGGGCCAAATTCCATACGCCCGTGATGCAATCCTACCACGCACTGCTGCTTAATGAGTTCAGCAATATCGCTAGCTTGTTCGATTTCATCTCCATATTCCTTAAAAATCGCTCCCTTTTTCTGGAGGAGATTTCGAATTTCGTAGTTTGAGAAAGAGGGCCCCAATAAACTACCTTTTTGTGAATCTAACCTAGACAATTGGCGGGAATTACCAAGCAACTGATGCCAACAAAACAACGCAGAACCGAGGCTCCCTCCTGCATCCCCAGATGCAGGCTGCACCCAAATTTCGTCGAAGGGTCCATTTCTGGCGAGCACACCATTGGATACACAATTAAGCGCCACTCCACCCGCAAGACAGACCTTTTTTTCTCCAGTCACTTCATAGGCATGATGAGCAATTTTCAAAACGACCTCTTCGAGCACATTCTGAATACTCGCAGCTAAATCCATATGGATTTGCTCGATTTCACTCTCCGAACGCCGAACACTGCACCCGAATAAGTCGGCAAACTTCCGATTGGTCATTTTTAACCCGACCGGGTAGTCAAAATATTCCAAATTCAATCGGAAGGATCCATCGTCGTTAAGATGAATCAAGTGCTCCCAGATGAGTTGAGAATACTTCGGTTGCCCATAGGGAGCCAATCCCATCAACTTGTATTCTCCACTATTAACTTTGAAGCCCAAAAAGTAGGTGAATGCTGAGTATAATAAGCCCAGTGAATGTGGAAAATTCAACTGCTTGACGATCTCAATAGAGTTTCCACTCCCTTTTGCAATGGTGGTCGTAGCCCATTCACCAACCCCATCAATCGTCAGAATTGCAGCAGATTCAAAAGGGCTGGGGAAAAAAGCACTCGCCGCATGGGATTCGTGGTGCTCAGGAAATACTAACGGACCATGGTAGTTCTTCAAAGGCCCCATTCTCAATTCTCGCTCCATAAAAAGCTTCTTTTTTAGCCAAACTGGAATCGCTTTTCGAAAACTGAGAAATCCTCTTGGTGCAAATGAAAGGTAAGTTTCAAGCAATCGCTCGAATTTCAATAAAGGCTTTTCGTAAAAAACCACGTAATCAATTTCACCTGCCTCAATTTGAGCTTCTTCCAAACAGTATTGGATCGCATTAACAGGAAAAGAATCATCGTGCTTTTTCCTCGTAAATCGCTCTTCTTGAGCCGCGGCAATAATTTCGCCATCTTGAACAAGGCAAGCTCCAGAGTCGTGGAAAAATGCTGAAACTCCCAATATGTTTGGCATGGAATTGAACTACATGAGATTTCTGGTTACCAATCAATGATTATTGAACTCACTCAAAAGACGTAATCTGCAACCATCAAAAAATCAATCTCCTGATTGTATCCACTTCAATCGAATTCGGTCGGAAGTGTCCTTTTGTCATTCCCTCAAAAAAAAGGCCTGTGAAATTCACGGGCCTTGGAAGGCAAACCGGAGCATCCTGGATTTAAGCTGACACGTTTGGCAGAGTAAACGCAGAATGCTCTAGTTCTACTTAGTTAAATGGAACAATACCTGTTCGTTGGTTTCGTCTTCGTTGTAGGTCCTGCTCTCGCAAGCGATGTCGATGTCGGATGTTTTTGTAAACCTCTTTTTCATCAATTCGTTTTCTTGGAAGGTAAAAATCGAGTAATTCTGTGATATCACGAACGCTCAGTAATGGCACTTGTTCTTTAACCTCCATTCGCAGTTTTTGGCTAAAGAGCAGAGCCATTGCAACCAAGGCCATATGATGGTGCCATCCCTTCCATACTCGCACTTGATATTGAGCCATTCCGAGCTGACTTTTAGCCTGTTCGAAGGCATGTTCAATCCAGTAGCGCTGGCCTTGAACAAAGGCATAATAACTCCAGTCTTTTCCAGCTCGAAGATTACTGAGTGTGTATTTGAAACTTCCATCTGTATCGCCTTTAACAATCAACAAACGTTCTCTGGACTGTTCCAGTCCCGCTTCCCATGTCCACACCGTTGTAACCCAAATTTTAGTCCATAACTCTCCTTTACTACCTTGTCGGTAGCACACCTGTTGGTGGGAGTTCTCGAAACATTCACGCACCAACGACTCCACACTGCAGTAATTTGCCTCATTGTTGGGGCTTAACCGATAGTTCTTTGCCGGTCGACCCGCTCCCTCCAATGGACCAGGATCATCCAGTATCGGCCTGGCATCCCATACTTTGGTTGTTTTATGCACATCTCCAACAAAAGATAAGCCCATATCTTCAACGGCATTTACCAGTTTTCGTTTGGTTCCATACAAACTGTCAAAACCAACCCAACCGAACTTCACGCCCAACTCCCTGGCATGCTTTATCATCTCAAGCGCCTGGTCGTGTTTACTGCGGTATTGCCGATGTTCTTCAGGCACTTTGGCTTTGTCCAGCCTTTGCACATCCTTACTCCAGTCTTCGGGTAAAAACAAACGGAAATCGGTTAAGCAAACCCGCTGGTCATGGCCCAGAGATGCAAACACTCCAACCTGTGAGTTTTCGATTTTTCCAGCTCGTCCTGACCATTGACGCTGCACCCCAACAGAAGCCTTTCCTTTTTTGATAAAACTGCTCTCGTCAATAAACAGTCCGGTTTTTGCTTCATCACTAAATAGATCACTAGCATCTTTGGCTACCTGATCCATCACTGCCTGATGATCCCACGGAGAGGAACTTATAAACTGCTCCATTCCTTGATAATCACTGTTCTTTACATCCAAACCGATTGATTCGATGTTCTTTCGACGCTGAGTTCCAAGTAGGCCTGAGAGATAATGTCGGGCATGACCAACACTGTTCATGCCCCATCCAATGAAATGCGGTGAATAGCTATTGCAAAAGTCCACAAATAATCGCGCCATATCACTGAGCGCTGTAACGTCATTTTTTTTCTTGGATCTATTTGAACATCAAACAGATCCGCTGTTCTTTAACTCATAAAATAGACGCTTGTTTCAATTAATGCAACCATTTAACTAAGTAGAACTAGTGTAGTGAGTTTAAAATAATCATCATAAATGCTTGTACCTTGTTAGCAATTCATTTAGCATATATGAATGAGCAATAAAAGAGGAAGACCGGTAGCAAAAATAGAGTTGAGCACTCAAGATCGTGATTATCTTGAAAGTTTATCTCGTCGTCGGAACGCGCCTGCCAAGGAAGTTGAACGCGCCAAAATCGTGTTATTAGCAGCCGATGATATGAGTAATAAATCCATAGCTGAACAACTTGGAGTGAAAAATCATACAGTGGGTCATTGGCGTAAACGCTACGCACAGGGAGGTATAGCAGCTTTGAGTGAGTTGCCTCGTAGCGGTCGTCCCCCAACTGTGAGTGACCAGCAGATATCTGAAGTAGTGCGTTTAACATTAGAAGAAAAACCGCAAGCATCCACGCATTGGAGCACTCGCAAAATGGCTGCACATACAGGTTTATCTCAAAGTACAGTGAGTAAGATTTGGCGTGCTTTCAAATTGCAACCTCATCGCTGTGAGAGTTTCACATTGTCTAAAGATCCTTATTTTGTAGAGAAGGTTCATGATGTTGTGGGGCTGTACATGAGTCCTCCTGATAACGCATTGGTATTTTGTGTTGATGAGAAAAGTCAAATACAAGCTCTCGAACGCAGTCAGCCAATCTTGCCGCTTCGCTGCGGTGCTAGTGAACGTCAAACTCATGATTATTACCGCCATGGCACAACTTCTTTGTTCGCTGCACTAGATGTGGCAACTGGACGCATTATTAGTAGTTTGAAACAGCAACACCGTAGTCGTGAGTTTCTCGCGTTTCTACGACAAATCGAAAGAGAGGTTCCCAAAGAAATGGATATCCACATCATCTTGGATAACTACGCCACTCACAAAACTGTCGAGGTCAACCAATGGTTGGATAAACGCCCACATTGGCATCTGCATTTCATTCCTACGCATTCAAGTTGGCTCAATCAAGTAGAACGCTTTTTCGCTTTAATCACTAATGATCGCATCCGCCGAGGTTCATTCCGGGCAACTACTGAACTTAAACAGGCGATCAACGATTACATCGATAAACACAATGAAAATCCAAAACCATTCGTTTGGTCGGCTTCTGCAGATCAGATTCTTGGAAAAGTAGCTCAATTATGTCGAAAACTTTAAACTCACTACACTAGGGAGTGTTTGGAAATTCGGACTTTGATGGTTTCTAATGAAAATTCATGCTTCGCAAGACGGCAAAAGCCGTGCGACATGAATGTCGTGTGGCTTTTGCTAACGCCGCGGGCATAAATTTTCACGAAATCCGCAAGGATCATGCTCTTTTTGTTCAGCACAGCGTTCATCAAAAGTAGCAGGGCTTCAGCCCAACCACTTTTGATAAGCTAATAGTCGAATTGAGGTATTAAAGTTAAAAATTAAGGATTGGTGAGAACAAAACTGGAACAGGAATTCCAGTGAACAATTGAACTCACCAACCCCATAACAAGTGCTATGAAAATTACACGAACCAAAGTAAACGATCAAAGCAAAAACGATGTGCTGAGCATAGCCTGTGATGTATGCAAAAGCAAAGTGGACTATTACAGCATGAATGAACGCGAGAACGTTCAGGAGCAATGGACCGGAGCGATGAACAATCAGGAGGCTTCGATTCGCAAAGAGCTGGCGGAACTTTTCGACGAGGCCTGCAAGCGGGGGTATCGAACGCTGAAAATCATATGCGAAGCCACCGGCATTTATCATCGTCGATTATTACGTATTGCTCGTGAAATGGGATTTTATACAGCCTTGGTTAGCGGTGAAGCCGTTCACAAAAGCCAGGTTATACAAAGCAATGACTACGGCAAAACGGATCAAAAGGATACCCGAACGATTTTTTTGGTATCCCAACATGGCAAACAATTAAAGGATCGTGATCTGAGAAAACGCTGGCAATTATTGCGACAGCTCAATCTGAACTACGAACGTATCGAGAAGGAACTAACGCAGGTCAAAAATCGGTTGCACATGGCACTCTACGAGCTGTTTTGTGACCTGAGTTTCAAAAAAGACTGGATCTTCAATGGTCATGCGAGCGAAGAAATAGCGGAGCTCTACGGGCTTAATCCCTACCGCATGATTCTGGATGGTCGCAGTGCTTTTGTTGGCAAACTCAAACGACGAAAGGTAAGAACGCAAACGATCAATCGGCTTTGGAATGATGCTCTACAATCGTCACTGTTCGAACAGGATGTGATGTATACTGATTGGTTGGAAACCGAAGTCAGGGAGCTGTACAAAACACTGAAACAACTACAGGATCGGCAGCTCAGGTTGCGTTACCGCATGACAGGTGAGCTCGATGCATTGCATCAGCTCGGTGAATTATCCATTGATCCGCACAATGGCCCTATAGGCCCGTTTATGCTTGCCCGCATTCTTGCCGAGACCGGACCATTGCGGGACTTTAAGCATCACCGGGCATTGTGGAAATATGCCGGGGTCAATATCTGTGAGAAAGAAAGCGGCAAGATGAAGGGCCAGGACAAGTTGAGCAAAAAAGGTCGATCTCGCCTGCGACGTTGTGCCCAACAGGCATCATTAAACCTTGTGGTCAAATCAGGATTATTTGGCTCTTATCACCATGATAAAAAACAACGAGGCATGGCTGGCAACAAAGCCCTCTTAGCCGTGACAAGAAAACTTCTTAAACTTTTGTATGGGTTGGAAAAATCAGGCAAAGCCTATGATCCCAAACGGGTCTTCGAAGCCCAATCGCAAATGGATATGAAAAAAGTAGCCTAATCCATTATCTTTAAGGAGCGCTTGCCAGAGGATCGCAAGGCGGTAGTCGCTGGGACACCAGACGATCAACTCGATAATCATATTGATATAGTCCCTGGCAAACGTTCTTCATCACACTGTCGCTAAAGCTTAATGGCGACTGTCTGGAGATCCCTTCCAACAGATCGCGACCGATGATCATTGCAGGTGATGAAGAGCCTTAAGCAATCAGATTACTAACGCAGGCAAAACAACCACTTCGTGTTTGTTTTGTGTTCCCATACCGGGCTCATAGAAAACAGATTTTTAATCTTTTTTCTTGTCCAATTCACCTAAGATGATCGCCTTGTTCTGAGCAAAAAGACCCATGACCATCTTTGTCGGCATTCCCAGGCACTCCCTAAAGCGAGATCAAATTATAAAAAGCCTCGACGTTTGAGTAGAGGGTCAGTCGAGGGACCTCTTCCGCGAAATTGCTTGTAGAGTTTCATTGGGTCATCGGAGCCCCCCTTGGAAAGCACATTCTCACGGAATGAAGCGGCCGTCTTTCGATCAAAAACACCGTTTTCTTCAAAGGCTCCAAATGCATCGGCATCGAGCACTTCAGCCCACAAATAGGCATAATATCCTGCGGAGTAACCACCAGAGAATATATGCTGAAAGTAAGTTGACCGATAACGCGGAAAGATTTCGTCCATCAATCCATACTTTTCTCCCAACTTTTCTTTCTCAAATTCCGGAACTGTCATTTGCATGGGTTCTTTAAGCATATGGTATTCCATATCCAGCAGGGTCGCGGCCATGTATTCCGTCGTGTAAAAACCTTGGTTGAATTTTTGAACATTGACTATTTTCTCAATCAACTCATCTGGAATGGGTTCTCCGGTTTTGTAATGAACGGCATACTTTTTCAGCAATTCTGGCTCAAACGCCCAGTTTTCCAATATCTGAGAGGGCAATTCCACAAAATCCCGTGCGACAGCAGTTCCTGCCTGACCTCGAAAACGCACATCACTGAACAATCCATGCGTTGCGTGACCAAATTCGTGAAAGGCAGTGGTTACTTGATCCAGATTCAACATCGCTGGCGCATCTCCGGAACCCGCAGGGACATTCAACACATTGATAATATGAGGTGCCATACGATTTCCTGCGGCATCCACCGACTGTCCACGGAAACTGCTCATCCATGCTCCGGATCGTTTGCTGTCACGAATAAAATAGTCGGTGTAAAAAATTCCCACAAGTGATCCATCCGCATTAGTCACTTTCCACGCTTGCATATCCTCCCGATATGTCTGCACCGTTGGCTCAGGTTCTACAGTCACGCCATAGAGTTTCTCCATCAGCAAATAAATACCGTCACGCACATTTTGAGCGGTAAAGTATGGCATCAACTCTTCTTCACTCAAATCATACTTATTCGCGCGAATCTTCTCCATGTAGTAGCGATAATCCCATGCTTCAACTTCAAAGCCGCCTCCCTCTGCTTCAATAATGGCCTGCATTTCCTTCACGTCCTTGTGAGCAGCCGCCAATGCAGGGTTCCAAACTTTCAGGGCGAGCTCCATCACCGCATCCGAAGTCTTCGCCATACGGTTGTCCAAAATGTAATTCGCGTGACTGTCAAAGCCTAGCAGTTGAGCCTTTTCTAACCGAAGATTCAGAATTTGAGGAATGAGGGCATTATTATCATACTCGTTGCCGCGATCTCCACAAGTCGTATAACCCACGAACATTTTCTTCCGCAGATCACGATTGTGACCGTAGGTCGTGATGGCTTCAACATTGGAGCGGGTTGGAATGAAAACCCACTTTCCTTCCATACCAAGAGAAGCTGCTCTTTTCGCACCCCCTTTAATGATGAACTCAGGCACACCGGCAAGTTCATCAAGATTCTCCACAACAATCTCGTGGTGAGTAGCATCTTTTCGGACATTTTCCCCGAATTTCAAAGTCAATACCGACAGATCTTTCACAATCTCCTTATAGCGGGCTTTTTCATCTTCTCCCAAAAGAGCTCCGCCTCTCACGAAAGACTTGAATGTATCCTCAAGCAACTTGTTCTGATCCACATCTAACTTAAGCGAATTCTTTTGGTCATAGACTTTTTTTACTCGTGCAAAAAGGTCGGGATTCAATCGAATGGACGCGTAGTGAGCAGAAAGCAGAGGGGTCGACTCCAAATCGATGGCCTGCATCTCATCATCGCTTTCAGTTCCGCTCAGGTTATTAAAAACACTGACCACGCGAGATAAAAACTCCCCGACATTGTCGAGTGCAACAATCGTATTTTCAAATGATGCTGACTCAGCGTTATCGATAATTTTTCTTAACTCCGCTTCTGAGAGTTCGATTCCACGCTGGATGGCAGGTAGATAATGAGCTTTCTCAATCTTTTCAAAAGGGGGAGTCTCGAAAGAAGTATCCCATTCCATAAAAAATGGATTATCAGTCACTTGCGCTTGGATCATAGTAACTAGAAAGAGAGGAAAAGATAGGAATTTCAACGTATGTTTCATAATAAATTAATCCGGACCCAGGAAAAAAGCCCGCAAATTGTCATTTCAAACTCCAAACAACAATCGAATCAATATTAGACTTCACTAATTTTAAGGTATTAGCAGACAACGTAACTCAATGAACATTCTGCTTATAAAGGAACCTTACCACAGAGAGTTGGAAGAAGTGTTTTGTTCAGTTCAGCTGAGGATAATCAATGGCCTTTAACTATTGAAAGAGAACCTAGATTGAAGATTTGGCGATGCGGTGGGTAAACCCATGACAGAGAGCAACGCCAGCTGCATCAGTTTCATCTTCACTGCTCCAATCACAGTTTCCTAAAAAACGCGTCACCATTTCGGCGACTTGCTGTTTACTCGCCCTTCCATTCCCAGAAATGGCTTGTTTTACGCGCAACGGAGCATATTCGAAAATGTCGAATCCTCTTCTGGCAATAATTCCAAGAGCCGCGCCTTTAGCCGTTCCCAATATCATGGCCGTTTTGAAATTCTGAACGTAAATGGTCCCCTCAACCGCCACATGATCAATCGTGAAGTGATTTAAAACCCATTCACATCGCTCCGATATCGCAGCGAGGCATTCCATCGAACTTCGATTCTGAGGAATCTTCACCGTTTCCCGGTGACGAAGCTTCAATTGATCGGCTTCACCAAACTCCACAACCGCCAGACCCGTTCCTCTCAAACTAGGATCAATTCCTAACACAGTGCCCCTAAATTTTTGAATTGAGACCCGCTTCGGAAGTGACGCCGTAGACGGTTTCCCGTTTTCGCGACCTTCTACGTAATTTTTCCAGAGTTGACGACTGCTGCTTCCCATCGAATATGGAAACGAGCAAAACAGAAGCCTTTCACACATTCAAGACTTCACCGCAGTGCGATCGTCGTCTCTAAAAGACCATGGAATTCAACATACCCAAACATTTTAATCCCGAACCATTTCCCTATCACCACGAATTGGAACTTGAAATTACTGCAGTCACAAATCTGGGACTGGGAATCGGAAAAGTGAATGACTGGGTCGTGATGGTCCCTTTTGTCATCCCAGGCGAACGCATCAAAGCACGGATTTTTAGGAATCACAAAAACTACTCTGAAGCTGATTTGGTGGAGATCTTACAACCATCTCCCGATCGTATCGATCCCAACTGCTCCTACTTCGGAACCTGCGGCGGTTGCCAATATCAACATGTATCCTACAGTGCTCAACTGAAAATCAAACAAAGCCATGTTGCAGAAACTTTGAAAAAGATTGGTTCGATCGAAACGGAAGTGGCTCTGCCATTGCACTCTGATCACCCATTTTACTACCGTTCCAAAATCACCCCACACCACGACAAACCCCGCAAGGGCGAATTGGGTCCCATCGGTTTTCTAAAATTTTCCCAACGGAATCGCCTTGTCGACATTGAGCAGTGCCTTATCGCCACAGAAGCGATCAACGAACAATTGACGGTCGAACGGGCAAGCCGCAAGGAACTCGCGCGAAACACTAAAAAGAAAAAAGGCGCTACCATTCTGCTTCGGCACGCAATGGAAGGAGTCGTCACCGATCACAAAAAAGTCATCACTGAACAAGTTGGGGAACGGATCTTTCAATTCAAAGCTGGAGAATTTTTCCAGAATAATCCTTTCGTGCTTCCCATCATGGTGGACTACGTGATTGGACAGGCGAAAAGCGACGGACACCCATTTCTCATCGATGCCTATTGCGGATCCGGACTTTTTTCCATCTGCGGTGCAGAGCATTTTGAACAGTGTATGGGCATCGAAATCAGCGAATCGGCGATCCAATGGGCCCGGGCCAATGCGAACATCAATAAGCTAAACAACTGCACGTTCCAAGTCGGCGATGCAAAAGGCATTTTTGAGGTTGTCACCTTCCCTTCAAATCAATGTGTGCTCATCATTGACCCTCCACGAAAAGGATGTGACAAGGACTTCCTCGACCAAGTATCTCAGTTTCGTCCCTCAAAGATCGTCTATGTTTCCTGTGATCCCGCCACCCAGGCACGGGACCTGAAAATTCTGTTAGAAATGGGATACAAACTCGGCAACGTGCAACCTGTGGATCTTTTTCCACAAACGCGTCATATCGAGAACGTCGCCACGTTATCATTAGCCTAAGTATCTTATTTTTTGAGTGTTTTCACCACTTCTGAACGAAGCGGCACTCAACCGAAGGGCGAAGCGAAGCACATAAAAACACAGCGTGTAGAAGTCCACTTCACGTTGTTTATAAATCACATTACACCTAGGGGAGCTCTGTGATTTCGAGCGTAGAGCGGGTGGTAATTACCAGCCGATATTGAAACGAATTGAAATCAGCTTCGAATACCCATTTGCGTTTAAAAAGACCTCAAACTGAAACAGACTTCATGCCATTCGACAGGCTCACGGTCATTCTCATAATCACTCAAAAGACGAAATTGAAACATCGAGGAACCTACAAGCATCGGATTATCGATGTATTGAATTACATGCTAATCAGTATAATTCCTTAGAACATGCTTTACCGGCGCAACGTTATGCACGTTTGTGACCATGGATATGCGGGCAAACCACTACCCTGCAGGATAGTGGAATTGCATTGCTCCACTCTATTCACGGAGCCTTAAGGTTCAAAGGCCACTCACCTCTGACTTTGACAGGAACTCCATCCATTTTTGAGATGGAAAAACGCGTCTTACTGACAATATTTCTGGCGAGCGCTTCCAGCAACGGATGACTCGAATAGCTGATCCCTTCACAATAAGCATTGCCTTCTTCATCGATTAAGAGCGTCACGACGACTCTTCCCTTGAGAATCTTCTGTCGGACTAATACCGAAGGAAATTGGATTTCTGGCAAATGCAGAATTCGAGGAGCACTCGGTAGATCTTCAAATTTTAAAATACTATCGTAGGACTGTGTTTCTCTTACAAGTTCATCGAAAATTCGATTATCAGCATGTAGCTCGGCAAGTCCTTTCATCGACGGTTGAAGCGCCAAGTCCATCATATGAAGCTCCAACTTCGGGACCTCTCGGTCCAGAACAAGAAGGGGTGGAGTTTCAAGGGGTGTAGTTTCGGCATGCCGGGCCTGTGGCAATACTTTTGGACTCGGAGCTGAGAATGAGATCTCTTCCACACGATTCTTTTCAGAAAAACCCAGATCCACCCATTGAATCAAAGGAACAAATACAAATATTAGTGCTGCTGCAGTAGTCGCAGTGAGCATAGCAAGCACTTTGTTCCCTCTTGAATTCTGTCCAAACGGAAGCTCCCTGTGTTTGGAAACATTCGGTAACATTGTTGCATCTTCCACTGATTGAGAGTCTTTCAATCCCGCGAGCTTCCTGGACTCAATCAACTTCCATATTCTATATGAAAATCGCTTGAGCCCAAAATCCTCTTTGAAAGATTTCCACAATGCGGGGGGACTCTTGGTTATTTCTAAACAAGATGACATGTTCGAATCAGAATTGATACTGAAGACTCAGTCGAAGATCCCGACCTGGAGCCGCATAACCTGAGGCATAAGCAAAGGTTGATTGATCGTAATAGGCCTTATCGAAGACATTATTGACGGAGAAATTTAAGCTGAGCCCATCGAGGGACTGCAGAGTCGGCTGCCATCGAACAAAGATGTCGTGAACCAACGTTGAGGTTTTTTCGCGCGTGGATCTCGAACCGACAACTCTCTGGCGTTCGACATATTCAACATACCATCCAAGACTCAGCCCAGTTGCAGGAAATAGATACTCCAGATTCCCCATCCAGGTGCGACCCGTTTTACTGTTCACGCTGACATACTCATCGTAAACCGTACCGTCCGGTGTTGTAATCTGCGGATCAGATTCAATCACCCCTGCGTTAAATCGGAACTTTTCGCTGTTAACACCAGCCATTAACTCAAAACCCGTCGACTCCAAGTCCCCGATATTGGTCCTCGCAGTACCTCTCGGACGGGGATTGATCAGATCATCAACATTCGACTCAAATATCTTCCCAGCGACAAAAAAGACTCCAAAGGAATAATCCACTCCCACTTCGATATTTCGTGCCTTCTCGGCCACCATATCGGGATCCGTCGTCGCGGTAGTCAGCTTCGACATGATCGGAGCAGCTCCTCTAAACGCTCTCGCATAGGTGGCGTGCAGATTCAACCCTGCTCCGATTTTGTATATCCCGGTAATATTTGGACTGAACCCACTGTGCTCAAGATTTTGACCTTCTCTAGGGTTTAACTCATAAATATCGTATCTCGCTCCAGTAGAGAGGGTAAAGAATTTCGCGACATTCCAATCAGCCTGAACATAACTCCCGAGAATGCTGCCCTTCTCATCTGATTTGGCGAGGTCTGAGGTCGCTGAATCCAGCCGGTAATCAAACCCGTAGACAAGACTCAATTCGTTACCAACCAAAAGACTTTCATTTCTAACATCAAATCCCCTGGTTGTAATACCATTCACTTCGTCAGATCCTTCCAAGGTGCGCTCAGTATGGTACCAATGGATTTGGAGGTGTATAAGATCATTCCCAATCGGATCATAATCATAATGCAGCGTAAAGGTGTTGCGGGTTTTATAATTTGCCAAATCCGATGCTTCGTCAGGGTAGACATTAAACCGTGCTCCACCAGCCCCTTCATCTTCGATGTATTCGTAACTTGCGCCAAAAAAATGCCCTTCTGAAAGGTAGCCGGATACTTTCAGTAACGCATTTTTCCTGACGTATTTAGTGTCGATGACTTCAACACCATTCCCATCCGAGTAGTTTCCCACATCCGCATATCCAACAGCTGCAAGGTAACTCCATTTCTTTCCCAAGAGACCATACCCAATGAGACTGCTTTTATTTCCATTGTCCGCACTGAAATAGAACGTTTCTTTGAGTTGCGCTCCCCAAGTTGCATTCCCACTCAATAGATCGAATCCGTCCTTCGTTTCATATGATAGCCCGCCGCCCAACGCTCCGGGTCCGCTAAGCGCACTCGAAACACCTGCGCTCACCGTAACGCTTTTCAGGAGTTCCGGTTCAATCGTTCCGCCCGATCCCGCATGGTAAAAAATCAATCCCGATTGTGGTGCGCCGTCTATCGTCACATTCGCCATTGTGGTCTGGAGTCCCTGAATAAAAACATCCTGCGATTGACTTCGGCCACCCCCAGCTCGAATTTCTAATGAACCTTTGAAGAGATCCTCAAAATCTTCTGCGTTTCTAGCGTCAAGGATTTCAGCTTCGATGGTATTTGCTCCCGAAAGAACAGATTCCAGCCCATCCGAAACTGCGCCGACGAGGGTAGTTTCAGTAAGATCTGTCGATATGGAATCCTGCGCGTCTAACAAGCTGAGTAGACTCAAGCTCAAGCCCCAGAGGCCCACTCTCAACGGATTTATTGGTTTCGATTTAAATACTGTTTTCATTTTCGAATTCACGTAATGCAAAGTTCGTTCATTAAACTAAATTCGAATGAATCACTCTACCCTCAGAAGGAGGCTCAATAACCCCAGAGGGATTAATCCACAACGTCGCTAACTTAACAAAGTTTTAGAGATGTGCATTCCTTGATTTTCTGAAAAATCTGTAGCATGTGATGCTCGTCATCGCATCTCTCCATGCAGAGTGGACACACCATCTACCGCGGAATCCGATGCAAGCATCAGATGCTACTATTCAAACGGAAACTACTCTTAAGTTAGCGACATTCGGATTAATCCATCGCGGCTGAAATCAAGACGACCTCCATCGGGCATACCACTTCCCTCGATTCAAGGCGACGGGAGCAATAACAGATCGAACGCTTGCTTCTCCGACAATGACCGAATTTAAACCTCCGATTTCGCCTCGACAGGCAATCGCGAATATCGATTCTCTCCTGGCTCGTCCAAAGATGCTTCCCAACTGCGTTTGGTTGCAGCAAGGAACACGTCTTCGAGGTCACTCTCTCTACGGAAACACTCACGCATCGTCACTTCGGAACAGTCCGCAACTTTCCGGATAATCTGACTTCCAAAATCATCATTCACTTGGGAATCAACGACAACTCGATGGAATCCCTCTTCATCCGATGGATCGGTTTTAGTCCTTTCAAGCTGAGGGCTTATCCCCATCAGAAGTTCATCGAGTTTTTTCAAATCACCTTTAGCCTGTAAATGATACCGAACTCCAAGGTCATAGCGTTTCCTCATTTGAGCCAATGTGCCCGATGCCACGATTCGTCCACGATTAATGATCATCGAACGATCACAACAAGCATCAATTTCGTGCAAAATGTGACTTGAAAGGATCACGGTCATATTCCCTCGCATCCGATCAATAAGCTTACGGACCGCGCGAATCTGGTGAGGATCTAACCCAATGGTAGGTTCGTCCATAATCACAACTTCGGGTTGGGATAACAACGTATCCGCAATTCCTACTCGCTGGCGGAAGCCTTTTGAAAGTTTTCCGATCAATCGTTTCGCAGCTTTGTTACGCAAATCACAGACATCCATGATTTCGTTAACGCGACGTTTGATCTCCTTCGAAGGCACTTCTTTGAGTTGAGCACGGAATTTCAGGTATTCCTGCACTCTCATCATTTCGGGCAACGGATTATTTTCGGGCATGTAGCCGATGCGACTCTTCAGTTGTTCTTGGTGTCGAGTCGCTGACAGGCCCGCCACAAACACCGAACCTGAGGTCGCAGGAAGCAAACCACTGGTAATCCGCATCAACGTGCTTTTTCCCGCACCATTGGGGCCAAGCAGTCCTACCACTTCGCCTTTGCGAATGATGAAGGACACTTCTGTCAAAGCCGCCACGGACCCGAAGTGCTTGGTCAATTTGATTGCCTCTATACTGGGAACATCCACTAGCTCGTATCCACTCGATTATTTTTAACCTCCACCCTTACGGCGGAAAGCTCTCATAAAATCCTATCTAAATCGGCTGCCGTCAAAAGAAATCTTTGATCATTCAGACCCTGCCTATTTTGTCAGGAAATTCGACCTTCATCGAAATCAATCAAATCCGCAAAACCAAGTAAATCCTCGCGGTCGCTGATCCCCATTTGAGCCTTCACTTCTTTGACTTTTTCCTGCCCCATTTCACTTAACCCCATCTGCACCATTTTTCGGTTCCAGGAGGCTACTTTCAAATCATCCGGCAAGATTTCGCCCAAGCGGCGATCGATTTCTTGTTCGTCTTCACTGCTTTTGACGATCTCGATTACCGCCTCTGGCTCGATGTTCAGATGCAGACACAAAAATCGGTCGAATCCTTTGGTGAAGTTGCGCTGATAACTCGAAGGGAGTTCTCCATTGAGATGCTTTTTGATTTTAGCCAAAAACCGCGGCAAATGCGTCAACCCATTAGCATGAGGGAGATAGGGCGACGGCAGATCCATAAGGATTCCTCCAGTAGGTCCATCTTCAGTTCCAGCGTATTGCTTACGGTAATCCATATTTTCATTCATTGGGATTTCTTTCAAATTTGCAACTTTAGAGCCTATTGAATTTGGGCTCATGGGAGTGTTTACTTCCTTTTTCAGCCATCACCCCTCGGTTCAAACTTACCTGCATTCACTTCAAAAATCTGCCATTTCATACCCGGTCTGTTACTGGGCAAACTCGTGCCACTTGCAAAAACCTGACAGCCATGATCAAACACATCCCAAAACCTCGCTTTACGATCATCATCCAACTCGCCCAAAATATCATCGAGCAGTACGATTGGCTTACGCCTCAATACCTTTTCGATTAATTCGATCTGTGCCAGTTTCAATGCCAACACAACACTGCGCTGTTGACCGTCAGATCCATGAGTTTTCGCTCCCAGTTCGTGAACTTCAAATAAGTAATCATCTCGATGGGGACCGGAATTCGTCGACCCCAACATACTGTCTCTCTCAAAGGTCTTATCAAGTTTCTCAAGATAGGCTTCTTCTGAATTAACTTCAAGGGTCGTCCGAAGTTGGATCTTCCCTAGCTCGCTCTCCGAGATTTTGGTGTAATTATTTTCAAATAGAGGAGCAAATTGGGCAATCCACTGCTTTCTCCGTTCGATAAGAAACAGCCCCCATCTCGCGAGGAGCTTGTCATAGGCGGAAATCACTGCTCGGTCCATTCTCCCCTTGAGTGCATTGTTGCGTTCTTTCAACCCACGATGGTAGGCCTGAAGTCCCTCTAGGTATTTTGGGTCTACCACTGAAAATAGCAGATCAAAAAACCTCCGACGAGCCTGCGGGCTGAGTTTGATCAGTTGAGTATCATCCGCGGCAAATACCACACTTGGAAACAGTCCAACAAAATCCGCCATGCGTACAACTGGCATTTCATCCACCAACACGGTCCGCTTGCGGGAGGCTAACTGAAGTTCCACAGAGGTTTTATCCCCTTCTGACTGCATTATTTCGTAAAGTAGTCTCGCCTGCTTCTGCTGATGCTGCACGAGGGGGCTAAGTTCATGGGTTCGAAAGGATCGAACAGCAGTTAACAACCCCAACGCCTCTAACAGATTTGATTTTCCCTGACCATTGGATCCTACGAAAAAAGTCGGTCGCTCGGGATCAAACTCAAGTCGCGCGAGTTCGATATTGCGATAGTGCTGCAGGCTGATCCGTGAGATTTTCATAACTTGTGCGGTTACAAATCCTCAATGGAAATGACTTCTGATTCGGAGGAGGAAGACGGAGCCTGCATTTGCGCAACCAAATGAAGAATCGCCCCCAGCAAGCCATCCCAATTTTGGTTTGTTGTATCCCAACCTGCGCTAAAACGTAAATTTCGAGAAGCAACCGATGCATCCACTCCCATCGCTTCCATCACCCGCGGAACCCCAGTATGTCCCGTGGAACAGGCTGCACCCGCAGCCACAGCGAATCCCAATCGATCCAATCGCTCAACCCACCATCCAGATGGTTTGCCGGGCAACGAGAGACAGACGGTGTTCCATAGTGTTTGATCTGATCGCTCGTGGAAAACGACTTCTGGGATGGAATCGCTCAATTTCTCTTTGAAACGCTTTTTCCAGCTCTGTCGCAAATCGATTTCGTTTTCACTGGAAAAGGAAACACTATAAAAATCGAGGGCTTCCACCATCGCGGCAATGTTGGCAGTCGCCTCGGTGCCAGCCCGGACTCCACCTTCCTGCCCTCCGCCCGTTTGCCCAGGCGCAGACTTGAATTTCCGGGACAATTTCAAGAATCCAACACCCTTGGGACCACCAAACTTGTGAGCACTCCCACAGAAGTAGTCGAGCTCCTTAAAATCATCTGTCGGAAGTTTCCCGATCCACTGAGTCGTATCGCAAAAAAAGGGAATGCCTTTTCTCCCACACCAAGCAGCTGCCCCTTTCCAATCAAACAATTCTCCTGTCACGTTATTGGCGGCCATCATCACTACACCTGCGATGCTCGGAATTTCCGAATACGCATGCTCCAATTGATCGCTCACTGAAGTAGATGATGAGGGCTCAAACCAACAGACCGCATCCTTCCCAAGTTTTTCACAGGTTTCGACAACACAGGAATGGTCTAGCTTTGAAACCAAAAGCTTCTGCCCTTCTTCTTTTTTTTCGAAAAAAGCCCTTAGCCAGATGTTAGATGCTTCGGTGGCACCAGAGCAGAATACAATGGACTCCGCATCAACCTGCAACAGCCGTCCCAACCGCTCTCGCGAATGGTTCAATCCCGCTTTCGCTTTGGCAGCAAGTCCATAGCCGGCTGAGGGATTTCCCCAACGATGCGCACTCGCATCCAACCAGGCGTTGCGCGCTGCATCGCAAAGCGGTGTCGTCGCATTGGTGTCAAAATAGATCATGATTATTTTGGCAATTTCAATACTTGTCCCGGACGCAAATCATTGACGCTCTTGAGAATGTTTCGATTCGCCTGAAAGATCGCATGAATATGCTCAGAGTCTCCGTAAAAGTTGATGCTGATCGCATAGAGAGAATCGCCCGATTTCACCTGATAAGTATCTGGGATGCGCGAGTGTTCAGGTTCCTGAGGCAACATCTCCTGCACCTGGGCCTCAGTCTGCGCGTCGACCACGAGCGGTTGACTGAGAACCCCTTCATTGCCTAAGTCACCACCCTCGTCTCCAGATATCATTTCCATATCCGTTGTTAGTATCTCACGCATCGTATCCTGAGTGCCTGAAAGACGCTGCTGTAGGAGCTCGGATTGCTCTTTTAATTTTAAGTTCTCTTCGTTGAGGGCTTCTAACCTGCGCTTCAGCCCAGCGATCGTTTCCAACAGCTCCATTCGACTAACAGCATCCTTAAACGGATTGCCTGGTAGTGAGGCTGCGAACTGTTTTTTCGAACTTAGGATCAATTCTTCCACTAGCGGGGCCTCCCTGCTGTCTGGTTTTAGTTCCAAATATTTGTGGAAATGATAAATGGCCAAGACCGGCTCGTCCTCATGACGCAAATAGATCACTCCAACTTCCAGATAAGATTCTGGCGTGTAGGGATATTTATCAATGACGCGCTCAAACATCTCAAGAGCGCCGACAACATCCCCTTCCCGCATTTTCTGTTTTGCAGCCAGATACTCCTTACTCTCAACTTCAATAAAGTTCTCATCATCGATTGGAGTGCATGCTGTCAGCCCAAGCCAAAGGGACAACAGTATCAGGAATCGAGTGGGAATGCATTTCAACATGAAGCTAAATTCAAGCACTTCGTATCACAGGGTCAATGGATAAGAAATCCTCATAACCTTCCACCTCCACGTTAACGTCCTATTTAAACCTCCATAATTTACTTAATACGATTTGATTTTAGAAGGTATTCGCATGTCTTATACTTAAACTACCCTTCTGTTTCATTTTCTTTGGCGTCATAATGGCATCCGTTTTCAGCACCCCAGAGTCGGAACAGTCCCAAAAATTAACATCTTATTCATTAGGACCCCTATGACCGAATCAAATTTCGAATCGATCTCTCAGGAAACGAGAGTTTTCCCACCGTCCACCGAATTTAGCTCAGGCACTCGTTACTCCAGTATGAAAGCATACGAGGAAAAATACCTCGAAAGTATCGAAAACTCGGAACAGTATTGGGAAGGGGTCGCGAAGGAACTCCAGTGGTTTAAACCTTGGGACAAGGTGCTTGATGAGAGTAATAAGCCTTTCTTCAAATGGTTTGAAGGTGCCACTACAAACATCACCTACAACTGCCTGGATCATCACGTAAAGAATGGTCTTCACAACAAGGCCGCCATCATCTGGGAAGGAGAACCCGGCGAATCTGACACCCGAGTCCTCACCTACTGGGATCTGTATCGTGAGGTCAATCGATGCGCAAACGCCTTCAAGAAACTCGGCATGAAAAAGGGAGATCGTGCGGCGATCTATCTGCCGATGATCCCTGAACTCGCGATCACCACACTTGCGTGCGCCAAACTGGGCATCGTTCATACTGTGATCTTCGCAGGGTTTTCCTCAAATTCTATCCGAGATCGAATCAACGATTGTGGCGCAAAACTGGTCATCACTTCCGATGGAGGTTGGCGACGAGGGCAAATCCTCAACCTCAAAAACATTGTCGACGAAGCAATTGTTGATAGCGAAACTATCACCGATGTGGTCATTGTAAAGCGCGGCCATGGTGATCCATTCCCTTGCCGCATCAAAGAAGGTCGCGACCATTGGTATCACCGCATCATCCAGGAAAAAGACATTCACTGCGAACCAGAGGAAATGGACGCAGAGGATATCCTATTCCTGCTCTACACAAGTGGTACGACAGGCAAACCAAAAGGTATTATCCATACTACTGGCGGATATATGACCTACGCCTACGACACCATGCGTACTGTTTTTGATATCAAGCAAGACGATGTCTATTGGTGTTCCGCTGACATCGGATGGATAACAGGACATACCTACATTCTTTACGGACCACTGCTCAATGGTTCCACTATTGTTATGTATGAGGGCGCTCCGAACTGGCCTGAGCCGAGTCGATTCTGGGAACTAATCGAAAAGTATCGGGTTTCTATTTTTTATACCGCACCAACCGCCATCCGTGCGTTTATGAAGTGGGGTGAAAAATGGCCAAAGAAGCATGATCTTTCCAGTTTGCGACTGCTCGGAAGTGTTGGAGAGCCGATCAACCCCGAAGCATGGATGTGGTATCACGAAGTGATTGGAGGAGGTCGTTGCCCCATCGTCGATACTTGGTGGCAAACAGAAACCGGTGGAATCATGATTTCCCCGATACCAGGAGCAACTCCAACTAAACCTGGCAGTGCCACTTTCCCTCTATTTGGAATTGAAGCGGATGTGCTCGATGAAGAAGGGAACCAAGTCGATGCAGGCTTACTTTGCGTCAAAAAGCCATGGCCCGGCATTATGAGGGGGATTTGGGGAGACGAACAACGCTTCAAAGACACCTATTGGTGCAAATGGGGTGGAGAATATTACTTCCCGGGCGATGGGGCCCGCAAGGATAAGGATGGATATCTTTGGATACTCGGTCGGGTTGACGATGTCGTCAATGTTTCCGGTCACCGGATCGGAACCGCTGAGCTCGAAAGCATTTTCGTTGGTCATTCCAATGTGGTCGAAGCGGCGGTTATTGGTACTGCCCACGAAATCAAAGGACAATGCCTGGTTGCGTTTGTCACTCTCGGAGGGGAAATCGAACCGGACGAAACGATTGAAAAGGAGCTCAATGAGCTGGTAATCAAGGATATCGGCAAGTTCGCCGTTCCCGAAAAAATTATATTCGCAGCCGATTTGCCCAAAACACGTTCCGGAAAAATCATGAGACGACTTTTGCGCGACATCGCAGAAGGACGCGCTCTTGGCAACGTAACCACTCTTGCCGATCCGTCCGTCGTTGAAAACCTGCAGCGACGCTACAGCGAAAACTAGGGAGCCTGCATTTAGACAGACACGATTTTCGTTTTACACATTGTGAACTTTTGTCGCAAGGGATTCCGCTTGCGGATTCCACTACGGGGATCTGTTTGCTGTGGTAGTTATCAAAACGCAATATCGTAAGACACTCTTTCCCAAACTGTCTGTCTCTACCACTTCCCATTTTTGGTTGGGACTGACGGCCCCGGCAGTCTCAGTTACCATGGCATGTTTCAAAACATGTGCGGCCACAGAGCACCAGCGCAGCGATATTCAAATAATTAGTTTACAGATGGTCCGCCTTGCGCCCCGCAGATGCACCGTAGCACCCAGATTGGAGTTACATTCAGGGAGGGACTGACCGACCCGGCGGTCTCTTCTACTATTATCACCAATTCGACTTCTGAGTCATTAAGGAGTTGTGTCCCTACCCTACATCGAGATCGAATGCTCTTCACCAACTCTACGACCGCCCATCAGAACAAATCCTATCGTTAAAACAGGATAGAGGATAAAAAGCATCAATTGTCCAGTAACCCCGTCCTGTAGGGTTCGTTGCCATAGCAGATCCGGATGAGGGTGTCGCCCTGTCAGATGCAGCACAGACGATGGAACGATCGTCAGAATCCAATGCACTAAAGATGCTATTGCAATCTGATTACTATTCTTGGAATCTACCACTTTCGATCGACGATAAATCAGAACCAGAAAAATAAGCGTCATCAACGGTAAGTAGAACCCGCGAATTTCTGTAAACTGCGACTCCAGAAAAAGGCCCGACAACAAAGTGATCGAGACTCCGGTCGTTGTAGAATGTTGCATCGCCGGGAAATAGACGAATACCCAGAAAATAGGTAGATACAGTGAGACCAAGGCCGCAAAGTCATTGATCTGGGTCATCACGACCCAAAACAAAATGTAAACAAGCAAGTATTTGAGAAGCTGTTTCAAGTAAATCTCCATGATCTGCTTCGCAATGGGTGACGGATTCGTATCGCAAAAAGGCTAACAAGCGATTCCCTGAATTGTTTCACCGAAATAGATTACTTTCTACTTATTAAAGCGGGCATTCACCATATCTTCTAGCCGAGCGTCCAATGAAGCGAAATACTCATCAACCCGCTGATTAACTTTTTCGTCCATCATTCGGCTCACAACATCCTCCGCAATTTGATTCGCAACTTCCCTTGCTGTTTCCCGTGCGGTCGGTGCTGCAATCTGCTGCGAGTATTCGCGGGCAGCCTGCCGAGCAACCGTTTCACTAATATCTTTGGCCGCTTGTCGGGCGGTATGAGAGGCAATTCTTTCAGCCTGTTCGGCTGCGATACGACGAGTCTCTTCGCCAGCCACATCCCGAACCATGTCTGGAATCACACGACTGGTCATTTGGGTGATAATGGGAACCGCGTTCTCTCGAATCGTCTCTTGAATGATGTCCGAGGATTCCCCTTCGATTGCAGCAACCGCTTTTTCGCGAATAAGGTCCGTCAGCACATTCGTAGTCAACTCCTCAGCAATCACATCTGCTCGTTCACGCGCTACATCTGCAGCGACTTCACGTGCAACGGATTCTGCAATTCGATTGACCACGTCAGGTGCACCCTGTTCGGCAATCTCTCTCGCAACTCTTTCTGCAGTTGTCGCACTGATGTCCTGTGCAATTCCCTCAGCAAGGTTGGTTGCGACGTTGTTCGCCACATTTTCTGCAGTACTACGAGCCACTTCATCTGCAACACGCTCCGCAACAACTTGAGCCACACGGGTCGCTTGCTCTGAAGCGATATCAGATGTCACCTCCTCGGCGACTTGTTGAGCAATTTCTTCTGCCTTGGCACGACCCATCTCCGTGGCCACTTCCCGGGCAGTTTCCGCAACAATTTGTTGAGCAGTTTCCCGGGCGATCGACTCCGCAATTTCCCGGGCAACTTCTTCTGAGACCTCCCGCGAACGAGTGTCAATGATCGAACGACCTTCGCTTTCAACAAGCGATTTGATCTGTGGTTCAGAAACTTCTTTCAGGAGTTCGGTGAATCGGGTATCCAGCAACGATTGCACTTCATCCCGGGTAAATTGTTCAGCGACCTGGCGAATAATGCCAGGAGCTTGAGTATGGGCAATTTCACGGGCAGTATCTTCTGCAAATTCACCTGTGATCTGCTCGGTAATTTCCGTCGCTTTCTCACGCGCCACGCCTTCGGCAATTTCACGCGCTGTCGATTCACTTGCCTCTCTAGCAGTTTCTTCAGCAACCCGAGCTGAGACCTCCCTCGAGGTTTCAAGAGCCTGTCCACGCGCAATTTCCGGCGCCTCAGCTTCCGCAATTTCGGTCGCTTTTCCGCGGGCCACCTCCGCCGCTACCTCTCGGGCTACTTCTTCCGCAATCTCGCGGGCAATAGCTTCAGAAACTTCACGCGCCTGTTTTTCTGCGATTTCCGTGGCAATCGGAGTCACAACAGCTTGCACCACTTGCTCTGTTTGCTCGGATGCAAGAAATGGAACCGTTTCCCGAACAATCGTATCGGTTAACTCTGTAGCAACCTGTTCGGATATCGAACGAGCCACTTGATCCGAGACTTCAGCAGCCACTTGGGTTGCGGTCTCTTTCGACTCGCGCTCTGCAATTTCACGAGCCAGCTCAGCAACAATCGATTCTCCCTTTTCCGAAGCAATCGATTCCAGAATGGGACGCGTGATCGCATCGCCTTTTTCAGCAACAAACTGATCTGCATATTCTTTAAGAAAATCCCGAAGCATGTCTTCAGAAATCGAATGCACAGCATTGTTCGCCAATTCCCGCACCAACGGTTCAGCCATTTCGCGAACGAGAGGAGCCGCTATCTCTTGAGCAATTCTTTCGGTTTTGTCTTTGGCTATCTCCGGGATGAGCACTGCGAGTGTATGACGGACTTCATTTTCCACCAGCGAGGGCACCGTTTCCCGAACAATCTTTCCACTTTCTTCGCGGGCAATCTCTTCACTGATGAGTTTTGCAGTGATTCCAGCAGAATCAGAGGCAACCCTGGTGGCAATTTCTCTGGCCACTTCGTTTGCAGCCTCTTGTGCACACTGATGGGCGGTTTTTTGAGCCTCCGCGATTGCGGCCGCTTCCGACACCTCCAACGCCTTTTCCCTCGCAACGGGTTCTGCCACATCACGGGCGACCCCTTCTGAAATTTCCCGGGCAATGCGCTCACTAACCTCTGCCGCAATTGAATTTGCGGTTTCGATAGCGGCTTCATTGCTAATACGAGTCGCCACATCTTTGGCCACTGATTCGATGACTTTCAACGACTCTGTTTCTGCAAATTCCTTCGCAACCAACGTCACCGCTTCCCGACTGATTTCGGGCGTGATTCCCTTGGCAATTTCTCTCGCACTCTCTCTTGCGGTCTCTGTTACCACATCCTCTGCGATTGGTTTTGCGATAATGCGGGTGATCTCAGTTGCAACCTCGCGGGTGACAGTGGCTGCCGTTTCTTCCGAGACAGACTTCGCAATCTCTGCAGCAATCTTCTGGGATTCCTCCCTCGCGTAAAGTTGGGTAAACTCACGGGCATGTTGTATCGCCATTTCGCGAGCCACCGGTGCAGCTACTTCTTCTGCAACCTTTTCAGCTTTGCTATAAGCGATGCGCTCAGCCACATCTCGGGCGGTTTCCTTGGCTACAATCTCTGCCACCGTTTCTGCCACGCGAATGGCAGCAGGACCCGCCTTCAAATACGCTTCTTTTTGACCAGTCTCTCGGGCAATCGCTTCAATCGTTGCGACCACATTTTGATTCGCAATTTCAGTTGCTTTTTCAGTAGCAATTTCATGGGCAATTCGGCTCGCAACCTCATTTACCACTTGCACCGTATGTTTCCTGGAAACTTCTTCCGAAACCTCAATCGCGTTCTTGATCGCCGTACTCCGTGCTACCTGCGTAGCGACGTCCTGGCTGACAACCTTGGCAGTCTTCGCAGCTTCAATTTCCGCTTTTTCGGTAGCAACTCCTGTCGCGATATCTCTCGCAACTTTTTCAGCAACTTCCGTGGCAATGCTTCTTGCCAAATCGTGCAGATGATCCTCTGCAAAATTCCTGGCAGTGCGTTCCGCCCATTTATCGGCAGCGCCTATCGCTACTTCACGAGCAGCATCTTCGGCAGCCTTTTTTGCTACAACCCGCGCTATCTCATTTGCAACGGACTCTGCAGCCAGTGTCGCGACTGGATGCGCCACTTTGCGGGCAATGGTTTCCGCAACTTCCTTGGCTTTGGGTTCGGCAACTTCACGAGCGCATTTTTGAACGAGCTCCCGAGTCATCGATTCGACACTGTTCCGAAGCATCAAATCAAGCATCTCATCACTCACTCGACCTGTAACCTCGCCGGAGGCGTCCGTTTCAAATTTGTAATGCAGTCGATCCTCAGTTTCCCGACTGACTTGTTCCGCGACCTGGCGCGCCGTTTTCTCTGCCCGAGCAAGGATCGAATCAATCACCTCTTCATCCTCTTCCGGATTCGCAGACTTCAATTCAGATCGCATACGAGTCAGTTTTGCTTCGATAACCTCATCAATGATTTCCCGAACTTTCGCATCCTGCATAACAGGTTCAGCAGCAGGTGCTTCGCTAACTATCCCTTCAGCGACAGGTTCCTCAGGCAATACTTCTTCCGTTTCAGAGACTTCTGGCTCTGGCAAAGGTTCGATCTCACTAAACGGAGACTCGAGCTTATTCGCTAAGGCGATGTCCAGGTCAATGTCGTTGAAACGATCCGGTTCTTCAATGAGTTCTGGTTCCGGCTCTACTTCTGGTTCTGCATCGGGTTCAGCCAAAGGTTCTTCGAGTTCTTCATCCGCAGTTTCCGTTTCTGATTCGACCCCGGAATCAATGTCTTCGGTTGAGTCCAACACTTCCGAAGGCGTGAAAGAGGATTCATCCATTCCCTGTTCGACAGCCTCCTCATTGTCACCCTCTTCTTCCTCTTCTGAAAGGGACGCTGCGGGTTCTTCGACTTCAGAGACCACCTCCACCTCGGGTTCTGGTTCTGGCTCCGGTTCGGGTTCGGGTTCGGGTTCAACTTCTATTGCCGGCTCAGGTTCGGGCTCCGCTTCCCATTCAGCCTCTTCGGGTCCTGACATTTGTTCTTCAGCAACATCTTCGTCACTTTCCTCAACAAATGCGCTGACCGCTTCCTTAATACTTTGGGTTTCCACCGGTGTTTCTACGGGAGTAGGACTCGCCCCAATCATTTCTTCGGGCTCCGGTTCTGGTTCTGGGAGGTCAATTTCTAATTCCTGCCAAGGGGGATCTTCTTCAGCGGTGTAACTCACAGGCAGCACCATCACTTCTGCCTCGGGGCTCTCTTTCTTCAAAATTGCGGCATCATCCAAGGTTGCAGTATCGTTTTTGACATCTCCGGCTACAGAGACCCACCAACTGTCCTCCACTTCATTTTCTACTAACCAGGATCGCAACTCATCCAATTTCATAAATACTAGCTAAGAAAATGTGAGCAAATAGTCAAGGTTCGAGAGCCTGTGAATAAGGTGTCAATAATTGAGTTAATCCCTTCGCTCTAAAGGAATTAGGATAGCGACTTCACGGAGAGATCGAAGCGAATCCACAAGCTCCACATCTCCTTTTTGAAATAGGCCTTCCAGTTCCGCTTCAACCGATACCAAATTCCCCACAAAAAGGCCCTGAGGCAACCCTTCTCCCAAGCCAGAAGTGTAGAGTGCAACTGGCTGCTCCGAACTCGCTGATATATCCTGCGGAACATGGTGCACTTCTGCCGATAAAGCATCCCACATCCGTTGACCTTTCCCACCGTATGCGATGGGTCGGTCGTCATTGGGAGTATTCACAGTCACACGAAATGCGGGACTACTGATCAGAGTTACTTTCGAATGCAAGATGCCAACATCGGAGATCCGTCCAACAAGTCCGTCCGCGCTCACCACCGCCATTCCTTCCAACACTCCATGCTTGCTACCTTTGTCGAGTAACATCATCTCGAACCACGCATTCACATCGCGGCGAAGAATGCGGGCATATTCCACCCGATGGTCTTCTACTGGCTCCAGCGAGAGGAGATGCTCCAAACGATCCACGTAGTGACGGGTCGATTGCGCCTTGCTGATTTCCATTTTGGCTCGAGCTAGCTCCCTTGAGACCTCCCTATTTTTCTCGATCAAACGATTTTTGGAATTGAGCCTCAACGCCCATGCATCCTGTATCTCGCCCGCCTTCGAAGCCATCGTTTGCACAGGTGCATGAAATAAATCCATCCCACGGTAGAGCAAATGCTTCACAAACACTGGGAGTACCAACCACAACAATATCACTGCCAATCCAATGTAATAAACCCGGTTTTTTTTGCCTGACTGTGATCCCTTCATTCGATACGCACCTCTTTGCCAAAACCAAACTCTAAACCTTGCCCATAACGTCTACCATGCACTCGACATTCCGGGGTCCCGAGTCTTCGCTTCTACATCATATTTTCGGTCGCCTTTTTATACTCGAGCAAAAGCTCTACATTTTCCAAAGCAATGCCTGCTCCGTTAGCAACCGCGGTCAATGGATCCTCGGCTATCAACACCGGCAGTCCCGTCGCTTCACTCAGATAAGCATCAATTCCTCTCAAAAGCGCTCCTCCACCGGCCATAAAAAATCCTCTATCAACAAGATCGGAAGAGAGCTCGGGAGGGCAAGTTTCCAGGGCTTTACGAATCATTCCGGCAATTTCCTGAACCGTAGAGGCGAGGGCCTCCCTTATTTCCTGTGAAGTCACTCGAATCATTTTCGGTAATCCCGCCACGGAATCCTGCCCCCTGACTTCCATTTTCAATTCTTTGTCCAAACGAAAGGCTGAACCAATACGAATCTTGATCTCTTCCGCAGTGCGCGAACCAATATTCAGCGTATATTGCTGTTTGAGGTAGTTGATAATGGCATCATCCATTTCGTCACCACCGACGCGAATACTCTTCTTCAACACGATGCCTGAAAGGGAAATAATTGCGATTTCTGTGGTTCCGCCCCCCACATCCACGATCATGTTCGCAGAGGCTTCTTCGATAGGAAGGCCAGCTCCAATCGCTGCGACAAAGGGCTCTTCCAATAAAATCACGCTTCGTGCACCCGCATTGTAGGCGCTCTCTTCGACTGCACGGCGTTCGACCTTCGTGATGCCAGAGGGTACGGCGATTACCACTCTTGGTCCTCCCAAACTCCAGCGGCTATCCACTTTCCGAATAAACCTCCGTAGCATTTCCTCACAGGCTTCAAAATCGGAAATCACGCCATCTTTCAATGGTCGAACCGCCTTTAGATTCCCCGGAGTGCGACCCAACATCTTTTTTGCCTCGTCTCCAACCTGATGCACTTTGCGGGTAAAAACATCAATCGCAACGACACTCGGTTCGCGCACCACAATTCCCCTGTCTTTCACATAGATGAGGGTATTGGCAGTGCCTAGATCGATACCGATATCTTTGGAGAATAAGCCAAACACAATTGCTGTTTTTCTATAATAGGGAAGGTGGACAATCTTGAAGTGTCCGCTGACCCTATTTTATAGGCCTCGCGGGGTTGTGAAGTCAAAATCTAAATGTTATGGGAAGTGGGCTAAATTCCTGAATGCAAGGTGCTTCCAGTAGAATATCATCGATTGGTTTGGACCCCGCAGTTCTGCCCCCGTTCAGTATCTGTTAACGCCAAGTGGGGCGCCTTTTGTATTTTGAGTGAAAACCAGAACTGAAAATGACTCATCCACTCAAAGTTTGAACCCAAGGGAGTGTTTGGAAATAAGCCCAAAGATAGTAAGAAAGCTTAGGTAGCTGAATTTGTAAAAATTCAGAAATTCAAGGCTCACGCTTCCATTCATTCAAATACTTCGAATTCTCACGAATCCGGCTACGAATGAGAATCCGAAAGTAATTTAACGGAGGAGAACGAATGGTTTGAACTCAGGAGTGGATCGGAATTTCCAGGTAGAAGGTAGAACCACTTCCTGGTGTCGATACAAATCCCAAATCCCCTTTCATTTCCTTTGCCAATCGTTTTGCAATCGAAAGTCCAAGTCCAGACGAACTTTCACCTCCGGTCGGTAGGTTGGATGTTCGTGCAAATTTCTGAAAGACCTTGGGATATTCTTCAGAGAGGATGCCGGGGCCCTCATCGTTGACCACAAATCGCACTTTTCGATCGATCAAGATCAGGTCGGGGAGAGATTCGCCACTGCTCACAACCTGGAGCTTGCACGTTACCTTCGAGTCTGCTGGCGAGTATTTTACAGCATTAGAAATTAGATTGTCCAAAATCTGAGAAAACCCCGTGGGATCCACTTTGGCGGCAATGCCAGGATCACACTCAATAACAAAGTCGATTTCTATCGATTTGTTAGCAGCATTGAGTCGATTTTGAGAAACCAATTCTGAGCAAATCGGAGCGAGCGGCACTTCAGCCATGTTCAACTCAAATCGACCCACGTCGAGGCGATTAATCTCGAGCAATTGCGTCACAAGCGAGGTCATGCGCTTGAGTGACTGCCTCATCTGATCCACAACCATATCCACTTCTTTAACCGGCTTCTTCTCGGTTTTCATTTTAAACAAGTCCAACGCCAGAGTCATCACAGACAACGGATTTTTCAGGTCATGGGTAGCAACTCCAATAAATTCATTTTTCTCGTCCAACATTTCAGAGAGCCTCTTATTCCGGTCTTCCAAGGTGTGGGCGTATTCCTGAATTTTGCAGCGGGCGTTCTTCAGTTCGAGATGAGTCTCGATTCGCATGCTCAATTCCACTTTTCGAAACGGCTTTGTCACATAATCGACCCCGCCAGCCTTAAATCCTTCCACTATGTCTTCTCCATCACTTTTCGCTGTCAGGAAAATGACCGGGATGTTTTTGTAAATGGGATGCTTTTTCAGTAACCGACAAAGCTCATACCCATCCATTTCCGGCATCATCACATCGAGCAAGATGAGATCAGGAATCACATACTGTAGCCGATTCAATGCGCTTTTTGCACTTTCCGCGGTCAATACCCGACAATTATTGCTCGAAAGATTATCGACCAATACTGAAAGGTTGGTCGGAGCATCATCGACAGCGAGAATCGTATTCTCTTCAAATTTTTGCATGTTCATGGAGGTAACTCGATCTGCCACTATTATTCGGACTAAACTGCTCATTCTTTAGAAGCGTTGTCCTATAAGAGACTCAGAAACATCCTGCGTTTTTGCTGGCACGTATAGTCGGGGCTCCGTTTATCGGAAATCGCTGAGTAAAACCCGATTTTTCATGAAAGTCGCTCCGCGCTTGAACTCGAATGCATGTCACTATTATGATGAATCTTCATTGCAATCATCCCATCGCAACAAGACCGATGGAATCCCGTGTTTTACATTATCATGAGTATGCAAAAATCCATTGAACTACTGTCCAGGCTATCCAATGCAACTGCTGTCCCAGGAGCAGAGGATGAAGTGCGAAGCATTTTCCGTGAGCAGTTAGAGGGCTCTGGAGATCTGAGTGTAGATCGCATCGGCAATTTTTTTCTCAAAAGGGAAAACCCCTCACTTCCCCACATCGCGATTGATTGCCATATGGACGAAGTTGGGTTTATGGTGCAAAGCATAACTCCCGAAGGATACCTAAGGGTCTTAGGCCTTGGTGGGTGGTCCACCTCCACTCTCCCCGCTCAGCGAGTGGTTGCCCTCGGTAGCAAAGGAAAGATTCCCGGAATCTTCGGAAGCTTGCCCCCTCACTTTCTAAAAGATAAAACCGCAACCGCCGGCATGGAGGATCTCTTTGTTGACATCGGAGCAAGCTCAGACTCCGAAGTCCGCGAATGGGGCATCCGTCCCGGCACTTCCCTTTGTCCCGATGTCTCGGTTCAGTCCTCGCACAATCCTAAACGGCTCATGGGCAAAGCCTTTGACAACCGTGTAGGCTGTGCAGTTTGCATTGAAACAGCTCACAACACCAAAGACAGCGACGCCAACGTAAGCTACATCGGAGCCGTTCAGGAAGAAGGTGGCTTGCGGGGTGCCACGGTTTCAAGCACATCGAGTACCATCGATCTTGCGATCGTGCTTGAGGGCACCCCTGCAGATGATGCTCCCGGTATGCTGCAACCCACATCCCAAGGGATTCTAGGCATGGGTGTGCAGATTCGCTGTTACGACCCGACCCACATTGCCAATTCAAAACTAGTCGACTACGCCGTTGCTCTTGCTGAGGAAAATTCCATTCCATTTCAAATGGCCGTGCGTCGTTCTGGTGGAACCAACGCGGGCCGCTACCATCTGGCCGGCAAAGGCATTCCTACGATCGTATTAGGTGTTCCATCGCGTTACATCCACTCTCATCAGAGCATGATCGATCTCGACGACTACGCCGCCACTTGCAAACTGACCGAAGCTCTCGTGCGCTCCATCAACCCTCAAACCTACGAATCCATTCTCCCAAGATAGACCGCGCATTGCGCAGTCGGATTACAGGTAAGTAGGGGTTCAGCTTGCTGAATCCGCAGCAGCCTCGGTGATCGAATAACTCCATTTCATCATCCAACCCTTATCTGCGGCCCCTGCGCCTCCGCCTGAACTTCTATCACCTGACTCACAGCTCCCTATCTAACCGGACCTCTTCGCCATTCGCTATTATCCATTCGCCATTATTTCCTCACCTCGGCTCCAAATAGGTCGTGTTACGGATTTGGCGGCTGTATTCTTCAACAAAATCTGCTCGTAGGGCATCATCCAAATTCTCGTAGGAATCGAGAGATTTGCGCATGAGTTCTACTAGTTCACCACTTTCAAATTGAGCATTCCGGAGCACATCGCTCACACTTGAGGCATCATTGTTAACGACAGCTTGGTATCCCGTTTCCGATTCATCATCGAGCCAAACCTGCATTTCATTGGTGCGATCGAACAGATTATGGGAGGTGTTGAGAACGTCCTGGTAAGCACCCGTAAAAGCAACACCCACATAGTAGGGGTCTCCCCCTTCTTTTTGTTTGTGAAGCAACAGCGTTTGGTTGTGCTCCAGCTCACCTAAATAGTCATGGATTTCGCCATCGCTATCACAGGTAATATCCACAATGCGCGCATTGACCGTCGGTTCCTCATCTAGTCGTTGCAGTGGTACGATGGGGAAGCGTTGATCGAGCGCCCAGTGATCGGGAATGGACTGAAACACAGAAAAATTACAAATGAACTGCTCGCAGAGCGAACGATCGAGCGTCCACAATTCTTCTGGCGTGAATTTACTTTCATCCAGAGTTCCGTGAATCTCCATGCAGATTCGCCAAAACAGCGATTCAACCGCAGCACGGGTCTCAAGATCGAGATAACCAAGGTTGAAGAGTGCAAACGCCTCATCGCGTTTTTGCCGCGCATCATAGAGACGCTCCAGTCGATTGTATCGACCGGGGTTATCCAAAATTTCCCGAAGATCACGAATAATGCGGGGAGCAGAGTGACTGACAAAACCGTGCAGCAATTCCGAGGATTTCGCAACGACTGACATCGTTTCGATCACCAGAAAGGCATGCGGCCCGGCAATCGCCCGACCACTTTCCGAGATGATGTTGGGCTCCGCTACTTTGTGAGTGAAACAAATTTCCTTAATGTTAAACACCACATCGCGGGCATACTGCTCCATGGTATAGTTCATCGAACTCCATTCGCGGGTTCGGGATCCATCATAATCAATGGCAAGGCCGCCTCCCACATCCATATAACCCATAGGAAAGCCCATGGAAGAGAGCTGGCAATAAAACTGGGAAGCCTCCACCAATGCCCGTTTGATCGTACGAATATCGGGAATCTGGGAACCGGTATGAAAGTGCAGTAATCTGAGTTGTTCGGTGAGACCCTCCGTTTTGAGCAATTCGCAGAACTTCATCACCTCCATGGTATTGAGACCAAACTTCGAGTTTTCTCCCGAGGATGATGCCCATTTACCCTCCCCATAACTGTAAAGCTTTACCCTTACACCCAACATAGGTAAATGCTCATGCACCTTGGACTGATCCAAAATGTATTGCATCTCTGACATCCGTTCCACGATTAGAATCACCGGTTTTCCGAGCTTAGAGGCACGAATCGCCAAATCGATGTAACCCCGATCTTTAAAGCCGTTACACAGGATAAACCGTTTTCCACGGTGCAGGCTCAGGGCAATCAACAGCTCTGGTTTACTTCCCACTTCAAAACTCATGGGATGATCATCTTCATCCCAGTTACTGAAAAGCGCGTTCAGCACTTCCTTGTAAGGATTTACCTTGAGCGGAAAGGCCGCATAGTAGGAACCGCTATATTTTTCCGTTCGAATCGCCTTCGCGAAGGCCCGTTTCAAACGATGAGCTTGGTGTTTTAGAGTGTCATGAAATCGAATGAGCACGGGAGCGTGAGTTCCGCTCAAAAGATCCCGAATCCGGATCGTGCGATCGTCCGCTGCAGGATGCACCAAAAGAGAGCCATCCGCATCGACTGAAAACAGTTTCTGTCCCCAGCGTTTAATACCATACAATGATTCCGCGTCATCAATGGACCAAGATTGCGAACCGGAAGGTTCTAAAGATTCAGTGCGATCGTCTATGCTCATTTTATCCCTGTAAATTAGAAATCAAATAATGGTTTCACAAACCGAGGGGTAAAGCGTTTTCACAGCAGGATCACACAATTCCCGTGTTATTTGTAAAAACTATCTGAGTTATACCACCAACTGTAAGAATGGGGTAAAATGATATAAATGTTCCCTCTTTCCATCCGATCATTGTTAGCATGAGCCCAATTTCCTCATATGCAGGTAACACACAGACGTTCCAACAACGGACAGATACACCGTTGAAAGGAATGAGACAGGCCAACGCAAAAGCCAATAATGCAGCGAAGCAAATCTCTGAAGGCGATTTGGATCCTCGTCCTTTCGTAGAACTCATGGGCGCGCAATACTCTTTCGAAGCCAACGCCAAAGTCCTCAAAGTCATGGACGAAATGGTTGGCACACTGCTCGATACCATAGCATAACCTTAGTGAGAAAACACCCGGTTGAATAAACCACAAATTTCACGTTAAGAATCCCCACACCGGGGATTTTTTTGTGTATTCCAAAACCCTCTCATTCTCTAGTCTGGTTGGTGGTTAAGCCGTTATTCAGCTTTCTTCTTACCCATGAACCTCTCTCCCATTACCTATTTTCCCTCGAACTTCTCCAACGCCTGTTCCACATGCTCCCCAACAAGCCGATGGCCTCCCGGGTGCGTCAGTATTTCCACAGATTCAAATCCATCTTGTTTGAACATCTTAAAAACCTTCCGGGATTGTTTGGGCTTCGCGATACGATCCTTCTCCCCTACACTCATCATCACTGGCACATTGTGGAGCGATGACGACGGAAGCCCACAAAGTTTGCTGGCATCTTTTAAGGGCACATCATTGCAACCTCCAAGAAATAATCCGATTGGAGGCTTTCCAAGTCTCGCGCTAAATAGAGCCAAATAGATCAACATTTTGGACCCACCGGAATACCCACCAAAAGCAAATTGGGCCTGCTCAAATCCGGGCAACGCTTGCCGCATAAAGCGCATCGCCGCACCCATCATCGAAATCCGCCATTGGATCGAATCCCGCCTGGGCCAAACATCCGCATCTACCGTCACCAGCAACCAATCCGAGCTCCGGGTGGTTCGATAATATTTCATCGCAGAATACGCATTGGGAGCATAGATGTCTCCAGTTACAGAGGTAAATAATACATTCAGTAAAGGAACCCCAGATGCGGGCATGACAAACCCATCCGGCACACCCATGGTAAAAATCCCGAAGCTAGGTTTCGTCTTCCCCCCAACTTCGGCCAATTGCCGCTCGACCCCATCCAGCTCAAACCGAAAATGTGAAAGCGTTCCGGCCTGCAGTTTCAACTGCCCACTCGGAGCATTCTGCAGCTCAAGCGCATCCAGCATCTCATTCAAATCCGCCCGATTCCGCGCTGGCTGAAACAACGGAGCTGACCTTTTACCATCCGCATGTTCATCATCCGCCACTACCAAAGCCAGCCCTGCGCCGAAAAACAGCATCCCAACAATCAGCAACCGCCATCTACAAACCTGTTCCATCATATCTTTTAAACAAACACAGTCTTCCATCCTCCCCATTTTTCAAATTTCCTGCCTATTTTCGAACCACGAATTTCACAAATACACACGAATGACCCCTCAGCGCACTTCGCACGCTCTGACATGCACCCCTCAGCGATATGAAGGCCCAGAAGCCTGATCCATACAAACAACCGAATAAACCACCCGCTTCGCTAGAGAACACAAAGAAAACCCGAATAATTCACCACTCCGCATCCTGCTGGCCTCTCCTTCTCTGCGCCTCCGCGCCTCCGCGTGAACCCAATCCCTCTCTCATTTGCCTCACAGCATACTCCGCACCCTCTTCTCTCTGTGAACTCTGTGGTAAAAAACCCACCCTGCTGGCCTCTCTGCCTCCGCGTTTGCTTCGCACCATACTAAAGTAGGGTTGAATGCCACTTCGTTCTGAACCGCGTGTCGACTCACTCCACTCTCACTCCTCGACCCTCACGCCTCGCCCCTTTTTTCCCTTTCTTTCACCTTTTTTGATTTCCATACTTGATCTCCCAAACGAAATCCCTTTTAAACGATACCTTACACTTAAGCCTGGGTGGCGGAATTGGCAGACGCGTTGGATTCAAAATCCAATTCTCGCAAGGGAGTGAGGGTTCGATCCCCTCTCCAGGTACCATTTAAGTAGACTGTCTCGGATAGTCTCAGCCCGTATAAGTCCGTTTCTTTCAAGGACTTGCAGCAATTCGAAAACAACATTAGAATTCTCTAATTGTCTCACGTTTTCGCCCGTTTTCTGCAAACATGGGGTCCGTTTTCGGGTCCACTCGTTTTCTTCATCTTCGGTCGACTCACTTTTTTGACCGATCCAAGGTAAACTTTGCACGTCTTCATCAAGTTGGATGACTTGTCGATCCGTATAAACTTGAGTTGTGAGCTTTGGATCACTGTGACGCATCAAGAGCATTCTCTTGGAATCTGGAATGCCCACGTTGCCCATCATGGTGTCGTAGGTATGCCGTAAGGCGTGAAAGTCCGCTCTCCGGTTTCCATCGACTTCGTATTCAATACCAGCCTTTTTCAGAATCCGGCGATGAGTATCAATAATCGGAAGTATTTTATAGAGCACAAAGTCTGATTTAGGCTTCTGTGTTCCCCTGTGAAGCCTCAATTCCTCGGCAACCATCCGATGAACAGGGATGATTCCCCCGTCCCCGTTCTTGGTCGTCTCAGGCCTCAAGATAATAGAACAACGTCCATCTTCTGAGAATTCAATATCAGTCCATTTAAGCTGCTTCAATTCGTTGCGACGAAGCCCCGTATAGATTGCCAGCAGGTAAGTAATCTTGCGATGTGCTGCAGCATTCAACAAACGTTCGCATTCATCCATTGTCAGCGCACGTCGTTTAAAGGTTTGTTTGTTCTTGGTCGATAACCGTTCGATTGACTTCAACGGGTTCCTTTCGAGTCGACCACTCTTAACCATCCAGTCCAGAAGACCACGAATGGAAGAGAGGTATTCATTTAAAGTCTTCGGCGATTTCTCATTGAGTGAGCGCCATTGAATAAAGGAATTGGAGGTGATGTCTTGAATCGTTTTCCATTTCAGCTCCTTGCATAGAATCTGAATCCGATAGTGGATCATGTCACACTGTTTGGAACCACCTAAGGCTTTCTTCAAATGGCTTTGATAGTCCTGGAGATTGGGTTCAATTTTGGAAGCAGCATACTTTCGATAAGTGGTATCAAAATTTCCATGAGCTTCTTCTTCGAATTGTTTTCTTAGTTTTGATTCTTCCTGTTCAGCCAAACGCTTGTCAGAGAACCCAGTATTAACCCAACTACCCTTGTGTTTGAAGTAGTAGGTATTGGATTCCTTTCCAGATCTACGTCTTTTCTGAACAGCCACGATTTACGCCTCCACTAATCCAGACTCTAAAAACGTTTCTAATTCAGAACGCTTGATAACAGTCTTTCCACGCAGTTTGTATTTCTTGAGCTCTCCCACCTGAAACATACGATACAAAGTCGCACGACTTATACCTAATACCTCTATGGCTTCTTTGGGAGATAAGAGTTGTTTACTCATCTTTCACCTCCTCTGGATTGAGTTTGATTTTTGACCACAAGGAGCTAAGTCGAAGTTTGCCGACCTTCCTCTTGTCTTTCAGGTTAGCAATAGCATTCCCGAGTTTGATGAAAGACATACCCGTGAATCGATCCTGAATCGGACCTGCCAACAAGTCTGAAATCATTGCAGACTTCGAACGGTAACCCATGAGCTTTGCTTGCTCATCAAGGATTTCAACTTCCTCTTTGGAGAAGTATACGCCTACAAGTTTGTCCCTTGCCGTCCGCTTTTCACCTTTGGGAATCTTGCGCCCTCTAGTCTCAGTTTTATTTTCCATATGGTAAAACAAACTATTACCATATGGTTTGTCAATTTATTTTGTATTTTTTTGAATTTTCTTACTTAATCCCAAGCATGCCTGACCTCAAAGACGCTAAAACACTCGTAGAGATATGGGACACGATCCAGGAGAGATTTTCATCTAAAACAGGGCTTTTGTTAGCAATCACTCTGCTAGGGATGGTCTTGATTGCCTTGTTCTCAAATATCAATTTTTCCTCAATTTCCTACAATCAATATGCGATTATACTCCTTGCAATATGCCTATTAGTCCTAATTTGGTTTCAGCAGCGTAGCATAAAGAGACATCCTAGAAATTCGCTTGGGGTAGGAATTGCAATCGAATGTAAGGATGCCGAACAACAAAAGAACCTAAAGTCTGATTTCATCCAGAACTTGAATGAAAATCTTGGATTTCAACCCCAATCATTCAATGTTATAGTCCATAATGATCACTGTTCAAAACTAGCGTCCACGAATAGAGGAGCGATAAAAATCATTAAATCCTCGAAGGCCAATCTCTTGATATTCGGCAATGCTAAAACCAGAAAAATAAAAGGCGAATTACATCATGTAATTAAAATTAATGTCATAATTCAACACAATACAATTCCCAAGGAAATTTCAGTTCAGGTTTCCCAAGAAATTGAGCCCATAACGACAAAGAAATTGGTTATAGATTTAGCAAATGAATTTGAAGAACTAGATATTTCCTCAAAGAACATGAGCTTGGTCTCCCGTTACCTCGTGGGTCTCTCGCTTATGTTATCAAACAGACCTCTCGAATCACTTGATATTTTCCAGAAACTGAAATCCACTTTAGCTGGTCTCAATGAAGAAAGTGTTACTGAATACGTAAGATTAGTTGAAGCGACTGATGTCGGATTACTAAGAATTTATCGGACACTATCTTCTGTTAAATCAACACTGTTTATTCATACTTGGAACTCGAATTACCTCATCGAAGCTGAAAAGTATGCAGACTATTTTCTCGAAATCCGTGATTACGACTACGATATCTATTTAGTTAAAGCGATTTGTGCAGTTATTCTAAGAAAAGACCCTAATGAGTCTTATGAAATGATTAACAAATGCAATGGCGAGAATGATTACAGATGGAGGCTCAGTGTCGCCTTTCTTAACGCTTTAGAAGGTGATCTCGACGGAGCATATAGGCAATATCGAAAAATTTTTTCTCAAGACGTAAATCATCCTGCTGTTATCGCAGATGTAATATCTTTCATCTGCAAATTCATCGATCATGAATCTGGTAAAGATCAACTTTACTACAATTTGGGACTCATTAACTTTTTCGGAACCGAAGATTTTTTGAGTGCTAAATCTGACTTTACAAAATTCCTAGAGTTAACAGACCCCGACAAATTCCAATTACATCATGATCACGCTCGTAAATACATTTCTGAAATCTAATCATGTTATTTTTGGACAGTTGTTTTTATATTAAACAAGGAAAAGGCAGTCGGTCCGACGGTCCCGCGCGGGCGCACGGAACCATCGTTCCATCCTGCCATTATATAATTATCCGATAGGCGATCTCTGAACCCATCACACAAGCAATATGGGGACGGTCCTAGTTGTTTCTTTGGGCTTTATCAAAATGCCTGTTTCGGCAAATTCGAGTCAAAAACTACCTCATTATGAAAACCTTTCAATACCGCGGCTTCACACACAGGTTTGAAAGGAAGGCTTTCGAACGAAAAGTTGCGATAATCAGGCCAAGCGAAGTACGTAGCAATCGACTGCGGATCCAATTGATTCTGAGGATTCGTTGAAAAATTGGGATAATTTGCTATCGTTGAATGCATCATCATTTCCTCCTCAGGGTATAACAAATGCACCATCAGCTTAATATCGATTTGTGAAGAACTGGAAGATTTCCCCCAATAAACAAAGCGTCGCCAGCTTAATCGACTGCTATTGGTATTTGGAAAAAACACCCAATGATGATTCTGCCCCCTTTCCAAAATTGAACCCTGACCCCGCCGGGCATTTGATTCTTTCTTCATCAGAGCAGAATTTTCGCTACAAAAATGAATCCATGAAAGTGTCCGTTACGGGCAACCACCTCATTTTTCCCCACTGTAAAACGATCTCAATGGATCACACTCAGGCTTTTTCAATAATTGGAATAAAATTTAGAGTGGGGGCTTTGTATTCTTTAGCGTTACCCTCGACGGAGCCACAACTGGATGGAGTTTTTCAAGTGGATGTGGAGAAACAATTGGGCCTTAACGGATTCTGTTTTGATGAACTGGACACTTCAACTTTACATAGACCTGAAAAGGTCCGCGACAAATTGGACGATCTACTCGGCTTGTATTTTAAGACAATCGTTGCAGATTCTCACCGTAAACGAACCCAACAGGCATTGGCTCTTTTCCCTAAGACACCCCTCGCCGATTTCGGCATTCACTTAGGCTGCTCTCAGCGCTCCATCGAACGCAGTTTTTTGAGAACCACCGGTATAACGCTGAAACAATATGATTCCATGGAAAAGCTGGAATCAATGCTCGGCTATCTTTACGAGCGCAATAACAAACCCGTCAATTGGGCCGATTTGGCATACCAGTTTGGGTTTAGTGACCAACCCCATTTGATTCGTTATTTAAAAAGCAATATTGGAAAAACCCCGGTACAATATCTCCGGGATCGTGATCTGGCGATCGATGCCTATGGGAATTTTGAATGAATTCCTCAAAACTGTCGTTTTTCTTCAATCATAAATTTTCAAACGATTGTATGATCCTGCTCACAAACATCTCAGCAAAAATGAGTGTACCACAAAACAACAGAGGAAATACGACATTGAAAACTCAGATACGACCCTACATCCCCAGCGATTTAAACGAACTCATTCTGTCCTGGGAAACTGCCAATCAACTGGCTCACCCCTTTCTGAAAAAAGCGTTTGTTGATAATGTAAGAAACGATATCCCCAACTTGTATTTGCCAAATGCCGATACATGGGTCGCCGTCGTAAACGAACATGTCATAGGGTTTATCGCATTGATCGGGAACGAGGTTGGAGCCATTTTTGTAAACCCGACTCACCACGGGCAAGGCGTGGGAAAATTGTTAATGGATAAAGCGGTTAGCGTACACGGTGAATTAGAGCTTGATGTATTTAAAAACAATCATATCGGTCGTGAGTTTTACAAGCGATATGGGTTTGTTCCTCTGCGCGAATTCTATGACAAAAACTCTGGTCAACAAACCATCAGGCTGGGTTACAAAAAAGAATCCACCGAAAGGCGTCCATCTCCTTCAAAGTTCACCGTTTGAAAAAAGGATACCAACCAACAACTTCTGCGTTAGGATAGCATGATAACCACACTGATAAAATATATATTTATTTCCATCACGATTCAGCACTTATGGTCCGTAAGACTATTGGCTCAATCCTATTCAGGAACTATTCATTCCGACAATACGACCATTGGCTACGAAGTGAAATTAGTAAAAACTGAGAATGAAACTCGTGTATTTTTCACGAGTATCGATATGAATGCGTTTGAAATTCCTTGCCAAAATGCAACCTCTGAGAAAGACGTTTTAGACTTTTGTGTGATAAGTGACTACTACACCTACGCATATCATTACATAAGACAGAATGAAGGATTCAAAGGAAAACTTGAAATCTACTCCAACGAATCTGAACGATTGCTAAATTCTTTTGAGACAAGTCTTACCAGAACAAATCCCAATAAGCAGGATGAGGTGATGAAGATCAATTTCACTTTTGGTTCTAATGAACTCCAACTTTATGGTACATTATGGAAACCTCAGAGACCCATTCACAAAGGGTTGTTCTTTGTGACCTCTTCACAGGGAAACGACCGTAGTGGAACCAATGCAGAAGCTTACTATTTTACCAATCTGGGTTATACCGTTTTCAACTACGACAAAAGGGGAACTGGGAATTCAGAAGGAGATTGGAAAAAAGCTACAATCGAAGAGCTCTGTTCTGATGATATTAATGCCATTGAATTTTTCTCCAAAATATCAGCACTCCCTCTATCCGAAATTGGCATTAAGGGGAGTAGTCAGGGTGGCATCAAGATTCCTTACATCTTATCAAAGTTACCTGATCTTGGCTTTGGCATTTCCATTAGCTGCCCGGACGGCACCCTATTGGAAAGTGATTTGAACCATTGGAAAAATTTGAATATTGGTCATATAGGAAAGAATGACATTGATCAGGCCTCAAGAATTCAGGAAGCAGGATATCACTATCTCGCAGGCAATATTTCGTATGAACTTTTGTCACGATTGAAAAGTGATAATAGTAATGAAGATTGGCTAAAATACGTTTGGTTACCAGAGCGTGACGTTCAGAAAGACTATAAGCTAAACTTCAGCGGACTTCCTTATTTTGAGAAAATCACACAACCAGTTTTAGTAGTCCAGGGATTATCTGATGAGGTAATTCCAAGCAATAGTTACAAAACCATTGAAAAGGCAATTGGTAAGTCTAAATCAACGAATTATCAGTTTATCACTCTAGAAAAAACGTCACATTCAATGACCTGTTTTGATGAAGAGTTTCCATATTTTCAGTTACTATCACCCGAATATTTGCCTGTCGTTACCGATTGGCTAAAGAAAATCCGAGAGCATTAAATTCCAGGTCAATAAGCGAAACCTTCTGATATAATTTCAGAAATTTGGAGTTCCCTTTCTTCTGTCTCCGGAAAGTAAACTCCAAGCATTTGTAATGCATAACTTATATTAAAAAATGAGTACGAATCGGATCAATCTGATGGTACGTTTTTTCCTTGAAATATTTTCCTTCCTAGTGATGGGGATTTGGGGGTGGAAACTAAGTGACAGCTGGGAAAAATATCTTCTAGCGATTGCATTTCCTTTTTTTGCAGGTGCAATTTGGGGAATATTTGCAGTAGCCAATGACCCCAGCCGTTCGGGCAATGCTCCTGTCCCTGTTTCTGGAATCGTCAGACTTGGTATTGAATTTTTGTTTTTTGGCTTTTCCACCTGGGCTTTGTGTGATGTTGGATCCAATCAGCTAAGCCTGATGTTTGGTGCCCTAGTGTTGGTGCATTATTTGATCTCCTTCGACCGCGTATATTGGCTACTTTCAAAACGATCCTAACATTTTAAAAGGCTCCCTTGCTGTTGAACCGGAAGATCAAGAAAAAGATCTAATTTTCGAATTCTTCTACTTCAGCCAGTAAATCACTCGCCTTCATCCCCAACGCTTCAGCGATCAGAAATACCGAATGAATGGTAGGACTTTTGATTCCCCGTTCATAGAAAGAAATAGTAGCAACGTGCATGCCACAGCGATGGGTTAATTTCTCCTGAGAGATCTTCAACCTTGCTCGCTCCTGCTTGAGCACTTTTCCGAATTTCTGTTCGAGCGCCACCCATACCTTGGTATCAGTTTTGCATCGAAAAATTCACAGACCATCGAACGGAATTTGGTGTCAGGTTTAAAACGATTACCCACCCCACACCACCTGTTTCTATATTTGCCGTTCAAATTTTTAGATAATTCTTTGCTTTCTTGCTTGGACTCAGCAAGCAATAAGGGGACGGTCCTTAAATGGTTTGGTTTTAGAGTAGGTTTGTTCGGTGGGATCACAGGGCTTAACATCGCTCGTTCCTCGCGGGATACTCCACTACGTTGGAGTAACAAGATGGATCAGAGATCCAGCAGGTGGTGTATGCTGAAACGAAATAAATCAGAAACGATACGTTATTTCGGATAGAACCTGTTGAATCGCAGATTCATCGTGTTTGCTGCAGGCAACTTAGTGAGGCGCAGCCGAACGATGTTAAGAAAAGCTTTCACCCTTTCTCATTCCCTTCTTCTTCAATTCCTTCTTCTCTTCATGGTGCAAAAGATCTCTGCCTCATCTCAAACCTAACATCCTGCCAATTCTGCCTATCCGCATCCATGTGAAAGAAGGACGGAGCCGAGTCCAAAAAACCTCGACGAGAATTCAACCAAAGATTTACGAACTGCCCCCTTCTGAGGTAATCCAAAGGCTTAGAAGTCGTGACGTGAGCTATAGCTCGAGGGCGGTGCTCAAGTTCTCGAGTATTCGTTTGTTTTCTCTTTCGGTTACCTTGCTGAGACGGTCGCGAATGATGGGGGCGTACTTGCGCTGAGTGTCTGGATCGAGATTTTTGATTTGTCCGAGTAGCCGAATGCGGGCAAATGAACTGGGGTGGTCGGCGGTCAACTTGGCGATGGCTAGGACTTCGGGACTGCCCCAGTCCCACGAATCGCTACTCCACTTCATCATGACCCAATACTGCAAATTGTAGTCTTCAGGGCGGCTGTGTAGGAGTTTTGTCAGCCGTGTGAGTTCTGCACCTTCCAAGAAATGTCGGTTGAAGAGGTAGTTTATAGCTGATTTGGTGAGGTCGTAGGTATAGGGGTTTTTATTATCAGGGAGACGTTCGTGGGTTTTCAGGTATTCCTGGTAGTCTGCCTCGGCGTATTGCTCGATGATGGTAAACCAAAAGGCGGATTTTTCCTCGTAAGGCATCCGGTGAGCCTCTTTGAGCAGAACCGTGTTGAAGGCTTTCCGTTGCTCGGGTGAAACGAGGTCGAGGTTTAAGGAGGCGGCGGCTTTCCAATTGTCGCGGTCATTGCAGTAGGCGCGAAATTCTTCCAAAATGACCTCCCTTACGATATCACTGGCGTCACCATTGAAGAGTTGGAGGTAGAGGGTGCGGAGTTTTTCCCTGTGGGGTTCGTTTCGGGCGAGGGAATTGATAGCGATCATGTTGCGCTGGAGCTCCGGCTGGAGACTTGGCAGGAGTTCGAGCAGCCATTGCACGGCCAAGTCGGGCTCTTTCAAGTAGATTGGTTGGTAAATACTCATGCCGGTGCTCGGGGAAGTCTGGCGAAGAATTTGTTTCAGCAGAGGATAATCTTCGGGGGTGAGTTTGGGGATGACTGCTTTGGCAAGGAATTGGCCCCGGGTATAGTCGGGGTCTGCAAGCAGACCCATCAATTTGTTCTTAATCCGAGGGTCATAAAGGTGGTTAGCCAGGGTTTTTGGGACATCGATACATACGGGCCATACCTTGGGGCTTGTCATGGATAAAGCAGGACGGTAGTTGCCCCACCAGGGTTTCTTCTTCAAAGCATCCCAGATGAGTTCGCGGCCTCGCTCCTCAACGAGAGTTACGTATTTGATGAATGCGTCGCACATTTCATCGCAGTTGAGTTCCACCCAGACTATAAGGATCTGGTAGCGGTTGGGGATGTCTTCATTTTCGAGCCATTGGAGGCTTTCCACGAGAAATTCGTCGCGGTGATAGAGGGCGAAGCGGCGCAGGGTTTCGGGGTCCAGGCTTGAGTTGCCAGCAAGGGCATCCTCGGCTTCGGTGGGTTGGTCGGGGAGGAGCTCGAAGAGAGGAAGTTGTATCTGATCTTCCAGTTGTTGCGCGAGTTGCTCCTGGTATTTGCGTACTTGGTCTTTGATTTGTATCAACGCCCTGAAGGTATTTTCATCGGTTTCGATAATATCAGGGGACGAGTTGTGGATGTCCACGAGACTGAGCTTATCCCAGTTGCTGCGGTAACCGCTTCGGTCCATGCTCTGGAGTGAAACCGTCAGGCCGACAGGTAATCGGGGGGGTGCGATGAGCTTTGTTTTTAAGTCGGTGATGTTTTTGGAGGTCCAATCATACTCCATATCCGTCCTTTTGCATGTGAGCACAAGGGTCTTCCATGTTGCTTGGTTTTCGAGCGGGCCGAAGGGATCATTGAAAACGAGACTGAAGCCCAGGTTTGGATCCCATGCCGCCTTGATGTGCTCTTTCACGATTTCTGTGAATACCGGAGCGTTGGAGTCGATGCGGATGCGGATCCAGCGAGTTGCGAGTTGGGCCCGTTGTTGATCCATGGTCCGGATACGCGCATTCACGGCAGAGATCGACTCCAGGTCGAGCATGGCTTCGATGGACGTACGAAGGGTGCTAAACGGGAGGGTTCTGTCGCTTCCCTGTGCAAGCTTCCTGAGCTCCACGTCCATCTGTTGGAGCAAAGCTTCTTTTACCGGTGTGAATAGATTTTGGTATTCCTGGTTTAGGGTGAGGTTGGGGCGCAGTTCCTGCTTGCCGAAGCGGTTTCTTTGATCGATCAGCAGGTTTTCTCCTTCGTGACAAAGTTCAAGGCCGCTTTGGTAATCCCCTTCTCTGATGGTGGAGGCGGCTTGTATCCATATTTCCCTAGCTTGATCCAGGAGGGGTTGGACGTATTCGGGATCCCAACAGGTTCCAGGGGTGAAATTCACCTCGGTAACTGCTTTTTGTAAGCTTTCATTGCCTTTTTTGAGGAGCTGAACGATGCCGAAGCCCGCCAATACCAGTATGGCAATGATGATATATGCCTTACCGACCTCAAATAGGTAGAGGGCGTTGGCTATGGTTTCGATGAAAAAGGAACTCTTTTCGGTTTCCGGATCTTCTGGAAGTGGCATTGCGAAATGTTTGGCTCGAGAGGATCAGGTGAGAATATGAGACCGATCTATGCGGTCAAGACCAACAAGAACTGTTGCCCAAACAAAGCTAATTTCATAGTACACTTTTTACGAAAAGACTGCCTAGACTTTTTGAAATGATGGCAAACCCAATACTGGCAAATACAGGAGTGAGGTTAGCATTTGCAGTAGGGTAAAAAGCTCCGGCGGATATCAAAAACAACACCCCCGATAGGAAATAAACATCGATGAAATTTTCATTTTTCATGATTAACTCTCCTTCATGATTCAACGAATTCAATTTGAAGGTGCACGGATTTCCGCGTCACCTTCAGTATTGAGCTGAGTTCTATCCGTTTGACAGGACGATACGGTATCTGGCTTTGCCGGATTTCAGATGGTCGAGCGCTTCGTTTACTTTCTTCATCGGATACATCTCTACCTGCGGCTTGATATCGTGCAGATTTGCGAATTCAAGCATCCTCTCGATTGTTGCTGGACTACCTACCGGCGAGCCCGAAACGGATCGTTGCCCCATAATTAAAGGAAAAACGCCCAGATCCAGTGGCTCTAGGGTGGCACCCACAAAATGCAGCCGTCCCTTTGGCTTGAGCGTGTTGACATAGAGGTTCCAATCTAGCTTCACATTGACCGTAGAGATAATGAAATCAAACGAGCCTGCCGCGGCTTCGATTGCTTCCGAATCACGAGAGTTTAAAGTCTTATGGGCACCCAGTTCCAGGGCCTCCTGTGTCTTTGACTCGCTTGAGGTGAAGGCTGTAACTTCGCAGCCCCAGGCATTGAGAAATTGCAGCGCAATATGCCCAAGACCACCGATGCCGATGACCGCTACCTTATCCGTAGATTTCACATCAAATTGAACCAGCGGATTAAATACCGTAATTCCGCCACACAATAGCGGACCCGCCGATTTCAGATCCACCCCCTCAGGGATGACAACAACGCTCGAAGCTTTAGCCCGGACCTTGTCCGCGAATCCACCATGGCGTGCAACAATGGTCCCTTCAGCGCTAGCACAGAGATTTTGATCGCCTGTTTTGCAAGAGTGACAATGGCCACAATAGCCCGAGTGCCATCCCAAACCAACGGTCATTCCTTCTTCGAGGTTATCGACATTGCTGCCCGTCGCTGAAACCTTACCTATCACCTCGTGCCCAGCCACGAGAGGATACTGAGTCATACCCCACTCGTTGTTGATCATGCTCAAATCGCTGTGGCATATTCCACAATAGGAAACATCGATTTCAACTTCGTCGGGAGAGAGATCGCCGACTTCATAGCTAAATGGTTCTAATAGACCGCCCGCTTCACGCGCAGCATAGGCATTGATGGTTTTTGTTTTACTCATAATATTTTTTTATTGAGTTGGGAATGCTGTCTTCGCAGGACAGTCTATTGGGTAACAAGGAATATCGGAAACGACTCTTTATTTGACCTCTTCGAAGCCAGTAAGATCGAGGAACATTATATTTCCTTGGTGAAGCAATTTCTTAAGGGAAGATTTTATCTCATTAAACAAGGAAAAGCAAACGACAGGCCCGTTTTCTGACCCCTCCTCGGGCATCAATTTGACCTCGCCTCCTCGGAGTCCGTCCCTCCTTGCTTCGATCATGGTAAACCATTCGTCATTGAGCATTTAGAATCGTGAACATAAAACAAAGTCTCTAGCGTCGTTTGCTTTCAGATAACTGATTGGGTTTAACATCGCTCGCTCCTCGCTGGATACTCCACTTCGTTGAAGTAACAGGATGGATCAGAGATCCAGCAGGTGGTGTATGCTGAAACGAAATAAATCAGAAACGATACGTTATTTCGGATAGAACCTGTTGAATCGCAGATTCATCTTGTTTGCCGCAGGCAACCTAGTGAGGCGTAGCCGAACGATGTTAAGAAAAGCTTGCACCCTTTCTCATTCCTTTCTTCTTCAATTCCTTCTTTTCTTCATGGTGCAAAAGATCTCTGCCTCATCTCAAACCTAACATCCTGCCAATCCTGTCTATCCGCATCCATATGAAACAAAAACGGAGTCGAATTAAAAAATCCTCGAATAGAATGCATTCAACGATTTACGATATGCTCGCTTTGGTGTTCTTGTGGATGGAATAGCAATCAATTGAATAGAAAGGAAAAAGATGGGATCAGGATTGGGAATTTTAGATTCAATGAAAAAGATTTTCTTTGCGGATGCGGTTGTCGCTGACGTTCAGTCAAACTTTGTCACGTCCTTCGGGGTATTGCTCTACCATGTAGCATTAGCCGACAATACGTTTCTCGATGCTGAACGAAACTGTATTTTAAAGGTTCTAGCTGAGCGAGGCATTGAAAGCGAGAGTGAGCGCGATCGTTTGTTTGAACTGATTGCTGCTCAACATGCTTCCCGTGTCGATCTCTACGAGTTTTCACATGAAGTGAAAGAAAATTTGTCCTATGAGGAGCGATATCAAGTAGTGCACGATCTCTTTCGGGTCGCCTTCTCTGATAGTGAACTTCACAACGATGAAGTGGAACATATTCGAAAAATTGCGGGTTTACTCCATGTGCCGCATGACAACTTCATTCGAGCCAAAATTAATGCGCGGAATTCCGCGCCGAATGAATCGGATAAGTGAACCTAGCTTGCTGGTGAGAATGAATCGAGCAAACCAATAGGCGGCCTCCCCCTTCCTTCATGGTCGAATCCTTCTTCGCTTCAATCGTCACTACCATTGCCCATCCATTACCAATCGATTGTTCAAAATATCCGGTTTGAAGCCTTACGCCTTTCTGGAAAAGGCGTCACGTTTCAGATGGTTTCTTGTGGTATATGCGCCGTAGATTTTCAGGATTCCACCACGAATCAGAAAGTAAGCGACTAGAAAAATCACGCAAAGAATCGTGGCCAAAATCAACGGAATGACTGCCCCAAAGGTAACAACCATTCCCAGAAAGAAACCGAGGGTCATTTCCGGTCTAAAAAGGGGAAAAAAGAAGGATGTTGCAATCGCCCCTAGCATCATCCAAAGCATCGGATTTTCATGCCCCAGAACGAAAAACAGAGACATCACCATTCCAAAAATCAATGCACCAGAGAATCCCAGGATTGCCTGTTTTTCCACGCGTGAGGCTTCGGATTCAGATGAATGTTGTATCCGTCGGTAAACAAGCCAAAGCGATACCCATGTCAACACAGGCACGATCAACAATCCCCACCAGTTTGAGACCGCTGGCAGATCAGGATTGTGCAAAAGGTGATGGGATTCTACACCTCCGTTTAAATGCTGCCAAAGCAACAGTAGCCCGAACAAGAGACTGATGGTCGAAGTGAGAATGAATCGCAATTGAAACGCTAAGTGGGACATTATTTTCGAATGGTAGTGACTATTTTTTTGTTGTGTGACGATCTACGACTTACCCTGCAGGGTTTGGACCGTAGCTCAGAACAGAGACGGGAGAGGAATCGGTTTTGTTTCAAATGAGTGATAAAATAGACCTAAAGAAATCCTATTTTGGAATGTCCCAAATAGGAAATTAGTTTAGCTCCTCCTCAGCGCAATGGAACCCGGACAAAAGGGAGCTTTACGCTAAATGGTAGGGCGAATCGCACCCGCCTGCCCCGATTCATCGGTGGTTTAATCCGATTCGTCGGTGGATGAGTCGCATCTGCCTCTCGCCCATTCTACAACTTCATCCTGAAACTTTAACTCCTTGCCATTCCACAGTGGCTCGGCGGGGGCGCACTCGCCCAACCCCATTCGGATAGATAAAAATACAAGCCTCAAAGAAAACTCTGAGTTCAGAAAAATTCGATGATAACGCCCTCAGCCGAGTGCCATTGCCCCCAAACTCAGCGCCACCAACACCCCATAAACAAAACCCTATCAGTGGGTCTGCAAGGAATACCTCTTCGAAAAAGCCCATTAAATGGCATAATTCGCTAACAATTAGGGGTTATCTTTCGTCAATCATACCAAGCGGCGATTGATTATCCTGGAATTCCCCTTGATTTCGGGAATTTGAATCCAATAAGCCAAATTTGGCATCAATGATGCAAATCCATGTGATATGAAAGACTTAAGTTACCTTGACGATATTGAACGCGTGTTTTTTTCCATCCCAGAGCGATCGGGCTCTGGAGTTGAATATGAAGGCATTTTGCGGATTGTGGACAATGGCCTTCAGATGGAATACACGCCAAAATCGACAAGCCACAAGAAAGGCAAAGACCATAGAGCCTGGAAGAAATGGGCAAATCAATATTTGGGATTTGAATTTGATCTCGAGGAAGAGTCCCCTATCAAGGTGATTGATCTTTCTTTTGCCAATCTCAGTTTTCTGGTACGCCGGAACTATTTTTTCTTCAGCTCCATTCTGATCGCCACCGATTCCCTTCACACTTTTACAAGTATTCCGTCAGGGAAACAGGGAAGAATCACCGTCTATTTAGGCATGCCTCAACGAGATGCGTCGGCCCGGTTTGTGAGCAACTTCAACATGAAACTGGCTGACTGGCGATTGAACCATAGCAGCGAAAAAATGGAGGATTTTCGTAAGTTTGGCGCCTAGAAACATTCCGATTTAGTTACTTTGTCGGAACTTCATGGCTTGTGAGGTCCTAGGAATCCTCCACCTTAATACTCAGAATAATCTACCAGCAATGACCCTTCAAGAGGACCGTATTCAGTGGGAAGAGCACGCTGCTAGCCAGCCACTACCCCAATCGATCATTGAGACAAAGGAGGTAATATCCGGAGTCCCCTGTTTGTGGTTACACCTAAAGCATAGAAAAGGTGACGAAACCATTATCTTTTACTTGCATGGAGGGGGCCTAACCTCGGGGTCAGCTCTGACCCACAAGCATTTTGTTGCCAGCATCGTTGAGACGACTGGTGAATCCGCATTGATAGTCGACTATCGACTCGTTCCCGAACACGCATTCCCCGCACCTCTCGAGGATGCACTTACGGTCTACCGAGCATTGTTGAAAAAGGATTCGATTAATGCCCAAAAAATCATTTTCGGCGGAGATTCATCGGGAGCAGGACTTGCCCTGTCCACGATAGTAAAGCTTAGAGACGAAGGATCAGAGCTGCCGTCGAAACTATTTACCATTTCTGGAGTATTCGATATGACGATGTCCGGGGAATCGATGCAAGTCGACCCCAAGAAGGAACCATACTTGACTTTGGAAGATCTTAAAGATTGGCAGAAAAACTATTTTGAGGATCTAGACTCGCCCCTGCTATCGCCCTATTTCTCAAACCTCTCTAATCTTCCTCCATCCCTCATCCTCGTCGGCAATGACGAGCTTTGGCTTAGCGATTCCACTCGGATCTACGAAAAACTGATTAAAAATGGAAATCGTTCGAAAATCAGAATTTGGGAATCGATGACGCACGTTTGGGCGATGGATCCAAGCCTGGAGGAGTCCAAAGAAGCACTGATTGAAATTCGAAATTTCATCCAAGCCAACAAAGCTGAGTCGGTATTGATCCAAATGCCTATCGATAAAAATTCAGAATAGGAATGATAAGAGGGACTCCTGAAGTCCCTCTCCATGGGACCATACTTGAACTGATAAGGAATCTTTAATAATGTCATTCATGCTGTCTAAAATACTCCTCGTCAGGTGTTTAATTCTCCTTCTGCTCCTCAATCTGACAGGTTGTACTTACATGAAGCATGCCTCAATACAGGCGGACTATGCAGCAATGCAAAGGGAGGCCCCCAGCCAGGTTACCCTGAAGCACATGATCGAAAAGGAGACCTATTTCGTAGCCGGGTTGATCGTCGATCCTGACTCACTTTTTGAAGGGCAGCATGTTTCAATCGCGGCGTTTTCGAACAAATTCGAAAAAACCGAACTCGTAGACATGATGTACCAAGCTCGGGTTGGAACCCACTTTGGGCTAAACCTTCCCGAAGGAGATTTTCTCATTCTGGTCCTCTTTGATCGAAATGAAAACGGGTTCTATGACACCAACGAAGTCATCGGGCAGCGAATACTCCGCCAATCAGACATGGATCCCGAGGTAAAAGTACTCGGTCAATTTGATCTGCAATTGACTGCTCAATTGGAACGTCAGCTTCCTCAACCGATTCCCGCTCCACAACCTCAGAACCTGGAACAATCCTATTATTTCCCTGCGGGTTCAATCCGCAGTCTCGATGACCCTTTGTTCAGCCGCGACATGGCGACACTGGGGATGTATCATCCGGCGGCGTTTCTTGAAAGTGGACCCACCATGTTTTACGCATTGGAGGAGGAAATGGGTTACAAGATACCTGTCGTCTTTGTGCACGGAATTGGTGGAACCGTTACCGAATTTGCTCCAATCCTCGAACGACTGGACCGGTCTCGCTACAAGCCCTGGTTCTTCTATTATCCATCAGGAGGAGATCTCGATCAACTGGCCGATATGTTCTACGGCATTTTTGTTTCAGGGAAAGTGGTTCAAAAAAACGTATACTCGCCCATGATCATTGTGGCTCACAGTATGGGGGGACTGATTGTGAGAGAATCGCTGAATCTCATAAAAAATGGGAAAATATCCCATACTCATATTCATTTTTTCTCACTCGCGAGTCCCATGGGAGGACACCCAGCGGCGGAATCTGGAGAAAAACACGGGCTCATTGTACTTCCATCCTGGAAGGACCTGAACCCCACCAGTTCATTTTTGAAGAATTTGTATAGAAATCCACTACCGGACTCAGTTACCTACAATTTGCTCTACGCCTACAAAAACGAAGGGCTAATGAAGTTTGGAGAGAACAGCGACGGAGTGGTTCCAATATCGAGTCAGCTCAGGTCTGAAGCTCAGGAAGAATGCTCGATGCAGAAGGGTTTCAACGCAACCCATGTCGGAATTCTTGAGGATGAGGATGCGCTCGACACCCTCATCGAAAGTATTCATTCCATTCACACCACTATCCCCGAAGATCACCTTCACTGGTTGTCAAAAGGTGGCTACACCATTACACGAGACGAAAACCCCAATTTCCAATACTCGGAACGCGACGTGTATCTCATAAAAAACATCGGTAAATACCTGCTCGCCCTTGCATACGAAAAAGTCACTGCAATTACTAAAGAACAATCCAACTTTGTGAAAGCCATCAAGGGTGAAATCAAAGGTAAAGGATACGGCGAAAAGGCCTGGTTACAATTCGTTGAAGATCACCCCGAAGTATTAAAAGATCTGGAGGAATGATTCGATAAGGGCTTCACAAATATGGTTTTCTCCGGGTTCGATTATGTCAATAAGGACGTTTCAAAAGTTACCACGGTGAGCATCACACAAAACAGATCATCAAAACCCTTGTTTCCATTCCAATTCTAAGTATTCGACCTCCACTTTCCGTATCAATAAATGCAGCTATTTGAGAACCGGAAACTGACTCCCTTTGCTCAACAAAATATAAATAATCGTGTCTCCGATCTTTGGAGAGGGAGGGGATTTGCTGTTAAACACCGCGACTCTCATTTCTTTATCGATACAAAAAAGAGGCAAACTACTGGTCTCGTTGGTTTTCAAAAAGTCATTCCACGTAAGTGCGGCGGAAAGAGTCGTCGTTTTAAACAGAGCCCCTTCTTTGAAAAAATCGTCGAGATTTTTGAAATTTATGTTCTCTGAAAACAATGGGGTAATGTTTTTGCGTGAATCACCAAAGGGTGTCGTTGCGTTATCTTCAGGTTTCAAATGATAGATTTCGGGATCCGTCATGTAGGCATCCAACGTGATTTCGGCAAATGCATTCACTTCGTCGTTGGCAGTGATCGCCACCAAATGACCCATTTCTGAAAAATCGATTTGATCGAGAAATTCCTCAGAAAAGACGTTTCCCCAGGCAGCCGGAAGATCAAATTTTTGAGCGATTTTGATGCTGTGCTCATTAGAATCGATCAAAAATACAGGAATTCCGAAATGTTGGATTTCTCGTGCCATACGACGTGCCCAGAAATGAGCACCAACAAATAAAACACCTTGAGGATTGGGATTGGAAAATCCCATTTTTCGAGAAATGAAGGTAGCGAAACCGCCATAAATAAGCACGGTTCCCAATACGACGAAAATCAGTTCCGTGAAAAAATCAGACGCCATCGGCACCCCCGCTTTCTCCATCGAAAGGGCAAAAACTGAGGTAACAGCGACCACCACGATTCCCCGCGGTGCGACGAGCATGAGAAAGACCTTTTCCTTATTGCTCAGACCAGAGCCAATACAGGAGAGCCAAATGCTTAAGGGTCGAACGACTAAAATTAACGCTGCCAAAAAGAGAACGCTCGTGATTCCCAAACCTACAAGTGACTCAAATGAAATTCGAGCACTGAGAAGAATAAACAGTCCCGAGATAATTAGGACCCTCAAATTTTCTTTGAATTCAATGACGTGTTCGACATCAAACCACCGCTGGTTAGCTAGGATAATACCAAAGAGGGTCACCGTCAAAAGGGAGGATTCGTGTTGGAAATGGTTGGAAAGCGCAGTACAACCAAATAAAAACGCCAAAATGACATAGTTTTGCAGATACTTAGGGATGAGATTGCGACGTTCCAAAGTAATCAACGTAAAGGCCGCAATTCCGCTAATTCCAAAGCCAATGAGCACTGTTTTACCCAAACCGCTCAGAATGAAAAGAGGGGCATTAGCCACGCTTCCCAACATTACAATTTCATAGACTAATACCGCTAGTACCGCACCGATTGGATCATTGAGAATTCCTTCCCATTTGGCGATATTTCCGATTTTCCCCTTGGGCCGAATAACCCGCAACATCGGCGCGATGACCGTGGGTCCGGTGACAACCAGAATGGCGCCCGCCAAAGCAGCGAGTCCCAAGGGGAATTTCAATATAATGTGAGCAAAAAAACTGCCCAACGCCCACGAAAAGATGACTCCAAGAGTCGTGAGTCTCAATATTACGTTCCCAGAAGCCTTTAAATCCTTGAATTTTAAAGTGAGTCCACCTTCAAAAAGAATCACTGAAACCGCCATTGACACGAGCGGAAACAAGAGATCTCCAAAAAGATGGTCCGGATCAAGCCATCCAGTTGCTGGTCCAATAATGATCCCAGCTCCAAGCAAAAAAATGATAGGAGGCAACTTAAGTTGCCAACCGATGCATTGAGCGATTGCTCCCGCTACAAATATAAGGGCCAGTCCTTGCAGAATGTGTTCGTTCATGTTCAGTAATTTCACCCTATTTTGTTGAGAATTTATTGGAAAGCAACTCGTGTTCCTGTACTAATATCAACAGCTGAGTCTCGACAGACTGACAATCTGCACGGCACAGGTTCGGTGATTATGGCTGCACTCGAGTTAGATCGTTGAGGTCTTTATTCCAGATTAAAAAAGTGTTAAGTGAGCATCATCAAAATCAGTCAGGATATATATTTTGTCGTATCCGCGAATCCACACAAACTCTCACACTTATCCACCGCATAAGAAACTCTTATTAGTCATCACAAAAGAGCACCTCTTCAGGAATGCGGTGTGGTAACTGCAGGACGTGATGCACAATGAGTGTTTTAGAAACGAACTATGGCGCACTTGATGGCGTCTCAAATTCCATGACTTACTCGGATGGTTCCCTGAAGTCATGCAGGCTAAATGCCGAAAACCGAATCGTAACTTCCGTTGGTGAAATTATCCCTCAGTACCGAGTGGCTGAGTGGGGAGAACGTCAGAAAAAACATGTCAGTTCGTTGAGTTTTTTCAAAAGTGGACAAATGAAAAGCGCATCCCTGGATCACCAGATGCCATTGCAAACTCCCATCGGGTTTTTCCAAGCCGAGTTTGTCACTTTCTACGAAGATGGATCCATCAATCGTATTTTTCCATTGAATGGAAAGGTCGATGGCTATTGGTCAGAGAAAAATGAGGGTGAATTAGCAGAGCGACTCGACTTCGACCTCTCCGTGGGAAGTTTCAGTGCTAAAATTATCAATCTCCATTTCTACCCTAGTGGGGCGTTGAAGTCTTTGACGCTATGGCCAGGCGAACGGATCATGGTCGAAACCCCAATGGGGCCGATGCAGATCAGGACCGGGTTCTCCCTTTATGAAGACGGATCAATGCGCTCTGTCGAGCCAGCAACAGCGGTAGAGCTCGTGACTCAAATTGGTATCGTAAAAGCCTTTGATGCGGAAATGCTGGGCATGAACGCAGATCAAAACTCAGTACAATTCAGCCCCGAGGGTGCCTTAATTTCAGTGAAGACGATTCACACTGGTGTCCGCGTCCTTAATTCGAATCAAATCGAAACCATCGTCGAGCCGTTGGAAACGTCAAGCCTGATTGATATGACTGTGATGCGCACGGTTCCAATGCAGATTGATTTCACCGAAGATAAGGTGAAGATCGCCGCTGAGCACAGTTACAGTTTTGATATTACACAATGCACGTTCGCAACCTACGAACGGGCGAAGGTCATTCGAGAGTCCTGTGCATCCTGCTCGGGATGCTCTGGAGATGACTCTTGTTGTGAGAGCTAAATAACACCTTGGTTTAACCCAGGATCAGCTTGGGCGACATTCTGGATTAAATTCTTAATCTTCCGGGTTTAAGGTCGTTGTTTATGGTGGAATTTTCTATACATAAATGTCGCTTTCAAACTCTAAAACTAAGGATTCAACATCCGTCAGGGTTCTCTTTGTTGATGACCAGCAGGTCCTACTCAAAGCCGTTCAACGCGTCGTCAGCAGAAAAAAGCGAAACTGGGTCGTAGAATGTGCTCTTTCGGGAATCGAAGCAATCGAGCAACTCAAAAACAATTCCTATGATGTTCTGGTTACAGATATGAGGATGCCAGGAATGGACGGGATTGAACTGTTGGATTACGTAAAAATAAATCACCCCAATATCATACGCTTTATATTGTCAGGTTTCTCCAAAAATGAACAAACAACAAAATCCATACGAGTTGCTCATCAATTTTTTCTAAAGCCATTTCCGATCCAATCGCTCATCGAGGCATTGGAACTCACTCACACTCTATACAAACGGATCAGTGATCCCGAACTGCAAACCATTGTTAGCTCAATTGACCGTCTACCAACTCCGAAGAAAATTTTCTATGAAATCAATGAAGCGATCAATGATGGCGATACAACGATCGAAGAGATAGCCAGTATTATAGCGAGCGATGTCGCTGTTTCCGGGAAAATTCTCCAGGTCGTAAATTCCGCATTTTTCGGTCAAAGCCACCAAATAGACCACATTGAACATGCAATCAAAATCCTTGGTTTTGAAACCGTAAAATCACTAATTTCTTGTTGCTGGAATTGTAATGGATCACAGTGAAATTCTTTCGGGAATTATTTCGCTAGATATGTATTCCAACCATAGCATGGAAGTAGCTAGAATTTCCAAAGAGATAACGCGCCACTTGAAAATGGACAGCGTCGACCAAAACGCACTATTCACGATTGGAGTCCTCCATGAAGTAGGCAGACTCGTCCTACTTAAAAAATATGTAGAACTCTGTCATGCAAAACACCAGGACAAGGATTATCCTTTAACTCAAGACACCATTTCCAGCATTCACAAACTAGCTGAACAACATTCTAGTGTTGGAGCAGCACTCATCGCCCTTTGGGGGCTCCCTCCCAAATTGGCAACTGCAATCGCATATTATGAAGATCCATTGTCTCTAAAAGAGGGTGAGAATCAGTATGCGATGATCCTTCACATCGCAGATGGAATCGCAAATTATCAAAGTTCAAACACCCAAGAACCCATTTTGGATTCGCCGTATTTGAAGAGAGAGGTCGTTGAGCAATTGCTGTCAGTCGATTCCCTCGAGTCGATACTCAGCCAATTGGATGAAATCTAGTTTTTCTGAAACCATGATCCACATACAAAACTCCGATTCATTTTTCACTCTATCCATCAAATGAGATACGAGTAAAACGTGAGAGTCGCATACGTTGTAGGCGCACCATTGCAGTATCACGCAACGCTCCATGGAAAATAGTTACCGTCGATTTTGGTCAATAACCGTAAACCGGAACTCACTACCCTCTCCCAATTTGGATTTCAGATCAATCGTGCCACCTAGATCTTCAATAATGGACTTACAGATTGCCAACCCTAGACCTGCTCCGCCGCGGGCGATGGCATCATCTCCTTCAACACGTCGAAATCGTTCGAAGATCAGGCTCTGATTCTCCTCTGATATTCCAATTCCTGTATCCTGAACCACAAATTCGATGCCGCCTTCGTCGGTCTTCTCGTAGGAGACTCGAATCTCTCCTTTGTCGGTAAATTTTAAGGCATTGTGCAGCAAATGCATCAACACTTGGTGAAGCCTGTCTGCATCTGAGAAGATTACTATGTCTTCACTGGACTCTATGTGAAATTGAACAGCGGGTTTTAAATCACCATTTAGTTTGAGCGACGAACGAACGGCATCTAACAATTCCGTCACTGATGTCTCAGAAAAGGAATATCTAGTTTGTTTCGTTTCGATTTTGGAGACCTCGATGATGTTATTGATCAATGAGAGTAGGTCCTTTCCTCTATCGTAAATGATCTTAATTAGTTCTTTATGCTCCGAGGTGTAGTGTTCTTCTCCGAGCAACAACTCGGATATACCCATTATGCCATTCATCGGAGTGCGTATTTCATGAGAAAGATTTGTCAGGAAAGTGGTTTTTAACCGATCGCTCTCCTCCGCTTTTTCCATCGTTTTCCTCAATTCCACTTCCATCTTTTTCCGACTCGTTGTGTCCCGTATAACGGACAAATTGTGGGGAACATCACTAAGCATCATCATAGTAAAAGAGGCCAATACGTTGATAACTTCGCCGTCTTTGCGTCTCATCCTGGCATCAAAATTGAAAACAAATCCATCACGGCGAATAATCTCAAACATTTGATCCCGTTCCTGGATATCCACCCAGATGTCTAATTCAACGGCCGTTCGTCCCAAGACCTCATCCATGCTCCATCCGAAAATCCGGCAAAAGCCCTGATTCACTTCGATGAAAGTTCCGGCAACGTCGGTAATAGCTACAGAATCGGGATTGCTCTTGAAAGCCGTTTCGTACCGCTTCTCAATTTCTCTATATGCAATCGATTGTCGTTGTTCCTGCGACACATCCCGAATGAACAAGTGAAGAAACCCATCCGGACATTTATTGGCACTAACTTGGACCGGAATCTTGCGACCACTTTCGTGGATTAACTCGTGGTCGGTTACGAGCGATTCCTCCTTTTCATTTTCAATGGAAAGAAATTTCAACGGTGGATGGGAGGGATTTTCTGTCTCAATCAAATCTCCTATATCCATCCCTTGTAATCCTTCAAAGGTGTATCCCGAGAGGGATTGAGCACTGGGATTCGCTAAAACTATTTTGTTTCCAGTATTTATCCGAAAAATAGCAACGGGGACATGCTCAAAAATGAACTGATATTGCTCGGGGAGACTTTCCATAATACAACGTTCGACAAGAGTTGAACGGCCCAAAAACTAAGAAATCTGGGTGTAGAAAAAATATGAACCAGTCAGCTATTTTTTGCAAATAGGACGCTCCATTTCCATTGACGATCATGAGCGATGCCAACGTGCGTGGTAGAAACTCAAACTCACTGGTTTTACACTCCCTATCGTGATCACAATGCGAATGCACAAAGATGGATCCAACGCCATAGATCGATTAACAATCACATGATAGGTAGGAATAATGAATAAATATCCAAATTATTTGAGTCTTTCCTCCACGTAAAAAATCGAAACAGAGGGTCCCTGATAGTATTGATTCAAAACATCCAGAGCATTTACCGCAGGATCGTTCATGGTTCCTTCAGCTAGGATTTCTGCGGTTTCTGCATCGTAGATGCGATAGTTATTGGGCAATGCCTCGGAATTCGGGAACCATAGATTACCTCCATTGCCGCGATAGATTACCACGAGTTCACCGGGTATATGCAATGATCTTCTAGCTGGGGCAATTTTGAGACTTGGCTCCAACCCTGTTAGCTTAAATTGATTCAGTATTTTCCCAACAATTCCGACGTAGATAGAGCCTTCAAAATCCAGCGCATTCTCCCAAGAACAGCCTTTTGCCACTGTCCAAGGTTGATGACCGGGTTCATCGGGACGAAGGACCCAATTCCAAAGACTTCCTGCCCCGTATACAACGCCCATGGTTCCACCAGCACACAGATTACTCCATGCCTCGTGCCCTTGCCACCATCCGGAGGCGTTCCCTGGAGATCCCATGTTTTCGTAAGTCGGTTCACCATTAGCGCAGGCTTTGGTGGGACGTTGATAATACAGGTTCGTCGTGGCTTCGGGGATGTGTTCGGCATTATGACCCGTCTGGGCCCATTGAAATTCGAGCCAACTATCGCCTTGGTGAGAATCAGTTTGCCCATGGGGGGCGTAGTGTATCCCAAGCGGATGTTTGTATTCATCCAAGTCTTCGATTGTTTTGCCACCGGCACTTATCGTTGCTTCGTTCCCGATGCAATCGGCTCCGACAAGCCACATACAAGGGCCAGCCCCGTATCTTGCAACAAGGTATTTGCAATACCGCGCATAGTCTTCTTTGGAAACCACGGAACCCGCAGTCTCTAACCCCTTCCACCCGTATCCGTGGAATACCGGTTGGATTACCGGAACAATCTCATTACTCCGCAGAATTTCGATCAACCCATCCAAATAACGGAAATAATTGACATTGATGTTTTTTAATTCGCCGTTGGGTAAATCATAAAAAGCAACTCCAAATCCTTCGTCTTTGGTTCGGTCATCCGGACCCACCGCTTTTTGGTCAGGCATGATGCTCATCAGTAGTGCTGCATTAAACCCTTTCTCTTTCCGATCACTAGCGTATTTTTTGACCTGAGTCGAGGTTGCCCTCCACGGCAATGCCCACGCGGTATCCGCAACCATCAACACCGACGAACCGTCATGGTGAACAATCGATCGTTGCTTGTCAGGAATCGTCCAGAATCCATGTTTTGTGAATTGATTGGAATTGACCGATGGCGTAGACCCCAGACGACCTGAAATGGCGCCGTATGCGGTAAACTCCTTTGAAAGTTTCAATTTCCAATCCCAAGCACCTTTCGAATAAGGTGAAGCAAATCGAACCCTGAAGGTGTCTCCTCCATCCCAAAAAATGGGGCGATCAATTTCCAAACCTGATTCGTGAGTGAACTCAACTTCACCTTGAACCTCGAGATAGGGATTTTTTGACGCATGTTCTATCTGAAAGGAAATATCAATCCATTCCCATCTCGGAGCATTCGATGGGACGGTCGCATTCAGGACCGTGGTGACAACAAAAAGGGCAACAAGGGAACCGTAGCTTGGTTTCATGGGATAGATATTTGGGGATTTGTAGAAATAAGATGCAAATGCATCGTGACGATACCGCTTTTACAATCAAAACGGAAGTCTTAAACCCCATACATTGCTGGGGTTGTCAGACTGGCAAACGAGTCAAAATCCAGAAAGCGACTGCAGTCTAACGGCAATTAGGCATTGATAAAAAACACTGAGAGAACATTCACGTATTCTGAAATACTGGCGGATCGCATGCCTCAGCATTTGAATACTCTCGAGGCTGGATGAGGAATCGTGAAACCCTTCCAAGTGGGTTAAAAAACCGTCCAGCCCTGCTCAAACGTAACAAGAGAAGCCGCTTAGAGTCATCGAGCCCTATCGTTGAGGTCGCGACTGACGGTCCCAGCCGTGCAACGGTTCAAGGAATCTGAAACACATTACATTTTCTTTCAGACAGTTTCTGTAAATTCTAAGATTTTTTGACAAATTCTGACTTGAGATTCATGGCCCCGACACCACTGATTTTACACGCAATATCGTGATCACCATCCACCAGTCGAATACCCTTAACTTTGGTGCCCACCTTTACTACCAATGAAGATCCTTTGACCTTCAAATCCTTGATCACTGTAACAGTGTCACCATCTTGTAGCACATTGCCATTGGCGTCTCTCACCACACCGTCAGATTCTGTTGGGTCTTTTGATTCAGCCTCTTGCGACCATTCGTGATGACACTCCGGACACACAAAGACGGTTCCATCGTCATAGGTATATTCGCAATCACATTTTGGGCAGTTTGGTATATCTTCCATGTCTTATAGTTTAGAAAAAACGGAAGTGTGCCATTTCGCATTCGTTTTGCAATGGCCAAAACTCAATGATAACCATCCTTCAAAGTCGAGAGCCCCTGAACCTATGACATCCTACGCAAGGGGATTGTTGCTGCAATCATCGCTACGAATGGCCAGCAGAAAAGGCCTAAATGGGCCTATTTCTCCTTCATGGATGCCTTGCGGATCATTGCGATTTCAGCCTTGGGAATGCCGATGGACTGCAAGAATTTCTGGTGGTCATCGGGCGAATGGGTTTCGAAGTTGCGATGCCATTCGGCCATGTCTTGCTTGCTGAAGCCAGATTGGCGCAGCAGATCAACCCAACGCTTCTTATCCATGGAATGGGTTTCCCCTTGAAGAACTGTTTGCTGCAGGATGGTTACGATCTGGTGTTGCTGCACCCGCAGGGAGTGTATATCCTCGTTGATTGCTTTCAGCCGCAACTCCAACGCACTGCCTACCTTGCTTTTTCGATCTTTCAATATCGCCTTGATCTCCGACAATGACAAACCCGTTTCCCGGAGCTGACAAATCTCGCTCAGCCGATTGCGGGCAGATTCATCGTAAAGCCGATAGTTGGCAACCGATCGAGTTGCAGGCGGGAGCAGTCCAATCTTGTCATAATAGATCAATGTGCTTCTCGAGAGATTGTACAGTTGCGCAAGTTGGCGGATCGTATACATCGCTTTTTGATTTTTCAAAGAGAGGTCTATAGGATTGCCCTGACTTAGGGGGCAGGGCAATCCATGATTCTGTATTAGAATTTTCTGAGTTTACTCTGGCACGATTTCGTGTCAGCTCAAAAGCAGGAAACTCTCATTAGCAATTACGGATTTGGTTTCGTTCTTCCTCCGAGATACCCAATAAACATAACAGCTGTTCGTGATCCTCAGGGAACTGTTGTTCCAATTTCAGATGCAGTTGCTGCATTTGCGCTTCGCTAAGACCCACTTCTTTGAGGATCGAAACAAAGGCATCCTTAGTGATTTCGTTTTTCATAGTGTTTTCCTTTTGATTAGGTTACTTTCGCGACGCGGTAGCGCCGACGAAACGACTCTGCACTATGAAGCGATAGTCAGGTCTAGAACTATTTTGGATTAAAAAGACAAAGCCCTGAAAACTAGCTAGCGAACAAAAGCTGCGGGAATGCAACTCGGGAGCACTCCCTTGAAGCGATTCGATTAAAGGAGGGTTATCAGAGAGTATCAGCAATTATTTTTGCGGACCATTCTCCAATGAGCCTTTTGGATAAAAACGGTCCTGCAACAGTGTCGACAAGGCATCACTGTTTTTAGACAATACTTCATTTGCCTGGTTGAAAGCCCTTTTGTTTGTGAGACTGGCTTCTAGGTCTGTAAATCTGAGATACAGCGAACGACACGCATCATCAGATTCAAAAAGATACCGAAGATCGGGCAAAACTTCATCGCGTAACGCTACCGTTTCCCTCACCACTGAAGACGCATCTTCAAAGGAAATATCACCCTGTTTGAACTCCGTTTGGAGCGCACAATCAAATTCCCGACAAACTTGCGGCCGGTTTGGATAAACTGAACAAATCCGACTTTTGCAGGCAGAACAAGGTTGATCGAAAAAATCTACTTTCTGAAACATGGGGTGTCCCGGAGACAAATCATTCTGTTTCTGGGTTTCTTTCACGACCACATAAGTGAACAACGTACCATCGCAGCACATGCCACACCCTGCACAGAGTTCACTGGCTTCCCGTTGTTGCATACGGGCCATTTCATCGAAACCGGTTTCCATGATTCTATTTGCAGCGATCCAATGATCATAGCTTTAGAAAAAGGACTGCAACCGATCTCCTCAACTGGTGAGAACGCGCTACCGAAGAAATCAAGATCATTTCCCAAACGTGATGCGCTAACTTGGAACAATGGCAACTTGAGGGGTTAACGCAATTTTCTTCGCGTTCTATCGAGTTCAAGAAAACTCGGGGATTGTGTTCATTCCTTCCAAGCAATCCCTATACCGGAATGGAGACATAAAACGAACTACCTTTGTTGACTTCACTTTCGCACCAGATGCTACCTCCGAGTCCTTCTACGATGTTCTTGGCAATACTGAGACCAAGACCTGTCCCGGTAATTTGTTCGGTATTCTCACCCCGTGTATAGGGATCAAACAAGGTAGCAACTCGAGTGTCTTTGATCCCCGGCCCATTGTCGCGCACCATAAGCGTGACATTGGTCCCTTCTTTACGGAATCCAACCTCGACCCCGACTGCCCTCAGGGGAGGTATTTGATCGCGTTACCCACTAGGTTATTGAGTACGACAGTCAGACCGTTGGGATCCGTTCGAACTTTCTCCATATCAGCTTGAGCATCCTGGTTAAGTGCGACTTCGATCCGCGCAACTTTGGCAAGTGGCACATAGCTCCCGATACACTCCTTTACCAGGCCTTGGATTTCAACCAACTCAAAAGAGGCTTCTGTTGATTTCGACTCAAATTTGGTGAAACTTAATAAGTGATCAATGGTGGAAAGCTGCCGTTCAAGATCATCCCTCGCTGTCGATGCCAAGGTTCTTTGCTCTTCATTGAGCGCACCAATCTGCTCTTCGAGCAACAGATAGAGGGCCATGCGTGCACTGGTAATCGGAGTCTTCAACTCATGACTCACAGTGGCAACTAAATCGGTCTTCAATCGATCAGATAACTGCATCGCCGTCACATCCTGCAACATCACTGCAATGGTAATTTCGTCTTCAATGCTGGCTTCAACACTATCCAAATCGACCACATCAAAAGGAAAGGTGTGAATCAGAAAATACCGTTCTTCTCCTGATATCCGAAAGTGGACCGCTTCGTCCAATTGACGGCGAATATAGGATGATGAGTGAGAAAAACCTTCTTCAATTTTCGAAAGAAGGGGTCGAGGAAATCCCTTAAGGAACTCTTTGGAAGCCACCATCTGCTCGGCCTGCGGATTTTTGAAAGTGACCGTCAGATCCTCCTTTATGACAAACACCGCATCGGGAGTACGATCCATAATCGAACGCAAGGCAGCGGTGGTACGAAGCAATCGTTCATCATTGATCTCACGATAGTAGCGTAGTCGCTCAATCATGTGCGCAAACCCTTTAGCAAGGCGTCCCACCTCGTCGTTTGAGTCAACGTTCGGGTTCACATCGAGATTCCCCTCTGCAACTGCTTCTGTTACTTCAAACAGCGAATCGATTGGCCTCGCAATTTTGAAGCTCAATCGCGTCGATATGATGAATGTGAGGAGAAAGGCAATAACTGAGCCAACCCCCATCACAGCAATCGACTGAACCGTCATTTTTCGCAGTTTCTGAAACGCATCAGACATCTGCTCGGAAAGTTGTAGAGACATGATTGAGAGGTCGTTCAACCGCGATTCGATGAGAAATTCAAGTCGTGCGACGTCACTATTAGTCTGGCTCTTTTTGAGGCTGATGGTATCCAGAGCCACCATCAATTGGTCCAGTCTTTTGATACCACCTTCATACATGGGTGGCAGGTTTTCTTCGTCATTAACAAAAGTTTTGAGGAGTTGAAGGTCTTCTCTCAATGGTGGCAGTCTGTCCTCGTATTCCACTCCTGCAGACGCGCGCAATTGAATACTCTCCAACTGCTTCATAACCCGTTTCATACAATTGATAGCTTGGAATTCATCGTCCGCTACGCTGCGGATCGCATCGTTGACACTGCGGGCAAAAATGACCTGATGAACAGTCAAAACCACCGTAACCAAGAGTAAGGGGAAAACCCAAAGGTAGATGCGGTTACGAAGGCTCTTTTTGTGTCGCCTCATCCGATTCCCAATTTCTTTCGCTTGCGATACAGTGTCGCGGGATCAATTCCCAGCACCTGAGATGCTTTTTCCAAATTTCCACATCGTTGCACCACTTGTTTCAGATGCTCAGCTTCCAGCTCGGCAATCGAAACCAATGCTCCAGGTTTCACGCGTGTTAACTCGCTGGGTTCTTGAAATTCCTCGGGTAGGTCCTTGGGAACGATCTTGTTTCCCTCCGACAAGATGATCGCTCGTTCAATGACATTTTTTAACTCTCTCAAGTTCCCCGGCCAGGAATAATCCAACATCGTTTCCAAGGTGTCTTTGTGAAACTGAAGCCCATCTTTGCGGAGTTGCTTGCCGTAAAAACCAAGATAGCGCTCCGCGATCATCACCAAATCCCGCGGACGCTTTGACAGGGCAGGAAGTTCAATGGCAATGACTTTGAGTCGGTAATAGAGATCCTCGCGAAATCGACCGTTTTCGACTTCTTTTTTTAAATTCCGATTGGTTGCCGCAATCACCCGAACATTTGCCCGTCGGGTTTTTGTTTCCCCCACCCGTTCATATTCACGATCCTGGAGCAGTCGTAAGAGTTTTGGCTGTATTTCCAAAGGTAACTCTCCAATTTCATCGAGAAACAAAGTGCCTTCGTCAGCAGAAGCCACTTTCCCCCAGGTGTCCCGCATCGCCCCGGTAAAGGAACCTTTCACATGGCCAAACATCTCCCCTTCAAGCAATTCCTTGGAAAGACTTGGGCAATTGATCGTCACAAACCTCCCACTGCTCCGATTACTGTTTTCGTGAATGTTTCGGGCTAAAATGGATTTGCCCGTACCACTTGGCCCTAGCAACAGGATATTCGCCTCGGAGCTCGATGCCTTCATAGCGATGTCATAGGCCTTTTGCACCTCAGGTTCTTTCGACTCCAAAACCAGAGTCGGGTTCTCTCCTGCGACCTGGCTCTCCAGGTTTTTCAAACGATTATCGAGTTGGGCCTGCTTCCTTAGTTTGTCCAACATTTGACGAATCTCATCCGGCAGAAAGGGTTTCTGAATAAAGTCGTAAGCCCCCAATTTCATTGACTGCACAGCGAGCTCAATCGTCGAGTGCGCCGTGAACATGATGACAGGCACCGTATTCCCCTCTGTTTTGAGTTCATTGAGAAAATCAATTCCGTTTTCGTGGCCCAACATGATATCCAAAAACATGGCATCGATGGGCTCTTCGTTGATTACTTTCCGCGCTTGGCTTCGGTTCTCAGCAATATGGACCCGGTGACCCATGCTTTTAAGAGCGATAGAGGTTGTCTGGAGTATGCTCCATTCGTCATCAACAATCAGAAGAATCATAAGCGATCTTGTTAACTTAAATCGTGCCAATTGCAGAGGAGAAGGAGTAATCCGCCTAGCCAGGCCAATTCAGTCTCAAAGCACTGCCGCCGGCAATTGCATTTTGCAATACAACGCTAAAACAACAATTGCATTTTGCAATACTCGTCTTTTTGGGGAGTCACACCATTACTGAGTTACCAGCATCACAGGTAAAAAAACCGTTGGCGCCATAACAATTTTACAGCCACCATTTCAAAATCAAGACCAAAGCATCTGGACCACCAATCCTGGTAGAAGAAAATCAGAAAGATGTGATACTCTCACATCTCATCTCTCCAATAAGTATGGCCTGATGCGAGTACAAGTCGTATCTATCAAATCGAAACATCCCTAGCGCTCTAATAGCAGGTTGCTTTTAAACGCCGCTTTGGGCAAGGGTCAGATTTTGAATTGTCCGACAATGCCATCTAGCTGGGCAGCCAATTTCGCAAGTTCATCAATACTAGTGCCCACTTCTTGGATTCCTCTGGATGTATCAGTTGCGGCAGAATTGACCTCGAGAATCGTCCTCGAAACTTCGTCCAGAGCAGTTGCAGATTCCGTAACATTGCGAGTCACATCCTGGGCCGCTTCATTTACCCCTGCCACATTTTGAGCGATCTCGCCGATGGCGCCATTCTGTTGTTCCACTGAAACAACGATACTATGGGAAATCGAGTTTATCTCCTGAATCGTTCCTCCGATGGAATGAATCGCATCAATCGCGTTGCCCGAATTTTTCTGCATTTCTTCCACCTGCTTGCGGATATCTTCCGTGGCGGTCGATGTCTGTTTGGCCAGTTCTTTCACTTCATTCGCGACAACTGCAAATCCTTTCCCAGCCTCTCCGGCAGATGCCGCTTCAATCGTAGCATTCAATGCCAGCAAGTTCGTTTGGGCCGCGATTTGCTGAATGACATCCACGATGCTTCCAACGGCATTGGCTGCTTTGCCAAGTTCCGCCATAGCGGCACTGGTGCCTTCTGCTTCCAAAGTCGCTTTTTCGGCGATTTCAGATTCTTTCTGACAACTCAGTGAAACCTCTTTGATCGCCGCACTCATTTCTTCAATTGCTGAAGCCACCACATTCATGGACGCTGACATTTCTTCCGCAGACGCAGAAATTGATTGGATATTCGATGACGATTCTTCCGAAGCAGCCGCAACCGAATTGGCTTGAGTGGTCATTTCTTCGGTATTCGCAGCGATTGTTTCAGCCGTTGCCGACACCTGATGGGAAGAAGCGGATAGAGTTCTCGAATTCTCAGCAATTTCAGTGATAATCCCGTGCACTTTCTCAATAAAGGTATTGAACCATTCAACCAATTCGCCGACTTCATCATGGGTTGTAATCGTCAGTCGTTTTGTCAGATCCCCTTCTCCCTGGGCAATATCCTTCAACATCGCCGTTGTTTGCATGATGGGTTTCACGATTGCTGAAGAAAGTGGAATCGTGACAATAACACCAAGTAGCAATACAACAATGGAAACACCTAAAATCATCCATTTTGCATGCACCATTTCTGCTAACGCGTCTTCTTCAAAAGTCCCCACAGCAATGCTCCAATCTGTCCCTTCAACGGGTCCGTAAGCGAACATTCGATTCGATCCTTTATACAAATAGATCGAATTCCCAGTCTTCCCTTGGATCATTTGTTCAACCATTTCTCCCAACTTGACAAAACTCTCGTCGGTTCTGGCATTGTCGATGAAGTTAACCTTATTAGTAATGAGATCCTTATTGGAATGCGCGATTACTGTTCCTTTTCCATCCGCAATCCAAGCATAACCTTTTTCACCATAATGAATTTCATTCGTGACATTCGTTATCACCGAGGAATCTTCATGAGCCAAGACAGCTCCAATCACCTTTTTCGTGTTTTCTTGGTCGTAAACTGGAACGGCAAAAATCACATAGGTTTCTTTTGTTTTTGAATCCACAATCACTGTCGAAACAACCGATTCTCCCTTAAGAACACTTCTCAAAGATCGCTCAATTTCAGGACTAGGTTTCTTCTTCTCTTCCCCGGGATAGTACACCCATCCTTCCAAATCCATCAACCCCATCGTCAAAAACTCCAATCGCTTTGCCTCCGACTTTAGCGCTCCCATTCGAACCACATTGTCCTCATCATGGATTCGATTTAGCGCAGCAACTGAAGAGACCAAATCAAAATGTCTTTCAATTACTTCATTTAAGACCAGAGCTGAAGAGTTCAAAGTACTCTCCAATCCCTCAATGACATTTGTCCGAATCGCATTCGAACTCATTCGAATCGAAACGATAGATAAACTCATAATCGTGACCAGTATTGCACTGGAAATCGCTGCTGTCAGTTTGGTTTTAAGTTTTGCATTTTTAACAACATTTAACACTCGCATACCTTGATTACGGTAGGACGACGTAAAAATGAATGTTTTATGCGTAAATTTACGCATAATGATCTGAGGTATTAGGTTACAGACTAATTGTCTATCCTACTGTATTTCGAAATCTAATGCGGATTCCAACTTACCGCCATGAATCCGTCTGACAAAACGGGCTCGAAATTGGTATTCATCACCCTTCAAATCAAAAAGAAAGGACGGCCACTAGGGCCGTCCTCCTGTCTTCATTTGGTTGGTATTGTTGTACTGGATTAAACGACAGTTTTAGACTGACTCACCAGTGTCCTGTTCCGGTTCATCCCGATTTTCCGCTTCTTCTGTACTATCTTCATCGCTTCCAGCAGCAATTGTGAGCTCATTACTGACCTCAAAATACGTGGTGTTCCGAACCACTTCTTCAATTCGAAATCGGATAGCTTCCGATTCAACTTCACCCGCCAAAGTAATCAAATGATCTTCCAAAGTGATAATAATGACCTCCGCATACGGCGCGCAGGTTTCATCCTCTTTTAGTGCCTCTTTGATCAATTCTACATAATCAGGCATTCCCTCTTCCGAAGCGATAACCCCGTTTAGCTCTTCTACATTCGTTGAGGGAGGTTGAGTTTCCTCTTGCGAGGCAACGAGCGCACTTGAAACCATGAAGAAGGCGGTGAGAGCGGATACGATTCCTTTTTTGATGTTCATAGATAGATATGGTTGGTTATTGGTTCGCGAATGATTCGCACCCCATACCTTTAGAACACCGCGTGCCAACTCCATAACCTGTTGACTATCAATGAATCTCTAAAATCCGCTCCGTTTTCCGCCTGCAATTTGCAGCCCCTATCGCCCTCTCTTCGGGATATTTGCAATTCTTTGTGAAATAGGGTTTTGCCTTCGTAACGGTCGAAGCTTAGCGGATTCCGTCTAGCGATGACTCACCTATTCTGATTCTTGTTCCAACTTGCGCATCATTCCCAACACCACTCTTACGAGAAAAAAAGCGACTATGCCGATCACCACGAGACTCATCCAGGCACCATATCGATCGAAGAGCGCTTTACTGGCTCCCATCGTCTTTCCAAGCGTCACATCGGAGGACATTTCGACAAGCGGCAAGGACGAAATAGCTGCCTTGTCCACCCGTTTGATAAGATCGTATTGCGGAGCTCGCAGTTCCGCATCCCCGACGTAGACCATGGCAGGTTGGTCGGAAAGCGCTTCAAAGACAATAAACCGCGCTCGCGCCATTAACTCAATTTTTTGAATCCCCAAAGCAGCATCATCAAAATGCCGTTCTTCAATTTTCAAATAACGATAGGCCGTGTGAGATCCAGGAAGCGCGATCTCCAACTTGGACGCTTGGGGCTTGCGATAAATCGCGTCCGTGTGGATCCATCTCCAGTTGTCTTCTTCCCTGTTTCGCCCATACATCGTTACACTTCGAACAAAGGCTTTGTCCTCCACTTCAAATCGAATCCATTCCACCGCTAACTGCGACTGCTGAAGATCCAACTCCAAAACCTGGGCGTTATCCTCCGGCTTCGCCGAGTTGGAAGTCATCATTTCAAACGGTATCTGCTCCCGTTCGACTTCTACTTCAGCACTCGAACGCAGACGTATTCTCGCATTCTCGATTTCAAATGAATCCAACGCCTTTCGTGCATTTCCAAATACGCGTATCCGCAGGCGATTTTGATCATTCGAAGGATAGGAAATTCTGAAATTCCGGACTTTTGAATTCCGGGACTCCATGACCAAATAACCAGTGCCCAAACGCATTGATAAATCTTCACCTCCAAAAATTTCCACTCGTCGCAAATAGTCCGAACCTGTCGTTACGATCTCAATGCCGTCATGCACGGAGACCGAGTTGTTATTTCCTGGAACAATGACATCAAATTCCACGAACCCACCAAGCTTTTCCGATTTCGACAGGTTCCGGAGTTCAACGCTTACAAATGATGCATCTTGGGCTTGAGGCACAAAGAGGAAAAACGGCCATTGCATTCCATTTTCATCAAGGAGGCGAATATCATGGGGAAACCGCTCGCTGTATTCATAAACCCAGGGTTCAAGACGAATCCTGGAAATTTCTCCCTCTTGGATATCTCCCAGGAGTGCGGAGCTCGCCCGAAATTGCTCAGGGGATATTTCCTTAGCCGAACTTAATGTTGAACTTGCCCATAAACTAACAGTCATCAATACCGCCAACCATCGCTTTGCGAAACAAGGACGAGCAGAAACAACCGATGTAATTGAAAAAAAGGTGTTCATGATTCCCTGTCTATTTTTCCAGATTATTGAAATAACTCGCAGCTTTTTGATATACAAATGACAATACCAAGAGCATGATGCCTGTGCCCATGTAAGCGAGAATGCGTTGCAATCCATCCAACTGAGTGGAATCTATCAGCATCACTTTTCCAGCGCAGAGGACAAACAACGCGAGGCCAAAATAGCGATAGACACTGGCTTTCCGACTCAATCCCCACAGTGTTAAGACAACCGCACTGATCGCCCAGAAAAGAGTGACGCCCATGCTTCCCCAACTTTCGCTCGCCCGCAGTAACTCGGAGGAAACCAACCCAATTCCAGAGGTGATCGATAACAACACCATCGCAGTTCCATATCCCTGCGAATCGAGCTTTGAGTCGGAGTCTGTGTGCTTGGCCTCCTTTATTTTCACAGCAATGACGGCCGCACTCACTACCGTTAACAATTCCGCCCAAATCCACCAATGTAAAAAGACCCCTTCATTTTGCATTTCGAATGCAAAAACAATTCCAAAGAGCAATACTACGACGGGCACAAGGATGAGTATAGCTGCACCCAGCATCCGTACACTGGACGCCTGAGGGGCAAACACAAAAATTCCTCCGCTCACTATCAGAAAAATCCAGGATAGGATGATCCAGCTTTCAATCTCATCCGCTCCGATAGTCCAAAACGCATCGGATACCCAACCCCCATTACAGCTAGGATAGCGATCCACCAGAACAGCTCATGCCAACCATTCGATTTCATCTCCCCGGCTTTGCTTCCCACAATCCAGCCTTGGAATGCAAACAGCCCCGCAGAGACTAGTCCGATCCAGAAGCGAAGATTCAAAAACGGATCTGGAGTTGCGGAGTAAAGAGTACAGTCAAAAACCAAACCTTTCAAAATCCCAATGATACCGAGGATGAATGCGAGTAATTGGAAGAATGAAGAACGCGCCTTGGCGGCCATCCAAGCCACAATCACACCTTCCAACGCCCAACCGACTGAAACCCACGCCCCATCCAACTGTGCTGGTAATGCGAGGGTCGCAAAAAGAGTTGCACCAGCCAGAAATGCCAATATCTCGTGGGTAAAATGGGGGAATCGACGAAACCCAAATGCAGCAAGTCCAACGTGAACCATAGCGTAACCCAAAAACCAAAACCCCATCCACTTTCCCGCAGGATTGTTCTCGAGCAGAGAGTATACGGCCGCCAATAACAGAAGCGATCCCATCAATAACCGCAGAGTGTCGAACTCCCGGCCCTTAACTTCGGATTCTTTCCATAGTTTCAGTAAACCTAGTCCTGCATATTGAAGGAAAAAGAACAGGGAAAACCCCAGTCCTAACCAAAGGGATTTTCCGTGAGTCAGATCTGACCATTGCAAATAATACAGGGCGGTTGAAAGAAACCCGAGGTTGTAAAGCCACTGCCATTTCCGCTTAAGCCCGAGCAGGATGACTGGAACGTTCAAAAGCGCTACATAGATCAATAAGAAAGTTGGATTGCCTACGCCTTCACCAATGAGGATAGGAACCAGGAATGCGCCAATCACACCCAATATGGCAACCGCTTGCGAACGATACACCATTGCCAATGAAAAAACAGCAGCGGCACAAGCAAGAAGGCCAAGCCCTGCAGTTACGGCAGGAATCAGGTGGTACATTCCATAAGCGGCATATACCGATACAAAAAAGAGCGCTCCTCCACCGCCCGTGAGTACTCGCGTCAATAATTTGTATTTTTGACTCTTTTGCTCTGCAAAATAGCCCACTCCAATCAAAACCGCACCCGATACGACCCCCAAAAGCGACCGCGCACCCGGTCCTAACCACGCATTTTGGATCGCATATGTGATCAGTAAACTAATCCCTATCACCAATATAGTGATACCGATAAAGGCAGCCCCCTTCACCCCCATAAAAATCTCAAGGTTTATTCCCGGCTTATGAGAAGGAGAGGAGGAAGCCTTTCTAGCTTTCGCAGGTTCGGTTACCTCCACGTTTTTCGTCGCGACCTGCATAGGTCGGTTCTCTCCCGAAGAAGCCGCACTTTTCTTCTCTCTTTCGAAAGCCTTCACTGCCGTCGGCTCAGGTGGGGCGGGACTGGGCTCACCTCCCTCTCCTTTGGATTCACTGGGAATCGCGGGGGCGAATCCCTTTTCCGAGGTTAGAGAGGCCTTCAGTGTGTCAATTTTCGACTGAAGGCTATATACTTTGACCAAGGCAACAATCGATAGAATGATCGGTGCAACAAAGATCGCCAGAACGAAGAGGATAATTAGACCTTCCATGGGATAATGATGGTGAGTGACCCCCAACAAGTATGAAGTTTCCCTTCCGGGTCAAACGGGAATGGCTTTAACCCAAGGGCACCGTCACCGAATAAACGGAAAAATTCATGAAGGAAGATTGTAGTCCCCAGGGACATTAAGTCCGATGCGAGCATCGAACACACCAACGCACTTTTGCGGTAGTGTTGTTTGCTTGTTCATGACCGTTAACATGAGAATGACATGCGACAACGACCCCATCGAATGGAAGAGAATTGCAGGAAACTCGAACCCATTCTCGAAACGAATTTAATTTCTCTCATTCCTTGCAAATTAAAAATTTTGACTATGATAATTCGCAAATAGGATCTCATGAATTTTTCTAAAGAAATCAAAGCCACTCGGAAAATCGCCAAAATGTCACAGACAGAACTGGCGGAACTCTCGGGCTTAAGTCGAGCAATTATCTCACAAACTGAAAATGGGAAAACCACTGTAAGGATGGACGTGATCGAGAAGATTCTCACAACGCTCAACATGGAACTGTGGGTAAAATCTCCAGTTCAGTCCGAATCCACACGGGTGCTTTAATCAAAGCGATCTTAGCCAAGGGAATGCCTGGAATTTACCGACATTTCCTTGAAGCTCTTAATCTCATCACACACAACTGAATGAAACGAATTTGTCCTATCACGTACGAATGGATCGAATCCAACGATGCCAATCCCTTCGATCCAAAGGGACTCAAGCAATTGAGTCCTCATCTTAAGAATCTAAGTCCACTGCAGTTCACGCAAGAGCAGCTTCGCAGTCTTTCGCAAGAGCACAAGGAATCGCTTCAACTTTGTGGCGGCCAGCCCAAGGTCAGCATGAAACTGGAAGTCAAATCAGCGGAGTTTTCACCGGATCCGCGGCGGGGGCGCTACGTAATCAAAGCACAGCATCCAACGCTCGAACTCGTGCCCGAAAACGAATCAATCACCCTTCACTTGGCCAATATCGGAGAGATTAAAACTGCGCCTTTCGGTCTCGTTGATATTGAAGACAATACGTTTGCCCTTTGGACTCGCAGAGTAGATCGCATAGGCCAAGCTACAAAACTTGGACTCCGGAGTCTCGCGTCCCTCCTTCCTGAGGGAGAAGAGGCTACAACGGAAACACTGATTGAACTCATCAATGAGCATACCACATTCCCCGTCCGGGAACGGGCAATTTTCTACCAAACGTTTCTATTCAATTTCATTGTCTCAAACACAGAAATGCACGCGGGGAAATGGCAATTGCTAACCGACAAAAATGGAGTCACAGGTATCGCACCTCTTTTTGGAATAAGAAACACAGCATTGACTGGAATCTGTGGTTTGGAATCTTCACTGCCACTTGCCGACAATGGAAGTCGGCTCGACAAATCGACGCTCTACCAATATCTCGCTATTGAACGCTTACAGTTACCGAAATCCTACGTAACAAAAATCAGCCAAAATATGCTGAGCCATGCGATCGCGTGGAAATTGGCGATCGATCGAAGTTATCTCAGTTCTCGTCAAAAGTTTGACTATCAACAAATACTTACCGAACGCGTGAACCGACTGCGTTGAGAAATCAAGAAATCTCTGAGTAGAGGCAGAATGCCCTAATGTCCGCTTCCCTTCCGCCAATTCGCTATTCTTCCAATGCAGGGAGTGTCTTCGGAAGCAAAACATAGTGAATGAGTGCTCCCACCAAATTGATACCAATAAAAAAGTAAGCGAATGAATTGGCACCACCGCTGGTGAGAAATCCATTGGGTCCGGCAACCATCATACTGAAAAGCAAAGCAACAGCAACCGCCAATCCAAACGTAAAAACTGGACCCATGGGTCCTTTCTTCACCGCGCGCATCATTTCCCAACCCACCAACCAAAAAGCAAATAATGGAATCGAATACATTGGAAATGCAATCACAGCCGCAGCTGCCCCAAATCCTTCATTCTCAATCCCCAACACCTGATGAAGGTAAAACAAATAGAGAAACCCTGCCACAAATGCGATGAATGGATAACAAAAAAGGGCTACAACGTGGGATACAAATCGATTGGATATCATGATAAGGAATTATTTGCTGATGGTATTTTGGAGACTCAATAGCCGCCGACCCCTAACCATAAACAGAAACGAGGTTCAATCAACCTGAGAATCATCTGAGGAAGTTGATCCTGTGCGTCATAGCAGGTCGTTATGAACGCGAATGACACCCAACTACATGCCCGCTCGCCGATCGCAACAGCAGGGAGTTTGCCTTCGTGACGGTCGAAGCTTTGGCGCAGGCCGAGGCAAATCCAAAAACCTCATTCACAGCGGATCCTGCCGCCGACACATCGGGGAGATCAAGCGGAATACCGACCTCTTATATAAAGCAGGTTTCATCTACCTGAGTAGAACTAGTTAGCAGATGGATCCACCCCTCCATAATAGGGTTCCAGTGTATTGAGGTGCCCTTTAACAATGTTTGAAATCGTCCCTGCAGGCAGTTTTTCTTTGTGAAGTTCATAGATTGCGACCAAAAGGGATAATTCGATGTCCACTGAGCCAGCACCCGTCGCTTTCATACTGTTAAGGATCTCCAACGCTTTCGTTTCCGCCTTTTTATACTTTTTAAATGCCTCTTCCTGCGAATTTTTCATTAATGCCAATCTTTAGAACTCCTAATTCCCTTTACGAACCTTTTGTATAGCAAATTTAGCATTTTATTTACTTTTGCGTGCAATGTTTCATTGAACTCTGATAAGTTTCAATTAAACACTTCACCTCGCAATGAAGTATTCCTTATGAACTTCACCTCACAATTTACGACATGAAAATTCAATGGTTTGGTTGCGGCCAACAGTCCAAATACGATTCACAAAGGTTCGACCATTTTGGTATCACCAATTTTCACAAACTCAAATTCCGAACGACCAAAAATCAATCTGTCTCCAAAGGTGAGACAAAAAGCACTCCTACCTTAGCGATTCTGAGTTTTGGCGATAGCTCCCGCCCCGAACCAGCATTCGCTTCAAGGATGGTAGTAAGAGACTTCATCAACGAATTTCGTCACGCAGGTCGATCTCAAATATTGGAATCTGATAGCTTGGAAAAATGGTTGCGATTTAAGATCGACGATCTCCGGAAAGAGATGCTCAACCTTTCCCTCGAAAATACCCAATTAACCGGATTTACGGCATCGCTTACTGCAGTAATTGTTCACGAAAAACGCGCGATTATCGCTCAACTTGGGAAATCGACCCTCTATCACCTCCGCGGCGATTCAGTTCACATTCCCTCCGATGGAGATTGGGAGGGGATTCTCAGTAATCCCGAAATATATCCGATTATAAATGAGGCGAAGGACGGGTCCAAAATTTACAAGTCACAAACCGTAGCCTCCCGTAAATTCCGCAGTGAAGACTTGCAACCTTTGATTTTCAGCATCGATCTGAAACGCAAGGATGTATTGTGCCTCACAACCGATGGAGTCGCTCAAATCTTTCCTGCAGAAAAAGTGAAAAATACGATCAAAAATCCTCGATCCGTTGGGGACTTGGAACAGGCAACTCAAACACTGACTGGACGGGCAAATGAGTTGTGTGCGGATAAAAGTATCGCTGCCCTTACAATGAGGATCGGATAAGAGGGATATTCTTGCACAGGTTACTCCGATAGGATGCCAAAATCAGTCCGGGCCCTACCACTGCTCTGGGTTTCGGAACGGACCGATTTATTAAAATCGATCCCCTCTCGCGTCACATATCCCCGCTTGTGATCGAGGTGAACGCAAATGGCAGAATACCGAATCTGCTTACTTTTCAGGCCAGCGTTAAACAATCGTTCTCCAAATTCTCGATCTTCACCTCCATACACCATGCGCTCGTCAAAGCCGTTCGTTTGCATGGCATCTGTCCTCCAGCAAGAGGCATTATGCCCATTCCAGGTAGGTTTGGTAGGAGTGATAGCGTTCATTATCGATGCCCAGCTTCCCCTCGCACAGTGTTTCGCAGACCACTTTTTCTTAAGACCACAAGTCTGCAAAAAATCGGGATCAAAGGCCTTGCCACTAAGAACGAGTTCCCGGTCAATTCTCTGACTCCCTTCCATGTTGAGTTTACAATACCCACCAGAGAGAAAAAATCCTTTCTGCCGGGCCTTAACATGTTGTTCCAAAAAGTCGGCCCGAGGGATGCAATCTCCATCGGAAAATACCAGATAGTTCCCGGCTGCTGCTGCAATGGCTGCATTCATGATCTTGCATTTCTGAAATCCTTCATCCTCATGCCATTGGTGTTGGATGGTCAAACCGCTTTCTTTCTGCAGTTTCGCGACTAGGCTGATGGTCTCATCCCCAGATCCATCGTCCGCAATCACAATTTCAAAATCACGATAGGTCTGTGCTTGATAACCCCAAACTACTTTTTCTAACCAGCGGGGGGCGTTGTAGGTGCTTAAAATGACCGAGATATCCATAGATGTTTCACTCAACTTCGACGATAACGCAGTGTCTGCGATTTATCACAAATATGGCAATGTTACTTTGCACAAATCTCTATGGATCGTTCTCAATCGATCGCGGGCTCCAATACACCCCGACTGGTCTTCCAGGCGAGAATCGCTTCAATGATCATCCAGATCTCCAGAAACAAGGTCGCCACACCCATAAAAACCAAATGCCACTGAGCTTTAGCAACCCAACCACCCGGTTGGAATAATTCGATGCCCATCGCAATTCCCGGAAGAATGAGCATGAAAAGGGTTGGTAGGATGACGAAATAAATTGGTAATTTTCGACGTCGCATCCAGAACAAAATCACCAAAAAAGCGAGTCCACCGAGCAGCTGATTGGTCGCACCAAATAGTGGCCATAAAATTAGACCTCCCGTCCCTGACGACGCCCATGTCCATTCTGTTCCTGGAAGAGGAAGTGCCGCCATTGCACCTGCGATCACAATTGCAAACAACGTCGCTCCGTGTTTCCCGGTCAGGGGCTTGAAACCGATCGCACTCGCAAGCTCCTGCGTTACGTAGCGCTGCAAACGGCAGGCAGTATCAAGCGTAGTGGCGGCAAATGACGCTACAAAAACACCCATCAGCGCCACCGCCATTCTGGGTCCGATGCCCATTGCCTTCAAAAAATTGGCGGATCCATCAACAAATGCACCCACTTTGGCTCCAAGTCCCTTCGCCCCATTCCAGGATTCATACCGCGCCATATAGGCGTCGGCTCCGGTCAATATGGGCGAATCCAGATTGCCGACAATGGCATGAGCACCAAGACCCAAGCCTGCAGCACAAGCCAATATAACCAGTGTCGCCAAGAACCCTTCAGTCAACATGGAACCATAACCCACAAATTGAGCATCCTTTTCACTACGCAATTGCTTCGAGGAGGTCCCGGATGAGACAAGGCAATGAAAACCGGAAATCGCCCCACAGGCCACGGTCACAAAGAGAAAGGGAAAAATCCAAGGGGCTCCTTCCACCGAAATTCTAAATGCGGGGGCAACCAGTTTAAGTTCCGGCCGAGCAGCTCCTTCAATAGCTGGGGCACCACCCACAATCGCGGCCACAATCAATCCAATCACTACCAGACAAAGGGCACTGAGTAGTTGAAGACTGTTGATATAGTCCCGCGGTTGGAGAAGAGTCCATACGGGTAACACCGAAGCAACATAAGAATACACCAGCAGAACCGACACCCAAGTGATCGTGTTCCAACTTTTCAATGCGTTGTTGAAACTTCCCAGAAGTCCCGTATCTCCAAAATAGATCGAAAGATACATCAGTGCCAGGGCCACAATGCTAGGAATAAGGATATTCATTCCCTTGCGGTGCAAAAAAACTCCAATGACCAACGCCAAAGGGATTTGAACAAGACAAGGAAAAATCGCTGACGGATAGGTCCGAAACACTGCGGCAATTACCAATCCAAAAATTGCCAATACAATCGTAAGCGCCAAAAACAAAATTCCAAGAAAGAGAAACCGCGCGCGAGGAGCCAGGATTCGCCCCGCTACATCCCCAATTGTTTGACCCCGGTTTCGCAGCGAGATCACCAATGAACCAAAGTCATGTACCGCTCCAATAAAGATAGATCCAAGCAACACCCATAACAGCGCTGGCACCCATCCCCAAATCACGGCAAGAGCAGGTCCAACAATTGGACCGGTACCGGCAATGGACGTAAAGTGATGGCCAAAAACAACTCCCTTGTCAGTCGGCACATAGTCATGTCCATCTTCCAATGCGTAGGAAGGAGTCTCGGCAAGGGGATCTAATTTGAAGATCTTTCGGGCCAACCATTTACCGTAGGTATTGTAGGCAACCAAGTACAGTATAAACGAACCAAGTGCGATCAGCAGTGTAGTCATATCAGGGGTAGTGAAGCGGTAATGACAGCGGAACAGCAAAGTGTTCCACAACAGTGTCTCTCACACTGTATTCCTGTTTTACCTAACCAGACTCCACCAAAACACAATTATTTTTTTTCTGATAGCCGCCCTCAGATTTTGTCAAAAACTGACTACGCGCTCCGTACTTTAACCGAGTCAAAGGCCTCAAATGTAACCGCTTCACGCTCCCATTCAAAAACGAACTCGAGTAATTCCTGCAGCTGTCCCAAGCGCATTGGTTTAGCGAGAAATCGATTCATCCCTGCTTGTTCATATGAAACCAAATCCTTAGGAGTGGTCGCCCCCGATAGACCCGCGATAAAGGGTTGTTTCCATTCAGGAACCTGTTCTCGAATGATGCGCGTCGCTTCGACTCCACACATCCCTGGCATCATGTGATCCATGATCACTAGATCATAATCCCCCAACATCACTTTATCTACTGCAGTTGCACCATCCTTCGCCCAATCCGGCTCATTCCCTGTCAAACGTTCAATCATCGCTTTCGTAAGGGCGAAGCTCAGACCACTGTCTTCAACAACAAGAATACTCAATTTCCCAACGGCTGGATCTGGTGCTGAATCATTCATACTATCATCTTTCTTTTTGGCTCAGAGAGATGGGCAGTTACTACCTGCCCAGTCTCTATATCTTTAACGTGCCTCTTACATAGCATAGCGGATGCCAGCCGTCTCAAATTTGATAGTCAAACTTTCGTAAATCGTATCGAATCCCGCAAAATCATCGACAACTATTTGGCATGACAACCATTTTTCGCGCATGCACTAAATAGCCAATACCGATTAGCCTTTAATTCAATACGTGCACAATCCGATGCGAGCATCGGACGCTACACCTCATCCACTGCAGCATCTTATGCTCACATGAGATCTGTTTCAGTTTGAAGTCTATTAGTCGCAAATAAGAATAAGATCAATAATCTGCAAAATATCTAAAAACGGGCTGGTTTTCGATTTTTTCATCCGCAACGATTTCAAATGGAGCTTATGCTTGAAAGAAACCGATTATGAGCTAGGTTGCCGCAGGCCAATTGCCACCTATTAGACACTATGATTTCATCTCTTCGTCGACCCCTGTTTTTATTCCCTATTCTAATACTTCTTTGCGTGGTATTGGGGTCCTTTGGATGGATCGGCTACAACAGCTTCAAAACCCATCGCTATTTAACGTTGGGTGATCGAGCGATCGAAAGCGACTCCTGGCAGATGGCGTCCTATTGGTATACTCAAATCCTAAAAAGGGATTCAGAAAACCTAGAAGCAGTGAAGCGCATGAGCAAATATGCGAGTTTCTATGGAGATCCTCTTGAAGTCTATTGGTGGATGAAACTGACCAAAATGCAACCACAGTCAAGTGGCGCCCAACTTGGATTGGCTGAAGCCTTTCTTAAAAATGGAAAATTTGAAGAAGCTTACTCGGTATTGCAAAAGACGGTTCCAAACACAGCAGAAAAACCGAAGTACAACAATCTGATTACTGCCTATTATATCGCTAATCACAACTACGACCAGGCAGAACAATACTCGCGGAAATCCCTTCAACTGGATCCCGACTCCAATGACCTAAAACTTAATCTCCTGAATATATTGCTTCGCAAAGGCCGTAGTGAAGATGTTGACGAAATCAACGGATTAATGTCCGAGATTACGCTTGATGAATCCATGTTGCCTGCGATTTGGAGGGTTCTCTCATCTTACGCCATTTATCAAAAGGATTGGGACCAGGCCATCAAGGTTTCCGCAAAATTGGTAGCCCACCCTGATGCTCAATGGCATGAAAAGGCGGGTTATCTCCGTCTTTTGATCGCCTTCCAACCAAATGAAGTGGAGGCCTACTTGAAAAGCATCAAGCTCGATGGGAAGCAGATGCAACTGCTAGAGGGAATTGCAAATTCACTTACCCGTGCCGGGATGGCAGAATCTGCATTGACATGGTTAGATAGCATTTCATCGGCAGATATAAAGGAATCCTTTTCCTTTCAGGTTTCCTATGCCGATGCTCTTGCGATGTTAACGCGATGGAACGATTTGGAGGAAAAGCTGATCGAAGAAGATTGGGGGAAACTCGATTACTATCGCCATGCCCTGCTTTCCAGGGCGCACATGCAACTCAACGAACAAGTTGAATCCAAACGGCACTGGACAGAAGCTGTTGAGCTTTCCCGCGACAATTTGTCCGAACAAAACCGCTTGGTGAGCATTATTGAGACATGGGATGGATTTGAAAACAGGTGGATAACAATGCTATCTGAAATGTTGACTCAATCCGTCCATGCCAAGAAAGCTTACCAACGGCTTCATGATCATTTTTATAAGCAGCGGAAAACATGGGATCTCTATAACATATCCGTGAAGGCCAATCGGTCTCTGCCGGATGATGATACCATTAAGAATAATCTCATCATGTATTCGTTATTGTTGAAACGGGACGTTGAAAGTCAATTAGTTGAAGCAAAGTTGTTGTTCGAGAAATATCCTGGAAAACCCATACCTGCAACCACTTGCGCCTTCGCTCTCTTTAGGAATGGATCTGCAGAGGAAGCATTTGAAATGATCTCTGCAATGGATGAGCGACATTTGAGCGTTCCCGAAATCGCATTTTATGCAGCCGTTATTGCGAGAAGCGCAGACCGTATTGAATTCGCTGAAAAATATGAAAAACTAGCGCTCAATGCAGTGCTCTTGCCTGAAGAGATTGAGTTGTTTGATCAGAAGGCACGACAGTAGAGGAATTGAAACCTCCCGATTGCTTTGAACTCTAATCCAATAGACACAGCAATTTTCGAGTGGATTGAATGATAGAGTGAAGGCATCCCCAACAAAACGAGCTTTCTCAGTCCTTTTCGCTCAAATACCTGACACTCCAAGCTTCTGTGCAACAGCAGTTATGACGGATCCCAGCCGATTGTGGCATTCAAATCGATTTCTTGCATCTTTGGATGCATTCTAAATGTCCTTGGACTTGAGCCCAGAACATTTTGACCGTCTCGTTGTGAATGATAGTTTTCTGGACCACCTTTGGGCCTGCTTCCAACCTCGCTAACCCAAGGTAGTTTTAGAGATGATTAATCCTAAATTTTCTGAAAAATTCTGTAGCATGTGATGCTCGTCATCGCATCTCTTCATGCAGAGTGGACGCAGCATCTCCCGCGATATCCAATGCAAGCATCGGATGCTACAATTCAAACGGAAACTATCCTTAAGTTAGCGACATTCGGCCTATTCTTAAACACTCCCTACGCATTTTTCGTAAAAAAACCTCACGGCGAACGACCGTGAGGTTTGAGAAAAAATCAAAATTTGCTGAGTTACTACGCTACGTTCGTCGATTTGGATTTACGACGAGAACGAAAGAAGTGGAGTCCCATGAAAGCGAACAATCCAAGTCCTGCAAAAACAGTGGATGGTTCGGGAACGGCGGAGTATCCATAATGAATTGCCGAAATCCCTCCACTACCAGAAAGATTGAAACTAACTTTTTCGAAATTGTTTAAATTCGTTCCTAGCACAGAGTTTAGTTCAGAAACGGATATCGCGTCGACCCGATTGGCTTTACCGTCGCCCCAAACAACTGTCCCTGAGGTGTTATTGCTACCACGGTTGAAAAAATCTCCACTGCTTGATGAGAACTCATCCAAATTGATGGTTGCGGAAGAACCGAGTGAATCAACAAAGGTGATGCTCGCATCTTCGCCTCTATCCAGATCGACAAAATTGAACCCGAAAGAACTTAGGTTGGTTTCGAAATCAAAACAAATGGTCCCTCCGTTGCTGTCGTCATCAGGAGCGTATTTTTTCCAATTGTTGTTGGTATCCCAGTTATGATCTCCAGTTGTGAAATAGAGATGACCATGGTCCAACGCGCTCGGACTATTTGAAACACTTCCATACCAGTCTGATATGCCAAGATGTTCCTGAATCACGAGGGCATTCCCCTGGCGCTCATCGTTGAGATTTCCACCATACCAGCCGTTAGTTCTATCAAATTCCAAATCCGTGTCTTCTCCCGAATTTCCGTCTCCTTCCGAACCTAATTCGCGGCCTGCAGTTGTTGCCACTGGCGAATGTCCTGGTAAGTCTTCGTAACGGATGATCTCATTTCCACTACTATCCAAATAAACCCGCGTGTCAGTGTCGTAAAGCGCACCCACATCCGGTCCATAGTTGTTATCAATTTGGATGGTAAATCCCTGTCCTGCTCCGAGTGGACTGTAAGAGTTGCTTGAAGAATATAACTGACGATCAACGGAACTGTTGGTATACCCAAGTAAAGTTCCAGAGTAGAAATCATCAAAATCTACTTCGATTGAAGAAGAATTGATAATGACGGCATTAAGACTACTAATCGACAGGGCAAATGCCGTAATGGCCACTGCGATTCTGCTATTTGATTTTTTCATTTGGCACACTTTGTTGATTTCATCCGCGAGAGAAGAATCGATACATTTCAATAATTGACACTAATACGACTAAAAAGACAAGCTAATAAGCAATTTCCGAATCTCTATATTCGGTCCATTGGTAAAATATTAATGAATTTTTACAAAATTTGATGCCTACCCATCGCTCTCAAATGAATAGACAGTCCCTTTTTTTAACTATCTTAGTTTGCGCGCTGTCGGATCAATGTCTTGCAGCCACTGCACCTGTTACATTGGAAACAGTTGACACAATCATGGAACCCCAAGTGTTTCGGGCGAGTAATGGAATGGAGATGCCCTATCGGATGTTTCAACCCATTAACGCGGAAGGGAAGAGCCTTCCCTTACTGGTTTACTTGCATGGTCGAGGGGAAAGAGGCAGTGACAACAATCCTAAGATTATACTCAACACTCCTCTTTTTACAGGGGAGCATTCAATCATTAGTGAAAAAATGCAAACTGACTATCCCTGTTACGTTTTGGTGCCACAATGTTCCGACAAAACGATCAACGAAGAGTGGGCTCGGTGGGTAGGCAATACTCCAGAAACTCCATTCGAAGGGCTTAACCAGGAGCAAGGTTCTTATGTGATGTCTGACTATGCGTCAGATTCCGGGGCGGCGGCTCTGGAATTGATTGAAAGCATACTTCATGAATTTCCAATCGATAGCGACCGCGTTTATTTGACTGGAATTTCGATGGGCGGATTCGGGACATGGGAGTTCGCAGGTCGCCGTCCGGATCTATTTGCGGCAGCTGCGCCCATGGCAGGGTATTCGGATCCTGCTACTCTTTCCAAAATCGCAGCGATTCCATTCTGGATCTTTCATGGAGAGATCGATAAATGGAATCCAGTTCAAGGATCCCGAAATATGGCTGCGCTACTTCGCAAAATCGGCGCAGAAGTTAAATATACAGAATATGCAAACACCGGGCACGGAGAGACCTTTCAAAAAGCATGGAATCAGAATCAAGTGATCCCGTGGTTGTTTTCACATCGTCGAACTAACAAAAGTGAATGATTCAATTCGCGAGGGTGTGCTTGGAAATATCATAAATTCTCATAGCAGAACCACCACATGAACAGTCACCCTCGAAGCTTCAACTAGGCTGATTTTCAAGGACATAATCAACGAGTGCCTCCAGTTGAGCCTCCGTCAATACGGCTTCCATTGGAATCATTCCTTTTTCGAGAATACCTTGCCGCAAAACGAGTCGGATCGAATCGGGAGTATAAGGTTGCTCTGACACTCCATCAAAAAGATCACTGCCCGCCAATCCCGGCACCCGTTCCGATCCCGGGCTCCCATGACAAGCGGCACAAAACTGTGTATAATGCCCTGCTCCACCGCCACTTTGTGAAGTTTCAACAGAGGCCAATGATACCGCCGTGGTATTCTCAACCATAACCGATTCCACTCGATTCGGTTGAGAAAATGAAGAGGCCGGCGTTTCCACCGACTGCAGCCATTGAGGAGCACTAACGATCGTGCAAAACACAACAACCGTCCCTAAAAATCCAATTAGGTTCTGGGTATTCCGGTTTTGATGTTGGGGATTTTGCATTGAGATTCATCATAAAATGGACCGTTAATGTGTCAGCTTGAACCCAACCAAAGGTCCGCTCTCGAAATCACTTGAAATAGATCCCCAATCATAGGACATTTCCGACAATGAAGCGCCATTGGAAACTCTTCAGCTGTAATATGCATCAAGCTAATGAAGAATTTTCATCATATAGACACCCAGAAACATTGCAAAAGTACGGGTTTCGAGTTTCTTAAAAAGCTATATGTCAGAGACCAACCGACATCCATTTCTAACTGGCTTGAGTAAACACCGCGGAGCGAACCCAACGATTCTCGTGATCTTTGGCGCATCCGGAGATCTCACCCGGCGTAAACTCATTCCGGCACTCTACAACCTTGGGGTCGACAATTTGCTGCCATCCGATTTCAAATTGATCGGCTTCGGTCGCAAATCGATCCCCAATAAAGAATTTCAGGAATTTTCGAAAGAGGCGATTGAGCAGTTTTCCCGCCGCAACCTCGACGGAGACATCTGGACCCGTATTGAACCAAACATTGAGTATCACACGGGCAATTACGATGAGCTCAAAGCCTATCAGGAATTGCATGAGCGAGTGCATGAGATCGAAAAGGAGCACGACCGACAATTCCAGCTGCTTTTTTATATCTCAACTCCACCCAGCGTATTCGAACCCATCATCAAGAACCTCGGTGCCAGTAAACTCTCTCGCCACGGTCAATCGTCTGATCTGAAACCAAAGATCGTCATCGAAAAACCCTTTGGTAAGGATTTGGAAACAGCCCGGGAGTTGAACCGAAACATTCTCAAACAATTCGACGAGGATCAGGTCTACCGTATCGATCACTACCTGGGCAAAGAAACGGTTCAGGATCTCTTGGTGCAACGGTTTGCAAATTCCATTTTTGAACCCATCTGGAACCGTGAATATGTCAGTTGTGTTCAAATCACTGTAGCAGAACAATTGGGAGTGGGATCTCGTGCGGGTTACTACGATCAAAGTGGCGCGCTGCGAGACATGATCCAAAACCACACCATGCAGTTGTTATCGCTGACTGCAATGGAACCACCGGTTTCACTCGATCCAGAATCAATCCGCGACGAGAAGGTAAAAGTTCTCAAAGCAATTCAACCACTCGATCTCCGAAAAGATGGAGGCGATGCCGTACGAGCCCAGTATCGGGAAGGGCTCATCGAGGGCGAACGCGTTCCTGGCTACATGGAAGAAAAGGATGTGCCAAAAACCTCCTCCACGGAGTCCTACGCCGCCTTACGCCTGTTCATCAACAATTGGCGCTGGAAGGGAGTCCCCTTCTATCTACGTTCGGGAAAACGTATGGCACGGCGCATCAGTGAAATCGCAATTGAATTCAAGCGTCCACCGGGAATTCTTTTCAGCGAAGGCAATCGTTTTGACCTGTCTCCAAATGTCATGGTGATTCGGGTGCAGCCCGATGAGGGAGTCACGCTCCTGCTCAATTCAAAGATTCCGGGCCTTGAAACGCGCACTCAGCCTGTGAAAATGCATTTCAACTACTCCACCACCTTCGGGTCCAATACTCCCGAAGCCTACGAACGGTTGATCTTGGATGCCATGGTCGGTGACAGCACCCTCTTTATCCGAGGAGATGAAACCGAGGAATCCTGGCGGATCATCACTCCGTTACTGGATTTCTGGAAAGAAGCCGGTCAGCAAAGCCTGGAAACCTATGCTTCCGGCTCCTGGGGACCCCTTGCCGCCGAACGCATGCTTTGGGACAAACGTCATGAGTGGCGTCGCCCCAGTGCCTAGCCCCGGTCAGTAATTTCGGAATACTCAAATAGAAATCAGAGGAAACTCACTTTTTATGGCTTCCATACTCGACAGTTTACCCGGTGTGCCCATGCCGATTTCAAAAATTTCCCGCCACTTGCGTGAAATGTGGAAAGGGGATGAAAACTCCCAGTCGGCAGCGCCTTCAGAGTTTCGTGCATCCCAGCTCAATCTCATCATTCACCTTGGCTGGAAAACGACCCCGGAAGAAGCATCTCGAATCTTCAATACCGCGATCGAATTCACCCAACGCCATCCCGGAAGGATCATCATTCTCGCCCCGTCCACAGATGCAGTAGATGAAACAACCTTGGACGGAAAGCTTTTCACTCAGTGTTATATTGGCGAAAGCCTCCGCGAAATGTGCTGCTGTGAAGCCCTCCTGCTGGAGTATGCCTCGGACGAACCACGTTCTCTCTTCAATCAAGTATCAATCTGGTTGGAAAGTGATCTTCCGATCTATCATTGGTTCCATCGAATCCCAGTGAAGGCGGTTAAGAATAAGTATCTCGTCTTCGTCAAAACGGCCAAACGCATCCTTTACGATTCGGCAATTGAGCTCGACGACTACACCGAAATTCCGATCCCAGACGAATGGCGGATTCGAGACCTCGCAGACGCCCGGATGCTTCCAATCAAGCAATCTATCGGTCAGGTCTTAAGCACATTTGACGCAAATCTGATCATCGATGGCTTACAATCCATCACGGTGCGAGCGGATGAACAAAATTTGGCGAATGCCAAACAGCTCAAAAACTGGCTTAAGCGTTGCCTCGATAATACAGATGGTTTTGAGGAACTCGACCCTAAGCCCAAGATAGAGATCGCCGATTTTCAATCAGAAGAGAAGTCAATGGAGGTGGATTTCCACTACAACAATCAGCAAAAATTTCACTGGAAACTCTGCAAATCGGGAATTGAGGCAGTTTCCGAAACTTTTTTGGGAAATCGCGCTGGAGAACACAAAGCCACCTTCCGCAACGCCGGTGCCGAGTCAGTTCTCGCCGAGGCCGTATTTTTTGGAAGATAGGAGCGAACCGTTCCATCGATTCTAGAGCATTCTGCGTTTACTCTGACAGGATTTGGTGTTGTCAGCTCAAATGAAGGATGCTCTATTCCGGAGCCCATGAATTCATTCGTGGGTTTATATTGAACAGGTCCCTTTCCTTCCACGACAAGAGTCGTTTGGCGCACCCGCTATTTAAAAACACTTCGTTTACAACTTCCTAGTTGCGATAAATGCTCCGCCAGCGGCAGCAGACACTTCGTAGACCAATTAACGTTTGATTTAATGCGTGAATAATCCGATGCGAGCATCGGATGCTTGCCACAAATCCCACGTAGTATCGTATGCTTGCATGCGATCTCCTGTAGTATATCATACTTGTTCATAACCGTGAGCTTGTCGAACGGCATGAGATCTGTTTCAGGTTGAAGTCTTTTAAACGCTAATTGGTATTTGAGCATCCTACTTTCGTCTCGGACGTTTTTTCCTCGGGCGGCGTTCCGTATTCAGCCCCTGATCCTGAACCAAGCTTTCCAGAGATGAGAAGAGATCACTCGCGTCTGTATCGGCCTTTTCCATCGCATCGACGGTATTGCGGTATTGTTTGCGTCCCACTCTCAATTCATCGATCGGTTTATTTAGGAAGGTTTCAATCTCCTCAAGGAGTTCCTTTTCTTCGAGGCTGCAATAGGAGATAGCTGAACCCCGTCGCTCACCACGGCCTGTACGACCGACTCGGTGTACGTAATTCTCCGTCTTCTGTGGTAGATCATAATTGATCACATAATCCACATCGGGCACGTCAATTCCCCGAGCACTGACATCCGTAGCGATCATCACTCGAAATTCGGATGCCCGGTAGCGTTCCAATACAGAAAGTCGATCCTCCTGCTCCATTTCGCCGTGTAGCATTTCTGATTCGATTCCGACTCGAGCCATCGCCTTCACCACTCGCTCCGCCCTCACCCGAGTTCTCACAAAGACGATTACCTTGCTCTCAGGGTTATCGTTGAGAAATTCCTCAAGGAAGAAACGTTTGTCATCCTGTTTCACAAACATCACGAAGTGATCTACATTTTTGGAAACGGGATCTTTGGGAGAAACCTGGATGCGGATCGCATTCCCTTTCACCAACGAATAAGAAATCTTTTTGATCTGCTTATTAATGGTAGCAGACATAAACACCGTCTGATGACGCTGAGGGAGCAATTTTTTGATATACCGAATATCATCGATAAAGCCCAGATCCAACATGTGATCCGCTTCGTCCAACACCAGCATTTCGACAGTCCGTACATTGAGGTGATCTTGATTGATCAAATCAAACATGCGTCCTGGAGTCGCTACCAATACATCAATACCCTTTTGGAGCGTTTCAATCTGAGGATCCTGTTCGGTACCACCATGCAGAGAGTACACACTCACCCGGGTGTGCGCAGCTAGTTTTTCAAAAACTCCCGCGATCTGTTGGGCCAGTTCTCGTGTCGGCACCATCACCAAACAACCAATCCCCTCCACTCGCTTACTAACCTTACCGGAATGAATGCGCTCAATAATGGGGATCGCAAACGCAGCAGTTTTACCTGTTCCCGTCTGGGCTATCGCCAACACATCCTCCCCGTTCAGGATCGGATGGATGCTTTTGAACTGAATATCCGTCGGTCGGCGAAATCCATTTTGGTCGAGATTACGTTTTAACGCATCTGACAATTCATACTTTTCAAATTTCATGATTCTGCTTCACCGGTTTCCGTTATTGATTGTTCCTTACTCAACCGCATTTCGGCCTTTTTCTGTTTTGCATAGTCCCGCTTCAGTTCAAAAAATGCCTGTACCAAACTCCGGCATTCGGACTCCATCACGCCCACTTCTGTTTCGAAGTGATGCCATGATTCCTGCAATTCATTTACATTCATCGCTCCACCCAAGCACCCCATTTTCGGATCCGAAAACGCATACACCACTCGAGAAACTCGAGCTAAAATGGCCGCACCTGAACACATCGGGCACGGTTCTTTGGTTACATAGAGCGTCGCGCCAACCAAGCGCCAGTCTTCCATAGCCCGGGATGCTTGGGTTATCGCCAGGACCTCAGCATGCGCCGTCGCATCGCAGGTTTGAATAACCTGATTGTGGGCAGATGCGATGACCTCGCCCCCCAATTCGATGACCGCTCCAACAGGCACTTCATCTTCTCGCCACGCCTCAATCGCTTGGTTGTAAGCAAGTGCCATGTAGAAGGCATCATCCCGGTTCAATTGGGATGGATGGATCTTCGGAAATGGACAGTGCTGTTTTTCCATATAGATCGACATCCCACAATTTTTTCAAAAACGCAACTGGTCAATTCAATCGACTCCATTCTAACGCAGAATTCGACTACCTAACTTTAAAGAAATTCGCCAGCCCGACAGGGTCGACTATTTCGTTGCAATTCCCGATTAATTCTATTCATATCGACCTTTTCACGGAAGCAAATATGACCCAGCAAAGGACCTTACAATACCATTATGGCAGATGAAGAAATTGAAGTGAACGGCAAGATTGTCGCTGTTCTTCCAGGAACGATGTTTCGAGTAGAACTCGAAAACGGCCATAGGGTACTTGCACATATTTCCGGAAAACTACGGAAAAATTTTATTAAGATTACAACGGGTGACACCGTGAAAATGATCATGAGCCCCTACGATTTGGAAAAAGCTCGGATCACTTATCGTATCAAGAACGCAAATACACAACGCAGAGCCCCTCGAAGGAGCTTTGGACCGCGTCGCCGATAGTTCCGGCAAATATTTTTTGATAAATTCCCATTTTGGTATATCACTAATACCCAGGGGAGTTACGCTTTGAAAAATCTCACCTGTTATGGGCTCATAGTAAAAGCTTTAAAGTGGCAAAATCCAAACCGCACTTCCTAAGTCAACCGCAGGAAATGCTCGAGGGAATGTCACCACTACATCACGTCATCATCAAAATAAGCACTAATGGCACTAGCAACAAATATCATCCAAACCATCGGTAACACGCCCCTGATCAAACTGGAAAGTATCTCCAGAGAAGTTGGGGCAGAAATTTTCCTAAAGGGAGAATTCTTCAACCCAATGGCAAGTGTTAAAGACCGCATCGGTCGCGCAATGATCGAAGCTGCGGAACTCGATGGAAAATTAAGTCCCGATAGTGTGGTCATCGAACCCACATCTGGAAACACTGGTATCGCACTCGCTTTCGTCTGCGCTGCAAAAGGTTACAAGTGCATCTTGACTATGCCTGAGTCGATGTCACTGGAACGCCGCGTATTGCTCCTTATGTTAGGAGCCGAAGTGGTGTTGACCCCAGCTCCAAAGGGAATGTCTGGAGCCATTGCAAAAGCACAGCAATTGGCTGAACAATATGGAAGCAAAGCATTTGTACCAGGACAGTTTGAGAATCCTGCAAACCCAGAAGCCCACCGCAAAACAACTGCCGAGGAAATCTGGACCGACCTCGAAGGAGACATTGACGCATTTGTCTCTGGGGTAGGAACAGGTGGAACTATCACCGGAGTTTCTGAGGTGATTAAGTCCCGCAAATCAATGCTCACCTTCGCTGTTGAGCCCGATGCCAGCCCAGTCATATCTGGGGGATCACCAGGACCGCACAAAATTCAGGGAATTGGAGCAGGCTTTATTCCGAAGAACCTCAACACCGACATCATAGATGACGTCGTTAAGGTTAGTAACGAAAACGCCTTCGCAACAGCGCAGATGCTTGCCACCAAGGAAGGAATTCTTGGAGGAATTTCCACGGGCGCAAATGTCTGGTCCGCAATCCAAGTCGCAGCCAAACCTGAAATGGCCGGGAAACGAATTGTAACGGTTGGCTGCAGCTTCGGCGAACGCTACCTCAGCACCGCATTGGCTGAAAAAGCATTAGAACAAGCCAAAGCCCTTCAGGCCGAAGCTATCTAAACTCAATAGAATCCCTTAGGATTCAAAAACTTTTAAACTAAAACGCACTCTCTTCACGGGAGTGCGTTTTTTGTTATGATTAAACATACGCGCCATAGGCGCATCTGCGATCCGGTTCACCGGATCATCTGTTGAATCCAATAAACTCAAGTTTTCCCTTCCTTTTTTCGCGTAATTCTACGCATTTTAGCAGAACTTACCACTTTTACCCCGATTTAACACAAAAGTGCGTAATGGCACTTAATGCCCCCGTAAACGCTCCGAAGGTAGTAAATGGAAACACCGCAGTTTCCTTTTAACAGAAGTTAAAAACCCTAGACACACAGAACGTGAAAAAATCCAACGAACTTAATATTCTCATTGCTGAGGACAATGGCGTGTACCGTAAATTGTTATCTGCGATGGTCGAGCGTATCACCGGAGAACTTCCTTGCAGCGTAGCAAACGGCGAAGAAGCCCTCCAGCTGTCACGCAAGGAAAACTTTGATCTGATCTTAATGGATAACCATATGCCAAAACTCGGTGGCATCCTGGCAACCCAAAAGATTAGGGAATCACTTCCCGGTGATCACCAGCCCTACATCGTAGCCGTCACAGGAACCTCTGATAATTACGAACTAAACCGTTTTGAGGCTGCCGGAATCGATCATCTGCTCTCCAAACCATTTGGATTAGCAGATCTAGAAGAAACAATCGAAAAAGCGGTTTTGGCGAAAAGCAAGATGCTGGAATCTGTTGCCTAAAGAATCACTTCTCTTTGACGCAGTATCGGCATCAAATTCGTAGCAATTTGCAAGAATTACGGGTCAAATCGAAAATCTCGTTTTTTTTCGTTGAACCCTCATCCATATTAGTTAGCTTTCAACTTCTACGCTTTAAGCCCAGGTGGTGGAATTGGCAGACACGCTAGACTTAGGATCTAGTGCCGCAAGGTGTAAGGGTTCAAGTCCCTTCCTGGGTACCACTTTTTATAAGAAAGAAAAAGGTCTTCAAATCACATTGAAGACCTTTTTTTGTGCCCAAAGATCATAAAGCGATCAATTACCGTTATCCCCAATTTCGTAGCATCGCATGCTCGCATGCGATAGGATTCGAACGATGACCAACCGGGATTGCTATTAACATTTTGATGTAACCAAGCTAGGGGCGATATTGAAAAATGGATTATTTTGATCAACAGATGATCCGGTAAACCGGATCGCAGATGCGCCTTTTGGGGCTCAGATCAGAATTGCCTTTATGAGTGCGTTCTGGACAAGGTTTTCCAATCTGCGTTTCGACTGGTTCGAAACATATGCCACCCAACTGAAAGGAGGGTACCAGTGAATAGCGAAGCTAAGAACAATGTTAAATAGGATTATTATTTCCGGAGTTCCATTTCAAAAAAGTCGCCGTACCAGTCGGGTCTATCTCCCTCGAGTTCTTCTTTCGTCACGTAACCCAGCTTAACAGCCTTTTCTTCAATCTCTTTGGCACATTCCTTGAGTTCCGCAATAGGGACATATCCGTATGGGTCCGTTCGTTTCTGAAATTATTTACCGAATAGGTTTCTTTTAGGAGTTGTTGGTAGGAAAAAACCCGTGAGTTTTCCCTCTTTTAGCCACTTATGAACGGCAGCCCTTGAAACAGGACAATACATATTCGCCCCACTTGGTGAGACCATATCGCCAGCTATTGTATTAATTGCTTCGAACCAAAATGGAAGCTCAGATTCAGGACCATCTTTTCGGTAAATCTTTGTTTCCGGGCCAGATTCACCAATTGCGTGCTTCAGATCAAACGCCATCATGTTGACCTTAAGTCAACCTGTGTTTTTGGAAAGGATCGCTCAAAGATGACGTTACAATGTAAATTTGGCTACAGCTCTTTCTTTAAGCCGCTTTTCTCTGATATTCTCACTCATAATACTGAGTGCTTCCTGGTAGCCCATCATAAAATACTTATCATTGGATTTCTTCTCAGGAAGTTTTTTAGCCAATGAACGATATTCTTCGAAAGACTTCAATGGGGGTCTCTTATTCATGGGTATTATAGTAGTTGCTGAAGAATTGATGGTTGTAGTCTCGTTCGAAATAATGTTTGCGTTTGATCCAGATGAACCCGTCTCCTTTGGTTATGACGGCAATGTCTATCGGTCCACCTACTGTTTCATGATTCAAAGATACTTGTTGTCTGAAAGATTCTAAATTTACAAGTGTTTCGGCCATTGTGGCCATATCCTTCGGGCTCAAAAACTGGACAGCATCAATAACTGGTCTCGTGAATTCTGCAAAACTATATTTATCAATGCTATCTGCCAGAAAAGAAAATATTCCTCCTCCCATTTTTTTCAACTTTTTAGCGCAGTCTTCTCTTTTGTTATTATCTAGTATACCATCATCTACCAACATATCCACAAGATTCTCACCCAAAAAGTTATCAAATACTTTTTTTACATCTTTTCTAAGATACTTATTCATCCTATCGCTTATTCCCCTCATAAAACTATTAGTTTCATTGGATTGAGCAAATGCTCTCAACAGTGCTGGATTAGAAAAGCTGATTTCTTCACGGTCATCATCTACCATGTCAATTTCTTCATTGATAACTCTTGATATAGTAAAAGCATGAGCTGTTGGAAAATATTCCTCCGTTCCATATCCTGCAAAAACTATTCCGCTTCTTGTTCTCGTCGGTCCCAAAACGGTTAGATAGAGGCAAACCGAACTAAATGCTTCAACTTGTTGCTTAGTAAAAGGGAAGGGCTTGAGTTCATTTTTCACCAATTCATCAATTAAACCGGAATACTCTTCTGTCCTCTCTTTGATTTGATTTTCATCCAGATTTTTGACATCCTTTTTTTTGGAAATTTCATCAATAAGTTTACCAAATACTCTCTTTGAAGTTTCCTCTAGATCCTTCTCTGATGGATTTTTCTTTTTGTCCAGAATCTCGTTAGTTTGTTCCTCGACAATACCCAAAACAGCCTTAATCGTGGCGTGTAACTCTCTTCGAACATAATTTTCAATACACACCTGATCGAATGCATCTTTCTTTAAAAATTGGAAAAATTCTTCTATGTATGATTCCAGTTTCTTATGTGAGCAATTTCCCATTTTGTCTCGGAACCTTTTGATTACGATCTCCCAAGGGATTCCCATTATCTCCGCATTATCGTAAGTCATAATTCCCACAGGTTCATATTTCGAAAGTGAGAACAGTTTATTCGCGGTATTGTAGACTTTTTGAGCGGTACCGTGGCTTGACACCGTTACCGCACTATCCGCAGCAAGTGCAATACCCGATTTGTTCATAATTATTAGTTCAGCTGTCATTGATTGGTATTGTACAGTTATAATGGTAAGGACCCGTCCGCATTTCGCTAACGCGAGATACTGACGATTCGCAATCCTTCGTTCATAAATTCGAAATTCTTCACCTCACTATTTCTGGGTTCCAAAGAATGAAATAGCCCAGTATGCAATCCCTTCATATTGGAAAGCTAATTCTGTTGAATCAGAGATCAGTTGGGCTTTTTCGGCTTCTCCAATTGCATAATAATGAGACCTTGTCACAGGAGAAAAATACCGATAAACGGGTTCCGTTCCCTCTTTAGGGTAGTCCCAAGCGAAAAAGGCAACCCCTTCCATGTTCCAGTTAGGATTGTCGATAAGAGTTAGCCGTTCTTCATCCGAAATCGTATAGAAATGTGTTAGATAATTCTGATTCAAAAACCGATAAACTGGCTTAGCCCCCCTTAAGGGTCCTTCTGCAACAAAGTGATTCAGGCCGTCCCAGTTGAGGTATTTGTTGAACAAACTAATCTCATCGGGATTTGTTGTCATGAATCGAGATCCCTCTGCCACTACAGAAAAAGGATTCACTTCATCTTGAAGTTCCTTAAAAGATTTAAACCGAAACAGGGACCTTCCCTCTCTCGCCACCAAATATCCCAATCCTGAAAGAGCACTTACAGAATAAGCCTTTCCTAATGAATAAGAGACCGGATATTCTTGTCCTCCTGGAAATGAACCTCTGCTAAGAGAAGCAGAAAACGCTTCACCCAGTTTCCCATCGAGCCAGACGATTTGGGCACTACTCCCATCTATTGCAGCGTGGTCAACATTATCCGCAATGGGTGTTGGGTAATAGGCTCGGAAAGAACCAGCCCAAAACAACGTATTTTTGTTATCTATATACCAAATCGCGTTTCTCTCCCCTTGAACTTTTTCTACATTTTGAGCAATTGCCGTGGCTGAATAAATTGGATTTACCTCTCCAAAACCTAATTGTCCGTAGTGGTTAGCTCCCATCGCCCAGAGCGTTCCGTTGTGCGTAATGTAAAGCGTGAAACCTTGCCCTGCTGATGCAGTTTTGACACTACTCGCGATTTGAATCGGAGTCGCTACGGTTCTTTCCACGTTTCCTCCAAATCTACCATCACCAGCATCGTAACCTGCACCCATCAGTATACCTAATTCTGTTATGTAAAGGTAATGATCGTATCCTGCGGATATGAAACTCACACCATTAGCGATTACAGTTTCCTGCCCGAAGCTAATGCTCTCATCCCAATTCCATGATTCTCCATATATATTCTGATAAATGAGCTTTCCATCATCGAGAAGAACAAGAATGAAATTCGAACCAACAGAGGATGCCTTAACTCCCTGTTTGAAAATCTCTTTTTGGCTCCACACTGTCGGGGATGGGCTCAAATACTTCCATAAATTTCCTGATGAATCCAAGGAAAAGAAAAGACGTCGACGAGGAAAAAAACTGTGAATTGGATCACCAGAGAAATCCAAGATGTATGAATCTTGCAAACTCATCTCTTGGTTTTTGATGATCAACGCAGTGTCCCCATGTATAGCTGGGAGTGAAAATGCACCAAGAAATATGGAGGCACACAAAATATGGGAGAGTATTTTTTTCATATCTGAGGCATTATTGAGAGAACATTCCAAGATCTATTTGATAATCTCAAATCTGTCAGAGGTTTGGATTTTATATTGAAGTTTTTTCATCATCTCCATTTCTGGAAACATTGTCACTTCTGAATTTTCAAATGATACCTCCGAATCAGTTTTTGGGATCGTTAGTATTTAGCATTCTTCAACAAAAAGTCCCTGTAGGAAAACTCATGATTTACCTGTATTGGGTTCTTTGATTCGAGGTTTTGAGCAAACTGAGTTAGATACTGTTTACTATTTTGCCATTCGTCTTTGGATCCCAATCCAGAATGGATGAATTCAACTCTTTGAAGGAGGCAGCTGTTATCGAAAATTACTTCGATACAACAGGCTGAAAACATCCGCGAACAACTAGCAATAAACAGAATCTGCGTTTCGACTGGTTCGAAACATATGCGCCCGACTAAAAGGAGGGTATCAGTGACTAGCGTAGCTAGGAACGATGAATAATAGAATTCTTTCAACAAACCGCGTTGATCTCTCAGATACCACTTTTGTTGTGCAGATAATTCCTAAAGCTCCTTACCATAAACACTCCTGCGTCACTGCGTCTCCGCGTGAAATACCGATTCAGATTATTCACTATTTGCCCTTCGTCATTCGCCATTAAACCTTGAAAGTCCTCATTTTCTTGAACTGAAGAGGATTTTGAGTCACATTGCCCAACTTTTCCATTCGGAATCGAGTTGATTTTGCTCGCATATGTCAGAACCCATATCCAACAACAAACCAAGTTCTTTTGTTTCACTGCCTCCTATTATGGAAGCGGGCACGATTCCGACTGCACTGGCACCGATGCAGGATGTGACCACACTGCCTTTTATGCAGGTGCTCAAGAAGTATGGGGTGCCCGACTACTTTTTCACTGAGTATTTTCGAATTTATCCTAATTCACGATTAGATAAACATATCCTCAAATCAATTACTGAAAGCGATACAGGGCGTCCGGTCATTGCTCAATTGTTGGGCAACAGCTTATCCGATATCCGACGAATCGTGAAAGCACTCGAGGCCCATCCGGTGGCAGGGATTGATCTGAATGTGGGTTGCCCTGCTCCAAAAATTTATAAAAACAATGCAGGAGGCGGTCTGTTGCGAAACCTCGATTTACTCGACTCCATCCTGGGCACTTTGAGAGACAGCATTGAGGTCGGAACGTTTTCAGTAAAAATCCGAATCGGATTCGATTCCTTTGAGCCATTTGAAAAAACGATCGAACTTGTCAGAAAACACGGGGCTGATCTATTGACGATCCATGCCCGCACGGTCTCACAATCCTACCGGGGCGAGCCTCACTATGAATTTATAAAACAGGCTGCCGATACGCTCGAATGCCCGGTTTACGCAAACGGCAACATCACTTCCGCGGCCAAGGCAAAACATGTCGTCGATACCACAGGTTGCGCTGGAGTCATGATCGGTCGCTCCGCGATCCGCAATCCCTGGATCTTTCGTCAAATCCGTGAGTTTACACTGGGACAACCCGTCTTTCAGCCGAACTATGAAGATGTGTATGGGTACATTCGGGATCTGTATGACATCTGCTGTGGCCAAATTGAGCGGGAACGTTCCGCGGTCAATCATCTCAAAAAGTTCGTCAATTTCGTCGCTCAATCCATTTACCCAGGAACCGGGTTTATCAAATCCATGCGTCGCTGTCACACCGAAGAAGAATTCTTCGAGGTCTGTAAATACTGCCTGCTGGATGAAGGCCGAGCCAATGAACTTTTTCCCATGGAACCCATCTCTGGTGTCGTCGCTCGCCCCAATTGCGAGGATGGAACCGTCGTGAAGGTGGAACCCTGTGGATTGTAGAATCGGTATTTAACCACCATCCTTCAAATCCCTTCGCAAAAAAGGGAATGGTCAACCATCGCTCTTTTGATACCAATTGGGGTATAAATTCAATAATCCGATGCGAGCATCGGATGCTACAACTCATCACCTGTAGTTTCTCATGCGGGTTCATGACCGTAAGCTTGTCGAACGGCATGAGATCTGTTCAAAGATGAAGCCTTTTAAACGCTAATCGGTATTTATAACTGAGTGGTTCCCCTTCAAAAAAAGTTATAACACCCCTTGCGGAAGTAACATTATGCCCATCCTCTGCATTCATGTGGATGGACATAAAAAATCTGCAGAACGAGGGAAATTCCTATTCTGCAGATTCATCAAAAACAACTATGTCCGATCTTAGTCGTTGCCTTGTAGCAACTTACGGGTGCGAAGGCGTAGTCCTTGTAAGCGGATAAATCCTGTCGCATCGTCGGGTTCGTAATCGCTTTTCACGCCTTCCATAGAGGCAATGTTTTCGTCGTACAACGAGAGGTGGCTCTTGCGACCAACAGTGAGTACATTGCCCTTGTAAAGCTTCAACCGAACGGTTCCTGAAATGGTTTCCTGGCTCTTATCGATAAAGGCCTGCAGTGCTTCACGCTCGGGGCAATACCAGAATCCGTTATAAATCAATTCCGCGTAGCGAGCGATGAGACCATCGCGTGTATGCATCAAGTTGCGGTCCATCGTGAGCGTTTCCATCTGGCGATGCGCGTTCATGAGAATAGTTCCACCTGGGGTTTCATAAACTCCACGACTTTTCATCCCAACAAACCGATTTTCCACAATGTCCACACGGCCAATTCCGTGCTTACCTGCGATTTTATTGAGCACCTTGATCACATCCGACGGAGCAAGCACCTCGTCATTGACCGCTACACAATCGCCCTTCTCAAAAGTCAGTTCGATATACTCCGCCTCATCGGGTGCATCCATCGGATCGACACTCAGCTTATACATGTCCTTGTTGTCTGGAGTCGAAGGATCAAACCATGGATCCTCAAGAATGCCCGCTTCATAAGAAATGTGCCAAAGATTACGGTCCATCGAATATGGCTTCTTTGCACTGGCCTCTACCGGAACATTTTGTTCACGGCACCAGTCAATCATCTCAGTGCGACCTGGGAAAAGGTCACGAAATTCCTGCATCCGCCAAGGACTGATAATCTTAAGATCCGGTGCCAAGGCCGCAAAAGTGAGTTCGAAACGCACCTGGTCGTTTCCCTTACCTGTGGCCCCATGAGCGAGATGAGTCGCACCTTCCTTACGGGCGATGTCTACCATTGCCTTGGCGATCAAAGGACGGGCGATGGACGTACCAAGATAGTATTGGCCTTCATAGATCGCATTTGCTCGCACCATCGGGTAAACAAAATCCGATCCAAATTCATTGACGAGATCGACGGTGTAATGCTTGGAAGCACCCGTTTGAATGGCCTTGGCTTCGAGGCCATCGAGTTCTTCTTCCTGCCCTACATCCGCTGCAAAAGTGACGATTTCCGCATCGTATTTATCTTTAAGCCAACGAACGATAACGGAGGTATCGAGGCCTCCAGAATATGCCAATAGGATTTTCATAACGGTATCTTGGTGAGTCTTTCTAAATTTAATTAACGGTTAACCTCATTGAGTTTGGCCATGATCGCTTTTTGCACATGCAAACGATTCTCGGCCTGATCAAAAATGACGGAGTTGGGAAGATTCAATACTTCTGACTGAACTTCCTCACCTTCATGAGCAGGAAGACAATGCATAAACAAAGCTTCGGGTTTCGCAAGACTCATTACAGCCTTGTTCACCTGATAGGGTTCAAGAACTTTTTTCCGTATTTCTGCTTCATCCTCATCACCCATACTGATCCACACATCGGTATAGACAACATCCGCATCTTTTGCGGCATCCTCAATGTCGGTGGTAAAACGGAAACTTCCTTCGAGATTTGAAGCTTTAACGAGTTCCTTAATACGATCTGCCGGTTGGAATTGTTCCGGGCCGCAAAGCACAATTTCCATGCCCATCATGCACCCTCCGAGAATCCAAGAGTTGGCCATATTGTTATCGCAGTCTCCCATGTAGACCAATTTTTTTCCCTTAAGAGTTTGAATGGTTGGGTCACCTTCGGAGAATTTCTCCGCAATCGTGAAGGCATCTGCGTAGATCTGACAGGGGTGGAGGAAATCCGTTAGTGCGTTGATGATGGCAATGCTACCTTCGTTAGCAAAATCCTCTACCAGTTCATGTTCATAAGCGCGGATCACCATGCCATGTAAATAGCGAGAGACTACTTTCGCTGTATCGGATACCGATTCTCCGCGGCTGATCTGCATGCTGTTTTGATCCAAGTAGATTCCATGGGCGCCGAGCTCATGGACTCCGACATCAAAAGAGATTCGTGTGCGGGTGCTATTCTTAAAAAACAGCATTCCCCAGCTTTGTCCTTCAAGCGGTTTAACAAGGGGGTTGGAACGATAAACCTTCAGAGAGTGAGCGAGTTCAAAAATATTTTCGAGTTCCTCAAGACTGAAGTCGGTTTCTTTTAAAAAGTGACGGGTGCTTTTCATGGAAAAAATTGAGTTAAAATTTGGGATATGAATTAGAATATTTTAAAAATAACAGGGAATGGAGTGTTCCGTAGAAATGGTCTGAAAACGACCAAGCGTTCTCTAATCAGAATTCACGATTTCGGTGCCGATACCTTCGTCGGTAAAAATTTCGAGCATCAGACTGTGAGGCATGAGACCCTCCACAAAGTGGACGCGCTTGACGCCAGATTTAATCGCCAGACAAGCCCCTTCGACTTTAGGTAACATCCCTTTGCCAATGACACCTTCCTGAATCAAACCATCGACCTCATTGACCTTCAGTGAAGAAATAAGGGTACTATGGTCCTGAGGGTCTCTCAATAGACCAGGCACGTCACAAAGAAAAACCAATCTTCTGCACCCAAGCGCTCTGGCGACTTGAGCGGCGGCCAAATCCGCGTTGGTATTGTAGATATTGCCGTCGGCATCCATCGCCACCGGCGAGATAACGGGGATCGCCAAATTCCCGAGATTTCTTCGAATAATGGAAGTATCTACGCCTGTGATTTCACCTACAAACCCAAGATCCACGGTATTGCCAGAGGCATCGTGTTCAAGCTTCTTGCAACGCAACACATCGTTCCCGCGCAGCGGTGCCGGATTACCACCCAAGCTGGAAATCATATCGCAGATATCACGGTTGACTTCCTCGTTGAGGGTTTGATCCACAATACTGATGGCTTCTTTGGAAGTATAGCGCAGCCCATTGCGAAACTCCACTTCTATTCCCGCCTTTTCCATTCCACGTGAAATGGCCTTTCCACCGCCATGCACTACGACCACGTGGATGCCAACAGAGGCAAGCAAGGTAATATCGCGGGCTACCTGCAACCGTTTACTCACATCGGGGTCATCCATGAAACTGCCGCCATATTTCACGACGAATACAGAACCACGGAAACTCTGAAAGTAAGGGAGGGCTTCGTTCAGAACCGCAGCTTTGGTCTGAGCGTCAATTTCATTTAACCGAATTTTAAGTGTCATTGGAGGCTACTCCTTCATGTTGAAAGTAATATATTCGGGCGTGAGGTCACTGGCAATTAGCCGTGTTTCTACCTCTCCCATTCCAAGCTCAACAGCTATTTCAAATTGTTTTTTTGCCACAATCTCCTGCCACTGCGGCAGATTCTCATCGACTGGAGTCCCATCCCTCATCACTGGCACACCATCGTAGTCCATTTTCAATTGGGTCTCTGTAATCGGAACACCGGAATATCCGATCGCCGCAATCACACGACCCCAATTCGGGTCAGACCCTGCCCATGACGATTTCACAAGGGGAGAATGAGCAACGGCGTAGGCCGCTTTCCGCGCCTCCTCGAGGCTGGCCGCTCCTGTTATTTTCAAAGTCACCACCTTGGTGATCTTTTCTCCATCGCCTACGATTAAATAGGCGAGATACTCACAGACCTTCAGTAAAGCCTGCTTGAAACAATCTTTAAAGCAATCGCTGGCTTCGTCCCAATTAAATCCTGACACCCCGTTTGCGAGACACAAAACTGTGTCATTGGTGCTCATGTCCCCATCCACTGTGATCGCATTAAAGGACAAGTCTGTAGCATCGAGTAAAATCGATTTAAGGGCCTCATTTCCGATCTCAAGATCGGTTGCGATGAAGCCTAACATCGTCGCCATGTCGGGACGGATCATTCCAGCACCTTTGGCCACACCCGATATCGAAATCGAACGATCACCATCGGTGACCTTCACTGATATCTTTTTGTTCTTCGTATCGGAGGTGAGGATGCAATCCGCAAAGTTGATTCCATTTTGGGGTTCCGGTCCCATGGCTTCAACTGCTTTCCGAATTCCCTGGCGGACATTGTTCATGGGGAGTTGACGACCAATACGACCCGTCGAACATACGAGAAAACTTCCTTCTGGGGCACTGGTTAGCTCCTCGGCAAGCTTTGCCATAGCGCGAGTGTTAGCCATGCCCAGTTCACCTGTGCACGCATTCGCGTTCCCACTGTTGGCTACGATTCCGTGGATCGGACCTTCATTCTCGAGCACTTCCTCATCAAAGGTCACTGGTGCGGCACGGACCCGGTTCCGGGTAAAAACCCCTGCTGCCCGACAGGCTGCAGGAGAGTAGAAAATCCCCAAATCCAATAGATTGTTCTGCTTTTGTCGAATATCAGCCCCGATGCCGCTCAGATAAAATCCAGGCACATCCGTCAATCCGCTGGATGTTTCACAAACTTCGTAGATCCACTTGCTCATATGGTCAGACTCCTTGATGGGTTCGATCAGGGGTTGAGCCCTGCAGACTCCTCGAATCCGTATTTCAAATTCATGATCTGCACCGCCTGTCCACTTGCGCCTTTGAGCAGATTGTCGATGCAGGATGTGATAATCCAACGATTGGTACGGGGGTCTTCCGTAATCGACATGTCAACGCGATTGGAACCTACAACCTCAGTGGTATCGGGGGTTTGCCCAATCGGTAAAATGGAAACAAAAGGTTTCGTGCCGTAATAATTTTCCCAAACCTCATAGGCTTGATCAATCGACGCCGTTGGCAGCGGATCGACTACGATCGTTGACGCGATACCCCGATTCATCGGAACAAGGTGAGGAGTGAATTGGATGACAGTCGGACTGCCAAAGCCCGCACTCAACTGTTCTTCAATTTCAGAAAGGTGCCGATGTTTTGGAATCCCATATGCTTTAACACTCTCATTGCGCTCACAAAACAAGTAGGTTTCCGCCAGCTTTTTTCCAGCCCCACTGACACCACTCACACTATTTACAATAATGCTATCCTGATTAATCAGACCTTCTTTAGCCAAAGGCATCAACGGAACCAGAATACTGGTTGGGTAACAACCAGGCGCGGCAATAAGAGGATTCTTGAGATCTTCCAGATCTGAAAGCTCGGGCATGATGTAATTCGATTGCTCCAACAACTCTGGAGCAGCGTGTTCTGCGTAAAACTCCCGATACCTCTCCACACTACCCAGTCGAAAATCTGCACTAAGATCGATGACGGATTTCCCAGCTTTGAGCAAGGTTGGCGCATATTCCACCGCCACTCCATGGGGCAATGCCAGAAAATAGAGGTCAACTTCGGGGTGGTTTGCTAACGCCTCCACATCCGAATTTGAAATGAGCAGCTCTTCTTTGCGTTCGCGCAACACAGGAAAAATGCTCGCGGCAGGTTGCCCAGCCAATTGCCTAGAGGTCAATACCTCCAAGGTTACATCCGGATGTCGTGACAACAATCGAACCAGTTCCGCTCCAGAATATCCGGAAGCTCCTATAATTCCAACTTTCATGTCAAATACTTCTCTCGAATCTTAAAAAATTATAAATTAAACAAATGCCGTTTTCAGAAAACACAAAAACCCTCATAGGCTTTCGCCTTGGAGGGTCTTTGAAAAATCTTAAGCTGATTGGATATCCAATTAACGCTTAGAGAACTGGAACTTCTTACGTGCTCCAGGTTGACCCACCTTTTTGCGTTCTTTCGCTCTGGGGTCTCTCTTAATGAAACCAGCTTGCTTCAATGGGACACGAAGTTCCGGATCCATTTTCTGAAGTGCACGTGCGATACCATGAGAGATCGCAACTGCTTGGCCAGCAGGTCCACCACCTCGGACTTTTACAACCAAATCAATTTCTTCGAGCATATCCACCTCGCGAAGAGGGTTCAGTGCCAGATTGTTGTATTCGTCAGAGTAGCAGTATTCGGAGAGTTTCTTACCGTTTACGGTAAATTCTCCAGAACCCCGGGACAAGCGCACACGAGCAGAAGCTTCTTTGCGACGGCCTACCGCTACAAATACTTCTTCAGTTTGTTTTGTTAAAGTCGACATCGTTTAGGTTCCTAGTAACTAGAATTTGAATTCCTTCGGTTCTTGCGCCGCGTGCGGATGCTCTGCACCGCCATAAACCCTGAGGCGTGTCAGCATCTGAGCCGCCAAACGGTTCTTCGGCAACATACCCTTAACAGCGTGTTGGATGATAAATTCAGGTTTGTTTTCGCGGTAATCAGACAGTTTGCGAACCTTCGCTCCACCCATCCAACCAGAAAAGGACATATACTCCTTCTGGTCTTCTTTCTTACCGGTTACACGTATCTTGTCAGCATTGATGACAATTACGAAATCACCTGTATCCACATGCGGTGTGTAAATAGCGTGGTGCCTGCCTCGCAATACATTTGCTATGCGTACAGCTAAACGCCCTAGAATAAGATCTGTTGCATCTACAACATACCATTCGCGGGTCACCGTTTCCTTCTTTGCGAGTGTTGTTTTCATTTCAGAAAAAAGGAAGATGAAAAGTTATTCATGATCCTCTGTCAATGGTTGAAATTGATTTAAACTTAAAAAATCCCTCCCCGTAAAGCGGAGGGATTCAGAAAGTTAGGATTAAAGCGGAGTTTGAGTTAAAATTAAAATCCAGCGGTAAAAGAGAGAGCCCACCATACGCGAGTATCACTTTCGGTCAATGATGATCCATCATCTGGTGCATCAGGATCAAGGCTGGCAGCTCTAGCACCTACTGTAAAACGAGCATAACGAGTAAAACTATAAGAATAGTCGAGCATTAAACCCGCATAATTGCTTCCCATGTAGAAATCGCTGGTTCCAATATAACCTGTAAACATGATCGCAGATTTTTGATCGATCTCTAATGCATGACCAATAGAACCTTCGATAGTGGTCATTTCACCATCGATATCGGAGTAGAAAGCAATTGAAGGGGAAAGCACTGTGTTCAGAGTAAAACCAAGAAGTCCTTCAGTGGAGGCGTCTTCTGAAAAAGGAAGGAACTGATAGTGGCTAATACCCAAATCCATAGTTACCAAATCACTCAAAGCAATCTCGCCACCCGCATAGTACTCATGCATCTTGCGGTTGTTATCCAACTTCTTAGTTGGCATTGCTGTGCGAACTCCTAGGTAATAAATGTTGTCACCTGAGATGAGACGTCCCTCAGCTGAAGGAGTGAAAGTGTCTTCAGCAATTTGGTACCCCCGGAAAATGAACTCCGATTCAAAAGCATAGGATGCGCTTGCAGAAAAGTCCTGTTCCTGAGCGAAAGCACTCGAAGCGATGGTTAAAAGCAGTGCGGGCAAGAAGGCTATCTTCTTCATAATCATTAGAGTGGATATGGTTCGGTGTTACGGTCCTCGACCGACGACGACTTTAAAAGTGTCAATTTGTTGACTATGATCGTGTGATAAATTCGTTGGATTTGTCCACTACAAAATCAGGTGGAGAAACGGATCGATATGAATATTCAAAGAGTAATGAGCCTAACAATGGGTGCAATCGGTGTGGCGATCGGAGCTTTTGGAGCCCACGCACTGCGAACAACCATCGAGGCTAATCAAAAAGCCTCCGTTTGGGAGACCGCACTGCAGTACTACTGGATTCACACTCTCGCCCTTTTTGTTTTGGCATTTTCATGCGAATCAAACCGCACCACCAAAGGGGTTAGCTGGACCTGGATGATCTCCATTTTACTATTTTCCGGTTCCCTTATGGCACTCGCCTTAGGCGCACCCTCGGCGATGGGGGCAATAACACCACTCGGTGGAGTCGGTTTTATCGTAGGTTGGCTTTGGCTTCTTGGCCTTGCAAAGAGGGAAACGAAAACGTCTTAAACCAACGATTCTTTCGCTAGCTAAATTTACACGGGAACGCATTCCCACTATCCATTGAATGAGTCTCTAGGCTGATCAACAGGGTTGAAACTTCAGTATTTTCTCCTAGAATGAAAGATCTCTAATAAAATACCCATGAGCAATACACTCGAATCACTTAAAAAACTTACAACGGTTGTTGCCGACACTGGCGACTTTGAAAGCATCAAAGAGTTTACTCCTCAAGATGCGACCACCAATCCATCGCTTATTCTGAAAGCAATTCAGAAAGACGAATACAAACCACTGTTTACCGAACAGTTAAGAAAGTTGCGAAGGAAACAACCGCTTCTGGAGATGAACTGATTGAACTCGCCATCGATGATGTGCTTGTGGCATTCGGAATGGAAATCCTCAAGATAGTGCCTGGACGAGTTTCAACCGAAGTTGACGCAAGGCTTTCATTTGATGCCGCCGCATCTGTGACAAAGGCACGAGATCTTATCGCTCTCTATGAAGCAAAGGGAATTTCCCGCGAACGCATCCTCATCAAACTGGCAAGCACCTGGGAAGGGGTTATGGCTGCAAAGCAATTGCAGACCGAAGGCATCAACTGTAACATGACTTTACTCTTTTGCATGCGCAAGCGGTCGCTTGTGCTCAGGTCAATGCAAAGTTGATTTCACCTTTTGTCGGTCGCATCCTCGATTGGTATAAAACATCAACTGGTGAAGAATACACTTCCGAAACTGACCCTGGAGTGCTTTCCGTAAAGGAGATCTACAACTACTACAAAAAGTTCGACCATGAAACAGAAGTCATGGGAGCCAGTTTCCGAAACTCAGGAGAGATACTGGAACTCGCTGGTTGCGATTTACTAACCATCAGCCCAATCTACTCGAAGAGTTGGCCGGCAGAACCGAACCAGTTGAAGCAAAATTGACAGTCGAGCAGGCCAAAGCCAGCGCTGTTGAAAAAATAGTCCTCGACGAGGCTAGTTTCCGCTGGCTCTTAACGAAGACCCAATGGCCACTGAAAAACTCTCAGGAGGCATCCGAGTGTTCGGTCAAGATATGGTCAAGGTTCAGGATATGGTAAAAGAAGTTCTCTCGAACATGTAGAGCATTCTGCCCAAAAGATTGGTTGCGAATAAAGGTGGATCTTAAGAAACGATCGAACCC
>CAXXVT010000034.1:0-273338 GCA_963676215.2 Opitutales bacterium | reverse complement strand
CACACAAAAGCCTTCGCCGGTCAGCCACATCCCATCTGTCCAATCTCCCGAGGAGATGGAATATCCGTGAAATCTCAGCACTGCAGGGCATATTTTTGCACCCTTGGGACGCAGATATTTGGCATGAATACGAGCCCCTCCAACACTAGTGAACCATAGGTGAAAACAGTCAGAATTTTTGAATTCGCATTCCTCGGCAGGGATAAGCTCGGGTTGCGGATCCGTCGCGTCCAATTCCTTGAGAGCGTCAGCCCAATAGGCATCGAAGTCATCTGGTTTCGGATTCGTACCGCGATATTGTTTCAGTTCCTCGAGTGGTAAATCAAAAGCAGGCATAATAGGGAACAACTACTACAAACTGCCCAAATAAATTGGAACTTTATTTTGGAGATATCCGTTGAATTTCAATTCAACCAGTCAGGAAGCAGTATCGATACGAATCACATAGTACTCTGCAACTTCAGTGCTCGTGTTTCGGATACAATGGAAGTCGTTGGATGCGATCACAATCAGATCCCCAGTAGAAAGCGTGTGCACGATGCCATCAACTTCAACTTCGATCAGTCCGCTCTTAACAATGACCATCTCCTCATCAACATGTCGATGCGGTTCATGCGAGGCACATTTTGCATGAAGCCGGGTCACATGTGATTCCAACCTGGAGAGTGTGCGAGTTGCACGATCAATTAAGGGCAGTACATACCCAGATGCAGTAGGTTTGGCTTTGCATTGGTCAATGGCGCAATAGGTTGTGGTAAAGGAATCGGCAGACAAAGTCATGATCGACTTAGGAAAACTCCCAACTCCCATTGGCACAAGCCTAACCCTACCGAACGGGTTCAGTGATTATAGTAGAGTCTGACAGTCACATTTTGTTTTCATTAAAATGTACGTGCAAACCCTCTTAAGTTGAGTACAACGACGGTGCATACACCCCCACTTACTCCCAAGTTTAAGAGAATGCCACCATTCTCAAACAGGCGAACCCCTAATTCACTATTTTTATTCTGTAATACCCAAAACTATGAGCACTCCTGAAACCACGTCATCATCAAATTCTGAGTTCGAAAGAGAACCGGTTCCACCTTCATCCCAACTAGGGTTTAAAAACTTCGTTGGCCAATATGCTGGTGAGCATACCGCAGGCACCGAACTCATGCTCGGACCATTATTCGTCGCGGCTGGCGTAAGCGCGGTGGATCTCATATTAGGGTTGCTCATTGGGAACTTGCTTGCCGTATTGAGCTGGACTTTTTTGACAACACCCATCGCAACTCGGGCTCGGTTAACGCTCTACTATCAGTTGGAAAAAATCTGTGGGAGCAAACTGGTCATACTCTACAACCTTGCCAATGGTGTCATGTTTTGTTTCCTGGCCGGTGCGATGATTACCGTATCAGCCACGGCCCTGGGTGTGTGGTTCGGGTTCCGTATGCCGGGCCTCAATGACTGGTTACCCAATAGTGTTGGCTGGGTTGTTGCCATTATGGCAGTTGGAACAGTCATTGCCTATGTGGCAGCCAACGGCTACCGCTATGTATCCAGGTTCGCAAACTGGGCCGCTCCATGGATGGTGTTAGTGTTCATCGCCTTTGGACTCATCGGCTTGAAAGATTTCATCGTCGCCACCGACGGGCAGCTCAATGGTTGGGCAGATCTGGCAAGTCTTGCACAAAACGTGATCTGGAAAGGAGGCGATCCCCTTCCAGGCCAGGTGAAGTTCACCTTATGGCATGTCCTGTTTTTCGCTTGGTTCTGCAACATGGCGATGCACGTAGGTATGTCCGATCTTTCGATTTTCCGTTTTGCGAAAAAATCATGGCATGGACTCGCGACCGCAACGGGGATGTATCTCGGTCACTTTCTCGCCTGGATTGCAGCTTCTATCCTTTTTGCGTTACAGATCCACATCAATCCTTCCAACACCGACGTGCTACCGGGTCCATTAGCAGCAGGAGCTTGTGGCATCACCGGCTTGATCTGTGTCATCATTGCGGGTTGGACCACGGCCAATCCGACCATCTACCGAGCCGGACTCGCGTTCCAAGCCATCCTACCAAATATTTCCCGCTTCAAAGTGACATTTGCCACTGGGCTCCTCGCTGCAGTAGCCGGGTTATTCCCTGCCATCGCAATGAAGCTGCTCGGTTTTGTTGCCCTCTACGGACTGGTTCTCATGCCAATGGGAGCAGTGGTCTTTTGTGATTTTTGGATCATCCGCAAATTCGGTCTTTCACCCTATTATGCAGAGAAAGCAGGGATTGGTTTCAACTGGGCCGCCGCAGTTGCCTGGGTCGTTACTCTCGCGATATGCGTCACACTCGTTGTCAAAGGCGTGATTGGATTGTATTTCGTAAGCTTACCCGGATGGTTCGTCGCAGCATCCCTCTACATTCTTTGTAGTTTCATCATCCAACGAAAATCCTCTGTAGCAATTACTGCATAATCCAATAACCGGAGTAACAAATATGAAAATCATTTTGAAAACCCTTTCCTACCTGGCATTGTTCGCAGTCATTGCACCCCCCATTCTGTATCTCGCCAGTCGTATCGACAAAGGCACAATGTCCACGATCATGCTCATCGGAACGATATTGTGGTTTACCACAGTTCCATTCTGGATGGGACGAAAACCCTCATCCTGACCGATTGAGAGAATCTTAATTCATCGAAATGCCAGTTCCGAGGAACTGGCATTTTTGCGTTTCCAAGGAGGCAACTAGATTTCGTCTCAACCATTTAACTTCATCGAATCCGAGCTTCTGGTACTGGCAAGACTTCCGTAGCATGCGATGCTTGCATCGCATTAAAGCGTTTCAATAGTCGTTTAAAAGGTCATTTTTATCAGAAATTCCATGCGTTGATTGATCCATAAGGAATTCCGGTTTTACTCGTATAACCGAGCCATCCAGTTCTCCCCACGAACCCTCAGCATTCCGCATGACAATCCAAGAACTCACAACAGTCGCATCAAAACTTCTCTCAGAATACCACCAAAAGAGTTTGGCCGAAGGCACTCCCGCATGGACTCGCGAAGATCTGATGAGGGGCCTTGTCGTTGATGTGGGCGAATTGATGCGTCTCACCATGGCGAAAGAGGGGAAACGAACCGAAGCAAATGTGGATGCAAGACTTGGGCACGAATTAGCAGACTGCCTGTGGAGTGTGCTGTTGCTCGCCCATTCTTACGAAATCGATCTCGAATCGGAACTCTCTAACATGGTGAATTCTAAACTTAAAATGCTTTCCGAATAAGATTAGAGTCTGGCGAACCCAACGCCAAACGGTGGAAAATTGAAAGCATTCGATCATTCTCTTGAACCACTTTTGAATAGGTTTCGTCTAAGAATCGTCAGAGCATCCATCCACAGATCAATAACACAACCAATCATCATTATGCGAAAATCCATCATCAGTTCAACTATCCTAATTATCACTCTCGGTCTCTACGCAGTAACTGCGTCTGCGGATATTAAGGACACACCCCACATTTCAGTGACTGGAACTGCTGAACTCAAAGTCGCTCCGGATATGATGAATTGGAACCTCACGGTGACAACAAAAGATCCGTCGGCCAGCAATGTTGGAAAACGACATGAACGTAATGTTTCTGAAGTCCTGAGCTTCCTAGAGAAAAGTAATATTCCAGCAAAAGACATCCAAACCTCAAATATCCAGTTGTCAGAAAACTGGGTCTACCGCAGCAAGAGCAATGTCATGGAAGGCTACATTGCTAGCACTACCATTTCATTCAAGAGCATGGACTTCACACAATACCAGCATCTCTGGATCGCACTTTCAGGGTTTGAAACAGTAAAGATTGGCGGAATCTATTTCGACACTTCGGAGCGAATCGAACACCAGAACACCGCAAGACTCAAGGCAGCCATAGCAGCAAAACAAAAAGCCGATGCACTTTGTGAAGCCCTTGGTTCGAAACTCCAAGAAGCATTGATCATTGAAGAAGATCTTGGTGTGAATGAAGGATACGGCCGGGTACAACCCATGCGAAACATGGTAATGAGTGCTGCGCCAAGTTCTGAATCTGGCGGTGCCGCGATTGCACCAGGACAAATATCAATCCATTCGAGGGTAAATGTGACTTTCCGAATCATGCAAAACTAGGACGTGTTTGGATATAGTCCCAAGTGCACTTATCGGCCAACCGATCTACAAAAGCGAAACGGGTAACTGATCGAGGTCAGTTTCATCATAAACGATCGATTCACCCTGGCTAGTGGGTGGAATATCGACACCTGTCCATGCCGCCTGGAGAATGGCATCCATTTTTTCCCACTGTTCCCGAAGTTGCTCAATCGCATCCTGCCCAGCGCTAAGGATGCGATAGAATTTTCTACGCCGTCCGGAACCAGAAGACTCCCAGTAGCTTTCGATCCAACCTTGTTTTTCCAAACGGTGGAGCACGGGATATACCATCCCTTCCTCCCATTGGAGCTGCCCCCCAGACAAGTCTTCAACCTGTCGAATGATCGCGTAGCCATAACTCGAATTCTCGTTTAAAACCGCCAAGATCAATTGGGTGGCAGAAGCGGCATTCAAATCCTTCGAAAACTCCATACATAGAATCTCTATGCTAACAACGTCTGCAATTCAACCCAATTTTTCTCACATAAAAACAATAACAAGGGATTCACTTGCCGAATTCTACCACCGACCCAACCGCATCACCAAAATGGGAGACAAAGCAAGAAACACTACTTAACAGTTAACTATTCTAATGGTGGGAAAAATGATTTTAAAATCTTACAAAGCATTAATCTCATACGAAACGAAGCAACTTCGTCTGAGTTCAGAATTCTACTTATGCATACATGTAGAGAAGTAATACGTTTGTCGTATTCAATTGGGGTCGCCGCGTGGGGGGGTGACCCCATTTTTTTATGGATTATCGGAAATATAGAAACGACAAGTTATTCCAATCCATACCTATTGTTTTCAACGCGGTAGCTTTGGCACTTGGGTCTCACGTTCTTCTAGGAAGATCAGTTACGGAACCTAAATCACGGAAAGAGGACATTCCTTTCCGCTATAGTATTCCTCGCAGTCACTTTCGTCGCACAGAAATCAAGCTCGCTAAACGCGCGAGGGGAATGCGATTCTCTTGGGGAATGATGGTGCTGGTAATAAAAAACCCGCTTTCCTTTAAATCTCATGATTCATCTTACTTGCAGCTTCCAGTCGAGTTCGTAAAATAACAAAACTAACCTATTCATAACCCTACCCCTTTCATCATATGAAAAACAGCATCACCTCCGATTTTTCGTCTCGCATGATTTTGGCGATTTTGACAACGGCTCTTTCCCCAATTGCGAATGCCTCCGAAGATACATGGGTCTCACTTTTCAACGGAAAGGATCTAAGTGGATGGACGGTGAAAGTTGCAAAACACCCAATTGGAGAAAATCCTTATCAAACCTTCCGAGTGGAAGATGGAATGATCAAGGCCTGCTATGACCAATACCCAAGCTTTGATGGACAATTTGGGCACATTTACACCAATCAATCCTACTCAAACTACCGAATTCGAGTAGAATATCGTTTCGACGGCCAATGGATGTCGGATGCTCCCTCATGGACCGAACTCAACAGCGGAATCATGCTGCACTGCCAATCTCCTCTAAGTCTCTCCCTCGATCAAGAGTTCCCTGTAAGCCTCGAAGGACAATTCCTCGCCGAGGGGACTTCAGCGGGCACACAAACGGCAAATGTTTGCACACCCGGCACGCACGTAGAGCTCAATGGCGAGCTCTCTGATCTTCACATCGTGGATTCTACTTCCGAGCTGTTCCCGGGAGAAGAATGGATTCAATTTGAAGCAGAGGTTCACGGCAATGAGCTCATCATCTATCGCATAAATGGCATAGAGGTGAATCGTTATACCCATCCAGTTCTCGATCAGAATGATAAAGACGCAAAACGCCTTATCGAGAACGGTGCACCACTTCAAGTCAGTTATGGGCACATCGCACTGCAAGCAGAAGGCCATCCTGTTTGGTTTCGGAACATTATGATCCAACCCATCAAAGACTAAAACGAATTCATTCCTTCAACATCCCCAATAGTTCAATCGATAATGCGAACTGTCTGAGCAAATAGCATCGTTGCTGAATTGACCCTCCTTCAACGCTGTTGAAAGATCTTACTCTCACCCAAAACGAGAAACACTACCTGAACCCCAAATCAAACATGCGAGTCCAAACATCTTCTTTAGCTCTTTTGGTAATTCTTTTGTCAACGTCCTTATTTTCCCACGATATGCCCAGCGAATTGAAAATCTGGCCTACATTCGCGCCCGGCAGTGAATCCGTAAAAATGGAACTACTCGTCGATGAAAGAAACTCCGACGAGACCCAACGCAATCGTGCACTCAGTCAAATCACAGAGCCCAAGCTCGAGGTCTTTGCTCCCGATCAACCCAACGGCACTGCGGTCGTCTTGTGTCCAGGCGGAGGATACCGCTACCTATCCTATGACAAAGAAGGGGTTGATGTAGCCAAACGCCTCAATGAAGATGGGGTTACCGTATTTGTCTTATCCAATCGACTCCCAGCCGAAGGTCATGAAAACCCAAGCTACGTTCCACTGCAAGATGCCCAGCGAGCAGTGCGTCTCGTACGCCACAACGCGAACGAATGGGGCCTCGATGAGAAGAAAATAGGCATCATGGGATTTTCCGCCGGGGGTCACCTTGCCTCAACACTCGGCACTCACTTCACAACAGAGTGTTATGCCCCGGTCGATGCCATCGACGAAGTCAGCGCACGCCCCGATTTCATGATTCTAATTTACCCGGTCATTTCCATGAATCCGCTGGTAACGCATATGGGCTCCCGCACCAAGCTTCTCGGAGAAACCCCATCCTACTCGGATGAAAAGTTGTTTTCCAATGAACTCCAAGTAGATGAAAAAACGCCTCCCACTTTCATGGTATTAGCCAGTGATGATGGCGCCGTTCCACCCGAAAACAGTATCCAGTTCATGCAAGCCCTTCTCAAAGCAGGAGTTCCAGTCGAATTACACTCATTTGAAAATGGAGGTCATGGATTCGGACTGCGCTCTACACCCGGTTCGACCCGCTATTGGGCTGATCTCATGGTCGCATGGATGCAACATCGCGGCTACTGATCGTCGCCGTTTCGTAGAAGGGAAAGTGGACATTCCTGTCCGCCATATCCCCCGCGATTCCTTTTGTCACTAATACGCTTTAGCGTTTAAAGCACTACATTCGAAAAAGGACGGCCTAGCTTTCGAGCCATAGGTGACACTCAGGTGGAGCGCGAAGCAATCCGTCCCTACCAATAATGATTGATATGGTAGGGATCGACGGCCCCCTCCTGAGGCGGGCAGGCAAAGCGATCCGCATCATACTGATGGGGTGTAGTCATTAAAACGCTCATTGGCATAACGCTCATGCCTCTCGATAATCGGAAATAAAAACCCCAGGAGGTCATGACTTCAGTCGTGACTTGAAGCATTTTCGAAAATCAAAGAATGCAAAGTTGAAACCATGTGTTCTGACAGACATGGAAGCAATTGACCGAAACGATTCTTTAATCAACATCGCTTCGCTTATACCCTCCCATAGGTCGGGCGCATATGTTTCGATCAAGTCGAAACGCAGAGTCGAAAAACTTCAGGAAGTCTATCATCTAGTATTACTTCGACACCGCTAATGCGGGTAAGAAAACCCGCTTTCCTTTGGATTACGGACCGCGTCGATTATCCTTCGATAAACGAACAAATGTATTCCGCAATTTCACCTTCGACTTCAATCGTAAATCCAGACTTCGAAGGCACATCAAAGTAAGTTCCTGCTTCGTAGGTTTCGACAGAATCAGAACCGTCAAGCATTACCTTCGCCGTTCCAGCGACCATTTCCATGCGCTCAGCGGCATCCGTTCCGAAGTGGTAAGAACCAGGAAAAATCAAACCAAGCGTCTTTTTGCTACCATCCTCGAAAGTAACGGCGTGTGAGACCACTTTCCCTTCAAAATACACATTGGCCTTAGCGGCGACACTTACATTTTCAAATACTTGCGGTTGAGTTGACATGAACAAATGTCATGGAAATTTTGCTTCGCTTGTCAAATCAACAGAAATCAGAATCGAACTAAATTCCTAAACCTCTTGATTGAGTTGCAGGATTTTTTTGTCAAAAATGAAAGGACCGAAGGGAACAAAAGCTGCAAATCCTCCAAGAAACACTCTGACAAAGGGCCAGCGATGCCGTATCCAGATCAAACAAAGCAGCAATGCATAAGTGATGAAAAGCACACCGTGAGCCCAACCGACGATCTTCACCGGCCAGTGGATGTGAAGTCCGTATTTGATAGGCATCGCAATCCCCAATAACACGAGAAAGGAAATCCCTTCCGCAATGGCGACTTTTCGAAATATTTCAAGCAACTGATCTTTCATGTAAGCAGCGCAATAGAGCAACTAAATCAAAAGTCGCAAGTCTCTCGGGTCATTATCTTGAGGATACGGTGATTAATCTGCCCCGATTTAGTGATGGGATTCATCCACGCTAGTCCCAATCATTTTGCGTTTAAAAGACTTCAAACCTCAACAGATCTCATGCCGTTCGACAAGCTCACGGTTATGAACTAGCATGAGGTACTACAGGAGATCGCATGCAAGCATACGATACTACGAGGGATTTGTAGCAAGCATCCGATGCTCGCATCGGATTACACACGTAATGAATGAAACGCGAATCGGTATTAATCATCACCTCCTGGGCGCTCTTGATGGGCAAGCGAATCAGCAGGAACATAGAGTTCATATCCCAACAGGTAATCCACCAACAGGGCGGAATGGGGCTCCCAACCTGATCGCTGGTTTAGAGCATTCTGCGTTTACTCTGATACGATTTGGTGTTGCCAAAAACCTCATTCTTTCTGCCAAACGTGTCAGCATAAATGCAGGATGCTCTAATAGCCCCTGGTTATCATTTCACATGAATCTTATAAACCAAAGCGATCTCGGTTTGAAAACTGTTACTGGGAACGATTTCAATTCCGTTATCATTTCGACTCCAATCAACCTCAGTTTTGTCACCGATAAGTGAAATCGATTGCACCTCCACCGTTTCTGCGACTTCACCTTCACCGAAGGCCTGCAACTGAATCACTTCGTCCGATTCCGGCTGAGACAGGACAAAGGCATACACATATTTCCCGTCTTTACTTTTGGTATATCTTTTGTCTTCTGAATTGTAGACATTAGTAGTCGCCATACCTCCGAAATGGCCTTCTTCGAAACCCGTAGGGCCTTCCCCATAGGTGAGCCACGGTCGGGAGGAATAGATGCCCTCACCATTCAGAGCGAGCCATTCTCCCATCTTGGTCAGCACTTCTTTCTGATTTTCAGGGATCGTTCCATCTGCCATCGGGGAAATATTCAGCAATAACACGCCATTCTTACTCACAATATCAATCAGACTGTGCACCACCATGGAAACAGGTTTGATCTTAAGACCTTCCGTGTAACACCAACTCCCCATGCTGATGGTATCATCACTTTGCCAAACATTCTCCGAAATTTCCGTTTTTCCACCTTTCTCGATGTTGAAAACCGCGGTCCCTTCAGGAAAATCGTCTTGTTTAAAGGTAACAACAACCTCTTGGTCCTTTTTTTCCGCTTCACTGTAATAGTACTTGAGGAATTCGTAACGATAGGATTCGGGAATTTCATTCAACCAGGAATCAAACCAAATGATGTCGGGATGATAGTGATCAATCACTTCCTTTAGCTTAGCAAACCAGACTTCTTTTAACCATTTTTCCTCAGGCAGGCGCCCATAGAGGTATTTCAGTTCTTCATCGTCAGACGAAGGCGGCATTCCCTCTACTGCTGGATAATGCTGATTCCAGTTAAAACGCCAATCGGGATACTGATGTTCCTTCCACTGAGGATGATCCGGTCGCTGCAAATTACGAGCATGGTGGAAACTTGTGATTAACTTCATGCCTTCTGAACGAATCGCTTTTTCCAATTCTCCAGTGATGTCCTTTTTGGGGCCTTTATCCCCCACATTCCAGGGAGTCACGTCGCTTGCCCACATGGAAAAGCCATCATGATGTTCGGCAACTGGCCCTGCAAATTTCGCACCTGCCTTTTTGAATAATCTCGCCCATTCATTTGCATCAAAGTGCTCCGCCTTAAACATCGGGACGAAGTCGTGATATCCGAATTCGGAGGGATGCCCATAAGTCTTTAAATGGTGTTCATAAATTTCTTGTCCCTCAAAATGCATCCATCTGGGATACCATTCGCTTCCAAATGCAGGAACGGAATACACTCCCCAATGAAAATAGATACCAAATTTGGCATCCTGAAACCACTCGGGTTCATTATTGTAGGTTTGTAACTCTGACCAATCGAGATTGAAAACTTCCGATTCTTCGACTTCAGCAATCAAAGCAGGAAGATAACAAAAGGATAGAATGAACAAGACTTTGACTTTGATTTTCATCATATTTTGGATATTCAGGGAGAACAGACAGAGGAAAGCAGCCAGTTACGCTCTGTCTCTCACCATCGAATGACTGGATTCTAGTTACTTACTTCAACTTTTTGACTCCTCATTTGGCTCTCTTCACCTCACTCAACCCGTGCATGACTACGCCAGCCGTAGGTGGCGACAATGACAAAACAGATGACAGGTAGGAAAAACGAAAACCGGGTTGCGGACATGCCGGCGATTTCACCAAAATCGATGATCCACCCTTGCAATGGCGGCATCAAGGCACCTCCTACGATGGCAAAAATGAGTCCGGCAGAAGCGAGCTTCGCATCTTCACCGAGCCCTTTAAGGGCAATGCCATAAATGGTCGGAAACATAAGTGACATACAGGCTGAAATGCCGACCAGACTGTAAAGCCCAACCATACCCGATAGGAAGATTGCACCCAGAGTCGTAAGAATACCCCCGATCGCGAGTCCCGCAAGCAACAGCCCGGGAGTAAAAAACTTCAATAGGAAGGTACAAATGAAGCGACTGGAGCAGAAAATGATCATCGCAGTGATATTAAACTTTGAAGCCTGCTCGGCGGGCATCCCCAGGGTATCTTCTGCATAATGAAAAATGAAGGTCCACACCATGATTTGCGCACCCACATAAAAGGCCTGAGCAATCACCCCTTCCACGTAGTTGAGGTTTTTAAACAAGCGTTTGGCAGTGGTTAGCAAATGAACATCACCGGTCGCATCTCCCTGCTTGGGTAACTTCTTAAAAATAAAGGCAACCATGACCACCAGCACGACGATACCGATTACCGTATAAGGCATACGCACGATTTCGAGATCGTTTGCGCGTTCTCCTGTCAGCTGTTTTTGAATGTAAAACATCGCAATAAACATCCCCGTCAACGAGCCCATGGGGTTGAATGCCTGCGCAAAATTAAGCCGCTGAGTCGCAGTCTCTTCCGGACCCATCGAAAGAATGTAGGGGTTAGCTGTAGTTTCGAGAAAGGCGAGTCCAAAGGTGAGGACATAGAAACCAACAAGAAACAGATTAAAGGACTCCAACATACTGGCTGGGATCGTCACCATCGCCCCGACCGCATACAGCGCTAATCCAATGACAATGCCGCTCTTGTAACTGTATTTGCGGATAAAGATCGCTGCAGGGATCGCCATGGTGGCGTAGCCTCCATAAAACGCAAATTGCACCAAACTACTCTGGGCGTTGCTGATCTGAAATATCCCTCGAAACGCTTTCACCAACGGGTTGGTGATATCATTGGCAAATCCCCACAACGCAAACAGCGTCGTAACCATGATAAAGGGCACAATAAATTGAGAGGGGATAACTTGGGGTTTCTTTTCAGGAGTCATAATGGGGGTAGTCTAAATAGATTTTTTTTGCGGGGGTGGTTAAGATCAGTCGATGGGTGTAACGCCTTTCTTCAGCAGGATATTTCCGTATTTCGCAGTTTCTCCGGTCATCACGACCGCAAAGGCCGATTTCGCCCGTTCGTAGAAAGCAAAACGGTCAATCCGCTCAATCGGTGGTAATTCCGGATTAGTAAGTGAAATACTCGCAAGATATGATGCTTCGACGTCTGGATCCAACGTATCACCTTCGACAGCGGCCATCATAGCCACAGGATGATCTACGTAACTATCCAGCTCAAAAAGTGGTAGAATGCCTTTAAGTAGATCGGGAATACGAATTCCGTCGGCCCGAATCACATTGGGATTGAAAGTTTCGCCCGGAAAATGAGCATCCGCGAGAATGATTTCATCCCCGTGGCCCATACGGCACAATACAGCCAGTAATTCAGGGCTAAGTAGTGGAGAAATTCCTTTTAACATTTGATTGGTTCCTTCTGTTTTTGGGGTTCAGAATTGCAGCGAAAATTAGGGAGGTAGAAGTTTCAAGTCGAATCAATTTCCAAATAGCGACACAGGATTAGTCCCACAAGTCCTCCCAACCATTTGCACTTTCCCATAGAAACACTTGTCCTTTGATCAGACGGCATTCTTTGTCGACACTGCTGATCGCCTCCATTTCCGCATGACTGAGCGGCGCGGTCGTTACCGCTTCGAGGTTCGCGAGGTAATTCCTTGGTGTTGTCGAAAATGGGATTGGCACCTGTCCCCGCTGTTCCGCCCATTTCACGCATAACGTGGCAGGGTGAACGCCATGATTACGGGCGATTTCAACGATCACAGGATCTTCAATATCGACCGTATCCTCAGCAGTGCGATCCCTCTCTGGCCGAGCAGGTGAACCGACAGGGCTATAACCGATTGGAACCATTCCCTGGGAACGAACATAGTCAAATAACTCATGTTGTTGAAAATGAGGATGCAGTTCCATTTCATTGGCCGCCGGCTTGATGCTTGCGTCCTTAAGAATCTGATCCAGCTTACTCACCGTCACATTTGATGTACCGATTCCTTTCACAAGGCCCGCTTCAACCAGCGCTTCCATGCCTGCCCATGTGTCCATGAACTCCTCATGAATATAAGGCCGAGCATCCGGCGAACGGGATGACACATCACATTTTGGTGGATGATAATTCGGGAACGGCCAGTGCACCAGATACAGATCGAGATAATCGAGCTGAAGGTCTTTCAAGCTCTGTTTGCAAGCAGCAATGACATTGTCTTTTCCATGCCTGTCATTCCACACTTTTGAGGTGATCCAAAGGTCTTCGCGGGAGATACCTTCCTGCTGTATTCGAGTAAGCGTGTTTCCAATAACGGCTTCGTTTCCATACACTGACGCACAATCAAAATGTCGGTATCCGATGCGAGCGGCTCCCAATACAGCATCGGCCACTTGCTGGTGCGTGATGAGGTCTGAACCGAAAGTGCCAAGCCCAATCGCAGGCATTTCTGCACCGGTATAGAGTTTTCGCTTCGGAACAAGGTTCGGATCAATTGATGTCACTGATTTCATAACTTTAACTCCACTCTCTTCATTTTCCCAGTAGGGGTATCCTCACCCCTCTGGAGGTAGAGGGATTTCCAAGCAATTCCCAGAAACTCTATTTCTTTTAGCAACAATCGCAGCCCCCTAGGTTTGCACCGCTACTTTTCCGATCTAATTCCTCATCAAAACAAACGGCCACTTTGCCGCACTTCCCTTCAGCCATCAATGCGTAGGCTTCATCAGCTTTCTCCAAGGGGAAGCGATGGGTGATCAGCTCTTCAGGGTGCAGCTTCCATCGCACGAGGCGCTCGATCAGTTCCTCCATGCGCCAGATATTGGTCACCCAACTACCAAAAATTGTTTTCTGATCATGGATGATGTCTGGGGAGGGATCAAATTCACAGGTTCCACCCTCGCCGATAAACACAATTTTTCCCCATTTGCGCGTGGCCTTGATCGCTACTTTTCTCGCAAGGTTGTTTCCTGAGCAATCCAACGCTCGCTCCACACCCTTCCCGTCCGTTAACTCCAGCACCTCATTCACATTATCCGGCCCAGCCTGCAACACGTGATCACACAGCCCTTTATCGAGAGCTAACTGTGCCCGCTCGGGAACCGAATCGATCCCAATTACCAGATTCGCACCCAGTGCCTTACTCAACATCGCAGCAGCCAAACCCACCGGGCCGAGGCCGGTCACTAACACTGCGTCATTGCCGCAGACTCCGACTTTTTCCAATCCTTCATAAACCGTTCCAAATCCACAAGCCACCTGGGCTCCATCAGCATAGGTCAGTTCATCGGGCAACAGGCACAGATCTTTTTCCTCTGCAATGAGATAATCTGCCATCCCACCATCGCGCTGCCATCCGTAAGCGGCTCGGTAATCACTCGTGCAACTGATCATGTAGCCCCGCCGGCAATCATTACACACTCCACAACCTGAGATGTGATACACCACCACACGGTCTCCCGATTTAAAGCGCCGACACCCTTCTCCGACCTGAACGATCTGTCCTGCAGGTTCGTGCCCGGCGATCTTGTTCTGATACCCTTCCGGACCCTTGCCTAAATGCTCGTGGTAAATCGCCCGAATATCACTGCCACAGATCGTAGAGGCTTTCATGCGGATCAGAACCTCTCCATGCGCTGGTTTCGGGACAGGGACTTCCTTCAAAATCGTGGTGCTATTACCAGGCAAATAGGCGCCGATCATGGTCGATGCAATTGGAGACACATTCATGAAATCCTAGGGGTAAAATAACGAATAATTCCGGGGGGAAAGTAAAACTAGAGTATATCTATATCCGAAGTACTTAACAATCGCATGAATTGACTTCTTGATGGATATTATTGATCTCTCATATGGAATACTCCCGTTCACCCATGACTGACAAGATCCCAGACTTCATTTCAAGAAAAGTTCAAAAAGGAGACTATTTCTTTCTCAATCTGAACCCAATTAATGGAGATTCCTTAACAATTATTTCCGGTGGAATTGAAATATGCGGGGATGAATATGAAGTCAGGCGTTCCAATTTTCCTTACTACGCACTAGAATATGTGATTTCCGGTAGTTGCGATATTCAGGTCGGCAGGCGTTCATCCCATATTGGTCCGGGTCAACTTTTTACCTATCCGCCCGATACTCCTCTAAAAATCATTAAAGTAGGTTCCTCTCACCTGACCAAGTATTTTGTTAGCTTTGTTGGAGTCGATGCGCTCTCACTCGTCAAAAAATTGGAATCCCCTCACAAAGGCTCAGTGGATCTCTCCCATCTCCCATGGATTGCAGAGAATTTCCGTCAACTCCTTGAACTCGGAAAAAAACAACAAAGCGATGCATGTAAACTCCTATTCAGACTCATTCTCAATCAGATTCCCAATGAACCCATACTCAAGCGGGATCCAAAGTCTCCAGCTTATGAAACCTATCGCAAATGCCGCGCTCTAATCGACAGCGATTATGCAAAACTGATGGCTCTGTCTGATCTTTCGAAATCAGTACATGTCAGCGATGCTTACATCTGTCGCATCTTCCAAAAATACCATTCCGAACCCCCCTCCAAAGCAATAACAAGACGGAAGATGGAACAGGCTGCCAAATTGTTGATTGAGGGCGCTAGCTTGGTCAAAGCAGTCGCTGGCGAGGTTGGATATAACGATCCATACCACTTTTCTCGTGTATTCAAGACTCACTATGGCGTATCGCCCCGACAATTCCACCGACGATAGACAACATCCATCGATCTCTATTTGAACCGTTTCCTTTCATTGAGCCAGATCTACAAAGATGAAAGCTATTTGATGAGGAGATTTTTCAACTACTGATATTGCTTGGTACAACTGACAAATTTGCTTCGACATTCGGAGTCTGAAAAAAATGGGTGGTATGGCGGTTGAAATTCTGTCGTTTTCGGGGATAAATGAGGCATGCATCGTCAATACGCTAGCTCAGGTTCTCCGTTTGAAACATCCATCGGTTTCAGCCGAGCCATTCGCACTGGAAGTTTTATCTCAGTCTCAGGAACGGCGCCGATCGGCTCAGATGGAAAAACGGATTTCCCCAATGATCTCTATGGTCAGACACTTCGGTGCCTGTCGATTATCAACGAAGCAATTGAATCCCTCGGCGGTAGCCTTGAGCACGTCACTCGCACGCGAATTTTCCTCACCGACATTGACAGATGGGAAGAGGCCGCAAAAGCGCACGGAGAAGTATTCGCCGACATCAGACCTGCAAGCACCTTTGTGGAAGTCAGTCGACTGATCAACAAGGAGTGGCTCGTTGAGATTGAAGCCGAAGCAATTGTTGATTCTAGAGATGAGTCATAAAGAAAAAGGGGAAACGTTCATCCTACTCTTGCGAGGGATCAATGTGGGCGGCCCAACCCGTTCCCTTCCGATGAAGGAATTGGAATCAATGTTAGTGGCCCTCGGCTGCTCTTCAATCAAGACCTACATTCAGAGTGGAAACGTAGTAATCAATGTGCAACGACAGCAACTATCTTCTTTGTCTGATCAACTCTCTCAAACAATCTTCGAATCAAAAGGATTTTCACCCCAGATTTTGATTTTGTCCGACGCGGAATTCCAACAAGTAATCGAGAACAATCCCTTTCCCGATGCAACGGAAACACCGAGTTTACTCCACCTCGGGTTTCTCGCAGAAAAACCAGAAAACCCCGACCTTGCAATGCTTGAATCTCTCACGGTCGGTAATGAAAAAATCCAACTCACTGAGCAATGCTTTTACCACTTTGCAGCCAACGGCTACGGCAGATCCAAAGTCGCTTCCAAGGCAGAAAAATTGCTGGGTGTGCCCATGACCGACCGCAACTGGAAAACGGTTCTCAACTTAAAATCGATGCTCTAGATCTTCAAAAGCGTAAAGATTTCGTAAAGGAATTCAGGAAATCTACACTTTAAATCTACGCTAAGCCTAGAAGAGTCGCTCTTGCGGTAACTCTCTCTTTGGAAACACCAAAATTTGCCGATATCTTGCTGATATCATTATTTAATTCATCCCATTTAGAAAGAAACAAATCCTCGTCCATCAGCAGAGCATCGGCGAATTGGTTGGCTTCCCATTCTTTTGGTTCTTCATTTTCATGATGAAGATTGTTTTTCCAATCGATAATGTTTTCACCGGGATGAAGGACAATATGCCCAATCGAGTGCGCGAAAGCATATCGCTGCTCAAAAGCCGTATCTGCCGAATTCGCCATCAAAACCTTCTTTTTTTGATCAACTCCACATGCAAGGGTGCGCGTTTTTTCATTTGGCTGAAAAAGCTGCACCTGGTATCCCAGATGTTCAACAATCTTTTGAAGTGGGAGTGGACTAATACTTTTCAATTCTAGCTTTTCAATAAGCTCCGTAGCTGATTCTGCAGGTGTCATGAGAAGATGAGTAGAGATAATATGCGCAAATCACTACTATCGACCATTTCCGACTTCAATTAATTCAAATTTGTCGCAAGAGCACTAACGGTGATAGTTTCAGTGCAAAATCCAAGCCGCGCAAAGCGGCAAATTGCTAACATTTCTTATTTCAACAATGGTGTCATATTGGAGCGATAGTCACCACCGAACTAGGGTTTAATCTGGGTTTGGGATTGTGTTGGAAAGGCAAACCGCTAATGTCGCACTCTATTTTTCGGTATTAGGAACTCAAGATATGAAAGAAATCAAAATCGGTATTCTCGGATTCGGCACTGTCGGTGCCGGCGTAGTAGAAGGTATTCAGAAAAACGGACAGATGATCGCTGACCGATCCGGAATCATTCCGGTGATAACAAAGATTGCCGATCTTGATATCATCACTGATCGCGGTATCAAAGTAGCTGAAGGAGTGCTGACCACAGATGCCATGGCGGTCATCAAAGACCCTGAAATCGATGTTATTGTCGAATTAGTTGGGGGAACCACGATTGCCCGCAAATTTACGCTCGAAGCACTCAAACAAGGCAAGCCCGTCATCACAGCCAATAAGGCGCTATTGGCTGATCATGGCGAAGAGATTTATAAAACTGCACGCGAAAACAATACTGGTATCTACTACGAGGCCTCTGTTGGTGGCGGCATTCCGATTCTTCGTTCGCAGCGAGCCGGGTTAATCGGAAACCGCATCGAAAGCATCTACGGTATATTGAACGGCACCTGTAACTATATGCTCACCCGCATGGAGCGCGAAGGTCTGCCGTTTGATGAAATTCTCGCGGATGCCCAAGCTCTCGGTTATGCCGAAACACCGCCCGATCTGGACATCGACGGAATCGATACCGCCCACAAGGCCGTCATTCTGGCCTCGATGTCCTACGGCTCGCCTGTTCCTATGGAAGCCTGCCCGACCATTGGAATCCGAGGACTCGCGGGGTCAGAAATCTCGAATGCAGACGAATTGGGTTATCGCATCAAGCTATTGGCCATTATCAAGGATAATGAAGGAGAGGTCGAACTCTCAGTGGAACCGACACTTGTACCAAAATCACACATGATTGCCTCCGTCAGCGATTCCTTTAATGCGGTCTTTGTAAAAGGAGATATAGTGGACGACACCATGTATTACGGTCGTGGCGCAGGCCGGCTTCCAACAGGCAGTGCCGTGATCGGTGATATAATGGAAGCGGCATCGAACAAACTGAACCAAGTCGGCACACCCGTCAGCGTAACCATGATGCTTCAGCGCGATTCGCTGAAATATTGTGATGCCGGAAACATCGAAAAACGCTGCTATATTCGACTTTATCTCAAAGACAAACCCGGTGCTCTTGCACAAGTGATGAATATTTTTGGGGCCTACCATATTAGCATCGCTTCCGTGGTTCAAAAAGAAGTCCATGAAAAAGGCTATGCGCCAGTCGTAATCCTGACGCAGAAAGCAAAGGAGTCGGACTTTGTCGGTGCGATTAAGGAAATTGATGCACTGGATGTATCGTGCTGTGAACCGATCCGAATGCGGCTCGAAGACTTTCAGTAAAGATTGATTGCAGTTTCAAAAAACGCCCAAGTCTGCCTTGGGCGTTTTCGTAAATCAGTGCGCAAAACTGAAAGATCCCGGAACGATACAAATCGCATACTCTATCTATCTAATTGGGTTCGATTCAAATAACTGCGATAGGCGTCCAAGACGCTGATGTTTGCATATTGCAACGACTCCGGGGCGAATTTCCCGGCCGCTGCGATCGCCCACCAACAATCCAAAGTTGCCACTATTTTAACGTGTTCATCCTCAACGGTTGATTTTGAAGAAGTATCATCTGAACTCAGCCATCGCACATCACCTCGACGATGTTCAAGATGTGAAAAAAGCTTTTTAAGAGTCCACATTTCGGTCTTATTCAATTCAAACACAACGAGTTGTTTCTGATACAAAAATGGGACCAGATCCTCAAACCGAGTTGCACCTTTCACAAACAAAGAATCTGGAAGAATTTCGGACTGGTTCACAAGGGCAACATCAGCACCAGTCGCTTCCCGATACGCTTCTCCCATAAAGGCATACCAAGCATTTTTACTGAGTAAGGAATCCGGAAGAATTTCTGATTTTTCATACCCTTCGCTCCAGTCCCAATCTGAGTTCATCGTCCGGGTCGCGATAATTGAGCGGTTCTGTTCCTCTAATAGCGCAAAGTCAATTCCTCCACTCAGTGAATTGATAACAGTCGTAAGGCCAGAACCGTCATTAAAAAAAGATGGGGTTTCAGCGGATACCCAATAGATCAATCGATCCCTTTGAAGCGGATTATAATAGGTCAAAAATACCAATGGATTTTCGACCTTCCAGGAGACCCCATCGCTCGAAACCACCTTCTTGTCGATAATCGCAATCGGTAAATCGGCGGATAACCGTTCAGCAACAGCGTTCAATTTTGAGCTTCCGATGATAACAAGGTGATTCCCCGTCAAATCCCCCTCCGTCACTTCCATATCCGGTTTTCCTTTGAGCCGACTATAGGTCATGTGTTCATGCACCACCCCATCGGAGCCGGTTTCCCCATCATCTGCGGTCCACCACGGATGGGGGCTGCGCATGGCTGCAGCAGCTGCATGTTCCATTGCAGCGTTTTGCTCTGGACTACCACGAGTACCCCATATCACGAGCAAAGGGGCGCCGTCGTAGAGATTATTAGCCCCACCCGGATAATGCTTCACAACATTTGCTTTGATTGTCCACGGATCATTGGTGGTTACTTTGAGACCACCTGTTTCTTCCTGAGTTAAAAACAACTTATCCGCTACAGGAGCTGCCACTTTGACGGGGTGCGACCCATTGAGCATGATTCTCAAATCTTTGGACGGATCAATGGGACTGCTAGCAACATCAATTGAAATGGTTTTCACGTTGTGGAAGTTCACATAAAGATCGTTTGTAGCACTTACATTCAATTGCATACGAGCAGGACGGTGGTCTTCGCCCCAGGTTTCAATCATAGCCCAATACCCTTGCCTCGCCTTGCCATCGGTCGCGGTGTAATCGATCTTTCTAACGTCCCTAAACTCCGGAGCCTTGTAGTCACGATACCATGCGTCGCTGCGTTGGTTTCCCTCATGATAATCCCATGCGGCATGTCCAAGACCATCCGTTTCATCGATCACAACTTTTCCGCCCATCGCCATTAATGTCTTCAAGGGCACCCGACTTTGCACGACCGGAACAACCGGATCATCCACACTGTGAGTAGCATAAAAAGGAATATGAAGCCAATTCCCCACGGGCAAATCGGGTGCAAACCCACAAGTTGGACGAGATGAAGCAACAAGATGCGGGTGACGATTGGTAAGATAAAAAGACGCCCAACCTCCCATACTTCCACCCGAGAAATGCAGTCGTCGCGGATCGATATTCCAGTGATCGAGCATGAATTGAATCGCCTCCAACACATCATTTTCGGACAGATTCATGTAATATCCTCCCCGGGCTCGGCCCAAAACAGACAGACGGAAATTATCTTCGATACTCTCCAATTCCCCGGAATGTTCAATATGATTGCCTGAGTAACCGTGGATGTAGATCTGCAAGCCATAGGACTTGTCTGGATCGTAGTCCAATGGAGTCGCGAAACGGAAAGGCTGACCACTGTCGTCAGCGCCCGATAAATAGGCCCACTCCTGGGTTCCTCGAATCGTTCCCAGAGTATCCGGGTCGTCCAATATCCGAGTGACCCACTCTTCCTGCTGATGAATCCAATCTTTTGTTTCTTCGTTTTCAAGACCGAGTCTTGCCGCCGCATCTTGCGTGCGAAATCCCAGGTATTTGATCCATCCATGATAAGACTCCAACTCGGGATTGCTTAAGATCAAATCTGCTTTGGCTTCAATATTGGTAGCATGAATTGCACTGCAGAGAAACACAGCAAGGAGTAGGGATATGGGATACTTCATAATAGGCGTGGTAGCAGATTAACTCAATAAGACTAACAGCAGATCTCTATCGGGTAAAGCAAAGCCTCCATTTCGTTGGTCAATTTTAGAAGCCTCTTGCCTAAACTAAAACCTACTTAATCAAACATACGGCAACCTAGATAAGCTAGCAAAGTTTTCCGATGTCCATCGCAGTATTCGCTAATGATGGTTCTCAGAAAAAGACAGTATAGTTTTTATATGGATTTAATTAATTCTAGGGATAAAATACCGTATAATAATAAAGCAACTGATAAAGATATTAGGACATCACTTACCCAAACAATTGATTTATAGATGGAAAAGGAACCTGCAGAGTCTTGGAAAAGTGGTAATACTGATGCCCTACTTTCGTATATATCAAATGTTGTTGGCATCATTGATAAAGAGGGAATGGTGCGTTACAAGAGCCCGAATATTACAGCCCTATTCGGATGGACACCGGAGGAACTCATCGGTAAACCCGCATGGGAAAATGTGCACTCGGATGATTTAGAACACGTAAAGAGGGTGTTCTATCAAATTAGCGGAACTTCAAACACTGAGGAAAAACTGAAATTGCGGTATCGTTCAAAGGATGGATCTTACAGTCTCATTGAATTGACGGCGACCAATCTCATCAATAATCCCGCTATCAATGGCATCCTGATCAACTACCATGATGTAACCGAATTGGACGAAGCTCAAAATAGATTGAGACGAAGCGAAGAACGCTTCAAAGCCCTTCACAATGCCTCTTTTGGTGGCATTGCAATTCACGATAAAGGAAGAATTCTCGACTGTAATCAGGGCTTGGTAGATAAGACCGGGTATTCAATGGACGAGCTCATCGGAATGAATGGGCTAGAATTGATTGCTGAAAATTGCCGAGAATTCGTGATGAAGAAAATCATCGCGGGATATGATAAACCTTACCAGACCACGGGTTTGAGGAAAAACGGTGAGGAGTATCCTCTCAGGCTAGAAGGCAGAAATATTCCGTTCAGAGACACTCAGGTGAGGGTTGTGGAATTTAGAGATATTACAGATACAAAACGTGCAGAACTGGAAATTAAGCAAAAAAACGAAGAACTGGCCAACACCCTCGAACGGATCAAGAAAATCAATTCAGAATTGGAAGAAGCCAAGGAAAGAGCAGAAGAAAGCGACCGTTTGAAAACTGCATTTCTATCAAATCTTAGCCACGAAATTCGAACCCCGATGAACGGTATACTAGGCTTTGCAGATCTGTTAAGTATGGAAGGGTTGACGGCTGAAGATCAACAGGACTATGTGAGAATCATCAAGCAAAGTGGAGAACGCATGTTGAGCCTCATAAACGATCTCATCGATATTTCGCATATTGAAACCGGCCAGATCAAAATAACCCAAAAGGAAGTAAATATTAACCAATTACTGGATCGGGTTTTTGCTTTTTTCAAACCACTTGCCGAACAAAATGGGCTCGACCTTGCCTTGGAAAAGGAACTTCAAGAAAAGGATAGTTTCCTACGAACCGACCCAACCCGAATCGAGCAGGTTTTAACGAACTTGATTGGAAATGCCATCAAGTTCACGAAACAGGGAGAAATATCCTTCGGATACAAACAAACTCAGAATCAACTCCGTTTTTGGATCAAAGATACCGGACGAGGGATTCCCCCAGACATGACAGAGGCCGTATTCGAACGATTCCGTCAAGTCGATGATTCCACTTTCAGAGAAGAAGAAGGAAGTGGACTTGGACTGGCAATTTCAAAGTCAATTGTAGAATTACTGGGAGGTGAGATAGGAGTTGTTTCTAAGATTGGAAGCGGATCTGAATTTTATTTCGCCCTACCGATGAATCCATTGCAAAATCCATCCATTGGGGTTCAATCGCAATCAAAAGAAGATGAGTTAGGTGAGCTCAAGATACTCATCGCTGAAGATGACGATATCAGTTTTCTCTTTTTAAAAACCCTATTCTCAGCAGAAAAGTTTCAGGTCACAAGAGCCCACAATGGTAAGGAAGCAGTTGAAAACTTTCAGCGACATACTGACACCGATGTTGTTTTAATGGATCTCAAAATGCCGGTCATGAACGGCCTTGAAGCAACAAGAAGAATCCGTGCGTTAGACAATCAAATACCCATCATTGCCCAAACCGCCTACGCATCGGATCAAGATCGTGAAAATGCTCGAGAAGCTGGGTGTAATGAAACCGTGGCTAAACCCATAAAAAAAGAACTGCTCATGAGCACGATTTCAAGAAGCTTAGCAAGCAGGAACCGTTGACTTCAATTATCCGTTTAAAAGACTTCAAACTGTGACAGATCTCATGCCGTTCGACAAACTCACGGTCATGAACAAGCATGAGATACTAACCAGATCTAATGTAGCATTCGATGCTCGCATCGGATATTGCGTAGAGCATTGAAAAGGCTAATCGGAATTGAAAATGAGGAGCTTATCGCATCCTGCATTTAGGCTGATACCATTTAGCTTTTTGTTAACTGAATAACAAAACCCTTTTTTGTAGCGGCTCCTGCTTGCAGGATGCCCTCGTAAATCCCGCAAATATCGTTGAGAAACACGATGCAAGCATCGGTTGCTACACCTAAATAAATTCAGTTTTTAATACGCACTTTGGTATGACACGTTTGGCAGAAGTAAACGCAGCATGCTCTAATAGCAGCGGTCCATTCTTGCTCAGTTTCATTTAGTTGCTGGGAGAGAATCGATTTCATTTTTCAAAAAAAGGGCCGGAAAACATCCGGCCCACAGAGAGTGTTTTAAATCGAAAAAGGACGACTGCTACTCAGAGGAAGCACCCAGTTTTTCGATCATTCTTTCGACATCGAGAGGGTCCGTCAGCATCGTAGAAACAGTAACATCTTTCAGGTTTACCCCTTTCACTGCTTCCAGAGCAACAAGGTTAGCTCCACCAGAGCCCACTAATGCGGCTGCTTTGAGGCGTTCGCCCTCTGCCTCCGCCTGCTTTTCCAGCAACGTGCCTTTGGCGATCATTTTCGCAGCATGGAGATCTGCATCAGCCTGTAATTTGGCCACTGTCACCTTTGCTTCCGCCTGGATTTCAGCAATCTGACGATCCGTTTCCGCTCGCATTCCCATTTGCTCGGCGTTTTTCTCCTCACCGATCACGCGAACCTTCGCTTCTGTCTGCGCAATAATGGTATTGGTTAACCCCTTCTTCTCCTCGGCAACCGCTTTGGATTTATTGAGTTCGACATCTTGGTCAGCGAGTTTTTTATCGAGAATTTTGCGTTCGTAAGAGGGATCGAAGGTAATATCACGGATCAGAATACGGATCAGCTCCACCCGGTTACTATCCAAATCCGTGCTCAAACTCTTGAATGCCTCCTCAGTTTTTTCCCGACGAACACTAGGATCATAAAATTCCTCGGTGCGCATGGTGCCGAAAACATTACGAATCGTATTCTGAACCTGATCCCTTACAATACGTTTATACTGATTCTCAGTATCGAACTTCCGATAGACTTCATAGGCTTCACCGGGAGCGATGCGGTATTTGACTGTTACATCCAGTTTGACCGTGTATCCGTCCTTCGATTTCAACTCAATCCGTTCGGGCCCGGTGGGAGGGAAGTTTTTGCTAATTTTAGTGTCCTGAGCTCCACCGCGTGAATAGAACATCTTCAATACCTGCTGGGATTGAGCACGCTCCTGCGAAGTGGTAAACTCCGTGGTTTGCACGGTATTATCAAAAATCCGCCAAGTATCGATAAGCGGTAAACTACGATGCCAACCAGGGGCAAAGTCTTTGGACTCAACCCCTTTTTTGGCGCCAAGGAAACTATATTGCAGGGTGCGAACCCCAACCTCTCCAATCTCGACCTTGATAAGGAAGAGTTTGAAGCTAAGAAATACGATTGCCACACTGCTGACAACGATCCACGCGATAAGTTTTAGTACTTTCATGTTTGTGTCTCCGATATGGCTCAGTTGGAAGGAAGTTTGTTTCCGTCGATCTTGTGAATCAACCGTTCACTCTGCTGATCGATGGTATAGGGTTGACCCGAAATTTCCATCTGTTTGAGACGCTGCGCGTACTCCATTTTGACAATGTTTCGACCGCCTTCACCTTCCATCGCTTTGGCAAGTTTGAGAAGAGCTTCCGCTTCAGCTGCTTTGGTCGCCTTGATTGCTTCTGCGTTCTGCTCCATTTTGTAGAATTTAGCATCACCACCACGGCTTGTTTCCACTGCATAAGCTTCGGCTTCTTTGATATTCTTATCCGCATTGGCTTTGGCTTCGACGATGAGCTGCTGCATTTGACCATGAATGGTTGCCACAAACACTTCCTTCTTTTTAGTCGCTTCTACCGTCCGGAAAATCTGGTCCTGCTGCGCCGCATTGGCCTTAGAAATTTGTTCTTCAACCTCTTGGTCGGCCAGCTTCTTTGCCCGAATTTTTTCTTCATATTCCTGATGAAATCTGAATTTCTCGGGAATCACTTTGCGAACTTCAATGCCAAATGGACTCAGCATCCCATTGAGTTCTTCCCGGGCCAGGTTCGCCTTTTCTTCACGAATACTGGCATCATAAAACTCTTCCGTTGTCATTTCACCAAAGACTGAGCGACATACTGAGCGAGAATAATCTCTCACCCATTTCAACTTGTAAGCATCTCCTAGGCCCGATGTTAAGGCCACCACATCCACTTTGTCGCGAGTCACGCCATAGTTGATGGTGAGATCCACAAACACATCGCTTCCATCGATCGTTTTGATCCGCAAATCATCTTTTTGCCGACGATCTCCGCGTTGAGGATCAGCCGTCATTTCAAGACGTTGATCTGCAGTATCCATCAGATAAAAAGAACTGATCAATCCATTATAGATGACCGTTCCAGATTCTGCGATGACATCAATATCACCACTGATGTCGTTAATTTTTATTCCGATTTCAGAACCCGCTACTCTCGCGATGCGTATGTTGGCAGCGATGAATGCTATAAAAAGCACGATCGCGAGCCCCATGAGGATCATGGTCGCGTATTTGGGGTTCATCTGTCGGAATTCGACAGTCGTATTTTCGCTCATATTTATTTCAGGTTGTTAAAGATAACATCCGCCCCTCCAACAGAAGTAAAATGGTGGCAGAAGTTTCCAAATTTTAATCCACTAAAAGTTTTGTGGGATGCGCCAATCCTCAGGGAACGAAACCTCGAACCGGGTTTCAAATTCCTTGCTGACATTTGCCGCCAGTTTCAAATCCCAAGAAAAAAGACCTGTATTTGTGTCGATTTCGATTTCACTCAATGCTGGAGCCAATGTCTTTACTTCAATTTTTTCATTTTGGCTTACGGGAAATTGATCCTTCAAAACGATACGCTGTTCGAGATCACTGTGGTTTACCACTGTGGTAAAATACTGTCGGCTGATCTTGATTCGCTTCCCGAAGATCCCTCGGTCCTCTTCGTTTTGTTTACCGGGTTTGCGCTCGACAGTTAGGTTTTCGTTCACACCCAACGACAATTCAATGCTTTCTCCTACGGGTGTTTTACTCAAATAGCTGCGACCCACCAATTGATCATCTACAAACAAAACGCTATCACCCTGCAATAGCGGCATTTCAAAAGAGTTTGTCACCTCCGCTGCGAGGTAGGCCTGAGTATCGGATTTTGGAGCGATCACAGTCCAGAACTCCCCTTTCACCTCTCGCTCCGCAATAAGGCTCTTCTTTCGATCCCGTCCGCTTTGCATGGAAAACGTTTGGGGCAGCGTCACCTGGTAGGAACTATAGTTTGTTGCAAAAGAAGGCATGACCATTTCAGCTGGCACTGGCATCGCCGCCGTCACCATCATCGAATCCTGTTCCATCTGTTTCGATTTCGCACTCATTGTGCGCATCATCATGGGTTCCAATTTGTTCAACTGGATAGGATAGAGCTCGGGGATGCGACTACTCGTATTGGCTCGGGCACTTGAAAGTGTCAGTTCTACATTATTCCAGCTTTCGCCCGAGTTTTGGAACACATTCACCTGGTAGCGCAAAACCACATTCTTCTGCTCTGGATAGGCTCGGATTTCGTAAACGGGTTCCCACGAACAATCGCCCACAATATAACTCAAGAGCATGTCTACGCTAGCGGCTGAGGTGGATTCTAGCAAAATACTTACACTTAGGGTCGACCGCTTTAGCGCACTAACAAATTCAAACATTTCGGTGTTCAACGTGGTTAATGCCTCTTGAAGCGGTTTAAGAGACGATTCCAACTCTTTCATATCGGAATCCACTTCCCAATAGGTGGTTTCATAAAATTGCCAGGTATTCTCAATTTCCTCTGCAGTGGGGAGTTCCCCATCCTTTGAACCATACCCTGAAGTGAAGGATTCCGCCAAAGACTTCGCAAATGACAGCCGCCCTTTGAGAAGATCGAGCTGTTTCTGCACTTCCTTCACTTCTTCGGACTTCAAATCCACCTTTGTTTTTAGGCCAACCACTTCAGGGTGATCCTCCACTTTCACTAAGTTGTGGTTGAAAGAAATGTCCCTTACTATCGCGCTAGACTGAGCGCCTAAAATTTCTGTTTTAACGTTATCGGCATCGAGCCCAGTTGGCAGATAGTCCAACCGTATCGTCGATTCACCTGCCGGGATTGAAGCACCAAACCTACGGGTCACCTTGGCAGAGTCGGGATAAACCACGACCGTTTCAATCTGGGACTCAACGATTTGGGTAGGAATGGAATCGGCATCTGTAGCGAAAACCGAGCTTGATAGTATGACAGCAACACAAGCTGCTGCGAAGACGGATAATTTCATCATGATGATGTTGATTGAGAGAATACCTAACGGAAAATGAACCCTGCCTAAAAAGACAGTTGGAACCGACTTTTATTCATTTATTCTGAATTTGGATCTTCGGTGGTAGCATTGCATGGGGGGTTGGAATCAATAGACTCATCCTCAAAGGCCTTGCTCCAGTCCTTATTGCCGAGCGTCATGATCCAAACGATACCCCATAGGCAGATAGCTGTCACCCCTAAAACCCCATATCCGGTGGCATCATGCACAAACCCACTGATAGAGTCCCCGCCATGGCGATAAGCATGGATCGTGAGATAGAGACTGCGAAAAATATTGCTCACGACTGCCAGGGCAATCGCCAACAAAACAAGCAATACTTTAGGGTAGAATCGCTTGAAACTAACAGCGGCCAAAAAAGTTCCAGTCACAACACAGCCCGTAAGCGAACGAATCCCCGAACATGCATCGGCCACACCCACCCTACCTTCCGGCAATACAAAGGTATTTCCTTCCTTGATCAGCGGATATCCAAAGGTCTCAAACGCAAAATAGACAACTCCAACAACCTTATCGAGTAAGAATAATTTGAGATCCTGTTTAATGAATCCAGGCAAGGGCGCCGCGATCAACCATATCAGCGCAGGGAACAACAGAAGTTTAACAAATGTCATTCGTCGATGTACCGGAATCTCCCTTCCTACCACATCTCTATCCAGAAAAAGAAAAGGGACACTCAAGGTAATCGCTCCAAAACTCATCGAAAACAACACTGTTGAGGGCACAGAAAGTCCTCCTTCCGCAAGGCGAATGACCCCTCCTAGTAGAAACACCAGCATGCCACCAAGGGCCATCGAAGAAAAAAAGAAAAAAATAAGGCCACGAACCCATTTTGCTTTACTAAACCAAGCCGGCATTTCCACTCCATCAGTCTCAACCAGAGGTTTTTCTAGGTCACCTCCATCCAATAAGATCGATTTCAGAGAGGGCCACCGCTCCATGAGAACAAATCCGACAAAAAGAGGCACCAAAAATCCAAAATGATATTCCTCATCCCTTGCCCACCATCCCAGTTGATCCCACATTGTTACCAGCAGATACAGAAAAAGCATCACACCAGCTGCCTGAACCATGCGGGGGATCTGAAAGAATAGGTAAGAATTTTGCCGAGAGCGCTTCACTTGAGAGAGGTCGAATATCGATCAAAGTCGAACAGTATTCCCAATTACTGTAAACCCAAAAACCTTTGCTTTTTCGTCACAAATCCCGAACATACCTCCATCAGAAGGCAAAGCCTTTTCTGTATTTCTATGATGGATTTTCTACACTCATACTGGAGGATGGAATATGTCGAAGCTCCCAAGGAGGAAAAAGAGGAGTCAAATCCCTTTATCCGCCTGCCAAAGGAGAACGATGATCGCAAAAACCTCATCCTCATCCGCGGCCAATATCACTATGTCATCATGAACCGTTATCCCTATAACGCTGGTCATCTCATGGTGATCCCTTATCGGGAAGTTCCGGATATCGATGAATTGTCGGAGGAAGAACTCATGGAGTTTATGAAATTGGTCATTCGATCCAAGAAGTTGCTCACTAAAGCTATTCGTCCCAATGGATTCAACATCGGGATCAATCTTGGAGTCGACGCCGGAGCAGGAATTCCCTGGCACCTTCATTGTCATATCGTTCCCCGCTGGAAAGGCGACACCAACTTCATGCCTGTGATCGGGAAAACTAGGGTGCTCCCCACTGCTCTCGATACCTTGTGGGAACGTCTCAAATCATTTGTAGATTGAATTCAACTTCGATGAGAGCATCATGAGCTGCTCATTTCCAGGCACTATGGCGACAGAGAAACTACAGTTTACCAATCAGCGGCACCTCGACCAACTCTTTGGCTCCAGCGAAAAAAACCTGCAGCTCGTCGAAAAAGCGTTGGGAATAGAGATCCTGACACGTGAGGAATGGATTCAGTTTACCGGAGACACAAAACCGGTGCACACCGCTGTGCAGTTCTTTGGGATTCTTGACGCTGCCCGATCCCAGGGAATCCAGATAAAACAGAGTGACTTTCACAACCTACTTGAGTCCACGATCAATGGGGACCCTGTCGAACTCAAAGCTGTGTTCGAACACCCTCTGGTCATCAAGGTTAAGCGCAAGTCCATCGTTCCCAAAACGATCAATCAAAAACGCTATCTCAATTTCATCCTCAAAAATGAGATCGTATTTGGCATTGGCCCCGCAGGTACCGGGAAAACCTATCTTGCGATGGCGGTAGCGCTCAGTCAGTTGATCAGCGGTAAAGTAGAAAAGCTCATCATCACCCGCCCGGCAGTCGAAGCAGGGGAAGCACTGGGCTTTCTGCCAGGAGATTTGCAGGAAAAGGTCCTTCCCTATCTCCGCCCCCTCTATGACGCAATGTATGAAATGATTGGGCAGGACGAAACCCTCAAACTCTTGGAACGGGGAATCATCGAAATCGCCCCTCTTGCCTACATGAGAGGCCGCACGTTGAGCAACGCGTTCATCATTCTCGACGAAGCACAAAACACGACGCCCGAACAAATGATGATGTTCCTGACCCGTCTCGGAGACAACTCGCGGATGATCATAACCGGGGACATTACCCAGGTGGACCTGCCCAAGGCTAAAAAATCGGGCTTGAAACGAGCCATGGATGTCTTACAAAGTATAGAAGGCATCAAACTATTTTTCCTGGACGACACCGACGTCGTTCGCCATCCGCTGGTTCAAAAAATAATCGAAGCATACAACCGACATTCCAACGACTGAGCTTTCCGCTAATCGGGGTTTAATCCCAGGTTCGGTCATTCAAACAAACCCACAAGGATTAAAACTCCACCGTCGTCTATTGAAGATGTATTCGCCACACTCTCGTCTGAGAATCTAAATGCTCTGAAAGCCATTCCATTCAATTGTCTGAAATGAGCTTAAGGGGTTTTGGCGAAACCGATCATGACCGCATTTATCCGCAAGTATCTCCGTAAACGGGATAAAAACCTCACCCGTTCTCGACACCTAAGGGAAAAACGAGTAGCCGCCAAGTCTACTTTTCTTCTGAAGAATCGTCGTCTCACCATTGCGATCGTTGTTGCAACAACCTTCGCCCTCGCCTTGATCAGCTTCTGGGGGCAAGCCCCATCGGGCCCTCGCATTTCTGCCGATCAACTCGCCCGGGTGCAAGTGACAGCAGAATTTCCCTTCACCTACATATCAAAAATCCAAACTGACCGGGAAAAAGAGCGCCAACGCAAACAGGTAGCACCGATCTATTCAGTAAGCTATCAACATTTTTCCGAATTTGAGGTTTTCATCAATAATTTGAATGACCTCATGCTGAAGTTTTCCCAGGAAAATCGTGATCTTTCCAAATCCCAGCAAGAAGAACAGATCGAAGCACTTCTCAACGAAACCATTCAAAAATCCAAATTTTCGGTGGATGTGAATGGCATCCTTACGCTCTACCGCGAAACTGATTTTCGAGGCCGCTACCGTCTGCTTCAACAAGGACTCACTGAGCTTTGGTATATCTACCGGGAGGGGATTTTCTCGCCAGTTTCCCAACGCCCCGGAGCGGTCAACCGCTATTCCCTCGTTAAAATTACAGATGGCCAGGGACAAACCAGAGAAGTTCAATTCAAAACCCCAACCGAAGCCCTGCTTGACCTCCGAGTCCGACTCAATCGCCTCGAGAATAGCGAAATCATTTACCAATCCCTCTTCGAAATCATGAAGGAGGGAATAGTGGTTAATCTCTTTTACAATGAGGCAGATCACACACGGGAGATCAACGCTGTCGTCGAACAAATCAAACCTGTCGAGGTTCCGATAAAAAAGGGAGACACCATCATTGAATTGGGTTCCATCGTCACTGCCCGCGATATGGAGAAACTCAGTGCGTATGAAGATCAGCGACGAAAAGAAGCCAAGTCCGCTCCGATCATGGGAGATTTCATGCAGGAAAAGGTGTTCTATATGCTTATCTTGCTTGCGGTTAGCATTACCTTTATCGCCCTTACCTTTCCACGAAACGAGCAAACTAACAGTCATTATTTGATGTGCGCGTTGATGATTATCATCAATATGTCCGCCATTCGTATGGTGCTGGAGCTTGGGGAGAGTAGCTTATTTTCCGAGACCAATTCTTTCAGTCACTGCTGATCTACGCCTCTCCATTTGTATTAGCGCCTCTGGCAATCAATCTGCTTTTAGGGGTGATTCCAGCAGTACTCTCGGCGCTTATCATTGGATCTTTGTATTCCATGATGCAGGGGGACAGCATTGAGATGTTTTTGATCGTAGTTTTCACCTGCATGATCGGCATTGTGTTAAGCCACAGAGTCAGGGTTCGTTCAAAAATTGTGCGCGCCAGTTTCCTGGCAGGTTTGGCTCTGGCAGCCATCATTTTTGTCCAAGGATATTTTGACGGAGAAGGCCTCACAATCATCGTGCAGCGTTCACTGCTCACCATGTTGTTATCGCTGGTCTACGGAATGCTGATTGTCGGAATCGTTCCGATATTGGAGTCCGTATTCAAAATTTCCTCAGACATTACACTGCTGGAGCTAACAGATTTCAATCACCCACTACTGCGCAAAATGCAAATGGTGGCGCCCGGCACCTACCACCATTCATTGATGGTAGCAAATCTCGCAGAAAAAGCAGCCATTGAAGTTGGAGCGAATCCTCTGGTTTGTCGCACCTGCGCATTCTTCCACGATATAGGGAAGATGTCGAAACCTGCCTATTTTACGGAAAACCAAACGATCGGGTCCACGAATCCGCATGATTCGATGAAACCCTCCATGAGCGCACTGATCATCAAAAACCACGTCTCAGAAGGCGTGGAAATGGCGCGCAAATATTCCCTCCCAAAAATTGTGATCGATGTCATCCGTCAACATCATGGCACATCCCTCATCCGATACTTTTATTTCCAAGCATTGAATGAGGCTAAGGAAAAAGCGAAACTGGATGACGAAGCCTCTGCAGCTCATGTCACCATCGATCAAAGTAATTACCGCTACGATGGCCCATCTCCTCAATTCAAGGAAGCCGCCATTCTTTTCCTTGCAGATAGTGTGGAAGCAGCGAGTCGAAGTCTCAAAAAGGTGACTCAACAAAACATCGAGGACCTCATCGATAGTATCATCGCAAATGCAACTGCGGATCATCAACTCGACCAAGCACCCCTATCCTATCAGGAACTCGCAAAGATCCGATCCAGCTTCATCATGAGTATTCTCAACATGCTGCATTCAAGGATTGAGTATCCCAAAGCAGAGGATGATGCAAACGGTGCTTCTTTAAAATCCAAATCAAAAAAGACAGAAGAAGTTCAACCAGACAACAAAGCCATCGAACCCGATAAAGCTCATGCACCCGCGGGAGGTTGATCTCCACATCGACCATCCTTATTTAAGGGGAAACGAGACGGAGATTCTGAATGCGGTTTTGCTCACAATTGAGGCACTATCACCGAATTTCCCTGAAGGCGATCTGTCCATCGCAATTTTAAGTGATGCGAAAGTGGCAGAAATCCATGGCGATTTTCTCAACGACCCGACTGAAACGGACGTGATCACGTTTCCAGGCGATCCGGATATGGATTTCGCTGGAGAGGTTTGTGTTTCAGTCGATCGGGCCAACGCAACCCACCGTGAACAATGCACGACCTTTGCTGAAGAACTGACGCTCTATATCGTACACGGACTGCTGCACCTCTCAGGTCTGAATGACAAAACCGAAGCCCAATCGGCTGAGATGCGAAAAGGGGAACATCGCATCATGGAACTCTTGAAAAACGAACAAAAGATTCCTGCTTTTACGATCTCATCGTAATCATTTTGGAATAACACAGGTCAAAGTCATTCTCGGATGCCCTAATCGCGTTTTAAACACGATGTATTTTTAAAGCAAAGGGATCAGCTTGATATCCCCGATGCGTCGGTGGCAGAAGCCGCTCATTCTTAGGATTTACCAAGGGAAACCCCTACCGAATCTGTTTGAATTGCTAGTCATTGAAACGTAATCTTTGACACCCTACAACGACCTGGCGAGGACGACAAAGTGTAGATCTCCTGAAAGTTGAAACACTAAAAACAATCCAACTATTTTATCGCATCATCTCCCGGTACCTCTCCAGTTGCTCAAGATACTCATCAGGATGATATTCCCGTTTAACCGACAAAATCATTTTGATCGTTTCCAAGTGTTTTGCATCCCGCATTTTTCGGGCACGTATTGCAGCACGAACACTTGGACGCATACCAAAAAACGGTAAAGTAAAACGATTGAGGAAATCCACATCCCATGAAGGAAGATCCTTAAGATACTCCTTCGTCAATCCCTTGGATGTGAGGAAATTCATTTTATTCTCTCGGTAATCACGGTCTACTCTTTGTTGAAGAGTCAAACGAGGCCGTATGACCATTGGTTTTAAATCATAGGTTTCTCCTTCAGCATCAATATCAAGTTCGGTATTGAATAGTTTGAACGCAGGTTGCCTCTGCAATATCTCATTAAGCTGCGGCTTCATGATCGTTTCAATTTCGTATGCGTCTGACAAAACCTCATCGAAATGACGATCACTGAGCGACTGATCATCTTTAGAAGCTGCGGAAACAAGGGATAGTAAACTGATCGAACAGATAATGATGAGGATACATTTCATAGGAGGGATTTCTAGATCGCGTTGGTTCATTTAGATCGAATTCTCCACCCATTCGTTCATTTGGAGACAAAGGCTTCCATAAATTGAAGGGTGCTCCAACCCATGGACACCCGCGACTATCTTCATTGATTTAAAGCTCTAAACCCTGTAGAACCTATCCATGACGGGTCGACATCCTAGCTCAATGACCAACCAAACGGGAGTCCCCTTTCATTGATAGAACTCGCCTATGTCAGCAGTTCGCCACCATTATTTTTCCATAATACTAGTGCTCGTATCGATGATACCGAACCTAGTCTGGGCTCAAAATCCAGATTTCATTGGACTGGAAGAATCTCAAATCATTGAAATCTTAGGCCAACCCAGTAGCACAATGATGGCTCGTAATCGCAAGATTATGATATTTGAGAATGGCGCACGAGTAGAATTGATCGAAGGGAAGGTAGTTTCGACGAATCACACCTCCAATATCCAAGTAAAAGAACCTGCCCAACCCGAGATCGAAACCCAACCAACAACTCAAACGAAACCTCCAGCCGAGAAAGAACCGTCACTCGAGTCAACTATCGATACGGAACTCAGACTTCTCGATCAGCTTGATGCGACATTGAAGGGTTCAACCGACGATCCAGGCCACTCGGGTGCCACATCGCAACAGGAGCTTGTGGACTTATTGGGCTCTCTAGAGCCCGGATTTCTTCGGTTTTTCGCGCTCCAGTTACTCGCCTATCTGATCATATTCATTGCCCAGATTTGGCTCGCGATTAAAGCATTCCGAACAAGTATGCGCTGGGGACTTGCAGTGTTGTTCGTTCCTCTCGCAAACATCAAGTATTTAATGCAGCACTGGGAATCTTCAAAAAACACCTTCTATCTTGGGCTCATAGGTCTGGGAGTCGGCATAGTTTCTTTTCTCGTTCTTAACGCATCCTGAATTCCGATTTTTACCGGAGCCCATGAATTCATTCGTGGGTCAATGCAATGTATATTCAGCCTCAAGTTGAGATGCTAATATCAACACGTTTGAAAACATCATTACGCTGCGCTTCACTGGATGGTTTGAGGAGAGAAACGACGACGATTGAAATCATCGCCTCCGCTTTTCACTGGAGCCCATGAATTTATTCGTGGGTTAGTGTATAATCAGCCTCAAGTTGGGATGCTAAAATCAATACTATTTAAAACATCATTATGCTGCGCTTCACTGGATGGTTTGAGGAGTTGCTTCGCGCAAAGCTTGAGTGTCGGGCTTTTGCAACCATCGAAACATCAACAGGATAGACCCGTTCCACTCGTCTAAAAGGTTTTCCACCTACAACAAAAACCCTATTGAGGCGCAGCCTCATCCTGCTGCGAGTCAAACGAGGCATCCAGCGAGGAACGAGCGATGTTAATTCCGATATTTTTAAAACAGCGTTACGCTACGTCTCGGATGAGCAAAGCCCCTTACAACAAAGGACGATTCGTCAAGACGAACCCCTACAATAGGAATGCATGTATCCTATCCATCCTGTTCGCCAAGCGATCCATGTTAAAATCCTCTACTACGACGCTTCACTGCAGGAGATTTGTCCATCCCTTCTTTTCCATTTTGGGTGAGAATCAACTTTCGGCAGTTTTTAAACGTTGGCATTGTGTGAATGAGACTCCCGAACAAACATCAAGCGACAACATCCCATCCCCTAGATTAACGTTAAATCAAGACTACTTCCTTGGAGTTTCCTGTTGTTATCTTGTTCGAAACCCTCTAGCAATTGAGGGAATGAGAATACCCCATCGACACCATCTCTCTCTGTTCTGTATATCCTGTTGTTTAGCCGCTGGTTTTGGTGCGATTTTTTCTTCAACGGCAGAATCACTCCCAAACAATACCCAGACCGAAACACTTTGGTATGACTCTCCAGGAGAACATGCGATCAATGAGGGGCTTCCGGTGGGAAATGGACGCATGGGTCTGCTGATTCCTGGCCAAGTTGAGGAGGAGCGCATTGTGATCAATGAAGATAGTGTCTGGAGTGGGTATTACTGTGAAAATGCTGACAACCCTGCTGCCGCAGAAAATCTGGAGAAGATTCGTAAATTGCTTCTGGACGGTGAGGTTAAGGCAGCAAACGAACTCATTATAGAAACTCAGGTCCCCGGAAACGGCCCTCACGATCCACGAGTCGAAGGAGCCTATGGGACATACCAAATGCTCGCCTCTCTGCACTTGTCCTTTCCCCATGCGGAGTATAGCGATTATCGACGCGAACTGGATTTAAAACATGCCGCCGTCAAAGTAGACTACAAATCCAACGGAACTCATTACTCCCGTGAATTTATCAGCAGTCGTCCCGATCAAGTTATGGCAATTCGTCTCGACGCGGATAGAGAGGAAGCCCTAAGTTTCAAGATTGCCCTGCGTCGCCCTCAAACAACTTCCACTTTTACGAATCCCACTGCATCGAGCATTCAAATGAGCGGAACTATGCCTACCCCGGAAGGCATCGAAGGGCTCCAATATGCCACCTTGCTCAAGGTTGAAACTCAAGGTGGAACAGTCGTTATCGAAGAAGGCAACAGCTTGAGCATCCAAGGTGCAGATAGCGCTATCATCTGGATCACCGCTGCGACAAACTACGATGGCGTTTTGTCTTGGCCAAATTACTTGAACGAGACAGATCCTGCTCAAACAGCCGGAGCGGACATGGAGAAGGTCTCTAATCTCGACTGGAATAAGGTACGCGAACGACAGATAGAGGATCACATGCAGCTCTACAACCGGACTAGTTTTGAGTTAAGAAATCCCTCTCCTGAGACAGCCAATATCCCCACCGATCACCGTCTGCAAAAGGTCATCGATGGTGAAGTCGATCCGATCTTAAGCCAGCTTTACTTCAACTTAGGGAAATACCTGCTCATTGCTTCTTCCCGTCCTGGGGACCTCGCGGCGAATTTACAAGGCATATGGTCCGATGCCATTTGGGACGAAGAAAATAAGAAATGGCACTACTATACTCCTTGGAATGGGGACTACCACACCAATATCAACGTGCAAATGAACTATTGGCCCGCTGAGGTATTGAACCTGCCAGAGTGTGCAGAACCCCTGCACGACCTCATCCGAGGCATGGTCGCACCTGGAACTGAAACAGCCCGCATTCAGCACAATTGCGAGGGTTGGACGGTGCACACACTTCACAATGTATGGGGATCCACTACACCCGGTGGTTGGGCAACCTGGGGACATTTCCCAATGGCAGGTCCCTGGATGACGAGCCATCTCTGGGAGCATTATCTCTTTACTCAAGACGAGGAATTCCTTGCTTCAGTTTGGCCCATCATTCAGGGATCAGCTGCCTTCGTGATGAATTGGCTAATCGAAGATCCCCAAAGTGGATTGCTCATCTCTGGCCCATCGGCTTCTCCAGAAAATAAATACACTCTTCCCGATGGCACAGAAGGATTCTTTTGCATGGCTCCAACAATGGATCAAATGATTGCATGGCAAATGCTTACAATAGCCGACAAGTCTCAGTATTTGATTCTCCAAGCCGATCAACAGACTCACAAATACAAGGAAGCCCTCTCAAAGTTGAAGGGACCGCAAATTGGACCCGACGGACGCTTACTGGAATGGGCAGAACCCTATGAAGAACCCACTCCCGGACATCGCCATATTTCCCATTTATACGGATTACATCCCAGTAATCAACTCTCCCTTGAACGAACGCCTGAGCTCACCGAGGCTGCTCGAAAATCACTCCAATACCGTCTCGCCCATGGGGGAGGACATACTGGATGGAGCCGAGCCTGGGTCATCAACTTCTGGGCACGACTTCACAATGGCGAACAGGCACATCACAACTTGCTCGAACTTTTTCGACACTCTACACTCTTAAATCTTTTCGATAGTCATCCCCCGTTCCAGATTGATGGAAATTTTGGCGCCACTGCTGGTATTTGTGAAATGCTGTTGCAAAGTCACGAAGAGGACGAAAAAGGGCAACCGCTGCTTCGCCTCCTTCCGGCCCTTCCGACAAACAGTTGGCCGGATGGAAAAATTACGGGTTTGATTGCGAGAGGTGCAATTGAGGTTAATATCAAATGGAAGGATGGCCAACTTCAACAAGCCACCTTCTTTCCCAAAGAGGCACAAACCATCACGATCTCATATGCTGGCACAACGCAGGAAATGAAAATCGACGCAGGAAAAGGAACTGCGTTCATCCCCAAGCTATAACCCCTTCCCAAACCAAATAACTCCCATTTTGTCATGAAACCAAGTTCCCTTAAGCACTTCATTCTGCTTACATCAATCGCATCCTTCCTAATCGGAAGTGTGTTGCAGGCAGCATCTGTAAAAACACTCACCCAAGGCTGGTATTTCCAACATGGAGAGTTCAATGAGTCAGACTTTGACGCCGAATTGCAGATGGAAGACTGGCAATCGGTCGTTATTCCCCACGATTGGGCCATTGGTGGTCCCTTTGAAACCGCTCCAGATATTCACGGTGGCACAGGACGTCTTCCTTGGCAGGGAATCGCTCGGTATCGAACTCAGTTGCAGTTCCCCGAAGAGGCAGCCGACCACCGCTATTATCTCGATTTTGATGGTGTAATGGCTAACCCAAAGGTCTATCTCAATGGAAATTTGGTTGGAGAATGGGATTATGGATACACCCCTTTCAGAGTGGACATCAGTGATCACATCAAAGCCGGAGAGGCTAATATTTTGGTCGTGTTGGTCGATACACGCGAATGGTATTCCCGGTGGTATCCGGGAGCAGGAATATATAGAAAAGTGCAGCTGGTGACGGAAAATCCAGTGCACATCGCAAAATGGGGAGTGTTCTCACGCCTCGAAGATCCTAAAAAACTCGACACCCTTCACCTGGAAGCAACCGTCGAAAACCATCTCGACGCTTCATCGAAAACCTCCTTACAATTTACGTTACTCGACGGGAAAGAAGTTGTGAACGAACACCAAGTTGACCTCGTGGTGAGTGAGAAGGGAAAGGAAACCATCACCGCAAAATTGCACGTGCCAAATCCAATTCCATGGGATATCGAAAATCCCCATCTATACACCCTGAAGACTCAATTGTTTATCGGTGAAGAGGTAGTCGATTGCACTCAAACTCCAGTTGGACTTCGCACGATCGAATTCACAGCAAATGATGGGTTTTTCCTTAACGGCAAGCGAGTTCAGTTTTACGGTGTCAATCTGCACCACGATTTGGGGCCATTAGGAGCTGCATTCAATAAGTCAGCCGCTCGCAGACAACTTGAAATCATGCAAAGCATGGGGGTCAATGCGCTTCGCACCAGTCACAACCCTGCCGCAAAAGAGGTGATGGAACTCTGTGATGAAATGGGTATCGTCGTCTGGGATGAGGCCTTTGATAAATGGGACAACACTGCCGGACGAAAAGCAGTGGACGACCCTCCACTGGACACTTTCGGAAAGCGTCAATTGGAGGCGATGATGTTGCGCGACCGCAATCACCCAAGCGTCATCGTATGGTCGATTGGGAATGAATTGAACGGAGAAGCAATCGGCATTACCCCAGAAAACGTGACGATGATGACAGCCTTCGCAAAAGAAATTGACGATAGTCGACCTATCGGCATGGGCTGTCACATTCCTTCCCTAAGCTACGGAGGTAATTTTGACGCTCTGGACCTCACAGGATGGAACTACGCCCGTCGTTATATGGATTTCCGCGGGCAATACCCGGATAAACCTATCCTCTACAGTGAATCTGCCTCCACGGTGAGTACCCGGGGTTACTATTCGTTTCCACTTCCCGAGCGTCATACCGACACACTGCAAAGTTTCCAAGTAAGCTCCTACGATCTTACCTCTGCAAATTGGTCTGACATTCCCGATGTGGAGTTTAGATTAATGGAACAGGATGACTGGGTGCATGGAGAGTTTGTTTGGACAGGAATCGATTATATTGGCGAACCCACTCCCCATACAATGCAAGCGCGCAGTTCCTACTTCGGGATCGTAGATCTCTGTGGTTTCAAAAAGGACCGATACTACTTGTACAAAAGTCATTGGAACCCCGATGAAACGACAATCCATATTCTCCCTCACTGGAACTGGCCCGATCGCATCGGAGAAAAGGTTCCAGTGTTCGTATATACAAATGGTGACAGCGCCGAGCTCTTCATCAATGGAAAGTCGCAGGGAATACGTCGCAAAGGAGTGATCCCGGAACGTGCAGAAAATTTGATACTCAATGCACAAATCAATAGCAGCAGCACGGCCGAGGGTTTCAGCCTCGAATCACTTAAAGACGAAGATGAATCCACCGTTTGGAAAGCGGGTTCAAACGGACGAGGGCAATGGCTGACATTCGACCTACAAAAACAACAAAAAGTGGGATACTTAGCTCTATATTTTGAGGAACCTGAAAAACTGTTTGGATATTCAATATGGGGCAGCAAAGATGGTGAAAATTGGCGATTGTTGACACAAAAAGAGTCCAGTATGACTCCGCAATGGGGAGGTCCGAAAAGCATGTTTCATTCTATAGAAGGCAGCTACCAATACTTGAAGATCAAATTTGAAAAGGTCCGACAAGATGATCAGAACCGAGCTGCGGCACTTCGTGATATCTACGTCTATAGTGAAAAAACCGAATCCACCTACTACGATGTCACCTACGATTACCGTCTCCGTTGGAATGATGTCGTCTACGAGCCAGGCGAGGTCAAAGTTGTAGTTTATAAGGATGGTGAAATCCTCGGCGATGAAACCGTCACGACTGTTGGCGAACCCGTATCAGTTCGCCTCACAGCAGACCGAGAGTCGGTGCATTCCAACGACGAAGAACTCGTGTTCATCACTGCAGAAGTCGTCGACGAAAATGGAAATGCCTCTCCAGTCGCCCGAAATGAGATCACTTTTGAAATCAACGAAAATGGATCACTCGCTGGCACCGGAAATGGAAATCCACTTTCATTCGAGTCCTTCCAAAGTGACACACAAAGCCTCTGGGCCGGGAAAGCCCTATTGATTGTAAGACCGGATCATAACCCATCTGGCCCCATCGAAATCAAAGCAACAGCTGATGGATTGGAATCAGACACATTAACAGTATTTGTCACCGCCGACTGAAGACGACAATGCGGAGGTCATGACTTCAGTCGTAACACGTGGAGCTACGATTACTCCATGGGTTCTGCCAGAATTAGGTAGGCGCATATGCCCTGTATCACCCGAGAAACAAATGACCTACTTTTTGACAATATCGCTGCGATAGCATTCGATTAAGAGGGGTCGTAACGATAAGTGGCAGGGCGAATCACCCCGTTTACCCCGATTCATCGGTGGGTGAGCCGCATCTACCTCTGAGAAACCTTCCTATACCGATTAGCGTTTAAAAGACTTTAAACTGAAACAAATCTCATGCGAGCATGAGGTGCTACAGGAGATGAGGTGCATAATCCGATGCTCGCATCGGATTATGCAGCACGTATTGAATGAAACGCTAATTGGAATTATACCCAAACTTAAAACTTACTGCCACTCCACAGCGGCTCGGCGAGGGCGCACTCGCCCTACCTCATTCGTGTTCAAAGGACGGTATAAAATCAAGACAGTCTAGCCTTAGAAATATAAGTCATCCTCGGGCAAAACACTTAGCATCATTTGTAGTATCAAAAGTAAAAGTTAAACGGCGCCACCCATCACCGATTACCAATCCAATCCTTACCCCATCACGTATTGCGGATGCAAAGTTCGGTATTGAATAGAATAGGATCCGGCATTTGATCTTTATCAATCTGCCGCGAACCATCGATCATTTCGAGAACCGTCTTAACCGAGAGTCTGCCCATCTCGCGTAACGGTTGTCGCACAGAGGACAAATGGGCAGATCGAGCGGCCAGAGAATCATCGAACCCACAGATTGATATGTCGCCAGGAACCTTGAAACCAGCACCAACGAGCACTTCGATACAGGCAAGGGCCGCAGCATCATTCACCGCAAAAATGGCGTCCGGCAGATCTGCTTTTTGTTTTCCCGAGAGCCAACCTCTGAAAATTGGAAGAGTATGCTCCATCGTGAAGTCAGCCTGCAGGATGATAGCTTCATTTTCCGGAATTCCCGCATCTTTAAGCGCTCTTAAAAAACCACTTTTCCGCCTTTCCGAACCCAACAGATTGTTCGGTCCACTCACATGCATGATCTTGCGACTCCCTTGCGTCAAAAGGTGTTGAGTCGCCAAATAGGCCCCATGTTCTTCGTCACTTTCAAGATTGGGTACTCCCAGCATCGGACGATTACCATGAATCGATACAAACGGAATACTCGTTGGAATTTGATCTGAAACTTCCTCTTTAAAAATGGGTCCCACCAGAATCATGCCGTCTATCCGTCCGTCACAAAACTCCGCAATAGGCTCAAAACTATCCCAATTGGGTAGCGTAAATACCGTCGTGTTCTGCTTACCCTGATTGGCCTGCTCCATAATTCCGTTGAATACCTCTAAAAAATAGAGATTCAACTCATCTTCATGAAACATCACCGTCACACCGAGCGTGTTCATACGCCGATTGACGAGAGAACGAGCCGCAACATTGGGTCGGTAATTTAGCTTCTTGGCAGCGTCGAGGATGCGTTTCCGAGTATCTTCCGAAATCCGGGAAGAAGTACGACTGCGATTGAGCACCGCAGAAGCAGCCATAGCTGAAACACCTGCAATCTTTCCTACATCTGCGAGAGTCGCAGCGCGATGGGGTCGTTTTTTTGGAGTCTCACTCATTCGATAGCAAAACGATAATAATAGGAATCAAATCGGCCGATTCGATACTGCTCAAGAGGTAAAGATCCCCAAGAGGTCGTGCCTCCTACACCACTCTGTTCAAGATCAATGTTCAATGTAAAATGCTCGCTTCGAGGAAAATCCACGGCATGGGTAGCCACTTCGATTGACTCCTGCGACCAAGGATAAACAGAAAACTGGATTTTTTGCGGAGAAAGAGATGTGAACTTTAAGGAATTTCCATCTTCTTTGACCAGTTTCATCCAACGCACATCAGTGCGATTTCCACTTTCTTGAGGGTCTGTGTAAGGATGAAAAAGGTCCAATGTCGGAAGAGTGAAAACACTCACCCATGCCGCACTTTTCCGATCGGAATAACTCTCAAAGGGTCCATTACCAAACCATTCCGTCGTCGCAAAAGTAGAACTGACTTCAGTTTGCAGTCCCACTCTGGGAATCAGCGGAGCATCTACAAGGTCGGGTTCAAATAACAGAGAAACAATGACTTCGCCTGTTTTCTCGATCTGATAGGAAACTCTCGCTTTGGAATCCCCTACTGGAATTTTCAATTCTGTTTCCACCATAACTCTCTCACTGTCTTGGGTGAGTTTCAATTGAGAAACGGTCGAAGACTCCCCTGCAGTCCTCCAATCCGCACACTTTTCCAGCATTTTCCAGCCTCTTTCATTGTTCACTGAAGGACGCCAAAAATTGAGTCGCAATGGACTTTGAAACACGTCGTAACCATCTTTCGAGAGCGATTCAATCATTCCAGTTTCCCGATTGATGCGAATCAGAGTCGAGCCAGCAGTCACTGTGATAAGAGTCTCTTCATCCACCACCTCTATCAGAGAGAGAGCGTCGGAAACACTGGACCCATGATCCAGTTGGATGTGATTTCCAGTTTGTGGCAGAGCGAATTGATCGTAGGCAATCTCGCTGCCCTCATTTAGCCATTCGTGATCCTCGCTCAACTCCAAGGAAATTCTCAAGTGAGATTCTCCGGCATGGAGTGCTTTCGTTTTGATTTCAAATACTTCAGAGCGTTGGGCGGGGATATCAAGGGATTCGAGCCAACCCTCATCCACCTTCTGACCGTTTTGGCTCAGAACCCAATGCAGACTGCAATCCGATGCATCTGTGAAAAAACGTTCGTTGAATACCTCTACCCTATGAGTGCCTTTTTCACTTGAAAGCAACTTTGCATGGAAATCCTGCATCAAGTATTTCACTTCATAGGCTTGCGGACTCAAGCTTCGATCTGCCATGACAATTCCATTGAAACAGAAACTTCCGTCATTGGGAAAATCTCCAAAATCACCTCCATATTTAAAGTCTTTGCGATCACGGACGCTGGAGTATTCGCCCGTAGTACTTTCATCCCGGAAGTCTGAAGTGACAGGGCTCTCCTCTACGGTGTCCAGTTGAGGTGCGTAAAGACCTTGATCGACGAAGTCCCATATGAAACCACCCTGCAGATTGCGATATTGTCGGAAGAGATCCCAGTATTCTTTGAGATTTCCGCTGCTATTTCCCATTGCATGATTGTATTCACACAAAACAGCAGGACGTTGCATCGAAAGCGGAAGCGCTTCCTGCTCTTGGGCATAAGTTTCCAACTGCTCAACACCAGTATACATTGAAGAATAGAGGTCCGTGTGAGACTTCCGACTGGCACGGTCATAGTGAATAGGACGAGTGGGGTCATTTTCGCGAATCCAATCACTGCAGAGGCGGAAGTTTTCACCATCACCCGACTCATTCCCCATGGACCACATGATCACAGAGGGGTGATTCTTATCACGCTCGACCATGTTTCGGATCCTGTCTTTATGAGCGGCAAGCCACGAAGGATCTTCCGCAAGTGGATTCTTTTGCCAGCCCATGTCGTGACTCTCGATATTCGCCTCGTCGATCACATACATGCCCAGCTCATCACATAAACTGTAGAATCGAGGATCATTGGGGTAATGGGAGGTGCGGATCGCGTTCAAATTGAGCCGCTTCATCACAAGAATATCCTGCCGCATACTTTCCTCAGATACTGTATGTCCAGTATAAGGATCGTGCTCGTGGCGGTTGACTCCTTTGAATAACACTGGTTTTCCGTTAATGAGAATCTGCCCATCCTTCATCTCGGTGGTACGAAACCCGACCTTAAATCCATAGTAGACCGGCTCTGAACCCTCGCTCTTCCATTCAACCACCAAATCGTAAAGTTTGGGATGTTCGGCACTCCATGGTTCGATATCAAGATCACTGTAAGTCGGAATGCTACTTAAGCCTCCAGAACTTTCGGAGATGGTCCCTGATGTATGATTTGGAACCAACAAATTTTTCTCACCATCGAACAATTGGTAAGTTAACTCCCAATCCAACTTCTCTCCCTCGAATCCAGGAATTTCCGTATCCAAACTTAAGGTTCCTTTGTCATAGTTAGCATCAAGTCCGGCAATGATCGTAAGATCCCGAAGATTCGCTTTTGGCCCAGTCCACAGATACACATCCCGGAAAATCCCGGATAAACGCCACATATCCTGATCCTCTAGGTAAGATCCATCGCAGTATTGGTATACTTCTGCGGCCAGTACATTCTCTCCTTCCACGAGGTACTCAGTAATCTCAAATTCCGCAGGTGTGCGGCTATCTTGTGAGTAGCCTACCTTTTTACCGTTCACCCAGAGGTAAAACGCACTATCAACGCCTTCAAAATGAATAAAGATTCTACTACCATCCCAATCTTCTGGAACCGAAAAGGTATGACGATAGGATCCAACAGGGTTACGATTTTCTTCTGAAAAGTTGGTATATTTTTCATTTTCAGGCTGTCCCATCACGAACGGAGGATCCTTTTTGAAGGGATAAGTGATGTTCGTATAAAGAGGAATCCCATAGCCTTGCATCTGCCAGTTGCTCGGAACAGGAATCGTATCCCATTCACTGACATCATAGTTCACTTCAAAAAACGCTTCCGGACGAGCCGATGGATTGCCTACATAGTGGAACTTCCAATCTCCATTGAGAGAGACAAAAGAAGGAGACTTTTCACGATCCCCTTCTCTCGCTGACTCTGGATCAGCATAAGGGATCTTGGTGGCATAGGGCGCACTTTTATTGATCCTGAAAACAGACTGATCCTGCCAATCCTGCGCAATCAAAGAGGTCATGTTACAGAAGAAAATAAGGGTGAAAACCAGGGGGATGATTTTTTTCATAAATTAAGGGTGATGAACAAAAAATGGGGAACCAATACTTATTAAGTACTACAGTAAACAAAAATTTTTATAACGTTGAACCCTATCATACATCGAAGCGATCGTTGAGGATATCCCCCAAAAGGGTTACTGCAGATGAATTTACTTCCGATTGTTCGTGTTTTTCAAATAGATTTCAATCTTTGCCCATTTTACTGATGAAAAAAAGATCTATACTTATTTTAATTCCCTTCTTTCTCACCGGATTGATAACACTTTCCGCAGAATCCCGACGATCTGAAATAGATGTCCGGAAACTTGATATCGGACTAGGATGGGCTCAAAACAGTGTCAATACGCCGATCTTTCGGAAAAACTCAGTCATTTCTGACGAGCAATTTCAGTTTGTATCCTATTACGACGAAGAGGGCTATGTGGTCGTAGCAAAACGTGAACTGACCTCAAATGATTGGAATGTAGAACGCACTGCTTTTAAGGGGAATGTGAAAGACGCCCACAACTCCATCAGCCTCATGCTCGACGGTGAAGGATATCTCCATCTCAGTTGGGACCACCATAATTCCCCCCTCAAATACACCCGATCTACCCAAGCTCATGGACTTGAATTCCCCGAAGAATCTCCGTCAATGATTGGTAGTAACGAAAAGGTGGTTAGTTATCCTGAGTTTTATCGTTTTCCGGACGGAGATCTCCTTTTTGCCTATAGAGAGGGTGGCTCGGGCAATGGTAATTTACTCCTGAATCGCTACGATCTTGAATCCCAAACATGGTCCCGAATACAAACAAACCTTATCGATGGACAAGGTCTACGAAACGCATACTGGCAATTGTGTATCGATACGAACGATACGATTCATCTCAGTTGGGTCTGGAGGGAAAGTCCCAATGTGTCATCAAACCATGACATGTCCTATGCGAAATCAATTGATGGTGGTGTATCGTGGCAGAAGTCCGACGGATCCTCCTATTCCCTCCCCATCAACATCGAAAATGCGGAGGTCATACATATCATCCCTCAAGGAAGTAACTTAATCAACCAAACCTCCATCACGGCCGACAGCAATGGGCAACCCTACATCGCAACCTATTATCGCGAAACTGAAGACGCCGCTACGCAATATCATTTGTTCTATTATAGAAACAACGAATGGTTTCATTCGATAGCCACGGACCGTGCATTGGAATCCGATTTTGAACTGGAGGGAATTGGATCTCGAAGTATTCCCATCAGTCGTCCCCAGTTACTGGTGAATGATACTACCCCAGGACAAACCCAACTCTACCTGATCTACCGCGACGAGGCCCATCAAAACCAAGTGTGCTTGACCCAGACTAATCTGGATTCGCTCGATTGGTCCACAGAAGTCCTTTACCCTGAGGATATGGGCCGCTGGGAACCAAGTTATGATACCTACCGCTGGCAAACAGATAAGCAACTGCACTTATTTTTACAATCTGTCGGGCAAGGCCAAGCAGAAACGCTAGAATCCATTCCACCTCAAAAGGTCTCAATCCTCGAATGCGAGTTATGATTTAGTAGCGTGCAAGCGAAAATTCGATAGTAGCCATTCGCTATTAGTTATCTGCCTGCGTCAATGCCTCGATTGACATCTTCACTTCGTGGGAATTTCGGCTGGCCTGTAGGTCTACTTTCACGGTCAGCACCCAATCATTCAGTTCTTCAGAATCCACCAAAGTCTGCTCTACGATCCAAAAGCCATATTCAGATCCAGTTTCGGTATCAAAGCGTGTATTCTCCGCAGCTCTCGCCACCGGATCGAGACGAATCCACCCTCGGGTTTCATAATAGTCTTTCATGCGTTGTTCAAAGACCATCGGGATTGGAGTTCGACTGGCGTCTTCGATCTCAACAATTTTTGAAATATCGTAGGTTTCGTGAAGCTCCACATAGTCCTTATTCGCAAGCACCCGCATAAATTGATAGATCTCCTGCCGAACCTGTTTCTTGAACGCTTTCGGATCACGGGTGATGTCGGTGGGACGATTCTCAGCATGAGGGATCACGTCCGTTTCCGTTGGCACATAATTCGGATCCCGCAAGTGTTCCCATTCATCCAGCAAACTCGAGTCCGTGCTTCGAATCAGTAGATCCAAATATTGCACCACTTCATCCACCGATTCATTGCGAAATACGGGAGGAATCGTATTTTCCAGCACTCGATACACACTGGTAAGATGTCTCAATAAGAGGCCTTCCGATCTTTTGAGACCGTATTCTTTTACGTAGTCAGCGAAGGAACAGTATTTTTCATACATTTCCCGGGCGATCGATTTGGGACGGATATTCTCCTTGCCCACCCACGGATGCACTCGCGCAAATTCATTGTATGTTTCATAGATGAAATCCCGTTCTGGCTTCGGGTATTCGAGCTCATCCAGCTTCTCTATGCGTTCTTCGTATTCAATCCCTGCCGCACGCATTTCGCCCATTTTCTCAGTCTTGAGCTCATCCAACTGCCGTCGCAGAATGATAGCAGGATCTTCAAGGATAGACTCCACTAAACTTAAAAGTTTCAACGCATACTCGGGATCTTCCTGATCCAACAACGCAAGGGTATCGATGCAATAGAGCGCCAAGGTTTGATTGAGGGAAAAATCATCCTGCAGCTCCACATTCACCCGCAACTTCTGTTCTCCCGATTCTTTGGGTAAAATCTCAACGATCGATCGATCTACTAATGATCGGAATAATTGAAACGCCATTTTCCGTAAGCTCTGTTTTGAACTATCGGTCTCATGGCAATCCCGTATCAACTGGCGCATTGCCATACAACCATCGCCTTCCCGACTCAGCACATTGAGCAACATCCCATGAGACACCTGAAAACGGGAAATGAGAGACTCCGGCTTCGCCTTCTGCAATCGATCAAAAGTTTCCTCATTCCAGCCCACAAATCCACGTTCTGGGGGTTTCTTTTTGACGAGCTTCTTTTTCTTTTTAGGGTCCGTCGCCGCCTTCGCTTCCATGCGTTTGTTTTGCACCACATGCTCTGGAGCAAGACACACAACATAGCCAACATCATCAAATCCCTTCCGTCCCGCGCGGCCTGATATCTGGTGAAAATCCCGTGCAGTTAACGTGGCTGTCTTTTTGCCCCCATATTTACTCAACTGAGTAAATAGAACCGTTCGAATCGGAACATTGACCCCGACCCCCAGTGTGTCGGTGCCGCAGATCAATTTGAGCAATCCTTTTTGGGCCAGTTTTTCAACTAATACCCGATACTTCGGCAATAGTCCGGCGTGGTGCAGCCCAATCCCATTGCGCAAAAGTTTGCGAATCTCTTTGCCAAAAGGACTGGAGAATTTCACATCCTGCAGTTCTTCGTCAATTTGCACTTTCTCCGCTTTACTGCAGACATTCACCCCGATCACATTCTGGGCAGTCTCAGATGCAGCACGCTGGGTAAAATGCACGATATAGACTGGTAACTGTTGTTTGTCTTTTAGTTTTTCAAGCGCTTCTGTGAGCGTATATTCCCAATAGCTAAACTCCAGAGGCACCGGACGATCCTGGCTCGTAACAATCGTGCACGTTTGCCCCGTCAATTTTTCGATTTCTCGTGCAAAAAAATGAGTTTCTCCCAGGGTTGCAGAAATCAACAAAAAACGACTCTGAGGTAGGGTCAGCAGTGGGACCTGCCAGGCCACACCACGATCGTGATCCGAGTAGTAGTGAAACTCGTCCATGATCACATCATTAACAGCCGCTTTCTCCCCGTCACGAGCGGCAATATTGCTTAGAATCTCCGCCGTGCAACAGAGTATGGGAGCATCTCGGTTCACCGAAGCATCCCCGGTCATCATGCCAACATTATTGGGTCCAAAGGCACGACAAAGTGAAAGGAATTTCTCATTCACCAACGCCTTGATCGGACAAGTATAAACCGAGCGTCGGCCTCTTGATGCAGAATAAAAATGCATGGCAGCCGCCACCAGCGACTTACCGGACCCAGTGGGTGTATTGAGGATCACATTGTTTCCCTCAAACACTTCCAATATCGCCTCCTCTTGAGCTGGATACAATTCAAGTCCATTTGCTGCGACATAGTCGAGAAAATGCTCCATCAGCGCATCTGCGCCAGGATTGCCTTTTAGTGGTTCTAGAGGATAGCTCATGTAAAACAAAGGAACCAAACAGGACTAAGTCTCTTTGGCAACCTAGGAGCACAGAGAGCGGGGAAATAAGTATCATTAGCTTATCGAAAATACGGAGTGCAACTATGATTCAAACGATCCAATAAAGTTCGACCGATTCTCCAAATTCACCGGGAATCACTCACCCTTTTATTCAAGATTGCATGAGAGCTCTATTCCACTATACCTTCAGCCAAACGCCAATTTCCCCTGCAACTACCCCATGAAAACCACCATCCCATTTTCTGACCTCATCGTTTTTTCACTCCTTGTTTCTGGAGCCGTTTCTGCCCATCCGGTTGAAAACCGACAAATCGAATTTCCGGATATCCCTGGCTACCAAACCCTGCTAGCTGATCTTCATCAGCACACCGTTTTTTCAGACGGCCACGTATGGCCCACGGTTCGGGTTTGGGAAGCTGAAGCAGACGGCATATCGGTTATTGCAACCACCGATCACCTCGAATGGCGTCCTCACGACAAAGACGTGCCTTTTACCAACAGCAATCGCGCCTTCGAACTCGCGAGTGAAGAGGCGGTAAAGAGTGGTAAAGTGCTCGTGTTGAATGGCGGGGAAGTCTCTAGAGATCTCCCTCCAGGACATGTGAATGCGGTATTCCTCAAAGACGTAAATGCGCTCTTCATCGACGATCCGATGGAAGTATTTCGTGTCGCCGCTGAACAGGATGCGTTCATCTTCTGGAATCATCCCAACTGGGTGGCCCAACGATCGGATGGCATGGCTGAGTTAAGCGACATGCACCGCGAACTCATTGCTCGCGGGCAATTGCACGGAATTGAGGTCGTCAACGAATACACCTATTCCGATGAAGCCGTGCAAATCGCACTCGAACAGAATCTGACCATGCTAGGCAACTCCGATGTTCATGGATTAGTCGACTATGATTTTGACGTGATGGAAGGTGGACACAGACCGGTAACCCTGGTATTCGCCACTGAAAAAACAAAACCTGCCGTCAAAGAGGCTCTTTTCGAACGACGAACGGCGGTGTGCATCGATGACACCCTCATCGGAAGAAAAGCCCTCATTCAGCCCTTGGTGAAAGCTTGTATCAGCCCTGTGAAAACCGAAATCCTTCATAGTTACAAAGGTGAAACGTTGGTGATCGATGTGCTATTTGAAAACCGCAGCAGCATCGATTACATCTTCGAAAACCAATCCCCTTTCACCCTACACAATCAGCCCGACATCTTCACGCTTCCAGCCCAGAAAAAAACCGTAGTTCAAGTTAAGATAATGGATAAACTCCCAGAGTTTGAGATTCCATTTAGGGTATTGAATGCAGTCGTAGCTCCCAAACAACACCCGATTATCACCTATACGATTGAAACCCCAACTTGGACTGAGGAAGTCCCCGGGTCAGGGAAAAACTGATCTTATCCATTGGGACATTCGATCCCTTTCCTCTGTTGCGCGTTGAGAATCAATTCTGCTCGAACGGGTAATTTGGAACTCGCGAACTTTAAAATTACAACAAAACCAGTTTGGGCCGATACCCTTCGCCGGGCTCAGAATAGTTGAGACAAGGATCGAACAATGCAGAGTAGAGGTAGTATCAGATGCTCGCATCTGATGGAGGCCAATGATCGTCGTGTTTTAAACGCAACCCTTGAATGAAGCTGCCTTGAGTCAAAAAGACTTATCACATTTAAGGATAAAGACGAATGCTTGCATACCCCAATAAGGGAGGAGGCATCGTGTCCTTTTTCGCTAACTTACTGCTTCACTAGGGCATCCTGCAAGCAGGAGCCGCTACGGATGTCGCTTCGTTATTCAGATATATTTAGCTTGATTGGAAGAATACCATCTTAAGTTTGCTCTTAAACGACCAATGCAGACCTGCTCGGCTCAAGCTAAATTTTACCTAAGCTGAAACATCCAGAACCCCTGTCACGTCTTTAATGGAAAGTGAATAATTTTGGGCCGATCCTTTAGTTGGTTCCTTGGGATTGCGTCCACTTTCAACCCTTCCAATGGTCTTGCCGTCCGGCTGCATTGGAAGGGTTGATCGCTTTTAGTGCGAGTTGCTCGCGAAGAAATTGAAAGTTAAATTCCACTCGCACTTATTTTGGCAAAGTAGCAGCGCTTCAATGGCTGACTCCTGAGAATTCCATCTTCATTAAACTCCCAAGAAGTGATAGTAAAGAAGGTAAACTTATCCAAAAAAGGAGAACACTATGGAATTGAATCAACTTCTGGGGAAAGAAGCTATGACCATCGTAAATGCTTCCATGCTAGCATTAAAAAATGCCGATATGGAACCTTACAAACAATCTGACGCTGAGGAAAACCGACGTCGGTTTCTTTCTCTGATACATCTAACCATCCAAGCAATAGAGGACAAAACACTCCTTCCGATGCAGGAATACGGAGCCAAAGTTGCCAAAGAACGTTACGAAAAAGGCTACTGTCTACGCGAAGTTTTTACAGCTTTCAATTTGCTGGAAGAAAGTATCTGGAAACGCTTGATGGAAAAAACTGAACCCGAATTCCACGGGAAACACCTTGGTCTCGTTAGTACCATTTTAAGTCGAGGCAAAGAAGCGCTCGCCCTGGCATATGTAGACCTTGCGGTCGACAACCCGTCCCCCATTCGGGATTACAACGAGCTATACGCTCGGATTTAAACGCACCAAAAAAAAACAAACACCCGAGTGGGTATCAAACCTGCTGTTTTCAGAACGTGAAAACAGAATCTATACCATATCGCCCACTCGGACTTATCATCAACATGCTGGAAGAAGCCGGTCTGGTCTATAGCTATTGCTACGAAGACCTCGTATTTGTAGAGAGTTCTGTCGTGCTCTTCAAAATGGGAGAAAACAGCAGAGAAGTCTTTCTTTACAATCATGTTGATTGCCCACAAAAGGATGCCGATGACCTCGAGATCAAGCTCTCACTATCCGCGAGTCAGGAAGGTCTCATGCTCATACCTTACGGAAAATACAAACTCAAACCGGGTGCAAAAAATCAGATCGACATCGAATTCCTCCCAACGAATTAATTGAAACATGAATGAACAGGATTCTCCTTTCATCAAAAGGAAATCCACTCCCCTTAAATAGGAAGTTTTGATTACATGTCGTGATTTTTACGGAATAGTGTTTAAACGACCGTAGGCACCTTGTGTTAAGTTCCAATTTACCGGATCGCCGAAGCCTTCGATCCCTACCAATTGAGTCACTTCCGGTAGGGACGGACTGCAAGGCCGGCCTTTTCAAATGACCTGCTATAAACGCTCATTTGTATTGGAACACTGGCAATAGCCAACAGACATACGGTGGATTCCATTCACTCTATTAATGTTGGAAAGAGAAGGATAGTCTCCGATGTGGACAGTCCAACTCAGCAAAAATCATACAACGCTAACAGTATAGATATTAGACCGGACCCGGTGAAATTGTGTCTTTCACCGCTGCGTCCCCGCGTCTCTGCGTGAAAATTCATTAGTGTCTGAAAGGCTTCAATCTGAAACTAATCTCATGCGAGCATGAGATACTACAAGTTACCAAGTGTAGCATCAGATGCTCGCATCCGATATTGGTTGCACGAAATGATTTAACCGCCATTCCATATGAGAAGCTTTCCGCATCGAACAACCGCAGCAATCTTCGCTTGTGGCCCCGAGGAAAAGGGGATGTAGATTCTTCAATGATCCAAGTTTGCAATTCCATAGCTCTACCGTAAAATTCTCTTCCAACAACTCATCCCCTCGTAAATCCCAAAACGCCCGCACCTTCGTCGGTTCTGGGGGGTGTGCGGAGGTCAGAAGCGTTGCTTGCAAGGGGGGGCGACAGGGAGCGCGTGACCATGCGTGACCGCATCGAACAGCCGAAGCAATCTTCGCTTGTGGCCCCGAGGAAAAGGGGATGTAGATTCTTCGCTGATCCAAGTTTGCAATTCCATAGCTCAATCGTAAAATTCTCTTCCAACATCTCATCCCCTTTTTCGTCACACCCCCCAGAACCATGGTTGATTCATATATTCTAGCCATAGACCAAGGCACCACCAGCTCGCGTTCCGTCCTGGTAGACTCTCAAAGCAATCTGATCGCGGTAGCACAAAAAGAATTCCAACAACTCTATCCCCAGCCCGGGTGGGTCGAACATGATCCGATGGAGATCTGGTCGAGTCAAAGTGCGACTATGACCGAAGTCCTCGCCCGTGCCAATATTACCGAGGAGCAAGTCCACGCGATTGGCATCACCAATCAACGGGAAACCGTCATCGTCTGGAACCGAGACACAGGAAAACCGATTTATAATGCTATCGTATGGCAGGACCGACGCACTGCCGATTTCTGCTCCAAACTCAAGGCCGACGGACTGGAACCTCTCGTCACTGAAAAAACAGGACTCCGACTTGATCCCTACTTCTCAGGCACCAAAGTCCGCTGGATTCTCGAAAACGTGAGCGGTGCGCGCAAAATGGCCAATGAAAACAAACTCTGCTTTGGCACGGTCGATTCTTGGCTCGTATGGAAACTGACCCAGGGGAAAAAACATCTAACGGACGCCACCAATGCCTCCCGCACCTTGTTCTTCAACCTTCAAACCGGGGACTGGGATGATGAGTTACTCGAGATATTTGAAGTGCCTCGGTCCATGTTGCCTGAGATTCGATCGAGTTCAGAAATCTACGCTGAAGTCGGTGATCATCATCAACTCGAAGGTCGCCCTATCGCCGGCATTGCTGGTGATCAACATGCTGCTTTATTTGGACAGACTTGTTTTTCTCCCGGAATGGCGAAAAACACCTATGGCACTGGCTGTTTTCTGCTCATGAACACAGGGGATCAGCCAATCCGCTCCCAAAATAACCTGCTCACCACTTTAGCCTGGAAGGTTGGGAACAAAACTGAATACGCCCTCGAGGGCTCCATCTTCGTCGCTGGAGCAGTCGTACAGTGGCTCAGGGATGAACTTGAACTCGTTCGAAGCAACGAGGAACTGGATGAACTCGCTGCTTCAGTAGAAGACAGCAATGGCGTTTTCCTCGTTCCTGCATTTACCGGCCTCGGAGCACCCCACTGGGATCCTTACGCCCGAGGTTCGATGTTTGGGCTCACCCGCGGAGCCAATCGTGCTCACCTCTGCCGAGCCGCCCTTGAATCGATTGCCTTCCAAACTGCCGAACTCATCAAAGCGATGGAAAAGGACAGTGGCCTGCGACTGGAACAGCTCAAAGTCGACGGTGGCGCCTGTCGTAGTCAACCTCTGATGCAGTTTCAAGCTGACTTGTTACAAACCGAAGTCGTTCGACCCACTTGCGTGGAATCCACGGCAATCGGTGCTGCCTACTTGGCTGGCCTCGCAACTGGCTACTGGCCAAACCGAGAAGCCATCGTGGAAAACCAGACCATCGATTCCATTTTCTACCCCCAACGCACCGCTGACTCTATGCGCCCCCTCCTTGCCAACTGGCACAATGCCGTGGAACGATCGAAGCGTTGGGTGAAAGGGAATTAATGCCGGAGATGGCACTCTTTTTGAGACCAATTAGCGTTAAAAAGAATTCAAACTGAAACTGATCTCATGCCATTCGACAAGCTCACGGTCAGGAACAAGCATGAGACAAAACGGATTACGAATTGTAGCATCCGATGCTCGCATCGGATATTGCACGTAGTGAATAATGAATCGCCAATCCATCTTCGTTAGATTAGCTGGGACGCTCCTATTCCTAACACGAACAAAAACCACAGCTTATTCCCGAATAAAAAGTTCAACTCTCGGTTGATAGATAAGTGAACAGTTTATAAGATCCCTCGTAGAAGGACCGGCAGGGCTTGCAACAAGATCATAATAAGAGCTAGTCTCTGCCGCAGAAACATTCAATTGGGAACACCTATTATGGAAAAAGAGATTATCATCCCTATCAATCCCGCTTCTTACGTCAAACCCGTGCTTTCCTTCCTATTGGTCGGATTACTGGTTTTTGCCGCACTATCCTCATTTTACACAGTGGAATCTGAGGAACAAGGTGTCGTATTGCGATTTGGGAAGTATCACACCACGAGCGAACCTGGGCTGCATTTCAAATTGCCGTTTGGAATCGACCGAGCCATCACAGTTGCCACTCGGCGTCAGCACAAAGAAGAGTTTGGTTATCGCACCCGAAGTTCAAATCCGGGCGAAGCCACACGCTACGCTTCGAGTGCTTTTCAGGAAGAATCCCTTATGGTCACAGGAGACCTCAATGCCGCCGAAGTGGAATGGAGTGTGCAGTATTTGATTCGGGATCCTAAAGCCTTCCTTTTCAATGTGAGAGAGCCAGTCGCGACAATGCGAGATGCGTCTGAATCTGTCATGAGGCAAGTCGTAGGAGACCGCACCGTTGATGAAGTCATTACCGTGGGTCGACAAGATATTCAACTCGAAGCCCAAAAGCGTCTGCAAAATCTAATGGATCAGTATGATATGGGAATCAAAATCGACCAAGTCGTATTGCAGGACGTTAGCCCACCCCAACCCGTTGCACCGTCTTTCAATGCGGTCAATGAGTCTCAACAACAGCGGGAGCGCATGATCAACGACGCCCGCGCTCAATACAATCAAGCCGTTCCCAGAGCGCGCGGACAAGCTCAGCAACGGATTCAGGAAGCGGAGGGTTATGCCACCGAACGTGTAAACCGTAGTGAGGGAGACGCCAATCGATTCGACGCTATGTTAACGGAGTATATGAAATCTCCGGATGTCACTCGTCGGCGCATGTATTTGGAAACCATGCAGAAAATCCTGCCCCAAATGGGTCGAAAAATCATTGTAGATGAAAAAGCACAATCCGTTCTGCCACTGTTGCAACTCGGTAACGAATCTTCAGCAAAGGGAGGAGAATAAATGAACAAACTAAACATTTCATTCATTACACTGGCTGGAGTCATAGCCGTATCTGCAATCTTGCTTTCTCAGAGTCTTTATACTTTGGACGAAACCAAACAAGCCATGATCACCCAATTTGGGGAGATTAAAGGCGAGGCAATTACCGAATCCGGACTGCATTTTAAGGTGCCGTTTATTCAAAAGGTAAGTAAACTCGACAAACGCATCCTCTCTTGGGACGGTGAAGGTAGCGAGTTGCCTACAAAGGATAAACTCTTCATCAGGATTGATACGTTCGCACGTTGGCAAATTCGCGACCCAAAGCAGTTTTTCCTGAGATTAAGAAACGAAAGGACGGCCCAATCACGGCTTGACGATCTTCTTGATAGTGCCGCACGGGAGGCAGTTGCGAACCATGTGTTACTCGAAATCGTAAGATCAGAAAACCGAGAACCACAGCGCGACGAACAAATCCAATTGATCGATAATGAAGTCATCGGAGAACTGCAAACGATCCAAGTCGGTAGAGAAAAGATCGAAAACATGATCGTCAAAGGTGCTCAACCCACATTGCAAGATCTGGGAATCGAACTCCTTGATGTGCAAATCAAGCGATTGAATTATAACCAGAATGTACAACAACAAATCTTCGAACGCATGATCAGTGAGCGCGAACAAATTGCCGCTCGCTTCCGAAGTGAAGGTGAAGGTGAAGCGGCTCGTATTCTGGGTCAACGCGATCGCGAACTTCGCACCATCGAATCTGAAGCCTACAAAACTTTCCAGGAAATCAAGGGGAGAGCAGATGCTCAAGCTACCGCGATTTATGCTGAAGCATATGGCAAAGATGAGGCTTCGAGTGACTACTACGAATTCCTTAAAACATTAGAGACCTTCGAAAAGACACTCGGGAAGGACACCATGGTGATTCTCTCTACCGACAGTGATCTGTTCAAATACCTCAAGAGTCTGGACTAGGAGATTCCATTTTAAGTAGCGAGCGCGATTTGCGTTCGGTCAACGCCTTGGTTTGGATCCGATTCCTTCCAAGGCGTTTTTGTCTATTGAGAATATCGAAAACAAACCTGCAAGTATAGACCAGATTGCGTCTTATACTCATTAGCGTTTAAAAGACTTCAAGCTGAAACAGATCTCATGCGAGCATGAGATACTACAGATTACGAAGTGAAGCATCCGATGCTTGTCTGAAAGATCCTGAGCCTGCCGAAGGGCATCGGATATTGCACGGTGTGAGTTAAACGCTTATTGGACTGACCTGCATCGAAGAAACTCAAGTTAAGTAATAAGACATGAAGATCATTCAAGACGACCTCACGAGTCCATCGATCATTCACTTTCTCGAAGAACATGTGGAAGAAATGAAAGCAGTGACTCCAGTTGGAAGTAAACATGCACTCGATTTGAAAGCATTGAAGCAAAAGGACGTTTCCTTCTGGTCCGTTGTTTCGAAAGGAGAGATCATCGGGTGTGCTGCTTTAAAAGAACTGGATCCCCGGCACGGTGAATTGAAGTCCATGCGAACATCCTCAAAGCATCGAGGTCAGGGAATCGCGGCAACACTCTTGGCATTCATCATCGCAGAAGCCAAACAACGTGGATATCAACGACTCAGTCTTGAAACTGGTTCCTTTCATTTTTTCCTACCTGCACGGAAATTGTATGAAAAAGCTGGATTTCAGAATTGTTCACCTTTTGCAGACTATAAAGAAGATCCCAACAGTTGTTTCATGACAATTGAGCTGTGAAAATCGTTGTGAATTTATTGATTGATCCCACAACGATACGAACTACACGTCTTACGATGTTTCGTTGGAGCTTCTTTTCTTTTCAAATTGGTCTTCAACTTTTTTCAACTTTTCAGCCATCTCTTCGATGGTTACGGGTTTCTTGATAAAATCATCCATGCCCACTTCTTTAGTCGTGGCCTGGTCACTTTCTGTCACACCTGCAGTCATGGCCATCACCCAGGGCTGTTCAATTTTTTCCCCCATTGCTCTGATTTTGCGCGTTGCCGTCAGTCCATCCATTTCCGGCATCTGAATATCCATCAATATCAGATCATAAGTTTGCCTTTCACAGGAATGAACTGCCTCCAAGCCATTGGCTGCCAGATCCGCATCATATCCCATGCGCTTCAACATCAACTTTGCCACTTTTTGATTTACGACATTATCTTCAACAAGCAAAATACGAAGGTTGTTCTTCAATACATGTGAGGGACTGCTATCCTTCGTTCCTTTATGCTCATCTCCAGTGGATTCAACCCTTTTGCCCACCATGTAAAGCAGTGAATCAAAGAGTTGTTTCTTACGAATAGGTTTAAACAAACTGAAATCGACCTGCAATCCCTCAATCCGATCCATATCTGAATTGGCGGAAGAGGACAAAATCATCACCTTAATCTCACGCTCCGAATACGATTTTCGAACCTCACGGATAAGGTCTATTCCATCTTTTTCCGGCATGTTCAAATCGGTCAGCAATAAGGTAATCTCGGAATGATTCTCCAGGATATTCAATCCTTCATCAACCGTTGCTGCTTCGGAGACTTTCATCCCCCACTCTTCCAACAATTTACCCAGGATGAGCAGATTGGTCGCATTGTCATCCACAATGAGAACCCTGTGGTCTCGCAGGGAATTTTCATCGTATCCAAACTCAGGGTAATCCTTATTCGGAGCACTTTGCATCGTGAATTGGAAATCCGATCCAATCCCCGGTTCACTCTCCACCCAAATGGTACCGCCCATCATTTCGACTAAAACCTTGGAAATCGACAATCCCAATCCCGTGCCTCCAAACTTCCTGGCAGTGGACGTATCGGCTTGGGTAAACGGAGTGAACAAATTGATGACGGTATCCTTCGTCATTCCAATGCCAGTATCTTTAACAGAAAAATGCAGCTCATCCTCTCCATCCTTCGGATTGATCGAAATTAGAATCTCTCCCGATTGAGTGAACTTTATCGCATTGGACGCTAAGTTAACCAACACCTGCCGAACTCGAGTTGGATCGCCAAACCGATGAGGATTAATACTCGCATCCATCTGATACAAAATTTCTAACCCTTTCTTATGGGCTTCGAAAGACAGTAAATCCAGAACGTCTTCAATCAGAGAACCCAGTTCATAAGGTACGATCTCGAGGTCGAGTTTTCCCGCTTCGATTTTTGAAAAATCAAGAATATCATTAATGATGGATAACAACGATTCTCCCGAACTACGAATGGTGCCAACATAATCCTTCTGAACCGGATTGAGTTGAGAATCTTTGAGCAGAGAACACATTCCGATAACACCATTCATTGGCGTTCGGATTTCATGGCTCATGTTTGCCAAAAAGCGACTTTTTGCCTTCGCTCCAGCCTCCGCTTTTTGGGTCAGTTCTTTTTCTTTTTCAAGCGCGTCACGTAAAGAGTTTGCCTGTTGTTCGATCTTGGCAGTTCGCGCCCTCACTTCCCGATCTAATTTCCGATTCTGAGACAACAATCTCCGGTTCGTCCAAACCACAAGAAGGAGAATCACTCCCACTATCGCGACTCCATAGAGCAGCAACATTGGAACGGAAAAATACCATGGTTTTGGAATACTGAATCTGATGGTACGAAAGAGCGTGTCGGATCCACACAGGTTTCGGAACCGGATATGAACGCCCTGATCACCGTAGGGTATTCCATGAAGGTCCCAAACCATTCGGTCCTGAAACCACGGGTCAGTCTTCATCATTGAATCAGTCGCAACGACGGACTGATTGCGTCCAATACTGTTTAAATCATTGCTTCCAATAAAAAAACGGAGATCGGTGTTAGTAGAATTCAGACTTAAAACAGGATCCCGGCCATCCAATCCTTGGAAAAGAACCTTATCACTCTTCAAATCCTTGACCATACGAACGTATGCCTTTGGTTCGACCGCATTAAGAGGATTGAATTCCTGCGGTTGATAATGGATTAATCCTCCCGCATTTCCGACCCAAAACGACCCATCTTCCAAATAAAGGAGACTGTTGGCACGGTAGCTTGTACCAAGATATAGGCTGCGAAGACTCGATGTCAAAGGGACATCTGGGTGTGGCACTAATTCATATGTAAATTGAGATGAATTCACCCAAATTTGACCCGAGGGATCTTCCATGATGGTCCCAAAATCATGCTGGTAAGAGTCTCCCTGGAAATACTGATAGTCTGTATCGACAAGCCACCGATTCTCCTCTTCATTCAACCTTAGAACCCCGATTGAAGTGCCTAAATAAATTTCACCATCAATCAGTCCTAAATTAATCCACTCCTCTGGAATTCCACTTTCTCGTCCAAACCAATGCAGGGCTTCATCATTCATAGAAAAACTCACAACGGTCCTGAAGCCCATTCCTACCCAAATTCGTTCCTTGTCATCGGCGACGATTCCAAAAGCCGCAAGTTCCGGGTATAGCGCTTTCTTGTATTGCCATTTTCCTCCAACAATCTCAATAACATGAACCCCCGAACTACCACTAAAAATGAGTTCGTTGGAGTTTGCTGGGTTAGGAATGATGGATTTCGTATCAATAGCCGTGATCGTGTACAATTCGCCACGACGATCGATTATTTGCATCATTCCTTTTCCACCGATGATCAACCCTTGCTCAGTGGGGTAAAGGATCTCTACTGGTGGAACATTGGGGACCAATACAAATGTTCGTTTTGAAGTGGGGTGCACATTCGTTTTTGTGCGGTATAGTCCATATTCAGACCCAAAATAGAGATGTTCACCAAACTCGGCACTACAAGTAATACTTCCTTTTAATCCATGTATATCGTCGTACAACGAATAAGGACAGGACAATTGAATTCGAAAAAATCCCGATTGGTTTGCAAACCACACAGCTCCCTGAAAATCAACGTGGAATTGGCCCGGACTATCAATCTCAATCCTATCTAACTCCTTTAATTGGCCAACAACTTCTCCTTCTTGATCAAAAACCATGAAACCTTGTTCCATCGTCGCTGCAACAAACTCACCGTTCGGGAGTGCTTCAACTTGCTCAAATTTCACTGAACCTGAATCCAAGCTAGGATCATAAAACCTGGAATAGTGTTTCCCGTCAAAGCGAACCAAACCATAATCCGAACTGGAAAAGATGACGGATTGATCCGATACTGATTGGGCAAACGAAAAGACAGCAGAGAATCCCGCAATCTTGGGAGGCTCTCCAAAATCTCGTGTTTTTCCATCGTCCAACAATTCGACAACGACAGGGTAATCTGCGATCGCAAACAATCGATCACCTATAACAAAGATGTCAAAATAGTAACCCGGACGAACCCAATGGTTGATTTCCCCATTTACGAGGACCTGAACAATACCATTGCTTCCACAGATGTAGACGGAACCATCATCCCCGGCCCGTATCTTATGACAACTCCGAATCTCAGGAGGAATATTCGTAATTTTGGAACGAACAGAATAGTATGTCCACACCTTCCCATCAACCGATTCCAGGTAACCAAAATCATCATAAGTTCCGATCCACAATCGGTCCGAGCTATCAACCTCAATCGATTCAATCGACGATGTGAGACTCGTCTGGATTTGGTCCCAGCGTTCACCGTCAAAAAAAAGCAATCCTTCGTTGGTAGCGGCAAAGAGCATTCCGCTTGAATTTTGTGCAAAATCCTCAACCTTTTGGGCACCAAAAACCTCATCAACATCAAAACGATATACCACGGGAGACCCCAATCCGTCCCAAGCGAACAAGCGCGACCCAACAAACAATACCAAGATGGCGGTCCAAAGTTTTTGGTTATTCAAAAACAGCTGCATTAACTCATAGTTTCGGCCAATTCCTACCACAAATTAAGTATTTCGCCCACGTTTTTGGTAAACAAGCTGCTAAAGAGTCGAGAATCCAGATCAAATGCTCTTATAGAACTCATAATCAAAAATTTCCACACCTTCACACTTTTAGAGGAAATAGGTAAAACCAGAATATCCACAGTCCATCTTTGCTTTCTGGTCAAAATCCAAAGCAAAAAATGAAAGATCACATTCAGAACCCTAAGGCGTTGATCCTTGTCATCTTAGTCGAAGAACAGCGCCATCTTTGAAAAGAAAATGTGCAATTCTAAGGAATGTCGCCCCAAGGCAATTAACTGTCGCCTCAATGTCAGGTAGGTGACATGGTAAAGTGACGTTCCTATTTGCTACGATGATAACATGAATCAACCAGAACTAGGTCACTTGATCGCCACCACACGATCCAATCGTAATCTCTCACAGGAATCCCTCGCAGAATCTTGTGAAATCAGCGCTCGCACGGTGCAACGCATCGAAAAAGGAACGGTCATCCCTCACGCTCATACGCTGCAATCCATCTGCAACGAACTTGAGATCCAAATAAACGCCAATGGCAGAGCAGAAAACACAATCTGGCTAGCCATCATTCATTTCAGCAGCATGTTCCTTATCCTTCCTGTGCCTTTAATCATATGGGCCTGGAAAGGATCATCCGATGCCTTACTCGCCCAACAATCAAAACAAGCCCTCAATTTCCAGCTCACTTGGACGATTGCGATATTCGCATGGTTTGGAATCTGCACCTCGGCCATCTTCCTTTTTGGTATCAGTGGGATGCCGATAACAGGACCTCAAGCGGTCGGTTGGGTATCAACCCTCTGGTTTGTAGGACCGATATTTTTTGGACTATTTGTCACTTACTGTTCGATCGTCAATATGACACGATCCATCAGTATGAAGGAAGTTCACTACCCTCTAAGCATCCGTTTCTGGAAGTAAGTTCCTCATCCTCAACCAATCTTCAAGGATCGCTGGCATCAGTGTCAGGGATCCTTTTTTCGATCGAGTTTAAGAGTATAATACCAATGAGCGCTATAAACACTATGTTTTTAAACATTGTTCTCCTCCAGAGGTGGATCATTGGATGACTTCGTCAGCAGGATTTAATCTAATACCGAATAGCGTTTAATTCAATACGTGGATAATCCGATGCCCTTCGGCAGGATCAGGATCTTTCAGACAAATCGGATGCTACGCTCCATAATCCGTAGTATCTCATGCTCGCATGAGATCTGTTTCAATTTAAAGTCTATTAAACGCAAAATGGTCCAACAATTGTTGGTAGCCGCGTATCAAGCGTTTGCTCACCTCACCGACTTCGCCGTTTCCGATTAATTGACCATCGACAGTCACAATCGGAGCCACTCCTTTGGTAGTGCTCGTGACAAACACCTCATCTGCATCGTAAAGCTCTTCCAGAGAAAATTCTCGTTCTTCTATCGGCAAATGAAACTCATCGCACAAGTCCACTACGATGCTTCGAGTAATTCCTTTCAACACTCCGTTAAGGGGTGTCAGCACGGTTCCGTTCTTAGTGATGAATATATTACTGCGAGCCGTTTCCAAGACACTGCCTTGCCAGTGAAATAAGGGTTCGATGGCCCCCTGCCTTTTAACCTCAGCATCCCAGTAAATCGAAGGGAGATAGTTCGAAGATTTTGCTTCAGGTAGAAACCGTGCATATTCAAAAGATACCAATTTGCACCCCCGTTTATAAAACTCCTCCGATTTGATCGGTATCGGAACCGGAACAATCGAAAGGGTCGCCGGAATGGGATCTGCCGCTTCTGAATCAAGAGGAATAGCAAAAAGCTTCAATCCAAAAAAGCTGTCTTCACTGCATGTTGCGATTTCTTCAAGAATCTCAATCACCTCTTCCAAGGTCTGCGGAATCGTCAGTCGCATGAGTTCCAATGTCCGGAAGAATCGCTTCATATGCCGATCGCCGTAGAACAGTCGTCCATTCACGATCTTCAGGAAATCAAATCCAACATATCCACGATTGAGTCCGATGCAATGAACAGGCATTACAACCTCATCTGGGTCACAGAAAGCTCTGTTGTTGTAGGCGATATTCACTTCTTTAAATCGATACGAAGAACCACAAATCACTTTTCCTCGTCACTGGCGATGACAGTGATCGGTTTCCCTTCAACACCTGCATAGACCACCAGAATCACCGCAGGCACATCGCCGTCGTTTCTCCCAAAATGCCATTGTTCCACCAATTCAATCAGAGAATCACCTGCATCTAGGTGCTTTTCGAGGCCTTCGGGTGTCACAACTGTTAATTCACCTTCCAAAAGCACTCCTGCATTGATCACCGGATGCTTGTGCAGCGGCAATGCAGTGTGAGCTGGAATCGTGATCCGCAGAATGGTCACCTCGGGTTTGCCCTTTGGATATTCAGGCAATTCCGCGCCATTCCAACTCACCGTATTCTTGGCGAGCTGTTCGACCTGGATTCCTTCAGCATGCTCCGCTGCAAAGAGCCCCAACGAAAGTCTTGAAAATACTGAAATCAGCAAAAAGGGTAAAAACAGTCTTAGTTTTAGCATATGGGAGGTAATTAGGTTAACTTTCCAAAAATCTTCAAGACTCAGTCGCATCCAATGTCTTCGTTCCAAAGCTCGGGATTGTTGGAGATGAAGGAGCGCATCATTTCAATGCATTCCGCATCCTGAACCACTTCGAGTTCCACTCCCCGAGACTTCAACCATTCTTCCTCTCCCATAAAGGTCTGATTTTCACCCACGATCACCTTTGGAATACCATAAAGCACAATCGTGCCGGAACACATCGAACAAGGCGAAAGCGTCGTGTAGATTTCACATTCACGGAACACTTTGGCAGGCAATCGGCCTGCATTTTCGATCGCATCCATTTCACCATGCAAAATGGAGCTTCCTTTCTGCACCCTTCGATTATGACCCCGACCGATAATGTTACCCTCATGAACCAACACTGATCCAATCGGTATACCCCCTTCCGCCAATCCTTTCTTGGCTTCCAATACTGCTTCTTGCAGGAAACTACGATTCATCATCCTCAAAGCGTATCAACTCCAATTCTGGAGTCGAGTTTTCCATGATCAATTGTCCCTTCTTATACCAATTAGCGTTTAATTGAATGCGTGTATAATCCGATGCGAGCATCGGATACTACGTCTCATCTACTGCAATCGATGATGCTAGTTCATGACCGTGAGCTTGTCGAACGCCATGAGATCTGTTTCGTAGCATCTTATGCTCGCATGAGATCTGTTTCGTAGCATCTTATGCTCGCATGAGATCTGTTTCGTAGCATCTTATGCTCGCATGAGATCTGTTTCTTAGCTTGAAGTCTTCTAAACGCTAATCGGTATCAACTCACCATAAATGGAGAGCTGGATTGAATGATAAAAAGAACTTCCACGAAAGCAGACCATGCAAGGCGAATACAAAAATCACCCTATCCTCCATTCTCTTCTGGAGCCCATGAATTCATTCGTGGGTTTATTCACGATACCTTCATGTCGCTTTCGATATCGAAGTTTTTTTGGCAACCGCTATGATTCCTGCTACTATCTCTCGCCCCTACTATTCCTCCGGAACTTCTTCTACAGGAACCTGTTTCAACGAAGGGCTGTGCGGGAAAGTTGCTGGATCCCACTGTCACCCAAAATCACTGCATTCCCCCAAGGGGTGAGTGTCTGCCAGTCCACCGGATCGGCAATGTTGCTAGCCGCATTCCATGGATCACCACACAAGTCGAAGCAAGGTAACCCAATCCAGTCTCCCAACAGAATTCCATCCATTCCAACACATTCTCAGAGGTCTCTTCATTGAATTCAACCGCACTGTGCTGCAAGGAACTTAAGATTATCGGAATTCGAGCAGCATGCAGACTTCTGATACGCTCCTGCATGACTTCATTATCATCCACATTTCCATCGATTTGAAGGGCAAAAAGAACATTGGAGAAGGGATCATGATTCACTAACTTCCGTCCATAGGTTTCAAGGCTGCTAAGATCCATTCCATCACCGGCAGCCTCAATCACCAACGGGCAACGGATGCCACCATTGTGAGTCTCAAGATGGTGATCGCATCGAAATAGGAATCGTGCCACAGCCCGGAAACAGATCCGTTCCAACCACCGCTGACCTCCAATAGCATCTTCTGCTCATGTTTGCGAAAAACACTAAGATATTCGGACTGCATCCACGAGCTAAGAAGCCCCTGCAACACCTGGGGATCTTCACTTCCCTCAAGATCATTGAAACTCACAAGGGGAATCATTTCTTGTTGGATGCACCGAGTGATGACATCATCGAGTCGTTGAGCTGAAGTTGCGACATCGCCCTTGGCATAGGTGTTCCATACGATACGGAGGATATTGGATCCAGATACCTCCCGAACGGTCGGAATCAGATCATAAGCAACGGGACCAGATTCGCTGTCAAAATCACTGACCCGCAGATGCACTCCGTATCCTTTGACCGCGATTCCAGATGGATCGAGAAATGCCCCTTCTTTGGAAAAAACTACCATCCCAGCCTTCTGGAGGCAAAGGGTTCCCCTGATGAGACACGACATACTCTGCGGGTTTCGTTCTGAAAGGGGCTGCTGGTAGCCCTACCGCATTAAAGAGGTCACCCGAGGCGAGCTTGGACCAACAGTATCGTGCCTGGGTTGGTTCAGTAACAGCCCCTGCTGTTAATACTACCGTGTTTCCTTCAATGGTCGCAACCGCGGATAAAAAGAGTCCGTCTTCACCTGCTATTTCAAACCGATTCAGGCTTTCGTTTTTTGCGACTAATCTCTCCTCCGCATGCGAAAAATTCAGGTCAAGGTATCACCCTCCACGCTCATCGAATCATAGACCGGTCCGGAATAGACTACCTCTTTGCGATCATATACGTTTGCCAAGACCCACCGTGCCATACGATTCGCAATCGGTGCCTTGCGTTTAGGATGGATGTTATTCAGTTCATCCTCATCGACCAAATCGATCGTCGCAACCATTCCGGTATTAGGCAGAAAAAGAGCCGAAGCTTGCGCTTCCCATAGTTCCGGTTGCTGACCGGGCCAGTATTCCGACCACGGAGCCAATTGAGCAAAACAGAATGGGAACTCACCCTGCCCCCACTCGCGCCGCCAACCTTCATCATTTGTGGGAATAGCTGGGTCAATTCTTCGGCCCTGCCCATATTAGACTCACCCTGATACCATAAAACGCCCTTCATAGTGTAGGGAATGATGGGCTTTAACATCCCATTCCACACAACCGATGGAGTAAAATTGTCAGTTGTGCTGGAAGTCGGAGTCCACGGCCCCATACCCCGATAGTTGGCAACAAGTTCAAGATCTTCTGATGATAACCAAGCCTCGCAACTCGAGCCCGCCCAAGCGCATTGCAGTAGACCAATGGGAGTATCGCCGAGTAACTGGGACATTTGTTTCCCGTAAAAATAACCCAACGCACTGAAATACTTAACCGTCGTAGGACTACAGACAGCCCATTGACGCACATTGCCGTCCCAAAAAGAGTGAATATCCGTTTGTTCCTCCGCCGCAGCCCATTCACCGACAACCATCAACCGCAGATTCGCATCATCTGCCGTTGCAATCGCCTCAGGTCCACCTTCAATCGGAGTGTCATCCCAACCGCTCAAAGGAATGCTCATGTTGGATTGGCCCGACAATACCCAAACCTCTCCAATCAACACGTCGCTGAAGGTGACGACGTTGTTACCCGTTATGGTGAGCGTTTGACTGCCGAGAGCCTCAGAAGCTGCAGGCGTCGGAAGCGCAATGATCCACTTGCCGAGTTCATCTGCAATCCCTTCTTTTACCGTAGCTTCATCCCAACTGCCGACTACTTGAATCGTTTCTCCGGGTTCTGCCCATCCCCAGACGTTCACGTCACTACTTTGTTGAAGCACCATGTGATTCGAAAAAACTTTGGGCATCACGATCTCGGCGCTCGCAATCATTGGGATTAACAGCCATCCGAGTAGCCAAAGTGTAAACCATTGGGATCGAGCGGAAAAATGGGGTAGAACGATTTTGGAAACCATCATCAAAAGGGAAGAGAATGGATTCTGCAGAGATAGAGCGTTGGTTCAATAGGATTTCAATTCTTTCATTTCATACAATAGAGTATGATGAGCGTTCATTTGCTGAAGGGAAACAACCATTTAATTTGCCGTCGTTCCCATCGGGCGCACCCTATTGAAAGAAAAGGCTAGAATCCTCGGATAACCCCACGAGTCATTTGAAATAGCTAAGAAAGCACGCTTAGGGGAATTCTATCCAAAGGAAATCGAATACTTCCATATCGTTCTCTTTTTCAGGGTTTCTTGAGAAGAATAATCCGATTGGTATTGGTGCCTTTTTTCGAATTGGAAACTCCCCAACAATTCGAAGTTTTCGTGAATTCCTGATCATTGATGAGCACCAAAACAGGATGCAGTCCGGCCCCTTCAGCTGCAGGGATGACGTAGTCCTCCAGGTTAATTTTCCCATTCCGAACTTCTCCGACTTCAAATGCAACAGAACCTCCCGGTTTCAGGAGTTTTAAACAATCTTTGGAAGGACTGACTCATCGCATCGCTCCAGTCCTCGATTTTTCGATGGATCGAAATCGGGATGGTCTTCGGGTCAATGTGATTGAACCAGCACCGAAGCCAATTGTCTCCCGCATAATCAACAACATCCAGAAAAGGAGGCGAGGTAACCACAAGTGAAATGGATCCGGCTTTCATTCCACGAATTCCAGAAGATGGACCGATGAAAATTTTGCTCTTTTTGCCGTGGGTCCGAAACCGCTCGATGTCGTCTTCCTGAATGTCTTTCAACAACGCTTTGCTCTTTCGCTTAATCAACTCCCTAACATTGCGATACTCGGGAACCTGAGATCTTTTCTGGTTGATGATTTTCTGTCGTTCCAAAGAAACGGCTTGGTTCGGAGGTAGGGTATAGACCGAAAAGAATCCCTTGGAATGGCCAGTGAGTCGGTTAGTCGCAACCATGCGAATCCACTTATCGGCATCATCCATTTTGTCACCTTTTTCGAAAAAGTATTCTCTGAGGGCACATAATTCCTTCAAGGTTTCCTTGTGAAAAAAAGACTTCCAGCTCCAGAGGAAGCTCGCCATCAAAAACAAGGTCGAGTTTATCCAATCGCCTTGAAACCTTTTCGATGGGCGGTGGATTCAATCTCGGAGCACAAATGACTTCACTCAAGGGATTGATGTCGCAGCCTGCAGCAGAGCGGTTTCGAAGAACAGCTTCGATCAAGGTTGTGCCTCGGCCCATAAAAGGATCGAGCACTACATCTCCCTCATCTGTAAGTTGATCGATAAAAAACCGAGGGAGTTGAGGCTTGAAACAGGCCCGATAGGAGACTTCGTGCAGACTGTGTGCTGCTCGCTGCTTCGAGGTCCAGAATTCATTAATAAAAACGGGGACAGGCTGCTTCCCTACATGAATCTTATCAACCCGGGTTTCAGTGCCAAATGCATCGAAGTTTTCAACAAATGAAATGAAATCTAAGGTCCTTGGATCCTCTTTGATTAATTCGGTTTCGTTAAAAAACTCTAAATTTTCTGAAGTCATGAAGCTGTTAGATAAGCACGTATTCGTTTGGAGTTAGTGAAATGATGTCGATGAAAAACCTGACCTTCTTGTTATCGGAGATTTGCCTGTAAAAGCCGATTAGTTTTTCCCGGACTTTGCAAGTAAAGCTCCTATTCTGATAAATGTCAGATCTGATTCCATTTTCTTAGATGGAATTCTTTAGAGAAAATAAACTTCATATTCAATATAGCATCAACTATCATATTCGCATGTATCAAGCGCTGCAGGTATTTCTACTCGGTCTCGGTCTGTTTGCGCTGATTTGGTTCATCTGGAGGAAAGCATCGACCCAAAAGTCGCATCCCTTGCCTGTTTGGCTGAGCTGGATGGTAGCGATGGACAATCCATTCACAAAAATCAACCGTGCCGCAACTATCATCGAACACCTCGACTTGAAACCCGGACTATGTGTCGCAGATATCGGTTGTGGACCCGGCAGAAATACTATTCCCCTCGCTAAAGCGGTGGGTCCCGATGGGAAGGTGTCCGCCATCGATATCCAAAGGGGCATGCTGGATCAAGTGGAACTCAAGGCAACCCAGTCAGACCTCCACAATATCGATCTCATCCAAACTGCAATGGGAGAAGAAGAACTACCCCATATGCACTATGATCGAGTATTGATGGTTACCGTTATCGGAGAAATCCCGGAACAACATTCGGCCATTCAAGAAATCCACCGCTCTCTGAAACCTGAAGGCATCCTCTCCATCACTGAAGTGATCTTTGACCCTCATTTCCAATCCCGAGGTAAAATCAGGCGTTTGTTGTCCGACAACGGCTTCGAGGAGATCGCCTTCTTCGGCGGCCCCCTCGCCTACACCATTAATTTCCAGAAGATTCTAAAACCAACGCATCAACCGACAGCAGCTCGGTAAGTTTTCTGCATTTCGATCACATAATCGTGAAATTGTGGAAACTCGGTCCAGAGTTTCTGATCACAGACAGTGAGTTCATCACACTCGATGCAGCCATCCAATTTCTTTTCGATCGCACATTTTCTGACAGGACAGTTGCCCACTGCCATTCCCAGTTCTTTCTCGTCCGTTTTGCAGCCATTGCACAGCACCTTATCAGGGTCGAATTCGAGACCGTAGCGCTCTTTGATGCGCCACTGTTCATAAGCCTCGCGCTTCTTCTCCACATCGCCTGATTCTCCGGCGAGTTTCATCGGGCATTCGTCCGGACAGGTATAACCGCAGTAGTTGAGCTTTTTGGGATCAGGAACGCTTTTGTTACCCATCATGCCTTCCTCCGCATTGAGTTTCAAAGCACTATGAGGGCACATGCAGGCGAATCCACAGAGCAGGCCTAGTTTCGATGACTGTTTAAGGAACTCTCGTCGTGAGGAGTTGGTTTCCGGGGTATTGATTTTCATTTGATGGTGTTGTTGAGGTTCTGATTTCTAATAAAGACTCGATCAATATTACTCCTGAAGGATCGAAACCCCTTCAAGATTCGAAAGTTGAAGAATCATGCCCCACCCTCCGAAGCGCTCATATACGATGGCCTGTAGCGTATTAACTCCTTCCTTTAGATTCAATTCGACCCCATCGTTTGCCAAGTGCACCCGACTTCTCATTTTTGAAGTGGGCGTTCGATAGGTGTTGTCACCGCTAAAGATCAACTCCCCGTTAAGAAAGAGATCAATGCGATCGCTATAACCAAAGGACAGTCGTTTAGTTTGCTCAGAGTCGGACTCCAACTTCGTCTGCGCCAGCACAGCACTATTTGAAGAAGGTTGCTCCAAATGCCGCGTGAAACTGATCAATCCCTGATCCTCGGCATGGATTGTTTTCCACCCAGAATCGGGATTGAATCGACCCAAAGCCACCTGCGTTTCATCCTTCTCAAGTGCGATCGGTTCACTCACCCACCAAGTGGAGAGGTAACGAGGATCCAGGTCCCATTGACAGGGATCTAAGGGTTTCAAGGGCAGAGGCTCCCTTTGCGTCACGCTGAAATTTGAAATATACACCTCACTCGAGCTTTCGAACCGAATGCCACCGCTATCGCTTCCGCTGGAAAGTCGGTCGGTAAAAAAGAACGGAAACTCCTGATCACCAAAGGTGCAGGCCATCGTGCGTCCACGGACATCAATTTTGAAATGAAACCACTCTCCGATTGGTAAATCCACCGCCCTTTGATGCTGCCCATACAACTGCCATACTCCTTCTTTTTTATAATGGGGATAATACTGAAAAGCATTGTATTGGTTGTTCGCACCGGGTCGAAAATACACATCTTCCCACTTATGTTGTCCTTCATCGACCCGAAGTGCCAATCCAGTAAAAATGGAATTTTCAAATTCGATCCACATATCAAACTCAATCGTCCCGTCCGTAAACTCGAGTCCTCCAACAGTAGCAAGTCCAGGCTCCTGAAAACTCCCTTTAAGCCCCATGGCCTCGCGTCCATGCACAGTCACAAACTGCACCTCCCTCTGCGTCTCCCAGTGCTCCGCATCGAGTGGAATCCATTTGGCGTCGGAGCCAGCGTTTGAAGTTGAAACTGCACAAATCAAGGCAGTTAAGAAAATGATGTTTTTTGATGAATTAGAATGCATAACGCTTCCTTTATATCAGATCAAAATGAACCCTCCGTGTGGTGCAGATTAATTTTTATTCATCTGCAATTCTGCTTTAAAAATCCCAGCTCCAAGCTCGTATCCAAGTGTATTTGGCCTCACGTGAAGATAGTTTTTAGGCCATGGTTGAAAAACCGATTGTATGGTATAGAGGGCGATCTCTCCTTCTTTGATAACATCGTACTCCTTTAAAGAATAGGATGCGGGCTCCAACTTGTCGTCCGTCTTAAATTTCTCGTTATTCACAATCACACAATTGTCGACGGAATAGACCGTAGGATTGTCGGAATTCTTAACCCAGAAGATACTGCTGTTTGCCACGATGTTGTTTTTGAAAACAAATTCCTTATCTGGCGATGCGGTCCATATCGCGCTTTCGTTTGCACCGTATATGATGCAATGGGTCATACAGTTTCCCGTTTTTATTCCATCACCCGAATCCATGTAATAAACAACCGTGTTATTGACATGATAGAATACACAGTGATCCACTTTTACTCCATCTCCGTGAGCAATGATCCCCACTTGAATGACTGCACTTTGTTTGTCTCCTAGAAACATGCACTGTTCCACCAATAGATCACTCTTCTCCTTATTAAAGCGGGCAATCGAGAAGTATTTTTTGTCGGGATACTGATATCCAAGAAACTTCAATCCGCGGATGGTCACGTGGCTTTCATTGATCATGAAAGCGACTACACTTTTGATACTTTCATCGGAATACTCGCCGCAGTTGAGGCGACTCACGATCACTGGCATCTTCTCTGGGGTCCATTCAGGATCATCGGGTAGAATACTGGCTTCGATCACGATACGCTTGTTACCTATCGCCTTTTTCGTAGCGACGTTCACCTGTTGATCCAGCTCATAGATACCTGGATGGATGATGATGGAGTAGACATCATTATCCTCGCCAGCGATCGATTCGGCGGCTTTTCCAATGGTCAAAAATGGATGGGCCTCACTGCCATCATTTTGATCGTTTCCTTTGCTACGATCAACATGCACCGAACTTGCCTGAAGGGTTAAAAAACCCGATAAGAATAGAAGAACGAAGAGCAGTGGATTTTTCATGGAGTTGATGTTGTGTCTGTAGATTATCGAGAAGTGATTTCCGATGAACTGGAACCTTTCTTTCTATTTTGATAGGCAATCAATTTAGCTAGGTGAGTTCAGTTATCGATGGATGCATTATCGCAGTTCAAAATGAACCGCCGGTGAGTATCACATTAAATTTCCTTCATCTTCAGTTTTGAGGCTGAGTTTCACTCAAGAATGTGTTCGAATACACTCATGAGAATCCTTCTTGCAGAGGACGAAGCAAAAATATCCAACTACATTCGTAAGGGGCTGGAAGAGATGGGGCACACAGTCGAATGCTGTGACGATGGAAATACAGCGTGGAACCATGTCATCACGACTCCATTTGATGCCCTCATTCTCGACATCATGCTTCCTGGTCGCGATGGATTGAGCATTCTTAAAAATATGCGCGACAAAAAAATGGGCACGCCCGTATTGGTTCTCACCGCTAGGTCCGAGCTCAATGAACGCCTCGAGGGGTTTAAACTCGGAGCAGACGACTACCTCACTAAGCCTTTTTATCTCGAAGAATTGATTGCCCGTCTTCACTCCATCGTGCGTCGTGCTAATGGTCAGAAAAATGTTTCTCATTGAGTGTGGAGCCTTAACCCTCAATGTCATTACCCGCGAAGCCCTCTATCACGGAAAATCAGTTGAATTCACGAACCGGGAATTCGCACTGCTGGAGTATATGTCACAAACACCCGGCAGGATCTTAACCCGCACCCAGATATACGAGCACGTCTGGGGATACGACTTCGACCCCGGAACCAACCTCGTGGATGTCTACATCCGAAAAATCAGAAGTAAGTTTACTGAAATTCATGACGCTGAGGTCATCGAAACCATTCGAGGCACTGGCTATCGCATCAAATCATGACCAACATCATGCGTTCTTTCAGGCTCAAAACCGTAGTTTTCACGACCCTACTTTGCGGATCTATTCTAGCCATTTTCGGATGGTTCGGATGGCAATGGATTCAACAACGAACTCTGGATGCACTCGACTCCAAAATTCTGGTCCCAGGTCAACGCATCGTCGAATACCACGGATGGGCAACGGATTGGAAACGTTTCAATGAATCTATTGTCGCAGCATTTGGAGATGACTGGGAGGAAGATCGTATTCTCCTCGTTCGTTCCAATATGTATGCCCGGGATACGCTCTTTTATTCCGAAAACTGGCCCGAGAACTTGGAGATCCAGGATGTACCCAATACCGACGAGGCAATGAACAAGGTGAGAATGGTTCGGGATGCCGGTGAAAAAGGGTTTCTTCGCTACCAACTCATCGCTCGCCCCCATTTCTACACTGCAAAGGGCGAGGGTCGAAATTGGCGAATGCTCACCCTCAGCAATCCGGAAATCAGTTTCTATATCGGAGTCAGTCTGGATCGCTATCAACAAGAACTCCTCGACCTTCAGATCCTCTACTTTTCGTCCCTGGCAGGAGTTTTATTGCTCCTGGCATTGGGTGCATACTGGATTGCGTCACGCGCGATGAAACCGATCCATACCATTGCTTCAACCGCGCAAACCATCACCTCCAAGGATCTGGATCAACGCATCCCAACCCAACCGGTGTATGACCATGAATTTGACACCCTCATTAGCACCATCAACAACATGCTGGAACGCTTGGATGTCAGTTTTCACCAAGCTATGCGCTTTAGTGCGGACGCTTCCCACGAGCTCAAAACTCCACTGACCAACATCCAAAATGAATTAATAACCCGCTTACAGACCTGCATCCCCGATTCCGAGGAACACCTTACTCTCAATGAAGTCTTGAAAGAATTGGAGCGTCTCAAGCGCATCATGCGCAGTCTCTTTTTATTCTCCCAAGCGGATGCAGGGAAAATGCCGCTCTCAAAGACCCATTACAATTTTTCCGATCAAATTGAAGGGATCGTTAAGGATGCCAGCGAGCTTGCTGAAGAAGAGTATTCGATCCAGCTCACCCATTCCATAGAAACGGATCTTTGTGTATTTGGAGATTCCGTGATGTTGGGCCAGGTCATTCAAAACCTGATCAACAACGCGATTAATCACAACAAACCCAAAGGTTGGATCAAACTCACCCTTGCTTCCGATGCGCAGGGTTGCGTTTTTCGAAGCGAAAACACTGCGGTCCCGATTCCCGTAGAAGATCAAGAAAAGGTCTTTCAACGCTTTCAGCGCGGTTCCCACGCCTGCAAATGCCACACTCCTGGACTCGGGCTCGGGTTGAGTTTTGGCCAACGAAATTACGAGAGCCCATGATGGCAAACTTCGTCTGATCAAAAGTGACGATACTTCCACGATTTTTGAGGTGTTTCTGATAAAAGAACCCTGCACCCAACAACCATCAACGACCAACATCCCAACCTAATATGAATCCAAGATCAGCTCTCCTCACTCTTCTATTCCTTTCCTTGGCATCTCTGACAAACGCTTACGAATATCAAACCCCCGAAAGCGCAGTATTTGATCCCAATACACAGTGTTATTACGTCTCCAATTTTCGCGGTAACAGCATCGCCCGTATCAATAATGAGGGAGAAGCCTCAGATTTTGTTACTAGTCTTTCCGCGCCCCTTGGTCTTGTGGTTTCAGGCGACACCCTGTATGCGATCGATTCTCCCCGATGGGTTAAAGGATTTGACCTCAAATCCGGTGAAGAAACCTTTTCTGTCGAGATCCACGAAGCCCAGTTCCTGAACGACCTAACGACCGATCTCGATGGCACTCTTTGGGCCACTGATTCCCGAGCAGGTCACATTTACAAGATAGAGTTGGAGGGTCGATCCTACGACCTGTTGCTTCCCGACGTGATCCCGGGGGTAAATGGCATCCTCTACGATCCTAGTCAAAATCGACTGATTGCTTGTCGATTCAAAAATCCCTCTTCCATCCTCGAGATCCATCTCGACGACCCGAAAGTCCATGTCTTATTCGACAAGAACATCCTGAATCTTGATGGGATAGCAACCGATCTTAACGGGGATTTCTACATCTCAACCTGGGGATCGGGTGATTTTGGTTCTGGTTTCGGATCCGGTGCCGGCCTTATTTACAAATTTGAACCCACTTTCACCGTCGCTCCCACTGTGGTGCTCAAAGGATATGACGGACCCGCCGACATTTCTTTCAATCCTCACCACAATGAATTGCTCATCCCACTATTTCTGTCGAATGAGTTCATCAAAGTAACCATAGAGTCACAGGAATGACCAACAAGGGTAACATGAATGGGAATCCAAGTTGACCAGGCGTCTTTATTATCCTGCATTTGGAGGAATAAATGGGAGAGGGCTCGAGCAAGTATGGAATCAAAAAATTGACTGAGACCCGCCCTAAACGATAGACGCCGCCTATCACGCATTACCAACTGTGAGTCGTTTCACCTTTTTCTCAAGAGCACATATAAACGATTCTTTGAGTTCAGTCGTTTCCATTGCGACAGTCTCTGAGCCTTCTTTGGTCTTGAATTCTTGAATTGAAAAATGCTCTACCCCTTCCATCCATTCGGCGATGGCTTTACCATCCTCAGGTTGGTGAAGATGAGGCAATACGGTCGTGCGAAATTGGTAGGAAATCCCACTCTCACGAATGAGTCGTGCAGATACTTTGATTGAACCAATATCAACCGGAACACCCACAATTTTCGGATAGTTACAGGGACTGGCTTTGATGTCCATGGCAATGGCGTCCAGCAGACCGTCATCCAACAGCGATGCAATAATTGCAGGATAACTGCCATTGGTATCGAGTTTGGTTTTGTAACCAAGTTCCCGAACTTTTCCTAGGAAAGCCGGGAGATCGTTTTGCAAGGTGGGTTCGCCACCCGAAACAACGACACCTTCAATGAAAGAGGTTCGCTTCTTGAGATACTGAAAGATTTCCTCTTCAGGAATTGAAGCTTCAAACTGCTCGGGGTAAACCAACGATGGGTTGTGACACCACGGACATCGCCAGTTGCAGCCTTGGGTGAAGACCACACTGGCGATGCGTTCAGGGAAGTCGACAAACGACAACTTCTGAAACCCTCCGATACGCATAGGTTAGAATAGGTTTAGGATAGCCCCTATGCAGTTTCGCGTTGCGTTTGAGCAACACTATCGGAGCGGGTATCGCTTTGCTCCGTTTCCGAAGCAAATTCAAGATAGGAACGATCTTCAAATTCCGAAGCCTTGCCCGGGTTCCACTGTTGGATGGGTCTGAGGTATCCAACAATACGTGAATAAATCTCGGTTCTGCGTTCGCAATGAGGACAGGTTGCCTGCTCTCCGTTCAAATATCCGTGTTCCGGGCATACACTGAAGGTGGGAGTGAGTGAAAAATAGGGTAAACGGTAGTTCTCCGCGATTTTCCGCACCAAATTCCTCACGATGCGATGGTTGGGTATTTGTTCTCCCAAGAAAAGATGCACAACTGTGCCTCCAGTGTATTTGGTCTGTAGTTCATCTTGCAAGTCGAGTGCTTCAAAGAGGTCGTCGGTGTAATTGACCGGCAGATGACTGCTGTTGGTGTAATAAGGATGCACTCCTTCTCCATCCAGTTCGGACTCGTTGGCGACCACGATCTTCGGATAACGCTTTTTATCTGCAAGGGCAAAACGGAAGGTCGTTGACTCTCCCGGTGTTGCTTCGAGGTTGTAACGATTTCCGGTAGAGACTTGATATTGTTTCAAACGATCTCGCATGAAGTCGAGAATTCGACGTGAAAATGCCTGGCCTTCATCTGAACCGATATCACAGCCAAGAAGATTGAGGCTCGCTTCATTCAAGCCAAGCAAACCGATGGTACTAAAGTGGTTGTTCCAGTATTTCCCCGACCGTCCCTTCATATTGCGGAGGTAATAGGTTGTGTAGGGATAAAGATTAGAGTCCGTAAGGCTCTCGAGCAGTTTCCGCTTAATTTCCAACGAATCTTTCGCCTGATCCATCAACAAGGCAAGGCGGTGCTCAAAGGCTTGTGTAGTGGATTCAGTGTAACCGATGCGGGCGAGATTGATGGTGACAACCCCGATGGATCCCGTCAAAGGGTGTGCTCCAAACAAGCCACCTCCACGCATTTCGAGTTCTGTGTTATCGATGCGAAGGCGACAACACATGCTGCGCGCGTCCGAAGGATCCATTTCCGAATTGATGAAATTTGAGAAATAAGGCACCCCATATTTCCCTGTCATCTCCCAAAGACCTTCAAGATTCGGGTTTTCCCAATCAAAATCCTTGGTCAAATTGATCGTTGGAATGGGGAAAGTCATGATGCGCCCCTTCGCATCTCCTTCGGCCATGACTTCAAAAAAGGCAGAATTGAAGAGATTGATTTCCTCCTGGAAGTTGCCGTAGGTCTCGGGCTGCATTTCACCCCCAATGATGACTGGGTGATTTTCGTAATGCTCGGGGCAAATCAAATCGATGGTGACATTGGTGAATGGAGTTTGGAAGCCCACTCGGGTAGGCACATTGATATTGAATACGAACTCCTGTAGACACTGTTTAACCTGTTCCCGGGTTAACTTGTCGTAGCGAATGAACGGTGCGAGTAAAGTGTCAAAATTGGAAAATGCCTGAGCACCTGCAGCCTCACCTTGTAAGGTGTAGAAAAAATTGGTGATTTGCCCCAAAAACCGTTCGAAAATGTTTGGGTGGCTTGGATTCAAGTTTTTCCAGAAGCACCACGAAAGCCCTCTTTGAGGAGATCCAACAGATCCCATCCCACACAGTAGACGCTCAGTTGGTTGAGATCGTGGATGTGGAAATCTGCATTTTCATGGGCATCTCTAATGGAAGGTGGATAGACTTTGTTGAGCCAGTATTCCTTGCTGACCGCACTCGAAAGGTAATTGTTAAGCCCTTGAAGGGAGTAACTCATGTTCGAATTTTCCTGCACATTCCAATCAAGTTTGGAGATATACTGATCTACCTTTTCGACATCTGCCTGTGCGCTGATCTGTCGAAGCCGGGCGTGTTGGTCCCGGTAGATAATAAACGCTTTTGCCGTTTGACGAAACGGAGACTGAAGCAGGATTTCTTCAGCAACATCCTGGATGGATTCAACATCCGGAATCGAGTCGACGAGGAAATTACTGGCGTATTCGATGACACGGATCGTAAGTTTCCGAGCAATGTCTTCGCCAAACTCACCTGTGCTTTTACCAGCAGCGAGTAGCGATTGGGTGATTGCGCCAGGATTAAACGGAACAACCCGACCATCCCGTTTCCGGACACTGTGAAAAAGCGTATCTTTTGAGGCTAGATACGCACGGAGGTGTTCTTCATAAGAGATTTCGATGAGGTCGTTGGGTTTCATATCATTTCCATGGGTTCGGGTTTGTTTCGTAAAAGGTGCAACGTCAAAGCGCGGATAAAAGGGAAACCCCAAATACCTACGTCAGTCTTTCCATTTTCCCTTAAGCGCATACCTGCGCACTCGATGAAGAGCACAGCAGTAAGGCGCAGAAGAAAGGGTCTTGATGAGCTTGCATTTTGGAATTTTATAATTGGGTAGCTCCGCGTTTTCAGCGAAACACCGAAATCGCCCCTTACTTAGGTCGCAATGCAGTGCTCCACATCTTTGGCGCGAAGATGAATTCGTTTGGATGGGTTTTCTGGCTCAAGAGATAAGATCTCTTTCACAGTTGCGCGACAGCTCCTGAATTGAACAGGATTCCCCCGTAGTCTATATGACAAAGCAATGTCATTAAGAGAGGATTGGCAAAGTTTTTAATCGGACATCAACTGCAAATAAGGATCAATAGAATGATCCATTAGAGCATTTGATATTTTTGCTATCGGATCATTTTCTTCTTTGTGCCATGAATCACATGACTGCGGCGGCCACCTCCATCAAAGATGGTTCCAGTGCCATTAATGAAATTACCGTTGCATCCCTGATGGAAGCAGTCAGTTAGCACTCACCCAGATTTCACCCGTATGTCGCTAACTTAAGAGTATTTTCCGTTTGAATAGTAGCATCCGATGCTTGCATCGGATTCCGCGGTAGATGGTGTGTCCAATCTGCATGAAGAGATGCGATGACGAGCATCCCATGCTACAGAATTTTTTCAGAAAACTTAAGGAATACTCATTTCCTAAACTTCGTTAAGTTAGCGACGTTGGGGTTTTATCCCTCCAACTGAAAGCTATCAATACCATCTTCAGTCCTGCGATATGCGTTCCGATTCCACGAAACTAAATCCAAACGAGAGCATCCTTAGCTGAAATGCCTCAGGGGAACTTATATTTCTAAGAAATTTAAATATCAAACGTTGTAGAAGCATGAAAAGCCCCACTTTTCCGATTCCCTACCCCTCGTTAAAGTTGCTGATAGTCGCCCTATCAACCTGTATTCTTACTCCAGCCATCTCCCGTGGAGAAACTTCTTTTTATTACAAGTTCTATGATGAATATTTAGAACCAGATCTTCCTGAATATCCCTACCGAAGGATGGAATTGATGAGGAAACTCAATTCCATCTCAGATTCGGATAGTAGTCGTTTGAAAGAATTACTGTATCAGAAAGATCTTGATTACCTGAGCCAAGTATCCTCCATTCTGGATCTTTGGCCGCTCCGGGTTAACGACAAATGGAGATCTGAAAGCCTGGCGGATGTGTCTGAAACAGCGGTTTTTTGCCTTCGACATTTCGATACTGACATCGATATCGGAGCTTCGAAAGAAGTGGGCATAATCGCGTGTTTACAGCTTCAACTTTTTAATAGCCCTATGGGCCGAGATAGAGCTGCGCTCCTTGAGTTGTTGGCAGAACTCAAAAAAATCAAAGCCAGAAACAAAATCATCGCACAGCAACAGGAGTATTACAACGATCTCAGAAAAGTTGGAGCCTCAGATTTGTCACGGTTATCAAAGCAAATGACAAAAGGACTACATCGAAGCACTAAAAAAAGTTCTGTATGGTAGCGTGAAAAACCCCGAGGTTTTCAATACAGATTAGCTCCGGCAAGAGGCGATAAGGAGATCACTGTTCAACGAAAGAATGATTCGAATTGATAGGTATAACACTTTGTGTAGCAAGGGGTTTTCCTTCGTGACGGTCGAAGCTTTAGCGGAGTCCGAGGCAAATTCGAAATCCTCAATAACAGTGGATTCCGCTAGCGAACTCCCTCCTTCCTACACAATTCTGATCTCATCTAATACGAACTTGCGTTTCAAACACGACGATCATTGGACTTCATCAGATGCGAGCATCTGATACTACCTCTACTTTCGTAGTATGCGATGCTTGCATCGCATTAGAGCGGGTTTGATGTCATTTTAACGCTCAATGGTACAACTCATACCATTTATTGCTTCGCCGACTGAATAGAATAACATCGTCCAGCAACTGTAGAACGAAGGCATTGACGGATCACACTTCAACCTTGCGTTTCGAGCCCACATTGAGAATAAAGTGAACCGTATTCTGAAAAAAACCTATCCCTCCATGTTAGACGAAAAAGGAAAGATTTCGATGGATGTTCAAAGCAATGCATTCTCTAACGATCAGCTCAAAATAAACGACTTGCCTCAATGGCAAGATATTGAGCATGAGCCCCTAGCCAAAGCCGCTCCTTGGGAACCTTTTTGGCAATCGTGTATTTTCGTGGTTGTTTTACTCCTCTTCGCATCCGCCACCTTTTTCATCCCCACGGTTCCTCTGTTCGTTACCATTGGAGCCTATTCAGTCATCTTACTCTCATTTTCCTTTTCACAATGGCACAATTTTGAAGGGCATAAAGTGCGGGGAGTCGCATTGAGGGAAAAAGATATCAGCGTGAGGAAAGGGTTGTTTTGGCAACAACGCACATTGTTACCGTTCAACAGAGTGCAGCACATCGAAATTCACAGAAACCCCATTGAAAGGAAACTCGGGTTAAGTAGCCTCAGAATTTTTACTGCTGGTGGAAGTGGTGTTGATTTACAAATTAGCGGGCTTGAAAACGAGCGGGCTGAAAAAATAAAGCTGTTCATTTTGGAGAAAACGAAAAGTGAAACTGTCGATAAATGAAGCCGGAAGATTACGCAGTCGCTGAAAACAATGAATGGCAGAGACTGTCTCTGGTTTCCGTCATTTATTTCATTGTTAAATTTACGATTTCATCGGTGAAACAATGGTTCATAAACATTGTACCAGCGATCGCGGTGTTTGCGACATTTGTTGAGAACAGAATATTTTGGCTCAGCATCGTAATTCCAACGCTGCTTTTGTTAATCATTATCTTCAGTTTTTTTTACTATTGGTATTTCAAGTTTCAGACTCAAGAAGGACAAATTCTTATTCACCGGGGAGTCTTCAAAAAAGAGCGACTCAACCTTCAATTTTCCCGAGTGCAAAATGTAAATATCGGCATTCCTTTCTATTTCGCACCGTTCAAGGTCGTAAATTGCATTATTGAATCTGCAGGCTCCAAAAGCACCGAGGTAAATCTGCCTGGCGTGAGTAGGGGGTTGGCGTTGAACATAAGAAGCGAGGTTTTCGAAGCAGAAAAAGTGCCTGAAAAAGAGGAAGCAGAAAGGGAGGATGAGGAAAAGAATAAGGGCGAAGAAGATGCCCGATTAAGCAAAACACAGCCTTCGGGACTCATGCTTAAGTTATCCAACTGGGAATCGGCGAAATATGGTTTAACGAGTTATTTTGCCTTAGTATTCCTCGCTGTCCTCGCCCCATTTTCGGAGAAAATTGGAAGTTATGTTTCTGATAACTTAATTCCAATCTTAATGGACATCATCGAACCCATATTCGGCAACCCCATTGTTTCTGCAGTATTCTTGGTGATCATTTCGTTTTTGATTTTGATCACATTGATAATCGTAGCGTCATGGCAGGAGCACTTGTGCGTTTTTACAATTTTGAGCTATATAACAAGGAGGACAAACTGGTACGAATTGCTGGGCTTCTTGAAAGAAAATCAACCACATTGACGAAAATTAAAGTCCAGTCCGTTTTGATTAAACAAAACATAGTGGCTCGCATACTCAATAGAGTTAGCCTTCAATACCGACAAGTCGGAGCAGCTGAGGCTAAGGCAAATGATTCAAGTATTCAGATCCCGATGCTGATACCGAAAGAAAAAAGCAAGTATACTTCTCTCGTTTTCTCAAACTGCCCCGAACCAACATTTACGGACATTCATCCAAGTTACATTCGAAGAGTCTTTTTGTATTACTGTGTTCTACCCTTCGCCTTGATGATTTCGATTCCGGTCTTGTTTCTCAGTAAGTTTTTCTTACTGACACTGATCGCCCTAGCCCCCCTATTTGTATTACTTAAAATCCGTTATCGTGGGTATGGATTCTGGTTCAATGAAGAATACGGTGCGATCAGAGAGGGTATGTTTGGCCACAAAAATTGTGATTTTTCCATTGTATAAACTGCAACTCACCAATGTGAGACAAAGCAGGGGTCAAAAAAGGCGAAAAGTAGGTAATTTGCAGGTCCAACCTCGGATCAGGAGTATTGTCCCATTCCTTATTTACCGATTGCAACCCTCAATGATTTTGTAAACTTAGCCCTCTATAAAACGGAGAGTAGCAGCAAATCCTGGATGTAAGATCGGTTGCAGGATCTAAAAAGAAGACCCTATAACCACTCCAGCCTTCCATTCTTCTCCAACCGTAGGGCCTGTGTTCATTGCAGGCCACATTGACTTCGCTGTTCCTTTTCTATTACCCCCAAAAACAAAATTTGAAGACGGAGAGCCATGTGAACCGAACTATTTCCAACATCGTTCCGCTACGCTCCACTGGATTGACTACGTCAAATAGGATGGTCTCGTTCCACTCGCCCAACAGGTTTACCCACCAGCAATAAAACCTGTTGAGGCAACGCCTCATCCTGCTGCCAAGTGAAACGAAGGCATCCAGCAACTGAAAGGCGCGATGTTCCATATATCAATACTCTTAAAAAACATCGTTGCGCTTCGCTCCACTAGGTTGACTGCGTCAAACAGGATGGTCTCATTCAACTCGCCCAACAGGTTCTCAATCAACTACAAAAATCTGCTGAGGCGCAGCCTCATCCTGTGGTGTTTCGAGGGATGTTAAAGCCCTACACTCAAACTTTGCGCGAAGCAAACCCTTACCGCCAACCTTGACTATGCAGTCGCCTTTGCTTCGATCTACTCTTAAACAACCGAGTCATCCAAATGTCATCCATGAAAAAACGAAGGAACCAAGCCTCATATTGTTGTGCTTACGGGCGCTGGGATCAGTGCCGAAAGTGGGCTCAAAACTTTCAGAGATGCGGGTGGATTGTGGGAAGGACATCGCCCCGAGGAAGTCGCAACTCCACAAGCATGGCAGGCAAATCGGGAAATGGTCTTACGGTTCTACAACGCCCGACGCAAACAACTCTCCGAAGTTCAACCCAACGCTGCTCATGAGGCATTAGTGAAAACTGGAATCGAAGTTTGATGTGTCCATCATTACGCAAAACGTGGATGACCTGCACGAACGAGCGGGCTCGAAACATGTCGTTCATCTGCACGGTCAATTGACGGAAGTTCGTAGCACGCTGGACCCCTCAATCGTCTATGATTGGGGATACAAAGCACTCAACACCGGCGATAAATGCGAAAAAGGCAGCCAACTCCGACCCCATATTGTGTGGTTTGGAGAGTCGGTTCCGGAGATTGAAAACGCGATTCAAATCACCCGAACCGCAGACTACCTGCTGATCGTCGGAACCTCACTTCTTGTCTACCCTGCCGCAAGCCTCATCCACGACGCCCCAAGCCAAGCCGTCCGCGCGATCGTGAACCCGGAAGTCCCTGAAGGCGTCGAAGCCTATGGATTTAAAGCCTACCCCACCACCGCCGGAGAAGGAGTGCCAAAGTTGATCTCCGAATGGATGAAGGAATAAATAATCTCTCTCAAGATTCGCGAATATTCGTGAGATTGCTTCGCCCATCGGTTGATTGTCACTTCGCTCGCAACGATGTAAAAAACCAAACCTGCCCAAAATTCGACTATAGTGTTATATAAACGACTGATTAACATCATCCATCGCCTCAGGCGGACTCATTAGGTCGACTGCTTCGAACAGGATGGTCTCATTGCACTCGCCAACAGGTTCCTTGGTATGAATCACAAGAATATACCAATTAGCTTTTTGTTAACTGAATAACTAAACCCTTTTTTGTAGCGGCTCCTGCTTGCAGGATGCCCTCGTAAATCCCGCAAATATCGTTGAGAAACACGATGCAAGCATCGGTTGCTACACCAAAATATATTCAGTTTTTGATACGCACTTTGGAATTAAAACCTGTTGAGGCGCAGCAGCATCCTGCTGACGAGTAAAACGAGGCATCCAGCGATGCGCCTAAGGCGGAGAGCGATGTTAAATAAACGCACTTTCTTAACACCGTTTGCTTCGCTGCACTAGGTCGACTGAGTCGAACAGGAAACCCTTCGGGTAACAGGTTTAAAAAACAAAGACTAAAGCCATTAAGGAATCGGCCTAAGGCGGAGAAAGATGTTCTAAAAATCAAATCGTATGAATTGATCAAATATCGGTGTTTTTCGGATCCGTTTAATGTCTCCGAAATAATCCTTTTTACTGCGTTCAATTTCGAGCAAGCCCCACAACTCTAACGGTCTCAAAAAATACCGTTCCAACGCGTCTATCACATCCATATAACTCACCAGTTTAAGCTCATGTTCCAGACGTTCGAGATGCATGGGATGGAGTAGTTTCGGAGCGATTGCGCTCATCTTGATCCAAGCGTTGGCATTCAATTGCAGCGGCTTGAGCACATAGGCAATTTCGTTCTGTAGCCAGTCAAGATCGACTCCACCATAGGGGTAACCGATGTTGTATTTCCGGAAAAGGGTGATGAAAAGCACCTTGTAGAGTTGTCCGGCAGATTCGGGTTCGAGCAGCACACGAGTCTTTTTTCGAAGCGTGAATTTCTTTTTCGTTAAACTGATCAAACCACACAGCTCACATAAGATACGGGCTTGGTGCAACGGAAACACATCCGGTTCATTCAAGACCTTATTAACCCTCAGGGTCTGTTCTTTTTCTTTCTCATCTAAAAACACATCCACCATTTCGGTGACAAAACTACGGGGAAGATTTCCTTTTGCTGTGGCCCGGATACCACCGCTGTCCAGCACGGTAATAAGAAAAGCACGTATGCTTTGAAAAAAGGATACATCATTCAAGCGATCAAAACTCAAATCGTTTGAAAGCTTGAGCGGACATTCGGGAGTATCCCATTCATTGCGACTGAGAGCCATTAACTCCCCCGGTGAAAACCCACCGATTTCAGCATTGGGTGCGTTGTTGTGACTCTCAATTACCTGACTCAGACTTTTATTGAGTTCGTCCAGATTACTGGTGGCATTGGGCTGTTCGATCAGTGCATCGATCTTCGCCTGCAGCTCTGGTGGCAAATTGGATTTCCCTGGAGTGTGTGAATCGAAATTTATCATCTTTTTGGATGTTGGATACCATCATTTTTTGAACAACTTGACAAACCCTATACAAGATAGAAGAGACTTTTCAAGTGGGTGCAGAGATCGCCATCCTACGAATTGAAAACGACTCAAAAAAACTCACGCGAAGGCAATGAGAACACGGAGGAAAATGCGGTGAAAAAACTGGGCTTTCGAGTCGACTAGCAGACTCTTCTCTTGATTCGTGTAAATTCGGGAAATTTGTTGTTCAGAAAAAGCGTCTACCTCTGAGTGTATCACCACGCTGCTCATGAGAATTTTGGTGTCATTCTTCATGAATCGTTACCGATCCAGCTACTCGTATTTCCAACAATTACGAAGTCGCATGCAAGCATACGACGCTACAAAAACTCGAATGAACAGATCCTCAAAGATATTCCAAGGATACAGCAGTCAACGGTTACCACTCAATGGATCTTGATTCAATGAAAACCCTTCAGCATAGTTTTCGAATGAAACTTCACCCCATACCCTTTATTGCTTTCGCTCTCCTCATTTCAATTCCAACCTGCCTCTTTTCCGAGGTCACTCCAAGCGCATTGTTTGCCGATCATGCGGTGCTTCAGCGGGGAGTTGAGGTTCCTGTGTGGGGCACAGCAGAGCCATCTGAAGAAGTGACAGTGACCTTTGCGGGTCAAATTCAGACCACCACAACCGCCGGTGATGGGAAATGGACAGTAATACTTGATGCGATGGAAGCTAGCGCTACCCCCCGCCCCCTTACTATCCAGGGAACAAATAAACTTGTTTTTAAAGACATTCTGGTCGGTGAAGTTTGGGTCTGCAGCGGGCAATCCAACATGGAACGTCAACTTGGGCTCCGTCCGGGTCAAAAACCGATCATTGGATGGGAAGCAGAAGTAGCCAGCGCCAATTATCCACAGATCCGACAATTTTATGTCCCCCAAGTGAAGTCTTTCGATGCACAGGAGACCGTCGAGGGCAATTGGACCGTATGCTCCCCGGAAACAGCACAGGAAATTACCGCTGTCGGCTACTTTTTTGGTAAGAACTTGTACGAAAAACTCAATATACCAGTCGGACTCATTCACGCTTCCTGGGGAGGCACACCGGCAGAAGCCTGGACCAGCAAAGAAGGCCTGCAAGAACTGGAAAACTACCAAGAGTCACTCGAACAGATTCGTTTGATTCAAAAGGACCCTGAGCTTGCAGATAAAGAACTCCATCGGAAACAGAAACTCTGGTTCACAGAAATGGATCCCGGTAGTGCGGCGGATCCATCTTGGGCCGCAGTTGAACTGGATGATTCTGAGTGGGAAACAATGGAGCTACCTACCGTATGGGAAGAAGCCGGATACCCAGGTTATGATGGGGTATTCTGGTTCCGCAAAAGTTTTGAGATGCCCTCAGACTGGGATGGAAGTGAGTTATTGATCAAACTCGGAGCTGTGGATGACCTAGATACGACTTGGGTAAATGGCCAACTCATGGGCTCCACTCCAGGATACAGCACACCAAGGAACTATACAGTCTCCGGCGACCAAATCAAATCCAACAAAATTAGCATCGCTGTGCGCGTGCTGGATACTGGCGGAGGAGGAGGCTTATGGGGGAATTCAGAGGATGCTCTACAGGTAGTGTACCGCGCAGAAGATAGTAACGAAACCAAAACCCTCAAGATCGATGGCACCTGGAAATGTAATGCCAGTGTAGATCTCGATAACGGAAACTGGCCACCCATGGACCTCAGCCAAAGTTCTGGAGCTCCAACCGTCTTATATAATGGCATGATTCATCCGCTGCTTCCGTATGCGATGAAGGGAGTAATTTGGTATCAGGGGGAAGCCAATGTCGGAAAAGAAAAAGAATACCAAACGCTCTTTCCTTCGATGATTGAAGATTGGCGACGTCTCTGGGATCAGGGAGATTTCCCCTTTCTTTTTGTGCAAATTGCACCTCACCAGGACATGACTCCGGAAATCAGGGAGGCGCAGCTACTGTCCCTTCAGAAAACAGCGAATACCGCTATGGTGGTCACCATTGATTGCGGAGATGCCGAAGACATCCACCCTGCCAACAAAAAACCCGTCGGAGCACGACTTGCCCTTGCTGCACGAGCATTGGCCTATGGTGAAGAGATCCCTTATTCCGGCCCGATTTACAGTTCGATGAAATGTACGGGCGATAAAGCCGTTTTGAGTTTTAAGGAAACCGGAGAAGGATTGGTCGCCCCAGGTGGCACACTCATCGGATTCACTATCGCAGGCAAAGACGGTGTGTTTCACCCGGCCGAGGCTGTGATTAAAGGAAAGACAGTGGTCGTGACTTCACCCGAAGTGGCAAAACCAACAGCAGTGCGCTACGGCTGGGCCAACGTCCCAGAAGGGAATCTTTTCAACCGGTCTGGCCTACCCGCTTCCCCGTTCCGAACCTCAATAACGTGGTAAGATTTTTAATAGAAACAAGCTGAAAACTCCGATATCTTAGACGATTACTTCAGCCCCTGATATTTTAAACCTAACAAAACACAAAAATATGAGCAGAGTTTTCAGCAAACATCGTCCCGTAAGGCGGTACGAGAAGAACCCCATCATCACTGCGGACCTGGTCCCATTCAATGCGCGTGGGATTTTTAACTCCAGCGTCGTGAAGCACGAGGATCGTTATATCATGATCCTACGTTGTGAGGGGTTTAACTTCTATAATTTCTTCGCGCTGGCTGAAAGTGCAAATGGGGTGGACAACTGGAAGTTCATCAAGGAATTGCCACTTCCTCAGGACCCAGAATACAAGAAATACACGCGGGTTCAATATGATCCACGGATCACCAAAATCGGAGACACCTACTACTTCACATTCTGCTGCCATGGCTCCGAAGCACGCATGGGCATGATGTCCACAAAAGATTGGGAAGACTTCGAATGGCACGGTTTTATTACCGGACCCGGCTTCCGCAATACGGTACTATTCCCGGAGAAACTCGATGGCTACTACACAGCCTTGGAGCGTCCGAATGCACTTGGAGAAATCTGGGTAACCCGTTCTCCTGACCTCCAGTTCTGGGGGAAACAGGATCTCATGATGGAACAGGGCCAATGCAGCTTTGGATGGGGGAAAATCGGGCCCTGTGGAACGCCAATCAAAACCGACAAAGGTTGGTTGATCATCTTTCATGGAGTCAGTGTGGTTTGCGATTACGAGTATCTCTACCACGGTGGTGTGCTACTTACTGACTTAGAAGACCCCGCAAAACTGATCCGCGTCGCCGATGAGTGTATTATCACTCCGGAAGAACCGTACGAAAATTACGGTCACACTCCGAATTGTGTCTTTGCGTCGTCTCATGTGGTGGAACCCGATGGCTCGATTAAGCTCTATTACGGGGCTGCCGACCGCTACCAGTGCGTCGCCTTCACCACGGTTGATGAGCTGACAGACATGGCATTGAATCGCTAGGAATCAGTCTTCAATACTGATTTTAAAGGCCTTCGTTTCGACCTGTCTTGAACAGGTCGGAAATTCGAAGGCCTTTTTTGGGTCCCATTTCAGGAACTTGTTAGAAATGAGAGTAACCAGTTGTTGGTGTCGATCCATTCAAAGAAGCGGTTTGATCATTGATTGTCCGCTTCAAACGAATCACTTGCCCCCATATTTTAAGACTTCGATCTCTCCCATATCCACATCAGTTTTTAAGTCTTTGGGGGATTCAAACCGGATATCTTCCAGATTTTTCCCAAAGTAATGGGAGGCGACTTCGCAAAGCTTAGGTAGTGCTTTGTTAAAATCATTCCACTTCGATCCTATGCTGAACCTCGTGGTCCAGACCAAGTTCTGTTCCTTTTTTGAAAAAGCCTCAAAATCGTAAGCCGAAAGAATGAAAAAGTAGCGCTCTTGATTGGTTGCATACTTCGCCAGGTCTCTTTTGATTTTCCCGACACCTGATTTTGCATAAAGACGATCTTCTGTGCCCAGCAACTCTGCATTGATTTTTTCATATCCCGGGTCGGGTTCGTAGGTTTCAATTCTACAGGGGTTTCCTTCATCATCCTCATACCAAAGAATTCCTTCATTCCTCAACACAGTTGTCTGTCCCCAATGAACAAAAAGGATCAAATCCGGGTTCTCGACGTCAGGATCGACCCTTCGATAATTCTGTTTGAGTAAAGCGTTCTCCAATTGGGTGGAGATATCATCAAAGTGCTCTTTTCCCATGAGTGTTCTACTCTTTCCCGGTTCGAAATGCCCAGGATAAAAAGCATAGGTCTCCCTCTGTTGGTCACCACTTATGCGGTAATCAGCGTCACTTGTGGCATGAACTAAAACGGTTCTGAACGCACTTTGGGCGAATTGAGGAGCGAGTATCATGAAAATACTCAAAGGGAGGAAGGAGAGATTTCTTAGATTCATGGTGATCATGGTTTTAGTTAGAAGACCCATGATTCTATTCCCTTTTTTGCTGGGATAGTCACGAATTCGAATTTCGATCGAATTCCATTCGCTCTGACGGACGAAGCCTGACTGTTTTCCGATGACTTTCGTTCAAATTATCACGATGACAATTTTGTCATAAAGATGACCCTAATTTGTTCATTTTCGTCCTGTAAAACTCTCTCAGCACATGAGAGAAATCGAAACAATTATCCATCATGACCTTTCAGCAAAGGAGGGCTCATGATTCGTCAAATTTCAGATGTATGTGAAAAGCAGCGAGTCCCTTTTTATTCTGAGCTGGAATCAGTATTGGAAGCTTTCAATACCATCGCATTAGCGGAGATGGACGATGTAAAGCTGATGAACCGGATAGATTGCAAATACTGGTTTCCAATCCAGCTTCTACCCACCTTGCTCCGAGCGATTCATTCTGATTACCAACTCCTTGAGATCAATAACAAGAGGTTCCAGGACTATGTAACGAGCTACTTCGATACCCCACGAAACGATTTTTATATTAACCATCACAACGGTCGCACGAATCGACTGAAAGTTCGCAAACGCGAATATGTCGGAAGTGGGATTCATTTCTTAGAGCTGAAGCGCAAATCGAAAAAGGGGAGAACAAAAAAGACGCGCATAGAGAGTTCCTCGTCAGGGGAAGCACTACTTGAGAAAGATTTGTTTTTTCTCGAGCAACAAATAGAGGAACTCTCTCAGTCTCTGGATTTCAAAATCCGCAATCAGTTCAACCGCATCACGCTGGTTAACAAGAATCGATTGGAACGCTGTACGATCGATTTTGAAATCTGCTTTTCCACAGAAACAGAAACTCAGGAACTCGGTCAGATAGCCATTATTGAGCTTAAGCACGACGGCAGAAACGTGCGCAGTCGACTGAAAGAAGTGCTCAAGGAACATCACATTCAATCGAGTGGATTTAGTAAATACTGCATCGGACGCGCGATTATGGAACCAACGCTCAAACAAAACCGCCTTAAACCTTCGCTCATGAAGCTCAAGCAACTCGCATAAACATTTTTAATTATGGAATTATTATTGTCATCATTTGATCTCACGGCACTGGCGCTACGGTTTGCAATCCACATCGGTGCACTATTCGCCATTGTGTTCTTACTCTACTTTCGAGGAACCGGAAGTAGAGAGTTTTGCTTCAGTTATATCGCGATCGGAGTCGTTGTCTTCTCTCTATGCTTCCTGCTAGAGCGCGTAAAACTTGAACTCGGATTCGCCTTGGGGCTCTTTGCCATTTTTGGCATTATCCGCTACCGAACCATCACCATTCCGATCAAGGAAATGACCTACCTCTTTGTCGTGATTGGATTATCTGTGATCAACTCCCTGGCGGGCGGAACAATGAGCGCAACCGCACTCGCGCTAGCCAATCTCGCAATCGTGCTGTGTATCGCCGGGCTCGAGACCTTCATGATGAAGAAACCGGTTCAATCGATCCTGATGCGATACGAAAAAATTGAAAACCTTCGCCCGGACCAACAAGCACAGCTTTATACCGACCTGAAACTACGGCTCGGACTGGATGTAACCCACTACGAGATCGAGCAGGTCGATTTCCTCCGCGACACCGCCAACTTACGCGTCTTCTTTGAAGCGAAACCATCAAAAGAAAGGGGGACCCATGTATCGCATGCTGCTGACCACATTGTTTTTGACAGTTAATACTGCCGCCTTCGCAACGCGTTCTTACGTCGAATTCGGAGTTTCCACAGAACTGTTGGAGGACCTAAACTTCGAAATTAGCCCTGAATGGAGGGACGATTCGGAAGAAGACCTAACACAACTTCACACGGACCTTTCGCTGGTATACGCGCTTACTAAACGCTGGAACATTGCAACGGAGTATCGCACCGGAACCATCGATTTAGGCGAAGAAAGCGTTGATATCGACCGAAAACTCCTCGAAACCAAATACTCCTGGAAGTTCAAAAACTTTGGGATTCAAACTCGAATCAGATACACGATTGGAGAGAACGAAGAAGGTGAAGAAAAGGAATATCTACGCTATCGACTCAAGTTCAACTACGACCTCGACGCATTGAATCTGAAACCCTTCATCACGTTCGAAAAATACGACAGTCTCGAAGCAGACTTTGAGAAGAACCCAAACGTTTACAGCGCAGGATTGAGTTGGGACATCACGAAATCTCAACAACTGAGCTGCGAGTATCGATGGGTCGACAAACTGCACACTCGAAAAGACCACGTGATCGTGAAACTCGCTTACCAATTTCAATTTTAAGAATCCAGTTTTTGAACAAAGGAAAGACCCATGAATTCAACCAAAATAATACTCTTATCATCCTTCCTCATCGGGACGACAATTCTGCTTAACGGAGATGATTTCCCGGAAATGACGACCTTCTCTGAAGACGGAACCATACTCAAAACCTCCGGAGTTGCTGATGACGGATTTTACGATATCTCGGTCATTCGAGATGTCTATTTAGAATTCGAAAACGCTGACTTCTGGGCATTGATGGAGGAAGATTACAACACTGAGGACCGCGAACTTGCCACCATGACAGTGGATGACAAGGTATATGAGGGTGTCGGCGTTCAATTTAAGGGTAATACGTCCTATCGGAACTTAGGAGAGTCGCTCAAAGCGTCTTTCGACATTCGAGTCGACTGGACCATTGAAGATCAAGACATCAAGGGATATGAAACTCTAAACTTCAACAATGCCTTTGAAGATGACTCGATGATGCGGGAGGTGCTGTATTCGAACAAGATTGCCACCCACATTCCCGCAGCGAAAGCGAATTTCATCAACCTCTATATCAACGGGGAAAATTGGGGAGTCTATTCAAATGTGGAACAGCTGAATAAGGATTTCCTCAAAGAATGGTATAGAGACAAAGGTGGAGATCGCTGGCGTGCACTCGCAGAAGCCGATTTTGAAGGACCTGGAGGGGGAGCGGGACCCGGAATGGGAGGACCACCAATGGGTGGCGGCGGTCCGGGAGGCGGAGGTCAGTGGGGAAACGGACTATCGGCCCTCAATTACTTAGGAGATGCTGCAGAGAACTATACTCCCTACTACACCCTGAAGTCCGACTATGAAGACGAGAACGCAGAAGAGCAGGCTTGGTTGAAACTTGCCACCGTTACGAAGATCCTAGCCAACACTCCCGACGAGTCCCTTTATGAAACGCTCAATGCAGTTTTCGACATCGATCGCGCACTCTGGTTCCTCGCGATGGAAAATATTTTTAGCGACGATGATAGCTATGTTTATAAGGGCACGATGGACTACTACCTTTACGTCAATCCAGAAACCGACCGTATGGTGCCATTAGAATACGATGGCAACAGTGTGTTGGGAAGCAACGCAGCGAGTTGGAGTATTTTCATGAACTCAGATGATTCCAACTATCCCCTACTCTCACGGTTACTAAATCTAACAGAAACCCGTCAACGCTACCTGGCTCACGCCAGAACTATTCTCGAAGATGTGATGGTTCCTGATGCCATGAACACGACGATTAATGCATATGATGAACTCATTGGAGAAGCGGTCAGTGCGGATCCGATCAAGGATGGCACCTATAGCGATTATGTTTCTGCCATCAGTTCACTCAAATCCATTATCGAGTTCCGATGCGAATATCTAACATCAGAAACAGAACTGATGGCCGAAGGAGTCGAAGTCGGAACGGTATCCTTCGCATCCCAAGGTGAAACAAATCGTCGTCCCGACTATGGAGAAACCGTAACAGTAACCGCTTCCATTGAAACCTCAACGAATCTGCAATCACTCAATCTCTACTACCTCAATGGAACGAACGGCGTCTATACAAAGGTGACAATGTCAGATGACGGACGAAATGGAGATGGCGTTGCGAACGATGGAAACTACGCCGCTCAGATTCCAGGATTTGAGAGTGGAACCTACGTGCGATACTATGTTGAAAGCGTTTCAAACAACAGCTATGCATCACGCGCCTATTTTCCAGCAGGCGCAGAGCATGAAACCTACGTCTATCGGGTAAATCCGGTTGAAGAAACTGCGGGAGTTCTCGTTATCAATGAAATCATGGCCTCAAACGAAACCATTCTGGTCGATGAATTCGACGAATTTGATGACTGGGTCGAGTGCTATAATAACTCAGTCTTGGCGGTGAATCTGAAAGGCTACTACCTATCAGATGATTTCAGTGAACCCACCAAGTGGCAGTTTCCAGATGTCACTATCGGAGCGGGCGGATACTTGGTCATTTGGATCGATGATGACGAGGAAGACCAAGGAGAGCTCCACGCTTCCTTTAAATTGTCAAAAGAAGGAGAAGAATTACTACTCAGCGACCCTGACGGAAATCCCGTTGATTTCATCGAATTCGGAGCCCAGGAAACCGACATCTCCTACGGCAGAGCACCCAATGGAACTGGCGCATTTCAATCACTCACACCGACTCCGGGATCTGCAAATCCGAACATGTAGAGTAAATGACATAAGAAACTTCCGTTAAAGCTGATCGTGAAAGGCTCTTTGTTTAGTTTATTGTCGTTATCATATTGGTATTCCTATTCGTTTTCGGACAATCAATCGATGGCGACAACGATGACGAATCCGATGACGATGAATTGAGATGGTTGTGGGGTTGTGTGCAACGATTGACCTTCGGCGATGCTCAGACTCACCGCCGTCATCATTCTTTTATGGAGCCCATGAATTCATTCATGGGTTTATTCTGAATAGCGCTTTATCTAAATGAGGTCATGCGACCATGCGGCTAGAAATCCAAACACGACAAGTCCAAACAATAAAAAAGTAGAGTAGATGAGCCCCACGAGAATGGATTTTAGAATCGCTTTAAAATAGCCGACTTCAAAAACCTTCCTAAAAACGATAATCGGACAGATCAGAAACCAAATGAAAAACAGATCCATAAAAGATTCTTCAAGGGATGGAATAACCAAAGCTAAAAGGTTCCCAAATCCACTCACAATCGTTAACCATAAAAACGTGAAGGTCTGTAAATTAAGGGCGACAATCAAGTGTTCGAGATAAGCAAAATGATGGCGAAAGAATACAAGTTTAAGGATAAATGCCAAGACAACCACTCCAACGAGGAAGACCCTTGGCATCCACTTCTCAAAATCGTCCTGGAGTTCATTAATCAACTCTCGATCAATGGTCGTTTCGTTCTCATCATCGATGCCGAACGCTTCATTGATGGTAGCGGATGCTTCTGCTTCAGTCTGTCCGGCAGAATTGAATCCCTCCGAAAAATCCGACTTAACCGATGACAAAAAAAAGATCAAACTCACAAATAAATAGGCTCGCAACGGTGGTATTTGAGACACGCGTTTGCCTTGCAAGAAACCCCGAATCACTCTCCATGGACGGAAGGCCAAATCAGCCAGACCGACTAACATCTTCCCGTCTAAATGAAGAAATTGGCTCAATACTTCGTGAGTGATTCCTTTCCAATCCTTTTTTAAATCGATCTTCCGTTGCCCACATCGATGACAGTATTCTCCTTCGAGGGCAGTTCCACAATTGTCACAATCAGACGGGCTTAAGGCTTTCATAGAGAGACGTTTGGAAAACCCCGACTAAAAGCAGTTTTCCCAGAACAATCAAGCCTGCAAACAGAACGTCGTCCTTTCCCGGACGTCCAACGCCAGGTTAATACTTGCATTTCGCAATGTTGAGAATATGGGTTCGATGAAAACTCAAACAGATCGCATGCGAGCATACGATACTACGACTCAGAATAAAAAGGAACGCAGACATTGCTGTCCGCAGCCCATCTTTTTGTAGCATTCGATGCTCGTCATCGAATTATCCGTAACAGACAAGGGTCATCGATCATCAAAAGGATCGCATGCGAGCATACGATACTACGACTCAGAATAAAAAGGAACGCAGACATTGCTGTCCGTAGCCCATCTTTTTGTAGCATTCGATGCTCGTCATCGAATTATCCGTAACAGACAAGGGTCATCGATCATCAAACAGATCGCATGCGAGCATACGATACTACGACTCCGACTAACAGGAAGTGGGCATTCCCATTTCCTTACCTGATTTGAAAAACAAAACGACTGATCAAGGAACTATTCTCGACTTTCCACGCCTTAAGACCAAAATGAGTCATTCATATGCAAGAGGGTAATATCCGAAACGGCGTTCCAAAAACCTACCATATCGAATCCATTTCTGACCTGACAGAGATTCAACTTGCCGCACTTGTAGTCGATGCGTGCGACACAATGGAAAGTATGTATGACCAGGGTTACTACCCCAAAATGACAGTTGAGCGTTCCTGGTCGAAGCACAATCCTGTGATTGAAGGAGAATTCGCCCGCCCCAGAGCCTATCGTTGGTATTTGATCCGAGAGATTGGCAAACTGATCCAGCACGGGGCAGAAATCACGATCAGTTGCGAACGTCCAGTCGTTCCGTTGAGCGATCCTTCATTATTGGATGTATTGGAAGAACAAGATTGGGATTTAACCCAAAAGAAACTGTTTTTGTTTAAACCAGAACGAATCGATATGTCCTTGAACCGTTTGGAGCACTATTCAGGGACAAAGGCAGAGGATTTCCAAAGAAACATCCTTTTCACCAACTACGAAATGCATGTAGAGGTGTTCTTGGAAAAATACCCCGATTGTAAGCAACCAGATCGAAAAAGCGTGCAAATGCCCGCCTATCACCACTGTTTGCCCAACAATCAGGGAATTACTCTTATCAACATTGGAGTCGGACCCTCCAATGCAAAAACCTGTAGCGACCATATCGCCGTACTACGCCCCGACATGATGATCATGGTCGGGCATTGTGGTGGTCTCCGCAATCACCAGGAAATTGGAGATTTTGTTTTAGCCTCTGGATACATGCGCGCCGACGGCGTGCTGGATGATCTAATGCCGCTGCATGTGCCCATAGCCCCTACGTTTTCACTCAACTTGCATCTCCAGGAAGCGTTGAAAGAATTGGAACTCAATTTCCGCATCGGAACGGTCTACACTACGATGAATCGCAACTGGGAGTTTTCGAAGAAAAAGACGATTCACGATATTGACCTCAGTCGATCGATCGCGATCGATATGGAGTCGGCCACCCTGGCTACCAACGGATTCCGCTATCGCATCCCCCATGCGACTCTACTGTGCATCAGCGACAAACCACTTCACGGAAAACCAAAACTAAGTGGACCCTCCCAAACATTCTACGAAAATTCCAAACGGTTGCATCTGGACGTCGTGATCCGTGCCATCGAGTCGACCTGTGAACGCTATCCAGATGGATTGCCAAACTCTGAGATTCGAGCCCTCGACGAGCCACTGTTTGGAGGTCCATTTCAAAAACGCACTCACACATAGAACCATTCTTTTCCCAGTAGGGGTTTACCTTGGTAAATCCTTTTTGTTTGTAGCTCCTGCGGACATTCAGAGGGTAATTAGCCGCTCGGCTCACTCCTGCACTTAAGTCTGCTCTTCATTTTCACGAAGAAGACGATCGATTTCAATCGTAGTTAATGTCATCTCTTCACACAGCTCTTGAATAATCGTTTCAATATGATCTTTAGAGTTTTGATATTCCAACGCATAATCCAGTTTTTTGGTCACTGCATAGAGGTCTTTCAGGGCGATGGCACCCGTGACTCCCTTCAATGTGTGAAGCTTTTCTTTCACCAATGCAACCTCACCTGTTTGGTATGCTTCTTCGATCGCAATTGCATCTCCCAGATGATTTTTGATGAACTCGCGGATAAGCATAAGGAATAAACCAAGGTTCCCCATGGTGCTTTCCATCGCCTGCACAACCTCCACTTTTGTGAAGCTCTCAGCATTCAATACGTTAATCGCCACGAGCTTTTCACCGCTATCCAGATTCTCAACATTTTTCCTTTTCTTGGAACACCACTTCCCAACTATTTTCAATAATTCATCGGGATTGAATGGTTTTCCAATGTGATCGTCCATTCCTGCTTCAATATACTTTTCTCGATCTCCAGACATGACATTTGCGGTCATGGCGATAACGGGAAGAGTTTCTGAATTCCACTTTTTACGGATTAACACAGCTGCATCATATCCGTCCATAACTGGCATCTGGATGTCCATCAGAACACAATCGAAGCTTTCTTCCAAAAGACAGTTATAAGCCTCCTGGCCATTATTCGCGATTTTTACTTCAACTCCAGCTTGTTGCAGTAGTTCCTTTGCAATCTCTTGGTTGATGAGATTATCTTCTGCCAAAAGAATCTTCGCACCCAATTTCTGGACATCCGAAACCGCGTTATCGAAAGACTTTTTGGATTTCGTTTTCTGATCCGTTGGTTTGCCTCGAACGACACCGTTGATTGCATCAAGAAGCGATGAATTGGTCGCGGGCTTGAGAATGATTCCATCAACCTTTGCCTTCTGTGCGAGTTTAAGAATATCATCCTTTCCATGTGCAGTGAGAAGAATACTCAATGGTTGATGCACATTTACAGGATCACTTTCGATCAATTGCAATGTCTCAATCCCACTTAAACCTGGCATGAGCCAATCCACTACAATAATTTGAAATGGATCTGAGCCCTGAGATTCATGGATCTTCGCCACTGCTTCTTCCCCTGATTCAGCGGAATCAGCTCTGAAGCCTAGCGAGTTAAGCATGGAGTGAACGATTCGCCGCACACTTTCAGAATCATCAACCACGAGGATTTTAAGATCTTTCAGGGTATTGTCATTTTGAATACCTTCTTTAGGCTCTTTGAGCTCTACCTTTTTGAAGAAGGTATTAAAATGGAAATGGCTCCCTTTACCAAATTCACTTTCTACACAAATGGCTCCTCCCATTTTTTTGACGAGTTCCCTACATATCGTAAGACCAAGGCCTGTTCCACCGTATTGCCGAGTGGTGGAAACATCAGCTTGAGTAAAAGGACTGAAAAGTTTGTCAATAACCTCCTTGGATATCCCGATTCCGGTGTCTTGAACGAGAAACCCAATTTCAATATTGGTCTCATCTTCAGACACTACTTTCGCACTGACTTTTATCTCTCCTGACTCAGTAAACTTAATCGCATTTCCGACCAAGTTCATGATCACCTGACCGATTCTCAAGGCATCACCCATCATTTTTGAGGGAATCCCAGGTTCAAGATCGAATAACAATTCCAACTCCTTCTCATGGGCTTTTGGGGCGAGAAGGCTGCCGAGCTGAGACACCACTTCTTCGAGACTAAACGGAGCCACCTCAAGTTCCAACTTGTTAGCTTCGATTTTGGAAACATCCAAAATATCATTAAGGATACCCAGCAGGGACTTTGCAGACTGGTTAATACTTTCTAAGTAGTGGTGTTGTTTGGTATTCAGATCAGTATTGAGGCAAAGATGAGACATACCGATGATTCCATTCATCGGCGTTCGAATCTCATGGCTCATATTCGCAAGAAACTCACTTTTAGCCTGATTTGCTTTTTCTGCTTCGTCTTTCGCCTGAGCGAGTTCAATTCGGGCATTTTTGGTTTCAGAAATATCATAATTAGCACCAATCATTCGAATTGCTTTGCCGTCTTCGTCTTTTACGATGACACCATCAGCCTTGATGTGCCTGATATCACCAGCGGGTGTGAGAATTCTGAATTCTGTATCGAAGTTCTTTGCACCTGTTATAGCTTGTTCGATTTCCCGATTGCATCTCTCGATATCATCCGGGTGGAGTCCTTGAGTCCAGGCATCATAAGCACCACCAAAATCTTCAGTTTTCACTCCGTAAAGCCTGAACATCCATTTGTCCCAAATAAGTTCGTTTGTAATTAAATCCCATTCCCATATTCCGATTCCTGCTGAGTCTGCAGCGAGCGTCATTCGCTTATTTATGATACTCAATTGCTTCTGTAGATTTTTAGTTTCAGTCTCGTCGAAGTGTAGCCCTGAAACTCGAAGAGGAATGCCAGAAGGATCACGTTCAATATTGGCGGTAGCCCAAACGTATTTGATTTCACCATCTGGATGAACAACCCGATATCTTAAATCCAGTTTTTCATCCTCTCTGAGCTGTCTTTGTGACTCTGACAATGCCCTTTGGGCATCAGAGGGATGCAAGCATTTAGCCCAATCCTCAAATCTGTGTTGCTGGCCTTTATCCTCCAGTCCAAAAATTTCCAGGGAACGCGCATCCCATTTCAATTCATCTGCTACACAATCGAACACGACCGTGCCTGCTTTTGCTGACTTCACAGCCAACAAGAAATCCTCACGCCCTTGTTGAAACTCTTGATGTGCCTTTGCAAGTTCAGTGTTATCTCGTGCAATCGACAGAATGTATTTATTACCGTTTTTCTCGAACACTCGGCTCGAAATCTCCACGGGAAGTATTTGTCCCGATTTGCTACGGTGCTTCATTTTGAAAATCGCATGTCCAGTTTCTGCCAATTTTCGAAGCGCGATTTCCTTTTCTTTTTCCCACCCACCAGCATCAATATCGCGAATACTGAGGTTCAGAAGCTCCTCTTTTGAGTATTCCAAATACTCACAGGCCACAGCGTTTACCTGCGAGAAATTCCCAGGTCCACTCTCTTCAATACCGTGCACGAAGATTGCATCGTTGCTATAGTCGAACAGCAGTTCGCACCGATTTTTTTCTTCTTCAAGCAGATGTTTCTCTTTAATCAACTCTTCGGTTTTTGATCTTACAATCTCTTCCAGATTCTCACGGGAAGCCAATAGAGCACGATTAACTTTAGCATTAGCAAATAAACTAAAAATGATCGCAGCAATAATCATCACAAACAGTAAGATTAAAACTGATGAGACCACGTTTCGAATGAAAGAGTAGGAAGTTAGCGCTTCATTGAGATCCAATTCTGTGGCGATACCGATACTATATTTCTCCAACCACCTCCACGTTCCAACCACGATGACTCCATGATGATCTTCATAGCCGCTCATATCCGATACATCTATACCTTCCAACGCTTTTCCAGTTACAGAAGAGATGAGAAAAGGGGGCGTGCTCCCCTTTTCTGCTACTTTTTGAAAACGAGAAAGAGTTGGATTTCGATTATCAATGTTGGCCGTGTTTGTATCACCAACATTTTCACCCTTCTGTCCCTTCAGCTGATCATGAAAGCGACTTTCAGCCAGTATTCTACCTTTTCCATCAAAAAGGTAGGTTACTCCCGATTCCGAAAATCTCGCAAGGCGAGTGAACCTTTTAAATGTTACTCCGGGGTCCATCTCCAGGATCAAAACTGCAACGACGTGGTTATCAACGTCATAGAAAGGTGTTGCAAAAGAAAGGAAAGGAGAGGTTCTTTGTCCGCTACCATTTTGTTTCCCCTTACTAAGATCATCGGGAATAATGAGGGGGATGAAGGTCGATAAGCCTCCAAACACTTTGTTAAAGAGCTCATGGTTCTGTTCATGAAGCAGGTCAATCTCACCGACCTCACGAACTTCGGAAGAGGCGATGTTAGTATAATCCGAAGCGATGATGGAAAAACCAGTCATTTCGAAGCGCTCTGCCAAATCCTCAAAATAGGTTCGAAGTTCAACCAGGGTTTGTCCATTCAAACTGGTTCCCGTTTCCAGGGTACCAATCTGACGAGAAATCAGTTCGTTCAAAATCGGATCGGAGGCAAGGGGTTCGAGAGACTCTAGGGTGTTGGCTATCCAAGAATCGAGTGAATCAGTCGTTGAATCCAATACGACCTGCATCGATTTCAAAACCTTGGCTTTTTCCTTCTCTTTGATATTCGATAGCCCCCACAGCCCAAGTATCATCACAATAATAAAAAAACATACCGATAGTATGGTCACTCTTATTCGAGCTTGTCGAATGAGGGACTGCAATGAATGGTTTGGGTTTGAACTGCTTGCCATTTTAACGAGGCATAGTTGGGATTCGAAATGAGCCGAACTTTAATATTTTGAGTCTAGATTGTTCATCGACCTTAGGAAACGATTATTAAGTCGAAAATGAGATGATTTCCCCCATAATGAGAACTTCAAAAATCAAATTGATATGGCGAAACATACAATAATACAACCTGATGATTTGAACTGGAGAGAATCCAAGTTAATGCGGATTCCGAATGCAGATTTTCTGGAACGAACTGGATCGGAAAACCTCGGGGCACGGTTGTGGAAATTTCCTCCCAGCAGCGCAGGAACCCTTCATAAACATATTTCCACTGAGGAATTCTATTTCGTCTTGGAAGGCACAGGTCGAATCCGAGTTGACGATGAAACCATCACGATTGCAAAAAAAGGAGGCATTCATGTAATGCCGGAACAGCTCCGCCAAGTTTTCAATGATACCGAATTCGAAACACTTTGGTTAATAATAGGCGGCCCCGAAAATGAGATTCCAAAAGGAGAAAAACCCGATCTCAAAAAATATTACCCGTCGGATCCAACGGCTCTACCTGCCGAATTATCAGGTAAAACCTGGCCTCCGAAAAAATCCATGGATCACCCCCTTAACCCATCTTGATTGCCAATATGGACACAACCTATTGGCGGATCAATTTCACTTTTTTTAGCCAGTTTTGTTTCACTTCATTTGGAAGAAAACTCGCAATGAAACTGTTTTTCACCAACTGAATCAATTGCTCCTCGTTCATCTGCAAAGCTCGGTATAACGCCAGGTAATTCTCATTCAAAAACCCTCCGAAATAGGTTGGATCATCGGCATTGACGGTGACCAACACACCTTTTTCCAAAAGGTCCAGGATGTTGTGCTGTTTCATGTCAGCAAACACGCACAGTTTCACATTCGACAGTGGGCAAACTGTCAGCGGAATCTGCTTTTCGATCAGATGCTCAACTAAAGCGGGGTCTTCCACACAGCGCACTCCATGGTCGATGCGTTCCGCTCCAATAACATTGATTGCTGACCAAATATACTCCGGAGGTCCTTCTTCACCGGCATGCACGACTTTTCGAAGCCCGGCCTTTGCCGATTTTTCAAAGACCGTTTTAAACTGATCTGGGGGATTTCCCATCTCCGAACTATCTAAGCCAACTGCAATACAATCGCTCAGATACTCCTGGGCCAATTCCAAGGTTTGCAGAGCATCGCTCTCCGGCAAATGACGAAGATAAGAGAGGATGAGCATCACCGACATACCCCACTCCTTTTTCGCTTGTTCGATAGCACGTTTGAAACCAGCCATGAATACAGAAAAAGAGATGCCTCTCTGCAGGTGAGTTTGCGGGTCGAACATGATTTCGGCGTGAACCACGTTCTCCTCTTTGCACTTCAGAAGATAAACCCACATCAGTTGATAAAAATCCTCTTCCTCAATTAAAACAGAAGCACCCAAATAGTAGAGATCCAGGAAACTTTGCAGATCTTCAAATTGATAAGCCTTCTCAACTTCCTCCAATGAGTTGTAAGGAAGCGCTACTTGATGCTTTTCCGCCAACCGCATCATCATCTCCGGACTCAAGCTGCCTTCAATGTGAAGATGCAATTCCGCTTTGGGTAGTTTTTTGATTAAGGTTTCGATCATAAGGCAACTCTCCATTTTTTGCGGAATCTATCCCGCAAAGGCTGAGGAGCATTTTGACAATATCCTCCCTATTCGCAAATGCAAACGAAAGGACTGAGTCAAATACTCCGTTATACAAAGTTGCGTTTAAATTTCTACGTGCAAAATTCGATACGAGCATCGAATACTACGATTCGTAACCTGCATCTCATGATCGTTCATAACCGTGAGCTGTTCGCACGAATGAATTCATGCGCTCCTTATCCCCTTAAACCAACTCTCTTCACGGAGGCGATGACTTCAGTCGTCGTCACAGTCCACCAGCATCACGCTCCACTACGACACTGTTCGCACGAATGCATTCATGCGCTCCCTATCCCCTCCAACCAACGCTCTTCACGGAGGCGATGACTTCAGTCGTCGTCACAGTCCACCAGCATCACGCTCCACTACGACACTGTTCGCACGAATGAATTCATGCGCTCCTTATCCCCTCCAACCAACTCTCTTCACGGAGGCGATGACTTCAGTCGTCGTCACAGTCCACCAGCATCACGCTCCACTACGACACTGTTCGCACGAATGAATTCATGCGCTCCCTATCCCCTTAAACCAACTCTCTTCACGGAGGCGATGACTTCAGTCGTCGTCACAGTCCACCAGCATCACGCTCCACTACGACACTGTTCGCACGAATGAATTCATGCGCTCCTTTTCCCCTCCAACCAACTCTCTTCACGGAGGCGATGACTACAGTCGTCGTCACAGTCCACCAGCATCACGCTCCACTACGACACTGTTCGCACGAATGAATTCATGCGCTCCTTATCCCCTTAAACCAACTCTCTTCACGGAGGCGATGACTTCAGTCGTCGTCACAGTCCACCAGCATCACGCTCCACTACGACACTGTTCGCACGAATGAATTCATGCGCTCCCTATCCCCTTAAACCAACTCTCTTCACGGAGGCGAATCGAAGTCACTGCGTCCGGAATCTATCGATTTTATCGACCACCTGAAAAAAGTGAAATCAATGAATTCCTGGGGTGGAAATTACTCCTTTTCGACTTTGATGACATCCATGTTGGTGGCAAGATCTACGCCAATGCGATGCATTAGATCGTCTGAATCTTTACTTTGTTTCGCTCCCGTTCTCACCGGAGTGAGACCCGCTCGTGGAACCGCAATATGACAAATGGGCTCACCCGGTTTGACTGCGGGCATGGTGGTCATTCCGAGAACAATTCCTTCTGTAGGACTTGTCAGCTTGTTCTGCATTTCCCCCAAAATGGTATAGTTAGTTGCCAAATACTGGCCCTTTTTAACGATTTGGCCGGGAGAAACATGAAATTTGAGGATGCCTCCCACCTCAGCCCTCACCCAAGTCGTTTTATCGATAATGACTTGATATTGAGGTTTTTTGATCCGACCCGAAATCATTTTTAAATGCTTTAAAACATTTTTGATCCCAATGACACCTGTTTTGAGAACGTTCGGTTCGATTTTGAAGGCTTCACCCGCTTCAAGGATGATGGTTGCGCAGCCTTTCTTGCATGCCTCCGGACGGAAGGCCCCTGCAGGCCCTTTTCCATTAACAATCAGCGCACATTCAAAGAATCTGGCCAATTCTGCTACTTTCGGATTCGACATGTCTGCTCGAACATTCGGGTAATTCGTTCTCTGAGCAGCAGCTGAATGCAGATCGATACAGTATTCGCATTTGGAAACCACTTCTTTCATGAAGATAGACGCAATTCTTCCAGCCATGCTGCCTTTGATGTTCCCCGGGAAACAGCGATTGAGATCACGTCGATCGGGAAGATACCGTGTTTGGTTTTCGAATCCCAAAACATTAACAACAGGAACAAGGATAAGAATTCCGCATTTTAGAACGAGCGGATCCCCAAACATCAAATCGTGGATAATACCCGTTCCGTTTATTTCATCTCCATGAATCGCAGCTGTAATCAAAAGGATCGGACCATCCTTCTTTCCGCGAATCACTTTAACCGGTATACTGACTTGATCTCCGGTGTAAGTTTCGGAAACCGGGATTTTGATGTCATACGTCTGCCCCGGTAGGATTGCGACGCCCCCTATCTGAAAGTCTTTATTCATCTACTTTCTTAACAATTGCTTTTTTCTTTTTCCGTTTTGGACGAACGAGGTCTGGCAAAATTTCATTCAAGGTTAACTTAGGTCCATAGCACAATAGCTTGTCACCTTCCCGAATGACATCTGTGCCCTTAGGGGCAGGAGTATGCTGCCCATTACAATCGATGCTCATCACAATGATCCCTCGTTCCCTTAAGCCGGAATCTTGCAGCTGTTTCCCTACAAGAGGACTGTTTTTGACAATGACGATATCGACGACCACGTGACCTCTTGCGAAGGAGAGACGCTGTTTGAGATCAAAATCACCATAGCGAATGTGTTCCGCTAAATGGTTGATAATTTCCCCAGCGATATCAATTCCCGTCACTCCCTCTATCCCTTCAAGACCGGGTGAGGAGTTAACTTCCATGATCACAGGACCGTCATTGCCCTCGAGCATATCAACGCCAGCGACCCGAAGTCCCATTATCTGAGCGGCCCGCACCGCCGTGCGCTCATATTCTGGACTGAGTGTCACTACCTCTGTTGCCCCTCCACGATGCACATTACTTCGAAATTCTTGCCCTTGTGCTCGACGGCGCATGGCTGCAATGACCCGGTCTCCAACGACGAAAGCCCGAATATCTTTCCCCTTGCTTTCGGCCACAAATTTTTGAATGAGAACGTTTTGTTTCGTACTCTGCAACGTCTCCACAATCGTCTCCGCAACTTTTGGTGTGTCGGCCAAAATAACACCTACGCCCTGAGTTCCTTCGATCAATTTGATAATGACCGGAGAGCCGCCCACTTTCTCAATTGCGGGTAGAACATCCGACCTCACCCGGACAAAGGCAGAATTGGCGATTCCGATATCATAGCGACTTAGAATTTGCATCGATCGCAATTTATCACGCGACACGTTAATTGCATTCGACGAGTTGATACAAAAGACACCCATTTGCTCAAATTGTCGAACAACTGCAGTACCATAAAAGCTAATGGATGCTCCAATCCTTGGAATGACAGCGTCGTAATGGCTGAGATCTTTCCCTTTGTAAGTCAGTTCGGGATTTTTAGTATCTACGAACAATCCAAACTTCATTGTATCCAGCACAATCGCTTTGTGCCCTGCTTTTATTGCAGCCTCCTTCAGGCGACTTGTGCTATAGCACTTCGGGCTCCGAGATAGTATAGCGATTTTCAATTCTTCCATAATTATTATTCAATATTTTTGGCAACGGTGCGCCGCCGTTTCCCAGCCAAATATTTTTCACTGGAGTTAACTAAAAAATCCGAACCGAGGGCAGTTCTTCCCAATAAGACCCGGCAAATCATTCCTTTACGACTCACCAAACTGAGTTCGACTTTTTTTCTCACTTTGCCAATTTTTACAATGGTCTCTACTTTATACCGTTCTTGAACTTGACCATTGCTCGACTTGACTCGGGTATGTCCAGAAAGGGGGGCAACAATCGTTCGCGTTTTTTCTCTATCCTTTCGATGGAGAGCAACGTCAAATTGGATCATTTCATTTTCGAGTTCTACGATGTTGTTGACATCGATTGCAGATCCTTTTGCCCCAGTGTCTGATTTCGTAATCACCCCAAAAATTTCCCACTCGGGAAAATCAATACACTCCTTCCAACCTATGGTCTTTGGCTTATTCATAATTGCCAGTCATTCATCCGACTCTCTTCAAACAGAACACTTTGTACGGTAGTTCAAAGAACTCAATTGCATATGGCGAATTATTGAATTCGGCGTTCCATTCTTGATCCTGAGCAATTTGATCTTTTGAGCCTCCTCCCCCTGGAAAACAAGATTTGCGACGTAATCGGAGCACAGCAGTTCTCAAAACTGGCTTATCGGGATTCCCGGAAAAAACGCACTTCCCGCTTGAGACTCTGGATTTGTTCGGTGAGTGAGAGAACGACAGATGCAGATAAAATATTGGTTTGAAGGGAACGGCGAATGGACTCCGCCTTACGAATCCGATAAACGGCCTCTTCGTCGAAAAAGATGCCGAATCGTTGGCAATCATTGAGTGGTTTTATAAGACCTGCTTTCCAGTATTTAAGAAGGGCACGGACGGTTACATGAGCGAGTTGAGCGGCTTCATGGTGGTTGATAGGGCTGCCCGAGTGGATGCGAGTATTAGAGATTGAAACGATTGTGGTAACGGTTTTCATAGCGGTGGTCTTATTGTGATGAATAGGTCGTTTTCAGCGTTTCCCATGCGTTGCGCTGAGTGTGCGTTAACTCTACAGGGAGTTTCATCCGTATTTCGATGAAGAGATGGCCTCAAGCTTCGCAAGAAGAAGGAAGACCTTTCCCCTTTATACGGAAAATTTTTCCAGCAGAAGTGAATTCAGGAATCTTGAGACGAACATTTCCATCCAGGGTGTGAATTTCTACGGTCGTTCCTAATGTAGCATCCCATGGGAAGAGCTCAATTTCGCTGTAAAGGTCGGTTCCCTTGACTCGAAAATCAGGATGTTTCGCGAAACGAGCATGCAGATAGAGATCGCCCGGTTCGCCTGCACCGTGCCCAGAGTGTCCTTGTTTGGAGACGCGAAGCCTCTGACCTTCTCGTATTCCTTTTGGAATACTTACATTGTAGGTATGGACTTTTTCCTTACCGGTTGTTGGATCGCTTTTGGAAAGAGAGACTTTACGGTTCGATCCATGGAGCGCTTCTTCCAGTGTGATCATGATTTCGGCTTCGATATCCTGTCCGCGCATGGAGAATCCGCCGGAGTGTGGAGCTTGGCTGTAATGGGTCTCAAAACCGCCCCGTTTCCCTCCAAAAAATTGCTCAAAAAAGTCACTAAACCCTGTGCCGTCAAAGTGGTATTCAGTGTTTGGCGACGGACTATAAGAGCGAGATCGTGCAGCGTTAGATCTCCCTTCCCATCCCTTGCCTAGCTCGTCATATTCCTTGCGTTTTTCTGGATCGCCCAGGATCTCATAGGCTTCGGCCGCGGCCTTAAATTTTTCTTCTGCGCCAGCCTTCTCATCTCCAAACACTTTATCGGGATGGCATGTGCGGGCAAGTTTGCGAAATTTCTTCTTGATTTCATCTTGCGAAGCGGATTTGTCGACTCCAAGCACTTTGTAGTAATCTTTAAATTCCATTTTGTGTGACTGTTTATTACTTTTTCGGACCAACAAATGAGTCCATCATCGATAAGCTGCCGAGCCAGTCCTGTATGATGAGTGCATGTCAATCGCTCTCTGAATGGAAACATGTTGGACCCATTCGAGTCGGCTATCGGAGGTTCGTCGGGCATCGCTCAATTGACCGGTTTCACGGAACTTGATTCTAGCGTTTTTTGCGTATTTCATCAAAAAAAGGGGTTCTTCTCTCTTCGACACACTTTGCCGCATAAAGATAGAGTGCGGCACTCCAAGTTTGCCAATCCTGCCCTTTCGGTTTGCCGTCCTGGGCCTTAATCCACTCATTAAACCCGAACACTTGCTTCCCATCGATCGACATAGTGACGAGTTGCGTCAGTGCGACTAGTTTTTCCTGAGCGAGCGTGTATCGCTTTGCTGCAACCAGGGCTGCAACATAGAATCCTGCGATAAAGGGCCAAATGCCGCCATTGTGGTATTCGCCGGGATTGTTGAATTGAGCATAACGCGGACGCCAGTCCGCATCTTCGGGTTTGGTATAGGGAAAGAAATTGGGAGGCAAATCCACGGCCAGTTCCCCACTTTCCCTCATGTGCTCACACTCAGCCTCAATCCACAAGACCATTTCGTTTGCACGGGTCGGCGACGCCATGCCAGAGAGAATGGCCAGGCAGTTGCCAAGAAGATCAAAGCGCTCGCTACTGTAGATTTTATATGACCAGAATGCGTAATAAGGCTTATGTTTCACCACGAGGCCTTCGTGCACATGTCGATGCATGAGACCTCCAGTAATGGTGAACTTACCCATAGCCTCTCCAACTGCATCCGCTCTATCATGAGCACCATAAAGTCGCAGATAGGAATAGCTTAAAGTGTTTACAAACAAACCGTAACCGAGCACCCATTGTTCATCGCGCCAATCACTGGTTGGTAATTGTCCAATGAGATGCTTGTCTGATGGGCTCTGGTATTCCATCCAGGTAAAAGCTTTTGATACGGCTGGTTGGAGGAAATCGGGTTCGGCCATGATCTGACGGAAAATTCCAACTCCCAGCAAAAACAATGGCGTCGAATCGCTCGAACCACGATCATCCTTGTCATGGACAAGCGACGGGATGTGCCCCAGTTTGGATTGGGTTTTCGCCAGGGTCTCCAATACCTTACGAACGCTGTTGAGTAATTTTTTGTTCCCAGTGACTGCGATGCCTAGGATCGAAAACATCAAGTCTCGCGTATAGGGCTCGGGGTATCCCCATCCTGCGGTGCGGGGAAGACCGTGAAAGGGACCGCTTGCGTTATGCAAGAGCACTTCCAGTGCGGCGGCTTTTGCGGCCTCGATTTGCTGCTGTACGTCTACTTTCATGATGAAAATCAGTTAGCGTATGCCCAGTCGTTGGTTGACGATCTCGACAAAGCGTTTGGCTACAACGCGATAATCAAATTGTTCCGTCGCCCGGACTCGGCCAGCAGTGCCCATTTTTTGACGCATGGTGGGATCTGTCATGAGTGTTCGCAGATAATCGGCGATATCCGTAACGCTTGCTCGATAGTCAACGATGCGGGGAACATCAAAAACGACCTTGTGGTCCTTCGCATAGCCCGATTCTTCTCCAAGAACGACTTCATTAACAACAATCCTTCGATCAATGTTAGCTAACAATGCAGTTTCTCCATCGATCATGGTATCCAGCAAACCCATGGCCTTGATCCCGATAACCGGTTTGCCGCTTGCCCCTGCTTCGACGTGCGGCATCCCGAAACCTTCTAAGCGCGAAGGAGCCGCATAAATATCGCAGGCGTTCATCAAGTAGGGCATGAAGTTCCTCGAAATGGTGTTCGTTGCGTAGACGATTTTATCGTCAATGCCTAAGTCTTTGGCCAGCTTGAGGTCGCTAATGTTTTGCTGATTTGTTCGCTCCTGGGGCCATACCTTACAGACATATCTCCAGTCAGGAACAGGTTCATCAATCATCGCCAATGCCTGCATCACCTCTTGAGCTCCTTTGGAGGCCGCATCGCCCCCAATGGTAAGAATCATCAGCTGGTTTTTCGAAATCCCAAGTCCCTTTCGCACGGCCTCAACCTGTGCATCGTCTTTGGATCGCGGAATAAATTGATCGGTTTGGCAACCGACGGGTAAGACTTCGATATTCTCGGCCTTGATACCATCGCGCACATACATTTCCTTTACCCAGTGAGAGGTGACTAAAATGAGAGGAAGCGCATTCAGCTCTTTCTGATAGTTCGCAATATAACCATCGGCAACGAGCCAAGGTACCGGCTGCATCCCGTATCTCTGAGGATGCTGAATTAAGTGGGGCGCATGTCCTCAATAGCCAACGCCAACTACGACATCCGGTTTAAACCATCGATAATACCATTCTTTCTCCTGATCGGATTCTACATCAGCAGCATGAACCTCCACACCCATTTCGCGAAGTCCTTGGTAAAGCAAATCACCCTGTGTCGCCAATCCACCCGGTGAAGGGGGATAATCATACAAACATAATACTTTCATAGTTGTCCTGATTTTTCATCGACTTGCTGCGTCAGAAGACGCCCAAATCGTGGCTTGTTCTACACTATTAAATTGCCAAAAGGCTTCTGCTGTTGGCGTGGTCTTAGCTTCCCAACTATCAGAATCGAAACCGTAAATCTTGGTAACGATATTGTATTTCTTACCCCAAATCGAAGCGGAGAGTTTGCGATACGCAGTATCTATTTTGATCGGGAGAGGGCAGTGGGCTCGAGCGTTGTCATCATAGGCAAAACTCCAAAGCTCGCCGGTCGATAAACTCTTTTTATTCCACAAATTGATGACAGCCTTTCCCACTTCTTCATGCCTAAGATGCCTCGTGTATTCTCCCCTGGGTGAATGGGTTATGATAAGGTCATACCGCTTCGACGGAAGGAGATTGAGAATAGTATTCTCAAGTAGAGACGCATCCAGAGGATTTTGATCGGGCCCGTCGTCGAGATCGCCGATCACCCCTGTGGCGCCGAGCGCACCGAGTGCGTTATGGAATTTTGTGGCACGATTGCGGTCGCTTCCTCGGCAGAGACAGAGCACAAAACATTGCCATGATGGATTGGACAAAACCGTGCCTCCAGCCCAGAGTGTTTCATCATCGGGGTGTGCGACGATAATGGCCACAGATTTAGATAACCCGAGTTTCATAGATTTAATACTGCTGCCAATCGAGTTTGATTTGTTCGACCCATGCATAATGGAATTTGTTTTGTAAACGCTCTGCTGCGGCTTCATCCACAATGACGGTGGTCCGCGGATGCATCTGTAGTATGGATGCAGGGCAACTGGAGGAAATAGGTCCTTCGATCATATTCACTATCGCGTCGGATTTGCTTTCACCTACCGCCAAAATCACACAGTGTTTGGCCTCCATGATCGTTCCGATTCCCATCGTAATACAGTGTTTTGGCACCTCCTCGGGTGAATTGAAAAAACGTGCGTTTTCCCTGATTGTTGCCCGACTTAGGATCTTTAGCCAGGTTCGAGATGACAACGAACACATCGGCTCGTTAAAACCAATGTGGGCATTGACTCCGATACCTAAGATTTGCAACCCAATGCCACCTGCATGGCTGATTGCAGCTTCATAGTTTTGACATTCTTCGCGAAGATCCCCGGCCATTCCATTCGGCACATGGGTATTTTCTAATGGGATATCCACCTGCTGAAACAGCTCGGTATCCATGTAGTAACGATAGGATTGAGTGTGATCGGATGCTAAACCGACATACTCATCTAAATTAAAAGTCACACAGTTCCTAAGGCTAATTTCCTTCTTCTTGTTTTTGCGTATCAGTATTTTGTATAAGCTCAACGGAGTGCTTCCTGTTGCCAATCCCAAGACAGGAAACTCGTTTTCGCAGAGAAATCTCGCCACAATTTTTGCCGAGAATTCGGAGCACTCTTCTGGGGTTTTGCGTAAAATAATTTCCATCACATCGTGGAAATTTATGCCTGCGGCGTTAGCAAAAGCCACACGACATTCATGTCGCACGGCTTTCGCCATCTTGCGAAGCATGAATTTTCATTAGAAACCATCAAAGTCCGAATTTCCAGACACTACACTAGAGCATTCAGTATTCAAGCTGACCCGACTGGGTGCTTAAATGCGTGTGTCATTGCACTGAAAACGACTAACTCCGTCAAAAAAGACGGAGTTAGTGGCAGAGGATCAATCCTCGAACTTCACAAAAAGAGCATATCTTCAATTGACATGGATAGCCGCTCCAGGAAGTGATCGGAGAGAATCCCCAATGCTTTGATGAAAAAACGAATCAAAATTACACTTTGTAATGGATGAACACAATTGCCGCGATCATTACACCAGCAAAGACCCAGAGTTTTCAGACAAACCGGAGGTTTTTGAATATTTTCATCATATCGTTCTAATTTGTTTCATTTGTAAAGTTGGATTTTCCAAAACCCTATTGATTTCCAGCTTGAGTTGCTCCGCTACCACTGGTTTTAGCTGCCATCCATCGAACCCAGACTCAAGGCAATCATTCATCAAATGATTGCTGGCATCGGCAGTCACACCAATGATCGGAGTGTTTTTGTTTTTCCCGTATCCCATACGAATCATCTTGCCCAATTGATCGCCACTCATAAAGGGCATGTGGATATCCAAAAGAATGAGGTCAAATGTGGTATCATTGGAAATCTCCAATCCACTCTGGCCATCCTCTGCACAGATACAGTCAAAACCAAAACGTTTCAGCAGAATCGAAAGCATTTTACAATTCACGGGAGAATCATCTACTACCAAAACGATTCCTTTGCTCTCCCCTGGTTTCAGCATTGCGACGCCATTTTTGGCATCCGATGAGGAAGGAGTAGAACTCTTCGTTCTTGTCGCCGGAATCGAAAACCAAAACTTTGATCCAATGCCAATATCACTTTCGACTCCAATCTGACCCTTGACAAGGTCCATGTAGTGCCTGCAAATGGAAAGTCCGAGACCCGCTCCCTCATTCAATCTCGTATTCGAACTGTCACCTGTTGTGAATTGATTGAAAATGGTATCCTGTTTGGATTCCTTAATTCCCACTCCCGAATCCACTACATGGAAAACCAAAGATTCTTCTGTCTCTGAATATCCAAATCCAATTTCAATAAATCCATTTTTGGTGAACTTAAAAGCATTATCCAGCAGTTTATCGAGAGTACTGCGAATGATAGCCGGATCACATAAAAAGCGATCCTCTGGTGAAATTTCTAACAATCCAGTGACCTTGTTTTGCAACGTCACAAGGAGCCCGTTATTATCAGCTTTGTAAGTGTTCTTTAAATCTTGAACAATATTCGACACATTTACATCGCTCTTCATATAAATAGCCCGATTATTCTGCAAATCGATCAATTCGAGCATATTATTTACTATCTTCGAAAGCCTGTCCGACCCCTTAATGATCTCATCTAAATATCCCTTTTTAATCGGATCGCTGATTCGTTCCTGCAGTAAAGAGGCATAGCCATTGATCGGGTTTAGGGGGGTGAGTAATTCATGACTCATCACAGATAGGAATTCATCTTTTGCCAGGGTCGCTTTTTCGGCTGCGACACAAGCCGTGACCAACTTTTCTTTGTTGTGCAAATACTGAAGTGAAAAAGCGATATCTTCGGATATTGTGTCCAGAACCGAAGTGAAAGAGTCTTCCCGAGCGTCCATCGTCAGTACAAACGAAAGGTAACCAAATGTCGTCCCCACTTGTCCCAAAGGCAAACAAAGTGACAATGAATTCGGAAAAACTTTAAACAGTTCAAATCCTTCAAATTCGGGATCCGAAGAGTCCATCGCTAGCGGACAATTGTTCTCTTGTACTCTTTTAATACTCGGAGGCATTCCCAAAGAAGTATCACCGAATATCTGCTTCAACTTCTCATCCCAGGCTTCGTTTCCAGAACCACTGTACTCAACTAATCCACCCTCTTCTCCATAGACAGATAACCAACAATACTGCACAAACTTATGGTCAATGAGATCATCAAATATATTGCTCAAAAACGATTCCCTGTCATTGCAGCGAATGATGGTGCTGTGAATTCTGGTAAGATAACTTAGATTTTCATTTTGAATCGATAGTTGCCTCTTCGTCTTTTCTATCGCCGAAACATCATCGATACAGAGCAGAACCATATCTTTGCCCTTTAAACGGATTTTGGCTGAGGAAATCTTAAGGTGTAGTCGATGCGTATTCCCTTCAACATCAACAATATCAAATGTGTCCTTTTCCTCGGAAAAATCGCGATTGAGATTAAAGGAAGCATCGACTCTACTTCCTAATGAACAATGACTGCAGGCATCCAATTCGCCACAGATGCCACCATCGGCAAGATTCGCACAACAAAAACTTTCTCCACCTGACTTTCCGACTACGGCCTCCCGAGAACGATTGATCATCTGCAACGCTGCATCGTTGATGGATTCAATCGTTCGATCTTCTCCCATTAATAGCATGGCGACGGGCGCGTGTTCAAAAGATAGATGAAATAAACGAAGTGCATTTTCGTTTTCTTCATGAATCTTTCGATCAATTGAAGAATCGACCCCAAAACCATAAATTTTCCTTTCGGTAACATCTGAATTCAAAGTCCACAAGGTCCAGAGATCACTGCCATCACTCTTTCGAAATCTTATGCTTGGACCTTGCACGCTATGTCCATCAAGCAATTTCAGGAGATCTGATTGAACCCGGTTCACATCTTCAGTGTGGACATAATCAACGAGTTTCTTCCCTACAATTTCCTTCTCCGGTAGTTGTAGGAAATCCCGAATGGCTTGGTTGGTACGCAATATCACACCTTCAAAATCCGCCTCGAAAGCAAAGGTATCCAAGTCTGAATCGAGAGAAAATTTCCGTGATCCTAGCAAAGAATACCAACGACCCAGATCGCTTCCCTTTTCACTGCCTTCGATCGTCTGGCTAAACAGAGGATGGAGTAAAATCAATGCACCCAACAATAGAAACGCATGGAAAAACTCCATTCCTGGAATCAAAAACGTCATTAGAAGAATCAGTACAATTTGAAGTATCCAAAAAACTGGACGCTTTGAAATCGCACTAATGATGAGTTTTTTCATGACACTATGATGAGAAGAAAAATGAACGGTAGTTTAGATACACCCAGATTAACTGAATTCACTTTCGAACCTCATTCAAAATGGGATAATAGAGTGAAACCTTCCTGTTCTCGGAACCCAACTTGGGCACGGGATCTCCACAAAAGACTGAGATGTCGATACTCATTTCGTTTCTCTCTCCCTTGATCGTAAGTTTTAGATCTCGGTCGAATTCAGTTCCGTCTGAAATCGCTTCCATGATTGTCCTTGTGAATGCATACGCGAAACATGACAAATTCCGTGAACGCTCTGATTGATTGGTGAATAGTATGTCACAAACCTCTTCAAATACACACGTGAAGGATTCGGGATTACCATTGGTTTTAAACGAAAATGAACATATTGAGTCTGACCCGAGTTGAGACATATCCTCTCTTTCAAATTTCTACTTCAACAAAGGATAACTTAGCGAAATGGTTTTAGGTTCGATTTCACCTGGCGAGAAGTCTTCACCGGAGTCCCCACAAGAAACGGTGAGCTCGATAGAGCCCATGGTTCTTTGTGCTTTGAGGTCAATCGTGCGATTTCGATCGATTTCTACATCATCGAGAATCATTTGAGAGATAGCATTGGTGAACGAATAACTGAAGTTCGCAATATTCCTGAAACGTTCTGATTGGTTTGAGAACACCTCGTCGCAAATTTCAAAAAAGACTCGATTTATCGACTCGGGATAACCGTTCGTTTTGAAAGTGAGCGGGCGGGTTGGTTTTAATTTTGTTAAGGACATGCTTGTTCTTAGCGCATGCCGTGCCAACCTTTTAGAATTCTATTTATCGTTGACAGTCAAAAGCTTACGCAACTTTGCAAAGTTCGAAAAAGTCGCGTATTTTGTCAGCTTTTCCTGACGCAAATATAAGAAAAAGCTAACCCTCTGATTATTAACAACTTAACAGCAGCAACAAAACTGACGAAATTTAAAAGCTTACATAACCTTTTCCGCCTCCCCGAACCCCTTTTCTAACTATCGAGTAATGATTTTGCTGTTTCTTGTGCGTCTTCAACATCGATTCAATGAGAATTGAAATCAACTCTAGGTGTCAGAGCACATGGCATGGGATTTTGGCTAGGAACTGACGGCCTCTGCAGTCCATTTAAAGATCCGGAATAGGGATGCCGCCAATATCAAAATGCTCTCAAGGAAAGCATCCAACTGAATCATACCGATTAGCGTTTTATTCAATACGTGTATAATCCGATGCGAGCATCGAATGCTACATCTCATCACCATTAGCAACTCATGCTTGTTCATGACCATGAGCTTCTCGAATAGCATGAGATCTATTTCAGATTGAAGTCCTTTAATCGCTAATGGGGACTAAATAGTCCGGAACTTTTGGTAGGGACTGACGGCCTCGGCAGTCCATTTAAAGATCCGGAATAAGGATGCCGCCAATCAATGCCGCACAATAGAGAATCCTCCATGTAGCCGCGAGGTCTTCAACTCATGCTTTCTGCAACATCGTCTTTGCCAAAGTAGGATAAACAAAAGAGTCACAGTCTTTCGCAGAACCACTGTTAATGAAGCCTGCGATTCAAAGATTGCCGGGTGATCCCCAGCATGGTGGCTGCCATGCTTTGGTTCCCATTCGCTCGCTCCATCGCTTCTTTCACAAGCAACTGGGCACCCATCTTTAAAGTGGGTAGTGTTTTAAAAGATTTTGCCCAATTTTCACTCGCCAAAGTGTCAGCCTCTTCCGAAAGAATAGGGTCCACATTATCCACTCCAAATTGTTTTAAATGCGTGATAAATGGTTCCAATGGTATCTTACCTCCGCTACTACGACTCACCGCATCAAAGACCATTCCTTCAAATTCTCTTATATTCCCAGGAAAGGTGTAATTTTGCAGTAGAGTTTCTAATTTGGCTGTCGCTACATGGAATTCTTTACCGAAAACATCGGCAGCTTTCTTAATAAAATGCTTTAATAAAGCAGGCACGTCATCTATTCGATTTCGCAGTGGGGGAATACTCACACGGTGGGGGCTAATCCGATAGAAAAAGTCTTTTCTCAATTTTCCAGAGTCCAGTAATTCTTTGATGGTATAATTAGTGCAAGCCACAATTCTTACATCACACGATCGACGGGAGTCCGAACCAAGCGGAGTGTATTCATTTTCCTGAATCACACGAAGCAACTTAATTTGATTCGCCTCTGAAAGATCGCCAATTTCATCGAGAAATAAGGTTCCCCCTTCTGCTTGAAGGAGGGCTCCACTACGATTTGTCTCTGCTCCTGTATAAGCCCCTCTGACGTGCCCAAATAATGCATCAGAGAAACTTGTCTCATCTAAACCAGCCACATTGATCGAAACCAATTCTCCCTTGCGTTGAGTACATTCATGATAGGCGCGAGCGATAAGCTCCTTTCCCGTTCCCGTTTCACCGGTTACCAGAAGCGGTCTCGGACTCAGGGCGATGGTTTCAATGTACCTGAAAACATTCATCATTCCCTCATTTTGAGTGACAATGCCAGAAAAAGCTTCGGGGTAACATAATTCCTCCTGCAGCATTCCAGCATTCAAACCACTGACTTCCCTGCGGAGCTGAACAATCTCCAATTGCTGGCGGACCGTGGTTAGTAATCGATGGGTTTCAACCGGTTTGACTAGATAGTCGGAAGCACCATTTTTCATGCAATGCACAGCCTTCTCAATATCATCAAACCCGGTAATAATAACAACGGGAAGCTCAGGAAAGTTTCTGCAAATATAGGCCAGAACTTCCTCTCCAGACAACTCCGGCATATTCAAATCAAGCAACACAAGCGAAAATCGGGTCGTGTTCAATAATTGAAGGGCTTCAACTGCACTATTACATTTATGGATATGCTTTATTCCGCCCGTTCGACATGCCAATTCGAGGGAGTCTGTGATCTCAGACTCATCATCTAACATGAGGATTGGAAATGGAGAATTCTGTGACTTATTCATGTTCCTATAGCGACTGCAGTTTTGGGAGGATAACTTTGATACAGGTTCCCTCCATTTGCTTGCTCTCAATTCGGAGTTCTCCTCCGTGTTCTTTAATAATGGAATTGGCAATACTTAAGCCCATTCCAGTTCCACCTGTTGTTTGCTTACTCGTAAAAAACGGCTCGGTCACTTTTTCAATGGATTCCGCTGCGATCCCGCATCCTTGGTCAGAGACCTCGATGACAATATGCCCCTTTGAATCATCAAATGAACGGATACGAACAGACTGGGATCGATCACCCAAAGATTCAAAAGCATTGATCAATAAATTTACAACAACCTGTTCCAAACGTTGAGGGTCCCCTTTGATATAAAGATTATCTTCGCTGTCCCATGTAAAAGTATCCGTCCGTTTTTTCCCTAAATTTGAAGTCAAAAGCTGAGAGGAATAAATCACCTTATTCACATCAACTTTTTTGAATCCTTCCGTCTTGTTTTCACGGACATAGTCTTTCAATTCCTGAACAATATGTTTAATCCTTCGCGACCCATCTTTGATAGAATCGACAATCTTGGGAAATCGCTCCCTCATTTCTGAATATTCGATATTTGACAATTCTAATTCATTACCCAGTTCAACATAGGCATCGAGGGCATTTCGAATATCCGGCCAAATAAATTCGATGAAATTAATATTGGATAGAATCAGCTGATTTGGATTATTAATTTCGTGAGCGATACCGGCAGAGAGCGTACCCAAGGTTGAAAGTTTATCAGCTTTCAAAAGCTGCTTCTGGTGCTCGAGTTGAAGAATCTCTTGTTTCTTCTCACGATCGACATCCATGGACACAGCTGCAATTCGTGTAGGAATATCCTGTGCATTTCGCGAAACAACCTCTCCGGCCATCCGCACCCAATGCTCTCCCCCATCTTTCCTCAAACAGCGAAGTACTTGGTCAAAAGAATCAACGCCAGGAGAACCTGCAATTTTCGTCAATTCTTCGATGAAGGACTGATCTTCGGGATGAAGTAATACGGACAACCGTTCCGATGGGGTTTTGAGAGTTACCAAGGCATCTGATTCAGAATACCCGAGTAATTTCGAGAGCTTATTATCGCTCACCATGCGTTTCTCCAAAGGATACCAATCAGTTACCGAAATCCGCCCGATTCTTGTTGCCAATTGTAATCGATCCATCATGGCTGCGTTTTCAGCTGCCAGTTGCTTCTCTTTGGTAAGCACTTTAAAGGTACAATAGGATCTCTTAAATTGCCCTTCATCGTCGTAGGCTGCTTGTCCTTCGAGCGATATCATAACCGGATCGCTATTTTTGGGCCGCACCACAAATTCAGCACCCGAAACACATCCCCTACTCTGAAGAAGAGGAAATCGCTGCCGGAATAACTCGACAGAGTCTTCGCTCAAGAAGTCTCCAAACCAGTGCCCAATCGCCTGTTCTCGTTCGACTTCAAGAATGGACAGCCACAAGGGATTCACATCAATAATATTTCCATTTTTATCAAGAGACTGATAGGCCAGCGGGGCATTATCATAGAGACTCTTGTATTTTTTTTCATTTTCGATCAGCTCAAGCTCTGCCAGCTTCCGGGAGGTGATGTCCATGTGCGTGCCCAACATCTTATTCGGTATTCCACCCTCACTCAATTCAGTAACCCTACCTCTGCAGTGAATCCATACCCACCGACCCTCTTTGCTTAACATGCGAAACTCTGCATCAAAGACTTTCCTATCATTGGGAATAAGGTTTTTCATTTGGTCATTAACCAAGGAAAGATCATCTGGATGGATCAATCCCAACCAAAAGTGAGTGCTATCCTCCATTTCATCCTTACGATAGTCCAACATGGACGCAAAAGTGTCATCAAAATCGACGGTATCCTTAACAAAATCCAGCTCCCAAACACCGGCATGGGTTCCATCCAGAACGGCTTGCAAGCGATCTTTCGACATTTTGCTTTCTTCGAGCTGAGAGATGAGTTCCGCTCGAATCGTTCTTTCTCGTTTCACCGCTCGCCTTACCATCATTTGCAAAAAAAGAACAATGACTACCAGCCCTGTGCAAACTACCAGTGAGATATAAAAACTACGACCCAGCCAGGTCGGTATGCCAGACTCCATATGGCCGGCCCCAGAGAACCATTCATCCATCAATTGATAGTAGATCGAATCTTTTTGGTGTTTCATCGTGTCTAAAGATTGATCCAGTTGATTCAAAACACCCGGATTCATTCCCTTCCTTACGATAAAATGCAGTCCAAAAGGATGGAGCGAAATCGCTGCCTTTCGTATCTCTAATGTTTTCGATACTTTTGCACCATAAATATTTGCCGAAACACCGGCATCCACGGAACCTTCGGAAATCGCGTGAAAGATTTCATCAAAACTATCGAACCAAACCACATTAAAGGGAACGTTTAGTTGCCTCATTTCTTCGCGAAAACGGTGCCCATTGATATCCTGTTTCATGAGCCCGACATTTTTATTCTTCAAATCATCCAAATTGTGAATATCAGAGTCACTTTGCACATATACCTGAGTCCAAACTCCAAATGCACTCTCCTGAGTATAATCAAAAAGCTTCTCGCGCTCTTCGGTCCATGCAGCACTGGTGACGATATCGACTTCACCCGACTGCAACCGACTGAGTCCGTCCTTCCAGCTTCCAGCCACATACTGAAGTGTCCACCCCTCTTGGGAGGCAATATGTTCCAATAAATCAACAAAGAAGCCTGCTGGTTTGTTCGACTCGTCAAGAAAGATCAGCGGTTTGAAATCAAACACAGCAACCCGAACGGGCTCATGATGATCCTCATAAATGGATGGAGGGGAAGCAGAAGGTTCATCTGAAAAAGCATGAAGACATGAGATGACGCCATACAGAAACCCACAAAGGAGGGATTTCATAATATGTGGAGAACAAACCTTCATAGGGAAAGAGATAAGAAAGAGTTAGCTTTCTAATTCGGATTAGAAAACATAATAGCAAACCAATCGAGCCATTTATTACCATCACTAATAATTTCAATAAGCATACCCTCCCAGGGTAAGATCAGCCCTGCAATGGGAGCGAAAAGCACATAGTGGAACCTAACCTACCCAGTCGTAGTTTGGAAGAAGGGGAGGTGTGGAAATTCGGTCCGGCTCCGTTCTTTCGAACTTCAGTCGTCGCTCAAGCTATGCCTGGACAAGCTGCCGGGACAGTCTTCGTTATCCGCTTCGCTCGTGTCGTCTCTGCTTCGCAGTTCCTCGGCACGAACCACGGTTCGACCCCAATCGCCCTGATTTTAACATAAAAAAACCTCCGCTAATTGAGCGAAGGCTGGTACACCATCTGAAGCCTTGGCGTAGGATGGTGGCTGAAAGACAGGGCTACCCGAGGCGCCTGTCACGGCGAAGTGTTCCACGAAGACGGATAGTTTGGAGTGTGGAAATTCGGTCCGGCTCCGTTCTTTCGAACTTTGCCGCGACATTCTTCGTTCTCCGCTTCGCTCCAAACGAAGAATGGTGGGCGATACTGGAATAGGCGCTCCGCTCGTGTCGTCCCTGCTTCGCAGTTCCTCGGCACGAACCACGGTTCGACTCCAATCGCCCTGATTTTAACATAAAAAAACCTCCGCTAATTGAGCGAAGGCTGGTACACCATCTGAAGCCTTGGCGTAGGATGGTGGGCGATACTGGAATAGGCGCTCCGCTCGTGTCGTCCCTGCTTCGCAGTTCCTCGGCACGAACCACGGTTCGACTCCAATCGCCCTGATTTTAACATAAAAAAACCTCCGCTAATTGAGCGAAGGCTGGGACACCATCCGAAGCCTTGGCGTAGGATGGTGGGCGATACTGGATTCGAACCAGTGACCCCCTCGGTGTAAACGAGGTGCTCTAACCAACTGAGCTAATCGCCCGTCTCGTAATGAAACGAAAACACGGATAGTGTGTTTTCAGAAAATAAAATCAAGCAATAATTTCGAGAATTTTTCAACAAGTTGCGGAACTGGGCTGTCAATGCTTTCAGGGGTTGTAATTAAACCGAAATCTTCCTTTGATAACACCTAAGTTACTGCCTGTTATGTATCACTTAAGGAATAATTCTGGCCCACTCAAGACCTTCGCGGTCTGCCTGTGTTTGCTAGTGTCGTCCTCTCACGCAACCGACATTTTCCAATATCACAATGATTTCCACAGTCTTCTGGAAAAAGGGAAAAAGTTGTATCAGATTCCCGACAAGATAGATGATATCACGCCTACCTTGAATTTGGAGGTCGAAATCTTTGCTGCAGCCGATGTCAGATCTTCAGCAGAATTGCTTTACACCAGCACAAGCATGTTGCTTCAACAACACGCCACTCTGGTGGACATTTATACAAAAACGGAGTATTTCAAGGACTCGCACATCCGTCCATCAATAGAGATTTTGCTCTACAATGCAGAAAGAGTAAGACTCAAATGCGCTCGTTATCTATCAGTGGTCAAACGACCCGAACTCTTTCAACAAATTCTCGATTTGGATGAGATCGCAAAGGATATTGAGTCAAAGCTAGGAAAATACCGCCCATCCATCAAACCGGTACAAACTAAAACGCCTTCCATCCCGAACTCTTCACCCAATCGCCAATCTGGCAATTCTTCCGAAAGGAAATAACTTGAGGAAAACTCACGACCCTTTCTTTCATTGATCGGATTTGCAGAAAACACTGGGCCCAAGCAGGCAGTCCAAATTTTAAAAGAGGTAGAAGCCATTTTTGCGGACAAAGGTTGGCTTCAACAAGGGCTGGGCATGGAATTTCGCCCTCAACAAACCGACATGGCCATTCGTGTGGCGCAGGCCATGACCATGGATAGTTCTCTGCTTTTTGAGGCTGGCACGGGTGTAGGGAAAAGCTTGGCTTATCTGCTCCCCGGCATTGCCCACGCCGTCAACAACGGCCGCAAGCTCATCGTTTCATCTCACACCATTTCTTTGCAGGAGCAAGTCCTCAACAAAGACCTCAAGACCTGCCGTACACTTTTTAAGAAAACACCCGAACTCCAATCATTAGCGGATTTCAAAGCCACCCTGCTCATTGGCAAAGGGAACTACCTTTGCCCCCAACGACTACAGCGCGCGATCCGGGACAAAACCGATCTTTTTGAAAGCAAGGCATCGACAGAATTGGATCGGCTCATGAAATGGACGGAAACGACCCAAACCGGGATTGTGCAGGAGCTCTACCCCCAACCCACATTCGACGTATGGGAGTGGGTTAATGCTGACTCCAGTCAATGCAACCGTCGCACGTGCACCCCCGACAACTGTTTCTATCAAAAAGCGAAAGAAGAAATCGGCAATGCTAACGTAGTCGTGATCAACCACGCCTTACTCTTTGCACTTCTGGGAGCCGGGCTCTCTCCGGTCGGGATACTCGAGGGATCTTGTATGCTGATGATTTCCTCGTACTCGACGAAGCGCACACTGTGCCTGACATTGCAACCGATCATTTTGGCCTTTCGGTCACCAAAGTCGGACTGCATCGCCTGCTGACTCAACTCTTCAATCCCAAAACCAATAAGGGCTTGCTGACAAAATATCATCGGACCAGCCACTATAAGGCCGTGATGTCTGCGATGGAAGCAGCCGAAGAGTTTTTCGAGGTCATTCGCTACCAGTATCTCAGAGAACGCAGTATTGTAAGGCTGCACAAACCGCTTTGGGTGGAGGACCTTATCACTTTACCTCTCCAAGCCATCGCAGAGACTTTGGGAGGCATCGCTCAGCAGGAACAAAACGAACAAGCCGAGGCCGAACTCACCGACTACCGCAGGCGGGTGATGAAATACAAGGAAGCCATCGACAGTTCCATCGCACTCGCGGAAGATGACCATGTGTATTGGATCGAAAAATCGGGTAAAAAGGGGGCAAACACGGGTATCCGTTCCGCTCCGATTGATGTCGCTCCCTACCTCAAGGACAGCCTGCTGACTCGGGGAACCAGTTGCACTTTCACCAGTGCCACCTTGCAGGACGCCGAGGGCATGGACCGATTTGCCGCAAAATGTGGCGCACAGGGAGTCGATGCCGAGGCGGTAACATCCCCTTTTGATTACCCCAGTCAGATGGCGATCAACATCGCTGCAGATTGCCCCCACTGGATCCAAATAAAAAAACGATGGAGATCGAGTTTCTCGCCGATTCCATCACCTTCTGTGCAAGCAGGGTAAAAGGTGGCACGATGGCGTTGTTTACGAGCTACAAGGAGATGAATCTGGTAGCGGACAAAATCTCCAGAGATATTCAAAAACAGGGTCGCAAGCTTTATGTACAAGGGGAAGGGCTCTCCCGTTCTCAACTCGTTGCTGCAGTTAAAAAGGATGGCAATGCAGTGCTCTTTGGCACCGACAGTTTCTGGACAGGCGTCGATATTCCTGGCTCTGCCCTGACTCAAGTCATTCTGGTTCGACTGCCTTTTGAAAATCCATCCCACCCGATCATCGCTGCTAGGGGAGATGCCTGTATTGATCGCGGAGGCAAACCGTTTTTTGAAATCACCCTTCCGGCCGCCCAGATCAAATTTCGACAAGGATTAGGCAGACTCATTCGAAACCACTCTGACCGAGGCATTCTCACTGTGCTCGATTCCCGGGTGCTCAAAAAGTCCTATGGACAGGCCTTCATCGCCATGCTCCCTCACTCCAATTATTCTACTTTTACTCGGTTCAATCGATTAGAGAAATTCAAGACTCCGAATTCCCGCTGATCGCCATTTTTACCAAAAATGGCGTCCCATCCAGACCCGCAAAAAAAAGAAATCATGACAACCATTGCAATCGTCGGCCCCGGTGCCATTGGTGGATCCATTGCCGCCTGGTTATCCACCAACACCCATTTTCAAGTACAACTGTGCAGTCGACGACCTCTATCGGGGCTAACATTGAAGCACCCCGGTGGAATGATCGAAGCAAATGTCACGGTTGTAACAGACCCGAAGGACATACAGCCAGTTGACTGGATAGTGGTCGCGACCAAAACCTACGATGCCGAAAGTGCAGCAAAGTGGTTCACCCCACTTACCCACTCCTCCACCCGATTAGCCGTTTTACAGAACGGAGTCGAACACGTGGAACGCTTCGCCCCTTATTTTGATGAGAAACGAATCGTGCCCGTCGTGATCGACCTACCAGCCGAACGCTTGCAACCCGACCAGATCCATCAACGGGGTGCGGGACTTCTGACTGTGGCGGATGACGAAAAAGGACAATCCTTTGCCGCGCTCTTTTCCCATACACCGCTTACCCTCAAACTCACCGATGATTTTTTGACAGCCGCCTGGAGTAAGCTTTGCATTAATGCGGCTGGGGTCGTGTCAGCGCTCACCCTCAAACCTGCAGGCGTCATCCACGATGATCACATTGCAGAAACAACCACCCGCATTGTCAAAGAGTGTGCAGATGTGGGTCGAGCCCTCGGTGCCAAACTTCCAGAAGGAATTGAGGACAAGGTCATTGAAGCCTACCGAAAGGCTCCCAAAGATTCGATCAATTCGCTCCATGGTGATCGATTAGCAGGTAAAATGGGTGAAGTTGACGCACGCCAAGGAGTGATCGTGCGCATGGGGAAACGCTACGGCATCCCAACTCCCTGCAACCAAATGGCATTTGCACTTTTGAACCTCGAAAAATGAAAAAAAGAGCAGCAATGGCTCCTTGGTCTCTAGCTGATTTCCAAGTTTAAACCGCTATTCAGCCCATTCGGCTCGAAAAAGCAGATACTGACTGGTTTGACACGCCGCACGAATCCGAGTCCAAGATCGACTATAACATCACAAAAAAGTAACCCCATAACACGATCAAAATGAAACTCAACCCGAAGCTCTTCAACTCCCTGATCCTAGGTCTTGCCGTTTTTAGCAATCTTCATTCGGAACAGGACAACAAACTATACGAAGGTATCGAATTCGATATGCCTCGAGTTGTTGTTCCGACCTTTCCCGATCGATCCGTATCGATCCTTGATTATGGGGCCATTGCAGATGGGCTAACCCTCAACACTCAAGCCTTTGCCCGGGCCATTGAAGCGATTTCAGAAAAGGGGGGCGGGCGTGTCATCATACCACGCGGTATCTGGCTCACGGGGCCCATTGCATTGGCAGACAACATTGACCTTCATGCTGAATCCGGAGCGCTCGTAATCTTTAGCCCTAACAAGGATCTTTATCCCATCATCGAAACGAGTTTTGAAGGTCTCGATACGATGCGTTGCACTTCGCCTATTCACGGCAAGGGGCTAACGAATATCGCAATCACTGGCGATGGTGTCTTTGACGGATCAGGAGAAGCGTGGCGAAAAGTCAAGAAGGAGAAAATGACCAACAATCAATGGAAAGAGCTCCTTGCTTCCGGAGGTGTGCTCGATCCAAAAGGCACCACCTGGTATCCCTCTGAACAATACATGCTCGCCGCTCAGAAAAGTGGAAATGTCCCAACATATATGAGCACATTAGCAGAGTTCAAAACTGTTCGTGATATGCTGCGCCCCGTCATGGTGAGCCTTATAGATTGTAAAAATGTCCTTCTCGATGGACCGACTTTTCAGAACTCCCCCGCATGGAACATCCATCCGCTCATGTGCGAAAACCTAACGGTTCGCAATCTGAACGTGCGCAATCCCTGGTATTCGCAAAACGGTGATGGTATAGACATCGAATCCTGCAAAAACACGGTCGTTACAAACTGCCGCTTTGACGTGGGAGACGATGCCATTTGCATCAAATCAGGTCGCGATGAAGATGGACGTCGAAGGGGTATTCCTACCGAAAATCTCATTGTGACGAATTGCACTGTCTACCACGCCCACGGAGGCGTTACAGTTGGCAGCGAGATGTCTGGGGGCGTGAAAAACATGCACGTTTCCGATTGTAATTTCATCGGCACTGATGTCGGTATCCGTTTCAAAAGTACCCGGGGACGGGGCGGAATTGTAGAAGACATCTATATCTCAAATATCCGAATGACCAACATCCAGACCCGTGCGATTTCCTTTAATCTTTATTACGGAGGGAAATCAGTTTCCGAGATGCTTACTGCGAAATCTAAAGGCACACAGATTCCACTCGTTCCCGTGTCTAAAGAGACGCCTCAATTTAAAAGTATTTCTATTCGCGACGTCACCTGCACTGGTGCCCAACAGGCGATCTACCTGCAAGGGTTGCCTGAGATGAACCTGGAAAACGTGCATCTCTCCAACATGCTAATGAAGGCGGACAAAGGGCTTCTTGTGATGGATGCGGATGGGATTTTCCTGAGCGATGTTACTCTCATCACCCGAGAATCACCTTCGATCCAGCTCTACAATACCCGCAATATCGAAATGAAAGCATTGGATTTAACCGAATGTGAAGGCGAACTCCTGGTCATCAACGGTGATAAATCGGAGGATATCGATATCGAATTCGAGCTCTCATCTAAGACATCGCTCAAAGAGCGCTACACGATCGGAGAAGAAGTCGACGCAACCCGCATTCGAATCAAATGGGGCAGAGAGTAAGACAAATTAGCGTTTGAAAAGACTTCAAACTGAAACAGATCTCATGCGAGTATGAGATGCTTACTACGGTAAATGAGGGGTAGTATCCGATGCTCGCATCGGATATTCACGTATTGAATGAAACGCTAATTGGTATAAGACTCTACCTAATCGTCACTAGAACCCTGAGTCTTTGGAGAGTATCCCTTATTCCTCCACTACGAGCCTCTTGGCTATCCGACGGGTAAACTCGTAGGGACTTTCGAGCGCTACATTGGCAACTTCACGAATGACTGATGAATGCACTCCCGACTGTTCCAATGCCCGAATCGCATACATGCCCACCAAAAGGTTCTCATCATCGACCTCATTCAAGATTGCGCTTACTCCAGCTTCGGTCTGTCCCATTCGGCACAATGCCAATCCCGACGCGATCCGCACGGCTGGCACGGGATCATGAGTCATCTTTGATATTTTGGCGATACCACCCTCCGATTTGTTAACTCCAAGCCAAGTCACCGCCCAATAACGAATCGAAGGATCAAGGTCATCTGACCCCGCGAGTAGCACGTCCCCATCGTTCGCTTCGCCAGCATCGATGATACGAATCAGGTCGCTGACCATCGAAGCATTTTCCGGATGACTCAGAATGTGATACTTGCTACCATATTGCCTTCCGAGATCCTCGGCGATCGGTTCTGGGATCAGACCCAGATCACGGCTTTCGATCATATTTCGATAGAGCTGTTCGCGCAGTGATGATAATGTTTCTGAAAACCTTGCAATGCCTGCCAGATTGAGGGTCTCATAAGGATCGTTTTTCAGATCATAAAGTTCTTCTTTTGGCCTTTTGGGGCTGAATATTCTAGCCTGCAAATCATCGAGTTTACCATCTGCATACAATACACGCATGGTTTGAGTAATCGTCTTAGCATCCTTGTATTGGTTGGGCTGGAGGTGGGGGACGTAGGACATGAAGTTTCGGATGTATTTAAACCGCTCGGTCCTTACAGATCGAAGGATATCGATGGTCTCGTCGCAGCGATCCCGCCCCGAAAAAACAACTGACCTTGCCGTGTAATCCTGAGCTCCGAAATCCTTTCCCTGCATGTGCTTTGGAACTGAAATTCCTGCCAATGCCAGACTGGTCGGCCCCAAGTCAAATTGCATCACCATATCGTCGCGTTTGGTCCCTGCGTCCCGGTTGTCTGGGTATTTTACGATTAGAGGGACGTGAGTTCCCTCATCATAGACAAACTGTTTCCCTCGCAAATGACTGACTCCATGATCCGTTACGAAAAAAATGGCCGTATTTTCAAATTTCCCTGCTGCCTTCAGTTGCTCAATGATGATACCCACTTCACGATCGGTTTTAAGCCAGGAATTCATGTACTCCGCCCAATCTTTTTTGAAGACGGCATGCTCCGGATAATAGGCCGGAAGCTTCATTTTTTCGGGATCCATGGGACCACTATCGTGGCCGCGGTTTTTGCCACCACTCAATTGAAGCTGGGCAAAAAAAGGCAAACCCTCAGGACAATCCAACCAGTGAGCACTATCGTATTTGAACTGGCTCCAAACGAAATTGTAATCCGCTTTCCCCGGTCCTCCCCCTGGCATAGGCCCCTTATTATTGGATGTATGGTAGCCTGCTGCCTTGAACAGTTCGGGTATCATCCTGACCGGTAGTCGGTAGCTATCGAAATACTTAGCAGACCCACGGCCTTTTCCCGAGTCCATCTGGCTTCGGTGATTTTGCACTCCCAGCGTTGACTGAACCATGCCACTAATCATCGCCGAACGGCTTGCTGAGCATACCGGTGCTGAGACAAAGGCCGATGAAAACGTCACTCCCTGGGCAGCCAATGCATCAAGATGGGGGGTTGAGATGGTGTTATCACCGTAGAGGTTAATGTGACAGGAAGCATCTTCAACGACGATCCAAAGGATATTGGGGCGTGGATCAGCGGGGGTTTCAGCACTCAAAAAACCCGCCCCAAACAAGGCGATGAGGAATGTGCACCGTTTTAGCATTGTATTACCCATCGGTGGTTAGCTCTCCCATTCGGATTCAATTCAGTGGTAACGTTCGGGATTCAGTTGGGACAATTTCCTCTGCTAGTTTTGGGCTTCGTTGCTCACGCTTTCGAACCACAGTTCCCATTGCGATTTCAATTGCTTCAGATCATCTGAACGGCTGGAAGCTAGATCGTTTGTTTCATTGCGATCCATTGATAAATCAAAGAGTTCCCAGTTTTCTTCCCAACGGACCGCCTTGAGATCGCCCAAGCGAATGGCACCGCCCTTTTTCCAATCCCAGAACACTGGAGTATTGCGTTTAGTGGCATTCCCCTGAAAGGCGTTCAATAGACTCATACCTTGCATGGGTACAATATCCGTTCCTTGGTAATGATCCGGATAGGCTGCCTCTCCAAGTTCTACGACCGTTGGCATGATGTCGATGAAGTGTGAAACCTGATCGGAGAAACCTCCAGTATCGTTGATGCCTTTTGCCCAAGAGACGATGAAGGGTGTGCAGATGCCACCTTCATGACTGTAGTTTTTATAAAATCGGAAGGGTGTATTCTGAACAATTGCCCAATTTTTCCCCACAGTGTCAAAACTGGCCACAGTTCCCGCATCTTTTGGATCTTCAGAAAATACGACGGCTCCGGTTTCCTCAGCACAGCCCCCATTGTCGGAGGCGAACATGATGATGGTATTCTCGATCCTGCCCTGGTCGCGAAGCTTTTCCAATACACGGCCAACATTCTGATCCACTCGATCAAGCATGGCTGCATAGATTTCCATGCGGCGGGCTTCCTTTGCCTTTTCTTCAGGACTCAAAGTTTCCCAAATACCTGGTTTTGGCTCCTGCTCAAAGGGTGTGCGAGTCGGATCAATGATGCCCAGTTCCACTTGGCGTTCATAACGCTTTTTCTGAATGACATGATATCCCTCATCGTATTTCCCGCGATACTTGGCAATATCTTCCGGCCGCGCATGCAGAGGATAATGGGGGGCATTGTATGACAGGTAGAGAAAAAAGGGCTTTTCCTGGGTTTTAGGTTCATCCAACCACAAAAGTGCTTGTTCGGTAAACGCATCAGTCGCATAGAAATCAGGATCCTCCGGAGTAAAGGGATAATAAGTCTTTTCGTCGATACACCAGTATCGAGCTCTTTTGCGGCCCGGCTCTGGCTCACCCACGCGCTTTATACCCGGGTTCCAGAAATTGCAGCAACCATCGCGCAATCCATAATAGTGGTCGAAGCCACGATCATAAAGGTTCTCGGTGCCATGGTGTTTTCCTGAAGCCAAGGTTCGATACCCAACCTCGCGCAACACTTCACCCACGGTTACTGCGTTTTCCATGTCTCCATGAGTCTGATCCATGCCACTCTGCTGCGCGTAGATCCCTGTCAACAAACAAGCTCTCGAGGGAAAACACTTGGCTGTATTATACATCTGCCTGAAACGAATCCCGTTTTGGGCGAGCGTATCGAGATTGGGTGTTTTAATCTCTCCACCGTAACAACCCAAATCAGAGTATCCCATGTCATCCACAAGGATGAAAATGATGTTCGGTCTCGAATCTGATTCTCGCTGCGCTGATACAGCTTCATTTGCAACAAGACTCAACGGGAAACCTGCAGCAGCGCAGGTAAGAACTAAATTGAATAAGCAGGGTATTTTCATAGGGGTTCGACTTCTCAAGTATTTGAATTTTCAGGGATATTGCAATCACTTGATCGCGCAGTTCACACATGGTGCAACATAGAAGAAGAGTTGAGTTCTAAACATAGATTCACAGAAAGTGAGAATCTTCTGTAGAAAATGAACTGTAATGAGGGAATGGCCGGATGGATTTGAAATTCATCGGAAACTGGTTACCGAACAAGCATGGTTTGTTTTTCCCGCATATTTTCGTTGCTGCTCTTCTTTTCGATCTTTTCCCTTAACGCCAGCCCATACTTTGACGGCAATGTGCGCTATCAATTTAGCAATAACAACAGTCAGGTAACGTTGAGTTTGACGAAAATCAGTAACAACGAGCCAGACTGGGGAACAGGGCCACTGAAGGTTAGTTTGTGGGCAACGACTTCCCCTTACAACGGAGGACAAATCACGGGAACAAGAATAGCGGAATTCCCACTTGCTGCACTCGGCCCGGGACAATACTGGAATGCAATGAACAAAACCATCAACGCGACCTTACCTTCCGCTGCGGGGAACTACCACATGACCATGACACTTGAGGAAGGATTCGATGAAGGCTGGGCGATTCAGCATTGGGTCTCATTTGATGCGCCTGCTTATCTCAGCCGGCCGGCCCCGCCGCCAAAAGTGAAGCTCAAGCTAGAAGGTCCTTACAAGTGGCAAACTCATCCCAGCCAAGGAACGATTACCCTTAAAACGGGAAAAATTTCCCACAACCGTAATGGAAAAAGTGGTACCCTGCGCGTTGTCGCATGGGCCACCCGACAACCCTACAAGGGCGGAACCATCAATGGATATCGACTCGGGCACATCCAGCGTCAGCCCCTTCAGAAAGGCATGATCTACGCCTCTACAAGTGGAACTGTAAGCTATACTCCCCCTCCATCTGGTTACTATTTTGTCACGCTGACATTATCCGAATATCAGAGCAACGGGTATATCATTATGGACTATTTTACCTTTGACGGGACCACCTACTTTCAGAACTGATCAGAATGAATGTGAGCAATTCTTCAGATCGTTCAGCTAAGCAAATTCCAATGAGACATCACTTTAGAAGGGTCTCCTCTTGAGGGATCGTCGATGGAATGAACGGGTATTTGATGAGAGTGCCATTATCCCTAGGATCAATAAGGCATGGAGTTGATATCATCCCGTTTTCATAAATCACAACTGGATCCTCAAAATGATGATGAAGCGCCAGTCGAATTGCACTCAACCGAATCCATTCACTACAAGCCTCGCTCATGCCTTTCAACGCAAGTTGGTTGTAGGTGCTTATCAACTCATCGATCGGTAACTCCACCAACTCAACAGCCAAGTTCTCTATTCGTATGATCTGTTCCTTTGCGGGATAAAAATATACCTGTAACGTGTTGCGCCTTTTCTCGGGGAAAAGCGTCGCAAATAACAAATCTCGGCGTTTTCTAGCCCTAAGCAAATCAGAGGTCTCTAGCGAACGACGCTCCCGGCGAGCTGTGTGGGTCGTTGGATATCTGGTGTAGTGTACCCACCACACCCCATTGTTGTTGTAAAGGTGGTGGTCAGGATTACTTGGATCGATGCGAATAGAAACATCCGCTGATTTATATACGTTCATGAGCGCTTGAATTCAGTTGGTTATTCGACTGCGCATCCTGTGTTGATTGCTTTCAACAACTGTTCCACCGTGGCGGCTCTCGCCCGGTTGGAGTCCCTCCTGCTATGAAAGAGAACTCTATGGATGCAAATTAGGTGTTATAAAGAACTTCAACTACGTTAAATTCGATTTGCTGGAAACTCCAGCTCATTTTGTGTCATAGCAAAATGGGGGATGGGAGTTGGATACGAATAGAAAAGGATGAGGTCAGAATCGAAACCATCGCCTCCATACTTTTCCGGAGCCCATGAATTCATTCGTGGGTCTATTCCAAATAGGGTTAATCTCCTTTCAATGCGAAACCTGCTGAGGCAACGCCTCATCCTGCTGGTGAGCTTGTCGAACCATCCAAGGAACGCAGTGACTGATGTTAAATAACTCCCTGCTCATTACTCTCAGCACACAGTCCAAATAATCGAGCTCAATCATTAGACATTCCGCTCAAAATGGGTTTCTAAATGACGACGATTGAAAGCATCCCCTCCTTACTTTTTCGGAGCCCATGAATTTATTCGTGGGGTTTATTTTCAATTGGGTTGATCTCGTTGCAGGCCAATTTACACACGACTGGATCAGGTGCTCCTTTTATCGATCAATGGACTGACGAGGCCGTCAGTCCCTGCCCAATTTCGGTGAAACCGATATGGCTGAGATGATTCGTTCGAGTTCGTTGATAAGGAGATCAATTGATTCTTTTTGAATAATCAGCGGAGGATCAAAGCGAAGGAAATTTCGAGAAGCAGCACCAGCAACGATGAAACCGCTGGCGAGCAGGGATTGGTATACTTCAGCAACCTCCACACCCTGGTTCTCGTGGAATTCCAATGCCAGCAACATGCCTCTTCCTCGTGCTTCTTTCACGCAATCATACTTCTCCAACTCTTTTAATTTTTGAAGAAAATAGGTCCCCATCTCTCGTCCCCGTTCAATCAGTTTGTTTTCTTTGATTACGCGAATAACTTCAGTTGCCACCGCGCATCCAAGAGGATCGTTTTGATGCGATTGAGCATGATGATAGTCAATATCTTCGATTTGATCAGCGATTTCGCGATTAACAACCACTGCACTTACCGGATATCCGTTCCCCAAACACTTCCCCATCGCGACGATATCGGGGGTAATTCCATAATGCTCATATCCAAACCAGCTGCCTAATCGTCCGAAGCCGGTCGTGATTTCATTCGCCACCACCACGCCACCATGCGATTGCACTTCTGCCACAATAGCCTCGACCAACTCCTTTGGTGGAAAACTCACAGATTCACTCCCACTTCCTCCCGGCTCAAAGGCAAAAACTCCGATTTCTTCAAAAGCAATAGTATCCAATGCTTCCTGTAACGGCTTAGATGAAAGTGCCCTCCAGTCTACCACAACCCAATCCGATGAGGGTCTCTCTACCATGGACGCATAAGCAGAGTGATAAGAGCTCTCGAAGGTCAGACATTTTCTGTTTTGAGTAACGTGCCTTCCAAGCGTAATGGCTAATTCGACCGCTTCGCTACCAGAAGAGAGAAAGGTGCATTTTCCATGTTTTTTATCCAGTAGAGATAGTAATTCATTGGCTGCCTTGTGAGTTGTTGCATTTGGAAAGGGCACTCCAAGGTGCATCACTTTATCGATTTGCAGGGCAATCGTGCCATTGATCTCAGGATGACAGTGGCCCAACGCCAAACTCCAGCTTCCGGATTCAAAATCCAGGTATTCCTTCCCATGTTGATCGTACACATAACAACCTTTTGCATGAGTGAAGTTGAGGTCTATGATAGGGTGAGTTTTGAGAATGAGATTCATATTTTTTTCGCATTGAGGATTGGTTTCTTCGAGGTGCCATTTACGTAGTCCATTTCGTTAAAACTTCTAAATTCCGATCGCTTTGAAAGCCCACAGACTCAGCATTCCAATCATAATGGTCAGCAGCACGTTCTTGCTAAAATAGGCGACAGCAGCAGCTACAATACTAGCGTACAAACGTTCCATACTTTGAACCTCATAACCTCCACTCTTCACAAAAATCAGTGCCGGAATCGACAGGGCCGCAAATACTGACGCCGGGATATATTTGAGGAGCACCGTAACGGTCGCATTCATTTCCCGGTTTGAAGCCAGTGCTAAAAAGGACATTCGAATGCCAAAAGTAATGATCCCCAGCAACACGACTATGATAAAGAATTCAATTGGCATGTTTGCTCCTCTTTTCAAATAAATAACCGCCGGCCAGACCCGCCATGGCGCCCAGCAATAATCCAAGATTGTAGGGCAGGCCTTGCAACCCGAGTGTGCACACACCCGCAACGCCTGCTGCCACAGCAAAAAAGCGATTGCGCATCGAACTCATCAGTAAGGCCAGGAAAGTCAAAGGAACCGAAAAACCAAGGTCCCAATCTGCTGGAATTGTTGCCCCCGCATAAGCTCCCACCGTCGTTGAGACAAGGAAGGATGTCCATGCAAACAAAGCCGCGCCGAAATAATACACGACCTTGTTACATGCATTCCCTTCAGCTTCTTCATAAGCTCGCAACGAAGTGGCAAAGGCTTGATCCGTTAACAGATAGGCGATACCGAATTTCTTCAACCAGGATTCTTTTCCCAAATGCCCCGAAAGCGACGCACTATACATGAGCATTCGCAGATTGATGACCACTCCGGTCATCAAAATTACAAGCCACGGAGCGTCGTTCGCAAACAACTGAGTCACAACCAATTGACTTGCCCCCGCAAAAATGACCACAGACATCATGACCGGCCCCCACTCGGACATTCCCGCTTCAACAGAACTCGCACCGCATACCAATCCAAAAGGGATCACGCCCAGTATTAAGGGACTCACGCCCAACATACCACGCCCAAATTGTTTCCAAGCGTTCATTAGTACCAGAATCGGGTTTTCATAAATCCCAGCGATCGATGCTTTTCTGCAAGGAGGTTAAGTTCCATTTTCAAATTGGCCCGACCATAGGTTCCCTGCTCCAGTTCAATCTCGTAGAAGCCCAGTTTACGATAGAGAGCAACCGCGGTTTCCAAACGAGTGTTGGTGTATAGAATGACGCTGCGACAACACATCGATTCCGCCTTCTTCAAACAATGTTCTGCCAAAGCTCGTCCGATCCCATACCCCTGAGCCTCCTCGTCGACCGCCATTTTACTCAATTCGCAGACAGCATCAGCAACCACCATCAAGGCCGCAACTCCAACCACTTTGTCATCATCGGTTTTTGCAAAACAAATGTATCCACCTTTTGACAAAATCTCCCCCTCCGGATCCGCAAGTTGAATAACATCCCGTGGTTCAATAACGAAGTATTTTTTCAACCAGGCCTCGTTCAATATCCTCACAGAATCTCGATAAACACTCTCAAAGTCGATGATGTTGAAGTTCATGATCGCAAGAAGTAAATTGACACAATACTGCCGTCAATGTCTTTATTGTCACCATGACAATTTGGAATCCCAGCATCGAAAGCATTGAAGGTCCCCGATATCAGGCGATTGCTGATCTCATCGAGAAGGATATCCGTGAAGGAAGAATAACACAGGGATTTCAATTACCAACCCATCGGGATCTGGCAGACACACTGGGGGTCACCGTCGGCACGGTTACCCGCGGCTACGCAGAGGCCGCAAGACGTGGTTTGTTGCGAGGCGAAACCGGACGTGGAACCTATGTCGGAAACCTCTCATTCAAAAAAGGCGACTATTTTGGGCATTTGGATGATACACCGGACGATGCAATTGATATGGGAATGACGTTACCTCTCAACCAACTCGACCCCGATCTATCCATCACATTCTCTCAATTGTCTCAAAAGCCCGATCTACAAAACGCCCTGCTCTACTATCCTGCCAAGGGCCGCCTCTGTGATCGGGAAACCGGAGCACAATGGCTGGCATCTCACCACGCCCTCCCGACACATCCCAATAATGTTCTCATATCAGCGGGGGGCCAACATGCAATTACCGTCATCCTCAGTTCGATCTTTCGTTCGGGCGACACGATCGCAGTTGATTGCGTCACTTACCCTCTCATCAAATCCCTCGCACGAAGATTCAACATCCAATTGCATCCGATTGAGATCGATGATCAAGGAATAGTACCGGAAGCACTTCACTCAGCCTGCACCACCCACAAAATTCATGGGGTGTATTGTATGCCTACAATCCACAATCCACTCACTGCCGTGATGAGTGCTGACCGTCGCCAAAAAATGGCTGAGCTGGTTCAAAAACATAATCTCATGTTAATCGAAGACGACGCCTATGCCCTTCTCCTTGAGGCATCGTTCACTCCGATCTCGACGTTGTGTCCGGATCATAGTTTCTACATTGCAAGCCTCTCCAAAGCCGTGACCTCCGGCTTGAGATTTGGTTATATCGTAGCCCCGGACAATTTTGTAAAACGCATCGAACTCGGTATCGCCGATACCATGTGGATGGCCTCTCCACTCGGGGCGCTGATTGCGAGACAGTGGATTCAGGATGGAACCGCCATCAAAACCATTCAGGCAAAAAGGGTAGAAGCAAGACATCGCAATGAAATGGCAATGAAGGTGTTTGAAGGCTATCAAATCCACTCGAATCCGAACGGTTATGTGATCTGGCTTGAACTTCCCGAACCTTGGACCGCAACCGATTTCGCAAAACAGGCGAGCGAACAACGGGCCATTGTCACACCCATGGAAAACTATTTGGTTGGCCGACAACGCCCACCCTATGAAGCCGTGAGGATCGCCATTAGTGGCCCCACATCGCATGAGCAGCTCAAAGAAGGACTGGAAATCGTGCGTAATCTACTGGACGAACCCAAATTTTGAGAGCGAGTATATAACTGAGCTTTGACTCAGTCACCCTCTTGAAACAAGGCACAAACCGCTCCAGACGGATCCTGTATCACCGCATATGCCCCCCCCGCCAGTGTTCGGATATCCCGTATCAATTTGCCTCCCAGAGCTTCACTTTGTCTTAAACTATCCTGAAGGTTTTCGACTGTGATATACAGCAACCATTGGGCTGGAAGTCCCTCATTCCCGTCCTTCGCATGACAGATCCCCGCAACCGGATCAGTTTCACTGGGAGGGATCATGCAATGATCATTGTAATCGCCCATGCTCACAGGATCCGTCTTCCACCCAACGACCGATTGATAGAAAGCTTTTAGGCCCTCGCCGTCTTCAACGGTTAGATCGATCCAGCCAATTTTACCAACATTTGATTTACTCATAAGATTACTCAGTTTTGGTCCTTGAGCCCGGAAAAAAGAACTGGTTTCTTCAAAATGAAACCACTTCCTTTGATTTCAGTAACATTATACAATGTCAGTTTACAGAATCCTCATCATCCTCTTTGCGGCGCTCTTCAATCACAATCTCTATTCGCACACGACTGTTATTTCTCACGGTTACAATTTCCCAGGATACAATCCGATCAGAAGTTGGATGACTGAAATGGGGGAAGCGATCTGCAAACGCCAGGGCGGAGGAGTTATTTATCTCTACGACGGACCGTCCGGCGAATGTCAAAAAGTGAAAACGGTCGGCAAAGCAGGAAAAGGCAGTGTTATTTTATTCGACTGGACGGAGGACAGCAACGACCCAGAAGAGGGACACAGCGAAGCGGCAGGTAACGCCTTGTTTTGCGCTCTAATACAGGGAGAAAAAGATAAATTTCTGGATTTAGGACACCTTCATTTCATCGGACACAGTAGGGGATGTGTGGTGAACAGCGAAGCGGTGGAACGACTCTTGGTAATGGGATACCCCGTAGATCAAATGACATTCTTGGACGCCCATGATTGGGGACTCAATGTGACCCATGAGGATTTTTATGTGAATCCACCAGAGTTGGAATCGGGGATCGAAGCATGGAAAGGCGTTGGCTGGGCCGACGCCTATTGGCACGACGCGAATGTTGGTTTGAGCGGTCGACCTGTGAACGGAGCCTATTCCCTGCAACTAAATGTCAAACGACATTTTCAGGTCTATAAATGGTACATGAAAACCATTAAAAACGAAGACTCAAAGGCTGGGTATTTTTGGTCAGATATGGGTGGCGGAAAAATGAACCGACCACAACCCGAAGGCTCTCCCTATGAACCCTACTATCAATTCGTTGAAGAGGGTGTGGTAAACGGGTCATTTGATTGGGAACCTCCCCTGTCTAGACGAATCGCGGGTTGGGCACACCATGGAGGAGGTGGATTCGGTCATATCAAAGAAGGACAACTCGAACTTGATCTCGGAAATCATCTCAAGACCCACGACCGTGTCTATGTCCATAACACCGTCAACGACCTGGTATTTGATCTCAAATGCACCAACGCGGACGGCTCAGGAAATCCTGAAGTCGACCAATTCATCGTCTCCATTAATGAAACCGAAGTGTGTCGTAAGCCATTGAATCAGATCGATGAAGAATTCGAAACGTATCGGCTTTCGATGCTTCCTTACCAAGGGGAAATCATAACGTTTACGCTAGAGATTCTGGACGAACGAGCAGGTAAAACCTTTATTAATTCGGAAGTCAAAATCGATAACGTGCGATTCGAATAGATGAACAGTTGATCGGAAACAAAAACAAATAACATCAACATCGTTCCGCTATGCTTCACTGGATACTCCACTAGGTTTCGCAACAGGATGCCTTCGCTTCGGCCAGTCAGCAGATTTTAAATATTCATTATCTAACCTGTTGAAGCGACGCCTCATCCTGTTCCGCCATCGGCGGATCCAATGAACGAAGAGACTGATGTTTAAAAATTCTCTGCACCTAATTCTCAGCTCTTTTTATAACATCGTTCGCTTAGCTTCACTGGATACTCCATTCCATTCCGTAACAGGATGAACTGCGCTACGCTTGTTCAGCAGGTTTTTCTTTATCATTCATTTTTCTCTTACCTGTTGAGGCAAAGCCTCATCCTGTTACCGGCTTGTCGAGGCGTAGCTGTATGCGAAGACTGAAGGAATCCAGCGAGGAACGAGCGATGTTAAATATCCCTCTGCTCCTTCTCTCCCCATTTTCTATACAGTTTTACCCGCCCGCAGAATTCACGAATAATCAAACGCGTTCCACTCAGACGCTATTTTACGAAACATCGTTTGCTTCGCCGCACTAGATCGACTGCGTCGAACAGGATAAACGGCACTTCGTTTGTTTAGCAGGTTTTCATAAAATTTAGGAAGTCAATATTGAGGTTAGTGAAATCAGTTACTAATCTCTCATTATGAATCAAAACTACGACCTCACCTCAACCATCATCAAATGTGTGTATGCCGTATCCAATACATTGGGCGCTGGGTTTCTTGAAAAAGTGTATGAGAATGCACTCATGATCGAACTCCAACAGAACGGAATCGATGTAGAGAATCAGAAATCAATGAGCGTCACATATCGTGGTCAAATAGTAGGAGAATACTATGCCGATATTGTCGCTGAGAACACTGTGGTTTTGGAATTGAAGGCTTGTAATTCTCTTACTCCGGAGCACTCCGCTCAACTCATAAACTATTTAAAGGCAGGAAGTCCTAAACAGGGATTACTTATCAATTTTGGTAGTGCAAAACCAGAGTTCAAGAAGTTGTTCGGATAGAACCCACCAACGAATGAAATAAAGCTGCTGCGCACTTCATTTGTTAGCTGCTTTCAAACCTGTTGAGGCAACGCCTCATCCTGTTCCGCCATCGGCGGATCCAAGGAACGAAGTGACTGATGTTAATTAGATGAAATATTTTTAAACATCGTTCCACTTCGCTTCACTGGATACTCCACTTCGTTCCGTAACAGAATAAACTGCGCTTCGCTTGTTTAGCAGGTTTTTTGCTCTGCTTTCAAACCTGTTGAGGCAACGCCTCATCCTGTTCCGCCATCGGCGGATCCAAGGAACGAAGTGACTGATGTTAAAAAGAACTCTCTGTTCCTTACCTCCCGGCTCCTTCAATAACATCGTTTCAGATGAAGCGCATGTGCCCAACCGCCCGCTCGTTGGTTTACGGAAGAACTCAAAGTCACGACTGAAGTCATGACCTCCAAAAACCTCATTTTTCGTCAATCGCATTACGATCACACTGTCTTCCATAAAAAAACACCACCAGCTCATCAAACTGGTGGTGTCAACATCACATCACATTCCCACAAACCATCCCGGGTCTGCAGAAAGTCTGAAAATCATTCGTCGTTCATCATTTACACTAGCAACCCTCACGGCGTCCTTTTTTACGACTGGATTGAATCGGTTGGGCAGGTGCGACTGGGGCGTCTGGAAGAATCATTTCCGAGGCCTCCTGGGTTTGTCCAGCATCTCGGGCCTTTCCACCAAAGAATTTGGCCACTTCAACCTGTTTCGCAAATTCGGCCAGAGCTTCAGCATCTTCACTTGCTGGCTTACTCGGATAAAGGACCTTGTTCATCCATGAATCAAGTCCACCGTCGAGCATGTAGACAGAAGGATAACCTTTGGCTTTAAAAAGGAACCATGCTTGGGCAGACTGCACACCATCTTCGCCGTAAAGTACAATGGACTCACTCCGCGGCAACAAGCTGTAATCAATCCCCGCCAATTCCATGTTTATCGATGTTGGAATATGATACTTCGCATATTCCGGGGCCTCTCTCAAATCGACGAGCATGAAGTTGATGTTTCCTTGCACAATACGATCCGCTAACTCGTTCGCATTGATTTGATCCAGCTCTCCTCCGGCCACCATTGCCATCTCCTTGGCATCGATCGTTGCTTTGTCTCCACTGTAGGGACTGCCCATAAACAGGGAGAGAAATCCCAAGGCCAAGAGCACTGCCATGAGCGTTCGGCTGAAATTGATTTTCTTAGTCAGATTGGTAATGGAACCCGTGTCATGTTCGACACCGCCGAATTTCTTCTCTGCAATTTCCGCAAAAATGAACGCCATGACCGCCATCACGACCACCGCGAAAACCAAAATCCCATATGATATATTGAAAAACCCAGCAATTGTTACATTTCCCAAACCTGTCGAATGCGACCAACCTTCAATGTTCGGATAAACTTCTCCATATATCAGAATCCCAAGCACCACACCGCCAACATAAGTCATTCCATCAATTCGACCGGTACTAGCTGAGACAACTGAGGTTCCGGGACAATAACCTCCGATCACAAACCCGATCCCAAGGAGTAAGCCTCCAACAATTTGTGGAACCACATAGGTTGGAACCAAATAGATCATAGAAAGATCAACAAATCCGATGACAGATAGAAGGAAAAGCCCCACCATCGCAGTAATGATAGCCGTAAACATCACTTTAAGAACCGCCAAATCACGCAGGTAGAACTGTGCTGCCAGCTTTCGGGCGTTACCAAAGCCAGCGCGCTCCAATGCGAAACCAAATCCAATCCCAATCGCAAATGCGATGATCAGACTGACTTCATCTCCAAAAGACCCAAATTTATAGAAAGGTGCGTTCATAGCCATTGCCTCCTTAAAAACCATGCCAATGCATAAGCACCGCCAAAATACACATATCATGAAAATCCAGCTTCCAAGGTTAAGAAGCGACCCCTCCGGTAAGGGCCTGGCCGCTGGTGCATCCAATCGCCAACTTCGCTCCAAACCCCATAAAACCGCCACCGATAACAGAAAACACAATGCGTTTCCCCCGTCGAAATATTTGGGGGCCCTTTTCTACTTTAAAACTGAGTCTTCCAGCCAAAGCACCCGATAAAAAACCCTCCGATGAGCACACCGATCACTTCAAAAAGTAACCAGTCCTTAAGCGGATTGAACGATCCATCCCCCAGATAGCGGGCATAGAAGTCGTTCCCAGCAGCATGCTCGGGAGCAACTTGGTTTATACCAGTCGCAATCAAAGTACTGAATGCACCCGATGCGCCCAGTCCTCGTCCCATCACGACAAACGCCGTAAGTAGAACCAGTCCCAACATGAACCCCGCAACATATGGATTCCAGTAAGGCTGGGGGCCTTTTGTGTTATTTGTGTCAGACATAGGTGTAATGATTTAAATTTTGATATTTTCCGTTCTTATTCTTGGTGGGGGTTCGCTTGCGGAATCAGGAAATCCTTCTTGGCTGGCGCTGCGAACAACGCCCCGAGTCTAGATGTTTCATTTGCAAAATTTGATTTTTTCTCCGTTCAAAGTATCAGTGACCTGCTAGTGCCATCATCCAAGAGCTTTCCTGCCCGGCGAAAACAAAAAATGAACCGTAGAATGAGTCCGCCAAAAAGCACCAAGACTGCTGGCAGCATGCTCTGTTTGATCAGCCGCATTCCCTGAAGAAATTGAAGAAGCAGGGGAATCAAAATGCCGATACCGACAACAAACACCCAGAAAGATGCCGCATAAGGTCCTGTCAGTATCATTCCCCACCGCCTGTTGATGAACCGCAGTGGAACTGAGCATTCCGATAATGAAAAGAATCAAAATAAACAGCTCAACGGTAAGGAAACTGTTGTCCGCTTGTGCAAGCTTCAGATCCTTGCTCTCATCAGCTTCTTTCGGGCGAATCCAATGCACCATCGCCATACCGATCGCATCAGAGAACCGATATCCTCCCCGATTCGATTTATCACCTGTGAAATGGGAAAGAATGTGCAGAGTAGCCGCCCCAGTGGAGAGCCCCGAAAAAAGGAACAACGGTCCCAACAATGCACTACTCCAAAGTGGACGCGCTCCGAGTGCACTCAGAAGAATTCCAGTATAGACCCCGAGCATGACCCCAAGTATCACGTTTGCAAATCCAAGAAAATGCAGCACTCCGTGTTTGCGACTGCATTTGACCATGCTGCCTGACCAAGGGATGCGGTTGAACAACCAAGGCATCGTCGATGGCATGCTGGTGCATAGCGACCCAAACAACACGGGGTAAACACCCAAAAGGATCCAAGCCCCCCATGACATGGGAGAAGCGATCTCGAAGGTCAGGTAAAGTCGCCAGACATAGAGTTTGTGGGAAAGATCCAAAAAACAGTGCTCCCATGCCCAGGGATAACAAAATGATACTGACCAGTGGTGCAGTCACATAGTGCCCGTGGTCTTTGTCTTTATCCCACTGCGCTCGAAGAATGTGATATCCCGATAGAATCATCAGACCTGCCACGAGGCCTCCCAGAAACAAATAAACCGGGATCTGCCACTCCCAAACATGGAGGTGTGGATCAACTCCCAGGTTATGACGAGTAGATGTATATTCGATCATGGCTGTCAAGAAATGTAGAAGATTGAGGGTTTGGTGCCGGCTTCAGGAATCAGCGCGTGTGTGCGCTCCGATTTCATCAACTTGCTAACGTCGCTTTCGGCATCATCGAAGTCTCCAAAATGCATACAATGAGTCGGGCAAACCGACACACATGCGGGTAGTAATCCTTCTTCTACGCGATGCATACAAAACGTGCACTTGTCTGCGTAGCCTTTGGGATGAATGAAACGTGCATCATAGGGGGCAAGAAGCGAGACAAGCCTTACAGCCAATGCATTCATCATGGTTCACCAGTATCACTCCACCGCGGATATGGATGTGACTGGCTCCTGTCGGGCAACAATGCACGCAGGGCGGATTGTCACAGTGGTTACAACGCTCGGTGCGAATCTCCATATCGAGCGTAGGGAATTCACCCGTTACTGTTTCGGTGATCCAGTCCCTGCAAAAACCTTTCGGCACGTTATTTTCCGTCTTACACGCTACCACACAATCCATGCAGCCAACGCACTTGCGGGTATCAATTACCATTCCGTATCGGGCCATCGTATTACGCCTCCACCTCTATCGTTACAAAGTTAATATTCATACCAGTCCCTCCCATCAATGGGTCGGTCTTGTACCGCGTAATCAAACCAGCATCACTGGCACCTTTTCCGAAAGCTTTGCGCATACCACGGGCATTATGCCCAAACCCATGCACCATGTAGACACAGTCTTGGCGAATCCGCTCGGTTGCTTTAACCTTCACAGCGTTGCTCAGCACCCCGTCAGTATTGCGAAGTTTCACACGATCACCAGAGTTCAACCCCATACGGGAAGCCACCTTATGATTCAAACCAAACTTCGTTTTCCTCCATCATCTCATGAAGCAAAGGATTGGTGTGAGTGCGACTAAAGGAGTGAACCGGAGCTCTCCCAAACAATAGCTTAAACGCACCTGGAGGACCAACCTCCGGAGCCGTGTATCTTGGAACAGGATCAAACCCATGTTCCTTCAATTGATTGGAATAGAATTCAACCTTGCCCGAAGGAGTGTAAAAATTCCTCAGGGATGCCTTCATCAAAATAGTTGGGTTGTTTTGCACCAAGTAAGACACCCTTTTCCTTTAGTTCCGCATAATCGAGCCCTGCCGCTTTGACGCGGTATTTCAGGTAATCCTCGATATGATCGAATGGAAAGTATTCTGCGACTCCCAAACGTTTGCCGAGTTCCTTGGCGATCCACCAGTTTGGTTTCTGATCGTGCGGAGGATCGACTACAGGTTGACGCAACGACACAAATGGCTCACGGAACCAACCCACGTTCAAATCATCATAGCGTTCGAGGTAATTACTCTCAGGCAAGACCACGTCTGCCCAGCCAGCAATTTCACTGGGGATCACATCAATCACAACTAACAGGTCGAGCTTCTTGATCGCTTCAATCGTCTCCGCTTCGTTGGGAAGGCGCGTGGATTAAATTGGTCGCATTGACCATCCAACCTTTGATTGGATACGGATCCCCATTGATCGTGGCAGAGCGCAAACCCGTCGTAATTTCTTCGTGGGCAAAAGGATACTTGTGTCCCGGATTGTCCGCTTTTCCCCGCTTGGATTCAGGGTATTTAGGGAAAGGAATATCCCGGAACATCCATTCCTGTTTGGAAATAGAAACCGCCCTTTTCGACCCCAGTTACCAAGTAAAGCGTTTAATAGAGCGATCGCACGACTGCGTTGGGCGTCATCTCCATTCCAATTCACATGACGTCCGGGATGCACGAGACTCGCAGGTTTTGTTCTTCGCAATTTCACGAGCGGTTTCACGGATTAAATTGGGCTCAATGCCTGTTTCCGGATAGGCCCACTCTGGAGTGTTTTGTTTGATGGAAGCGGCAAACGCTTCAAATCCATAGCCGTGCTTCTCAACGAACTCTTTGTCATACAACCCTTCACTCACCATCACATTCATCCACGCAAGGATGAGCGCCATATCTGTGCCCGGTTTAATGGGTAAATAGTATTTTGCTTTGGAGGCAGCGACAGAAAAACGAGGGTCCACAACGATGATCGTCCGCACCCTTGCCCACTGCTTCAGAGAACTCCTGCACTTGAGTGTTGTGCATGTTTTCACCAAGATGTGAGCCGATCAGCGTGAGGCATTTTGCATTTTTGATATCCGTTCGCTCTGGGGAACCGACATCTTCACCAAAGGTCAGATTGAATCCGACATCACGCGGACCACGACACTGGGCAAAGGAAGGTGCAGCAATATTGGGACTCCCATAAGCTTTAAACGCATGCTTCAGGAACTTACCACCAATGCCATGGCTGAATAGGGCCATAGACTCCGGGCCATGCTCCTTTTTGATTTTGAGCATTTTTTTCAGCGATGTAGTCCAGCGCTTCATCCCATGTGACCGCCTTCCACTCTTCTTCACCACGTTCTCTCGTTCGAATCAGCGGAGACTTTAGCCGATCATCGTCGTAATGGGCTCCAATACCTCCAGTGCCACGAGGACAAAGTCGACCTTTGCAAAGGGGATCATCGGGATTGCCTTCGATTTTCTCCAGCTTTCCGTCGACAACAGTCGCAACCGCACCGCATTTCCAAAAACAGATACTGCAAAAAGTCGGAATTTTTTGCATACCCTTTTTCGCTCTATCCACCGTATTGGCCACAGCCCGGACACTCATGTTCCCGAGAACAGCCGCCGTAGCCAATGAGGCGACCGATAATTTTAAAAAACGACGTCGTGATAATGCAGATTCCATGCTATTCTCAATTCGTTAACTTACTCTGTATGACGTTGGCTTGATTCAACTTTGATTGGAAAACACCAGTCAGCTTGGACCGACCCAAAAAACTTCACCTTATAGCATTTCAACCAATCATTAGTATTGTTTATAATAATATACTAATATTATCGTAATCTTTTCTACTCACGAAATGCGGATTACTTGTTGAATATTGTGCAAAATTCCGAAGAATGGACTACTGATAAGACTCTGAGTTGGTACCCCCATATATGCCTCTAAAAAACAGTCAATTAGTCAAAAAAATCGAATCAAGTTCCGAATATAGGGAGTTTGACAAGGCGTTCCGGGATGCCACTGGCCTACCACTGGAAATCACCGAAGTCAATCAGGTGAAATTTGCGCTTTGCACCAGAAGTCATGGAAATAATGATTTCTGCAGGATGATGGCCAGTTCCGGCTATCGTTTGCGACACCTGTCGTCTGCTGAATCAGAAGATCACTCTAGAAATAGGATTGGAAAACGATGCACCCCCATTTAGTTCATCTGACTCGACGATGATCGGTTTGACCTGAAAAAAATCCTCTGAATGTCAGTCGAATCAACAGAGATTTCTGGGATAGTGGTCCAAAAACATTCGAATGCTTCGCTGGCATGTGCGAAAGTATGATACCTATACGGGTCAATGAAGAAATTGTCGGGATTTCTAAAAACTGGCCAAGTCTTGCTTCAAAAACCATCCAAAAAAGCATTTCGAAACGCAGTTCAGATGATTAAGGAACTCAAACTTTCTCAAGAAGAACAACATCTGGAAGAAAGCTATTTCAAAACACCAGTGCTTCCTCCTCAACAGTATCAAGCAATGGTAATGTTGTTGAAGACATTTTCTACTCAACTATCCACAATCGCCGAGAAGCTCATGATTGAAATTGCTCACAGCGATCCCCTTATTGTTCAAAAAGCGAAAGAAGTCATGCGAAAGCGCTATTCTGAAGCACTGACACTTGAGGAGATCGCATCTAGTGTTCCTGTGAGTCCATCATCATCTAAGTCGAAAATTCAAAGAGTCAACTGGCATAGGAGCGATGGATTATTTGAAGAGGGTTAGAATTGAACACGCGAAGGAGCAGCTCATCAAAAGAGACATTGGAATCGCCGAAATCGCTTTTGCAATTGGCTTTCAATCACTCGCACCTTTCAACAAAGCCTTTAAGGAAATAATAGGGATGACTCCGAAGGTATACCGCTCACAAATACAATGATCTAAGCAATTAGGAAATTCATGCCAATGCCAAACGAACAGCCCGTTTTCAAACTCATTGACTATCGCGATCCGGAAGATTCAAAACTACTGGTGGAAGCACTTGATCAATATGCAAAGGATCCTATGGGAGGAGCAAAAGGGCTGAGCAATTTCGCAAAACAGAACCTTGCACAGAGTTTGGCTGAACTTCCCCATGCCTTTAGCATCCTAATGCTCGTGGAAGATAAAATTGCTGGCCTTGCCAACTGCTTTGAGGGTTTTTTCCACATTTGCCTGTCGGAAACTAGTAAACATTCATGATTTTGTGGTCTTGTCGCAATTCAGGGGGCTAAACCTCAGTCAGCAACTCATGGGAACCATCGAAAAAGAGGCAATAAAACGGGACTGCTGCAAACTCACACTCGAAGTGCTAGAAGGAAATGAGATCGCACGCAGAGCCTACAAAAAATTTGGGTTCGAGTCATATGAACTCGATACCGAAACTGGCCATGCCCTGTTTCTGGCCAAGGTGTTTGCAGACTAAACCCTCCGTCGAAGGTAATATCGGCGAGTTGCTACGGTCACAGGCAACAGAACAGATGATGGTAAACATAGCAGGAACCATTTGTGTTTTTTGATCGGTTCTTGATGGGCGTAATCGGGATCTTGCACAAATCCCGATCGGAAGGGATTTGCATTGCATTGTGCATGCACTATCGGAGCCATTAAAAGTGATTCTCCCTGCTAATCAATAACTTACAGACTTGGCACGGCACGTTCTATAGAGAAATAGAAGCTCGTCCTAATATGCAATAAATTGTCTTAGCCCCAAGAATGAAAAAAGCAGTCATTATCGGTATTCCAGCCCTGATGGTCTCCATCAGCACTTTGTCCTATGGGCAGGAGGGTCCCATAAAACTCACCATTCCTTTGGGAGAACCAACCCCATATACCCAATCTGACACAAAAGAAACTCATTCATCCGAAAAAAGGAATAGAGACTATTCAAACATCCGAAAAGCACTCAGGCAGGATGTAAAGTGCGCACCCTACATCGATGAGGTGAATATCACCCCAAAAGACAACTATCTGATCATCACCGGATTTGTTCATTGCGAATCACTACGAATGAGAATCGCAATGACAGCCCAAAAAGCGACTCACTGGAGGCTGAAAAACAAACTCATCGTAAATCCCAAAACGAAAGATCCCACCCATTTTAGAGGGAAAGAAGACCAAGATTGCAGTTGAAAACCAATGCAATACCACCGGGACCCATTCAACATTTGCTGGCTAACCTAAGCTAACAAAACTACAATCAAATCAATCAAACGAATCAAAAAGGGCGGACTGAGGTCCGTCCTTTTTTTTGCAAAATCTAGAACTACCCATACCAAACTATCGATTTAACCAGAAAATGGCTGCATTGAGAACCGTTGCATAACAAATCCAGATGAAATAAGGCAGCATCAACAATGAAGCGATCCGCGATCGCAACCAGAATGCGTAGACGCATATCCCAACGAGAACAGCCAGTGGCAGAATTACAATCAGTCCCAGCAGTGGTGAATGCATTCCAAAAAAGACCGGAGACCACAGAGCATTCAAAAACAACTGCATCCAATACCATGTCATTGTTCGGCTGTACCAAGGAGATGTCGTACGTCCCCAAACAATGTAGGATGCCACTCCCATAAAAATGTAGAGCACCGTCCATACAGGGCCAAAAACCCATGAAGGGGGATTGAAAAAAGGTTTATCCAGATCAACATACCAACTCCCAACTGCGGAAATAGAAAACGCAGCCCCGATCACTGAGGCCAGCTGCGGAGCCAACATCGCGATCAATAGTCTGCGTAAACTTTTCATTGGAAATTGCAGGGCGCCTTCGAAAGAAGAAAGCGGTAGTTAAATTGAAAGCCCTATAAAGACCATTCAATCCACATTTGTCAAAACCCCCTGCCGCAACTTGTGAGCTTAAAAACTGCGAACGGCAAAAATCCCGCCAAAAAACTGATGGTCCGATTCCACGACAGGACTGTCGACGACGTCTCCTACAAACTTGCTGTAATTAACCAGGGCCAGTAGAGACCATTGTGGATTTATGGTTCGGACTATCATAGTAGAAAGCCCGACATCTTTGAGCCCACCATCAAGAAGGTAGACAGGGTGACCGGAATTCTGTGACTGCAACGCATCCACACCAAAATAAGTCTGCATATACTCTTCACTTGAAAAAGTTGCCTTTAGGTTGACTCGCACCAAGCTTTTCCAACTTCTCACAAACCACGATTTTCCAAGAGTAGCTTCAGCTTCGTATCCATCGTGCGCTCCAGTAACCGCTTTGCTCAAACTCAGCCCGCCTTGAAGTGCGCCAAAATCGTATTCCACACCGATTTTCACCCCTCCGCTGAAATCGATATCACCCATCCCTGCAAGTAAATCTCCGTCCTCTTCATCCCGGCCAAAATCAAATCCCAGACCAACGTTTGCACTAAGACCACCGACAAAGTCATATTTATAACCAATTCCGCGATAGGGGCTTATGTAAAATGAGTCCTTATATTCAAAATCAAAAAATGGGATTGGCCACACATCGTAGTTCGAACTTCCCTCATATTTTGGTTTGACCATCGTGCCAATTCCGAACTGAGTTTTCCAATTGCCCTGAGGCTGTGCCTCTGGAGGTCTGCCCTGCGAAAAAGCAAGTGAAATAATCACTGAGGAGAGCAGAGATGTTGTTAAAATTTTTGCAGCCATTTGGCTAGCTGATGTTGTGAATATCTTCATTGTTAAACGATATTTTTTGAATTTTTTTCTTATCACACAGGTCAAGCTCTCAGCCGATCCAAGGCATCCAGGTTCGAGAGACTTTCCGAATGAGAAATAACTTCCTTATCACCCTTGATCAGGGCTTGATTGAACGCTTCTACCAGCAAGCTGTAATGATCGGCTTCTGGAATTTCAATCACCTCAGTTTTGTCACCTTTGGTGAGCTCAACGGTAAAGACTTCACCGGGCCATGGGATCATCCCACCGTGGCCAACACGAATGATACCTTCGCTTCCATGAACCGAGTAACTGCAATCGAAAGAACTAATCATGCTACAGGAAAAAGTCGCAAACACATTCTCAGGAAACTTGAGGCAACCAACGAAAGTCTCATCAACACCCGATGACTCTCCATTATATGAAAGCGAAACCACTTCGGAAGGTTCCTTCCCGGCAATGTAACGGGAGATCCCGACACAATAACATCCAAGATCGAGAAGAGCTCCCCCACCCAATTCAACATTATAACGAATGTCCGTACGTGGCACTTGCACGTTGAAGGTGCTTTCGATGCTGCGAAGTTCCCCAATAGCTCCTGAATCTACGAGCTCCTTCACTCTTCGGTTCCGAGGGTGAAAAAGATACATATACGCCTCAGACACCAACAAGTTAGCCTTGTCGAATGCCTCAAATACTTCCGCAGCGTCAGCGCGATTTATAGAAATTGGTTTTTCGCACAACATCGGTTTACCGGCAGCAGCGCTCTTTAGGCACCACTCTTTGTGCATCCCTGTCGGAAGCGGACAATAAACCGCATCGATTTCCGGAGAAGCCAGCAGTTCTTCGTAACTCCCAAATGAATTTGGGATATCGTGTTTCATTGCAAATTCCGCCGCTTTATCAGCACTTCGACTCGCAACAGCCACAATCTCACCGGATTCTGATTTTCGAATCGCAGGTATCAGCCTGTTTTCACCGATCTGAGCGGTGCTCATGATGCCCCAACGTATTTTTCTCATCTTTTAGACAGTATCTATACTAATTTATATTAATTATACAAAACCTATACCACACGAATTTGTGAATGCAAGCACTGCTGGAAGTATTTATTCTTTTCCACCGTTCAGCAAAAAAAGGTTAACAGACTGAATTCTACAAAATGCATTCAGTTTACTCAAGTGATTGGTAAAAAGACAGCAGCTTCTCCAGCCCACATATCAGACGATTCGTCACCTTACTTCCCGTGAGAGAAGCGTACAGCAGAAAACCGATCGAAGGGAAGAACCTCCGACCGTCTGACAAATCGATCAATCCAGCACGTGTTAACCCAGTTGTGGAAGAGGCAACTCGTCCAAAATCAAATCCAGTGGTTTTGAAACGCCCATTGAGCGCGCCAAGGATTCAAATTCATCTCTACCGATCATCTCAGATCGAAACATCACGGCGAGATTTAGGAGTTCGAGTTGTACCTGCTCTTCCGATTTGGCAGGTGCTTTCTTGGAAATTCTGTTGGTATTTTTCTTCACGACAAATCACGGTGACTAATCCTGCACAAGGATTCACCAGTTTATTGATTAGCGATTCAGTTCTGCTTAGCATAACGATTAAAGAAGCAAAATGGTTACAATAGTCTGACCAGCCCTTCTCGACGAAGGTTCAATATAAAATCCAATTAATTGAGGAATTGATTCCCTGCAGTATATTAGAAACCCTTCAAGTGATTCGATCCAATTGAATTCATTTCCACCACAACGCTTGCTTTGAGCAATGCATGTCGTAAGTTAGCCCCTGCATTTTCATAATCATTCAAGCATGTCTACTTGTTCCCAAAGTTCTAATAATCCAAAACTGGAAATTGTCTCAAAAAACGGAATGTTTCAAAATCTGGAGTCCAAAAACCGCGACTTCATCTCTACCATTGCGGAGGATTATCAACTTTCCCAACAAGACCTATTCAATGTAGTAGAACTCACAACTGATTTTGAAATGTGGGATGCAGGTGCGCTTGAAGAGCTTTGGGATGAATCCGAAACCCAAAATCTCCAAGGAAAACGCCGCAAACAAGTCATCCTCCAGCGTCTGCAGACTCGTTGGAAACAACTCAAAAAGGATCTTCCCGATTACCAAACAACTGATCATACACTGGTAACCAAAGGGCCTATTAAGTTTACAAAGAAGGACAGCAACGACAAGGTGCTAGGTCTCTGTCCGGTATTCTCTGATAAAACCCGTTGCTGCAACCTTCAAACACTCGACGCCGTCATGAACTGCGGATTCGAGTGCACATATTGCTCGATTCAATCCTTTTACCACGGTGAGGAAATCATCTTCCAAGGAAATTTTAAAGAGAAGCTGGCAGGAATAAAGCTCGATCCCAATCGCATCTACCACATCGGAACAGGCCAGGCTTCGGATTCGCTACTATGGGGCAACAAAAACAATGTCCTGGAGGACCTCTTCAATTGGGCGGAAAAGCATCCCAATGTGGTGCTCGAACTCAAAACAAAATCCGCAAACACCCACTACTTACTGGACAATCCCGTCCCTTCCAACGTCATCTGCACTTGGTCTCTCAATGCAGAAACGATTGTCAAAAACGAAGAACTACGAACCGCTCCACTACAGACTCGCCTTTCCGCAGCCCGCAAACTAGCGAATAAGGGTATCCTCGTCGGATTCCACCTTCATCCGATTGTCGCTTTCCAAGGATGGGAAGAGGAATATCCCACATTGGTCCGTCAGCTCACAAGCGAGTTTGAACCCGAGGAAGTGGCACTTGTTTCGATGGGCACGTTAACTTTCATCAAGCCGGTGATGAAACAACTGCGTCAACGGAAACAAAAGAGCAAAATCCTACAAATGCCCTTTGAAGATGCTGCCGGAAAAACCTCCTACCCTCTCGAGCTCAAAAAGACTTTTTTTAAACGGGTTTACGACGAATTTCAACCATGGCATGAAAAGGTTTTCTTTTACCTTTGCATGGAAGATCCTTCTCTTTGGCCCCATGTATTTGGATTCGACTACGACGACAACGACGCGTTTGAGACCGCGATGAAGCAACACTATATGGGGAAAGTCAACGCCCTGCGCAATACTCGAGGTGAAGCCCTTGTTTCCAGTTAAAATTCGGTCGGTCAAGTCCTTCATACGAAAGAAGAATCACAAAGCGCTGAAGCAACTATTTAGGGGATGACCGTTGACCTATGCATTAATCTACTTAATGTAAAAAGCTATAATCGCCGGCGCGCTTTGAAAATGAGACGTTTAGCTGCATATCAGTCTTTCGACCAATGGGGCCGGCTACCCGATTGACACAAGAATCACCCCAAAATCCCCCGTGCTGAAGGAAAATCCTGTATTAAAATCAGTTTCATCCCTCAAACTTACGACGCTACTCCTTTGCCTATCGATGGTTCTTATCTTTTTTGGAACCCTCGACCAGGCCCAATTTGGTATCCGTCGTGTGCAAGCGTTGTATTTTCAAAACTTCCTAACGTTCTGGCAATATCCAGACAACTGGTTTTTCGGAAAATATCTGGGATGGCTCAGTCTACCGATAGCGGGTGGGTATTTAATTGGTCCATTAATGGTTCTCAACCTACTCGCTGCTCATTTTCGGTATTTCCGTTTCAAGATAAAAAACCTGGGACTGTTGCTGATTCACTCTGGCATATTGTTACTAATCGTGGGACAGGGAGTTGCAGATTTATACCAAAAAGACTACTACCTCTGGTTGGATGAAGGGGCTTCAAGTAGCTTCTCCCAGAGTTTTCAACACGATGAGCTTGTGATTATTGATACTTCGCTGGAAGACACGGTTGCGGTAGTGAGCATACCCGCGGAAACCCTGCCTAAACAGCAGTTCATAAATATCCCACAATTTCCCTTTCAGGTCAAAGTGCTGACTTACTACCCAAATTCTGTTGTTCGGAAGTCCACTCAAAACCGACCCATAACCACCCTAATTCCAACACCGACCGCAGGAGTTGGGGCGTCCATGGGGTTGGTCCCCGAGCCCATCCCACCAACGCGAAAAGATGATGAACGTAATCTTCCTTCGACCATCGTCGAGATCCAAACACCCATGGGTTCGCTGGGCAGTTGGCTTCTCAACACCGCGTTCGAAGGGCGTATCCCTGATCAAACGTTCGAATATGAAGGGCACACCTATCAAATCGCCCTTCGTATCAAGCGGAATTATCTGCCATTCACGCTCACCCTGCTCGATTTTGATCACAAACTATATCCTGGAAGCGACATCCCTCGTGAATTCACAAGTTGGGTAAAAGTGGAAGATCACGCATCCGGCGAGATTCGGGAAGCCAAAATCTTCATGAATCACCCTCTCCGGTATGGCGGATACACCTTCTATCAGGCTTCGTTCGGAAATCAAGGCAGCGCATCCATGTTCCAGATCGTTACAAACCCCGGATGGCTCATTCCCTACTTTGCACTGACTCTTGTAAGCTTAGGTTTGATCTATCAGTTCGGAATCACACTGGGATATTTTCTAAAAAGGAGGTTTACGATATGAGCCTTTCTTTACGCAAAAATGGGCCTATCTTTCTGATTTCAGTTTTCGCGTTAATCGTGATTTCACCGGGGGTCCAGAACCTCGCTATTCCCAAAAAGGATGCGTTCGCCACATTCGGATTGCTTCCTGTTTTGCACAACGGACGCCTAAAACCTTGGGACAGCTTTGCCCGGGAAACGCTTCTTAGTTTAAGAGGAAAACAATCAGTCAAAACAGCTGAGACCGGGAAGAAATGGTCTGCAATTCAGTGGCTAACGACTGTGTTTTTCGAATCTGACACTGCGAATCGCATAGAAGTGTTTCGCGTGGACCATGCCGACCTTAAGACTATGCTGCACGCGGAGAATGAACAAAAAAAGTATTTCTCCTACAACGACTTAACCCCCTACCTTTCAACAATTGACACGCAGGCAAGACTCAGTAATCCCGAACCAGAGAACAGAGACGCATTCCAAAAGGAGGTTGTCAGCCTTCACGCAAAACTCATCACCTACCAATCTCTGCTTTGCACTTTCCATCCGATCCTGTCCACATCTGATCGACTGGATTCATACCAAAGATTCCTGGATTCTTTCATGGAACAAGATACTGAGGAAAGTTCTCTTCCGACTCCAATTCCGGAGGCTATCAAAGTCGAATTCTCAGGACAATCAGCGGACAATGTGTTGCGTTTTGTCCCTTCAGAAAACAACAGCTCGGATTGGTACAGTCTTACGGAGTCGTGGATGGAGGCACAGGAAAACCCTCTCCATTTGTCTACCCTTCGAACGTATCTGAAAATCGCAGCAAGGTGGGAAATGGCGAATAGAGATGAGGTCGTCGATGAACTCCGTGGGTTACGCTACCGGATTGCAGACAGTTTGGCATCCACTTCCGTTCGCAAGGTATTGATCGAAGCCAAATTTAACAGCATTCAACCTTTTATCCTCAGTATAGAACTGTATTTATTAACATTTCTTGTCGTTATTCTCGGTTGGATCGTGATCTCACGTCAGACCTTAACTGCGGCCTTCTGGCTTACATTAGTCAGTTTTCTGATTCATACACTGGGTATGTTGGTTCGAATGTGGCTGATGGGACGTCCTCCGGTAACCAATCTCTACTCGTCTGCAATTTTTGTGGGTTGGGGCACGGTCGGCCTGGGTCTTCTACTGGAGTGGCTTTTCAAAAATGGGGTTGGTTCCGCAATGGCAGCGGTTACCGGACTTCTCTCGCTCATTATCGCTCAGCATCTGATGGAAATGGGTGACACAATGGGAATGATGCGAGCCGTATTGGATTCGAATTTCTGGCTCACAACTCATGTGATCACCGTCACCTTTGGATACTCGGCAACCTTTGTTGCGGGTTTTCTGGCAATTGCATATTTAATACTTGGAATTTTCACTCCTCGATTGACCCCAGAACTCCAGACTACCTTGAATCGCATGGTCTATGGAACCGTCTGCTTTGCGTTATTTTTCAGTTTCATCGGAACCTTTCTAGGAGGCATTTGGGCCGATCAAAGCTGGGGAAGGTTTTGGGGTTGGGACCCTAAAGAAAATGGAGCGCTGCTGATTGTTGTATGGAATGCAGTCATCCTACACGCCAGACAATCAAAACAAATTGGCTCCATCGGCATGATGCAATGTGCGATTTTTGGAAACATGGTTACGGCCTGGTCTTGGTTTGGAACTAATATGCTTGGCCAAGGCCTGCACTCCTATGGATTTATGGAATCCGCGATGTGGTGGTTGTTCCTGTTTTGGATTTCACAACTTCTCCTCATTGTGATGGGGCGCTTTCCAACACACAAATGGAGAAGTTTTCAAAATTCTGAAGTAGACTTACAAAATCCCTAAATCCAGCGTCCAATTTTTTTCATTCATTTCGCCCGACACAATCCGATTACACTATAGGCAACAACTCATCCATGAATTCTCAAAAACATTCCAATCCTTTCCCTTTCTCCAATGGGCATTTGAATCAGGAAGTTTTTGAATTGATCCGGGATAGCTTTCACAAAGAGCACGGCTACAATCTTGTTTACGCCGATATTGATGGGAACCTGATTTACGGATTACCCGATTGCGATGAATTTCCATGTATCGAATCTTGTCGAATGGCCCGACAACAAGCGATTGAAATGGCCTTGACCTACGGTTTCCCATTTCCGACCCGATGCCCAGTGACTTATCTCTTCTGGGCGCTCCCGGTCAACATCAACAATCAGGTTATCGGGGCATTTATTACGGTGGGTGAAAAGCGATTAAAGGGATTTGAAGAAATAGAAAACATTGAATCTCGTCTAAAATCCGCCCAAGACGAATTGGTCGCACTGGCCGATAAGTACAATGTCATCAATCGAGCTTTTCTACAGCAACGTCAGCGGGTTATCGATCAGAAACAAAGACCATTTCCTAGCCCTCCCAATACACCTAGGGTTCCTTCGCTAACTGAACTGTGGACCCGCGATGTAAAAAAACTAATGGATGCCATTTTCGAATCAAATTTGAGAAAGGTAATGGAAGTTCTGGATAAAATCATCGCGGAACTGGGAGGCACTGATGTTGCCGATTTACCTGAAACCAAAGGATTTACCCTGGAGCTCTTCGCTGCAATTGTGCAGTATGCAATCAAGGAAAATGGCTATCGCCAACCTTGTTTCCGTTTCCATTGTGAAACAGCTGAGAAGATCGTGAAATGCAAGACAGTAGAGAATCTCTGTGTTTGCCTGCGTGAACAAATTGAACTTTTCCTAGAAACGCAGAAGTTAAAAATTAGGTCCAGGGAAAAAGCAGTCTTCATCAGTAAAGTTTATTCCTACATCGAGACAAATTTGAATAAGTCGATTAGTCGGGAACAAGTTGCTCAAGCTGTTGGGTTATCACCCAGCAGGCTGTCGCATATACTTAAGGAAGAGGTCAATGAATCCTACTCTGACATTCTTACTCGTTTTCGATTGGAACAGGCCAGAAGACTCCTGTTGACGACGGCAGAACCGCTGTCATCAGTTGCCACCGATTGTGGCTATTTTGACCAGAGTCACTTTTCAAAGGTTTTTCAAAAACACTTCGGGAGTTCTCCGATGGAGTACCGTCGAAGTAACGGGAATTAAAGAGGCATAATGCCCTTTCCGATATCAGAAAACTTAGGCTACTGAAGCCCTCCATTGTGACAATCACTACAGATAAGATCATCCGATTCATCACCGGGATGCTCAAATGCCAGTCCATTTAGGTCAATGAGTCCACCATGCACAGATTCGCCTTGTGCTAGAATCACGTGGCACGAATTACATTCGTTTTTTGTCACAGGCAACGCAGACCCACTGGTCATGCTCAAATGGTTTCCATCGTGGCAACGGAAGCATCCTGGCCAATCCTTATGCCCGATGTTTTCCGGGTAACTTGACCAACTGGCTTTCATTTCCGGGAAGAAATTCTTCGAATAGATAGATTTCACCTCATTGATTAGTTCCGGCAATGTCTCCTCATCTTCGTAATAATCTGTTAGTTCACTCTGTATCGCCTCCTGGGCCTCTTCCCGATTTTCGTATTCCATCGTTAAAAGATCCACAACGTTATACTTAAGCTCTTCGAGATTCTTGTCCAAACGTCCCATAAAGATCGAATGATCGACTGCATCATTGGGTGTGGTGTAGACGTGAGCGGGTCGATTGTGACAATCCATACAATCCATACGTCTCACTTCAAAATCCATGGGGTCTCCATCGAATTCTTCGGTTTGATAGACCACTACCTGCCCCTTGGCATCCGTAACACGAACCCATGGAATTTCCTGACGATCCTCATCCGAGGCGATATACTCGACTTTGTTTTCTGGGTTAGTGTGCCAATGAATACCACCGACTGGGCCGGCTTCAGGATCCCCTCCACCGACTTTCAAAAGCATTCTCACAAAAAAAGGAGTGTTTTCATCATCTGTTAAATAGTGAACGTAGGTTCGATCGAGATTTCCCACAAACTTCTGAGGCCAGTGGCATCGTTCACAGGTATCCTGTGCGGGGCGGAGATTCGCAATGGGCGTATCAATGGGCCGTTGAAAATCGTCAGTCAATACCGCATAAACTTGTCTCAACCCACTTATCTTCGCTTTTACATACCAATCCACTCCTGAACCAATGTGACATTCCACGCAGTCAACTCGAGCGTGGGGAGATTGCAGATAAGTGGTGTATTCCGGTTCCATAACCGTATGACAAACTTCTCCACAAAAACTTACCGACTCCGTGTAGTGATAGGTTTTGTAACTGCCCAAAGCCGTGAGCATCATGAAAAGCAATGCAGATACAGAAAAAATGAGAATCTTTCGTCGATCCTTTGGATTGGAGGGATCCAAGGTTACAGTTAATGGGGAAACGCCGGTTTCAGAATCTGCTGTTTGCCTACGATGAATCACCAAACCAATGACCATCATAATCGCGCCCAAAAACAGAAATGCTGGAGACCCCAAATAGGTAAGAATTCCCATATAGGGATTGGAATGCCCCGTGAAGGTGTCGATTGCAAATAGAAGTAAAAACGCAAACAAACTGCCCACCACAATCACGAGCCCCGCGAAACTGATCCAATTATTCAAAGACGCGTATAGTCTTTTTCTATTCTTATTTGGAGTTTCCTTTGATGGATTTTTTTTGTCCTGATGCATAACTCAACTATTGAAATGATGGCGTCACGAAAATACCCGAAAGAATCACAGCCTCAAAAATATTGTATACTGCTCTTTCGATCTAGATTGAATTCTCCTAAAAAAAAGGGGGCTTCAGCCCCCGAAATACGCTTCCGTATCATTGCATCATTTCAGTCATTCCTACAGTTCTTGCAATAAAGCTGAACGACTTCACTCATCTGATCTAACCTTCAGAAGGAGTTGCAAACGCTCTTACCATTTCAACAAGAGCCACTACCTGTTCATCGGTGAAATCTGGGTAAGCATCCATTCTTTTCTTTCCTTCTTCAGTGAAAACTCCCTCTTTGATGATTTTCACAGCTTCTTCGTCAGTGAATTCGGCTTGGGCTTCCGCACTGGTATAATCTCTAACCTTGAGCTTTTTTCCTGCAGGAGTGCCGCCGGAACCATCCGTGTCATGGCATTTCCGACAGTTCTTTTTCCACACTCTAGGAAGATCAAAATCTCCATCTGCTGCATTTAGGCTGGTCATAGATCCAAGGCAAAATGCACCGACAACAATTGCTGCTATAATTTTTTTCATACTGTTTTCTATAAATTGGTTGGAATCGAGTTTATATCACTTTTCAAAAAATGCCACCTAGAACTGATGTTCCCACTTGCAGTAAACCACATGCGCTTCGTAGTCATTTCGACCACCCGAGGTCAGTTCACTCAGGTCATAGTACCCGTATTGAAGTGATACCGTCGTAAAATCGTTGATCTTCTGACGACCCATAATGGTCAGTGATGTTTGTTCATCTGTATACCCATAAGGTACCGTCACTGCCGCATTGTTAGTATACCCATCCGACTCATATCTAAATCCACGCACTACAATGCTGCGATTTGCTCCAAGAGCAAAGGTAGCAGATAAGTCCATCTGCCAGTAATCGTTGTTCATATCAGGAACAAGCGAAGGGCTCACTCCATCCAACTCGTCTGCGGGAGTTTCGAATGAATCTTGCACAAAACTCATGTTTCCTTGCAACATGAACTTTGCGCTCGGAATGAATGTGAAGGCTTCACTGAATATCACTGTTTCCATCTTACCTGAATCCACCAAGTCAAGACCGGACGCGCGCTGAGAAATAGTAGACTGTTGGTAGTCAACGCGGGTAACAAGGGAGAGTTGTTTGGTTGGCTTCCAGGATACTCGGAAATTCGCGTCATCGGTTGAAAAATTTAACTGTTCATAATAGGCAGGAAAACGGTCACGACCCGTTTCAGCAGTCGTATCGACAACATGATCAAAGTCGTTATCACCCTCTTTATGATACAGATTAAAAACGTAATTCAACCCGGGTTGCGGGTAGTATTTAGCACTGAGTGATATCTTTTGCTCACTTCTTTCTCGCTTGCTATCGCGTTCAAGAAGAATCGCAGCCGTTTCAACATCAGTTTCAGTTTCTGACAGGTCGCCTTCCCCACTTGAAGCATAAAGCTCAGCACTCAACACCCACTTTGAAATGCCGCGATAAACAATCGCCAGTTCACCTGCAACATCATCCCAATAGCTGTTTCCAAAAGGACTTAGTTCCTCAAAGGAATCCACTCCCCTTCCATTGGCATTGGTTTCCAACACATCTGCAAGACTGTCCGTATCATAATTTTCAAGGCGAATAGAAGGAACAATCTGCAGATTTTCGTTTACCAGCAGTTCCAAATTCGCGTTCATCACCCACTGCTTGATATTGGTTTCACCATGTAAATCCATGAAACCATGATCACGATTTTGGCGTACAAAATTGGGGTCAAACACCGTAGAGAATTGACCATTGATGGTGCGACTTCCGTTCAGGATAGTATCCAGAGTCGTATAAGCGGAACCAATATTCAAACGGGCTTTTTCGTTTATTTTGTAACTCACGGAACCATGTCCATTAAACATATCCGTATCAAACTTTTCCCGGTGGAGAAAGTAGCGATCTGCACTATTTTCAGGCTGGCGACGGAATTTCCGTGCATTATCTTGTTCATTGGTCTCCCAGACACCTCCCACATTCAGCGAAAGGTTTTCGTTTTGATGGTTGAGATCCACTTCAAACGTACTGCGGACTTCATCAATTTCATAAAAACCCGGAATAATGTTGAGGCGCCGACCATCAGCATTGGTCCCATCCGCCCAGGAAGTGGTTCCCTTTTTGCCATCTCGCATCTTACGGGAATATTTCATATCCAGTGACGTACCGTTACCATTGTTCCACTGCGCAGCGATCCAAAATTCAGAACGATCCAAGTGCAGATCTTCATCGAAGTAGGAATAACTGTATCCGCTGATGGGATCATATCCCCCAGTTGCATCATAAAAGGTACGAAATGACTTATACCCAAATTCGATAAACCCAAGCTCTTCCTTAGTGAACTTTACCCGAGCAAGGTAGTCCTCAAGACCCGGTATCGCTTTGGCTTCGAGCTCTAGCATTACATCATTTTCAAGCTCACTACGATATTGCAGGTCTTCCAAACCACCGTAGTAGTTCTCACCCAATCCGACACGTTGAAGGAACTGGCCAGTATCACCACTGATATTCACTCCACCCACACCCAATACTATTTTGTTGGAGTATTCAGAGTTAAATTCCCACTCTTCCATGTCATCCTGTGCGATGGCATTCATCGAAGAACCACAGAGGAATATAATACTCAACAACCCTCCAAACAGATGAACACGTTTCATCTCATTGGCGGAGTTCACGATTTGGTTAAATCTATTTATCTTTTGCATGACTTCCAGGGTTGAGTGATTAATATCGCAATGAGGAACTGATGTTTGAGCCATGAACGGCTTCGTGACAACCGGATGACCAACAAGTTCCGCGAGGCAGGTAACTGGCATGATTTCTACCACCAATCATGATTTCACCCGATGCAGTTTGTTGCTGGAAGTGACACTGCAAGCAGAGGGAAGCATTAGCAGATTTAAGCATCTTATTGTTCACACTTCCATGCGGAGAGTGGCAAACAGTACATCCATCCTGTGTTGCTTCATGGCGGAATACGAAATGATTGTTTTGAGCGCTGTGGCATTTCGTGCAAGTTTGGGCCGAACTCGCCAACTGCATACCACCACCTTGAATGGCATTGCCAGAATGTGGATCATGACAGTCCGTGCAGGTCATATTACCACTATGCATATCGTGCCCATAAGGAAGATTGAAAGAACCCCTGGTGTCCAAATGACATTGGAAACACGTTTCAGCTGACTTTTCCGGATTCACAATCGTATTGGGCATGCCTCCACTCTCGGCGTGCAAGCTCCCGGGGCCGTGACAGGCCTCACAACCTAGATGAAGGGATTCATCCCCGTGACTCATCACTTTAGAATGGGTTGACCACTCAAAATTTGATACCAAGTCTTCGTGACACATGGAACATTCACTCGTTCCCACAAATTCAGCACCTGCGATTTTCGGTGGCGACAAAACTGCATGTGGCACCGATACGCAAGATGAGAATACAATTGCACCGACGACGGATACCCAGGCCAAGTGCTTTTTTCTTTTTTTCATAAAACCACCAACTGCATGAAGATGATCTTGAAGGGGCTTCGAAGTAGAAGTTTTCATAGGCTAGTCTGGGTTCCTCAGTAGTAGTACAGAAATTTGTTAGTGCCCTATGATACCAATTTCTCGATTCCCAGTATTGTATTTGAATGCCGAGTTTTGGTCTAATGGTGCTATTTCGTGGAATTAATTTTTCTTATTAGCCCAATAGCGACAAATCCTCCGTCTGATTTGAAGAAAATGTCCAATTTCAAGATATTGAAGCGGAAGTTGAAACCCTTTCATTTTCTATATGCCCCTTAAGAAACAACAAACACCGACTTCAATTAAGAACGAATGACCCAGATAACATCTTGTTGTTCAGAAGCATTCAAAACTCCCAGATGTCCTTCTCTCAATTTCGCGTAATAGCTAAAAAGGACACCTTTTCGAGAAAGGTGCCCTTGGCACAGACCTAAGACGATGCGTTGTAAAACAGCTTAATCTATTTTGTATTGAAACACCTCCGTCAATGGTTTCTCAAAGACCTCTGCGATTCGGAACGCCACTTCCAGAGAGGGAGAGTATTTCCCGCCTTCAATAGCATTCACCGTTTGTCGAGTGACTCCGATTTTCTCTGCCAGAGCCTGTTGAGTCATTTCATCGTGATGAAATCTCATTGCTCGAATCTGATTATGAATGTGAAACTTTGTCTTGCTCACTTCAAATGCCCTTCCGGTAATAGATGATCTGGAAACCGAATTTTACGACTTCCGACAGTAAGAGAGAAAAGAGCAATAGGTGTGCAACCCAAACATTCGCAATGGCCACTGTCATCGCTCCAATTGCGATCAGTACCCCTCCTCCAAGAATCCAGGAAGAGTTACTTTCCGAACGCCATCCAATCAGGCGATCCCTTTCATCCCGCGTCTGAGATCCACTCGCGGCTGCCACAACAATCATTCCAGCTACTAAGATGATGACGAGCAACACGACCGCTGCGGCAAACAATGGAATGAAAGCGGCCAGATGAGTGACCCCGTTTTGAATCATGGAAGTGGCAACTACCAGATATCCGCCGATGACAACTAATAGACTCAGTAACTGAATCCACGCACTTTTCTCTTCGAATGAAGCATTCATTTTTATTCCTTTGATTTGATGTTGATGACTGATTTATTTGATATGATGTAAAATAAATCATACATCTATAGAATGTCAACTATTTTTTACTTCATGTATATTTTTCCATTCTTTCAGTATAATTAGTTGGACTATTTTGATAACAAAACCGAACACATAACTTCATAGTCGTAGGTCATTAAAACACACTGGACGACGACTGAAGTCATCGCCTCCTAAAGGCTCGACGACCCAACATGTCGGCGGATTAACAGTCTGTTTAATATCCTAAAAGTTTCTTCCCGCCCGCATCAATCGAACCCAGTGGAAAACGGTCGAGCGAGTCGTTCGACCCTAGCTCTTCTACCCTTCAGAAATCTGAATCCTATTTATATGGCGAAGCACATAACTTTAGTCGTATGTCTGTCCATTGACCCTTGATGATAATGAAACCATCTTCTTCTCGAAGAACCACAGGGAACAAGCATAGCTGCCCTCTACAGTTATTGAAATCACCCGCTATCTCTATTCTTGGTCATGATCAGAAAAGACCGAAAACAAGAGCTAGTTCGCTTCCCGGTGGAAAATTTTATACTCCATGGAGTCTTGTAGTGCTGCCCAACTGGCTTCAATAACATTGTCGGATGCGCCAACGGTTCCCCAGGTTTCCTTGCCATCAGTGCTCTCCATTTGTACTCGGATCTTGGATTGAGCACCGTCCGCTCCTTCAAGGATTCGGACTTTATAATCAACCAATTGCAAATCTCTGATAACAGGATAATCATTCTCAAGCGCCCGCCTTAGAGCGAGATCCAAGGCTCCAACAGGGCCATGAGATTCAGCTACGGTATGCCGGATGTTTCCATTCACGTTGATCTTGACCGTGGCTTCAGACAACAATCCCGCAGCACCACGGTGCTCCACAATGACTCGATAGTCGATCAGTTCAAACAACGCCTCACGTCCTTTGAGAAAGCGTTCAACGAGTAACTGAAAAGATGCATCTGCTGCTTCGAACTCGTAACCCCGGAATTCGAGTTCTTTGAGCTCTTTGATGAAAGACTTCATTTGAGGAGAGGTTTCGTCGAGTTCAACTCCCATCTCCCGAGCTTTCATCATTACACTGCTTCGACCCGACATATCTGAAACCAATACTCGCGTGCGGTTGCCCACAAGTTTCGGATCAATATGTTCGTAACTACGGCGCACTTTTTCGACGGCATTGGCGTGAACTCCGCCTTTATGCGCAAAAGAAGTTGCCCCCACATAGGGAGCGCGGATATCAGGGCGTAAATTCGCCATGTCATCAATAAATAGTGAAATATCCCGAAGTTTATTGAGATGGACTCCGCAATTCATTTTCTTGCCCATCTTCAACCCAAGAGTCGGGATGATTGAGGTAAGATTTGCGTTACCGTTGCGTTCGCCAAAACCGTTCATCACACCTTGCACCTGCAACGCACCCGCTTCAACTCCGGCCAAACTCACCGCTACCCCCAGACCGATATCATTGTGACAGTGAACACCCACCCGAATACCTGGGAAATGAGCCACTACTTCAGAGGTGATTTCCTTCACTTCTTTTACAAGTTTTCCTCCGTTGGTATCACAGAGTGCAATCGTTTTGGTGCCTCCTCTAACCGCAGCTTCCAATGTCTGGATCGCATACTCGGGATTATCGAGATACCCATCAAAAAAGTGCTCAGCATCATAGATTACTTCCCGTCCATTTTGCACCAAATAGGACACGGAATCCTCAATCATCTGGATATTTTCCTCCGGAGTCGTGCGTAGGATCTCAGTCACATGCAGAAGCCAGGTTTTGCCAAAGATTGTAATCACCGGAGTTTCAGCATCCAACAACATTTGGATTTGTGGGTCTGCTTCAACTTTTACTTTTGCTCGCCGAGTGGAACCGAATGCAGCAATTTTTGAGTGTTCCAATTCAATCTTTTTCACCTCCTCAAAAAAGGACATATCCCGTGGATTCGATCCCGGCCATCCTCCTTCGATATAATCGATCCCAAATTGATCCAACGTTTTCACAATTCGAATCTTCGAATTTACCGAAAAAGAGACACCCTCTCCCTGGGTGCCATCGCGCAATGTGGTATCGTAGATCAGTACGGTTGAATCGTGAGACATGACTTTCAGTGCTAGCGGTTATGTGATAATTTTTGCGACCAAAAGCTAAAAAATTATCGTGTTGGAGAGCTGAAGCAATCTAAAACCTGTGTGGCTTTCACCCAACCCGATCTAGGATGAGCCTCGATAATTAGGTTTAGGGAAAAAGGAAGCGACAATCCTTGCAGTGACGACAATGGATAAAATTGCATGGTCAGGCACAATTTCGGGTGGTAACTGAGAGCATTCTACGTAAGACTACAATCCTTAAACCATTTTTGAAAAATCGCCGACTCCATGACCTTGATACTGCAAATATTCCTTGGAATCGTCACGTTACTTAGTTGGCTCAGTATTTTTCATATCCTGAATTCTGACCGCAAACCAGAGGTTACGATAGGATGGGTGTTAGCGCTGTTTTTCATCACTCCTTTCGCTCTTCCTGCTTATTGGATTTTCGGATTTCGCCGCTACCACGGATACACCCGCACACTGCGACAGGCGATTGCCCTCAATCAGGATTACCTCAAAGTTTTTTTCGACAATCTCTCCACTCACCAGGTTGAACCAAACGAATGCTATCAATCGCTGCAGTCGCTGACTCCCTTCCCACTGACTCGGGACAATCATATTGAACTACTGATCAATGGAGAAAGAACTTACGAAGCCATTTTTGAAGCCATCCTGCACGCCAATCACTATGTCATGGTTCAGTATTTTATCATTGATACGGATGAATGGGGAAAAAGATTCCTGGAATTGCTACAGAAAAAAGCGAAAGAAGGAGTCAAAATTTACCTTCTCTACGACTATTTCGGCAGTCGACGAATGGAACGGCGTTATTCAAAAGAACTCAAAACTGCAGGGATTAACTTCCGCCCTTTTCGCAGTCCGCGAATCCATCGTTCCATCTATCACATCAATTTCAGAAATCATCGCAAAGTGGTCGTTGTTGATGGCCAATTTGCTTTCACCGGTGGCTTAAACATCGGCCGCAAATACCTCGGTCAAAAAACGGGGATGCGCGCATGGAGAGATACCCATTTAAAAATGACAGGACCCATTGCGCATCAATTGCAATCGACTTTTTTATCCGACTGGCTGTGGACCACAGCGGAGCTCATTCAAGACGTCATATGGAGTCGCCACCCATCCACACCCAAAGGAGAGCAAACTGCAGCCGTTTTCCCAACGGGTCCGGCCGATAGTCGGCCCGTATGCATCTTAAAGCTCCTCGCATTGATTCAACAGGCCAATAATCGTCTTTGGATAGCTACTCCCTATTTAATCCCCAATGAAGCTATTACGATGGCACTGGAGAGCGCCGCCCGACGCGGAGTGGACGTGCGCATCCTCACGACGGGAGAGGTGGACCACTATAGTGTCTTTTTTGCCGGCTGGTTCTATGCGGAACAACTTAGAAAAGCTGGGGTTAAAGTGTATCGCATGAACGATGGATTCATGCACCAAAAAGTAGTCCTGGTTGATTCCAAACTTGCAGCGGTCGGAACAGTCAATCTCGATCCTCGAAGCTTTGTCCTTAACTTTGAGCTGAGTGTCATCAGCCCTGATCCCAAAATGATCATGGAGGTTGGAACGATGCTCACAAAAGATTTTGAAGTCTCTACCGAGAATCGATGGGAATGGAATGAAATTGGTCGAATCCGCAGAACTCTAGCCCGCTTTTGTCGCCTATTTACTCCGCTGATATAGCGAACAACTGAGTGAATATCTTCGTCGATAGTTTCGGTTGAAAATTGAGATTTCCTGACGATAGTTATTGAGGAGAAAGCTATTAAATATGTTGAAAGGAACTACGTTTTCAGACCTGCATTTATTGGCGGAAAGACAATCAAAAACCCACTGGGAAAAATGGATGCACAAGTGGAGATCAGAATACGATCTTTGCATTCTCAATGGAGACATTTTTGACTTCCGCTGGTCTCGGGAACGCGACCGTAATCGATCACTGCAGCAAGCAGAAGAGTGGCTACGTCAGCTGCTGGATCCAAAAATCAGGGCCAGTTTCGTTGTTCTTCAGGGAAACCATGATTCCTGCCCTCACTACCAAATGCTTTTGAAAAAACTCGAAACCGAATTTTCTCATTTTCACTGGCAAGAGCATTGGTGGGTCATGGATGACATGGTGTTTCTTCACGGCGATGTCCCTGATATTTCTGGTGAAATGGAAACCCTGCAGGCTTACCGAGCACACCACCTCGGACTCGGGATGAAACACCCCCATCCCATCCGACACTGGTTCTATAAAAACGCTACCCGGATTGGCGTGACAGGTTCCATTACGCGAATGCTTCCCTGGAAAAATCAATGCAAACGAACGGATGTATTCTTAAAGAACCAACTCGGGCATCGGTATGACACCATTTCTGACGTCTATCTGGGACATACCCATGTACACTACGCGGACTACAACCATGAAGGCAGGCGCTTTCACAACTGCGGCGCTCCCTTTAGAGGGGCACGATTTCGTCCTTCAGAGTTCGACTACGATCCTTCCATGTGGAAGGCGTCGCTCGAGAATCCGCTCAGCATCGAATTGCCAGAAAAAATCTAGTTCTACTTGGTTTGACGAAATCAGCATTTTGTAGGCCGTAGGGGTTCCGTTTACGGAATCCGCTGTCAGTGAGAATTTCGGATTTGCCACGGACTCCGCTAAAGCTTCGACCGTCAAGAAGGCAAACCGCCACACAAAATGTCATATCTACAATTCGAATGATTCATCTGTCGCGTATCTGAGAGTCATTGATGTTTAATTAGTCAAGCAGAACGAGGAAGTGTCTGGAAGTTTCCTAGCGCAAAAAAATGGAGTGCCGCTCGGGACACTCCATCGATTAAAAGATTTCGAACTGAAGGAAGACTACGACAGCAATGCGTTCACTTTTCCCATCACTTCAAAAGCATCCGCCACATAAAGGACATCGGCTTTCCCATGAGCCCAACCACAGTTCCCATCGAGGTTGATAGCACGGCGATCTTTGATGAATCGCCAGCCAACAGCATGCGGTTCTTCGCCGTGACAACAGGTCGCGAGTCCCTTCGAATGTCGCGGAGTTGAACCTGTTTGCCCGATCTGGTGCAAATGCGTGAGAAACGGTAACACATCCTGTCCCTCGGAACTGAGATCCACCATCGATTTTGAACTACCCAATGACGCTTTTCGTTTGGTAACAAAATCAAGAATGAGATCAGAAGCGGTATCACTTTTAACAGATCCGTCCCCCTGTTTTTTGGTCCAGCCTGCTCCGGCAACCAATAACAGATCAGCATCTGGGCGAATGGTCTGATCCCCCCCACTGGTGGCCTCTTCTGCCACTGTTTTGGTTCGTGTGTTCACCTCTGGGGCCTCAATACACTCAAACGTCGCTTCTGTTCCCACTTCAATTGAGGCATATACTCCAGACTCAATGGAAAGAATCCATGGGTTCGCTTCTTTTCGAGAAATTCGAGTTTCGATGCGCTGCCGGTAGAACCAGCGAGAAGCAACCACAGCACCATCTTCCAATTGCAAACCTGTGATGTGAGTATCCACCGCACCATTCGTCCGAACCGCAAGCCCTGAGAGAAAACGCAGTGCTCTCGATGACGAAGGAGCCAGCACCAAAGTTGGTCCAACCTGAGCCACCAGTTTTTCCGCAGCCGAGACATCAGTGGCATATCGTGGTGTTTGGAATGCTTCGCCTTCCACGCACAGATACTGTTCTGCACCGCAAGCCCCTATTGCAACCTCGGGTGCTTTTCCAATGCATCCAACCGCAAGTGAAGCGCCAGTTGCAGACTTTAGCTCAGAGGCAGCCCCAAGGCATTCCAAAGATAAACGATCCAGTTTTCCGTCAGCGCCAACTGGTATTAAACAAAGTATTTTATCAGACATTAGGTTTCCTTCCCTTTTACTATTGATTGAGCCAGTTTACGATTTCCTCAGCGATCTGATCGCTAGACATGTTTTTCTCAACCCGTGTTTCGCGCTTCTGTTTTGGAAGACTTACCTCCTTGTAGTCGATATCGCCAAGAGTAACATCCGCTTTCCCAGCTCGTTGGAGAGCTGGCATAACGGTTCTCATATTCATCATGCCGACTTGGGGATTGTTCTTGGGTTCTGGCAAATTTCCTGTCGCCCAGGCCATCATCGCCGGACAGCCCAAGCATTCACTCACGAGGTAATTCCCTCCTTCAACCCGTTCCTTAACTGTGAAACTATCGTTATCTCCCACGTCGAGTTGATCCACTCCCATGAACTGCTCGGAGATTCCCTGGCTTTCGGCCACCATCTGCATCACTGCACCGGCCCCTCGAGAAGCACTTTCCCAACCTCCAAAAAGCAGCATTCGGCTTTTATCCAGCCCGGCAATCCCATCAATGGCTGAGGACAGAGCACTCGCGACATCGGATGCATTCGTGAATCCGCTTGCGGATCCTTCAACCGCCACCAATTCGAATGGAACTTTTTGAGCGATATTCATCATCACCTGCTGAAGTTTCGCTTTGGGAGCCAAACTCACGAGCCATACCTTCGTTCCAGGATTCAACTTGGCAAGGTTCGCCGCTTCAAACAACGCATGACCTGCCCATGGATCGAGCACCGCAGGCAGCATCATTTCATTTTTCAACGCAGGCCCCGTAGGAGCGGAAATAGGCTCCAAAGTCTGCAAAGGATCGGGAACAATGCTCCCACAAACAACAATATGATAGGTATTTGGCATAACAAAATAGATTAAAAAAAGAGTCCGTTAGTTTTCCGCGGAATGCAATCCACCCGAACCTGCAATAAAACTGACATTACTCAGTATCGGATTAGAAGGATCAGCTTCACTGCAATTCCACAAACAAGCGCCACAGTGCACACATTTTTCACGTTCAAAAAACGGTATATTCTGATCGGAGTTGAATTGAATGGCCTCACCAGAACAGGCATCAATGCAGACCCGGGCATCACATTCTTTACAGATATTGATATCCTTAAATCTCACATGATCTTCATAACCAGGATTAGCGGTTACCTTCCCTCCCAGCAGCAATGCATCCTGTTGGGATACCAGTAATTTCCCGTCAAACGGAATTTCGGGCCACCCCATTTTGTCCATGAACCCATCACAGAGTCCAGATCCTTTGGACTCACATTTCTGTTTCACTTCAGCGATAGTCTCATTGGAGAGGTGCTTCTTGTAATAGTCTTCAATGCTGGGAATACGGTCATGGGGTCGCTTCAGCTTACCAGGCCAATAGAGTTTGCCTCCTGTCAATCCTGCAAGTGCAGTGCCAATCATTCCGCGAATGAACCCACTTTGGAATCCATCCCGCGCCCTCATGGCAATAGTGGCATCTTTCTCAAGCCAACTTTCCTTTCGCCGTTTGATGTAGGTTTTTTCCAGGTTGTCCTGGCTAAAAGATTCCCCTTTTTCAAGTAATTCGAGCACACTTTCTGCCAGTAGAGACCCACTCTTCCACGCCTCATCAACTCCAGAGTTAGTCAGCACATTGGTACTGCCGCTACATTCTCCAATTCGAGCGTATCCATCCCCGGCCAAGTAAGGCTCACCATGCTTCCCCCACTCTCCCAGGCTCTTGGCGCCCCAACTCTTGAGTTCTCCCCCTTTGAGATGCTGCCAAAGGTAAGGATGTTGCATCCAATGCTGCAGATAGCGATAGGCTGTACGGGTTGGAGAATCGAACCAAGAGGGAACAAAAATACCAAGAGAAGCTTGCCCATTGGGATACACATATAAGTATCCAAAAATCTCAGGTTCAGGGTATCCGATGGTATGCAATACGGTTCCCGGCGCGAGTTTACAGTCTTCGGGCAACTGTACTAGCGCTTTCATTCCGATCGCCCAGTCATTCTGCTCATGACCTTCAGGCAGCCCAAATTTTTCATCCAATTGACGCCCTATCGCTCCAACCGGACCATCTGCAACCACTGTCAATTGCGCTTTGATGTCCATACCAGGCATGTAACCCACTTCTGGGTTACCATCCTTGTCAACGCCCTGATCAATCAGTCGAACACCTCTTACTTTGTTCCCTTCAATAAGGGCTTGAGAAACCGGAGTTCCCGGCCAGATCTGAGCCGCCCCGCTCCCCATAATATCCTGGGACATCCAGGAACAAAATTGTCCGATTCCAAAGACATAGCCGGGCTTTTTGTGAAGAAATTTTGGAATCCATGGAAGTTCAAATGATTTTGTTTCACCACCGAAGGGGCGAATCGGAAGCTCCAAAAGTTTGAGTTGCCACGATTTTTGGGTAGCACCAACTGGATCCAGCAAATAGGTCACTTTTTCATCAGAAACTTCTGCAGCGGAAGGAACCTGTTCAGGATCAAAATCTGGAATCGTTTCCTTGATCCCTTTGCCCCTGGTAACGACACCAGAGACTCCAAAGCCCACATCATCCGCACGTTCGTAACAGATAATCTGGGGTGGCATTCCTGGCATCACCTTACTTTCTGCAATAGGCGTGCCATCATCCTTATAAAGCTTTTGACTGATGGTCTTTAGAAAACCCGCAGTAGCTGGTCCGAAACCAACACAGGCGATATCCACCTCCATCGAGCCTCGTTCGATCTCATTTGCTTCATCCATGATCTTCTTTTTAGCAGCTATCTTTGGTGAATCTTACGCAGGGTAATCGAGCGCTTCCGGAATCATCACATCGATGAGCGCATTGGCAGCAGCTTCCTTCGCCAAACGGAAACCGCGAGTCGAGCGTTCCGCTTCCATTTGCAAGGTATCAAAAGTGTCGAGCCCTTCAGTTTCTTCGGTTGCATAACCATGCACCAGTTCTGCACACACTTTGCAGACCTCGGCATTGGCGCGAGCAATTTGCACTTTGCAAAGATTCGCATAGAAATCGAGATAGGCATCAATGCTCTCTGAAAGCAGTGAATTTTCGGATCCCTTCTCTTCCAATTCGATGACATCCATCACCATATACCGGGAAGCAAGCAACCAGCAGAGCGCATCAGCAAAAGGAAAGGTAACACCTTGGCGTTTATTGTGATAAAGTTTTTTCCCATTTGCGTCATTGGTAGAAAGCAAATGATCCAAGGTGTAATCCCAAAGTTTCATCGCTTTAGCAAGCGCAGCTGTGCCCATCTCTGGCCAAGTTTCTGCAATCGTTTCCAATTCGGTTGCCATCAAACTAAACTCTTTACGGAATACGTTGCTAGTCATCCCCAGAGTCAAATGACGACGCTGCACCGCTTCCGGTCCTTCATAGGTGGCCTCCAGCTGTGCATCCATCCATTTTTGACCAAGAAAACCCGGACAATCTTCGGTGGTACCATATCCGCCCATTAGTGTCACCGCTTCCCGCATCATGGTCGCACCATATCCAGTGTTCCATAATTTAGTTCCAGGATTCAAGATGTTCGCTCGGGCATCTCCAAGTGCAAACTTAACAAGAATATCTTCTTCCAAAACGGCCATTCTTGAAGCATCCCGCTCTGATTCTGGAGTATAGAGCAAATCGAGATATTCGATAACTTCGGCTTCCTTCTTTCGAATGGCCATGAACTGTTTGCGACCCGTTAGTCCTTCAGCTGCACACCATGCATCTTTTTCACGCTCAATAGGATCGAAGGTATCTGCCTCACGAGCTGCGGCAAAACCAAGAGAAGAGCCTGCCTCTCCCGTTACCCACACGTCAATAAGACGATGATTCACATCTTCATTCATCTGTAATCCCATGTCGAAACGAGGAGTCCCTTCATTCGACTCCCCACCACGGAAGCGTTGACGCTGATAACGAATCACGGGTTCAATTGCGGACAAAAGCTTCGCTGAGGTCATGAGCCCGACTGGAATTCGGGTCCTGTGAAAGACGGAGGCAATCACATCACTGTGTTGAAATTTTGGAACAATAACTCCATCCACGATATCATATCCACCAATGATACGACTGGCTGGCACTTTCAAGCGGAAGACAGGATCACGAGTGGAAGAAAGTTGATGCACGAGTTTTAAGGTTGGAGAACCACGGTCATAGGTACCTTCGTCGGTTTCCTCCAAAGTAATCATACACGAGCCCTTGATGCGCTCATCATCACTTACAACGGCAGCGGTCACGAAGTTCGCAAAATCCATGTTGGTGATAAACCGTCCCCGTTTTTCGACGTCGAGCATCGGTTCTTGTCCTTCTTCCCATTCGAGGACACGAATTTTTCCACTCAAAACACCTGTATCCACCCCTACAAAAGGTAGCGGCTCCGTCAGAGCAAAAGCACCTCTCCAGGGCGTTGTCCCATTCATTAGAGACGCTTTTCCCATATAGAATTCCCGTTGTTCGTCTGTCCCTTTCTCATGAATAGGGGCGAGTGCGAGATTGCTGGCCAGCGAACAAGTAGCCGCACCCGCATCAACCCAGGAAATTTCAAACGCAACCAGCGCCATCGCCATGTTCTTAGGGCCTGCAATGAATCCACCCTGCTCGGGTTCCATATACAAGCTGGTCAATCCAGCAGCATCATAAGCTAATAGTAGCTCATTTTTGTTTTCGTTCCATTCGTGATGATTGCGTTCTCCTTCCGCTACCAATCTAGCAACTGTCGTTCTGGCAACCTGTCGGGCAGATTGAACTGCCATTTGGATGTCGTAACGATCACTGTATCGCCACATAATTTGGCGAATATCATCACTTGGAAGCGTCGGTAACTTACTCATAAGATCTAGGGTATTTCGGTTAAAAAGTAAAAGCCGATAGCCTAGGTTTCACAGAACACCAGTATCAGCATTAACTAGATTAAAAAGAATACCCATCCTAATAAGCAACCCTTATTTAGCGATTAGATGATTAGCTCCAAAATCGAAAAGCTCACAGATTTTCTTCCATCCATAATCATCGTTGAAAACGGTGAACCGGGCACAAAAAAAGCGAAACTGTCCAAAGACAATTTCGCTTTTTAAAAATTGATTAGAATCCGATTCTAACGAGATTCGACCAGACGTTTTTCTTTAACCTTGTTCGCCTTTTTCCCAACACGGTCGCGCAAGTAGAACATACGAGCTTTCATGATCACACTTTCGCGATCCACTTCAACCTTTACGATGGCCGGTGAATGAACTGGGAATACCTTCTCAGCACCAACACCAGATGCAATGCGTCGCACAGTGAAGGCCTCATGGATACCAGAACCCTTACGGTTGATAACGATACCGTGAAATACCTGGATACGCTCCTTGTCACCTTCACGTACTTTAGTGTGAACGCGAACGCCGTCGCCTACTTTAAAAGAGTCTCTACCTTCAACCAATTGGTCTTTGGTAATCTCATTAATGATCTGGTTCATATTGTTTTTCTTGTTAAATTGGTTTGGTCTTCTCGTTGGATGGGAATAAGTCGGGTCGCTTCTCCTGTGTTTTCTTCATTTGTTGCTCTTTCCTCCAATTATCGATCTCAGCATGGTGTCCATTCATCAATACCTCGGGCACGGTGAGTTCTCTAAACTCTGCAGGACGCGTGTATTGCGGAAAACTCAATTGCTGATCCGTAAAAGAATCCTTATTTGAAGAGGGTTCTCCAAGCACACCGGGGATAAAACGAGCCATGCAGTCAATAAGCACAGCGGCTGGTAAGGTCCCATTCGTCAACACGTAGTCACCAATACTAATTTCCTGATCAATCCAGTTATCCCGGATGCGTTGATCAATTCCTTCGTAGTGACCGCTCAACACGATGAGGTGAGATTCACAAGTCGCAAGCGTTTCTGCAATATCCCGAGTAAGCTTTTGCCCATCGGGAGCCATGTAGATCACTTTACACTCATCGGTCCGTAATTCCTCGATTGCGGCAACAATGGGTTCTGGTTTCATAACCATTCCTGCACCCCCACCAAAGGGACGATCGTCGGTGATTTTGTGTTTGTCGGTGGCCCAGTCCCTAATATTGTGGACTCGGATTTCGAGCAAATTATTTTGACTTGCGCGGCCCAGCATACTGCAACCAAAATAACCCTCCACCATTTCGGGAAACAGAGTCAATAGGTCGATCACCAGCTTGGAGCTCATGACGCGCGTCAAAAATCAAATGTGAAAGAACAAAAAAGTTACCTGAACAAAATCAGGACTCAGCAGCGGTTTCCGCAGTTTCGGCAACTGCAGGAGCAGTTTCGGCAGCCACTGGTGCAACTTCAGAAGATGCTTCGCGGCGCACTTTACGAATCAAATCGTTTGCAGTGTCTGTTGGTTTAGCACCAACACTCAGCCAATAGTCGACTCGATCGAGTTTAATCACCCGTTCTTTGTCCTGTCCTCGTGCTTGAGGTGCATAGGTACCTAGAATTTCCACAAAACGACCATCTCGAGTCGAAGTGGATTCAGCTACCACCATACGGTATACCGGTGTATGCCGAGTACCTTTTCTTTGAAGTCTGATTTTTAAAGCCATGGAAATGTATAGTCCTGTTATGAATAAAAACAGCCTATTCAAACCACTCCACAGCACTTGTCAATGCAGGAATCCCTCAATATCGAAACGAATATGCAATCTATCGATGATTGAGCAAAAATACTTCCGAATTGCAGCGGAAACACAAGGTATTTCCCCCAAGTTTCCAAAAATGTGGGATTGCTTTAGCCGGGTTAGAAAACGGATACTTGGAATAATTTGGATCAGTGCTGAAGAATTTTCAGCATAAATAGAAAATTCAAACACCATCTTTTTCCGTGAACGGCTCTTCATCTCAAAATTCCTTTTTTGCTCGATTGTATCATCGCTGGCTCAGCGGTTCCATTGGAATTCCGTGCAAAACGATCTCAGAAGACGCCTGCCATGAAGTGCCACACAACTTCTTCTCCATTTTTTTCGCAAAGATCTTGACGCAAATTGGAGATCGATTGATCAACCCCAAGACAACTCTCATTTGGCTGACGAATTCACTCGGAGTCCCTTCGTTTTTTGAAGGTATCCTGGTTCCCCTTAGAGAATCAGGATCAATGCTTCCCCAACTCTTCATCGCATCTTGGGTTCAAAAACAGTCCCTTCGCAAACATGCCTGGGCTTTGGGGAATGCCCTTCAGGGGCTTTTCATATTCTCGCTCGCTTTCATTCCTCTTCTGTTTAAGGGTGTCGCTGCCGGATGGGCTATTACAGGGGCCATCGCTGCATTCAGTTTGTCGCGCGGATTGAGCTCGATCGCAGCAAAAGACGTAATGGGTAAAACCACTCCAAAAGCAAGAAGGGGTAGGCTCAATGGATGGGTCTCATCTGCCGGAGGCTTCATTGCGATGGCGGCAGGGGTCACCCTTCTCATCCAAGGAAATTGGACTGAACTCGGACCGGTACAATTTACATGGATCCTCTCAATTGGTGCCGGGCTGTGGCTGCTGTCAGTTTTGTTGATCGAAGGAATTCGAGAATTCCCAACTTCATCACCTATCTCATCAGAACACTTCTCCAAAAAAAGGGGACCCAACACCCCTGGAATGTCACTGCTCTGGAAAGACAATGCTTTCCGCACATTCGTGATAGTAAGGGCACTCGCCATCGGATCTGGACTAAGTGCACCCTATATTATTTCTCTTGCCCATAAAGCACTCGATGGGCGTTCATTTTGGTTAGGTGTGTTCATCATCGTGGATGGTTTGTCAGCAACGCTCTCGAGCCCCTTCTGGGGTAGAATGTCAGATCGATCCAGCAAATTTGTTTTAAGATTTGCGATGAGCATTACCACTGCCCTTCTGATGATGGCATGCACCCTTTCATGGATACAAATTCAGGGAAAAACTGCGATGCTGACTTACCCCATCTTGTTTTTCTTACTTGGCATTGCCCATAGTGGTGTACGCCTGGGACGGAAGACCTACATCGTCGACATGGCCGAGGGAGATCAACGAACCCAATACGTTTCGGTTAGCAATAGCATCATCGGCATCATATTGCTTGCGATGGGTGCCATTACTTCCGCAGTCTCTCTTTTGTCCGTTCCACTCGCCCTACTGGTATTTGCAGTTTGCGCCGGAGCCGGATCGTTGCTCGCAATCCGTCTACCTGAGGTGAGTGATGAGGAGAATTAGGATTTTCGGTGGCTACTGTTTCAATTTTGGCTTCACAACTTGATAGCGCTAACTCTCAAAAACATATTCAAGTCCACTGTAAAAACTCTTATGAACAATACTCCCGTGCGTCTCCTCCAGCATCCGGCTATAGGTCCATCGCAGTGAATGGTCCTTCGATAGACTCTAGGGTTAAATCAAACCCGTTGTGAGCATTGCTCAATTGACCTTATTAATCGGACTTCCACCCAAAAACGCCTTCAAATTCCCGGCAACAATGCGAATAAGACGTTCTCGGCTTTCACGGGTCGCCCACGCAATATGAGGGGTGAAAACACAATTTTTGAGTTTCAACAACGGATTACCTGCCTCAATGGGTTCCTTTGAGCACACATCCAAGCCTGCTCCTGCAATCAACTGCTGACCCAAGGTTTTCGCCAATGCTTCCTCATCGACCAAATCCCCCCTGCCGGTATTGATCAAATAGGCGGTGGGTTTCATCCAAGCCAAAGTCTCCGAACAAACGATGTGATGAGTCGCATCCGTCAAAGGACAGTGCAAGGAAACCACATCACTTTCCTTAAATAGTGTTTTTTTATCCACGAAGCTCACACCTGCTGGATTTTCAGTCGGTGGGTTGGGCTTATAAACGAGCACATGCATATCAAAAGCCCGAGCGATTCTCGCTACTGCCTGGCCAATCTGTCCGAACCCCACCAATCCAAGCGTTTTTCCCTGAAGTTCGGTCAAAGGGGTAATCCAATAACAAAAATCTGGACTCTTCGACCACACCCCGCGGCGCACAGACATGCCGTGTTGCTCCACGTTTTGGGTGAAATTCAAAATATGAGAAAAGACCATTTGAGCCACCGCAGACGTACTGTAGCCTGGAGCATTGGTCACCACAATTCCATGCTCATTGGCAGCTTTTACATCCACCACATTGTAACCCGTCGCCAAAACCCCGATATACTTGAGATTTGCACAGGCTTTGAGAATGCGGCGATCAATGATCGCTTTATTGGTGAGAACAATTTCTCCGTCACCAATGCGATCAATCACCTGCTCGGTTGTGCTCCGATCATAGATCTTACATTTTCCGATCGCTTCTAAGGGCTTCCAGTGCAAATCACCGGGGTTCAAGGTGTAGCCATCGAGAATAACCATCTCAATGGGTTTCAAAGATTCGATCTCATTCATGAGCTTACAGTAAGCGAATGTTCCGATAGCTGTAAACTCAGATGAACGACTCCGAAACGGCCCTAGGGATTTCTAGGTCGTTTATTAAAAGTATCCGCTTTACCACGTTTCCCTTCAAAACTTTGGCGTTTTCCTCGTTGGCCTTTCGACGGATAACCGCCCCCTCCTTTTTTTCGTCCATGACGGAAGGAACGACCTTGTTTGCCGCCATCTCCTCTGGGCCGTTGGAAACGTTGAAAGCTCTCTCCACCCTTTTCCTGATCTTCCTGAATAGATTGAGATTCACGATTGTCCTTTTCTTTCAACAACGTGAACAATGCACTCGCGACATCAGTTGGGGTGTATCCCTGCTCTAGCAAACGATCCACCAACGAACCATAGCGCTCAAAAGTGCCAGCCTCGAGCCGTTCTTTTAGGGTTTCAAAAATTCGGTTCGACCGCAGACCCTCTAGATGTTCAACGGATGGGATTTTTTCTCTCCTGACACGATGACGAGTATAGCGTTCGATCGCTTCCAATCGGTGGATCTCTTTTCCAAATACAAAACTCACAGCCCGACCCGATCTCCCTGCACGACCCGTTCGACCAATGCGATGCACGTAGTCTTCCGGATCATAGGGAAGGTCGTAATTAAAGACGACATCGAGATTCTCGATATCCAAACCGCGAGCAGCTACATCTGTAGCCACCAACAAGTCAATCGTTCCTTCCCTGAAAAGCTTAATAACCCGCTCGCGAATGTTTTGAGGAATATCGCCATGAATGCGATCTGCAGAATAACCACGGGCGATGAGCGCTTCACAGCATTCGTCGACCATCACTTTAGTGTTACAAAATACAACGGCCAATCGAGTGGCTTCGACATCGAGCAAACGGGTCAGGACTTCTACCTTGGATCGACTACGAACTTCATAATAACTCTGCTCAACCGTAGCAACAGTGAGTTCCTTTTGTTTGATGCGGAGCTGTGTCGGATTATTCCCAAATTTATTGATCAATCGCTCAACATCGCGATTCATTGTAGCCGAGAAAAAGAGACTTTGACGACCTTCGGGCAGACCACCGAGGATGTCACTCATGTCATCTTGGAATCCCATATCCAGCATGCGATCCGCCTCGTCCAAAACGACAACCTCGATCGCACCGCCTTTGAAAACCCGACGTTTGGTCAAATCAATCAATCGTCCGGGTGTTCCGACAACGACGTGAGCTCCATTCTTCAGTGCTCGGATCTGGCGGTCGATGGGTGCGCCGCCGTAGACAGGAATACATTTCAGTCCGTTAACCTGAGATCCAAGTCGGTGGATTTCTTCACAAACCTGCACGCACAATTCCCGGGTCGGGCACATCACCAACACCTGCGTTGCCTGATTCGCCAGATTTATCTTATGCAATGCCGGAAGTGCAAACGCAGCCGTTTTACCAGAGCCTGTTTCGGAAATACCAATGATATCATCTCCTGCCAAAGCAGTTGGGATAGTCATCGCCTGAATCGGAGAAGGAGTTTCAAATCCCAACAAACGGATCCCCGCTAAAAGCGATTCCGATAGTCCAAGATCATTAAAAGTTGTTTCGGTCATAATTGTTGATTCCCTTGCAGAGATAACCTATCCCAGCGTTCAAGCGAACCCGGGAGTCTCGGGCCTGAGAAGAAATAAGCAATCCGAAAATGTTCAGAAAAAACACAAGACGCCAATAACACTCTATCAAAACAAACACGTTTATCAACGTATCTTCAGCAATCCTTCAAGTTTTGAACGCTACCGTCAAAAAAGAACCAACAATAGCATCATCATCAAATGGACTTTAACCTCAAAGTGAGCGGATAACGTTAAGATCCGCAATTAACTTCGATAACTGCTCAGGGGTGATCGCCTGTTTTGGGTCGTCCCCTAGCCCGTAGGAAGGTCGGATATTGCACTCAACATTGAGTCCGTCTGCCCCATAAGCCACCGCAGCCTTGGAACATGCGGAAACGTGCGCAGCTTTTCCAACGGCATGGGAGGCATCATAGATGACGGGCGCCCAAGTCTTTTCCTTGAGCAACGGGATGATGGATTCATCGGGATGATTGCGATAGCCATCGAGCCCGGGAAGCGTACCGCGTGGGCAAAGTAAAATATTCGCATTGCCGGCAGCGACCACATACTCAGCAGCTGCAATAAATTCATCAATCGGCGCCATGTGACGTCCTCGTTTGAGCAAAACCGCGGTGTTTGAGTTTTGGGTTTTTTGTCCAATCTCTTTTAACAGAGAATAGTTCAATGCATTGCGAGTTCCGATCTGCAACATATCCACGCCAGCTTCAATCGCCAGATCGAGCTGAGCACTATCCATGACTTCGATATTCAAGGGGAGTCCGGTTTTGGCCTTCGCTTCGAGCATCAATTCAAGGCATTTTGAATCACCTTGATAGGAATAAGGAGTGGTGCGGGGTTTCCAAACACCACCCCGAAGCATTTGAGCTCCTGCTTCCTTCACAGCGTAGGCCGTTTCGTAGAGAGCTTCCGGATTCTCAGGATCGACGGTACAGGGCCCCGCAATAACCAATAGATCTTTTTTGACTTCACACCCACCAATTTCCACAGATTGAGAAGCCAACTCCGCTCGCACGTCCATCAGTTTGAAAGAAGATTCGATGCGGTCGACACGGTCGACATAGGGAAGACCGATGAGTCGGTTAAACATCAACTCATGTTTCTCATCTCCCAAAATTGCGTAGATACAACGATGGGCACCAACAATGACCTGGATCTGGCAATCGTATTCTTCGACAATCGACTTCACTTCAGTCAATTGAGCATCATTTAGTTTGGGTTCTCTGGAAATAATCATAGCGCTTCCTCAAAAAGAATAGTCTCGTACCAGCCATATCGGATAGGCAATGGCAAAATGGTTTTAATTGGAGCTCCCACCACACTCCCAGGATTCCGCCTTTTCCCCTTGCTCAAGAACGATCACGTTCTGAAAAAACGGCTTCGTTATTCTCTTGATTTTCCAACATTAATTGAAGACACCCTTGCATCCATCCGTTGCTATTCGATGCCCCTTTCAAGGAGTTCAACGGGAGTAAGCTAATTCCCTCATGCATCAGTTTGGGGTAGTCACCAACAGGCCACGCAAACCAAGCGTTTCTCCAGATTTCTCGCGATGAAACCGCAGCGAGAAGCGGGAGAAGAGCATCACAAAACAATGTGTGAATACGACTGCCTCCGATCTGATCCTGAAACACCTCGGACCTTAGTTTCTTAATCCACAAATGCATCTTGGTTTCTCTCCGGAACAGGGAATTGCTATTCGCAGTCATTTCCACCGACACCTTTTCCGCATTTTTTGACCACTGATGGGAGTATACAAGGAGTGATTGTGGCCAATCGGGATGTTCAGAAATCATTTGATGGTAAGCTTCCAGACGGCGCAATGGGTGGTTCGCAGGGCGCACTCCCTGCAGTTTCCACTCACTTCGATGTTCGTTGAAAACATCGGCAGCACTCCATTCTGGAGATTGGGACTTGAGCGGATTTCTCAAAGCAATTTGATGCATGGTTGATCGATTTCGTCGATAACCGAGCACTTCCAACATCATTTGGTGACAAGCTTCAACCCATCCATATTCTTGAATTCGCTGCTCGGCAAAGCGTACTTTGAGGTCCCAACGGATTTTGGATTTTTCACAGAGAAGTTGATATTGATCCATGGCTGCCCCGGCGCCACAGGACAATAATACCTTGACCCAAGGCTCATCCCTTGGGTCTTTTCCTGCTGACTGAGTCATTGCGTATTGCGTCAACATCTCCTCCAAATCCTGTTTCAGGTGAGGAAGTAATACCAAATGATGATCCGGAGCAAAGCGATCTGATGGACTATCCCCATTAAAAAGCGTCACATGGAGAAATACTTTCTCAAAATGAGGATCTCTGGAATGCTGGTGGTGGTTCCAATCCCGAGGATAGAGGTGAAGCTCAACATCACCGCAAACAATGGCTTCGCCGATTTGCACCTTAGCCCCTATGAAATCGGGGCCTTCGTGATAATTCCATTTGCCAGGAAACAAAATGCGCAACTGTTTCCCTTTCTGAGTTAAAAGCTTCGAATCATCGAAATCCTGTTCTACCCAAATTCGCTGGAACACTTTCTCCGCGATATTGAGAGAACCGTAATATCCTTGAATTTCAGCAACGGTTTCCTCTCGGGAAAGTTTCATGAGGTGGAGATTAGGTTTTGGTTGAAGGTGAGGTTTCTTCCTCCATTCCTACCATGACTTGCTCCATCGTCAATCCTGTATGTTTTTTAATACCGCTAATTATTTTCCATAGGGCAAAGGCCATTACCAAAGTACTGGGAATCACGATCACCACCATACTCCAAACCCACATGGAGCTAATCTCATCGTTAAAGGCCACCTTGTTCACTGAAGGGGCCGTGGTCACCATGATTTTAGCGAGCACATAGTTAAGAATGGAACTCACCAGAAAAGAACCCGCCAGCAACCAAGTTGCATGATTGAGGGTTTTTTCAAATTTTTCTTTTGATTGATTCTCTCGCAAGCGAGATTCGATCAAATCAATTTTGAGTATTTTGGGACTATAAAGCAGCGTCTTGACGAGTGGGTAAGGAGTCCACATGGAGATCACCACCGCAAGTCCGATGACACCAGGGACCGCAGCCTCCTTCACGGCAACCCATTGAGGGGACAATTCGAACAAGCCAATGACACCTGTAAGCATCACATTGACAAAACCCAAGACTGAAAAAATATTAACCTTTCGGGCGACAAAAAAGTCCTTCAATCCGAATCCAATCGGAAACGCCAACGCAATAATGAGAATGATCTCGGGCTCGAAGCCAAGGAGATCATCGCCCTTTTTAAGGATAAGAACTGGAATCAACAGATTGAATACCAGATCCATCAACGGAGAATCTTTCTTCGGCTCCGGCGCTTTGTTGGATTGAGTCATATAGTTCGGATAAAAGAGAATCCCGGTAATACTTCAACCTTTCTTACTCGTTTGGGAGTGACAAAAGTAGATTGTCTAACGAGATCCAGTCCTTTTGAATGCCGTTGGTTATCAGTTCATTGGAAAACAATGATTCCAAATAGTAATCTTATGCATAAACCTATCCGTTGCCTCATAACAGCAGGTCCGACCCGAGAATTCATTGATCCCGTTCGTTTTATTAGCAATCCATCCAGCGGTAAAATGGGCTACGCTCTTGCCGAGGCCGCTTTGAAAAGAGGATGGGAAGTTGATTTGGTGAGTGGTCCAGTGAGTATTTCTGCTCCAAAGGGGGTCGAATGCTGCTCAGTGGTTTCCGGCCAGGAAATGTATGAAGCCTGTGAGCAAAGATTCCCGCAATGTGACATTCTCATCATGTGCGCAGCAGTGATGGATATGCGCCCAAAAAAGATCTTCAAAGAAAAACAGAAGAAAGATTCAATTGAATGGTCAGTAGAATTTGAACCAGTCATCGATATTTTGAAGACACTTTCGATACAGAAATCCCAGCAACTGCTCGTAGGGTTTGCGGCAGAAACAACCAATATCGAAGCATATGCCCAAAAGAAACTTCGCGAGAAAAACTTGGATTGGATCGTTGCCAATAATGTAAGCACTCCGGGGGCAGGGTTTGAATCCGACAACAACAAGGTCATTCTCTATTCAAACACGGGCAAGGTCGAACCCTTTGGTCCAAAATCCAAACTCGATATTGCAACTGACATCCTCAACTGCATTGTACCTTGAGGGCGAGTTGAGATCATCCAAGCCAAAGGCACTGTAAAACTCTACGAATTCCAATCACATGCAACGCAGAAGTAGTAGCTCACTGAATCGCATATTAGGTCGTCTGGATAATCTGGACACCACCAATTTGACGATCCTTGTACAACGCCTGGCGCGAGAAAGGGAACTTCTGGAGAAGGTATTCAACTCCATTGATGATGGCATTATCGTGCTAGACGATGATGGAATGATTCAATATGCCAATCGTTCGAGCCTTGAGTTGATTGGTCTCGACGAAGACGATATCGGATTAACAATCCTCACTGACAAATGGCCCGACCTCAATCGCTGGATAGATTTCCATAGCCTCGACAATCCAAACGATCCTGACTCCGCTGTTTCCCGTGAAATTGAGATGACCTACCCTCAACGCAGAGTCATTCGGCTCTTTCTCATGCCGATGTATCTCACAACAACAAAAAGCGGTATTAGTTATCTGATGGTTTTATCGGATATCACCGAGGAGAGGGAAAGCACCAACGAAACCATTGAGAGTGAAAAAATTGCTTCGATCATGCTGTTAGCCGCGGGTGTTGCTCATGAAATTGGAAATCCACTGAACTCACTGACGATCCATTTGCAGCTGATTCAACGAAAACTTGAACAGCTCGAAGACAATAAAGACACACGACGAATATCCAAATCGATCGAGGTCTGCTCAGAGGAGGTCAATCGCCTCGATGGAATCCTCAATCATTTCCTGGGAGCCATTCGCAATACTCCTCCAGATTTTCAGGATGTCGATTTACTGACCATTATAGAAGAAGTCTTGCGTCTCCAGGAAGAGACTCTCGCGTCCAGTAAAATCGATATCAATGTGGAAGTCGAAAGCCCAACACCGATCGTAATGGCGGATGTAAACCAGATCAAACAGGTCATTTACAATATTCTCAAAAACGCGATGGAAGCGATGCCACGAGGTGGAGTCATCAAAATCAAACCCCGCTCCGATGATGATTTTGTCTATATCATGATTGCAGACACTGGTGTGGGTATCGATCACGAAGATCTATCGAAGATATTCCAACCTTACTTTTCGACAAAAGACAGTGGACATGGGTTGGGAATGATGGTCGTCAACCGCATTATGCGTGCTCATGGCGCAAAAATAGGAATCGATAGCAAAAAGGGAAAAGGCACAGTCGTCACCTTGCAATTTCCACAAAAACACCGCCGCGTTCGCCTGCTCAAAGAGGGGCCGCATAAGAACTGATAAGCATGGGCTACTCTCAATAAGATTACAATACCCTCTTCTCACCTGACCTTTGTTATAAAATCGAACAAATCTCCCTGTCCTGCTCAACAGGAAGCGGATTCCCTGAAGCACAATCCCAATGCTTCGGAGTCAAGTTACGGGAACCATGACCAACTCCTTTTCGATCGAATTTCGAATGAGCGACATTGCAAGAGAAGATTCATTAGAAATGAACTGATGGAAAAACACTAAGCAAATCTCATTCACATAGTATAAAACCAACTTAAACTAAGCTCCCCACCCGAGGACAGTGAAAGTCAATTACCTTACCGGCAAGAACCATGTAACGAAATCCTGTATCCGATCGTTTGCCCTTCTATGAAATTTCATTTACTCTCTAAACACTCCACAAATCACAAACCCACAGTCCTTATGAAAAAAAGACTTCCGACCTTGAATCACTGCCATTTTGTAGCTCTGCTCCTCATAACCTTTGCTTCCATGAATTCACTTTCATTCTCTGCGGAACGATCCCACCCTTCAACGGTGGCGTTTGCGGAGATTAGTCCTGATTATAAGCGCACACGGCTTTCATCCGGACGATACCGCCCCGAAAGCTTTGCATTCGCCGAGGGCAACCTTATCGATCATACAGGAGAGGATAAATCTCTGAGTGCACTCACCTTTCCTGAAATCGGAGAAATCCTAGCTGGAGCCCTGTTGGAGGCGGATTATGTTCCCACAACATCACCGGTGGATACTGAACTTCTCATCGTTGTTAGTTGGGGCCGGACAACTCCCAAATCGACAGGGCTTACTGAAAGCACAATCGATGGGGTTTCGGATGCAATGAGACAGTTAGCAGAACTTGATCAACTTTCCGGAGATGGAGATTATGCGAAGGCAGTTATGGAAAGTGAATACCTGAATGAACTCGATCAGATGGTGTTGATGCAAGAGATGGCCGAGCAAGCGCGTGATCAAGCGAACGCCCACAATGCAGAATTACTGGGGTATCAAGCAGCTCTTCAAAAAGCCAGCGAAATGGCAAATTTTGCTCCCATGCTATCAGATAGAAATGAACTTTTGAATGAGCTGGAAATGCCCCGTTATTTTGTAGTACTGCAAGTCTATGATTTCCAAAAACTCTGGAAAGAAAAACAACGAGATCTATTATGGACAACTCGATTCAGCATCCGCGCAAAGGGTTATCGATTCGATGAAGAGCTCTGGGCTATGGCCATGGCTAGCAGTCGGGAATTTGGGGAAAAATCAAAATCCCTCAGACGTGGGTTGAAACCAGCCAGAGTCGAATTTGGAGAACTGGAATACCTCGGTGCAGAGGAAGAATAAAGGCACACACACACCATTCATAAGAATGAGCTCACTGCCGACATGAAATTCGATCGAAATTCGAATGCGTGACAGATGGAGATTTTTCCAGCAAAAAGAAGAAAATCGCACAACCCTAACTCATGAGCTTTCAAAAGGACTGAAGGGCGTTTGATAAAACTGCCCAAATCTGATAAGATAAATCCTGATCATTAATGCAACTGACAGGAGAAAACACCAACACTCTCCACATCACAACACCCCACATAATATGAAACTAACCTCCAAACCACTTCGCATTTCAGTTCAATCGATTTTCACTGCAATCGCCCTCTTCTCTTCGATCAATGGAACCTGCGCCAACAACCCTCCCGCGACCACAGCCTTTTCCGAAACCAGCCCCGACTACAAACGAGTCCGTCTGTCATCGGGCAAATTCAAGCCAGAAACCTATATCGTAGGTGAAGGCGTTAAAATGGACAAATCCAACGGCGATGAGTCTCTCAACACTCTCTCGTTTTCAGGGGTCGCCCACATTCTTTCAAACGCTCTCTACGAGGCTGATTATGTGCCCACTACAAGTCCTGAAGAGACCGATTTATTAATCGTGATCAATTGGGGGAGAACCGAACCCGCAGATACGGGAATGTCGAGTCTGGGCATTGACAATATCGCAGATGCCATGAAAAACATGGAACAACTCAACTACTTGACTGGTAGTCAAACCGATGAAAACCGAAACCTCGGCAACCTCCTCCAAAGCGATTACGAAGAATCCTTGGATATGGCAATGATGCAGCAGAGAATGTTTGAAACCATCCGCAACGAACAAAACGCATACAATGCCCAACTCCTCGGATATGGAGCCGACCTCCTAAAATCACAAATCATGGGTGAAACTGTGATGACCATGCAATTGCTTCGAAATAGCCTCATGGAAGAACTCGAATCTGCCAGGTATTTTGTAGTGCTGCAGGCCTATGACTTTCAAACGGCTTGGAAAGAAAAGAAACGTAAACTACTTTGGACAACTCGATTCAGTATCCGAGCAAAAGGTCACAGCTTTGACGAAGACCTTTGGTCAATGGCGATGGCTAGTAGTCGGGTCATGGGACGCAACACTGAAGGGCTGCACCGCAACTTGAAACAGGCACGGGTTGAATTTGGGGAACTCGAATATCTCGGCACCGAGAAACAATAAGGGCTTAAGTTCTCCTCAAAAATTACCACTAGGCTCCAATAATTTCGATCGAAATTCGAATGCGGGACTTTTATGGGCCTTTCCATTAGAAAAGATGGATTGAACAATGAACAATCAAACCACTTCAAAATCGAAGGATTCGATTTGATACTACTTCTAGCCAACCAGAACTAACCCCGACCATAAATGGTAAGACAGACATCTCACCGTTCAATCACACACTCATCATGAAAATCTGCACCAACCCCATTCGAGTTTCATTTCAATCGATTCTCACAGCCCTCGTTCTCTTAACTTCAATCAACGGAACCTGCGCAAATCAACCTCCCTCAACCACAGCATTTTCTGAAACCAGCCCCGACTACAAAAGAGTCCGCCTCCCATCCGGGAAATTTAGGCCAGAAACCTATATCGTGGGCGAAGGGATCAAAATGGACAAATCCAAAGAAGACGAGTCTCTGTCACTCTCCTTCTCTGGAGTTGCGCACATCCTTTCAGATGCCCTCTACGAAGCAGACTACATCCCCTCATCCAACCCAGAAGAGACCGACCTCCTGATCGTAATTAGCTGGGGAAAAACCCAAGCCTTCGATCGGGGTATAGACGGGGGGCCACTTATGGGGTCAAGTGGAGGTTCCATTGTAAGCGGAGGTAATGGCGGATTCCAATCATATGACTTTAGCGAAGGTGACCTAGCCCTAAATAACTCCCTGCAAAAATATGGAGAATCTTCCTTCGACTTAAGAATGGCGACGCAAGAGATGTTTGATCGAATCCGATCGGAGGCGAACATCTACAATGCCGGACTACTAGGATATGGACATGATCTCGTTCGTAGCCAAGTTCTGGGAAATACGGTATTATCAATGCGATGGTTACGAAATGACCTCATAGCAGAACTCGAATCATCTAGGTATTTCGTGATTCTGCAAGCCTACGACTTTCAAAAAATCTGGAAGGAAAAAGAGCGAAAACTCCTCTGGACAACTCGATTCAGCATCCGAGCAAAGGGTCGACGGTTTGATGAAGACCTCTGGTCGATGGCGATGGCTAGTAGTCGGGTGATCGGCCGCAATACAGAGCGACTCAACCGCAACTTGAAACAGGCACGGGTTGAATTTGGAGAACTGGAATACTTAGGAGTCGAGAAGGAAGCACAACAGAATGCGGCAGAGAAGTGACGCTCAGAATTCACCTTTGCTTTTGTCCTGTGATAGAATCGAATTAGAACCGACTCCATTCTCGGCCTTGATCATTACCTACGAGCAAACGATGCACCCTATCTTTCAAGAAGTCCCCCTTACATCTTAGAATGCGGAAGCACCGTATCTCCCATTTTTCTCAATCAAAAAACAACCGGAACAGAACAACAACGATGATAGGCGGTGGATCGAATGGATCCACCGCCTATTTTTCGAAATAGATTGGCCTCGTTCCCTAATCGACAAATATTGCCGTTTTAATGCTGCGACTAAATGTGGGGGAAAACGCCCTTGAACCTGTGAGATCGAGCAAGGATTCAAACTGAAACAAATCTCATGTCATTCGACAAGCTCACGGTCATGAACAGGCATAAGTTGCTACAGCTTAGGAACAGTTGTATTGGATGCTCGCATCGAATTTGGATACAATGATCTAACAGCGAATCGGTATGATAACAATGCAGACGCGTCGAACGTGAGCGGATTGAAAAAAGCCAGGCGCGAGCCCTTTCGCAAACAAAAAACCCACTGATGCACGTTGGCACAGTGGGTTTCAAATTGATGGACTGAATCCGCAATGATTACTGACTCAATAAAACATTCGTCGCATTCTGGAAATCCACCTGAGCCTGAATCACATAATCATCGATGTAATACAATCGCTCGTAAAATTTATCCATCCAGAAGGTCCTCAGGTTACCAGTCTCATTCTCATCAGAGTAGTGGTAGCCTTCCCAACCAATATAATTGGTGTAGTTGCGATGGTAGACAACATTATCAACGAACCATCGCATTTGGCTCCAGTAGTTTTGATCTGCGGCAACTTCATTACGAAGATACTGTGCGGCCAACTGCGCCTGGTAATACTCGGCTTCCACCATACTATTCAAATCCCAAGTGTCTTCGATCACAGTCATTCCTGGTAAGCGATCAATGTAAGCCTCCACAGCATGATCGTAGAATGCGTATTGGTCTCCGGGTTCGCGTAGCAGACTCACGTAAATTGCAGTCCCCAACAGTGGAGCTTCGGGATCGATAATTTCTTCACTTTGAATATAAATCGCTTCTTCAAACAAATCATCTTTCATGATCCGATATTTCCCGATAAAGGGAGAATCAAGATGGACCACGTTTGCGCTATCAATACTGACCTTCAACCATCCAAGTTGCTTGTGATTGATGATGGGAAAAAACTCGTCATAGTACGCACCCAATTCCGGATTAAACTTCCATCCGTCCGCTTCCTCAGTCACACCTTCATCCAACCAGGTTTTTCCCTTCTGAGTCCAGAACCCGGTGATTGTTAAATAAGCATCAGCATAGCGGCGTCCCATCTCCCGTTGACCATCAGATGAAAAATGAATCTCATTTCCTTCGATAAAAGGAACATCCAAAGAAGAAATGTAGGCGCATTGAGGGAATTCAACAGCAACCGTCTTAAGAGCACCTCCAACAATTCCTCTAAGGGGGGCTTGAGTGAATTCGTAAGTACTCTCAGTGAGTCCTCCCATCATAAAGGGCAAATAAGGATCTTGCAGATCAATTCGCATTTGATCGATCAGCGCTTTTAAATCTTCTTCATAAGAATACGCGTCGACAACGTTAAAGGAATCGTGCTCACCTTGATGCCATAATATACCTTTCAGAACTCCGAACTGTCGCGCCCAATTCGCGTTGCTGACACTAAGATAATACATGTAGCCAGGTTTGCTCCAAAAGGAAATAGTGGTTGCACCAATCGCCATCGGAATCAGTCCCACCGTGATATCTGGATCCTCAGCGACCAACTTCTTCGCAAACTCAAGCCCGGGTCCAACCGCCACATCATAGTTATTGGTGATAGGATCCTTGGCAACTTCCCAGAATCCGGATTTATTCAATTTAAGAATCCGAGAATTAGTTTCCGTATCCATTTCGCCGTCAACGGAAGATCCTCCCTCCATATTGGACTGTCCCATCAACATGAAGATGTGGAAGTTACTCTTATCTTCTGGAATCGAAGCAACACCAGTCGTTTGAGCACCGGAGTACTGAAACAAACTACAAATGACAAAGACAATCCCCAACGATGTCCTCAGATTACGAAACGTAACGCTTTTCATACACATAAAATGGAAAACAAAAATAACTGACTACACGGATTTTTGTAATAAATCCAATTCAATAAGACTCAACGACCCTACAACAAGTTCAAAAACATCACGGCACAAGATGGAAAATTTTGAATAGAAAGATTGACCATTACAAATTATCCCACTCTGGCGCTGAAGAGTGGTACCGAATTCGATTATCATCAGTTTAAACAATACAGCAAATACTCAAAGGGTTGGTCACACAGTTTGAGCAAGCAATTATTACGTTTTCAATAACAAAGGACAAACGCCTTTCACCGTTCAGCTATAGAAAACAAAATGCAAACACTTACACTCGATTACGATTTTACCAACTGAGCTATAGTAACTGAAACGCGCTCAACATCAGATAAAGCGCAAAACCTCTGCCAATCGAACTCTTCCGCGGAGGTTCTCCTATTCCTTCTGAAACCCTGTGATACTACTGATTCAAGAGCACATTCGTCGCATTTTGATATTCATCCTGAGCCTGCCCCACGAAAATATCTATTTTATACAATCGTTCCAAAAACTTATCCATCCAAAATGCCCTCAGGTTACCAGTCTCATTATCATTGGAGTAGTGGTATCCTTCCCAGCCGATGTAATTGGTGTAGTTGCGATGGTAAACAACATCATCGACGAACCGACGCATCTGGCTCCAGTAGTAATCATCTGCGGCAATTTCATTTCGAAGATACTGCTCAGCCCACTGAGCCTGACGGAATTCAGCTTCTACCATTCTGTTCAAATCCCAGGTATCTTCGATCACAGTCATTCCAGGGAGGCGATCAATGAAGGCATCCACCGCGTGATCGTAGAAAGTATATGGGTTACCTGGCTCCCGCATAAGATCAACATATATAGCAACGCCGAGCACAGGGTTTTCCGGATCTGTGAGATCTTCACTCTGGATATATATCGCATGGTCAAAGCCATCATCTTTCTTGACCCGATATTTCCCGAGAAAGGGAGAATCGAGGTGAATCACGTTTCCACTATCAATACTGACCTTTAACCACCCAAGTTGCTTATGTTTAATAATCGGGAAAAACTCATCATAGTAGGCCCCTAGTTCCGGACTAAACTTCCACCCATCCACTTCCTCAGTCACGCTTTCATCCAACCAGATTTTCCCTTTTTCGGTCCAAAAACTGGTGATAGTTAGATAGGCATCCGCATATCGGCGCCCCATCTCCCGCTGACCATCGGATGTAAAATGAATCTGATCTGCTTCAATAAAGGGAACACTCAAAGACGAAACGTATGCACATTGAGGGAATTCACTTCCAACTGTCTTAAGAGCAGCTCCAACATCTCTTCTATAAGGAGCTTTTGAAAGTTCATACTTACTCTCCGTCAGTCCACCAATTATAAAGGGCAAATAGGCATCTTGTAAATCGATCCGAATCTGATCTACCAATGCCTTCAGATCCTTCTCATAAGATTGGGCGTCATAAACATTGAAGGAATCGTGCTCTCCTTGATGCCAGAGTACACCTTTAAGAACTCCTATCTTCCGTGCTTCTTGAGCATAGTAGAGGGTATCGAAATACTTATCATTAGGTTTTGAAAAATAAAATATATTTTTCCCTCCCTCAGCCATCGGTATCAGACCAACCGTAATGTCCGGATTCTCAGCTACAAGTTTCTTCGCAAACTCAAATCCAGGACCAACCGCCACATCATAGTTATTAGTAATGGGATCCTTGGCAACCACCCACCCGGATTTATTCAACTTAAGGATTCGTGAATTGGTATCAGTATCCATTTCGCCGTCCACGGAAGAGCCTCCCTCCATGTTGGACTGTCCCATTAACAAGAAGATGTGGAAGTTACTCTTATCTTCTGGAATCGAAGCAACACCTGTCGTTTTTGCAACGGAGGACTGAAACAAACTACAAATGACGAAGACAATCCCCAACGATGCCTTAATACGACGAACCGCAATACTCTTCATACACATAAAATACCAAAAAAAACAACTTACAGCACGGATTTCGATGATAGATCCAATTGTATAGGACTCAGAGACCTTCCAACTAGTTCAAAACCAGTGCAATTTCATCAAGATATTCGGATTGAACATATTTGACGGAAAATATTGCGTCATTTTGTCCCAAAAACAATTGCGTGACTTCACCAATTCCAACAATATCGCCTTCGATCCAAAGTTATATTTCATGCCAGCAACCATACTCATTGTAGATGACGAACGTCACACCCGAGAGGGACTTGAAGCGACCCTTGAAGATCAATACGATATTTATTTGGCAAGCGACGCCGAAGAAGCCTTCAATTTGTTGGATGCCGAGTCATTTGATGTCGTCCTGACTGATCTCAGAATGGCTGGAAAATCAGGCATGAAGGTCATCGATCATGCACTCAAAAAGTCCTACCAGCCAGTCTGCATAATGATGACGGCATACGGGAACATTGAAACGGCTGTTGAGGCGATGAAACGCGGCGCCTACGATTTCATGACAAAACCGGTGAATCTCGAAAAACTCGAGATCATGATAGCGAGAGCCTTGAAATCAAAAAATCTTGAAGTTGAAAATAAGATTCTCCACGAACGTCTTGATCACAAATTTAATCTCTCTGGAATCATCGGAAATGCGCCCGCTTTGCATCAGGTATTAGACAAAGTGAAGCTGGTAGCTCCCTCACGAGCAGCCGTACTAGTTCAGGGCGAAACGGGAACAGGTAAAGAACTGATTGCCCAATCCATTCACCAAAACAGTCCACGCTCAAAAAACAATTTTATCGCAGTTCACTGTGCAGCACTTGCAACGAATTTGCTCGAAAGTGAACTTTTTGGACACGAAAAAGGAGCCTTCACAGGCGCCACCGAACGTCGAATTGGACGTTTTGAAGCAGCAGACGGGGGCACTCTCTTTCTTGATGAAATTGGAGAAATTGAACTGTCAACTCAAGTCAAACTACTTCGTTTTTTAGATACCAAATCATTTGAAAGATTGGGAAGTATTAAGCCAGTTAACGTAGATGTGCGCCTCGTCTGTGCCACCAATCGGGACTTGGAAAAAATGGTTCAAAAAGAAGAATTTCGTGACGATTTGCTCTATCGATTGAACACGATCACTCTCAATCTCCCGTCCCTTAAAGAACGTAAAGAAGATATTCCCTTACTATTGAAACACTACATCCAGCACTTTTCTGCTGAAAACGGTATTGAGAGCACCCAACTTACTCCTGAGGTAGTGCAAATACTGCAATATTATGATTGGCCAGGAAATATTCGAGAACTCAGAAATTTCTGCGAAAACATTGTCGTTCTAAATCCTGGGAGAACCGTTGGTGAATATGATATCGATAACCGATTTCTCAATGAGTCAGGGAAATCGGATTCATCTTCCGTCACGCCAGCAGCAGGTCTTTCAGTTGAAGCCAACGAAAAAAGGTTACTGCACAACGCTCTGGTTCAAAGCAAAGGAAATCGAACTAAAGCAGCGCAACTTCTGGGAATCAGCCGAAGAACACTACACCGAAAACTCCTCCAGTGGCCAGAGCTTGATGCAAACAACCGAAATTCCCTGAAAGAAGACAATGACCCCGAGTGAGAGGGAATTCTTTTTCACTTTTACAACCGATTTCTTTAGTCATGAAACGACCCAGAATTTTCAAACATTTTAGCCTTTGTGTCCTTTCGACACTGCTGGCCTTCCAAATTCACGCAAGACCGCTCCGTATTTTTGGATCCGATCTTTTTGCCAATTGGTTACCAATCGAATTTGAAAATGAGGCGAACGTTGCAAACGATAGTATCCGCTTTTCCCTATCAGGAAGCTACGGAGGCCTCATCGCCATCGAAAACGGATATGCTGATGGCTGTCTCTATCTTCAGTCAGATTCCACCCTTCCCACCCTACCGGAAGGATTTGAATCAACAACAATAGCCTATTACGTAATCTATCTCTATGCTCCGTCATCTTTCCCACAGAGAGAAATTTCGAAATCCAACATTTTGTCTATTGCTTCTACCACGAATACCCAATCAACTCTCACTTGGGAATCAGTCTTGAATACACCAGCAGACTGGGCAGATCAATTGACAGATGTTACTGTTGAATCTGGAGTAAACGACATCACTGGCAGTCTTTTCAAATACAGTTTTTTAAAAAGCCAAGCCTGCTCGGATCGGGTTACTTTCGTAGACAACACTACGACTTTGGAAGAAGCACTGAGTGAAAAGAATTATTTCATCCTTGCAACAAACCAACGTAACCCGCCCATGCCATCCATAAAATCGATTGCTTTGGCCGATTTTGGAGATGACTTTGGATTCACCGCCACCGCCGAAAATATCGAATTTGGAGACTACAGTGCTCGTTTCCCCGTCCAATTGATTTATCCCACTTCTGCAAAATGGCCTGAATTTTTTATTCAAAAACTTAAAGAATCAGAACTGAAGGAGAAATTCCTCGAGCACAATATCCTTCCACGAGACTAGAATATCCTCTGATTCAAAATTTTTCGGATTATTGAAATATTTCCGGTTGACAGGCAAAATGTCATTCGATTTACCTATAACTTTACAACGTAATATTAGCGGGCGTAGCTCAACTGGTAGAGTACCACCTTGCCAAGGTGGATGTTGAGGGTTCGAACCCCTTCGCCCGCTCCACTTTCAAAAAAGTCTTCACTCATACTGAAGGCTTTTTTTGTGTCTGTTACTCTTACCGGCGATACTTATCAGTGATATTTTCTGCCATTAAGAAGTCGGTAGGCCTTTACTTAGTGCGCACAAAAAAACCTGCGGCATGAAGCCGCAGGCTGAGTGAAAATACAAGCGAACTTGCTTTAGCGTGCTAACCAACCACCGTCGACAGCGATCGTGTAGCCATTCACATAATTCGAAGCAGAGGAAGCCAAAAATACCACCGGTCCTGCAAGGTCTGATGGTGATCCCCATTTTGCTGCGGGGATGCGGTCCAGAATAGCCTTGTTACGCTCTGGGTCTGCTCGCAATTGAGTCGTATTGTTCGTTGCCATATATCCCGGAGCAATCGCATTGACGTTGATATCAGACTTTGCCCACTCATTCGCCAGAAGTCGAGTCAGCCCCATCACACCACTTTTACTGGTTGTATAGGAAGGAACACGAATACCACCTTGGAACGATAACATGGACGCAACGTTTACAATCTTACCTGGGGATTTCTGCTTCATGTACTGCTTGGCAGCCGCTTGAGCAAAAAAGAAAACAGTTTTAACATTGATGTTCATCACATCATCCCAGTCTTGTTCAGTGAAATTGATAGAGTCTTCCCGACGGATGATTCCTGCATTGTTCACAAGAATATCCAACTTACCCATCTTCTCGACTGTCTCATCGATGATGCCTTGAATGGGTTTAATTGTCATCAAATTGGCAACAATGCCGTGAAACTTCGAGCCAGTCGCTTCAATGATGTCTTTTGTCTCTGGCATCTCCACGTAGTCGACACCAACAATGTCCGCTCCAGCTTCTGCCAATCCGGTGGCCATTCCTTGCCCCAAACCCGTGCTAGCACCGGTTACAATCGCTACTTTTCCTTTTAGGTTGAAATTATCGAGTATCATAATATTTCCTGTTTTTTATTTTTCTAGTTAAATGGTTTTGGTTCGTTATGCGCTGCAGCTCATGAAAATACAATAAGGGGAGGAGGTCCCTTTCCTCACCGTTGTCTGCAGCAAAATTTGACTACATTAATGATGGAATTGGAGCGGGATCCATATCATCAAAACGTTGGTTCTCTCCTCCCATCGCCCAGATGAAGGTATAATCAGCGGTGCCACACCCCGAGTGAATACTCCATGCAGGTGACAATACAGCTTGTTGGTTGTGAACACATAAATGGCGAGTCTCTTGAGGATCTCCCATAAAATGGAACACAGCATTGTCGGCCGGAACATCAAAATACATATATACTTCGCTTCGACGAGTATGGGTGTGCGCGGGCATCGTGTTCCAGACACTGCCTGTTTTCAATACAGTGAATCCCATGACCAATTGACAGCTTTGGATACCCTCTTCGTGGATATACTGGTAGATGACTCTTTCATTTGCGGTATCGGAGGATCCAAGGTGCACCTGTTTCGCATCCGCCATCGCCGCCTTTTTGGTAGGATAATCCGTGTGAGCCGGATAACTAATCAAATAAAATTTCGCGGTCTTTGCTTCGTCATTCGCGAACGAAATCGATTTTGAACCACGGCCCACATACAAACATTCGCGATTAGCCAATGAATAGCTCTCTCCATCCACTGTTACTGCGCCAGAATCTCCAACGTTGATGACCCCGAGCTCTCGTCTTTCACAAAAATAGGCTGCACGAAGTTCATCGACAGCATCTAATGAAAGCGGTTTCGAAGTTGGACAAGCCGATCCAACAATCACCCGATCAATATCACAGTAACTCAACACCAGTTCACCTTCGACAAATAGATCATCAATAAGAAACCGACTGCGCAGTTCCTCTGTGTCTAACATTCGAGTCTCTTCCTTAGATGCAACGTATCTTATATTCATAATTCAAAAGTGTTCGGTTTAACGAAGGCTCATACTGTAGCCTCGAAGAGCAGTTTCGTCAAAGCAAATTTCAATATTGACCAACTATTTCATATGTGAAACATATTAAGTATGCCGGATTACACCATTCCTAATCTCAAAAACGCCTGTCGCATTCTTGAATTGATCAGTCGCACCTCAGAACCCTGCACCAATGCTGAAATTGCCTCCAAGCTTTCAATTCCTCGAACTACTGTACTACGCATTCTCTCAACGCTGAAATCTGAAAACTATGTGCGACAAGTTGGAAAACGTTATAGTCTGGGAATATCACTTATTCCGTTGGGACTCTCCGCATCCAGCCAGCATTCGCTGAGAGATCTTTGTTTACCTATTCTAAAAAAAGTCACCGAACTCACTCAAGAAACCTGTCACCTAGCGACACTGTCTCAGGACAAAGCGTTGATCCTTCAAGTGAGCGAAAGCCCCCACCCCATGAGCGCTCAATCCAAACAAGGGACCCTAGCCGACCTCTATTGCTCAGCGCCAGGAAAAGCTCTGATTGCTAATTTACCTGACAATAAACTGCAAACCTTGCTCGAAGAACTCTCTCTTAGATCTCATACCGCTCATACGATCATAAACAAAAGTCAGTTACTGGAAGAACTCGCCCAAATCAAACAACAGGGGTATTCCATTGATGAAGAAGAATACCATGAAGGTGTGCGATGCCTCGCAGTCCCCGTTCATACTTCAGAGACTCAAGTGAAATATGCGATTGGAATAACTGCTTCGGTCTCTCGGTTCAGCAAAGCCCGCATTCCGGAGGTACTGGAAATACTGAAAGATGCTGTCGATGAGCTCATAGCAGTTGCTGGGCTTGAACTAAAGGCGGATTTCTAAAAAAAAGCATCCCAAACTTGCGTCTACGGTCGAATATTAGGAGGTTATAATTTTCCCGAATGGAATACTTCATCAAATACTTCGAACTTCTAGTGTCATTGACTGCTGAAATGGCGCCTTACTTACTGCTGGGCTTCTTACTTGCTGGAATCACGCATGCATTTTTCCCACGAGAGTGGATTAAAACCCACCTAAACGGAAGTGGACTCGTTCAAAGCATAAAAGCATCCATATTTGGAGTTCCACTACCCGTCTGTTCGTGCGGAATAATACCACTGGCAAAAGAGCTCAAAAAATCAGGTGCGAGTAATCCTGGCGTTGCCTCTTTCCTGGCATCCACTCCTCAAACCGGAGTCGATTCTATCGCTGCGACTGCTGGTCTTATGGGTTGGCCATTCGCGTTGCTCAGAGTCGTGGTTGCATTTGTATCGGGCATATCCATCGGAACGACCATTGGAGCCGTAGAGAAGTCGTTGGGTCAGTCAAATGCACAACTCCCGACTGCTTCCAAAGATCCTCAAAAAAGCCGTTCGATCTGGAGTATCCTGCACTACTCATTAATTGAACTTCCATCCGATATTCGTAATTCTCTCACACTGGGACTATTGATTGCAGCGTTGATTTCAGTAATATTACCTGACTTCACAAGTGTGTCTGTTAGTCAGTCCAACTGGCTCAGCTATTTTGGGGTCATGGCTCTGGCGATTCCACTTTATGTCTGCTCTACAGGTTCGATTCCCATCGCAATAGCATTAATCACGTCCGGGCTCAGTCCGGGCGCAGCCCTCATCTTTCTTGTAGCAGGCCCTGCCACGAACATTGTCACAATCGTTACCATGGGCGACATCATTGGATGGAGAAACACTTTCATATACCTCTTCGGAGTTATTGGGGTCGCATGGGGTTCGGCTTTGATCGTCGACTCGTCATTGATTTCAATATCACTGCCCGGAAACATCGCCCATATTCATGACCATGGAATCACTTGGTTACAATGGATGTGTTTGGCGATTCTCGTCATCTCTATCTCCTTTCAGCCCCTAAAACTTTTTTGGGTACGACTCAGCAAATCTATCAAATATAAACATCTAGATGCACAATGGAAAAATTTCGAATTAGATGTGCAAGGTATAGGGTGCAAAAAATGCGCAGCAAAAGTGACAGGAATAGTAGAATCAATTGATTCGCATCGGTCGGTAAAAGTGGATGTAGAAAGTGGGAAAGTGTGCTTTGAATCAGATGAACTGAATGAGTCCCTTTTATCAGAAAAACTCGAGAGCGAAGGTTACACACTCATTTCTGCGAAAGAACTAAGGTAAAATTACCTCCAGAGATCGAATTCATCACTCGGTTTAACGTACTGCGCTTGCACCGCAACGGAGAACTCCCATGCTGGAACGACTATATAGAAATCATGCATAACGAAGCCACAGCAACAGCCTTACCAAGAGCGGTCCTCAATCGCTATGAAATCCGACGCATTCGTATTGGACATCCATGGATCTACCAAAAATCAATCGATTCGCTTCCTGAAGGGTTAAAGACGGGAGACGCGGTTACTGTCATTGGACCGCGTGGAGAAAAAATTGGAACAGCAGTCTACAATGAAGCATCAAAAATCAGATTGAGAGTCATTGCTCCCAACATCGACACCACCCTTGATACCGATTATTTCACAAAATGCCTTAAAGAGGCTTACGAATACCGAAAATCCATGCTGGATGGGAGAACCTCATTCAGGCTGATCAATTCCGAAAGTGATGGGTTAAGCGGACTGATAGTGGATTGTTATGAGAACGCGACACTTTTCCAAACAACTTCTGCCGCACTCGATCTGCGAAAGACCTCTATCATAGAGGCAATTGAAACCGTGCTTGCACCTGAGATTCTGATCGAACGAAATGATGTCGCAAATCGAAAGTTCGAAGGTCTTGAGCCGGTCAAGAAGATCCACAAAAACGGGGGCAAAACCGAAGCTGAGTTATCGAACTTTGCCATTTCAATCGAAGGGATTCAATATCGGCTTAATCTCATCGAAGGGAACAAAACAGGTCTCTATCTCGACCAAATCGATAATCACTTAAACCTGAGAAATCTACTCAAACGCTATTCTGAAGCAAAAGTGCTCGACTGTTTTTCGTATATCGGGGGTTTCTCACTCGCAGCCGCACTTGAAAAGACCACTCTTCATGTTACTGGAATAGACCAGAGCCAAGAGTGTATCGACAAAGCAAATGCAAATGCTCAACTCAACGGAGTGGAAGCTAAATGTAACTTTGTAAAAGCAAACGGATTTGATTGGCTTCGCACTCAAAGTGATTCCATCGAAAACCAAGAAACTTATGATGTGGTGATATTGGATCCTCCTTCATTCACGAAAAATCGACACACAGTGGAAGGAGCCTTAAGAGGATATAAGGAACTCCACGTTAGGGCCCTTAAACTTTTGAAACCTGGCGGCATTCTACTCACCTACAGTTGCTCCCATCACATAGGGGAGGACCTTCTTAGGAGTATTGTTTTTGAGGCATCACTGGACACTCAATCAAATCTTGTCGAAATCGACTCCCACCACCAATCTTTGGACCACCCTATTGTTCCTCAGATACCAGAATCCTACTACCTCAAAGGATTCGTCTACTACAAGCGCTGAAAACTATTTTATAACATGACTTCAACACCTATTTTCAAGACAATCAACGGATGGAATGTTCTCTTCCAGCCAAAACCGTCGGCCCAAACCATCAATATCCGTGCCGTCGTCAACGCTGGTAGTGCACACGAACTGGAACCGCGAACATTTGGTGTTGCTCACTTTCTTGAGCACATGTTCTTCAAAGGCACTCACAAGCGGAATTATTCGGAAATCAATCGAAAGTTTGCTCAACTGGGAGACGTGAATGCATACACAACCTTGGAACGAACGGTCTTCTACCTCACGAGCATGCCCGAGAAGGTAGAAGAAGCTGCAGAAATATTCTTTGAACTCTTTTTCGATGCCAAGATGCCGGTCGAAGAATTCGAAAAGGAAAGAGGTGTTATACTCGAGGAATACCAATCTTCGGAAGACAATCCAATTTCCTGGGGCGTGAAAAAAATCAATTGGGACACATGGGGGGATGCACTCCATCCTACGATCGGAACACGCGAATCCATCGAAGGCCTTCAAATCGAAGATCTGGTCGATTACAAAAAGAAATACTACCACCCTGCACGAACCCTCTTTGTCATTACAGGAGATCTCGAAGCTGAGGCCCTTTGGAAATGCCTCGAAGACCACATTCGTCCCCCTCTGACAAGAGTCGATACGAGCACTCTCTTCCAACCCAAAGCAGCATTCCAAACGTCACACTATCAGTTGGAAAACCCGAATTCAAAACAGTCCCTGCTCTTCATGGTTTTCCCAACGGTGAATGAGGCCGAGTGCAGAAAGATGAAGTTCTTGCCCGAACTCGTGGTCAATCTACTGGGAGGAGGGATGCATTCAGTGCTATTCGAGTCTATTCGGGAACAATTGGGTCTATGTTACGCAGTAGGAATGCAATACATGACACCATGCGCAGAAGGATATCATTCGGTGTATTCGTTACTAGATGCCAATAACATCAAAACCGCCTATAACGCGGTATTAGAGGAATTCGATAAGCTTCATTTCGGAATTTCCGAAGAACTATTTGAAACCGCAAAATCAAATCTGTTGTTCGGGAAATCTCGATCTGCAGAAACGGCATCCGGTGTGGGAGGACAAGCTGACAGTTACTTTGACAACGGCAATTCCATTATTCCCTATAAAGAGTATCTAGCTGGGATTCAGTCACAGACAATAGAAGACGTGCAGTCCTTTATGAAAACTTACTTGAAGGATCCTAAATTGGCGGTTGTTAATGCCGAATTGCCAATATAGGAATTTCGACCGGAAGCTACACTGATTCACCATCGACACCTTCTACTTGCAAGGAGTGTTCAATGTAATCGCAGAGCTCGTCGATCTTGAATGCTTCAATCATTTGTTTGATTTGCATCTCAAATTGACTAGAGGAGTGGGTATTTACTACCCAAATATCAAGTTTGTTGGTCAGCCCCCTCATGTCTCCAATTTGAGCATCTTGCAAGAGAGACTTCAATGTCGTACGATCCGGGAGTAGATCCGTCAGGGATTGGGTCTGCAAATCATTTTCATCACTAGAGACATCTACTATTACTCGTTCGCGCAGTGCAAAAAGGTTGGGGCATTCTTGGATCAGTGCCCCTTTGAGCTCGGGGATATTGACTGGGATTTTCACTGAAATACAAGGTGGTAGACTATTGATGATATGTTCGATCCGTTCTTGAGACATACCATGGGATCGATCAATATAGAGCAGTAAGACAACAGTACCTTTCACCTCCGATACCCATTTGTTAAGCTCATGGATATCAACCTCCACAATGTCACTCAATGCTGATCCAATGATCCAATTGCTGTGAGATGAAGGATTCAACGCATCAATCAATCGATCCGATTGAAGGATTTTTTCATCCGCCAAACCCATGGACTTAAGAACCGCTTCCATTACCCCACTATCGAGGTTGTCATAGCTCGTCTGAACGAAGACGACATCCGAATCAACAAAACAAAAACTCTCAATATCAACCTTTAGGCCTTCCACTTCCTTTGTTTGCACAAATATTTGGGTTGGAAGCATGAATTGAAAAGAACTCCCTTCTCCTAGTTTGCTTTCCACAAAAAGCCGACCACCCATTGCCACTGCAAGTTTCTTGCTAATAGCTAATCCAAGCCCAGTGCCACCTTTATGTCCTGAAAATGCCTCTGTTTGATAAAACTCCTCAAAAACTTGCTCCAGAAAGTTTCTATCAATCCCCGGCCCCGTATCGATAACCGAAAATTTCACCTGGATCCTTAGGGGGTCTTGTTGATCGACCTTTTCAGCTTCAACTAAAAGTAAAATGGAGCCGCGATCAGTGAATTTGACGGCGTTTCCGATCAAGTTCATCAAAACCTGCCTGATAAGCTTTTCATCACCTACAATCCATTCAATCTCGATATTGTTTAAGATGTATTCACAATGGAGTTCAAGTCCTTTGGAAGTGGCCCGTACTTTAAATACATCAATCACATCACCGGTCAGCTCTTTGAGATTAAGTGGTTGGTTCGCAACCTCAACTTTGCCAGCTTCGATTTTGGAAAGATCCAGCACATCATTGATGATCGAAAGAAGGTGCTGTCCACATCGTTCAATCGTTGCTGCTGCTTTGCGTTGATCTTCACTGAGTCGATCGTCGACGCCCATGATTTGAGCATAGCCTAATATCCCATTGAGGGGTGTTCTAAACTCATGGCTCATGCTGGTTAAAAAGACACTTTTTGCGATGTTGGCTCGCTCGGCCATAACAGCCAACTCATTCGCCTTTTCGATCTCAGTCTCTAATGCGAGATTGAGTAAATCCGCGTTTTTCTTCTCGGACTCCAATTCATCCTCGTGGGCTTTATTCACCGTGACATCTCGAATCATTATGATCCGGTCATCGCTTCCTTCATTTGGATAAATGACTAACTCGATGGCGACCCGTCCCCTACTTCCAGCGTCAAAATACCCATCAGTTTTTAGAAATCCATTACGGTGAAACTCTTCTTCCAATTCAGAGTCCCATACAGATTCACCATCGATCTGAATCAGTTGTTCCCATCGAGTACCAACCAAATCAGATATGTTTTCACGATCAAATAACACCTGAGCGCATTCATTCGCCCACGTTACAATATTTCCAGAATTCAGCACTACCAATGACGTTCCATTCAAAGTGAGGGCATGGAACAAGGTAGTTGATTGAATACTGATCGGAACTGAATCTTCCATATGATTGTGTAGAATAGTGACGAAAAGTGATTTATGGACGACAACGACTCCTTCAAAGTAACAATCGACAGCTTTCCAATCGAATTAACCTATTCAATCCTCTTAATCGGTGTAAGTTTTACCGAAATCGTGCAAATGAGGGCTCAGAAGCAGATAGAGTCAGAGAAAATCGAATATCGACTAAGTCGAAATCCATCATACCGAGCCAATACACGCATCCCAAAGGGTATCCCTGCAATTTCACTTGTTGCGGTCAAAAAATACAAATCCCAGGATTTTAATAAACAAAAAGCCTGGAATTCAAAGAGTATTGAAACTCAGTTGTATTCCAGGCTTTAGCAAAAGCAGGATCTCCACGATGCCGGCGGTAGGTTCTTAACCCGGTCCTCACTAGGTGGGGCCTTCTTCTCCAATCGCTGCTATCCGGTTTACGGCGCAGCATAGATCAGAAAAGGGGCAGCCCCTTTATTTAAAACATAGGAAAGATACCTGTGTAATTTCGAACACCGCAGGGATCCCAAAACTCTGTTATTTGACGACTAAACTACTTCCTCAACATTATAGTCATGGTGATCTTCACCCAATTCAGCTCCGAGAGTATCGATTTTCAGATGACGATACTGAGGCAGACCTGTTCCGGCTGGAATCAAATTACCCATAATTACATTCTCCTTGAAGCCCTTCAAGCGGTCAATTTTGCCCAAAGTAGCGGCATCGGTGAGAACGCGGGTTGTTTCCTGGAACGAAGCTGCAGAGATGAAACTCTCAGTTTCAATAGAAGCCTTAGTGATACCCAACAGTAGCGGTTCAGCTTCCGCAGGTTTACCACCCGCTTCAGAAATCGATTCATTGATGTCCATGAACTGGTATTTGTCCACCTGCTCGCCCCAGAAATACTCTGAGTCACCTGGATCCGTGATGCGCACTTTGCATAGCATCCGAGAGAGAATGGTTTCAATGTGCTTGTCATTAATCGAAACACCTTGAAGACGATATACCTTTTGGATCTCAGTCAGAAGGTATTCCTGAACCGTATTCGGCCCAAGGATTTCTAGAATTTCATGCGGATCCGCTGCACCTTCAGTCAAATGCTGTCCACGAGAAACAACGTCCCCAGGCTGCACAATCATGTGCTTACCATGTGGGATCAGATGTTCTTCACGATCACCTGTATCAGGATCTTCAACAATCAAGCGGCGCTTGCTGCGGATTGTTCCTTCAAGAGATACGATACCGTCGATTTTGGCCATTTCAGCTGCCTCTTTCGGACGACGTGCTTCAAACAATTCAGCAACTCGTGGTAAACCACCCGTGATATCCTGGGTCTTAGACGCCTGACGTGGAGTCTTAGCCAACAAAGCACCCAACTCAATCGTATCCCCTTCGTTCACAGCAATCTGTGCTCCGGTTGGAATACTATAAGTAGCAATAAGGGTTCCCTTGTTATCGCGGATCTCAACCTGCGGATTTAAGTCTTCCTTATGCTCAGTTACTGTAGTTGCAATACGCCCAGTAGATTCATCAATGTCACGCTTAACAGTCACACCCGGAATCATATCGTGGAATGAAATCACCCCTTCCTTTTCAGAAATGATCGGAATGTTATGTGGATCCCATACGACCAAACGTTCTCCGTCCTTAATCATCGCGCCTTCTTCGAAGGTGATGACTGAACCTACAACGATCTTGTGATCTTCGAGTTCGTTGTCATTTTCATCGAGAATTTGAATCGAACCGGTCTTGTTCGTTACGATACGCGCTCCATCTTTGATACTTACTGAACGTAAATCCTTTGAGAAACGAATTTTACCATCGTGACGCACCCGAATTTCAGGGTTTTTCAACACCTGACTCGCAATACCACCAATATGGAAAGTACGCATGGTAAGCTGAGTTCCAGGTTCCCCGATGGACTGAGCGGCGACGATACCTACGGCACTTCCGATTTCGACCAACTCATTGGTGGCTGGATCGATACCATATGCTTTAGCCGTAATTCCATTGCGTGAACGAGAGGTCAACGGAGACATCACCTTCACGCGGTCAACGCCCATTGCTTCCATTCGTTTTGCGGCAACTTCAGTAACGATTTCAGCTTCGCCAACAATAATCTCCGACGGATCCAGTGGGTTATGAATGTCTTCACATACAAATCGGCCCACAACACGGTCATACAAACTGACAATTTCGTCATCCCCGTCCATGATCGCTTCTTTCCACACACCCTTGCGGTTTCCGTCATCAATTTCAGAGATAACAACATCCATCGCAACGTCACAGAGCTTACGAGTAAGGTAACCAGCATCCGCAGTTTTGAGAGCGGTATCAGCAAGACCCTTACGAGCACCATGGGTAGAGATGAAGTATTCCAAAACAGAAAGACCTTCACGGAAAGATGCAATAATCGGACGTTCGATAATTTCACCCGATGGTTTCGCCATCAATCCACGGATACCGCAGAGCTGCCGAACCTGTTGGCGATTACCACGTGCACCAGAATCCATCATGATGAAAACTGGATTGATTTCATCACGACCCTTATTGTCACGTAGATTGTTAAATACTTCCTTCGCAATCTCGTCCGTCGCCTTGGTCCATGCTTCAACGATTTTGTTGTAACGCTCACCTGGCGTGATAACACCCATTTTATATTGGTTATCAACCTCGTCGATGCGCTTCCGAGCCGATTTAACGATCGCCGGTTTGGTGTCCGGAATGATCATATCATCAACACCAATGGAAATCCCTGCTTTGGTTGCGATCTTGAAACCCAATTGCTTAAGATCATCAAGAACTACAATCGTGCGCTCTGGTCCAACAGCGCGGTAAGTAGCGAGAATTAAATCTCCCAGTTTGCTTTTTGGAACAGGGAAATTTACGTATCCAATCTCCTTGGGCCAAATAGCGTTGAACATCACGCGTCCAACGGTGGTACGGACTATTTTCCGCTCACCATTACCGAATGCAGTATTGTCATTCCCATAGTCTGGGTTGCGCATATCGATCCAGTCGTGCTTGTGCAATACGCCGTCTGCTTCCGCAAGCATCACTTCATAGTCGGATCCCACCAGTGGAACATGCACACCCTTCGCAGGTTTTTCAGATGGTTCGTAAGTTAAATAGAAAGACGCCAATACAATATCTTGCGATGGAGTCAAAATGGGCTTTCCACTTGAAGGAGAGAAGATATTCCCAGTCGCCATCATCAGCAACTTCGCTTCCATCACCGCTTCCAAAGAAAGCGGTACGTGAACCGCCATTTGGTCACCATCAAAGTCGGCATTGTAAGGAGTACAAACAAGGGGATGAACCCGAATCGCATTCCCTTCAATCAACACTGGCTCAAAGGCCTGAATGGAAAGTCTGTGAAGAGTAGGCGCACGATTCAACAGGACAGGATGCCCTTTCGTAACTTCTTCCAGAATGTCCCAAACTTCAGGAGAACGCTTTTCGATCATCTTACGGGCACCCCGCACGGTATGAACGAAGCCAAGCTCCTTCAAACGACGGATGATGAATGGTTCAAATAGGACCAAAGCCATTTTCTTGGGAAGACCGCATTGGCTCAGTTTCAATTCAGGTCCAACGACGATTACGGAACGACCAGAATAGTCGACACGTTTTCCCAAAAGGTTTTGACGGAAACGCCCTTGCTTGCCCTTAAGCATATCGCTTAGAGACTTGAGAGGTCGGTTCCCTGCACCTGTGATGGCACGACCATGACGACCGTTGTCGAACAACGCATCCACAGACTCCTGAAGCATGCGTTTTTCATTGTGTATGATCACATCAGGAGTCTTCAATTGAAGAAGATTCTTGAGACGATTATTACGATTAATAACGCGACGATAAAGATCGTTGAGGTCAGAAGTCGCAAAACGTCCCCCTTCAAGAGGAACTAACGGACGCAGATCCGGTGGGATCACAGGAACAACTTCCAATACCATCCATTCTGGACGGGAACCTGAAGTCATGAAGCCCTGAATCACCTTCAAACGCTTAGCAACCTTCTTCTTGATTTGCTTGGAGCGAGTTGCGTGCATCTGTTCGTGCAACTCATCCACCATGGACTCCATGTCCAAATTACAAAGCACATCACGGATTGCCTCTGCACCCATTTTAGCAACAAATGCATCATATCCGTATTCGTCCTGCGCCTGCAGATACTCCTGTTCAGTAAGTAATTGCTTCTCCTCAAGAGGAGTCTTACCCGGGTCTGTTACCATGTAATTTTCATAGTAAATGACCCGTTCCAAATTGCGGGCTGTGACATCGAGCATCAAACCGATTCGACTCGGCATACTCTTAAGAAACCAGATATGGGTCACCGGAACCGCGAGCTCAATGTGGCCCATACGTTCCCGACGCACTCGAGCAACGGTACACTCAATACCGGTGCGCTCGTCGATCATACCTTTGTATTTAATACCCTTGTATTTACCAGCTTCGTAATCGCGAACCGGTCCAAAGATTCGTTCACAGAACAATCCTCCTGGCTCAGGTTTGAAAGTACGATAGTTGATCGTTTCAGGGTTTTTCACTTCGCCCCGCGACCATTCACGAATGGACTCAGGCGAAGCGATCGAAATAGCGACGCTTTTGAGCGAACGGTCCTTTTCCAAACCGAGGATTTCAGTTATTTCTTGGTTGCTCATACTTTAAATATTTCAGTTTCCGGTTGGGTGAATCAGGAGTTGAAGTCGAAGTCATCTTGTTCGAGACGAATGTCTAAACACAGACCTTGGATCTCTTTCATCAAAACATTGAAAGATTGGGGAGTGCCAGCCACAAGACTACGATCACCTTTCACAAGAGATTCGTAAATCTTAGTACGACCTTGAACATCATCCGACTTAACGGTGAGTAGCTCCTGAAGCATGTAGGCGGCACCGTATGCTTCGAGTGCCCAAACCTCCATCTCTCCGAGACGCTGCCCACCATACTGGGCTTTACCACCCAGCGGCTGTTGAGTGATCAAACTGTAAGGACCTACCGCACGGGCATGGATCTTTTCAGCAACCAAATGATTCAGTTTCATCATGTAGATGTATCCTACAACCACTCGCTGATCGAAACGTTCTCCCGAACATCCGTCGTAAAGATGAGCCTTCCCACTTTCAGGCAGCCCCGCATCCAATAGATACTGACGGACATCTTTTTCGGAGATACCATCAAATACAGGAGTAGCAACCTTAATGCCGAGTTTCTTACACGCCCAACCTAGGTGAGTTTCAAGAACCTGTCCCACGTTCATCCGTGAAGGAACCCCTAGCGGATTCAAACAAATTTCAATGGGTGTTCCATCCGCAAGGTGAGGCATGTCTTCTTCCGGAACGATGCGGGCAACAACCCCCTTATTTCCGTGACGACCCGCCATTTTGTCACCAACCTCAATTTTTCGCTTGGTAGCAACATAAACCTTAACGTTCTTGATAACGCCTTGGTCGATAGCATCACCCCGTTCAACAGATTCAATCTTACGTTCCCGCTCGCGATCCAACTCATCAAACTTACCTTGGAAATTGCGAACAATTTCCATCACTTTGATCCGAACCGGTGAAGGATCGATCTCAATGTGCTTGGAAACAGCAGCAAGTCGCCGTAGCAATGTCTTGGTAATCTTCCGATTCGCAGGAATGATGATTTCCCCGGTGTCTGAATTTCGAACATCCAAAGGGATTTTTTCACCCAACAGGATATTTGAAAGTGCCTCAGTTAACTCTTCACGTTTCTTATCTGCCTGAGAACGATACTCCTCGTTGATTTTCTTAATCTGACGACGTCGATCCGACGGAGAAAGCTTTTCAAGCTCCCCATCCACACGACTGGAAACTTTCACATCCATTACGATCCCGGTAACTCCGGATGGAACGGTCAGCGAAGAATCTTTTACGTCCGCGGCCTTCTCACCGAAAATTGCTCGCAAGAGTTTTTCTTCAGGTGCTAATTCAGTTTCACTCTTCGGAGTGATTTTACCCACCAGAATATCTCCTGGTTTTACTTCAGCACCAACTCGAATCACTCCATCGTGGTTGAGGTTCTTAAGAGCCTCTTCCCCGACGTTTGGAATGTCATAGGTTATTTCTTCGGGTCCCAATTTGGTATCCCGGGCAGTAACTTCAAATTCATCAATGTGGATCGACGTGAAAATGTCGTCCTTGATCATTTTTTCGCTCAAAAGAATCGCATCCTCAAAGTTGTAACCATTCCATGGCATGAATGCCACTAAAACATTACGTCCAAGTGCGAGCTCGCCATCATCGGTTGCAGCACCATCAGCAAGAACATCTCCCTTTTTGACAGGTTGACCCTTTTTGACAATCGGCTTCTGATTGAAACAGGTTCCCGCGTTGGAACGCATGAACTTGCGAAGTTCATACACATAGATTCCTTTCTTCTCATCAGTTTTGAGTTTGCGATCCGATTTCGGCATAACACCGTCTTCTGTCAAAATGATCCGACGAGCATCAACGCTGGCAATAAATCCATCAATGTCAGCACAGCTGATTGTTTTGGAATCCCTAGCGACGAGGCCTTCGATACCAGTTCCCACAAACGGAGCTTCCGTTTTTAAAAGAGGAACTCCTTGGCGTTGCATGTTCGAACCCATGAGCGCACGATTCGCGTCATCGTGCTCAAGGAAAGGAATGATGCCCGATGCAATGGAGACCAACTGCTTCGGAGATACGTCCATATATTGGACCTGATCACCAGTCGTTTCGAAAACATCGTCGCGGAAACGGCAAGTTACCTTCCCCACAAGCATTCCGTTCTCATCGATCTCAGAGTTAGCCTGTGCAATCGTGTAAGGTTCTTCTTGGTCCGCATTGACGTAATCAACTTCTTCGAGGACCTTTCCATCTACTACCTTCCGATAAGGTGTTTCAATAAACCCGAATTCATTAACACGGGCATAGGTACTGAAAGAGTTAATCAAACCAATGTTCGGTCCTTCCGGAGTTTCAATCGGACAAATTCTACCATAGTGAGAGGTATGAACGTCCCTTACCTCAAAGCCAGCACGCTCACGATTCAAACCGCCCGGTCCGAGTGCAGACAAACGTCTTTTGTGGGTCAACTCAGCAAGTGGATTGATCTGGTCCATGAACTGACTCAATTGACTGCGAGCGAAGAAATCGCGGATCACAGTCGTTAGGGCTTTCGCATTGATCAATTTCTGTGGAGTAATCGTGTCGATACTTTGATCAAACAATGTCATCCGTTCCCGAACGAGTCGTTCAGTTCTCGCAAGACCCAACCGACATTGGTTTGCAAGCAATTCGCCAACTGTACGGATACGACGACTACCAAGATGGTCGATATCATCCACGTATCCATCTCCTCTTTTGAGACGGGTTAAATACTTGGTTGATTCAACAATGTCTTCTACATTAATCGTGCGAACTTCCAAATCGGTATCGAGGCGAAGTTTTTGATTAATTTTATAGCGCCCTACCCGACCCAAATCATAACGCTTTGGATCTTGGAAAAGACGTTTCAGAAGCGCACGTGCATTGGCAACTGTAGGTGGCTCTCCCGGTCGGAGTCGTTTATAAATATCTTTAAGGGCTTCCTCTTCATTGCGAGTTGGATCCTTTTTCAAGCAACGGATGACCATTCCGTCATCGACTGTCGTATCAATCACACGAACTGTTGTGATACCAGCACGGTCAAAAGACCGAATGATGGTTTTGGTAAGAGGTTCGAATGCACGAGCAAGCACTACCCCTTTTTCAGCATCTACGATATCCTCCACTAATACAAAATTGGAAACATTGTCCAATTGGAGAACCTTTGACACCTTGATGTCTTGGAGCTCGTAGAAAAGATTTAAAATATCAAAATCAGATCCGTACCCAAATGCACGGAGTAATGTTGTAATAAGAAATTTACGACGACGGCGACGACGATCGAGATACACATACAACAAATCGTTTTGGTCAAATTGCACTTCCAACCACGTTCCACGATCAGGAATAATGCGGAAAGAGAAGAGGATTTTACCACTTGTGTGCGTTGCTTCTTCGAAGCACAATCCGGGCGAACGGTGGAGTTGGTTAACCACAACACGTTCAGCTCCATTGATGATGAAACTACCGCGAGAGGTCATCATGGGCAATTCACCCATGTAGATTTCCTCATCCTTAATTTGGTCTTCTTCTTGAAGGCGTAGTTTTACATGCAACGCGATAGAATACGTTATGCCTTCGCGAATGCAGTCAATTTCGGAGTGGGGGGAATGAGTTAACCGATATTCTAAGAACTGGAGAACGCAACGTCCATCATAACTCTCGATAGGGAAAACTTCACTAAATACCGCCTGCAGTCCGTTCATGGTACGCTGGGATGGCGCAACATCGGCCTGAAGATATTCTTCAAAGGAATCAGTCTGATGTTCAATCAGATTGGGTGGTTGGATAACTTCTTTAATTTTTCCGAAGCTTTTACGAACACTCATGGTAATGATATCTTAAAAATAAGAGTTGGACGGTAATCAGAGAGAGGATGATAAACGACGAAAGCCAGTGTTGGACCACCTCATGGCGTCCAACACTGGTTTCGGAAAAGAGAATATTGAATTAGTATAAGCCAATGCTTACTTGAGCTCAACTTCTGCGCCAGCAGCTTCAAGCTTCTTCTTGATATCTTCTGCGTCGTCTTTAGTAGTTGCTTCCTTAACAGCTTTAGGAGCACCTTCAACGAGGTCTTTCGCTTCCTTAAGACCAAGCCCAGTGATCGCACGGACTTCCTTAATTACAGCGATTTTGTTTGCGCCAAAGCTCTTGAGAATGACGTCAAATTCAGTCTGTTCCTCAGCAGGGGCAGTATCACCACCCGCAGCAGCACCAGGAGCAGCAACAGCGACAGGTGCCGCAGCACTTACACCCCACTTCTCCTCGAGTTCTTTAACCAATCCGGCAATTTCCAGCACAGATTGAGAGCTTAACCATTCGATTACTTGTTCTTTATTTATTTCAGCCATTTTGTCTCCTTGCCCTGTTAGCGCTTAACAGCATTTAAGAGGTTTACCCCTAACACAGGCTTTAAGATTAATGATAATTATTAGATAAATTTTTGTTACTATGCAGCTTCGTTCTTGTCGGCATATGCCTTCAAAACCATAACTACGGATTGTGGAACTGCATTGATCACGCCTACGAACTGAGTTGCAGGAGTGTTGAGTAGTCCAACAAATTGCGAGCGCAAAGCGTCGAGAGACGGGAGTTTGGATAGTTCGTCAACTTCGTCTGCACTCAATAAACGTTCTCCAAGGGTTCCACCCTTAACTTCCACTTTGTCTTTCGCTTTGTGAAACTTTTTCAGGACTTTCGCTACTTCGGATGGATTGGATCCACCAGAAACTACCGCGATTTGACCATCAAGCATGTCATCCAATTCCGGCAATTCCAATTCTTTAACGGCTTGTTGAAGAATTGTGTTTTTGACCACGTGGAATTCGGCGTCCTGCTCAGCAAGCTGGGCTCGGAGGTCTGCGGTTTCTGCAACTGTGATGCGGAAATAGTTTGTAAGGAAAAGGTATTCAGAATCTTTGAGTCGATTCGCTACTTCCTCTACCAAATATTTTTTTTCGGTTCTCATGATTGATTGCCTTTCTTATTTTTTTTTGGCTTTTCCTTGTTATTCACTAACAGCAGCGATCTCACTATTAAGGAGCTGAACTCCCGGGCTCATCGTAGAACTAAGGGTGAGATTTTTTACGAACTTACCCTTAAATACTTCCGGTTTTGCATTAGCCAATGTTGTCAAAGCGACTTTTACATTTTCTGTTAAGTTTTCCTTAGAGAAGGAACGCTTTCCAACAATAATGGATACGTTGGCTGACTTATCCATTTTAAACTCAACACGACCCGCTTTCACGGCTGTAATTGCGGTGGCAACATCATCAGTGACAGTGCCAGACTTCGGATTTGGCATCATACCACGGGGTCCTAGCACACGGGCAACAGGACGAACTTTCGCCATCGCACTTGTGGTTGCGACTGCAACATCAAACTCCAACCAGCCTTCTTGGATTTTCTCGATCATGTCTTCAAGACCTGCATAGTCCGCACCCGCGTCCAAAGCTTCTTGAGCATTATCGGTAAAGACCAAAACTGTTACCTTTTTACCACTGCCATTGGGCAAGCTGACAGTTCCACGAACCATCTGGTTACTTTGTTTTGGGTCCACTGCCAATGAGGCAGATATCTCTACTGTTTCGTCAAATTTGGCAGCGGGAAACTTTTGAAGGATCTCGATAGCGTCACCCAGAGTATAGGCCTCATCGAGTTTCGCAACTTCACGCGCTTTTTGAATTCTTTTACTTACTTTAGCCATTATATGTCCTCGCAATCCTTTAATCAATGACTTCAAGACCCATGCTGCGGGCAGTTCCCATGATGATTTTCATGGCCTGTTCCGGATCAGACGCGTTGAGGTCTTTTTTCTTTGTTTCCACGATCTCAGCAATTTGCTTGCGAGTCACCGTCCCTACTTTGTCGCGATTGGGAACAGCAGATCCCTTTGCGATACCTGCAGCCTTCTTAAGAAGAACCGCCGCAGGGGGTGATTTCATAATGAAACTAAAAGAGCGGTCAGCGTAAACACTGATAACAACTGGTAGAATCATACCTGCCTGCTCCTTCGTTCTTGCGTTGAAATCCTTACAGAAAGCCATAATATTGACTCCCTGCGCACCAAGTGCCGGTCCAACCGGTGGTGCTGGATTTGCAGCTCCAGCGGGTAACTGAAGCTTAATTTGTCCTACAACTTTTTTTGCCATGGATTGTTTATTCCTCTAGCTTTTCAACTTGCCAGTATTCGAGTTCAACTGGAGTGAAACGCCCAAATATGGAAACTGAAACTTTCAGCTTCCCGTGTTCTGGGTCCATTTCGTCTACCGTTCCGGTAAGATCAACAAATGGACCATCGACAATCTTTACTTCTTCACCCACTTCGAACTCAATCTTGGGCTTCTCTTTGCCTTGTGAGTCCTCGACTTGCTTAAGGATACGATCAATTTCCTCTGGTTTAAGAGGGTTGGGGTTTTCTCCACCAACAAAGTTGATCACACCATGCGCATCGCGCACAAAATACCATGCCTTCTGGTTCAAATTGCCAGCATCATCATACAACTTCATGTGTATAAAAATGTAACCTGGATAGAACTTTCGGACACGCTGGGATTTTTTTCCATTTTTTACCTCACTTACCACTTCCGTGGGCATGAGTACATCAAATACATAATCACCCATCTCCTCGATTTCGATAAACTTATCCAGATATGTTTTGGCCTTCGCTTCCTGGTTAGAAAGCGTTTGCACTGCATACCATGCTGGTCCGTTTTTTAATGATGAGTTCATGAATGTACTGAATGCTCGTTACTCGACGTTACCCCAAAAATTAGCGCACCAGACCCGTAAAGAATCCGGCCCACTTATTGAGAGAAAAGTCGGCAATCGTAATAAATGTTCCTAAGATAACAACAGCAACCAACACCACAATGGTGTAGTCTTTGAGTTCCTTCCAAGTAGGCCAAGCAGACTTCTTGAGTTCTGTCATCATTTCGCTATAGAAATGACGAATCCCTCTGAAAAAATTTCCTATCTTTTTGAGCATACTCTTTTTGTATTTTTTTTGATAAAATGGCGGGAGAAGAGGGAGTCGAACCCCCAACTTGCGGTTTTGGAGACCGCTGCTCTAGCCAATTGAACTATTCTCCCTTGAAAAACGAACTTGAGCCCAACCATTTCTGGATGGGCTCGCGTTCACAAAGACTAAAAATCAACTATTCAATAACTTCAGTGATCTGACCAGCACCGATGGTACGACCGCCTTCACGAATTGCGAAGCGCTGTCCTTTTTCCATCGCGATCTTCTTTTGAAGGTCAACAGTAATCTTGAGATTGTCCCCAGGCATTACCATTTCAACTCCTTCTGGAAGTTCACAGATACCAGTTACGTCAGCAGTGCCGAAGAAGAACTGTGGGCGATATCCCTTGAAGAAAGGAGTGTGACGTCCACCTTCGTCCTTGTTCAATACGTAGATCTGAGCAACCCCCTTAGTGTGAGGACTGATAGATCCAGGCTTTGCGATAACGTGTCCACGTTGGATGTCTTTCTTTTCAACACCACGAAGAAGAAGACCAACGTTGTCCCCTGCTTGACCTTCGTCGAGCAACTTGCGGAACATTTCAACACCAGTACAGGTTGTCTTACGGGTATCACCCATACCAACGATCTCAACTTCTTCACCAACCTTAACGATACCACGCTCGATACGGCCTGTAGCGACAGTACCACGACCTGTGATAGTGAAAACGTCTTCTACTGACATCATGAAAGGCTTGTCAGTTTCACGCTCAGGCTCAGCAACGTCCGCATCGATTGCGTCCATCAAATTTTGAATGTCTTGCTTACCGTTATCCTTGAGTTCAAGGGCAGCCAATGCAGAACCACGAACGATAGTGATGTTATCACCGTCAAATTCATATTTGCTGAGCAAATCACGGATTTCCATTTCGACGAGCTCAAGAAGCTCTTCATCGTCGAGCAAGTCAATCTTGTTCAGGAAAACAACAATACTAGGAACCCCAACCTGACGAGCCAAAAGGATGTGCTCACGAGTTTGTGGCATAGGGCCATCATCGGCACCTACTACAAGAATCGCGCCGTCCATTTGGGCAGCACCAGTGATCATGTTCTTCACGAAGTCAGCGTGACCTGGACAGTCAACGTGAGCATAGTGACGTTTTTCAGATTCATACTCCACGTGGGAGACAGCAATCGTCACGATTTTGGATGCGTCACGTACGGTACCACCCTTTGCAATATCAGCATATTTCTTTGCTTCAGCCAATCCACGATCGGATTGAACGGCGAGAATACCAGCTGTCAGCGTAGTTTTACCGTGGTCGATGTGTCCAATCGTCCCAACGTTAACGTGTGGTTTAGTTCTTTTGAATGTTTCCTTAGCCATGGATGGTGTATGGAGTTTTAGTTATATATGAAAAGATTTAACGGATGGCACTGGAGCCCACGAGCGGATTTGAACCGCCGACCTCATCCTTACCAAGGATGCGCTCTGCCAACTGAGCTACATGGGCACATATATCCATAGTGTTTTTGTTAAAACTTTGGTTAATTGAAATAAGGATAAATTACAAAAAATGAAATTCGATCGATTGTCCGTCAAGACTAAATAGAGAAATTATTCAGGTTTCTTGATTTTGATCAAAAAAGCGGAGAAAGCGATTAAACGTCATCCACCAAAGCGAACGTCAAGTGGCCGGAAGATACCACCACTCCGTCGACACTACAGGTTGCTGATGCAATACCCATTTTACCGCCACGATTCTTAAGGAGTTCCGCTTTGATCACTAATTGATCTCCTGGTGTTACAACTTTGCGGAACTTCACCTTGTCGCAACTCATGAAAAGAGCCAGCTTCCCCTCTGCACCAATCACATGCATCATCAAAACGCCAGCGACTTGGGCCATTGCTTCTACTTGCAATACTCCAGGCATCACAGGTTTACCCGGAAAATGCCCATTAAAATGAGGCTCATTGATGGTAACGTTTTTGATAGCAGTGATCGTTTTCTCTCCAATTTCCAAAACCCTATCCACTAAAAGGAATGGATAACGATGAGGAATTTTCTTCATTATTTCCTGGATATCTAGGGATACGCCTGTTTCTGCTGTTTGATTTTCGTTCACGGGAAATTAAAATGCGGTTGATTAAACTAACTCAGTTTCGCTGCAATTTTTGCAGTTAACTTCGAATTGATGGAATGCCCGGGCTTGATTGCGATGATGTGGGCTTGTAAAGGGCAACCCAGTAAGGCGATGTCTCCGATAATATCAAGGATTTTGTGACGAACAAATTCATCTGAATAACGCAGGGGTTCTTTTGCCATAATTTTGTCACCCTTAATGATGATAGCAGAATCCATACTTCCACCTTTGATTTTTCCTTGCTGAACAAGGGGCTCAATATCCTCAGCATGGGCAAAGGTTCGCGCTTTTGAAATATCCTCAAGGTAGTTTTTTTCATTCACCTCAATTGAGAAATACTGGGTGAAGGTCCCGCGTTCATCAACAAAGGTACACGATATCTTGAGGCAAGGATGAGGTATCGCGATAAGAATACGATCGCCTTCACTCACCATTTCAACGGATGAAAGCGTAAAAACATTCTTATCTTCGCTTTGTTCTTCAACACCTGCGTCCTCGAGCAATTCGACGATTCGTTTCGCAGATCCATCAAAGATGGGAGGTTCACCTCCATTTAATTCGACAATCGCATTATCAATACCCAGTCCGCTAAGAGCACTCATAACATGCTCAACGGTGGATATTTTGGCTGGCCCGGATTCCAATGTCGTATTCCTTAGCAGATCCGAAATGTTCGAAACATCCGCTTTCACTTCTGGGGAACCATCCAAATCAACCCTACGGAATCGGATTCCACTCCCAATCTCTGCAGGTAAAATGGAAATAGTGATATCCTCACCAGTGTGTAGGGAAATCCCGGAAGCTGATACTTGTTTCGAAAGGGTCTTTTGTTTCGCAGCCATGAAAATTGTAATTCAAAAATAGGGTTAATCCGGTTCGACTGAACCTACGATCTTATAACCAGGAACTGATTCGTTGTAGAGATCTCTGTTGTTAGCGTTGTATTCTACCTTCACTTTGCAAGGTAAATTTCGAAGGTCGATGATATGATAGCGCAGGATGCGATAGTGGCGATCATTAGATTTCTCGATTTCAAATCCAATAAGGAGGTGAAATGCATCTTTAATCACTTTTGGGTTCTCCGATACAGTAAAATAGAATGTCCGCTGACTGGAGTCGATAGTCCGAGAGGAGAATGTTTTTACCTCTAGATAATAGAGCTGCCCCTTGTATGAAAAAGTAAGGTCGGGATACCCAGCGAATTGTTTCTGGCCCGAAAGAGTTGTCGGAATACCACAATCCACATCATTCGATTCAAAAACCTGTTGAAGAATCTGCTCCAGCGCGAGTCCCAACTCATTGGTTCGATCGTATTCCGACTTACTTCTATTAAATTCAGCGCAGGTCTCGCTCGCAACACTCTGTAGTAAACCTGCAGCCTCCCCTTTCCATTCCAACACCTCTAGTTGATAATTATCTGCAATTAAGTTGTGGAATAGGACCATTCCATCGTCTCGAGCGCCTGCAAAAATGGCGTTTATCCAACATACTGAGGTCAGAAGTATTGTGCGAAGGATTCTCTGCAAGGATTTCTCCATTTAATCGATAAACCATAGGACTGCGCCGCCCCCTGTCGACTCAGTATATTTAATTCTTTACTAACGAACCATTAGACAGCCCAAGACAATATCTATTGAAAACGACAGCGAAAATTTCCGCTTCGCGCATATTGTATCCTTCCCTAGTCTAAAATCCAACCGGTGGGATAGTCTTTCCGCAAGAGGCGATTGGCTTCTTCGCTATTTGTGAAACGGGACTGTTCGGTATCGTAATCTAGCGTGCGCCCTGTTTTTAGGCTCAAATTTCCGAGTAGAATTGTTTCCGTAAACCGGGCGGCAAAAGCAAAATCTGAAGAGGCTTTTCTGCCTTCGCGTATGGCATTGAGCCACTCGTCCCTGTGACTCCCTTTGATACGGCGCTCAGTGCGGGGAGGACGACGATTATTGCGAATGTCCTGGTAAAGCTCATTGGGAAAAACTTTGAAACTGCCGCCATAGGTGTCCAATGCCAATATTCCATCGTCTCCAAAGATAAATGATCCACTTCCATCCTGCATTTCAGGAAAAACCTTCAGCAAATCTGGTGTTGGAGGACGCATCCCTCCATCGTGCCATTTGTAAGTTACAGCCGGCATGTCACTTCTCGAGGGGAATTCATACGTAATGACTGAAGAAGTTGGCCAACTGACATCATTCACGAGAGTTGAACTTGAACTAATCCTCTCTGGATAAGTGAGATCGAGCCCCCAGAATGCTGCATTCATGACATGACAGGCCATGTCTCCCATCGCCCCTGTTCCGAAATCCTGCCAACCTCTCCAAATGAAGGGACAATAAGCGGGGTCATACGCACGTTCCTTTGCTATCCCTAGCCACAAATCCCATCTGAATCCCTCTGGAATGACTGGAGTAGCAGTTGAATGATCAGGAGCATTCATTCCCTGAGGCCATACCGGTCGGTTTGTCCAAGAATGAACTTCGCGCACGGGACCAATTACCCCAGCCTGCAACCACTCTCGAATGGTGATAGTACCATTATTGGATTGTCCCTGGTTCCCCATTTGAGTAACAACACCAGCCATCTTCGCAGCCTTAGCAAGATTACGCGCCTCCTCAACGGTGTGCACCAGCGGTTTTTCACAATACAGGTGCTTCCCAAGATTCAATGCCGTCATTGCTATGGGGTAGTGCATGTGGTCTGGAACCGTTACGACCACTGCGTCAATTTCATGCCCCATTTGAGTGAACATTTGCCGGTAATCACTAAACCATTTCGCGCCCTTATTGATGAACTCCTCATACCCTACTTTCACTGCAACTGTATCGAACCAGGGATGTCCGTCATCGAGAGTTCTTAAAAAACCTGCTTTATCAACATCACAGAGTGCGACTACATTCTCGTCACGAAATGCAGTGAATCCATGGAATCCTTGCCCACCACATCCAATAAGCGCAATATTCAGCCGTTCACTTGGCGGAAGACTGGTTTTGGACTGACCTGCTACAAAACTTGGAAGGATCATAACTCCCGCGCCAAGCGCTGAAGTCTTGATGAATTCTCGTCGGCTAACAGCATCAGAAGAAGGGGTATTTGATTCAGTCATAGTCTATTCGGGATAAAACACTTAACCAACTATACCAACTCAAAGTAAATTTCTCAACTCATAACGAAGCGACTTCTCCTTGTGGGGTATATTAACAAAGGCTGCAAATTTGGATGCATTTCGACTGCCCACATTACTCGGAGCACGAAAGATATTGATACCAATTAGGGTGCAATTGGGAATGGATGAAAATGAGATGACCGGACTAAGAGTCACTTTCACTCTGTCGCTTGACCTGCTCAGCATACAGCAGTTGATGGGCTTCCTTCAATATCTCCGGAAGCCTATCAGCAAATGAGCTTTCTTGATGTAACCGGATCATATCCGAATCACTAAAATCCCGAACTGGATTTCCCGGAAACCAGTGGCCCGCATTTCCAAGGAGATTGTAACGCATCTTCCCAAAAGATATCATACCAAAGGTTTTTGCAAACATCCACAATCGAACAATTTCTCTGGTGTTAATACCGCTCGGAATGTGCTCCCATTCAGGGAAACCGTAATCCCAATCAGCCTTCCATTCAATTCCTGTGGCATCAAAAATCTTCTGTCGAAGCCTTTTTTCAATCGGAGCAACCAATTTGTCCGCATTATCAAGCTGATCCAATGCTTCAATGTGCGTATCGAAATCTACAGGGTTTGAGACTCCCATACTGAGCGTGTGCACCTTCTTCTCACGCCAACAAAAAAGATCGTTGAATACCATCGGATGGAGAGGAGAACAATATTCCTTTAAGCTATCGGAGGGTTCATAAAGTTTCCCGCCCTTATCGTTTGGACTAATAATGAAAACGCCCATGTCTTGCAGTGTAGCTGCTTCGATTGCGGGCCAATTCAATTCATTCACAAAATACCAATGCAAATTCACATAATCGAATTCTCCAGAATTGATACAATCGAGTATAATCTGCGTATTGGCATGTGTTGAGAAGCCAATATGCCCAACCCGACCTTCCTTCTGTAATTTCCGAGCAACGTCCAAACATCCGCCCTTACGCATAGCTTGATCCAAAACAGTTGAATCATTGATCCCGTGCAAACCGAGTAAATCCACATGGTCGACCTGAAGGTAATTCAACGATTTTTCGAAATTTTCAAGGAATATATTTGGATCTTCATCTGGGGTCACTTTGGTCTGAAGAATCCAATCTTCACGGGGGAATTGTGCCAACACCGGTCCAAGTTGCATTTCCGAACTTCCGTAACCGCGGGCGGTTTCAATGTGAAATATCCCCAGTTCGTAAGCGCGAGCAATCGTATTTTCCAAATTCTTCTGCCCTGCTTTCGGAACCTCATCCCACGAAATGTCATTCCATTTGTGCTGATACCTCATACCCCCGCAGGTGATTAAAGGCATTTGCAGGCCTGTTCGACCAAATCTTCGATAACGCATCATTGTTTTCTAAGCATCTCGCGCCGTCTGACAAAATCAAACCAATTCAATATTCCCTATTTTGCCTGGGACAAAAAACCACGGTCGATTTGGAATACCAAATACAAAACTGCAATGGGTTCTATCGAAACAAATTATATTTAACTATCGCGTAAATCGCTCGGAATCCATCTTTCCAACTGATCTTTTTCCCCTCATCATAAGTTCTACCAGAATAGCTAATTCCTACTTCGTAGATTCGACACCGCTTTTTTACAATTTTGGCTGTGATTTCGGGTTCGAAGCCGAACCGAGATTCCTCGATAGTGATGCTCTGAATGATTTCCGTTTTAAACATTTTGTAACATGTTTCCATATCGGTCAGATTGATATTGGTAAACATGTTTGAGAGAAACGTTAGGAACTTATTTCCCACCATATGCCAAAAAAAGACTACCCGATGAGCCCCTGCACCCATAAAACGGGAACCATAAACTACATCAGCTTTGCCATCACAAATCGGTTCAATAAGGACAGAGTACTCCCGAGGATCGTATTCCAAATCCGCATCTTGAATCACAACGACTTCTCCTGTCACGTTCTGAAATCCGGTGCGAAGAGCTGCCCCTTTCCCCTGGTTTTTTTCGTGATAGAACGCTTTGATTTTCGGATTTTTTGTAAGCGATTCAATCACCTCACGACTAGAATCACTGGAACAATCGTCCACTAAAACGATCTCAAAAATCTCAGTACCGCATTGCAATACCGATTCAACTAACGATTGAAGGGTATTCTCCTCGTTGTACACAGGAATGACGACCGATAGATTCGGTCGCCATTTTTCATTTTCTAAAGTTTGCTCGGACAAAGTTAAGTAACTACTTTAGAGGTTACTACTTTGTGTCAGCTTCTTCGGACACTTCTTCTGCTTCTTCTTCAACTTCTTCTGCTTTCGCTTCTTGAGCGGGAGCAGCCTTCTTCTTTGAAGAAGCCTTTTTTGCCTTTTTAGGTTTAGTATAACCCTCGTCATCACCCGCTATCAATTCGATGATACCCATTTCAGCAGCATCTCCTAGGCGGGTTCCGACTTTATAAATTCGAGTATATCCACCTTGTCGCTCCAAGAACTCTTCTACCTTTTCATTAAAAAGAATAGATACCGCTTCCTTGTTTCGTATCTTAGCAATCGCTTGCCTGCGATAGTGAACCGCAGCGGCTTTGTTTTCGCTAGTCTTCGCTTTCTTAGCCAATGTGATGATCTTCTCAACAAATGGTCGGGTAGCCTTGGCTTTCGCTAGTGTGGTTTTGATACGACCGTGAATGATCAAAGAACTCGCTAGATTCGCCATCAGCGCTGCGCGATGTTCCTTTTTTACTCCCAGTATATGACGATGCTTATTATGACGCATTGTTCTGAAATAGTTATTTTATTAAATCGAATGTGACGGGTGGTTACTCACCCTTTTTGTCGAGCAAACGCTCATCAATCTGCATACCCAATGACAAACCGAGCTGCTCAAGCTTAGCCTTAATTTCATTGAGTGACTTTTTACCGAAGTTGCGATACTTCAACATTTCCTGTTCGCCCTTCATCGCTAGTTCACCCACTGTAGTGATATTTGCATTGTTCAGACAATTGGCAGCGCGAACCGAAAGCTCAATTTCGTTCACGCTCATATTGAGGAGCTTGCGAAGACGGTTTTGTTCTTCGCTAATTTCCTTGTTTTCGCTTTCGAACTCAACTTCCTCATTGCTCACTTCATCAAATACATCGAGATGATGCTTGAGAATCGAAGCACCATGCTTAACCGCATCGTCAGGAGAAATTCTTCCATCAGTTGTGACTTCAAGGATGAGTTTATCAAAATCAGTCATCATCCCTACACGAGTGTTTTCGATGGAGTATTTCACCAAACGAATGGGACTGAAAAGAGAATCGATTGGAATGACACCAATGGCTTGCCCCTCTTGCTTGTTGTCATCGCCAGTTGCAAAACCGCGACCAACTTCAACCATGATTTCAGCATAAAACCGCATCTTTTTATCAAGATGACAAATTTCTTGCTCTGGGTTTAAGATGGTAACATCAGCGACCTCTTGGATATCAGCTGCTGTGATTACACCTTCTTTATCCACATCCAAAATTAGTTGAACAGGTTCCTTTTTCTCGCTGGATACAAGAACCTTTTTCAGATTGAGCACGATATCAGTGACATCTTCGATCACTCCTTCGATGCTTTGGAATTCATGTTGAACTCCATCAATCTTGATCGAAGTGATAGCGGCACCTTCAATTGAACTCAGAAGGACACGGCGAATCGCATTACCAAGCGTGTGACCGTATCCGGTTTCGAATGGTTCCGCAATAAACTGTGCATAGGTGTCAGATGCAGTTTCTTCAACCTTAGTTAAAATTTTCGGAAGCTCAAATTTTGCAAGACGTTTGGCCATGACTTTTTAAGATATCGGGGAAAGGATTATTAGCGACTGTAGAATTCTACAATCAGCTGCTCGTTGATAGAAGTGTCTGCCTCGTCTCTATTGGGCAAACGGGAAACGTTCGCTTTCAAAGTGTCAGCATTGAGAGTCAGCCACGGCGGTACCGGGCGGTATTGATTGTCTTCCACGTTCCGAGTTCCGAGCTGGCGAGAAGAAGAACGATCACGCACCTCAATCTCATCTCCAGATTTAACTTGGAAACTGGGGATGTCCACCTTTTGCCCGTTGACTAGGATATGGCCATGAGTGACGAACTGACGAGCAGCTTGTCTTGAGCGGGCTAAACCTGCGCGGTAGATTACATTATCCAAGCGCGTCTCTAGCATTTGTACGAAAACCTCTCCAGTAACTCCCTTTTTAGCTTTCGCACGTGCGAAAGTAAGTCGGAACTGTTTTTCGGTAAGTCCATACATGAAGCGGAGCTTCTGCTTTTCATTCAATCCGATGGAGTAATCGGACATCTTACGACGCAGACGTGGTCCGTGTTGTCCGGGAGGATATGAACGACGCTCGAAAGCTTTGTTCGGGGCAAAAATAGGCATCCCGAACTTACGATTCATGCGGGTGGTTGGTCCAGTATATCTCGACATGATTTAAATATTTTAAATTTTTGCTTAGCGACGGATCAGATTAGGCGCGACGACGTTTCTTTGGTCGACAACCATTGTGTGGTACAGGAGTCGCATCAATGATACTATTGATAGTTAATCCCAGTGCTTGAATAGCGCGCACCGCTGAATCACGTCCCATTCCTGGTCCCTTGATCTTAACGATAACTTCCTTCAAACCGTGAGACATAGCCTGACGGCCAGCAGTCTGCGTTACAATCTGAGAAGCGTAAGCTGTGGATTTACGTGAACCGCGAAAGTTGCACTTCCCTGCAGAACACCAAGAAATGACGTTACCCTGTAGATCAGAAAAAGTAACTTTCGTATTATTGAAAGTTGCCAATACATGACAATACCCTTGGGTGACATTTTTACTGCCCTTTGCCTTTCGGATCTTGAGGTCGACTTCGTCCTTCAAGAGGTCAGCGGCAGTTTCCTTCTCCGACTTACGGGATTCGACGAGCTTTTCGTCGGCCGATAGTTTACGATCAGAACTCTCTGCTTCCGCAGACTCCGATTGTTCGGCCACTACTTCGGTCGCCTTTTCTTCTACTTCCTTTTTTTCTTCTTCGGACATCTTAGTTCAAAAGCTTACTTTTTGTGTACGACACCAACGGTTCTGCGACCGCCCTTGCGTGTACGAGCGTTAGTACTGGTTCGCTGTCCTCTGCAAGGAAGACCACGAATATGACGCATTCCACGATAACACTTTACCGCTTGCAATCGCTTGATGTTACCAAGGACTTCGCGACGGAGGTCCCCTTCTACCATCATACGTTGCTCGGTAATGAGTGAAGTAAGCTTATTCAGCTGTTCTTCGCTCAATTCATGAGAGCGTGTAGACGGATCGATTGCAGCTTCCTTAACGAGGCTGGCAGCACGGGTAGGCCCAATACCGTAGATGTAACGGAGGGCATACTCAATCCGTTTGTTATTGGGAATATCGACTCCTAAAATTCTTGGCATACGATCTTGTAGACGGGTTTATGTGAAAAAAGAGAATAGAAAAATGGACTAACTGTTAATTGTCAATACTTCTACGCCATCTGATAATATTAAAATTGTGTGTTCGAAATGGGCTGAGGGTAGACCGTCATTGGTGACGACCGTCCAGCCATCGTCAAGAATGTTCACTTCCTTTCGTCCCCGATTCACCATCGGTTCGATCGCAAGTGTCATTCCAGGTTGTAGTTTAGGGCCAGTCTTGCGACGGCCATAGTTCGGAATCTGTGGAAGTTCGTGCATGGATGCTCCAACACCATGTCCCACAAATTCGCGTATTACGCTGTAGCCAGACTTCTCCACGTAACGTTGAATTGCGTGTGAGATGTCACCAACCCGGTTGCCTTTTATAGCTTGCGAAACACCTTTCTCAAGAGCCTCGCGGGTGGTATCGACCAAACGTTGATTTTCCTCATCACCTTGTCCGACGATAACCGTGCGGGCATTGTCCCCAATATAGTTTTTGTATTTGACGACAACATCAAGGCTCACCACATCCCCATCCTCAATCACTCGATTGAGGGATGCAACTCCGTGAACGACTTCATCGTTCACCGAAATACAGGTGTAACTTGGAAAATGATTTTTACTGCCTGGATAACCAAAACAGGCGCTTTCGACGCCAAGTTTGTCCATCTCCTTTTTAGCGAGACGGTCCAGGTCATAGGTGGTCATGCCAACTTGGGTAGCATGAGCCATTTCGGAAAGAACAGTGGCTGCGCGAGAACAGGTCTCACGCATAATGTGAATCTCTTCAGCTGATTTGATTGGGATCCCTGACTCCGTCTCTCGACGAAGAGTTCGACTTGAAGCAGACGAAGCCATAGCGTCCCTAGCTTATAAACGCTGCAACCAAACCAAAAACGAAAAGAATTGCAGCGAGGGCGATTAATGGACGCCAGACAGACCAAAACTCTTTGACGTCTGAAGCTTCCATAAGTTGACGGTTGCGAAGGGCTGCGCTGCGTCCTTTGATACGACCCTTTTTCAAGAATCCATCATAGTGACGTTGCAGAAGATAGGTTTCAATCTGACGCATAGTGTCAAGAGCAACACCGACCACGATCAGAATCGCGGTGCCTCCGAAGAAACTGGATACAAGGCTCGGAATACCGAACTGAAAAGACAAAAGATCAGGGAGAACTGCAATTGAAGTCAGGAAAACTGCTCCAGCAAGAGTCAACCTAGTCATGATAAAATCTAGGAATTTCGCGGTTGGAGCACCAGGCCGGACTCCAGGAATGAACCCACCGGACTTTTTAAGATTATCGGCTATTTCAACCGGACGAAACATCAATGATACCCAAAAGTAACTGAATCCTAGAATCAAAGTTGCAAAAGCGATGTAGTAAAAAGTTTCTCCGCGGTTCAAATTACTGGCGAGATCGTTAAGAAATGCCAAATTTGGATTTGTGCCACCAATAAGTTGCAACAATTGTGCAGGGAAAATCAGAATCGCACTACCGAAGATGATTGGCATAACGCCGGAGTAGTTGATCTTCAATGGCATGAAGGAACTCTGTCCTCCGTATACTTTTTTCCCAACCATACGCTTCGCATACTGTACGGGAATCTTTCTAACAACCTGAGTGATCGCAACAACACCCATGATCACAGCAAACAGCAATACCAGCATGATCACAGCATGAGGAACTCCCCATCTAGCGGTTTCAACACCAACTGGAGTCGAAAACATTTGGTATGTCATCATCATTGCACGAGGCAAATCTGCCAAAATACCAACTGTGATCAAAAGAGAAATCCCATTCCCGATCCCGTTTTGAGTGATTTGTTCCCCTAACCACGTCAACACCATGGTTCCAGTCGTTAGGAATATGACGGAAGTGAAGAAAAACCACACACCGCTTGAGATGACAATTGATTCACTGAAATTCGCTCCAATCAACATCCCTGGATTCACGTTGAACGCGTTTACCAGCATTGTTCCCTGAACGAGGCAAATGATGAGAGTCAGATAACGAGTATACTGAGCAATTTTTTGTCGTCCAACTTCACCTTCTTGTTGAAGGCGAGCAAGTGAAGGAACGATGGCTCCCATCAATTGCATCGCGATCGAAGCACTGATGTAAGGCATGATTCCGAGAGCAAAGATCGCTCCATTAAAAAGCGCTCCACCCGTAAACATGTTCACCAATCCAAACAACCCTCCACTGCTATTCGCAGCTTGGCTGGCCAAAAATTCCTTCATCGGTGTAGGATCCACACCGGGCAGAGGAATGTTTGCTCCAACGCGGGCAATGAAAAGCATCGCTACGGTGAAGAAGATCTTTTGCCGCAGTTGCGGGATCTTCAGGCAATTGGTGAAAGCAGAGAGCATTTTAGAAAGGATTAGGACTCAGTAGATTCGTCTTCGGAAGCAGTCTTGATAATGACTTTTCCGCCAGCTTTTTCAATTTTTGCGATAGCGGCAGCAGATGCCTTATTCACTTCAACTGTATAAGCTTCAGTTGCTTCTCCCATAGAGAGGAGCTTTAAATTTCGCGCAGACTTAGAGGCATAACCCTTTTCAATAAGATACTTCAACGTAATCGTAGTATCTTTGTCGAATTTTGCTAAATCGCGGACGTTGATAAGTTCAAATTTGGTGGCAAAGCGGGCGTTATTGAAACCACGATGTGGCAGTTTCAAATACAGAGGCATCTGTCCCCCTTCAAAACCAGGACGGACACTGTAGCCGGAACGAGACTTACTTCCTTTTTGCCCACGTCCACTGGTTTTACCGTGACCACCACCTTCACCACATCCGATGCGGCGTTTGCGACGGTTTGAACCGTTGCTATTGATGATTGAATTCAATTCCATTATATTATTCTCCGATTGAGTCGTTTATGGATCGAGCGATTACGCTTCAGTCGCTTCTTCTGCGACTGCCTCTGCTGCTTCAGGTTCCGCAACAACAACTGTGTCCTCAAATCCACGAAGTTTGCGGACTTGCTCAATGGTCCGTAATTGTCTCAAACCATCCATAGTTGCTTGAACGACTGCCAGCTTATTGTTGGATCCCAACGATTTTGACAAAACATTTTTGATACCAGCAGCTTCAAGTACTGCACGGACACCACCACCAGCGATGACTCCAGTTCCTGGGCCAGCAGGTTTCAAAAGCACTTTTCCACCGTCTGCTTCACCCAATACTTGATGGGGAATAGTCTCGCCCTTAAGGTGAACCAATTCACGATGTTTTTTGGCTTGTTCACTTCCTTTACGGATCGCTTCTGGGACTTCCTTCGCCTTACCGAATCCATAACCGACGTTTCCGTCGCCATCACCGGACACTACGAGAGCAGCAAAACTGAAACGACGACCGCCCTTTACCACCTTGGCACAGCGGTTGATGTGGACCACCTTTTCGATTTGGCCGTCATCAACTTCTCTAGATACTTGTGGACCTCTTCTCATATTGGTTAAAATTTTAAGCCACCCTCACGTGCAGCGTTCGCAAATTCTTTCACACAGCCGTGGTAAATGCGACCAGCACGGTCAAACACGACAGTTTCGATTTTGTTGTCTTTAGCTTTTTCGGCAACGATTTTACCCAATTTCACTGCACCTTCGAGATTCGGCTTGATCGCCTCCTCCTTCAAGTCCTTGGAAAGGGTCGAAATATAGAGTAAGGTCTTACCCTCAATATCATCGATACACTGAGCATAGATGTGTTGATTGCTGAAATGAACGCAAAGACGAGGACGTTCTTGAGTACCGCGTATCTTTTTGCGGATTCTCCAACGACGCTTTTGCTTCAAAAGTTTTTTATGTCCGAGACTCATAACAAACTACCTATTAAGCGGTTTTCTTACCTTCCTTGCGGCGAACGTATTCACCAACAATGCGAACTCCCTTACCCTTGTAGGGTTCCATCGGGAAATACTGTTTACAAGCAGCAGCTAGTTGCCCAACCACTTGCTTGTCGATTCCTTCAATCTTCATCTTAGTGTTTCCATCCATAGTCACTGTGATGCCCTCAGGAATCTTGTGATGAATGGGATGAGAGTATCCGAGAGAAAGATCAAGGATGTCTCCTTTGATTTCCGCTTTGAAACCAACACCAGCAATTTCCAAACTCTTAGTGTAACCTTCCGTTACTCCAACTACCATACCATTGATGATGGAGCGTGCAGTTCCATACATGGCCTTTGCCAACCGACTGCTTTCACGAGGCTTCACCTCGATCTGTCCATCATTTTCGGCAAATTCTACGGATTGGTGAAAGCTTTTGGTGAGTGTTCCTTTAGGCCCTTCGATAGTAATCGTATTGCCCTCAATCTTTGCACTAACCTTTTCCGGAATTATTACCGGTAATTTTCCAATTCTGCTCATTATATTACCAGACTTTGCAGAGGATCTCTCCACCAACGTTCTCGCGGCGGGCTTCTCTATCGTTAAGGATACCCTTGGGGGTGGACAGGATAGAATATCCGATACCACCCAAAATTTTGGGGATCTCAGTTGCTTTTGAATAGGTGCGACGACCCGGTTTGCTAACACGTTGAATGTCCTTTAAAGAAGGAACACCCTCGTCGTTATATTTCATCACTACTTCTAGGTACTTAACGCCATTTTCAGCGGCACTTGTACTATAATCGGCCACATAACCTTGTGCCTTCAAAATACGGAGGATTCCCTCACGTGTGTTTGAATGAGAAGTTTTCAACTCCTCTTTTCCGGCTCTTGCACCATTGCGAAGTGTTGTTAAAAAATCTCCAATTGAATCGTGTACTGACATCGAATTACTTTCTCTTTATACGGTTGGGTTCGACGATACGGGTTACCAAGACGACTTGGTGATACCCGGGATTTTTCCTTCGAGCGCTAGCTCGCGGAAGGTCAAACGGGATAGACCAAACTTGCGGATATAACCTCGAGGACGTCCTGTTACGGAACAACGATTGCGTGCCCGGATTGGGCTTGAATTGCGAGGGAGCTTTGTTAGCTTCTTCTGCGCCGCGTAAAAATCTTCGTCGGAAACATCTGGATCTGCCATGATTGCCTTCAGCGCGTCGCGCTTAGCAGCATACTGTTCGATCATGCGGATGCGTTTAAGATTGTGCTGTATTTTTGATTTCTTAGCCATTTTATATCTCCGTTTTTACGCTGCCTGATCCTCGGTTTTCTTGCGGAAAGGAACCCCGATCAATTTTAGGAGGTCACGACCTTCTGTGTCACTCTTGGCGGACGTCACAATGGTGATGTCCATTCCCAAATTGATGTGTTTTGCATCGCCAGAAATCTCTGGGAAAATGGTGTGGTCCTCAATACCGATAGTATAGTTTCCGTTGCCATCAAGCTTTGCGGACAATCCACGGAAATCGCGAATCGCGGGCAGAGCCAAGTTGATGAAGCGGTATAGGAATTCGAACATTTTTTCACCACGCAAAGTGACTTTAATACCAACAGGCATTCCTTCGCGCAATTTAAAGTTAGAAACACTGATACGTGCTTTGGTGACGATCGGCTTTTGACAAGCAATCAAGCTGATATCGCGTGCGGCATCTTCCTGGTATTGCTTATCCTGCTTCGAACCGACACCAGAATTGATGACTACCTTGGTTACTTTTGGAACCTCATGGAGATTTTTGTACCCATGAGCCTTCATCAACTCAGGTACAATTTTCTCATCGTAGTGAGATTTTAGGACTGACTTAACGTTACTCATAGGACTTATCCCTTCTTAGCTTGGCGTGCTTCGAATTTCTCTGCACTCATCACATTAGAACTGTGAAGCGGAGCTTCACGTTCGATAATACCGCCTTCTTCCTCAGCACTTTTGGCTTTTTGGTGTTTTTTGCGGAAATTCACTCCTTCGACGACAACGCGATCCTTCTTTGGCAGCACCTGCAAAACTTTGCCACGCTGTCCTTTGCTCGCACCGCTGATAACGACGACTTCTTCTCCTCTTTTTATCTTCTTATTCATCTTACAACACTTCCGGTGCGAGGGAAATAATCTTCATAAATTTAGCACGCAATTCGCGGGCAACTGGTCCGAAAATACGAGTTCCAACTGGATTTCCTTGGTCATTAATGATAACGACAGCATTTTCGTCAAAACGAATGGTACTTCCATCCTGGCGTTTGATTGGTGCACGAGTTCGGACCACAACGGCTCGAACGACAGCTCCCTTTTTAATGTCAGAATCGGGGGCACGTTCATTTACGTGACAGACGATCACATCACCTACGGATGCAGTCTTCTTCAGCTGACCCAATCGACGAATCATTTTTGCAGATTTGGCACCGCTATTATCAGCAATTGCCACAACACTTTCCATTTGAATCATATCTACGATCTCCTTTTTCCGTGTATTATCCTACGACAGGTGCTTTTTCGGTAACTCGAATCACGCGCCAACGTTTGTTTTTGCTGATCGGACGAGTTTCCATGATTTCCACCTTATCGCCTACGTTACACTCGTTGCTCTCGTCATGTGCGTGAACCACGGTCTTACGCTTAATCTCCTTTTTATAGAGGGCGTGCGGGATCTTATAAAAATAAACAACCTTGATGGACTTATCGCCACTGCGTGAAGTCACCACTCCGTTCAACTGTTTTCTTTTGTTTCTATCACTCATGGTCGGTGTAGTTATGCAGCCGTAGCTTCAGCTTGCTTTTTCTGGTTTACATAGGTGTTCAGGCGAGCGATCTCCTTACGGAGTTCCTTCAAACGATGAGGATGCTCTACCTGCCCGGTTTGTTTCCGCAGTCGCAAGTGTACGAGCTCATCCTGATTTTCACGGATCTTCTGCTCGAGTTCAGCCACGCTGAGTTCTTTTAATTCTGTCTTCTTAGCCATCGGTGTTGTACTCCTGTATCTGTCTTATTCCTCTTCCTTGCTAATGAAGCGACAAGCTACCGGAAGTTTTGCATCAGCTAGACGCATTGCCTCACGAGCAACTCCGATTGAACATCCTGCAACTTCATAGAGAACGTTGCCGGGACGTACTACCGCTACCCAGTATTCTACATTACCTTTACCTTTACCCATACGCGTTTCTGCGGGCTTTTTAGTAATTGGTTTCTGAGGAAAAATGCGGATCCATACTTTACCTTTTCTTTTCAGGTGACGGTTGATAGCAATACGAGCCGCTTCAATCTGTTGGGATGTGATTTTCCCGCGTTCCAACGTCTGGATTGCAAAATCACCAAAGGCAATAGTGTCGCCGCGCTTTGCTTTACCGCGGATCCGACCTTTATGGACCTTTCTGTATTTGGTTCTGTTCGGTATGAGTGCCATCTGAAAAAGAAGTTAAAATGAAATTATTGTGAGTTACTGTCGTCTTCGGTAGGCATACAGATCCAGCATTTCACGCCAATGATTCCATAGACGGTCTTTGCTTCTGCGAAGCCATAATCGATATTTTCGCGGAGAGTATGCAATGGCACACGACCCGCACGTTGTTGTTCTGTTCGAGCGATCTCAGCACCGCCAAGGCGTCCCGAACACTGCAGCCGGATTCCGTCTGCGCCCAAAGACATGGTGTTTTGGACTGTCTTCTTCATAGCGCGACGAAATGAAATACGACGCTCCAATTGTAAAGCTACATTTGCCGCAACAAGTTGTGCAACCAACTCAGGCTTTTTGACTTCCTGCACGTCCACGATTATCTCGCGACCAATGAGTTTTGCCAATTCATCCTTGAGTTTGTCAAGCTCCTGTCCTTTGCGACCAATAACAAACCCTGGACGGGCAGTAAAAATCTTAACACGAACCCTGTTGGAAGCCCTTTCGATGGTAATGTTGGGAACGGATGCATACTTCAGCTTTCCCTCAAGAAACTTACGAATCTTGTAATCTTCCTCGATCAATGCCGGGAATTCCTTCTTGCTAGCATACCAGCGTGATCTCCAGTCGCGGCGTACTGAAAGCCTGAAGCCTATTGGATTTACTTTTTGTCCCATATAAAATACTCCGGTTTAAGAATCTGAAAGAATGACTTGGATGTGGCTAAGGCGCTTCTTGTAAGGATGCGCAGATCCGCGTGCAACAGGGCGAAAACGCTTCAATGCGGGACCGTCGTTAACAATCGCAGATTTGACAGTGAGTGAATCAGCCACGAGGTTCGCGTTGTTTTCGGCGTTTGCAATGGCGGATTGCAAAGTCTTCGAAATGAGGCGTGCTGATTTACGAGGAATGAACTTCAGCAATTCAACTGCCTCAGCTGCATTCTTTCCCTGAATCACGCGAGTGATCTCGCGAGCTTTCTTCGGAGAAATCCGGGAATACTTTGTAAGTGCTCTTATTTCCATGTTACTGCAAAGTTGATCGTTTTAATGGTAACCGGGTTTCCCAAATTCAAGGGCGCCTGACCAAATAATTCTGTAATAAGTGTTTGTGTTTCGTTGTTGTTAACGTCCAAAACGATAAGTTCCGCTGCCATTCCATTTGTCCCGTGGGCTATAAGCTTCATTCCGTCACGAAATCCGTTTTCGTAACCACCAGTGATTGTCACTAGCGAAGCTTCCCTTACATCCTCTATCGCGATGATGCTCGAAACAGTTGATTCGACGGCTTGCCCAAAAACAGAAGTCAACGTCAAGATGCTCACAAAAGCCAAACGCTTTGCGACACTTGAAAACCTGACATTTTCTGATTTGAACATTATCATCTTAAACCTAACCTTACTTTTGTGTGTGTGGGTTGTGACCCTTAAACGTGCGGGTTGCCGCAAACTCGCCGAGTTTGTGCCCAACCATGTTTTCTGTCACATAAACTGTGATGAACTTACGACCATTGTGGACGTTGATGTTCAAGCCCACGTAATCGGGGGTAATGGTTGACCGACGGGACCAGGTCTGAATCGGTTTTCTTGAGTTTGTTTCCTGAGCCTCGATAACCTTTTTCATCAGTCCGGGGTCAACAAAGAAACCTTTTTTAATTGATCTTGCCATAGTGCTTAGTGCTTCCGGAAATTAGCGATTGAATTTCTTGCCGTTACGACGAACCAAGATCTGGCTGTTGGACGGATTGGAACGACGACGAGTAGGATAACCCTTCGACAACTGACCCCAAGGGGACATTGGGTGCCCACCTCCAGAGGTGCGGCCTTCACCACCACCCATAGGATGATCCACAGGATTCATCGCAACACCACGAACACGAGGGCGACGACCGAGCCAACGACTACGACCTGCTTTACCGACTGTTGCGTTTTGATGCTGGGAATTCCCAACAGAACCGATAACCGCCTTGCAATCACCTTTCACCAATCGGATTTCACCAGATGGTAGTTTGATTGTAGCGTCCTTGCCATCAAGTTTCACCAATTGAGCTGCATTACCAGCAGAACGGGCCAATTGTGCCCCCTTACCTGGAAGTAATTCCACACAGCAAACTTTGGTTGTGGCAGGAATAAATTTCAACGGCATACAGTTACCGACATCAATTGCAATCTTCTTATCGGAACTCAAAAGCTTTGAACCTTCTTTTATTCCGGCCGGTGCGATGATGTATGATTTTTCGCCATCTGCATATTGCACCAATGCGATGTTAGCAGAACGATTTGGATCGTATTCGATCGCAATCACTTCAGCAACTTCGTCGTGACGAGCGCGACGGAAATCGATCACACGATAAAGGCGTTTATGTCCACCTCCACGACGACGAGAGGTAATACGTCCATACGTGTTACGTCCCTTTTTGCGATGATTGCTCTCAGTTAAAGATTTCTCAGGACGCTTTTTCGCGACGTCCGCAACATTGCGAACGTAAAAACGCTGACTGGGAGTGACGGGTCTTGTTTCAATTAAAGCCATGATTCAGATGTTCCTTAGTCTCTACTAGACAAGTTCGATCGCGTCCCCTGCTTTGAGAGTAACGATTGCTTTCTTTAGTCCACGCTTCGTCCCCATTTGGTTACTTCTACCGCGACTGCGTTTCTTTACGGATTTCTTATTGAGAATGTTAACTCGAACAACTTCTACCTTGAACAGCTGTTCAACGGCAGCAGCGACATCTTTCTTGTCAGCTTCGGGATAAACCTCAAAAGAATACTGATTGTTATTAGCAGAAAGCGTTGTCGCCTTCTCGGTCACGATGGACTCTTTAAGTACTTTAGCAGGACTAATCATGATTCACCTCCATTGATGCGGGCGATAAGAGAATCAGTACCTTTTTCAGTGATAATAATTCGCTGGTAAGCCAGGAGATCAAGTGGGTTCAAAGTGGAAGGATCTACCATACCAACACGTTTGATGTTACGCATGGAAAGTGCAGCATTCGAGTCGAACGTATCGTCAATCACGAGGACTTTTCCAGTAGGAGCAATCTTCTCAATGATAGAAACCATGCCTTTAGTCTTAATCTCAGTCGACTCAAGCTTCTCAATAAGATCCACCCTTCCGTCACTCGCACGTTCAAAGAGCGCACGTTTCAAGGCCAAAAGTTTCACTTTACGATTCACCTTCTCTGAATAATCACGGGGCTTAGGTCCAAAAACCACGCCACCTGTGCGCCATATTACCGTGCGGCGAGAACCTTGACGGGCTCCACCTGTTCCTTTTTGACGGAAAGGTTTCTTACCTGTGCCACTGACTTCTGCCTTATTCTTAGTAGAAGCATTGCCCTGGCGTTGGTTGTTGCGCACTGCGAGCACATACTGACGAAGTGCATTTGCACCCTTGTCACCTTCGAGCTCAGGCCATTCTGCGATTTCCTTCTCTGAAGAAGAAGATGCGTCTGGTGTATATATTTTAAATTTCATATCGACCGATTATCCCTCCGTTATGCAACTTGCTTGTTCCGGTTTTTAACCGTCTTACGGACAGTCACGAGAGAGCCATTGGATCCGGGGATACTTCCACGAATCATGATCAAGTTTTTTTCGGGTAGAATCTTCACTACCTTCAGGCTTTGCACTGTGCGACGTACATCGCCCATGTGACCCGGCATCTTTTTTCCTTTAATAATGTGGCCTGGCCATTGGCACATACCATAAGAACCACCACGACGGTGAAACATAGAACCGTGACTAGCAGGTCCACCCGCAAAATTGTATCTCCTTACAACACCTTGGAATCCACGACCCTTGGTTGTTCCGATGACATCGATCTTTTCGCCTTCCTTAAAAGACTCAGTTGTGAGCACATCACCCACATTAAAATCGCTAACGTCATCAACACGAAATTCGCGAAGATGGACTAAACCAGCTGTTTTAGCTTTGGCAAGGTGGCCTAGCTTAGCCTTATTGAGGCGGCTTTCCTTCTGTTCTTTATATCCAATTTGCACTGCATTGTATCCATCAGTATCCTCAGTTTTCACTTGAGTGATGGGGCAGGGTCCAACTTGGACAACAGTGACAGGGTGTAGACGATTGTTTTCGTCAAACACCTGAGTCATTCCTATTTTTGTACCTAATAGACTTACGTTCATAGCTAAGCGGCAGGTGGCTTTTAAGGCCGTTTCGATTAGACCTGCTTTAGTTTGTATAAATGTGAAAACGACTGAGTAAAACACCGTCGAAAAATAAATCAAGCCCTGAATGGGAATATTTTCATTCCCAGCTCAATATACCGAAAAAACAGCATAAATGGCTGAAAATACAGGGTTTTCAGGGCCACCGGTCATAAATCCGCTAGGCCCTCGATGCTTTATCAGCTTAAACGTTGATAGTAATATCAACACCAGCTGGCAAATTGAGCTTTTTCAACTCATCCACTGTCGCAGCAGTCGGTTCGATAATATCAATCAATCGCTTGTGCGTGCGCATTTCAAACTGGTCCATTGCTTTCTTATCCACGTGGGGAGAACGATGAACGGTATATTTCTCAATGCGAGTTGGCAAAGGAATAGGCCCTGCTACCCGAGCACCGGAGCGCTTGGCAGTTTCTACTATTTCGCTAGAAGACTGATCGATCACACGGTAATCGAAGCCTTTGAGTTTGATTCGGATTCTTGCTTGTTTCATCTAAAACCTTTGGTTGGTTAGTATGATGTATCTATAATACGTTGGACGATTCCCGACGGAACCTCCTCAAAGTGTGATGGTTCCATGGAGTAACTCGCACGGCCTTTGCTCATCGAACGAACGTCGGTTGCATAACCAAACATTTCCTCGAGCGGTACCGATGCATCAATGATGCTGAGTCCCTTCTTGGAGTCTATATGTTGTATTTGTCCGCGCCGACGATTGAGATCACCCATGATATCCCCCTGAACTTCTTCAGGAGTACTCACTTCTACCTTCATCATCGGTTCGAGTAAAATTGGTTTTGCTTCTTTAAAAGCATCTTTGGTGGCAAAAATGCCAGCCATTTTAAAAGCCATTTCCGAAGAATCGACTTCATGAAAGGTTCCGTCAATCAGGGTAACCCTGAAGTCAACAACCGGATATCCCGCAATGACCCCATTATTCGCAGCTTCCCGGATTCCTTCGAGTGCGGGTTTTATAAATTCTTTAGGGATCACACCGCCAGCAATTTTGCTTTCGATTTCAATTCCCTTTCCACGCTCCATGGGCTCCATTTTAATAACAACGTGCCCATACTGCCCTTTACCACCGGATTGACGAATGAACTTTCCTTCAGTTTTCGAACTTCCGTTGATGGTTTCACGATAGGCAATCATGGGGCGCCCCGAATCGGCGCCTACTTTAAATTCTCTAAATAACCGGTCGCGGATGATTTCCAAGTGAAGCTCACCCATCCCAGCGATGATGGTTTGCCCGGTGTCCGAATCAGTTTTTACAGTAAAAGTCGGATCTTCTTCTGCCAAACGTTGCAGACCGATTGCCATTTTCTCCTGGTCTTTAACAGTCTTAGGCTCAATCGAAAGTGAAATCACAGGCTCTGGAAATGAGGGTGGCTCCAATCGGATATCAAATCCTTTCACCGCGAAAGTATCTCCGGTAATCACTTCTCTCACACCAACAAGGGCACAAATGTCTCCGGAAAACACTTCATCAACGTCTTCTCGGCTGTCTGCCTTCAATACTAGCAACCGACTGATCCGTTCAGTTTTCCCGGTACGCGTATTTTTTACGACAGTTCCTTTTTTCAGGTTCCCGCAATACACACGGAAAAAAACAAGCTTGCCAACATAAGGGTCGTTCCAAAGCTTAAATGCAAGTCCGGCCAACTTTGCATTGTCGTCTGGAGAGATAACAATCTCTCTTCCGCTACTGTCCTCACCCTTCATAGGAGGAACATCCAGCGGGCTAGGTAAATAGGCGATGATCGCGTCCAAAACCCGTTGAATTCCTTTGTTCTTAAACGCTGAACCAGGAATAACCCCAATAAATTCCAATGAAGCAGTCGCTTTGCGGATGGCCCCCATCAACAGCTCAACGCAGATTTCTTCACCTTCGAGGTAACGATGCGCTAAGTCATCGTCATAATCTGCAACAGCTTCAATGAGTGATTCACGGTATTGCTCCGCTTCCACTTGAAGGTCGGAGGGAATTTCGACGGTTTCAAATTTTACACCCAGCGGATCCGACTCATCGTATAGGTAGGCTTCCATCCGAACCAAATCGACGAGCCCTTTAAAATCCTCTTCCGCTCCGATCGGCAAATAAAGTGGGTGTGCGTTCGCATTGAGGCGAGACTCCATACTTTTGATGGCATCCAAGAAATCGGCTCCCACCCTATCCATCTTATTGATGAATGCGATACGGGGGACATGATACTTATCCATCTGGCGCCACACTGTTTCTGACTGCGGCTGCACTCCGGCCACCGCGCAGAAAACTGCAACTGCGCCATCCAACACTCTTAAAGATCTTTCGACCTCCGCCGTGAAATCCACGTGACCTGGAGTATCGATGATATTAACCTGGTGTCGGATATTTGCGAACAACCCGGATTGGTTCGTCCAATCGCAGGTAATCGCAGCAGACGTGATCGTGATGCCACGTTCACGTTCCTGTTCCATCCAATCGGTTACAGCGGTCCCTTCATGTACCTCACCTATCTTATGAACGACTCCCGTATAATAGAGCATACGCTCGGTAGTCGTGGTCTTTCCCGCATCAATGTGGGCCGCGATACCGATATTCCTCGTATGCTCGAGCGGAGTTTTCCGCCTGGAAGCATTTGCATTAGATAGAGATGTAAACTCTACGGACATAAAACTATAAACCTTGGAAAGAACAAATAAAAAAGGGGAAGCAAGCGAAAGCGCTTACTACCAACGCAGATGCGCGAATGCTTTATTAGCCTGCGCCATCTTGTGCGTATCTTCCTTCTTACGGACCACCGAACCGGTGTTGTTGTAAGCATCAACAATTTCGTCCGCTAGTGCTTCACGCATGGGTTTTCCCTTACGAGTGCGAGCAGCAGTAACCATCCAGCGGAACGCAAGACTTTGCTGACGTTCGTAGGGAATTTCGAGAGGCACTTGGTAAGTTGCTCCACCAACACGACGGCTCTTCACCTCAAGCTTTGGACGAGCGTTTTCAAGTGCTCCAATCAAAAGATCAATAGGATCACCCTTGCCGAGCTTCTCAGCTACGAGCTCAAAGGCACCATAAACGATCGTCTGCGATACGGATTTCTTACCACTCAACATCACCATATTGATGAGGTTGGAAACTAAAGTACTGTTATAGCGGGGATCGGGATGAACCGGTCGTTTTACTGCTTGTCTACGTCTGGACATGATTTGGAAAAGCTAAATGTTACACAAAAGGATTATGCCTTCGGGCGCTTCACTCCGTATTTGGAGCGGCTGCGACGACGAGTCTCAACACCCTGGCAGTCCAAAGTACCTCGAACAATGTGGTAACGCACACCTGGAAGATCCTTAACACGACCTCCACGAACAAGCACGATGCTATGTTCCTGAAGCGAGTGCCCTTCATCTGGGATGTAGGCGATGACTTCGATACCAGTAGTTAGACGAACCTTGGCGACTTTACGGATCGCTGAATTAGGTTTCTTTGGAGTACGCGTCATTACCTGAACACAAACCCCACGACGAAAAGGATTCGCCTTCAAAGCAGGAGACTTGGACTTCGCTTTAATTGAACGTCTTGGACGATTTACAAGCTGATTGATTGTGGGCATTAGTTATTACCGTTATGTTTCGAGTAAAAGGGAGCTGAAATTAAAATCTGTGCAGGGTATTGCAAGCAAATTATTCTACTTCAGCTAAAAATTGCTGAAATTAGCTATTTTTCCTTCGAAATTGAATTTCAAATGGAAAACGGAGTCGTATCCTATTTACAAACAAGTGCAATCCTATTTATCGTAAAAACAGTATGAATGGAATGAAACTCAAATCATGGACCCTATCGTTGGTTCTCCTAACGGCAGCAACGTCGGTCCTCCAGGCCGTCAATATCTGGCCCGACAAGATAGTCCCTCCAACGTCGCTAAGTGAAGCGCTTCAGCTTGCCCGGCAGAAGATTGCCTCTGTAGAAACTGACAATGTCTATTGTCTTAATGCAACCCTTCGAAATGGGGATGATGGCAATACAGACATGGGATATTGGATCATTGGGTTTTCCACTGAACTTGGAAACAGTTACTCAATAGCAGTGAGAATGGATGCAAGGGTGTCGTTAAAGAAAGTGAAGCAGTTCAAGATTAATGCAATTCATCCTTGGCCAGACACGATCACTCCTCCGATTTCCGTAGAATCTGCCCTTACAAAGGCAAAGAAACTTATCCTTCAGGAAAGCAAGGACCCCTACTACTGCCTCAATGCCACTCTTGTAACAAGTTCGAATGATGTCGTTTCAGATGGCATGTGGAATTTCGTATTCCAAACGAGGAAAGACGACCCCAAAATGGTTAATATCCGAATGAACGGAAAAACCGGCATCAAGGATGTAGACAAGATCAGGAAAGTAACCACGAAGTAATCATTCCCGATCTTCGATTTCACCAGTTTTTTGAAAAGCCCGCCGTTTGAGCGGGCTTTTCTTTTAAAGGAGGTAAGGCGGGGTTTTACTGGCAGTTCACAGACGCTGCCTAAAACAAATCTGTCTGAGCAGAATCGTTATCAAAACCCGATTGGGAAGCCCTTAGCCACTCTTCAGGCTCCAGCGCGAGATGTTCGGTTGCTTTCAACAGAAGCAACGCGGATGCTAGTGCATCATAAAGAGCACAATGAGGCTTTGATCTTTCGATGGGACAATATTTTGCGGCCAATTCCTGAAGTGGTTCCTGCAGCTGAAACTGATCGATCAACGATGTCAGGGAATACGATTCTAAGTCGTAATACCGCTGATACACTAAACGCGAATCGATCCACGGGGCCCAGGACCCTCGACTTGGACTCGTATGCCCCAATACCGCTCGTGACGGCACGGTATGCCAGTAACGATTGAGTAATCCATTCTCTACCGGAGCATGATGGGCGGCGAGAACCCCATCGAAACGATAGCCGTAAAACTGATCTCTGTATTGAGAAAAATCTGGTTCATCCTTCAACCGATCCTCTTTGAGGCCATGAACCTGAATATCTCGAGGGTGAATCGGCTGTTCGGGCCGACACAACCCAGTTTGGGTGTGCACAATGCTCCCCTCCTCCAGCAAGACAACACCGTATTCCACAATGCCGTATTTTAGGCTACCTTCAAAATCAATGACGTAAACACGCATGACCAGGGATTTAACTCAATAGTCCATATGGGTTGCCACCTGAGAGCTAATCACCAAGCCCTTGAGCACCGAGAAAAGCTAGCAATTCACTCCGAGCAACCTTTGTTTCCTGTCCACTTTCAAGCTCCTTCACTGACACCTTGTCCTCAGCAACTTCATCCCCACCGTAGACCAACACCCAATCACAGTTGGTTTGATTGGCTTCCTTGAACTGTTTTCCAAATCCCGACCGTTTGTAGGAAAAAAGCGCACACACTCCAGCTTTGCGAAGAAGCCCCACATCCGACATGGCGGTGTCCCGTGTGCTGTCGTCCATCACGACAAACACCTTAGAGGGCAAACTTGCTTTGGGCAGTATTCCATGATGCTCAAGACAATCAGTCATCGTCACATCCCCCATAGCCCAACCAACTGCGGGGAACTCAGGTCCACCGAGTTTTTTGACGAGATGATCATAGCGCCCTCCCCCTGCCAAAGCCCTGGATCGCCGACCCCGTTCAAATGCCTCGAAGACAAAACCAGTATAATAAGCCAGTCCTCGGACAATGCTGAGGTCAATTTCGTAAAACCCTGCGCAGCCTAACGACTCCAAAGAACTTACAAGCTCTTTCCATTCCGCAATTCGACCCCGTATCCTCTCTTGAAGCTCAACTTCCGGAGTCTTGAGTTTGTCAAACCACGCTTCAATTGCATCAACAGACTTCACTTCGAAAAGACTCTGGATCGTCGAAAGCATGGACGACACGTCTCCACCTACAATTTTCTCAAGAGCTTCGCGGGTTTGCTCCTCTGAATTTCTTTCGATTTTGTCGATCACACCTAGAACCTGCGATTGTTTCGATTCCTCAACTCCAAGTGCATCCAGAGCGATGAGCCAGAGGTCACGGTCGCTCAATCGAATATAAAACTTCTGTGCATCCAATCCCAGCCGCTGACAAACGAGTATCAGCGTATAAATGGACTCCACATCAGCCTTTACCCCCGCTTCACCCAGGATATCGACATTGAGCTGAGTAAAACATCGGGTTCTCCCTTTTTGCATCCGCTCGTAGCGAAAATGGTCTCCAATGTTAAACCACTTCACTGGTTTGCGCAAAGCATTGGCTTTGTTTCCTACCATGCGTGCTAGGGTTGGCGTCATCTCGGGACGCAAGGCAACCTTCCGTTCCCCTTTATCGACAAAATGAAAGAGTTGTTCAACGATCTCATTGCCGGATTTTTCGATATACAAATCCAACGGCTCCAATACGGAACCTTCATATTCAGAAAAACCACAAATCTCTAAGCTGCGTTTCCAACTTTCAAACAATCCGCTTCGGGTTGAAAACTGCTCAGGATAGAATTCACGAAAACCAGGTAGGGTTTCAAACATACCCTAGCCGTAAAAACCTCGGTCAATAAATCAAGCTTATCCTTTCATCGAGGCCATAGTTTAAGAAATGGATCGAGCAAAATGTATCGAAACACTACCGCTGTCATCGAAACTTTTGAAAAATGGCTGATCCTACTCAGGGTCTCCGGCAAAAAAACAGATGTCAGCTGACAGTTATTTTTCGAAATTTGAAATGAATTCATACCCACACCAAAAATAAAGCGGTTCCTGAAGTAAGCTTCTCCAATCTTAGGGACATAGGGTTGTCGCTCACCTAGGATATCCGATATCTCAAAGGATTTCAGTTTAGAAAGGCGGAATTGAACTTGATCGTGCGCCCCATCTAGCCTGCTAACGGCAAGAGTTTACGCTTTTTTAGATAGAATCCCCACACAATTTGATTCTGCAGGTTTATCCTGTTAGTCTAACAAGGGAGGTTTACGATATGAAAACGCTTTTGGAGAAGTATCTGAATACTGAAATCGGAATCAATTTACTCCATCCTTTTAAGATCGATGGTGCCACACTCGTAGCCACGAACGACACCTACTTTTCAGTGATGGAGCTTAAAAACAAGCATATGCATCATTTCCCATATGCAAGTATTTTGCGAGTTGTTGAGGCAGAAGAGGGAATTGAGATTGGTGGACTGTTTACTCACAGCAAACACTTTAGTGCTGTGATAAAAGTGCATCATGTAGTCGAATCCCTTACGGTAGCATAGAAGAACTATTCATAGAACAACCTCAAGGCCCAAAAAAAATGGGGGAAGTCATCGCGGTTGCGGATAAGTGGAGGGTTTCAGGTTATCATATAGTTAGGAGTTCAACAGAAAACACCACTACTTGTGTTTCGGGATGCCTCCGGGAATCGAGGCCCTCAAAAATTAGTCGGCATCAACAGTCAGATCCTCAAGAAGAACCTTGAGCTCTTTACCAGCCTTGAATTTGATGACGGCGCGACTCGGGATAACAACATCCTTCTCAGGCTTATTGGGATTACGCCCTACTCTAGACTTTCGTTGTTGGATCTGAAAAACTCCAAAATTACGCAATTCTACGTTGCGTCCTTCCCCAATTGCCTTCGCAATAACATCCAAGGTCATTTGGACAGTTTCCTTGACTTCCTTCTGCGGGAAATTTGTCTTCTCGTAGATCTCCAAGACAATATCTCTTTTTGTTAAATTGGAAGCCATGAAGTGAGTTTTTGGAAATTACCTTAATGATTCGCGCAGAATTCTTTATAAAAATGAATCTTCTGCCATTTCAACTGTCAACTGAATTTTATGGACGATAAGGAAAAAGAAAATCCTCTGGAGGAACTCCAGAAGCAACTTGAGGGTATGTTTAAGGGCAAACCGATCTCGGTCGGTGTTTCCCCTTTCATGAATCCCGGAGCGTCCGCCGGCGGGCCGGCAAAAGATGGCGAAGCCGCGGATGCAAACCAAAAAGCTAAGGATGAGGCGATATTAAAAAAGATTAGGGAGTTTAATCTTAAACCCAAAGAAATCACGGATTATCTTAATCGCTACGTCATCCGACAGGATGAGGCCAAAAAGGTACTCTCTGTAGCGGTGTGCGATCACTTCAACCACGTGCGAAAGTGTATCGCAGAGCCTTCTCTACGGAAGGAAGAGTATCACAAACAAAACATCTTGCTCCTCGGTCCAACAGGCGTGGGGAAAACTTACTTGATGCGCACAATCGCTAAGCTTATCGGAGTTCCTTTTGTCAAAGCTGATGCAACCAAATTTTCCGAAACAGGTTATGTTGGATCAGACGTGGAGGATTTGGTAAGAGATCTCGTGAAGGTTGCAAACGGCAATATCGATCTCGCCCAATACGGTATCATCTACATCGATGAAATCGACAAGATTGCTAACGTCAGCAGCGGCGGAGGCAAAGATGTTTCGGGTCGAGGAGTGCAGATAAACCTGCTCAAAATAATGGAAGATACGGAGGTAAGCCAATTCAGCCCCACCGATATCATGGCACAAATGCAGGCTGCTATGGGTGGTTCGAAAAATAAGGACTCCATCTCCACTCGACACATACTATTTATTGTCAGTGGTGCGTTCGATAAACTCGCGGAAAACATCCAAAAACGAATGGATGCGACAAAAATCGGATTCGATGCAAAGCCAGATAGTTCCCAGGAAGCACTCAACCAAGCCCTGCAAAATGCAGAAACCCGGGATTTCATCGATTACGGATTCGAGCCCGAGTTTGTGGGACGTTTACCAGTGCGAGTGGCATGTGATCCACTCAGCGTCAATGATCTTTCCAAAATCATGACCACTTCCGAGGGTAGTATTCTCAAGCAATATCATAATGATTTTAATGGCTTCGACATCGACTTTAATATTACAAGTGAAGCCATCCTCGAAGTGGCAAGTCGGGCTCATGTCCAAAAAACAGGCGCTCGAGGGATTCTCACCGTACTCGAAAGACTTTTTCGTGATTTCAAATATGAGCTCCCTTCAACAGGGATTAAGACATTTGATGTCACAGAAGAGACGCTAAAGAATCCGAAAGCTCATCTCGATCAGTTACTCGAAGACAACCAACACTTATTAGCAGAGGTGCACAGCGGGGACGTGGAACGCTTCGCAAAGCAATTCAAAAACAACTTCGACATTGAACTCACTTTTGATAACAGCGCAATCGCCGAACTGGTTAAAGAAGCTGAGGATTCCGCAAAAACGATCTACTCCATTTGTGAGGAAAAATTCCACGACACTCAGCATGGATTTAAGATTGTTGCACGAAATACGGAGAGAAACGCATTCGAAATTGACGCAGGGTTTATCGAGAATCCTGATGGACAAATATCCAAGTGGGTGGTGGAAAGCTTCCGTGAACAGAAAGACAGGGAATCCGAAGAATCGACAGAAACTACCCCTGAAGCCTAGAGGAAAATAAAATATGCCAAAAGCAAAGGCAGTAAACGAGTTTTTCAGTGATATCGCGCCCGGTTATGATCTTGCAAACCGGATGATGAGCTCCGGGATCGATGTATTGTGGCGTCGTTATCTCGCCAAACGAGTGTCCGCAAGTCAGCCAACAGACTTGCTGGACTTGGCGACAGGAAGTGGGGATGTTGCATTTACACTTGCGAAGCGCGTCAAATCAGCCGAGCGCATCGTTGCCATGGATTTTTGCCAACCGATGCTCGACATGGCGATTAAGAAACAGCCCTCTCGCAAACAGTCAGACATTATTCATTTCCAGCAGGGTGACTGCCTGGAACTCCCAGTGGAGGACAATAGTTTTGACATCGTCACAATATCGTTCGGATTGCGGAACCTTGAGGATCGCGCGAAAGGATTATCCGAAATGAAACGAGTGCTTCGTCCAGGTGGCCGCTTACTGGTGCTGGAATTCACTCAACCGGACAAATGGGTCAGGGGACTTTACTATTGGTATTTAAAGCATGTTATACCACTGCTTTCCGGAAAAATCACTGGAAACAAGGATGCCTATAAATACCTTGGTAGCAGTATCGAACAGTTTCCGGAAAAATCTGAATTAGCAGCAGAGCTTACAAATGCTGGCTTTCAATCGATTCGCATGAAGGGACTCACTTTTTCCGTCGCGGCAGTTCACGAAGGAACTAAATGATTAGTTCAACTCAATTCCATTTTGAGTAGACTGACATCATCAGGGAGGATTTCGATAGAGTATTCGATACTCGGGTTAAGAATTAGACCAAATCCACCGGGAAGATTCGTGACCCAATCTCGAACTTTCATCGTGTGGACATGAGAATACTCTTTAGAAGCTCCGCGAATTTCCCGCTTCAATCGAGTCAGAGAGGAATAAATGGGGATCAACCTCGATCCCATTGCTCCATGTTTTGTCTCACAATCGAAAGGGTCAAATTCACCCTCAGATCGAGTGAGAACAAAAACTTCCGAGGCAAGAAGCGTATTCACGACAGCACTTCTCGAAACTGTATTATCTCGAAATCCTTCCAACCGTTCTTCGAGCAGATTCTCAGCCATCCAGGAGAGTCGATTCCGGGCATTAGAGGTTGATGAAGAAGAAAGGACACTGCTCGTAATTTTCGATTCTCGCGTCTTGCGCTTCGATATTACGAACAGTGCCAAAACCAGAATTAATACGGCAGTAATTCCGATGAGGGTCAAAATTGAGTGACTCATGTTGGAGAGTTTTGCTTAACAAATAAATCGTGTGCAGAATCCTTTTTCCTTAGTCTCTTTACACTCTATCTAATCGGCAGATTAAAAAAAAACTGAACCTGACAAGGCTTGATTTGTAAAAAAGTTTAAAACTGTCTCGTTTTCATTGATTTCCGAGAGTCACCCCTACTCATTTTAGGATTTTTCAGCATGAATCGAATAAAGCGATATTCCGACCGTTGTAATGGATCCGGCTGCGACAGCTGATCCAATCCAAGTATTGACTTAAATCCACCCTAAGTTCATTTTTTTATGTGGTGTCGGGACGTAGATCAGTCTGGTAGATCGCTACGTTCGGGACGTAGAAGTCGCTGGTTCGAATCCAGTCGTCCCGACCACTTAAAGGACATACTTACCTCCTTTTGTTTAACGCAACCAATTGGATGAGAACCCAACGTCGCTAACTTAATGAGGTTTTAGAGATGAGTATTCCTAAATTTTCTGAAAAAATTCTGTAGCATGTGATGCTCGTCATCGCATCTCTTCATACAGAGTGGACACAACCATCTACTGCGGAATCCGATGCAAGCATCGGATGCTACGATTCAAGCGGAAACTACCCTTAAGTAAGCGACACTCGGATGAGAAACACGGTTCGTGCCGAGGGTTGATCTCCTTCACAGCCAGCATGATGGTTCACAGAGAATGAGTTTTCGTTTAGGGTTTCTAATACCTCGAATCAAGCTACCTCATTCCGATGCGCCAACATTGTGAGGAGTGGAGATTTCATTAGCCTGATGAAGTGAAAAACAAATGATGAAAGTGCTAACTCGTGTCGCATGGTTATTTCTCGGAATCGGCATTGTTTTGGAGATCGCAGCAGGGATTGTCTGGAACCGAACTGATACGTTTCTTGAGAACTCAGTTGTCACCGAAGGATTGGTGATAGACCTCGTTCTAGGAATGTCATCGAGCGACAGTAGTACGGCGGGCTATCACCCAGTCGTTCGTTTTGCGACCGAATCAGGTGAAAGCATTGAATTTAGAAGTTCCATCAGCAGTCACCCTCCAGCCTATGAAAAAGGGGAAGCGGTAACGGTGAGATATGACCCGGATCATCATTACAATGCCAAAATCGATGGGTTCTTTTCAATCTGGATTGGGGTCGTCGTTCTCTTACCATTGGGACTACTCTTCATGGTTCCTGGCATCGTCATTATTACGATTACATTCAAATCAAAAAAGAGGCGCGAACACTTAAAACTAATGGGGCGAACCACCTGGGTTGATATATCCCGCATTGAGTTGGATCGCTCGACAAGCATTCAAGGAAAACACCCCTGGAGAATTTATGCAGATTGGAAAGACCCGTTGAATGCAGCCCAATACACCTTCAAAAGTTCCTGCCTCATGTTTGATCCAAGCCCTCATCTCAGTCGGGACCGAATTCAAGTATGTTATGATCCATATAATCCACGGAATTATCAGATGAATCTCGACGATTTAAATAATCAGAATATAGGAAAAATCGTTGATCTCTGACACAGCAAAGAAAATAAATATGCTCAAATACAATACCATTTTTTGTGGATTATTTTTATCCGTTTTATGCTGGTCTTCATCGATCGAAGCCATCGCTGAAGGTCCATTTATCAAAGCATCGATCACTGTGGATGTGGAACTTAAACTACCTGAGGGAATTACGCTTGAACCAGACCGCGGGATGGTCACGGCTCTCGGCAGTGGAGTATTCATGTTGGATTTTGTATTCGAAAAAAAGTTGGTGACGGAGACCCTCATGTCGGAAGGTCAATTTCAGTTAACTCACTATCAATCGTTTTCTTATGGGACTGCCAAAGACTGCTCCGTATCACTCTCGGAAAAAGAGTATAGGCCTCGTACGGTAAATGCCCAATGTACACTGTCCAAGTCAATTGGAAGTGAAGAAAACGGTGCAGGAGACACTATAACGTCAAAAATGATCCAATTTCGCCTAACCGAGCTTCCCCACAAAGAAATGGTTCAGGTCGAGTGGGATTGCGGAGGAGTGAAGAAGGTAATGTCTGACCCCGCAATTTTGACACAGCTCTACCTCCCATTCTTCGCGGAATCTTGGAACTTTTCTCTCGATGAACAGAACCCACATGTAAGCACTCGCAGGAATTATTCGCTTCACAATGGTACTGTCGCTGATCTCACGTTTGTGGTTACATTGAAACCAATGGAACCAGATCATTGAAAAGCGTAAACTTATGAATCAACAAGCGCCAGAATGGGGAGCAATGGTTGGAAATATTCGATTGGCAAAAACTGTGATTTTCGCTATTCGACAAGAGTCATTTTTTGAATCCTCGTATTTGATGAGGCCCGTTAATCGGTTCTATTTATCCCTAGCTATCCTATTCATGAAATCAAAAATAAATGTTCGTCTTTTTTATCTTTTCCTAATGTTGCCACTCGGATTATTGACGTCCTGCAACGACACAAAGTCACAGTCCATTCAACTCTTCAACGGGCATGACCTTGAGGGATGGGTGATTGAAAATGGTGGCACCTTCCAAGTGGTAAACGGAATGCTCCATATTAACAGAGGCACTGGATGGCTTCGTTCGGTTGAAACTTTCAGCGACTTCAACTGTGTTTTCGAGGTGCGATTTCTCGAAGAAAACGCGAACAGTGGAATCTTTGTTCGTACGATGGCGACCAGCAACGATGATGAAAAAGGTTATCCATCGAACGGATATCAGTTTCAATGCATGGATACCATCGAAGGCGATGCTCCGATCACCAGTTTGATCAATTACGGAGCGCCCGAAGCCACTGGAGAAACAAATAGGGAGCGTCTCAAAGAAGCCATGAATCCTACGGGAGAATGGAATGTGATTGAAATCACCTGTATTGGTGAGTCCGTTGTCGTCAAATTGAATGGCCATGTCACAACCACCGCCACTGGAGTTAAAAATGCACCTGGGCACATTGGAATCCAAGGGGAATTAGGCCTGCTCGAGTTTCGTAAAATCGAACTCACATCCTTCTCAAAATGAGGAGTGTTGAGATTTTTAATACTGGCAACCGATACCGTCATTCACCCCACCGGAGTTCATTCGAAAAAAGGCTTCTCTTCCCTTCCCTAAAATGGTTATGGAAGGGAGAAAGAATCATTGCATAATCAGCGTTCTTTCTTTTCTGGGGTTACAGAGGATGAAACGAGTTTAACCGCTTCACCTGTTTGCACCCACACGTCCACATACCGTGCGCTAGCTTGGATTCGATTTCCACCTATTTCAACCTCGAATACGGACCGACCCACGACGGTCGAAAATCCATTGAAGTGAGTGATATTGAGATCCTCGATTTCCAATGCTTCGAACTTAAAGGAGCCTGAGAAGGCCTCAATAAATGAGGCTTTGTCCAAGGAATGTCCTTTCATACTCACACCTGTAAAGCGATCGGAAAGCAGATGGTGAAGAGTCGCGACATCCATATTCCTTTCAGCATCGGTGAGTTGAGTTTCGAGCAATTTTATTTCGTCATCAGTCATGAATGGTCTCCTTATTCAAAGCAATTTGATGTGTTGCCAAAGCTCTGGTTCCACAGGAATTCCTTCCTCCATATTCTCTTTTCGAGCGGACAACATCCCCTGGCCTGGGTATCGGATTTTCCGCTGTCCTTCAAGAGCTGACGTTTGCAGGAAATCTTCAAGAATGGCATCAACCTTAGCACCGATGTCTGCGCCCTCGCTCTGCGAAGCGATGTCGATGGAGAGGAATACCTGAGAAACGCCAGTTTCCTGCTCTCGACCGCTAATTTCACGAGTTGAATCGCCGCCAGATATCAGGGACGCCATCAGATCGAGAACCAAAGCGAGTCCCGATCCCTTCCAATACCCGATTGGAAGCGCTCGACTGCTTTGTAGAATCGCATTGGGATCCGTAGTGAGTTCACCGTCTGCGTCATAACCACCAACTAGAGGAAGTTGTTCCCCTCTTCGCCGAAGGACTTCAAGTTTGCCGTTAGAAAACTGGCTCATGGCCATGTCCAACAATACTGGACCTTCTCGATTTGGGATGCACACCACCATCGGATTGTTGCCGATCTTCTTCTCTGCAGCGCCCCAAGGCGGCATCAACGCCATCGTGTTCGTCCAACAAATACCGATGCAACCCGCATCGGCAGCGAGCAATCCATAAGTGCCACCTCGCATCCAATGATTGGTATTACTCAACCCCACGCAACCGATCCCATTTTCACGAGACAATTCAATGGCTCGGTTTATCGCCTTTTCAGCGTTCAAGGGCCCGATCCCTCGCTTTCCGTCCCATTGCTCGATAGCGCCTAAGCATTTTATAACCTCGGCCTGAGCTTCAATATCGATCACACCCGACTTAATGTCAGAGACAAATTTCGGGAAACGATTGAGTCCGTGGGAAGCCACTCCATCACAGGTGTTTTCAGTAAAGATAGCGGCGCAACGATTTGCCCGCTCTTCACTCATTCCCAACTCACACAGTATGCGGTGCAGTTCCCGACAGACTTCACTAAATTGGATTCGCTTCATCATACATACCTTCAGTCTCTGTCCCTCAGCTTAAACCTCAAATTACATGAGGATCAATCGGTTATTCAACTCGATGTATTCACACAGTAACGCGACATTTTGATTGAATACCTCACTACTGATGCGATCCATCACGGAGTATTGCCCATTCCAGCGAACGCCTCTGGGCAGGGCGGTTTTGAATCGATCATTGCGGGTGATCCATGCTCCAGACGATTCCTGCTCAGCGATGATGGATTCAACGGAACTGTGAAGGTTATCAATTCGTCGAATCAATTCACCCTCGGATAGTTCGGAATCTTCGCTCGCCACCAATCCTTTTCTCCCCAGCTCGAGCGCATTTTTGAATCGCAGCTCAGCGGCTTTGATCGGCGATTCCAAATTGGTTTCGTACCCATAACCAGTGCTTCGTTCGGGATGAAGGTCAGAAAGATGATCTACCCGGACTCTTCCTCTATCATAATAGAGCGCGTTGTTCGTTCCGATTTCAACAAACCGCGCCCATTTCCCATTCTCCAAACGAATCTGCTTCAACCATCTTAAGGAATCGGGGATCGGTTCCAACAAGGTTTTATCGCCGAGGACCAAAAAGAGATCGATGAGGGTATGTATGTTTTTTACGGTAACTGAAGGACAGACGGCGGGAGGCTCAAACGTTCGGGCCCAAGCTGGTTGAAGGTATTCGTTATATTGCTGAGCCCACCCCGGTTGAGGAGGAGGGAGTTGAGAGATCATCATGAACCGCGCAGCTTTTCGCAGACTCTTTTCAATGGCGCTGTCATTCTTGTAAAATTGAAAGGCTTCGATCATCACACGAATACAGTCATTGATCCCTCCATCATTGAAAGTTGCATAATCATGGTAGTTTCCTCTCTCCGGATAGAGATGAGGCCAACCACCATTGGGCAATTGAGTCTTGATCATCATGTCTATCGCCCGCTTCGTTGCAGCGGTTAGCGTTGCATCATCAATCTCCCGATCCAGAGCCATTAAAAAGCTAATAGCAGATTGGCTTTGATCATCGTCGAAACTAACGGTCTGATCATTTAAATCCTTAAAGTTAATGGTGTGATTCCAGCCACCATGACTATTCTGTCCAAGGATCAAAGCATGCGCCGCATCTTTAGCCGCGATCAAAGCCTGTTCATTTCCGGTTGCTTGGTATGCCCGCAAAAATGACATGCCAACCGCGGGTGTGCCCGGAGGCTGCACTTCAATAGTGTCAGCATCCTTGGGACCTTCTCCCCAACGCCGCGACAGGTCTGGCGTTACATTGTAAACGTAACCCCCGTGGGAATTGGTGGTATAAAAAAATACGACCCCCTTCTGCAACGATGCTTCGGCTTGGCTTTTCAGATCTTCCCCTGACAGCCAGGCAATGGGAAAAAGTAAGAGGGACATCAACAGTATTTTTACATTCATAGTATCCCAACAGGATCGAAATTAGGATTATTGGGGACCCATCCTGATTCATTCCAATCAGTCTGGATAATCAAAACAATAAACGGAATCTTCGCTTCCGAAAATCAAAATCTGATAAAGTGTCAGTGTCTATTTTAGCCGCATTTATCTGAGGTTCCACCATTAACATCACAACCATTCTCCATCATCGAAATGATTCATATCCACCCATTTGTATTATCCGAAATCTTCCACTAGATTCCCCTTTGTTAAATCATTATTTATTATGAAAAAATTACATCTTTTACTACTGCTGCCATTGTTGATTCTCAACCTAAACGCTCAGAATGACACTCCCCGTGGCAAGCCACGGGGTATCTTGAATTAGATATTCACCACAAAGTAAGTTGCACTTTAGAAGGTTCAACGCCCTGATTTCTTACATATTGCTCAACCACGCTCCAATTTCCACCTTCTCCAACCGTACAAGCATTATCCGTCCTCCAAAACTCTCCACCCCATAGAATTCGGGCATTCTTCCCTCGCTGTCAAACTCTTAAACTTTCGAACCGTTTCACTGTATTTGGATGAAATGAGCACAACACATGAATATGATTTAGATCACAGCCCAATCTCTCAAAGCTGATCTCATAACGTTCGCTAATTTCTGAAGCGATTTCCGCGATTTCTTTACTTATCTTCGCCTTCAAAAGTGATTTCCGGTATTTCACAGGAAATACCAGATGGTAATGCGTGTTATAAACACAATGACTGCTTCGAACCAATTCCACATTCTCAATCTGAATGAAAACCTACGGTTTTCAAACTTTCCCTTAGTCAGCCCCACGTGGCAAGCCACGGGGAATTACAAGTTGAATGCGATTGGGAAGCATACCAACTCTACTTCGAGTTGCCTGAAGACTTTGTCGTCACCGAAAATGACAGCGAAGGTTTCTACGCCGAAGGGGATGCGATGGAGTTTGGGATCTTTCCATTTGCTGACGCGAATATTGACACCTCAGACATCGCCTATTTCACACTAGAATTAGCGGCCGAACTCGACTTGGACAATTACGACGATGCAGATGTCATTGAGGATCTCAACGGACTCGAAGGGGCCTATGTTGAAGGAGAAATTGATGGGGTAAGGGTCGTATTACTCGGCATCATCGATCCCGAAACCGACACCAACTTCTTCGCATTGATTAAGTTCTATGATGACGATGAAGTCGCAGAAGAAGCTGCCTTCGACATTATCATGAGTATCGAACCTTATTGAGGGTGAGGGAATGCAAAGTAGGGACGATTGAAGACAACAACCTTTAGATTGTAATCAGTCCTTCAAACTTCCACATGTAAGACCAACCCAATGGATGAAGGATTATGCGAATCCAGCATCCTCAGTCCACAAATTGAGTTTTTCCTTGGATGCGATGCTTGCTTTGATTGAAACATATAATCAAAGCAAAGCGTCCGTTATCGCACACTCTGAAGGAAATTTCGAACAGTCCTCCCGTTCTTAAAGGAAGCACAGCAAGCACTCACACTTTCACTTTATCCCCATCCCTCTCTTATTCAAAAACTTAAAAACCAGTGCAGAGCCAGGAAATTCAGGTATCAAGCCTGGGAGCACACCATCACACTTTTTGCGGAGGGCAACTATTTCAGAGATTCCACACTGGAATTGGCTGCATTTCACAGAAATCAATTAACGCATTCATTTCCAGATGGTCTTCCATTACCCGATGTTGGAACGAATCCGATTCCTTTCTAAACAACTGAAACACATTAATTCATCCGAAATAACTATTTCGAGTGAATCGATTTCAAATCCTGCCGATATATTCAAGATCACTTCACCTTTTCTGTTACAGGTTCAAAACAACTCACTCTTTTCCTGTATATACACCCTACATTTCACACGAAATCTTATGATCATGAAAAATACATCTATCTTAATCTCACTCACGATTCTCGCCCTTCTTTCCGGTTGCGTAACCGGCAGAAGAACAATCGACTTAGGCGTTCCAACGCTTCAAATTGCAGAAGGACAAAACGGAACTGTTTCAATCAAAACAATCGAAGACAATCGAACCTTCGAGAACAAACCCTCCTCTCCTTCCATTCCTTCAATTGATGGCGATGTTAATAGTATGTCATCAGCAGCTAAATCAAAAATGATTGGTCGCCAAAGAAACGGTTATGGTAAAGCTGCGGGGGACATCTCTTTACCTGAAGGAGAAACCGTGGAATCAAAATCACTGGCAATGATCTCGGAAGTGTTTAAAGCTAGAGGATACAGTATTTCCGAAGATGAAAACAGCGATTTTCAACTGGATGTAAACATCAACGAATTCTGGGCCTGGTTTTCTCCGGGAATGTTTTCAGTGTCCTTTGAAGCAAAGATTGAATGTGAGATATCTATTGTTGGATCTAGCAAAAATGAAACAATAAAGGTTGAAGGATACGGCATCAACAAAGGCCAGGTTGCTAGTGATGAAAATTGGCAATTGGCATACAAAAGAGCTTTCGATGACTTCTATCTCAAATTAGATGAAGCGTTAACTGCAAAAGGATTCTGATAGAGCAGACGGCTCTGGTTTGAGTGAAAGGGATTGCTTTTTACTCCACATCGAAAGCACCCACAAAAACAACCTCTTTTTGCTCTTTCAAACGCAATGTTACGGTTTGTTCTTCCTTCTCTGGAGTTCCGAAATGAGTCTGAAGATTGAGCTGTAGCGTTGTGCTCCCCGAAATGATTCCCTGGCGGTTACCGTAATAATTTGCTTCCACTTTATAGGTCCCGGGTTTTGCGTTCTTTAGGGAGAAGGTCTCTGGACCGTATCCCTGCGTGAAATCCCGACTCATCTTGCCACCTTGATAGGTAAGCGGATTTGAATAAACACAGGTTTCGCCGTTGGGATCGGTTACCCACAGATCAATATCCGTATTATCGGCGTCCCATGTGAGCACGACTCGTAGATGCATAGGCATACTTTTGATGAAGCGGGAATCGATTTGAGTCAGATCCAAATCCTCCGAACTGGTGGCGACAATGGCATTGAGTTCGTGCAGAGCGACTATTTCGACTTCAGGAAATCGCGCATCCCAGGGTTGGCTCACGATTTTCCAGTATTGACCAATGGCAGCTTGGTCTTTTCCGAGTGCGTGTTGCACCAGGGCCATGTCGCGGTAACTTTGAGGTTCTTCCGGACGTATTCGCATGACCGTCTCGAAGACGGGCACTGCCAGGGCATCTTGATCTACCTGCATCAGCCGATAACCTAGAATGCGTAGGATCGAGTGGTTTTCGAGATTCATCTCTGCTAAATTGGAGAGCACGCGCAGAGCCAATGATTTCAACCCCTTGTCGTTCAGAATATCAAAACAATCGAGATAAAAGGCCGTGCTCCGAGCGTACTCCGGTTTGAGTTCAAGATAGGTCCGGTAGCACGCATCGCCCTCTTTCTTTGAAATCTGTTCGGCGTAGGCGGAATCGGGTTTCCAGGGTTGCAGTGCAATGGATACAGATGATCTACCTGAATGGTGCGCATTTGGCTCTGGAGATGGATTACCCATTGAAAAAACAACATCACGAGATTCCTGGTCAGGCATTGCAGCAGTGCTCGAATCCGAAGCCGTTTCAAACGCATCCAGCTCGTAAACTTCTTCCCCAGCGGATAGCTGCATTTCCATCGCAGGGGCTGCTTCAGATCGCCGTTCGGCAATTGCGCCAACGGCTCTTTCTCGTTGCTTGCTGGTTAGCTTCTGCTTTTGCATCGCGTCTTTTGGCCAGTCCTTTTGATACCATGCGATTTCGTTCTGCCAAAGTTGAAAGACGGAATCAAGATGACCTTGTTTTCCAACAAGCTCTTCATTGCGACGATCTCTCATGAGACTTAAGTAAGCGGTTTTCAGATCATCCGGTGGAGTAATTTCATAACGCGCATAGTCCTCAACCGTATCGAGTATGATTAAAGAGGTTCCTTTGGTAACAATTCCAAATGCTTTACCCAAACGTTGGATTTCGAGAGCGTTTTTTTCGGGTTCGAGTTCCAGGGTTTCAATTCTTTTGTTCGCCCAGATACGACCGGCGAAACTGGACTGACTTTTTTCATCCGATTGAGAAAGATGAATCGTTTGAGCGCGGACTTTCCCGTCTGCTGTTCTCAATTCCAAAACAAGTTCTGCGGTCTCCGAGCGCAATATCCCTGCAATCCCACCACCCGAAGAGATAACGGCGCCAGCCTCCAAAGATAGAAGTGAAAGCTGCTGCGGATTGTAGGACAATGACTCAAGTAACGTCGACGGCTCCGTCAGTTTTTCCACCGCCGTTTTTGCGTCGGTTTTCAACAAGTTAATGAGATCGCCGCCGTTTTTTTGTGCTACTGCACGAAGAAGCGCGGGATCTGCGGATGTGCTGGTCGATATAGAAAAGAGACGGGTATTGATAGACTTGCTGAGAGGAGCAGATCCCCAGTTTTGCAGCCCATCACTGATCAAAAGCGTAAGGTCATCTTCAGTCGCAGCAATTGCGAGGCCTCTTAAGGTCGCACCATCATAAATCGTTGACTGCAATTCATTTTTTAGGGAGCCCCATTCAGCACCATCAATTGAAAATTGCAATGGAGCATCCACTTGGTCTCGAACTCTGGTGAGAATGACCTGTAAATTCTGATGGGTTGAAAAAAGTCTGTCCAGGAAAGCATAGATTTTGGTAAAATCCTGAGAAGCGGAGGAAGAGGAACTATCCCAAATGATATTCACACGCTTGGGATCGTCCAACCGTTTCGCGTGAATAGCAGGCAGTGTGAGAGGAAAATAGAAATAGTGTTTTCCTCCAATTTCCTGAGTAACCGCTTGTCGACTTGGGGCCTGAGGAAGGACTATCTCAATCAAACCGTTCGCCACGACATCAACTGCCGATGCTGAGGACACCCAATCTTTGCTCCAATCTGAAAACTCAACTCCATCAATCCCTTGTTTCTTTACTTGGGGTCCGGCTTCGATGCCTTTCATCGCAAGTTGGATATTGAGGGTTTTCAATTCCCCATAGTTCATCGCCAGACGGTAAGTGGGTGCAGCAGATTGTGCAGACAGGTCCTCCATCGTCGCGATGACGACCCGTTTGTCTGAATTCGGAAGCAGTGGAAAAATCCGAGCACGGTAGTGGTTCCCCTGTGTTTTTTCCAGTAGCCCGGGATCAACTCGTCTGCGCTCGATCTCTTCGAAAACCGCCTGCCCTTTCGCTTTCTCAACCGGAACGGCTTCTCTTAAAGAGCCGTTGACATCCATCGCGAATCGCACGATCGATTGTCCATCCAATAATGGAAATTCAAGCGTTCCTTCCAACTGACGTCCATTTGGATTGTGGAAAATCAGCTCTGCGGTTGTCATCGCAAAACTCCCAACAATTTCCACCGAAACATCGACTGATTTTAGATAAACTCCTTCATCAGCATTGGGCACCTCCATCGAAAACTGTTGGCCGTTGAGAACAGAAAAAACGGAACAAAAGAGAAGAGATGCAGTGAGATGGAGTTTGCTAAGGGACAAAAGGGAATTCATACGAATCGATGGTCGGTTTTTTTGTGATGTCATACCCATTAAACACACAACAGCTTTCAAATATTAGAAAACTCTCTCATTTTTCTGAAAAGAGTCTACTTAGAACCTTTTGGACAACGACATATAATCGAGCGAAAGGAAATCAGGGAACATCGGCTCCTTAAAACTACCTAAGCAATGCCATTCAGGTCAGGCCTTGTATTTTGTATAAATCTGAGGAACAGCAGGGGTCAGACGCAATATCTTAAGGTTTCTGATTCTGACTAACCCACAATCTCTGCCACTTCCGGCGTTCTGGACATCCACGGCTTCACCACCTCTGAGGCTGACACCTCAAATAAGCGATTTCCCATCATGAATGGTGAGTCACTCGTCCACAGGTGACCGATCATGAGACTCGTTTACAATGCAGCTTTGATTTTGGTGATCATTGCTTCGCGTTCGGCACCTTAAAAATGGGTTTTATCGGGATTCATTTCAAATAAACAAGAGCCATAACAACAAAATGTTTCAATTCTCTTCCTTAGATCAAACCGAAAGCTTTTGGAATGCATTTACCGTGTAAAACAACATATTAGCGTATAAGGACTAAATGAAATGTTGGATATCAGGGTCTAATAAAGTCCTCGAATTGCGAATATTTACGGTCAAAGCGGTTGTAATTCACTCGAACCTCATACTTTACCTTTAGCTAACCTACTAAACTATATCACTTCACCTGATGCAAAATAGTGAATTCCATTGTAACTATAGAGATCTCATTTGGAACTAAATCCAGAAATTCGCTCAAAACAGAACGTTGGATGTCATTAAGAAGCTCAATGGACAGCACGTAATTGGGGAATTCCCAATCCACAGTAACTTATGAGAAAAACATTTGATATTCGCCTTCTTTATACAGCATTCACTATCAGTATTTGTTCAACAAGATGGTATCTTCGACGAAAGCAATTGAAGTTGAGAATGTTGGTTTCGTTTTTTACGATTGCACCAGGTTTCCTATTAACCACACAGGCTCAGGTAGTGAACCTCACTTACAATAATGGCGATTCTATATCTACCGACCTCTCCGTCTCAGCAGGTAGTAGCGTCAATTTGCAGGTTGCATCAGGATCAGCATCTCATTCCGGGGTGTTGTCTGAAACAGGCGGCACAAGCACATGGGAAAAAACGGGTGCCGGAACCCTCGTGCTCTCCGCGGCTAATACTTACACAGGGAACACCACGGTCACCGAAGGTATTCTGAATGTCGCAGGTAGCATTGCCTCAACAGTCACTACGGTAGAAACAGGTGCAGGACTCACCGTGGATGGAGCCAGCCTGCTCGATTCAGCCAAAATAAACTTCAATGGAACTGGCAATTTGACCCTCATGGGCGACGAAGCGATTGGAACGCTGGATGGACGATCCTCTGATTCAACCATTAGTCTGGGTAGTAACAATTTGAACTTAAAGGGGAACGCGGGTTCGTATTCATATTTTTATGGAGGGATCTCAGGGACCGGTGGATTGACTGTGGATAGCAGCACTGGGGGTTACCTGATCATGACTGGTCAAAATACCTATACAGGTACCACTACTGTTAACCTTGGAGGCTTGTCTTTATCGGGTGGCCAAACGATCGCAGACACATCTGCTGTGATCGTGAATGCTGGAGGAGCTCTTGATATCGTTGGATCAGAGACGATTGGAAGTCTTTCCGGCACAGGAGGAGTGACTTACATCAGGGGCGGACAGACTCTCACCACAAATGGGAATACTGGGTCAAACGTGTATGCGGGGACGTTGATCGGATTTGGAGCGGGGACTCATACCTTTACCAAGGGTGGCTCAGACACCTTAACCCTCTTGGGAAAATTAGGAAGCTCAGGGTGGAATCTCGAACTAAACGTCGATAGTGGCACATTGAATCTGTCCAACAATAGCAACAGCATTACCTCCATCAACGTAGGGAGTGGCACGCTTGGCCTTGGAGCGAATGGAGCTGCAGGGGGAGCGAGCGGGCTCATCACGACTACGGGTTCAATCATCGACTACGCAAATGGCGTCAATAACCCCACCGCGATTAACGTCAATTCAGACACCACCCAACTCCAGGTCACCACTGGCTCAGCCACTCAATCCGGTGTGATAAGCGAGACCAGTGGACCCCGTCCGCTCGAAAAGATTGGCGATGGCTCCCTCATACTCTCCGCAACTAATACTTACACGGGTGATACTACGGTTACCGGAGGCATCCTGAATGTTACCGGTAGCATCGCCTCAACCTCCGTTTCAGTGGAAACCGGAGCCGGGCTCACGGTCGACGGCGCCAGCCTGCTCGATACCGCAGCATTGACACTCAACGGAACTGGAAACCTAACTCTCACAGGTAGTGAAACCATCGGCTCATTGGAAAGTACATCAACGACCTCAACAGTCATCCTTGGTAGTAATTCGCTGACCACAGGTGATGCCAACAATACTGAATTCGCGGGCATCATGTCGGGCATAGGCGGAATTAACAAAACCGGCAGTGGGACTTTCGAATTGAGTGGTGCCAATACCTATACGGGTGACACCACTGTCACCGGGGGCATTCTGGATGTAACGGGAAGTATTGCTTCATCCAGCATTACCGTCGAAACCGGGGCAGGGCTTCAGGTCGATGGTTCCAGTCTACTAGATACGGCAGGAGTGACTCTTAATGGAACGGGAAACTTAACCCTCACGGGCGACGAAACCATCGGATTAATTAAAAGTTCTTATACCGATTCGACAATTTCGCTCGGCAATAGCACTCTAACAGTAGGAGATAGCGATTCTACCGTCTTTTTTGGGAGTATTTCAGGAGCGGGTGGTTTAACGAAAGACGGTTCAGGAAGTCTTTTATTATACAACACTCATACCTACACTGGAGCGACAACAGTGAATGATGGGACATTGTATTTAATCAATGGGACGACTCTTGTGGATACTGCAGAAGTAGTTGTGAATGGTGGAACCTTGGCAGTGGACGGCTCAGAAACCATCGGAGCGCTTTCTGGAACCGGAGGAAGAGTTAATATTTTTGAAAACCAAATACTCACGACCAATGGCACTGGAGGGGCAACGGAATATTCCGGAAATTTTTTAGGTAATGGATTGTCCGTTGGAGAATTTGTAAAAGGCGGCACTGACACTCTTACACTTTCAGGGGAGATTTGGTCTACGCTAGCAAAAGTTAGTGTGAATAGCGGAACCTTGATCTTGACGAATGACAACAACGCCATGGGAGCCATTGATGTGAATGGTGGCACGCTGCGTTTGGAAGCAGGTGGTGCCGCAGGTGGTGCCAGCGGGCTCATCACCACGACGGGGTCAGTCATCGACTACGCGGATGGAGTCAACAATCCAACGGCGATCAACGTCAATTCCAATACAACCCAATTGCAGGTTACAACCGGTTCAGCGAATCAATCCGGAGTCATCAGTGAGACCAGTGGCCCCCGTCCAATCGAAAAGATCGGCGATGGTACCTTAGTCCTTTCCGCCGCCAATACCTACACGGGTGGCACCACTGTCACTGGAGGCATCCTGGACGTCACCGGAAGCATTGCTTCAACAGCCATCACCGTGGAAACCGGGGCCGGACTCCAGGTGGACGGATCAAGCCTGCTCGATAGTGCTCGGCTGACCTTAAACGGAACCGGAAATTTGTCACTTTCAGGTGATGAGGCCATCGGCACACTAGATAGTGCATCCTCTAGTTCAACCGTTAGCCTTGGTAGTAGCAACCTTAAGGTAATGGGGAACTCTGGTTTATCCTCATATTTTGATGGAAGTATCTCGGGGACTGGTGGATTGACCGTGGATAGCAGCTCTTTAGGCTACCTAAACTTAAGGGGACATAATACCTATACAGGCACCACTACTGTTAATGCTGGAGGCTTGTATTTAGATGGGGGACAAGCGATTGTAGACACATCTGCTGTGATGGTGAATGGTGGAGCAGCTCTTCAAATCGGTGCATCAGAAACGATTGGAAGTCTCTCTGGAACAGGAGGAGTGATTTACATTGGTAGTGGGCAGACTCTTACTACCAATGGAAACAATGGGCCAACGGAGTATTCAGGTTTGGTTTATGGACTTGGAACAGGCCCCAATACATTTACTAAGGCTGGTTCTGACAGTTTAACTCTCTCGGGAACTGTTGGGTTTGCAGGATGGAACCTCGAACTAAACGTCGACAACGGCACACTGATTCTGTCTAACAACACCAACGAGATTACGTCCATCGATGTTAACAGTGGCACACTGCGCCTGGAAGCGGATGGTGCTGCAGGTGGAGCCAGCGGGCTGATCACCACAACCGGTTCTATCATCGACTACGCCGATGGTGTCAATAACCCGACTGCAATCAACGTCAATTCCAATACCACCCAATTGCAGGTTACAACCGGTTCAGCGAATCAATCCGGAGTCATTAGTGAGACTAGTGGCCCCCGCCCTCTTGAAAAGATTGGCGATGGCACACTCGTACTCTCTGCTGCCAATACTTACACGGGTGACACCACTGTCACTGGAGGCATTTTAGATGTGACCGGAAGCATTGCTTCTACTGCTGTTATCGTCGAAACCGGAGCAGGGATCACAGTGGATGGTGCCAGTCTGCTCGATACCGCCGCACTGACACTCAACGGAACGGGAAACTTATCACTCACAGGCAGTGAAACTATCGGATCATTGGAAAGTGCATCAACGACCTCAACAGTCATCCTTGGTAATAGTAGTACCCTTACAACAGGTGATGCCAACAATACTGAATTCGCAGGTGTCATGTCGGGCACAGGCGCACTGAACAAAACCGGCAGTGGGACTTTCGAATTGAGCGGTGCCAATACCTACACGGGTGACACCACTGTCACCGGGGGCATTCTGGATGTAACGGGAAGTATTGCTTCATCCAGCATTACCGTCGAAACCGGGGCAGGGCTTCAGGTCGATGGTTCCAGCCTGTTAGATACCTCAGAGCTAACAATTAATGGAACGGGAAACTTAACCCTCACGGGCGACGAAACCATCGGGATACTCAAAAACAGTTCGTTAACCTCAACCATCAATCTTGGAAGTAATACCCTAATTTTAGATGTAAATGGTAGCAATTTTTCTTCGTTTTACGGATCCATTTCAGGAATGGGTGGATTGACCATCAATAGCAACAGTTGGTTGGATTTGTTTTTTGGCAATAACACTTATACAGGGGCCACGAACATGAATGGAGGAGTCATTAGGCTACTTGGTGGTCAGTCCATTGCCGATACTTCAGCAGTCATTGTCAATGATGGACAATTTGGCGTAGGAGAGTCCGAAACCATCGGCGCTTTTTCGGGAAATGGTGGAAGAATTCTTATTTCACAAAACCAGACGCTAACCACCAATGGCAACGGTGGTCCAACGGAATACGCGGGCAGTATCGATAGATGGAGCGCCAGCTCTGACCCAACAAATGGGGAGGAGTTTACCAAAGGTGGCTCAGATACACTTACCCTCTCAGGGAAAATAGGCGCATCAGGTTATGGGCATCCGGGTTGGGGGGGAGGTATTGCAGCAGTGAACGTCAATAGCGGCACTCTCATCCTGTCTAACAATGACAACCACATAAATGCTATCAATTTAAACGGTGGCACGCTGCGATTGGAAGCAGATGGCGCGGCAGGCGGTGCCAGTGGACTCATCACTACGAAAGGGTCAGTGATCGACTACGCGGATGGAGTCAACAATCCAACTGCGATAAACATCCATTCCAATAGCACCCAGCTACAGGTTAGTACCGGTTCAGCGGAACAATCCGGAATCATCAGTGAAACCAGTGGCCCCCGCCCGCTCGAAAAAATCGGCGATGGCACCTTAATCCTTTCCGCCGCCAATACTTACACAGGCAATACTACTGTCACCTCAGGCATCCTCGATGTGACCGGAAGTATTGTCTCCACTGCCGTTACAGTGGAAAACGGAGCTGGGCTCATTGTCGACGGCGCCAGCTTGCTCGATACCGCAGCGGTCACTCTTAATGGTTCTGGGAACTTGACTCTCACGGGTAATGAAACCATCGGTTTCATTTTAGGGAGCGCAACTTCAACGGTGGACCTTGGAAACAACACGCTGACCGCAGGTGATAGCAATTTTTCCAGTATTGGCGGTGTTATTTCAGGGACTGGTGGGCTTACCAAAAGTGGAACTGGGCAGATTAGTTTATCTGGGACGAATACTTACACTGGCACAACCACGATCACCAATGGGTTGCTCTATACACATGGAGGGCAGGCCATCTTCGATACCGCTGCGGTTGTTGTAAATGCTGGTTATTTGGCCGTAGAACACTCAGAAACCATCGGTGCCCTTTCTGGAACAGGAGGATGGGTTTACATGTTTGACAATCAGACTCTCACCACCAATGGCAATGCAGGGCCAACCGAATTCTCTGGAACCGTATTTGGAGAGGGAACCAATAGTGTTTTTACAAAAGATGGATCAGATAGACTCACACTTTCAGGTTGGGTAGGATCTGGACTAGATGAGGTGAACGTCAATGGTGGCACGTTGGTGCTGTCTTACAATAGCAATAACATGGACGCCATCAATGTAAACGGTGCCACTCTACGTCTGGAAGCCGATGGGGCAGCAGGCGGTGCCAGCGGGCTCATCAGAACCACGGGTTCGATCATCGACTACGCTGACGGAGTCAACATCGCCACTGCGATCAACGTCAATTCGGACACCACACAACTCAAGGTCACAACCGGTTCAGGTGAACAATCCGGGATAATCAGCGAAGTCGGAGGCCCCCGCCCTCTCGAAAAAATCGGTGATGGAACGTTGATTCTATCCGCAGTAAATACTTACACAGGGAACACTACCGTAACCGGAGGGATTCTGGATATTAGAGGGAGTATTGCTTCGAGCGCAGTATCCGTGGCTTCTGGTGCAGGGCTTCTAATTGATGGATCGAGCCTTCTTGACACCGTTGCCTTAACCGTGAATGGCGATTTGACGACGAGTGAGAACCTCATCATTGCTTCTTTGGCGGGTTCTTCAGCAGCATCTACGATCCATCTTGGAAGTAATACACTAACCACAGGTAGCGACAATATTTCGACGAATTATGCTGGTAGTATCTCAGGTTCTGGCGGATTGACAAAAACTGGAAATGGCACGATGTCCTTAACCGGGGTCAATAGCTACAGGGGAAATACAATGGTATCGGGCGGGACATTGGCAGTCATGGGTTCCGGATCATTAGCGTCCACTGATCTGGAGATAATGTCAGGTTCAGTTCTTTCAACTGATGGAGGCGCGCTCACAAGTAGCGCTACGATTGTAAATGCAGGGTCTCTCATTTTCACTGACTCGGAAGACATTGGCTCCATCAACGGGGTGGGAAGTATTTTATTCAATAACGGAATTCTGGCATTGAACTCGGGAAATTCAGTCCTCTCAGGTATGTTGTCTGGCACAGGTGGACTCACGGTTCAGGGAACCAGTAATACGGGTCTGTCCGCAGCCAATACTTACACGGGGGACACGCTCGTCGACTCAGCAGGAATCCTCACGATTACATCAACTGGCAGTATCCTTTCCTACACGACGGTGGCAGACGGAGGAACGTTTGTTAACAACGGTTCTGCTGGAAATGTGAGCAATGCTGGAACGTCGTCCAATTTCGGAACCATCGCTACACTCATCAATACGGCTGGTGTTTTTGAGAATGATGGAACGATCTCCGGTGATGCCTCGGTTCTGGGAGGGACCTTGAACAATAACACGGGCGCTTCAATTTTTGGAACCCTGACCATCGGCTCAGCTGGAGTTTTCAACAACTACGGAAGCATCGCTGCCATCAATAAT